>CAWHNO010000005.1:0-180960 GCA_963830725.1 uncultured Solirubrobacteraceae bacterium | reverse complement strand
TTGTGATCGCGAGCTGCTGACCGATCGAGTACGCAGTCGCGGTAGTCGGGTCGGTGACGCTGTCCAAAGCGGCGACGTTCACTGCCTGGTTGATCCCGACCCCGCCCGGAGTCGCGGAGACGGTGTTGGCAAGCGAGTTGCCGCCGATCACGGACATGATCGTGTGGAAGGTCACGGGAATCCCGTAGCCCGCGAGGAAGATTCCGGTGACCGCGAGCTTGGCAAGCCAGGCGCCGAGTGAAGGAAGGAAGACCTTGAGGAAGTAGTCCCTGGGCCTCGCGAGGATGGCGCCGCCCTGCTTGGCCTTGGCCCAGAGCCCTTGTAGCTTCCCCCAGAAGACTCTGCCGAGGATGACGACCAGCAAGGCGCCGCCGAGCAGGGCCAGGACCGTGAGAGCCGGATAATCGTGCGGGATGTTGAGCTGGAGCTCGAACGAGCCCGGCGACCGAGAGGAAGAGATAGAGGTAGACGAGCGTCCCGACGACGGTGAAGAAGATCTTCTGGACGAACATGCCGCCGAGCACTCCGGCGAAGTTCGGCGCCCGGGATAATCGCGACGAACATCAGCAACATCACGAAGGTGCCGATGTTCGCCGGCAGGAACCCGTTCAGCGCGACTCCGGCCGCATAGGCGGCGAGCACCTGTAGGTACGAGACCCCACCGCGCGGATAGCCGGCCCTGGAGGATGAAGTACCAGGCGAGCGCGGTCAGCGTCGTCTGCACCGTCTGCACGGCCCAGCCGGCCACGAGGTACCAGAACGAGATCGCCTTGAGCGCATCCCAGACGTCTCTGAGCCAGCCGCGGATGTCAACGCCGAGGAGATTGAGAACCAGGACGACGAGCGCGATGCCGACGAGCCAGGCGGCGACCTTGACGATGCGCCGTCGCCGCGAAGGGTCGTTGAACGGAAGGAGACGCCAGCGCTTCTCGGCTGAAGCCTCGGCTTCGGTGACGCTGACGTCGGCGCTTTTTTGACTCAACGGCCTGACATAGCTTCATCTAGACGGACGTGAAAGCAAGCATCATCCGAACAGCGTGATTCATGCGATCCGGGTGATGTTCGCATAGCTCACGGCCGGTTCGATTCGGGGTTCAGGAAGAAGGAGGAGAGCGATGACCGATCCGACCACACTCTTTTTCGAGGAGCTCGAGGCGCGCGGGCACAGAGCCCCGGCTGGAGAAACTGACGGGCACGTTCCGCTTCGACGTTACGAACGGCAAGCGCACAACCCGCTGGCACGTCGCGGTCAGAAAAGGCGATATCGCCGTATCGCACAAGAATACGAGGGCCGACTGCATCGTGCGTGTGGACAAGACCGTCTTCGACGGCATCGCCAGCGGTGAGGTCAACCCCGTGGCGGCTGTGCTGCGCGGGTCGATGGGAATGGAAGGCGATCGCGAATTGCTCGTGCTTTTCCAGCGTCTCTTCCCCCGGACCTACAAGGAGGAGCAAATGAACGACGATCTGGTCAAGATTCTCGACGGCAACACGTTCGTCGTCAGCGACTCACGCGGCGACATCGAGGCGTCCTCACCGATCCGACGGGTCTGTTCTCCTTCGACACCCGCTTCCTCTCGACGTGGATCCTGACGGTTAACGGCGACAGGCTCACCCCGCTCTCGGTCGACGATCTGCAGTATTTCGAGCCGCGATTCTTCCTGGTACCGGGACGGAACGGTTTACGTCGACTCGAAGCTGTCCGTGATCCGCAGGCGCGCGGTCGGCGACGGCTTCCACGAGGAGCTTACGTCCTCAACCACGACGACGAAGCCAGTGGACCTCGACGTCCGCATCGACGCCGCCAGCGACTTCGCCGACCTGTTCGAGGTCAAGGACGCGCTCGAGAAGAAGGGGCGCTACTACACAGCGTCGACGAACGGGCATCTGGTGCTGGGGTACGAACGGGAACATTCAGCGCCAGACGGCGATCTCGGCCTCGGCGCCCGCGGAGGTCGACGAACGGAGTCTGACTTTTTAAGTTGACATCGAGCCCCAGGGTTAGTGGACGACGGATATAGAGGTCGTGACCGCAGCTGGCCCGGCGGCCGTACCTCCGGACGAAGTACGGCCGGGGCAAACGCCGGCCGCACCGAACATGGCGCAAACTGGAGCGGTGGCTGAAGGACGCGCCGCATCTCGAGTGCGACCTGGACTCGCTGAAGGCCACGTACCGGCGCAGCCTCGTCGACCTCGCCGCGCTGCGCTTCTCCCCCCTGGTCGCCGGAGGGCTGAGCTTGCCGGCTGCGGGTTTGCCGTGGTTCATGACCCTGTTCGGGCGCGACAGCATCCTCACGAGCCTGCAGGCCCTGCCTTTCGCCCCGGAGCTGGCTGCGACGACGCTTCGCGTGCTCGGATTGTGGCAGGGGACCCGGCTCGACGACTTTCGGGACGAGGATCCCGGCCGGATCCTCCACGAGATGCGCTACGGCGAGATGACCGCGTTCGAGGAGCGGCCGCACTCGCCCTATTACGGCTCTGCTGATGCGACGCCGCTCTACGTCGTCCTGCTCGACGAGTACGAGCGCTGGACCGGCGACCGGCGCTCGTTCGGGAGCTCGAAAACGAGGCACGGGCGGCGCTGACTGGATCGACGAGTACGCCGACCTGATGGGCAACGGCTACGTCTGGTACGAGCGCCGCAACGAAGAGACCGGCCTCGAGAACCAGTGCTGGAAGGACTCCTGGGACTCGATCTCGTACCGCGACGGCCGACTCCCGGGTTCCCGCAGGCGACCTGCCGAGCTGCAGGGCTACGCCTACGACGCGAAGATGCCAGGCGCGCGTCTGGCACGTGACATCTGGAAGGATCCCCGCTTCGCCGACGAGCTGGAGCGGCAGGCGGCCGACCTCAAGCGCCGCTTCAACCGCGACTTCGGGTCAAGGACGATACTTCGCGCTGGCGCTCGACACCGACGGCAACCAGGTCGACTCGCTGCGTCGAACAACGGGCACCTGCTCTGGAGCGGCATCGTCGACAAGTCGAAGGCGAAGGCGGTCGCGGCCCTCTGGGGCCGCGACTCTTCTCGGGTTGGGGCGTGCGCACGCTCGCCGAGGGCGAGGGGCGGTACAACCCGATCGGCTACCACGTCGGCACGGTCTGGCCGTTCGACAACTCCTTTATCGCGTGGGGACTGCGGCGATCGGCTTCAAGGAGGAGGCCGCCCGGGTCGCCGCCGGCATCCTCGACGCCGCGGATTCTTCCGGGCGGCTCCCGGGCGTTCGGCGGTACGAGCGCGGTGCGACCAAGTACCCGGTGCAGTACCCGACGGCGTGCAGCCCGCAGGCCTGGTCGACGGGACACCGCTGCTTCTGCTGCGCACGATGCTCGGCCTCGAGCCGCCGGCGATCACTATCGTCGACCCGGCGCTACCCGAGAGCATCGGGCTGCTGCGCTGCTCGACATTCCCGGACGCTGGGGCCGCGTCGACGCATTCGCTCGGGGGCGAGACCTGCTCGAGGCGTTGCGGCCGGGCGCTCGTGCGGCTCGGGCGTAGTACCCCGCGGTGTCCGAAGGACTCTCGCCGGCTGACGTGGGGAGAGACATCAACACCCACGCCAAGCATGCCCGAGCACGAACAACGTGACCGACGGCTCTCAATCGCGGAGGCCGTCCTCCTCTCGGTCGTCGCTTTGGTCGCGGCCTGGTCGGGATTTGCGGCGGCGAAATGGAGCACCGAGTCGCGGGTGCAGCTGGCCGAGTCTGCAACGGCGAGGTCGAAAGCCAGCCGGGCGGATCTCGAGTCGATGGCGCTACGGAACTTCGACTCCTCGACCTTCAACGCCTGGTTCTCCGCGTACGCAGCCGGCAACGAGCAGGCAATGGCGATCGCCGAGCGCCGCTTCCGGCCACAGTTCCGCGTCGCCTTCGACGCGTGGCGCGCCACGAAGCCCGGAGACCAACCCCACACGCGCCGCCCGGCCCGACCTACATGCCCCAGTACCGGCAGCCGGGGCTCGCGAGGGCGAAGGCGCTCGACAGGCAGGCCGATGAGGCATTCGCGGCCGGGTCGGAGGCGGGCTCGACGGCGGACGACTATGTCCGCACGACGGTCGTCTTGGCGGTCGTATTGTTCCTCGTCGGCATCAGCACGCAGTTCCCGCTCCGAGGCGTGCGTTACGGGTTGATCGGGGTCGGCGGAGTGCTGCTGGTGGTGTCAGTGGTCTTGCTGTCGCAGCTGGACCGCCCGCCCGGATGACCTCAAGCAAGCGCCACGATCTCGTCGACGAGTTCGAGGCCCTCCGGCCGGTGCGTGATCCAGCAGCACGGAACGGCCGTCGGCGGCCGTAAGGACGTCTCGGACGAGTGCCTCCGCGTTCTCGGGGTCGAGGTGCGCCGTCGGGCTCGTCGAGAAGGAGCACCGGCGCGTCGGAGAGGAACGCCCGCGCCAGCGTCCGACGTTGACGCTGACCTCCCGAGAGCTGCGCCCCCTCTTCGCCGACCAACGTGTCGAGCCCATCCGGAAGCCCCGAGACCCAGGAGGCCGAGTCGAGCGCGGCGGAGCGCCTGCCAGAGCTTCTCGTCGGACGGGATGGGATTGCCCGGCTCGAGATTCGCGCGGATAGTCGAGTTGAAGACGTGGGCGTCCTGGCCCGCGACGGCGAACGTGGCTCGGAACATCAGCCTGACTGAACTCGCGTAGATCGTGGCCGCCGATCGTCACTTGACCGTGCTCGGGATCGAGGAACCGCATGAGCAAGTTCGTCACGGTCGTCTTCCCCGCGCCGCTGGGACCGACCAGCGCTACCCGCTTCCCCGGCTCCAGCCGGAGATCGAGGCCGCCGAGCGCCGGTTGCCCGGCGGACGCGTAGCGCGCGGTGACGTCCTCCAGGGCGACGACGGCCGGGCCCGTCGGCGCCGGCGGGTTTCTCGGGATCGCGAACCGCAGGCTCTCGCTCGGTGAGCTCCAGGATCCGCCGTCCGGACACGAGGGTCACCGCGAGCTCGCGCGCCGCACCCGGCAGCGGGGCGACCGCATCGAATGATGCGAGCACGAGGGAGTGTGAGCGTCGCCACGAGGACGCGGTCGAGAGTGCCGGTGTCGTGGGCCGCCACCGCAACGGCGAGGACACCGACCACGGTCAGGCCGGCGACCAGGATCGAGAGTGCCTCCGCCACTCCCGCGGCAAGGGCGTTGCGGCGATCCAGTCGCACGAGCTCGCGATTCGCCCGGCGTATTCGTTCCAGCGTCTCCTCTTCTCGTCCGTAGGCCACGAGCTCCGGCGCGCCGCGAAACAGCTCGACCAGATCTGCGGTCAGCTCGGCCCATGCGCTTGCCTGACGGCGGCCAACGGCGCGATTGAGCAGCGCGGCGATGAGTGGGACGAGGACGCCGCCGAGGAGAAGCCCGACGGCGAGAATCGCGGCCGCGCCGGGTAGAACGGCGGCGGCGACGCCGACGCAGGTAGCCCCGACGATCAGCGCAACGAGCGGCGGTCCAAGGCCGCGGACGTAGAAGCTCTGGAGCGCATCGACGTCGCCGACCATCCGTCCGAGCAGCTCCCCGGAGCGGTACTCCTCCAGCTGCGCCGGAGCAAGCGGCTCGATGCGCTCATAGAACCGTGACCGGATGCGCGCGAGCGCGCGAAGCGCGGCGTCGTGTGACACCAGGCGTTCGAGATACCTCGCGAGCGGCCTTGCGATCCCGAAGAAACGGACGGCAACGATGGTCACGGTCAACGCCAGGATCGGCGGCTGCTCGGCTGCGCGCGAGATGAGATACCCGGCCGTCGTCATGAGCGCGACGCCGAAACCGACGGCAAGGCTGCCCAGGAGCACCGAGAGCACCATCGGGCCCGAGGGCGGCCGAGCGAGTGGCCCGAGGCGGCGCAGCGTCTGTATCACGCCGCCTCAGCCGCTCTCTCGACGATCCGCCCCGACTCGAGCCGCACGATTCGATCGGCCTGGACAGCGAGCTCGGGACGATGGACTGCCAGGAGGACGGTACGTCCGTCTGGCCAGCAGGTCCAACGCGTTGGCGACGAGCTCAGCGCTCTCGAAATCGAGGTTTGCCGTGGGCTCATCGAGGATCACGAAGGGGGCCTCCCGGAGAAACGCGCGCGCGAGAGCGATGCGCTGGAGCTCGCCCGCTGAGAGCGGCCTTCCGCCGTCACCGACGAGCGTCTCGTAACCGCGCGGAGCTCGCGGATGAAGGCATCCGCGCCGGCAAGAGCTGCAGCGGCCCGAACGCGGCCGTCCGCTGCTTCCGGATCGCCAAGACGGATGTTGTCGGCCAGCGTGCCGCGGAAGAGTGTCGGCCGCTGGGGGACCCAGGCCACCTGCGCCCGCCACGCGCCCGAGTCGCAACTCGCCAGGTCGACCGATCCGACAGTCACCCGGCCGTGCGTCGGTTCGACGAGCCGGAGCAGCAGCGCGGCGATAGTGCTCTTGCCGGCTCCGCTCGGACCGACGAGCGCGACCACCTCACGGGGGAGAGAGCTCGAGATCGATCTCGTGAAGCACGCCGCACGGCCTTGCGGGATAGGAGAACGAGACGCCTTCCAGCCGCAGGGGCAGGTCACGCGGGCTCGGCGGCGCACCGATCCCCGACCTCGTAGCCGGCGGCGCGTCGATCAGATCGAGGAGCCTTCCGCCGCCGCCCGGCCGTCGGCGCTTGTGTGGAATTGGGCGGCCAGGTTCCGAAGGGGGAGGTAGAGCTCAGGCGCGAGGATGAGCACCGTCAAGCCCGGCTCGAGCGCGAGGTTTCCCTCGACGAGCCGGACGCCTACGGTCACAGCAACCAGAGCAATTCCCAGCGTCGCCGCGAGCTCGAGCACCGCACCGGAGAGAAACGCGATGCGCAACGTGCCCATCGTCGTCCGGCGGTAGCGATCGCTCACATCGGCGATTCGCTCGACCTGTGCCCGACCGCGGTTGAACGCTCGCAATGTGGGCAGCCCGCGGACGACGTCGAGGAAGTGCGTCGCCAGAAGCGTCAACGCTTGCCAGCGCTCGCGTGTCCGCCGCTCCGTAAAACGGCCGATGAGCCACATGAACAAGGGAACCAGCGGAAGCGTGAGCAGCATGACTCCCGCCGAGACGAGGTCGATTGCCGCAACGAGCGCGAGCACGGCCACTGGAACGATCACGGCAAGGACGACCTGCGGCAGGTAGCGCGCGAAGGTCGCCTCCAGGGCAGCCGCACCGGCAACCGCGGTCGTCGCGACCTCGGCACTCGCGGCGCCGTCGAGCGCGGCGGGCTGGTCGCGAAGCCGTCGCTCGACCAGCTCGAGCCTGAGACGCGACAGTACGTCGGTCGCGGCTCGCGTGCCAACCGCCTCGAATCCCCAGGCCGTGGCTGCACGGGCTGCGACGACGGCGACGAGGAGGACGAGCGGCACGGTCACCTCGTCGAGGGTCGCTCCCTCGAAGCTGCGGGCGGCAACGGTCGCGATCAAGACGGCCTGGGCGAGGACGAGTAGCGCGGCGCCGAGGCCGAGAGTGGCATCCGCGGCCAGCATCGCCCGCACGGCCCTCGTACGGCGGGCGAGGCGCGGGTCGATCAGCGGCACGGTTCTCTAGGCGCCGGTCTGCCGCGCGACCAGCTCGACCGCCAGGAACAGCACAGTGTCGCTCCATGCGAGTGCGGCCAGCAGCGAGAAGGGAATCGCCAGCGCCGTCCCCAGCATCAGCATCATCTTCTGTCCGAAACGGTCGCCCAACGCGCCGCGGTGGCACTCGGACGGGTGGGCGCACGTGACCGATCCTCGGCTCGGCTGTGGACGCTCATGGAAGCTCAGCCTGCGGGCGTGCCCGTCTGCTTCGCGATGACGTCGGCGGGCGGCCGCACCTCCTCGCCGGTAACCCTGGCGCGGAAGACGTAGTACGTCCAGCCCTGGTAGAGCAGGATGAGGGGGATGATGATCAGCGCCACGACGCTCATCACCTTGAGCGTGTAGTGCGCCGAGGAGGCGTTGTCGACGGTGAGGCTGTTGGCGAAGTCGTTGCTAGCGACCATGACGCTCGGGTAGAGGCTCGTGAAGATCGTGGCCACGGTGAGGAACGCGCCGGCGGCAGTGAGCGCGAACGCCCAGCCGCTGCGGGCGACCCGGACGCAGACGGCGGCGCCGAGCAGTGCGGCGATCGCGAGCAGCGCGGGCAGCAGCGGCGGGAAGACGTCCTTGTCGTTCCGGTCGACCGCGACCGCGACGGTCCAGATCAGGAACCCCGCGCCGACGACGGCCGTCGCGATCGAGAGCCGGCCTGCGGCCACCGCGGCGCGCCGGCACAGCTCGCCGGTCGTGCGGAGCGTGAGGTAGGTCGCGCCGTGGAACGCGAACAGCAGCACGACCGCGACCCCGCCGAGCAGCGTGTACGGGTTGAAGAGATCCCAGAAGCTGCCGTCGAAGTCGCCGCTGGAATTGATCGGCACGCCGTACAGCAGGTTCGAGAACGCGACACCCCAGATCAGGGCGGCGCCGAGGCTGCCGATCGTGTTCGCCCAGGCCCAGAGGCCGAGCCAGCGCGAGTGCTCGTCCCGCTCGCGCCACTCGAACGAGAGCACGCGGACGATCAGGAGCACCAGCAGCAGCAGTAGGGCGATGTAGAAGCCGGAGAACATCGTTGCGTACCAGGTCGGGAAGGCCGCGAACATCGCGGCGCCGGCGACCACGAGCCACACCTCATTGCCGTCCCACACGGGGCCGATCGTGCGGAACATCGTGCTGCGCTCCTCCGCGTTGCGCGGGAGGAACGGCAGCAGCAGCCCGACGCCGAAGTCGAAGCCCTCGAGCACGAAGTAGGCGGCGAAGAAGAAGGCGATCAGGCAGAACCAGAGCTCTTGCAGGTCCATCTCAGTATCCGATCGCAGGCATCGGGGTCTCTCCGGTCTCGTCGCGGTCGAGCTCGGGGGGGTCGAGCTTCGCGTAGCGGCGCATCAGCCAGATGTCGAGCACGAGGAGGAGCAGGTAAAGGCAGACGAACACGGTGAGACTGAACGCGACCATCGCCGAGGAGACCGCCGGCGAGTGCGCATCGGCCGTCTTGAGCAGACCCTGCACGATCCAGGGCTGGCGGCCCATCTCGGTCAGGATCCAGCCGGCGGTCGCGGCGATGTACGGAAACGCGATCGCGACGATCCCCGTCCAGTGGAACCAACGCGCCCGCTCGAGCTTCTGCTTCCAGTAGAGCCACGCGCCGACGGCGGCCACGAGGAACATCAGCACCCCCATGTAGGCCATCGCCCGCATCGACCAGTAGATCACGCGCACGTTCGGCATGTAGTTGCCGGAGCCGTACTGGCTCTGCTCCTGCGCCTGGAGCGGATTGAGGCCTTGTACTTCACCGTTGAACGAGCCGGTGGCCATGTACGAGAGGACTCGCGGGACCGTGATCGAGAAGCTGGGGGTTTGATCTTGCGTGGTGAACCCGCCGAACTGGATGAGCGAAAAACCGCATGGCTGGCAGGTGTTCCACTGTGCCTCGGAGGCGGCGATCTTCATGCTCTGTGCGCTCGTCACGGCCGCGCCGAAGCGGTTGCCGACGACGAGCTGGAGGAGCGTGACCGGCACCGCCACGATCAGCGCCAGCTTCGCCGCCTTAAGGAAGAGGTCGATGTTCTTGCGGCGCAGGAAGTGCCAGCAGCAGATCCCCAGCATGACGATCGACCCGAAGATCAGGCCGGCGAGCATCGTGTGCACGTACGCGCGGAGCGCGAACCCGTTGGAAAGAAGCGCCCAAACGCTGGTGAGCTGCGCCTCCCCGTTCACGAGCTTGTAGCCGACCGGGTGTTGCATCCATGAGTTCGCGACCAGGATGAAGAACCCCGACAGCCATGAGCCAAGCACAGCGATCCAGAGCGTCGCCAGGTGCAGCCGGGGCGAGAGGCGGTTCCAGCCGAAGATCCAGAGCCCGAGGAACGTCGCCTCGAGCATGAACGCGGCCAAGCCCTCGATCGCGAGCGGCGCCCCGAAGATGTTGCCCACGAACTTCGAGTAGTCCGACCAGTTCATCCCGAACTGGAACTCCTGCACGAGGCCGGTCGCGACGCCGATCGCGAAGTTGATCAGAAGCAGCGTCCCGAAGAAGCGCGTCAGCCTGAGCCACGCCTCGTTCCCGGTGCGGTGCCAGATCGTCTGCATGGTCGCCACGAGCGGCCCTAGCCCAAGCGTGAGGGGCACGAAGAGGAAGTGGTAGATCGAGGTGGTTGCGAACTGCACGCGGGCAAGGTCGACCGCCGTTGACGCGACCACCATCACCGCCCGATCCTTCGTCCGTGGAAACACGATCGCATCGTCCAGAGGGGGTGATTCGCCCTCATTCGACCCGTGCTAGCGTCGCCTCGTGACCTCGACCATCGTCGTCGGATACGACGGTGCCGCGCCAGCGGGCCGCGCCCTCGACCGTGCAATTGAAGAGGCGCGCACGGCGCGAGCGCAGCTCCTCGTCGTGGCGGTTGCCGAGATGCCGCTGAATCCGGAGGGACCACAGAACTTCGGAACGCTGGACGACACTCCGGCCCGAATGATCCCGCTGGTCGAGCCGGCCGAGCTGGAGCCGGTTCTGGCCGAGGCACGCGATCGTGTCGACGCCGCGGGCCTCACGGCAGAGTACGTGTGGGCCGCCGGTGAGCCGGCCGATGCGATCGTCGGCGCTGCCCGGGATCGGGGAGCCGAGTTGATCGTCATCGGCTCGCACCACCACGGCCTGCTCGCTCGGGTACTGGGCCCGGACGTCGCCACCCAGGTCAAGCGCGATGCTGGCTGCGATGTGATCGTCGCCGACTAGCGAGGCTCTAGGCATCAGATCGGAGATGCGATACCGCCTCCAACCGGCCTTATCCCGCCTGCCGAACAGGGCCATCAAGCACCGCCCGTCGCTCAAACCGGATTGACCCGCTCGATTTCGATGTTGTGGTCCTGAAGCCACGCCAACACGCCGTGCAGGTGCGATTGGTCGATGACGTCAACGAGGATCACGGTCTTGCCGGGGCGCGGCTCGAAGCGGCGCCCGCCTAGGTCCGCGATGAGATCGTCGCTCGGGTCTCCGCGTACGAGCACCTCGTACGTCGTCGATCCTGGTCGCTCAGGCCGAGTGCCCATGCGGAGGTCCAGCATGGCAACGGCTCTGCGCGGCGTCACCACCTAGCCACGCGGTTCATCCGGGTGAACTTCGGATTGCGCGATCGCGGGATTGAGTAAGAGTTCAAGCGTGGCGAGCAGGACGACCTTCTCGGACCCGAACGTGCCGCGAGCGCCGTACGTCGTCCCGACCAAGCTCCGCCCCCCACACGTCAAGGACGGTCTGCTCCAGCGCCCAGATCTGGTTGAGGCGCTGCGGAGCGGCAGGGAGCGAACGCTCACGCTGGTCTGCGCTCCCGCTGGTTATGGGAAGACCACCGCTCCTTGCCCAGTGGGCGGCGGAGGACGCCGATCGCACTGCTTTCGCGTAGGTCTCGCTCGACACGATGGACTCCGACGCTGCGAGGCTGTGGGCCCATGTGATCACGGCCCTTCAGGAAGTCCACGGCCGCGCCGGCGAGCGCTCACTCATGGCGTTCGCCGCAGGGCCGAGAGCAATCGCCGAGACAGGGCTTCCACTCCTCGTGGAAGAGCTCGTGGACTGCCGACCGGTCGTCCTCATGCTCGAGGACTGGCACACCGTGGCGAGCCGCGCCTGCGACGAGACGGTCGGCGTGTTCGTGGATCGCGCCCCTAGCGCAGTCCAGGTCGTCATCTCGAGCCGCAATGACCCCCGCTTGCCGATCGCCCGGCTCCGGGCCCACGGCGACCTGACGGAGCTCCGAGCACGGGATCTCAGCGTCTCGTCCATCGAGGCCGATGCGCTCTTTCGAGAGGCCGACGTTCGGCTCATGACCCGTGAGGTGCGGAGGCTCACGGAGCGGACCGAGGGCTGGCTCGCGGGACTAGGTCTGGCCGCGATCGTCCTCAAGGACCAGGCAGACCCACGGCGCTTCGTCCATGAGTTCTCAGGTGACACACGCAACGTCTTCGACTACCTCGCGCAGGATGTCTTGTCGACTCGCTCATCACTCCACCTCTTCGCTCGGTTGCTGAATCGGCGCACGGTCGCTACGCGTGCACCATGGCATCGTCGCGGCTCGTCCGGCGCGCTTCAAGCCAGCGTGCTCGAATCACCCGGATGAACCGCGACCCTAGGTCGTCGACGTTCTTGGCGATGGTGGCCCTCGACCTGTCGCCAAACATGCACTCTCCGGCGGGAATTGGGAGCGATCGTGGCCGCAGATAGCGACCTAATCGAAGTCGTACTAGACGTCGATGCCTACGGAGAAAGCTGGTCCGCCCGAGCTAAGTCGTTCCGTCTCAAGCGCGAGCCACGCCGAGGGAACCGGGCGGCCAGCGGCTACCGGGCTTAGATTCGCCTGCGACCCGCCCTCCCGGGTGTGACGGCCGCGGCGACCACGGCGGTTTTCGCAACCGGCGCCGGACCGGGTGTGACGGCCTTGGCCACGACCGCGGTTTTCGCTACTGGCGCGCCGATGACACCGGCTCTTCCTGCACGTGCTGGTCTGAGCGGCATTTCAGTCTCCTTCCGTCGCGACTGCTTGATCGGCCTCGATGGAGGCGATGATCGCCTGGATAGGAATCCGTCCGGTGGCGATCAGTTGGCCACCCGAACGCCGCGCCGCCGATGCGAATGGCGCAGCCCACAAGTTCTCCCAGATGAGCACTCCGGCGGTACTTCCCGGCTCCATGGCGGCGGCGAGGTGCTCGACGTCTTCCGCGGCCAACAGCTCTGCCAACTCGGCCTCGAGCGCTTGCAGCTCACCTAGCTCGGGAACATCGGACAGCTCCGTCGCCTCAACCGTACCGTCCTCGTCCTTAGTCAAGATCAGGATGTCGACCACGCGGATCGTTCCGGCGTCGACCAACGCGAGCAGCTCTTTAGCCATCTCGCCCGTGAAGTTGCTTGCGCCCCTCGGGAACTCGACAATGACGTAGTCGATCGGCCCCAGTTCGTCGATCTCGCGCTCGCTCACACGCTCACCCCCAGAAATCTCAATGTTTGCCACCGTCTTGGCCCTAGACGACCTGAGGTGTCGACGGCCTCATGAAGGCGCCGAAGATCCAGAGCACCGGGAAGAAGATCCCGAAGAAGAACATCCACCCGTGCCCATTTCTGAGTGTCATCAGGCCGAGTGTGAACGCCACGATCAGGTACAAGATGGCGCCGCCGATGCCGATTCCCCACCACATAGTTCCTCCCTCGATAGGCAGATCGGTCCGATTCCCATCTCGACCATGACATCAGGAACACACCGGCGCATCATCCGATGAGGATGAGGTACACGCTCTCGCTGCGCCCCTGCGCTACACCCCGTCGCCGTCGCGAACGAGGATCGACTCGCCCGCCGGCCCGAGCAGCATCGACATGCAGCGCGGCGGTTGCCGACACCACTCTCCTTGTCCTCACGGGCGAACCGCAACCTCCTCGGTGATATCCGTCACGCGCAATCCGCCGGCCGTGCCCAGCTCCACCTCGCGGCGGGACGTTCTCACCGCGGGCCTAGGTCCTTCGTGCCCACGCGGACACTGTGCCAGGCCGCAAAACCAAGGCGAACACGCCTCTCGGCACCCGATCACGTGGGTCGCGCGCCATCACCTCGTCTCCAGGTTCGACGTCGAGAGGCTGCCGAGAACGCTCCCGACCGAACGCGCTATCGTCTCAGCCATGGCAGGGACGAGGAGGACCCAAGACGAGGACGCCATCTCGCGACTCGCTGACGCGGGCGAGAACGCCCTCCGTCGGCTCGTCGACCTTCCACGTCGCATCGTCGTTGGGACGATGGACGTTGTGGGCGAGCAGCTCCACCAGGTCGCAACGAAGGTGCGGGCGATCGATCCGCTGGACGACCGTGTGGGCGCGATCGAGAGGCGCCTCGACTCGCTCGAGCAACCGAAAAAGACAGGTCGCAGGGCATCAACTGGCACCAAACCACGGAGGGCCCGTAAGGCGAGCACGGCCTCCGCACACGAGACGGAGCAGGCCCAGCACGATCGTGGAAGCGCCGACGACGCTCGAGTGGAAGACGAGCGTGAACAGGGCGAATCCCGGGCCTAGGACGAGCGCTAACACACTCTGTAGCGTCCGCCTTATCGCACCTCGACCAACGCGCGGAGGGTCGCGCTTCTGAGTTGAGGACGGCGGAGCCAGGGACAATCGCGGACAGGCCGTCTGCGCGAGCATCGACAGGCAACCCTCAACACCCCTTCGACGCGGTACGACGCCTTTCGATGGACCCGTGACGGCTCAAACCCAGTATCAAGCCAGATCTGCGCGCGTTGGCGCACCCGTTAAGAAGCTGGATGACACTCAGCCGGGCTGCTTTGGTTCCCTTAGGACGATATTTCGGACGACCTCGATCCCGCCGACCGCGAGGGCGATCAGTACGAGCGCCGTCAGCCAGCCGCGCGCGATGGGCGAAGCGACGAGCGCGACCAGCAGGACGACCGCGGCAAGGGCGTAGGTCGTGTCCACGGCCTCGTTGTCGACTTCCTCGTCCCGAAGCTCGAGAAGTCGACGTCGTACTACGGGAACCTCGGAGTCATCGCGACATTCCTCTTCTTCATGTACTTGGCCGGGAGGCTCGTCGTGACCGCGCCCATCCTCAACAGCTCACTTCACGAGGAGCTTCGAAAACAGAGTCCCCCGAACGGGAACGACGGACAGGCCGGTGTGCGAGCCATCTCGCTGTGATGAGATCCACCGAGGCACGCAGGCGATCGCGGGACTGGACCAGCTCTTGTCACAGGTCCTTTCGGTACCAGCGGGCGGCGCTCCCGGCCGGACAGCCCTCGATCACGCCGACGGTCTCGTAGCCGAGCCGCTCGTAGAGGCCGGGCGCGAGCAGGTCGTAGGCGCGGAACTGGACGAGCGCGCAGCCACGGCGCCGGGCTTCGGCTTCCGCGCCGGCCATGAGCGCCCGTGCCAGCCCGCGGCCGCGGAGAGGCTCGTCCACCCACATCGCCTCCAACTCACAGCACCCGCCCCACACGATCCCTGAGATGCCGGCGACGACTCGGCCGTCGTCGTCCCGGACGAAGATCCCGAACTCCTCGTCGTCGCCCAGGCCGGCGGCGGCGATCGCGGCCTGGGCGACGCGCTCCTCGAGCAGCCCCGAGCTCGACCGGGTCCGGCGAGTCCTCGATGACGAGTCGGAACGCGCCCGTGCACCGGCTGACTCTGCGCCGGCTAGGCGACGAGCATCTGCTCCAGCAGCGCTGCGTTGTCGAAATAGTTCCGGAACGCCGAGACCTCGTCCCCGTCCAACTCCGCCACGATGACCGCCCCCGAGCAGGAGCTCGCGGCCGTTCGGCTCGATCCACGGTCTCGTCGTCGACCGCGAATGGGCCCGAGAAGACCGCGTTCACGCGGTACTCCACCATAGCCCTTGTTGCCGACGACGTCGAGCCACGTCGATCTGCAGGGACCACTTCGAAATGCTCTCGTCCCGTTCCGCCACGCCCTCCGCCAGCTCCTCGAGCGAGCTGACCAGCATGTTCGGCGACCAGCCCGATGACGTCGTCCGTGAACAGCTCCGACAAGGCGTCGACCTCGCCGGTGAAGCCCGCGCCTCGAGGGCGCGCTCCAGCACGCCGGCCACGACCACTCTGAGCCATCAACCACTCCTCTCGGGTTCTGCAGCGTTGCGATTTCCTAAGATGCCGAGGACCTTGGCCTTTGCGGCCGCGAATTCCTCGTCGGTCAGGGCGCCGGACGCATTCAGGTCGGCCAGACGCTGGATCTGGGCGGCCTGGTCGTCCTTCAGCGTTGGTGGGCGCCGGAGGCGGCGGCGCCGGCGGGGGCTGATCCTCGTACCCGTAGTCGTCCTGGCCCGCTCGCCCCCCTGCCGCCCGGCCGGCGGCCTAGGCCGCCCCGCCAGCGACCACCATCGTCCGGCGGCGCGTTCGTCGTCGAGCCATTCCCATCGGGGACCTCCATTCCTCGTAACGCACCGGCTTTGATCCCGTGTGACCTTCACAGCGCCACCGTACGGCGATCGTATCCTGGATCCTGCGATCACCGGATATCACCCTGACCGAGCTCGCAGGTAAGCGAGTCAAGTACTCCCACCTGCCCGGCGTGCTGTAGCGGGCCCGCAGTGCCAGCTCCGGGCCTCACGTCCAGGGGGTCGGGAAGCACCCACACCGAAGTTGCCCAGCCCGAGGTCGGCCACGTCCAGGGATCGAGCGTGTGCTCGATCGCCCCCGTAGAGGCCCGACGCGGAACGTGACCGCTACAGCGTTCACTCCACATCCCGGCTTGTCGACGACGAGGTCGGCAGCAGACCTCCACCGAAGCCTCCTCGAACCGCCGTCAGGTCGAGCCGCCGCGAGCGTGACCGCAGACCCCACGGGCGGCCAGTTGGCCACGCCTCTGCCTCGGTCGGGCATGTTCACGGGTCCCGGGCTCGGCCGCGTCGACCAGCGGCTGAAACTCCATGCCGTACAGCCGCCGCCAGCGCTCGACCGCCGCGCGTCCGATCGCCGCGCTGCCTCGCCTCCCCTTCCGGGATGCGAGAAGCGGCCGCGCCAGCAGCGTCAGCGTGTGCGGGATCAGTCGCGCGCCGGGCTTCAGCAGGCGGCGACGCGCATCGAGCGTCGTCTCGAGGATCTCCTCCTCGAGCGGCTCGTTGCCGATGAGCTCCGCGACCAGCAAGTCGGCCGGCTCGGGCAGTTCGATCTGGCGCGACCAGCCGGGGAACGAGGGTGACACGCGTCGGTCACCCGTTGGCGGCGAATACGCGCTCGGCGACCTCGGCGATGTCGCTGGCCTCGACCGCGTAGACGCGCCGCGCCCCGGCCCGCGTCGCCGCGATCGCGAGCACGCCGCTCCCCGTGCCGATGTCGAGCCACGACGTCGCCCGGCCGCACCGCTTGGCGAATCGCGGCGAGGTAGTCGCCGGTCCGGCGGTCGTCGTGAAGGTCCGCGCGTGCTCCACCGGGGTCGGCCCACCCGCTCGAAACCCCCCCCCGCCGACCCCGCAACGCACCGAGGGCACCCTCCTCGATCAGCATGTTGACGACGTTCATCGTCGGCGCGAAGCCGGTGGCGGGTACCTCGCGCTCGAGTCGCTCGATCGCCTCGCCGAGAGCGAGCGGCCGCGCGAACAGCGACAGGGTCGCGTATCCCCGGGGCCCGAGGTCGACGACCGTCCCGTCCGGCGCATCGAGCAGGACGTGGCCCGCGGCGTCGATCGCGTTCGCACCCCAGGCGCGAGCTGCAGACGCGTCTCCGGTGACAGGTGTCCCTTGTGCAAGCCTCTCGATCCTAGGGCTCAGCCTCCGGGCTGGTCTTTCGGCCGCCCGAGTGAACGAGGTCCAGCGTGCGGTCGTAGGCGGCAAGGACGTCTTCGACTTCTGGAACTAGCCCGACTTGACGCGGCCGTCGAGGACCCGCCCTCGTTCATCGGAAGGCAGTTTCTCGATCCTCGCGCCGCCGGATCAGCGACTAGCGGATCCGAGTGCAATGCCGGTCAAACCGCCGACCGTGGCGATGTCGCCAGGCCGTAGATCACGAGGACCGCCAGTGTGATGGCCGTTGCGGCGAACCACGGCACCTGGTCGATGATGAGCAGGCCGTTGACGATTACGACCACTCCCCAGAGGTAGCCGACGAACCTGCCGAAGCCTTCGTTGTTCAGCAGCCACCGCCGGCGAAGAGCGCCAACGCCGCGATGCAGAGATCCCAGAGCCCCCAGGCCCACAGGTTGTCTCCGAACACCCCCGCCGTGAGGTTGGCGATGTCCGAGCTGTCGGCGAAGTAGCTGATCGCCGAGAAGATGCGTGCGAACCCCACCGCGAATAGCACGATCGCGGCGAACGTCACCCATCCCGATCTTGTCTCGTACGCCTCTGTTGACAACGTTGCTCCTCTCGTCCACACTGAGTCGAGCTCGCCGGGCGCCCCCTGCTCGGCCTCGGCCCGGCGCCGATCGCCCGCTCCGGCGTCGTCCAGGTCCCCGAGGGCCGGCGCATCTTCGGCCACCTGACGGTCGCCGAGAACCTGCGCGCGGGCGGCCTCGCGGCGCCCGACAAGGGCGCACGTGAGCGGGCGCGGGCCTGGGTGCACGAGCTCTTCCCGATCCTCGCCGAACGCGCGAGCCAGCGGGCCGGCCTCCTGTCGGGGGGCGAGCAGCAGATGCTGGCCATCGGCCGCGCCCTGATGGCCGGCCCGCGGGTGCTGCTGCTCGATGAGCCGTCGCTCGGCCTGGCGCCGAAGGTGGTCGGGCAGATCGGCGAGGTCATCGGCGAGATCAACCGCCAGGGCGTGACCGTCGTGCTCGTCGAGCAGAACGCGGCGATGGCGCTCTCCGTCGCCGACAGCGCCGTCGTGCTCGAGGTGGGCCGCGTCTCCCTCGCCGGCAGCGCGCGCGAGCTCGCCGACAGCCCGCAGGTGCGCGACCGCTATCTCGGGGTGGCCTCCGACGGCGCGCCCGCGCCGGCGCGCCCGGCCGCCGCGACGACCTCGCACGCGCTCGAGGTCGACGGGATCTCGGTGCGCTTCGGCGGCGTCACGGCGCTCTCCGAGGTCTCCTTCACGGTGCGCGCCGGGCTCGACGCACGCGCTGATCGGCCCCAACGGGGCCGGCAAGTCGACCTGTCTGAACGTGCTCTCCGGGGTCTATCCGACGAACGCCGGGACCGTCCGCTACGGCGACCGCGAGCTGCGCGGGCTGCGGCCGCACCGCGTGGCCGCGCTCGGCGTCTCGCGCACGTTCCAGAACATCTCGCTCTCGCCGGGCGCAACGGTGCTCGACAACCTGCTGCTCGCCCGCCACCGGCTGATGCGCGCGGGCTTCCTCGCCGACGGGCTGCGGCTGCCGCGCGCTCGCCGCGAGCGCACCGCGCACGAGGCCCGCGTGCGCGAGATCGCGGCGCTGGTCGGCCTCGACCCGGCGATCGACCGGCATGTCCGCACGCTCTCCTACGGCACGCGCAAGCGCGTGGAGCTGGCGCGCGCGCTGTGCGCCGAGCCCGGCCTCGTCCTGCTCGACGAGCCGGTGGCGGGGATGACGCGCGAGGAGGCGACGGCGATGGCGAACGCCATCGGCTCCGCCCGCGCCGAGCTCGGCATCTCGGCCTCGTGGTCGAGCACGACATGGCGTTCGTGATGGGCATCGCCGACCGCGTCACGGTGCTCGACTTCGGCCGCAGGATCGCCGACGGCACGCCCGCCGAGGTTCAGCGCGACCCCGAGGTGCGGCGCGCCTACCTGGGAGGCGAGGCGTGAACCAGTTCATCACCCTGCTCGTTGGCGGGCTGTTCCTGGGCGCGATCTACGCGCTGGTGGCGCTCGGCTTCGTGATGATCTTCCGGGCGACCGGCGTCATCAACTTCGCGCAGGGCTCGGTGCTGCTGCTGGGCGCCTATGTGATCGGGCGCCTGCACGACTCGATCGGGTTCTGGCCGGCGGTGCTCGCGGGGATCGCTGCGGCGGCGCTGGTGTCGCTGGCGATCGACGCGCTGCTGATCCGCCGCATCCGCCAGGCCGACCTCGGCACGCTGGCCATCCTCACGCTCGGCGTCGACATCCTGCTGCTCACCGAGCTGACGCGCCGGATCGGCACCGACGTCATCAGCATCGGCGCACCGTGGGGCGCGAGCGTCGTCGAGGTCGCGGGAATCCGGATCCCGGCCTCGCGCGTGATCGCCGGCGGCGTCGCCCTCGTGCTCGTCGCCGCGCTCGCCGTCGCCGTGAAGCTGACCGACTGGGGCGTCGCCATGCGCTCGGCGGCCGAGGACGGCGAGACCGCGTCGCTGATGGGTATCCGGCTCAACCGCGTGGCCGCCGGCGCCTGGGTGCTGGCCGGCGCGCTGGCCGCGGTGGGCGGGCTCTTCCTGACCTCCTTCCCGGCGGCCGGCGTCACCGGCGGCGTCGGCTTGGTCGCCCTGGCGGCGATCCCCGCCGTCGTGCTCGGCGGCTTCGACTCGCCGGAGGGCTCCGTGGTCGGCGGCCTGATCATCGGCGTCGTGTCGGTGCTGTGCGCCGGCTATCAGGACGAGCTGTCGTTCCTCGGGCGCGGCCTCGGCACCGTCGCGCCGTTCGTGGTCATGCTGCTGGTGCTGCTGGTGCGGCCGTCCGGGCTGTTCGGGACACGCGAGGTGACCCGTGTCTAAGGTTCTCGGCGCCGCCGCCGTGGTCGTGCTCGCAGCGCTGCCGCTGTACCTCGAAAGCTTCTGGTTGCAGACCGCGCTGTTCGCGATGGCTGCGGTCGTGGCGGCCATCGGCCTGACGCTGCTGGTCGGCATCGCCGGGCAGCTCTCGCTCGGCCACGCCTTCTTCGTCGCCATCGGCGCCTACGGCTACGCCTACCTGGCCGGCGAGGGCGTGCCGCCGCTGTTGGCGCTCGTCGGCGCGGTCGCCCTCGCGGGCATCGCGGGCGCGCTCTTCAGCCCGATCTCCGGCCGCGTGCGGGGCATCTACCTCGGCCTCGCCTCGCTCGGCCTGGTCTTCCTCGGCCAGCACATCCTGCAGAACGCGACCGCGATCACGGGCGGCTACGAGGGCGTCGCCGTCGAGCCGTTCAGCCTCTTCGGCTTCAGCTTCTCGAGCACCGATCCCGAGCTATCCGTGTTCGGCGTGCCCTACGGGCCGCTCGAGCGGCTCTGGTACCTCGGGCTCGTGATCGTGGCGGTGGCCGTCTGGTACGGCCGCAACCTCGTGCACAGCCGGCCCGGGCGGGCGCTCGCCACCGTGCGCGACAGTGAGGTCGCCGCCGCCACGATGGGCGTCGACGTCGTCCGCTACAAGGCCGCCGCCTTCACGGTGTCGTCGATGTACGCCGGCCTCGGCGGCGTGCTGTACGCCCTCGCCTTCGGGCGGATCGTGCCGGAGTCGTTCGGCTTGGTGCTGTCGGTCGACTTCCTGGTGATGATCGTGATCGGCGGCGCGGGGTCGGTCGGCGGCGCCGCGGCGGGCGCGGTGTTCGTGACCGCCCTGCCGCTGATCCTCAACCACTACAGCGGCTCGCTGCCGCTGCTCGCCGAGCCGGGCACCGGCGGCATCTCGGCGTCGGAGTTCAGCCGCTACGTCTACGGCGCGGCGATCGTCGCCGTGCTCCTGTTCGCGCGTGACGGGCTCGCCGGGCTCGTCCGCCGGTCCCCAGAGCTCAAGGAGAGGCTCGCATGAGCAGACGTCTGTTCGGAATCGTGGTGCTCGCCCTCGCGCTCGCCGCCTGCGGCAAGGCCGACGACGGCGGGGAGGCCTCGGGCGAGGGCTCCGTCAAGACCGGGCCCGGTACGACCGCCGACACCATCACGCTCGGCTACCTGCCGGACCTCTCCGGCGTCTTCGCGCCCAACGGCAAGTCGATGATGGAGGGCGCGAACCTCTACTGGGACGCCAAGAACGAGGCCGGCGGGATCTGCGGCCGCCAGGTCGAGCTGGAGATCCAGGACACGGGCTACGACCCGCAGAAGGCGGTCGCCGCCTACCAGCAGATGTCCGGCGACGTCGTCGGCCTCGGCCTCGTGCTGGGCTCCTCGATCACCTCGGCGCTGCTGCCGTCGGTCGAGCAGGAGGGCATGTTCCTCAACTTCGCCGGCTGGACGTCGGACATCCTGCCGAACGAGAACGTCGCCATCGCCGGGACCACGTACGACATCGAGGCGATCAACGCGGTCGACTTCCTGATGACCGAGCACGGGGTAAAGGAGGGCGACACGATCGGCCACCTGTACTTCGAGGGCGACTACGGCGAGAACGCGCTCAAGGGCTCCACGTACGCCGCGGACAAGCACGGCCTGAAGATCGTCGAGCAGAAGATCACGCCGGCCGAGACCGACATGACGGGCCAGGTGGCGGCCTTCCGGGGCGCGGGCGTGAAGGCGATCCTGTTCTCCGCCGCGCCGCCGCAGGCGGCGTCGCTGGCCGGCATCGCGGCCTCGCAGAAGCTCGACGTCCCGATCGTCGCCAACGGGCCCGGCTGGACGCCGCAGCTGCTGACCACGCCGGCCGCCGACGCGCTGGCCGCCAACTACTACGTGGTCTCCTCGATGGCCCCGCTCGGCCTCGAGGCCGACGGCGTCCAGGAGTTCCTGGACGCCTACGAGGCGGAGTACCCGAAGGGCACGCCGTCGTCGAACGGCTCGCTGTACGCCTACGCCGGCGCGCAGATCGCCGACGCGGCGCTCACGAAGGCGTGTGAGAACCAGGACCTCACGCGCCAGGGCGTGCTCGACGCGCTGCGCTCGATCGACGCGCTCGACACGGGCGGCACGATCGCGGGCACGCTCGACTTCACCGATCCCGCCCAGCCTCCGAGCCGCATGATCTACATCGCCAAGGTGAGCAAGGACGTGCCCGGCGGGCTCGAGCCGCTCGGCGAGGCGCAGACCGCCGCCGACGCCGAGGACTACTCGTTCTGATGGGCGTCCTCGACGGCAAGGCCGCGATCGTGACGGGGTCCGCCCGGGGCATCGGGCGGGCCACCGCCGCGCTGCTCGCCGAGCACGGAGCGCGCGTGCTGATCAACGACGTCGACGCCGAGGCGGCCGAGCAGGCGGCGGGCGAGATCGGCGCCGAGGTGCACACCGGCGACCTGACGGCCGACGGCGTCGCGGAGGCGCTGGTGCAGCGGGCGGTCGACGCTTTCGGCGGGCTCGACATCGTGGTCAACAACGCCGGCTACACGTGGGACGGCATGGCGCACAAGATGAGCGACGAGCAGTTCCGGGCGATGCTCGAGATCCACGCCGTGGTGCCGTTCAAGGTCCTGCGGGCGGCGGCGCCCCACCTGCGCGACCCCGCCAAGCGCGAGGCCGAGGAGGGACGCGAGGTGTTCCGCAAGGTGGTCAACGTGACCTCGATCTCGGGGACGCAGGGCAACCTCGGGCAGGTCAACTACGCCACCGCCAAGGCGGGGCTGGTGGGGCTGACGAAGACGCTCGCGCGCGAGTGGGGGCCGTTCAAGGTCAACGTCAACGCCGTCGCGTTCGGGTTCGTGGAGACGCGCATGACGGCGTCGCTGCCCGACCGGATGCGCGAGGCCGCGCCGCAGATCATCCCGCTGGGCCGCCCGGCCGCCCCCGAGGAGGCGGCGGGTGCGATCTTCCTGCTGTGCACGCCGTGGTCGAACTTCATCCACGGGCAGGTGATCACCGCCAGCGGCGGGCAGACGACGGGCATGACGACATGAGCTTCGATCTCGACGCCATCGGCCGGGCAGGCGAGCCGCACCGCTTCGACGTCACCGAGGACGCCCTGCGCGCCTACGCAGAGGCCACCGGCGGCCGCACCGCCGGTCCCGTGTTCGCGATCGTGCCGGCGTGGGAGACGATCCCCGCCGCGTCGCGGTCGGTCGCCTCCGACGACGCGCGCCGGCGGATCGTGCACGCGGCCCAGGACATCCATCTGCACGCGCCGATCGAGGCCGGGATGTCGCTCGTCACCACCGCGACGCCGATCGGGATCTTCGCGCGGCGCAGCGGCGCCGCACTGGTGATCCGCGCGGAGACCCGCGACGACGGGCGGCTCGTGGCCGAGCAGTACGTCACCGAGCTGTTCCGCGGGCTCGAGCGCCGGCGAGGACCGCGGCGAGCCGGCGCCTGACGTTCCCGCGGGCGCGCGCGAGGGCGAGCCGCGCGAGGCGGCCTTCGAGGTGGCCGGCGACCAGGCGGAGCGCTATGCCGACGCGTCCGGCGATCACAACCCGATCCACCTCGACGAACAGGCGGCGCGGGCGGTCGGCCTGCCCGGGCGCATCCTCCACGGCCTGTGCACGATGGCGCTGGCCGGGCGAGCGGTCGAGCGGGTCGCGGGCCGCGAGCCGATGCGGCTGGCGGTCCGGTTCTCGGCGCCCGTCGCGCTCGGCGCCACGGTGACGACGCGCGTGTGGCCCGACCTCTCGTTCGACGCCGCGTCCGGCGAGGCCACGGTGCTCAAGGGCGGCTGGGCCGAGTGATCGACGACGTCGTCGCGATCGACTTCCACACGCACGCCGAGCGCGCCGCGGACGGCCACGACAGCCTGCCGCCGCGGCTGCGCGAGGCGGCCGCCGAGCACTTCCGCGGCGAACTCCCGCGCCCGACCGCCCAGGAGGTGGCCGACCACTACCGCGAGCGGCGCATGATGGCGGTGATCTTCCCCGTCGACCACGAGCTGGCCACCGGGCATCCGCGCGTGCCCAACGAGGAGGTGGCGCAGGCGGCGGCCGCCAACCCGGACGTGCTGATCCCGTTCGCGAGCATCGACCCGGCGCGCGGCCGCGAGGGCGTCGAGGAGGCGCGCCGCCTGATCGCCGACCACGGCGTCCGTGGGTTCAAATTTCACCCCAACCTCCAGGGCTTCTATCCCAACGACCGGATGGCCTATCCGCTCTACGAGGTGATCGCGGAGGCGGGCCTGCCGGCCCTCTTCCACACCGGCCACAGCGGTATCGGCTCCGGCCTGCCCGGCGGTGGCGGGATCCGGCTCAAGTACTCGCAGCCGATCCACGTCGACGACGTCGCGGTCGACTTCCCGGAGCTGAAGATCGTGCTCGCGCACCCGTCGTTCCCGTGGACCGACGAGGCGATCTCGATCGCCATGCACAAGCCGCACGTGTACATCGACCTGTCCGGCTGGTCGCCGAAGTACTTCCCGCCGCAGCTCGTGCAGTACGCCAACACGCTGCTCTCGCGGCAGGTGCTGTTCGGCTCCGACTACCCGATGATCGCGCCGGACCGCTGGCTGGCCGACTTCGACGGCCGCCCCGTTCCGCGACGAGGTCCGCCCGCTCGTGCTCAAGGAGAACGCGGCTCGGCTGCTGGGGCTCGCAGCTTCGCCTTGAGGATCTTGCCGGCGCCCGTCTTGGGGAGCGGCTCGTCGCGGAACTCGAACGAGCGGGGCAGCTTGAAGCCGGCGATGTGCGGGCGGCAGTGATCGAGGATCTCGTCCCCGTGCAGCTCCGCGCCCGGCTCGGGGACGACGATCGCGTGGACGCGCTCGCCCCAGCGCCCGTCCGGACGCGCGACGACCGCGACCTCGCGCACGCCGGGGTGCGAGGCGATCGACGTTCTCGACCTCGATCGAGTACACGTTCTCGCCGCCGCTGACGATCATGTCCTTGAGGCGGTCGGCGAGGTACAGGTAGCCGCCGTCGAGGCGCCCGGCGTCGCCGGTGCGGTACCAGCCGTCGTCGCTCAGCACCTCGCGCGTCGCCTCGTCGCGGTTCCAGTAGCCGAGCATCACGTTCGGCCCGCGCACGCAGACCTGCCCCACCTCGCCGTCCGGCAGCGGCCGGTCGAAGGGATCGCGGATCTGTACCTGCACGCCCGGGATCGCGTGACCGACGGACCGCAGGTGGCGGCCGGCCCGGTGATCGGCCGGCGAGAGGTAGGTGACGCCCGGCGCCGCCTCGGTCATGCCGTACCCGTGCAGGAAGTCGCACGGGAGCGTGCGCATGGCCCGCTCGAGCAGGGTCTCGGGCATCGGCGCGGCCGCATAGTGCAGGAGCCGCAGGCTGCCGAGCTCGACGGGGTGCTGCTCGAGGTGCTCGAGCAGCATCTGGATCATGGTCGGCACGAGCACGAGGACGGTCGCGCCGTGCTGCGCGATCACCCGAGCCAGCCGCGGCAGGTCGAAGCGGTCGAGCATGATGTGCGTGCCGCCCGCCCACGTCACGCAGAAGACCATCGTCGAGTCGGCGACGTGGAACAGGGGTCCGGCGTGGACGTAGCGGTCCGCCGGCGTCAGCGCATCCTGAAACAGGAAGTGCTTGGCATTGGCGACGAGGTTGCCGTGGCTGAGCATGACGCCCTTCGGCAGCCCGGTCGTGCCGCCGGTGTAGGAGATCGCCGCCAGCGTGTCGGCCGGCAGATCGGGAGGCGCCACCGGTTCGCTGTCCTCGAGAAGCGCCTCGTAGGGGATGCAGTCGTCGGTGGCCCGATCGTTCCCGGCATGGACGATGTGCTCGAGCGCCTCGCAGCGCTCGAGCAGACCGCGGGCGGCATCGAGCCGCGCGTCATCGGCGACGAGCACACGCGTGCCCGAGTCGTCGATCATGAACGCCAGCTCGTCCAGCGCGAGCCGGTGGTTGAGGCTGTTGATCACGCGGCCGTGGGCCGGCACGGCGAGCCAGCACTCCAGGTGCGCGACGGTGTTGCCGGCCAGCGTGCCGACGAACGCGCCCGGCGCCAGGCCGAGGCCATCGAGCGCGCCGCCGAGGCGCGCGACGCGCTCGCCCAGTTCGCGATATGTCAGCCGCCGGTCGGCGTCGATGACGGCGGTGCGGTCACCGTGCACCTGAACCGCATGCTCGAGCGGCCAACTCAGGCTGCCTGATACCACGGCGCCATCATTGCACGCGCATGGGGCGCACGGCGATCAGGCTCAGCGAGCAGGTCCGGCCTTCGTCGACGGTGACCGACGTCCCAGACCCAAACGTCCGACCCGACGCGCGGCGCGTCGCCACCGCGGTGAGGCGACCCTCGGTGGTTGCGGCGCCGGCGAGCCCGCGCTCGCCGGGCGCCTGCAGCCCGTGGCTCAGTCGGCTTGCGGATCCTCGGGCGGCGCCGGGCTGCGCTCCGCCACGACCAGGTTCATCCCGGCCTCCCGGAACTCATCGACGGTGGCCGGGTCGAGCCCGTCGTCGGTGATGATCATGTCCAGCGACTGCGCGCTGCGTACGGTCATGAGCGAGTCGCGCTTGAACTTCGTCGAGTCGAGCAGCCCGACCGTCTTCCGCGCGCACTCGGCGGCCGCGTTCAGGGTGTCGGCGAGGGCGGCTCGCGAGGTCGTCAGCCCGTGCTCGAGCGTGATCCCGGCGGCCGAGATGAACGCGACGGCCAGGTTCAGGTCGGCCAGGAAGTCGGCGGTCCAGCGGCCCGTGAGCACGCGCATGTGCTGATCGAGCTCGCCGGGCGTCATGATCACGTAGATCGAGTCCGCCGTGAGCCCGAGCGCGATCGCCGGGGAGTTCGTGACCAGGGTCAGTTCGGTCGGGGGGCGCAGCTCGAGTGCGCGCGCCAGCGCCATCCCGGTCGTCGACGCGTCGATGAAGATCGTCGAGCCGTCCTCGACCAGCGCGCGTGCCTTGAGCGCGATCGCGTCCTTCTCGCGCGCGGCCACGCGCACGCGCGTGTTCCAGCCGGCCTCGATCGGCGGCCGGGTGTCCGGCCGCGAGCGGGCGCCCCCGCGCACGCGCTCCAGCAGGCCCGCGTCCGACAGCAGCTCGAGATCGCGGTGGACGGTGACCGCCGAGACGGCGTGCTCCGAGGCGAGGTCCGCGAGCGACGCGCCGCCTTCGCGCTGGACACGCTCCAGGATCCGCGCCCGCCTGAGCACCGGCGTGAGCGGGACGTTGATCATCGGCGCGCGACGGCCGACTCCGTCCCGGCGTCGAACAGGTGGATGCGGTCGAGGTCGACGGCCGCGCGGATCTGATCGCCGATGTGCAGCGACGCCGTCGGCGGCGCCTTGATGACGATCCGCCGGTCGCCGATCTCAACGTCGACGAGCGTGCGGTCGCCCAGCGGCTCGACCGCGTAGACCCTGCCGTCGAGCGTCGCCGACTCCTCGCGCTCCTCCAGCGACAGGTCCTCGGAGCGCACGCCGAGCAGCGCCGGGCGATCGCCCTGGAATACGAATCCCGGGTTGGGCAGCGACCATCCGGCCCCCTCGAGCCGCCCGTTGGCGGTGCACGGCAGCAGGTTCATGCGCGGCGAGCCGACGAACGTGGCGACCCAGCGGTTGGCCGGGCGGTCGTAGATCTCCGTCGGCGAGCCGACCTGCTGGACGGTCCCGGCCCGCAGCACCGCGAGCCGGTCGGCCATCGACATCGCCTCGACCTGGTCGTTGGTCACGTACAGGAACGTCCGCCCCAGCGACCGGTGGATGCGGGTGAGCTCGGTGCGCATCTCCACGCGCAGCTTGAGGTCCAGGTTCGTCAGCGGCTCGTCCATCAGGAACGCGCGCGGGTTGCGCACCAGCGCCCGCCCGAGGGCGACGCGCTGCATCTCGCCGCCCGACAGCTGCGACGGCTTGCGCTCCATCAGCTTCTCGATGTGCAGCAGCTCGGCCACGCGGGCGACCTGCGCGTCGATCTCGGCCTTGGGCAGCTTGCGCGCCCGCAGCGGCGAGGCGATGTTGGCCGCCGCCGTCTGCTTCGGATACAGCGCGTACGACTGGAAGACCATCGCCAGGTCACGCTCGGCGGGCGACGCGCCCGTCGCGTCGAGGCCCGTCAGGTGCACCGAGCCGGCGTCCGGCTTCTCGAGCCCCGCGATCACCCGCAGCGTCGTGGTCTTGCCCGCGCCCGACGGACCGAGCAGCACGAAGAACGCCCCCTCGGGGACATCGAGGTTCAGCTCGTCGAGCGCCTGGACGTCGCCGAACGCCTTCGAGATGCCGCTGGCGACGATGGCGGAGGTCATCGGCCGGCCAGCCGCTCGGTCTGCGGGTCGTACACCGGCGGCGCCGAGCCCTCGTGGCGGACGGACACCACCTGCTCGTCCCCGAAGCGGGCGGTCGGGGGCATCCGCACGTTGAGCAGGCCGGCCTCGGTCTCGACGACATAGATCGTCTCGTCGCCGAGCGACTCGCGCGACACCACGCGTCCCCGCGCGCCGTCGGGATCCGACTCGGAGACCGTGAAGCTCTCGGGCCGCACGCCCGCGATCACCCGGTCACCGCGCTGGAGTCCCTCGGGCGCGGCGATCTTCAGCCCGCCGGCGGCGGTCAGGTGCCCGTTGGTGACCTCGGCCTCGATCAGGTTCATCGGCGGCGAGCCGATGAAGCGCGCGGCGAACAGGGTGGCCGGCCGGTCGTAGACCTCCATCGGCGCGCCGAGCTGCTCGAGCCGCCCGTTGTTCATGATCGCGATCCGGTGCCCCAGCGCCATCGCCTCGGTCTGGTCGTGGGTGACGTAGATCATGGTCGAGTTGAGCCGCTGCTGGACGTGCTTGAGCTCCGCGCGCATGTCGGCTCGCAGCTCGGCGTCGAGGTTCGTCAGCGGCTCGTCCATCAGGAACGCCTTCGGGTGGCGGACCATCGCCCGGCCGAGCGCGACGCGCTGCTGCTCGCCGCCGGACAGCTTGCCCGGCCGGCGGGCGAGGAACGGCTCGAGCCGCAGCATCCGCGCCGCCTCGTTGACCCGCTCGTCCACCTCGGACGCCGGCCGCTTGGCCGCGCGCAGCGGGAACGCGAGGTTGTCACGGACGCTCATGTGCGGATAGAGCGCGTAGAACTGGAACACCATCGCGATGTCCCGCTGCGACGGGCGCAGCCCGCTGACGACCTCGTCGCCGATCACGATCTCGCCGGAGGTCTCGTGCTCGAGGCCGGCGACGCAGCGCAACGTCGTCGTCTTGCCGCAGCCCGACGGCCCGAGCAGGACGAACAGCTCGCCGTCGCCGATCTCGAGGTCGAGCTCCTCGACGGCGACCGTGCCGTCGGGGAACTCCTTGCGCAGCCGCTTGACGAGGACCTCGGCCATCAGCGGCGGACCGCCCCGAGCGTGACGCCGGCGACCAGGTGCTTGCGCACCAGGAAGGCGAAGATCAGCACCGGCAGGGCGAAGACCATGGCCGAGGCGGCCACCAGGCCCCAGTTGATCGTCGTGCCGCCGATCAGGCCCGCGATCGCGGCCGGCGCGGTGCGTGACCCCGGGTCCGTGATCAGGAAGATCGAGAACACGAACTCGTTCCAGGAGAAGATCAGCGCGAACACCGCCGTGGCGGCGATGCCGGGGATCAGCAGCGGCATCGTCACGCGCCAGAACGCCTCGAACCGCGAGTAGCCGTCGAGCATCGCCGCCTCCTCGTACTCGGCCGGCAGCTCGTCGATGAAGCCCTTCATCATCCAGATCGTGAACGGCAGGTTGAACGCCGCGTACACGAGGATCAGGCCCTGCAGCGTGTCGAGCAGCGAGAGGTCGCGGAACATCAGGAAGACCGGGATCACGACCACGACGGGCGGCATGAACCGCGTCGAGAGGATGAAGAACAGCTGGTCCTTCTTGGCCGGGATCGGGAACCGCGAGTAGGCCCAGGCGGCGGGCACCCCGAGCACCGTGGCGATGATCGTCGAGGCCGTGGCGACGATGACCGAGTTCTGGAACCCCGAGAACACCGGCGAGTCCGGGCTGAAGACGTCCTTGAGGTGCTCGAGGGTGGGGCCGAAGTTGATCACCTTGGCCGGCACCGCGTAGATGTCCCGCGTGTTCTTGAGCGCGGTCTCGAGCATCCACACGACCGGGAACAGCATCACGACGGCGAGCAGCGCGAGCAGCGCGATCTCGAAGGCGGAGCCGAGCCGGCGGCGGCGGCGGACGGGCGGCGGGGCGGTCTCGCCGGCGATCCCCTCGCCGGCGATGCCGGAGGGCTGGATGTGAGCTGCCATTCGCTAGCGCCCCTGGAGACGGTCGAGGTATCTGAGGTAGATCTGCGCGGCGAGGATGACGACGATCACCATCAGGATCCCGTACGCCGCCGCGCGGCCGGTGTCGAAGCCGAAGAACGCGACCTTGTAGACGTTGTACGACAGCGTCTCGGTCGTGCCGCCCGGGCCGCCGCCCGTGAGGATGTAGACCAGGTCGAACAGCCGGAAGGCCTCGATCGCGCGGAACATGATCGCGATCAGCAGCAGCGGCCAGACGAGCGGGAACGTGATCCGGCGGAACTTGAACCACTCCGAGGCGCGGTCGATCTCCGCCGCCTCGTACAGGTACTTGGGCACCGCCGTCAGGCCCGCGAGCGCGATCAGCATGATGAACGGCGTCCACTGCCAGGAGTCGACGATGACCAGCGACAGCAGCGCCAGCCGCTGCTGGGTCAGCCACTCGACGCGGCCGAGCCCGAGGCTGTCCAGGAACGAGTTCACGACGCCGAACTGGACGTCGAGCATGAACTTCCAGAACAGGCCGACGACCACCGGCGAGAGCATCATCGGGATCAGGAAGAGCGTCGTGAGCACGCCGCGGCCCTTGGTGCGGCGGGAGATCAGGAACGCGATCGCGAAGCCGAGCACGGTCTGCAGCGCGACCGCGCCGACGACGAAGATCAGCGTCGTCAGCGCGCGTGCCTGCACGACCGGCGACGTGAGGACGTCGACGTAGTTGTCGAACCCGACGAAGCTCGCGGGCACGTCGCGGGTCACCGAGAAGTCGGTGAACGACAGCCAGATGAGCCGGATCAGCGGCCAGATCGACAGGAACACCAGCAGCGCGAGCGCCGGTGAGACGAAGAGGGTGGCGAGCCAGCGGTCGGTCAGCCAGCCGAAGCGCCTGGCCGCGGCCGGCGCCTCGAGGGTCGACGCCGGCGCGGTCACGGTTGGTGGTGATTCGAGCGTGTCGGCCATTCGGTCTCACGGCGGGGCGGGAGGCCGGGCGTCCCCGGCCCGGCCTCCCGTGGAGGGTCCCCTATTCGCCGCTCTCGTCGAGGATCGCCTGCTCCTCCGTCGCCAGCTTGTCGAGCGCCGCGTCCGGCTCCTCGGTGCCGGAGATCGCCGCGTTGACCTGGGTCGAGTGGACGTTCAGGAGCTTCGCGTACTCGGGCAGGTTCCAGAAGTCCTTCAGCCGCGGAACCGAGTCCGTGAACACCTGGTTGTACGGCTGGGTCTCGAGGAACTCCGGCGACTGCAGGACGTCGTTGCGCGCCGGGACGCCGCCGAGCTGCGCCCACTTCTTCTGGGCTTCGGGCGTCTGGAACCACTTGATGAAGTTCAGCGCCTCGGCCTGCTTCTCCTCCGGGATGTACTTGGAGATGTGCAGGCCCATGCCGCCGAGCGGCACCTTGTCGGTCTCCTGCGCGGGCAGCGGGGCGAAGGCCAGCTTCTCGAGGATCGCCTCCCTCGTCTTGCCCAGCTCCGAGCTCTTCGGGTCGAGCAGGCCGCCCATGGCGGCGATCCACTGGAAGCCGACGCAGACCTTGCCCTGGCTGATCGCGGCGTTGACCTCGTCGATGAACCAGTTGCTCGAGCCCTTCGGCGCGAGCGGGACCATGTCGTTGACGAGGACGTCCATCGCCTTCTTGCCGGCGTCGTCGTTGATGACGCCTTCGATCTTGCGGTTGTCCGCATCCCACAGCTCGCCGCCGTAGAGCGCGTTCATGACGTTGTACGTCACCGCCGCGGCGTCGCTCGTGCCGGCCTGGTGGAACGCGAGGCCGCTCATGCCGGGGTTCTCTTCCTGGCACTTCTTGGCGGCGGCGATCATGTCCTCCCACGTGGCGGGAGGCTCGTCGCCCATCAGGTCCTTGCGCCAGATCATCGACCACGTGTCGCCGAGCAGCGGCAGCCCGTAGGTCTTGGCGTCGGGGTTGGCCTCGCCGGTCTGCGCCTGCGGGTACTGGCCGTACGCCGCGAGGAAGTACGGGTCGTACACGGACGTGTCGATGTTCTCCTTGACGAAGTCCGTCATGTCGACGATCGAGCCGTTCGTCGACGGCCTCGCCGATGTTCTGCGAGTCGAGGATCGGCATGTCGAAGTTCGTCTTGCGCGCCGCGAACTGGGTGAAGATCGCGTCGTGCCACTGCGCGTTCGGCACGGTGTTGACCTTGACGGTCACGTTCGGACGCTCCTTCGTGTACTCCTTGCCCAGCTCCTCGAGCGCCTGCGCGGGCGGCCACTCGAACCAGAGGAACGTGAGCGTCATCGGCTCGCTGGACAGCTTGCTGGTCGCGTCGGTGGCCGCCGTCGAGGCACCGCCTTCGTCGTCACCGCCGCCACAAGCGACGAGCGTGAGCGCTGCGGCGGCCGCTGCCAGCGCTGCCGCGACCTGAAGTCTCCCCTTCATGCACTCCTCCTCCAACGGGTTGGCCCTGTTGCCAGACGATCTTGCATCCCGCTGCAAGAAACTTACGCACTTCTTGCAATCATTGTCAATCTCTAGCTTCATTTCTTGCATTACCCGTCACCGGCGCGCTACTGTCCCGCCATGGCCATCGCCACCGAGCGACGGCAGTTCGCCGTCGTCGACCCCGCGGACGGCTCGGTCATCGAGACCCTGGAATCTGCCCGGCCCGAGGACGGGATCGATGCGGTCGACGCTGCGGAGGCCGCGGCCGCGGACTGGGCAGCCCGCGCCCCGCGCGAGCGCGCCGAGGTCCTCCGCCGCGCGTTCGACCTGATGACCGCACGCACGGAGGAGGTCGCGCACCTGATCGTGCGTGAGATGGGCAAGCCGCTGCCCGAGGCGCGCGGCGAGACCGCGTATGCCGCCGAGTTCCTGCGCTGGTTCTCGGAGGAGGCGGTGCGCGCGAACGGCGAATTCGCCATCGCCCCGGGCGGCGCCAACCGGATGCTCGTCGCGCACGCGCCGATCGGGATCGCGCTGCTGATCACGCCCTGGAACTTCCCGGCCGCCATGGCCACGCGCAAGCTCGGACCGGCGCTCGCCGCGGGCTGCACCGTCGTGCTCAAGCCCGCGCAGGAGACGCCCCTGACGGCGCTGGCGATCGCGCGGCTGCTGGAGGAGGCGGGCGTCCCGCAGGGCGTCGTCAACGTGGTCTGCACGGCCGAGCCGGCGCCGCTCGCCGAGAGCGTCCTCAGCGACCCGCGCGTGCGCAAGCTGTCGTTCACTGGCTCCACCGCGGTCGGGCGCCGGCTGCTCGAGCTGTGCGCGCCGCAGGTGATCAACGCGTCGATGGAGCTCGGCGGCAACTCGCCGTTCCTGGTCCTCGACGACGCGGACCTCGACGTCGCGATCGCCGGAGCGATGGCGGCCAAGATGCGCAACGGCGGCGAGGCCTGCACGGCCGCCAACCGCTTCCTGGTGCACGAGTCGGTCGCCGAGGCCTTCACGTCGGGCCTGACCGAGGCGATGGCCGCCGTGCGCGTCGGGAGCGGCTTCTCCGAGGGCGCGCAGCTCGGGCCGCTGATCAACGCGGCCGCGCGCGAGAAGGTCGAGCGCCTGGTGGCCGACGCGGTCGACCGCGGCGCGCGCGTTCGCACGGGCGGCGAGCCCCTGCCCGGGCCCGGGTTCTTCTATCCGCCGACGGTGCTGGATAACGTCCAGCCGGGGAGCGCGATGCTCGCCGAGGAGGTGTTCGGCCCGGTCGCGCCGGTCATGACCTTCGCCGACGACGACGAGGCGCTCGCACTCGCCAACGACACCGAGCACGGGTTGGTGGCGTTCGTGTTCAGCCGCGACCTGCGGCGCGCGATGGCGGTCGGCGAGCGGATCGAGACCGGCATGGTGGGTCTGAACCGCGGCGTGGTCTCGGACCCGGCGGCGCCGTTCGGCGGCGCCAAGCAGAGCGGCATCGGGCGCGAGGGCGGCCACCACGGACTGCTCGAGTTCCTCGAGCCCAAGTACTTCGCATTCGACTGACCCAACAGGAGGGAGGTTCCCGTGTCGCAGCAGAAGGTACTCGTGCTCGTCGGCGACGCCGCCGAGGAGCTCGACGCGATGTACCCGATCTACCGGCTCCGGGAGGCCGGCTACATCGCCGACGTGGCCGCGCTCACGCGCCGCGACGTCCAGCTCGTGATCCACGACTTCGACCCCGAGTCGGACGCCTACACCGAGAAGTACGGCCGCAAGCTGCCGGTCGACATCACGTTCGCCGAGGTCGACCCGGCCGAATACGTCGGCCTCGTCATCCCCGGTGGCCGCGCGCCCGAGTACATCCGCACCGACGCCGACGTGCGCCGGATCACGGAGTACTTCTTCGAGCAGAACCTGCCGGTCGGGACGATCTGCCACGGCCCGCAGGTGCCGGCGGTCTACGGGCTGCTGCGCGGGCGCACGACCGCGGCCTTCCCGCCGCTGAAGGGCGACATGGAGAACGCCGGCGCGACCGTCGTGGACGAGCCCGACTGCGTCGACGGCAACATGGTCTCGTGCCGCGGCTGGCCGGACATGCCCGAGTGGTCGCGGGCGTTCATGAACGTGCTCGAGCGGGCCGCCGTCCCGGCCTGAGCGCCGTCCGATGCTCGCCGAAGGCTCCGGGCCGCCCGTGCTGCTGCTGCACGGCTCCGGCCCGGGGACGACGGCCGCGGCGTGGGCGCCGCTGATCGCCGCGCTCGCGCCGCGCCACCGGATGATCGCGCCCGACCTGCTCGGGTTCGGGTCCGAGCCCCGGCCCGCGGGCTCGTTCCGAGCGGCGTGGACGGAGCAGGCACTCGATCTGGTCGATTCGCTCGGGATCTCGTCCTTCGCGGTCGTGGGCAACTCTGCCGGCGGGGCGATCGCGCTCGCCCTTGCGTGCGCGCGCCCGCGCGCGGTGACTCGCGTGGTCGCGGTGGGATCGATGGGGCATCCGATGACGCTGCCGGCCGGGCTCGACGAGCTGTGGGACTACTCGGCGCCGAGCCTTGAGGCGGCGCGCTCGCTGCTGGCCCTGATCAACTTCGACCCGCGGGCGGCGACGCCGCAGGCGGTCGAGGCGCGCCATGAGGCGACCCTCGCCCAGCCGTGGTACCCGGAGCTGTTCCCCCCGCCGCGCCAGCGCTGGGTCGACGACCTGTCGCTGACGCGCGAGGAGCTGGCCGGCATCTCGGCCCCCGTGCTGCTCGTGCACGGCGCGGAGGATCGCGTCGTGCCGCTGCGCGACGGCTTCCTGCCGCTGCTCGAGCTGCTCCCCGACGTCCGCGGGCATGTCTTCGGCCGCTGCGGCCACGCCTCGCCGCTCGAGCGCACCGACGAGTTCAACCGACTGCTGACCACGTTCCTGGAGGCCGACCGATGACCGACTTCGCCGTCCTGCGCGCGCCCTCTCAGGTCTTGTTCGGCTCCGGGATGGCCGCCGCCACCGGCCGCGTCGCCGCGGACCACGGCCGCCGCGTGCTCGTGATCACGGACCCGGTCATCGCCGGCACCCCCGGCTTCGCCGACGTCGTCGATTCGCTCGCCGGGCTCGACGTCACGGTCTTCCCCGAGGCCGTGGTCGACGTCCCCGGCTCAGCGGTCGACGCCGCCCTGGGGCTGGGGTCGGCGACGGAGCCCGACGTGATCGTCGCCGTCGGCGGCGGCAGCGTGATCGACCTCGCGAAGGTCACGGCGCTGCTGCTCGCCCACGGGGCGCCGTTGGCCGACTACTACGCCCTCCAGTCGGTGCCAGGCCCGATCCTCCCGCTCATCGCGCTGCCCACCACGGCCGGCACGGGCTCGGAGGCGACGCCCGTCGCGGTGATCACCGACCCCGCGACGGAGATGAAGATCGGCGTCGCGAGCCCGCACCTGATCCCCCGCCACGCGATCTGCGACCCGCTGCTGTCGATCGGCGCCCCGCCCGCCGTGACCGCCCATTCCGGCATCGACGCGCTCTCGCACGCGGTCGAATCCTTCATGGCGGCGCGCGAGGAGCCGTCGCCCGGGCTCGTGCTCGGCCGCCCGCAGGTGGGAAAGAACCTGCTCTCGGATGCGCTGGCGCTGACCGCCGCTGGCTACATCTTCCGCAACCTCGCGCGTGCCGTCGACGACGGATCCGACCTCGAGGCACGGACGGGCATGCTCTACGGCGCACTGCTGGCCGGCATCGCGTTCGGCAACTCCGGCGTCAGCGCCGCGCATGCGCTGCAGTTCGCCCTTGGCGCGGCCACGCACACATCGCACGGGCTGGGAACGGGCCTGCTGCTGCCCTACGTCATGGAGTTCAACCGTCCCGTGCGTCCGGACGAGATCGCGCAGCTCTCGTCGCTGATGGGCGGCGACGCGGTGTCGCAGGTCCATGCGCTGGGGCTGAAGATCGGATTGCCGCAGTCACTGGCCGACATCGGCGTAGCCCGACACGACCTGCGCCGGATGGCGGAGGCGTCCGTGGGGATCAAGCGGCTGGTGGACAACAACCCACGGCCGTTGGATGTGGACGCCCTCGAGGCGATCCTGGATGCGGCGTGGCACGGTGAGCCGGGACGTCTGCGCGCCGTCGGCGCCGCCGTCAGCCCGTAAGGTCGCGGACCGCCCGTTCCAGGTGCGCCGTCATGCGCGCCTCGGCGGCCCGGACGTCACCCGTCTCGAGCACGTCGAGCACCTCGTGATGCTCGCGCCCGATCGCCGACGGCGACGCCCAGCTCGGCCGCAGCTGGGCGACGCAGAGCCGGATCTCGCCGCTCAAGGCGCCGTATAGGCGCTCGAGGCGCGGCGAGCCGACCGCGGTTACGAGCGAGCGGTGGAAGGCGGCGTCCGCGGCGACGACCTGGCTCCAACCGGCGTCGTCGGGTAGGGCCTCCATCACCGCCATCGCTTCGCGGGCCAACGTGAGCGGTGCGCCGCGCTCGAGCACTTGGCGCACCACGAGGCACTCGAGCGGGATGCGCACCGAGAACAGGTCGAGGATCTCGTCAGGGGTCAGCACAGGGATGTGTGCGCTCCGGTTGCGCTCGCGAACGAGCAGGCCTTCGTGGCAGAGGGTCTGGATCGCCCCCCTCACGGTCGGACGCGCGACGCCGAACTCCATCGCCAGCTCCAGCTCGGGAAGCCGCACGCCAGGCTCGATGTCGCCGTCGAGGATGCGCGCGCGCAACGAGGCGACGACCGCTTCCGTCGTGGAGATCGGCTGGACCACGAGCCCGCTCATCACACGGCCAGTATGGTCGACTGCGGCAGGCGCACGGCGAGCGCCGACCCCAGTTCGGCCGGCGCGACGGCGCGCATGCCGCGGCGACGAGCCTCCACGCGCCGCCACTCAGCAGCGCTGACGTACAGGATCGCTTCGAGCCCGGCGCCGAGCTCACGCGGGTCCGAGACCACGGCGTCGAACGCGCCGCCGAACGGATCCAGCGCACCGGCGCTCTCGGCGCGGGATACGACAACCACCCTCTTGCCGGACCGGACCGCGAGCGCGACAGCCTCTTCGGCGCCGGGCAGCGGGCGCGCCATCGCAACCACGCGGGCGAGCGACTCGTCGCCGCTCTCCTCACTGCGATACCCGCGCGCATCGGCAAGCCGTTCGAAGCCGCGTGCGAGCCCGTCATCGCGTGCCAGCGCCTCCACGCGCCGGCCCAGGACGGCACCGCGATCGAGCGGGCTCTCGCCGTTGCGGCGAGCCAGTTCGTACGTGACCGCGTCGATCGCGCCCATCCAGTCGACGAGGGTGCCACGGCAGGCGAATGCCACGACCTCGATTTCCCCCTCCATGCCCAGGCACCGTACATTGTCTGACAATCTCACACAAGGGTTGGTAGACAGCCTTGCAATGCGATCGAGATCGCCGCCGAGCTCATACCGCGGCTCGCGAGGCGGCGACCCCCTCTTGGGCCGGCATCGTTGCGCGCCGCCTCGGGCATCGACCGCTCCCTGCGCAGAAGCGGGCGGATCACCACCGACAGTCCCATGACGGCTCGTGGTGTCCTGAGTTCGATCGTGTCGGGATGCTCGAGCAGCCTCCAGCGAACGCTCGTCGCAACGACGATCAGGCGTCGATGAGCCCGCGGCGGATCGCGTAGCGCGTGAGCTGGATGCGATCCGTCAGACCGAGCTTGGCCAAGATGTTCTCACGGTGCCGCTCGACGGTACGGCGGCTGATGTGCAGTAGCTCGGCGATCTGCTCGCTTGTGTGCGACTCGGCGACGAGTTTGACCACCTCCTCCTCACGCGCGGTCAGCTCGCTGGTCGGGGCGCGTCTCGGATCGTCGAGCCATGCTCTCAGCAGCGCGCGGACCGTGGGCGGATAGAGGAACGTTTCCCCTCGGGTCGCGGCCCGGCAGGCCTCGACGAGATCGCGCTCGGCCGCGCTTTTGAGCACGTACCCGCAGATCTTGGAGGCCTCGATGCCCGTCAAGGCGGTGAAGGCGCCGGGCTTGAACTTCGTGCCAACTGCCCAGCCCTCGCCCTGTAGCAGGCGGACGTCGCGCGTGGTTGGCACGCCCCACACCCATGAGCCGTGGGGTTCGATGACGAGGTTCACGGAGGGATGTGGGAGGACCTCCTGCTGGAAGGGCTCATGGCCGCGGAGGTCCCAGCGGACGATCCAGTGTCGGTCGACGACGCGCTCAAGCTGCGGCGACGGGGGGAGACTTTCGAGATGAAATGAGTGACCGTGTTCCCATGGCCGCACGAGCCCGTGGTTGCCGGTGGGGAGGTCGTGGGCATGGGCGGATTTTTCCAAGACGCGGCCGGCGGCCCCGCTTAGGGTGCGGCCAATGACTTCGATGACGCCGATGACCCGCACCGCAACGTTTCGCGCCCGGGACGGGCGGGGGGCGCAACTCGCCGAGCGGCTCCTGCACGCCGCGTCACTGATGGCCGCTGTGCCCGGGTGCGAGCTGTGGCTCGTGCAGCGCGACCTGGACGACGCCGACATGATCCGTGTCACCGAGATGTGGGCGAGCCGCCAGCACTGCGATGCGGCGCTCAACCTGCCGGGCGTGGAGAAGAACGCGGCGCAGGTCATGGGTCTCCTGGACCGACCTCCCGAGGTCGCCGACGGGGAGCCGCTCGGCGGCGCGCGTATGCTGCGCGGGTCGACGGGCGCGACCGCGTTCTCGATTCTCGACGCGCCCGACCTCTCCAAGGACACCCAGCTTCTCGAGCGCTACGACCTCGACGATGTCGGCGAGGCGCGCTATATCCGCGAGCACGTCGGCGCGGTGCAGACCGGGCTGACGCACTACCGGCTGCGTTCCGGCCGCCGGCAGGGATGGGCGCACCGCCACGGGGTGGCGGAAGAGATCTACGTCGCGCTGTCCGGCAGCGGCCGCATCAAGGTTGATGAAGAACTGTTCGAGCTGCGGTCGCTCGACGCGGTACGGGTCGCGCCTGCCTCAGCCCGCGAACTCGAGGCAGGCCCGAACGGGCTCGAGGTCCTCGCCTTCGGGTCGCACTCTCCCGGCGACGGCGAGTTGGTCGCCGACTGGTGGACTACGTGACGAAGCCGCGCAGCGCCCCGGAGCCGGTGCTCCGATTCGCTACCGCAGCCAATTTCGAGGCGTGGCTCGACGCCAACCACGGCCACCACCCTGGCATCTGGCTTGAGATCGCCAAGAAGGGCTCGCGCGATCGCTCCGTCACCTACGCCGAGGCGATCGAGATAGCGCTCTGTTTTGGGTGGATCGACGGGCAGAAGCGGCGCGGCGACGACGAGCACTGGCTGCAGCGCTTCACGCCGCGCTCAACCCGCAGCCGGTGGTCGAGGATCAACCGCGACAAGGCCGAGCGCTCATCGCTGCCTGCCGGATGCGTCCCGCCGGGCTCACTGAGATCGACCGCGCACGCGTCGACGGCCGCTGGGCCGCCGCCTACGAGGGGCAACGGGGTGCCACGATCCCAGACGACCTCGCGCACGAGCTCGACCGTGACCCGAAGGCTGCCGCCGCGTTTGCCGAGCTCGACGCGCAGAACCGCTACTCGATCGTCTGGCGGATCAACGACGCCAAGCGACCCGAGACCCGCGCCAGACGAGTCGCCAAGTACCTCGACATGCTGCGCCGCGGCGAGCGCATCCACGGATGACGTTCGCCCTCGACCGGCGGTCCAGATGAGGACGTCCCGGTGAAGGATCCAGTTACCTGACTCCGCGCCCGCTGTCCCACGTATTCGGGCGTTCGCAGCAGTTCCGACTGGCGCTCGGTCGGGACGATGAGGAGGAGCGCCGGGGGAGACTCCTGCTTCTTGGCAAAGGAGCAGTCCTGGCGCACCGCTTCGATCGTCCGCTCGCTGCCGAGTCGGACGAATACGAGCAGCGGCCGATCGGCGACGCTGACGACTGCTCGGCATGGATACGAGCAGTCAGCGCGTCGCCGCTGCTGCTCGTGTCCCGAGCAGGCGTCTCGTGGGCGTCGGCGAAGACGACCGCTTCCAGGCGAGGCTGTCCTGTGAATCGGCGCCGCGCGCCGATCCACACGGGCCGAGGTCTTGGTGGTTGCCCGGCCGTGAGCGTCAGCCGCCGCCGCCAGTCGCGTCGGGCGTGCCGCTGGGCCGATCTGGCGTAGGCTCGTTGGAGCATGACCGACGAGCGCCAACGGCGTGCCGCTCATGATTGTCTTGACGGGGTCGGTCAACCGCCGCGACGCGCCCGGCGGCCTGTGCGAGCCGGTGCTCGGCGCGGCTTTCTGGCGATCGATGGAAGGGCACCTCGCCGCGCCCGGACAGCGGGTGAGCCGCGATACCTACGCGCCGATGCCGTCGCGGCCGCGCGACGGCGACGAGCTGGTCGCGCGCGACGGCCTTCGCGCGCTCGCCGCGGGCGCCAAGGTCGAGTGGAAGCCGGGCCAGACCGCGACGCGCCCCCGGGCCACCAACGTGCGGGTCATCTAGTTTGGCCAAGGAAGAAAAGGTCGAGTTCGAGGGGGAGGTCGTCGAGGCGCTCCCGAACGCGATGTTCCGGGTGCGGCTCGACAACGGCCATGAAGTGTTGGGCTACGTGGCCGGCAAGATGCGCCGCTATCGCATCCGCATCCTTCCGGGCGACCGCGTGCGCGTCGAGGTGTCGACCTACGACCTCAACCGCGGCCGGATCGTCTACCGGGATCGGTGAGCTCGCCCTGATTTGGTGGGCGAGCGCGTCAGTTCCCACAGGCGGGAGCGCTGCGTCGCGTCCGGTCCTTGGTGCTTGATCCGCTGGGTAGCGCAACCGAGCTGCGCCGCGGCTGCGTCCGGCGAGGACCAGGTTTCGACCTGACGGCGAACTCCAGCGGTTGGCGGCTCACCGGGTGCGCCGGTGGCCGACGAGGCGCTCATCAGCAGCCGGTCGCCGGGGTGTCACAGCACGCCGGGTGGACGCGCACCGTGGATGCTCTGCGATTCGCGGTAGTTGCGCCGGCGCCAGCTCGGTCACATCGAAGCTCGTCTCGCCAAGCGCCACCGGCGGGAGCGTCGCCAGCTGGCGCTGGGCATCCTCCGCGCCCTGCGCCTCGAGGAGGATCACCGCGCCCGAACGATCGGCCTTGAGATGTGGCTGCTCGATGACCCCGGCCTGCTGGAGCTCCGTGATCCGCCGGATCTCATCGGAGAGCTAGGAGGTCGGGTCGCTGGTCGGAACGCCCCGGTGGCGCGCGAGGAACGGCCGCCGCGCGCGGCGGTCGAGCGCGCCGGCGGCGGAGTGCAGCGCCGCGAGCCGGGTGCGCGGCGCGCGGCGGCGAGTCGTCGGCGATTCGGGCGGTGGCGGGCTATCGTCGTGGTTCTCAGAATCTTCACATCCCAGGGAGGACAGTGACGCCGGAAGATCTGGAGCCGATCCCGGAGACCACCGCCGCGGAGCGGGCTGTAGCGGACCTGCTGCCGATCGACGCCCGGTGGGAGGAGGCGCGTGCCGCGCTGGAGCGCGTGCCGCTGTGGTTTCACACGTTCTCGCTCGACGGCGCCGGCGTCTACACGCCGGGCATCGCGCGGGATCACCGCTACCGCCTGCGCGCGATACCCGAGCAGCTCACCGGCGCGCGCGTGCTCGACGTGGGCACGTTCGACGGGTTCTACGCCTTCCTGGCCGAGCGTCGCGGGGCCGCGCGCGTGGTGGCCGTGGACAACGAGCAGTACGTCACCTGGATCCGCAGTCGGTTCGGAATCGACCTTGAGCCCGGTGCCGGGTTCCGGGCGATCGCCGAGCTTTTGAACTCTGGCGTCGCCTACCGCCGGTTGGACGCGCTCGAGGTCGATCGCCTCGGGGAGACCTTCGACGCCATCTTCTGCTTCGGCATCCTGCACCGCGTCGAGGCGCCGCTCACGCTGCTGCGCGTGCTGGGCGAGTGCCTGGCGCCCGCCGGGCAGATCATCCTGGAGACCTACGGCGTGCGCGGCGGGCAGGATGACCCGTGCATACTCGTCCACGAGCACGGCGACGTGTACGCGCGCGATGACGCCGTCTATTGGGGCTTTAGCCGCTCGAGCCTCGGTCGTCTGGGACGGCTCGCCGGCCTGCGCGGCTTCGAGCTCGTGGACGCGCCCGAGATCGCGGGCCACCCGCGGATCATCGGCACACTCGCGAAGGCGTGATCAAGCCGCGAGGAGCCGCCGCTGGGCCAGCTCTGCCGCCAGCTGGTGCGGGCGGTCGGTCGTGACCGCGTCAGGCGCGTACGCGAGCGCGCGCTCGGCGACCGCCGCGTGGTTGACCGTGCCCGTGGTGAGGCTCAGGCCGGCGTCGCGCAGCGCCGCAACGAGCGGCTGGCCGAGAAGAAAATGTTCGACGCACACGCCACGCAGGGCGACGTTGGCGGCCCACCGCGCGAGCGCGGCGGGCGCGTAGTCCGCCCAGACGACGAGCCGGCCAGCCAACCCACGGGCGACCGCCTGCTCGACAGCGGCGACGTGGAAGCTCAACACCTCGACCCGGCCTGCGTCAGGACGCCGCGCCAGGACGGCGGCGAGCGCGTCGACCGTGCGCCGCGCCAGCGCCGCGTCGGCGTGCGCCTTGACGTCGACCTGCACCGTGAGCGCGCGCGGGACGAGGTCGAGCAGCTCATCGACAAGCAGCGGTCGCTCGGCGGTCGCTCGCCCCTCGCGGTCGAGCAGCCGCCCCGCGAGCACGTCGGCAGCGCGCCGTTCGTGTGCCCACCCGGTCAGCGTGGTCCCCAGCGGCAGGTAGCCGTCGTGCAGGCAGGCGAGCGCGCCGTCGCGCGTGAGGCACACGTCGGTCTCGACGCCGCGGAGCGGGCCGCCTGCGAGCGCCGCCCGCAGCGCCTGCCGGGAGGAGTCCGGGCCGTAGGCGCGCCCGCAGCGGTGCGCGATCAGCGGCGTCTCCATCTGCGCCTATCCCGCAGCATCACGCGCACCGGCATGTCAAGAGACGGTGACCGCCTCGTGACGCGGTCGTGAACGCAGACCAGCGGCCTCCGAGTGCCACCCGCCGAACCAAAAGCGCGCCGCCGCGCACGCGACTGGGAGACTCGGCGCAGGCGGAGCGACAGCACGTAGCCACACTCGTCGCGTGCGTGCTCGCCTGGCGCTGCGACCGAAAGGTCGACGCTGCGCGCCAGGAACGCCGCGATTCCGCGAGCGACGGGCTAGTCCCTGCACAGATGTAAGGAGCAGCGCGCCCCAGGCGAGCGCCGCATGGGCGACCCGTGCTGGCGCTCATCGGGGTGCGCACGGGGTCGAGATCTCGTTTCCGGGTACGGTCTCGTGAGGCGTCGCCGGATTGTGCCGGCGCGCGACATCCACAGCGGGTGGCGGTCCGGCGGGTCGCTGAGAACCGACAAGTTATGGGAGCAGCACATGGACGACGCCGTGAAAGGTGGTGGTGCCGAGCGCGGCAGCCGGCGCCTCGATGCCGCCTTTTGGCGCGAGTCCCTCGCTCCGTACGCCAAGCCGGACCTTCGCCAGAGCGTGTTTGACGTCGCCACGTCGGTCGTCGCTTACCTCGCCCTGACGGCGGTGATGTACGCGGCGTTGGATGTCTCGCTCCTGCTCGTCCTGGTCCTCGCGGTCCCGGCGGCCGGGTTTTTGATGCGGACGTTCATCGTGTTTCACGACTGCGCGCACGGCTCGTTCCTGCCGTGGAGGCGTGCGAACCACTGGCTGGGTATCGCCTGCGGGCTTCTCGTCTATTCGCCCTTTCACATCTGGCGTCACGAGCATGCGGTGCATCACGCCTCAGCCGGTGATCTCGACCGGCGTGGCCGAGGGGATGTCGCGACGCTGACGGTCGCGGAGTGGATCGCGCTGCCACGCCCAAAGCGCCTCGCGTACCGGACCTTCCGCAACCCGCTGGTGATGCTCGGGCTCGGTCCGATCTGGGCGCTGATGATCGAGCCGCGGCTGGTGCCGGGTTGGGCGCGCGCCCGCTTCGGCCGCACAATCATCGCCACGAACATCGCGCTCGCGGCGCTGCTGGCCGGCCTGTGTGCACTAGTGGGTTGGCGCGCGGTCCTAGTCGTCCAGCTGCCGCCCGCGATGCTCGCCGGCGCGGCCGGCATCTGGATGTTCTACGTGCAGCATCAGTTCGAGGACGTCTACTGGGAGCGCAAAGAGGATTGGAGCTACGCCGAAGCCGCGCTCCGCGGCAGCTCGTACCTAAAGCTGCCGAAACTCCTTCAGTTCGTGACCGGCAACATCGGCCTGCACCACGTCCACCACCTGAGCGCCCGCATCCCCAACTACAACCTCCAGCGCGCCCACGACGAGAACCCGGTCTTCCACGACGTGCCGCGACTGAACCTCTGGGACGGCATCTGCGCCCTACAGCTCAAGCTCTACGACGAGAACCGCGGCCGGTTGGTCACCTTCCGCGAGGCGCGCCCCGTGCCCGCCACCGTCGCGACCAACGGCCCGCGGCGCTCGAGCCGCGTCTCGGTGCTGAGTCGTGCCGGCGCGATGATCGCCGCGAGGCGCTCGAACGAGTAGCGACGCGGACGCACGTGCGTGCTGAGGCCGGGCCGAGCCGCGAAGCCGGGCCGCTGAGCGAGCCGCGCGCGGCGACCTTGACCGTTGTTGGGAGGCCAAGCCCGTTCGGCCGCCGGGCTCATGCGAGCCGCCGAATCCAACGCGCGGCCGCTTCTCCACCATTCCGAGAGCGGCGCGACGACTCGGGCGAGCTTGTCCTTGTCGGGCCTTCCAGGCGTCTTACCGGTGACGGCGGACAACACGAGCGCAGTTACACTCGCGACTTCTTGGACGCAAGTGCTCCTAGGTCGCTCGCGCGCGCTGTAGTTCTGCCTGGTCGTAAGCGGCTTCTCGTCCGCCCAGCGCCGACGACGTGGCTCAGCGGCGACCCGGCCCTGTTGGGAGCATCGACGCGATCGGCTGGGCGTTGTGATGGGCGGTTTCAGACCGCCTGATGACGCCTTCGCCGGCGGCGCGCCGAGGTCGGCGCGCTGCGCAGTCGGTGCCTGCCTGGGTCGCGCGCCATCGCGTCGCGCAGTGGTATCGCCTCGTGATGGCTCTAGCTGGTGCCGCCGCTGCAGCCCGTTGGAGCTCAAGGAACGGTCGGCCGCGAGCACGGCAGCGCGGGTCGCTGCCGCGCTGAACGTCGAGGGCCACGGCTACGTGCCGGGCCCTCGGAACGGGTGGCCCCCCGGCCTCCGTCTTCGGTTGCAAAGACCGGTGGACTGCGGCGGGACAGTCACCCGCTGGCTACATCATCCCGCCCATGTCGGGCATGCCGCCACCGCCGCCGTCCTTCTCGGGCGCCTCGGCGACGATCGCTTCGGTGGTGAGGATGTTCTTGGCGATCGACGCGGCGTTCTGGAGCGCCGAGCGGGTCACCATCGCCGGGTCGATGACGCCGGCCTGGACGAGGTCCTCGATCTCGCCGGTCTGCGCGTTGAGGCCGTGGCCCGTCGGCGACTTGCGGACGTCGTTGACCACGACCGAGCCCTCGGAGCCGGCGTTCTCCGCGATCTGGCGGGTCGGCTCCTCGAGCGCGCGCAGCACGATCCGCGCGCCGGTCTTCTCGTCGTCGTCGCTGATCGCGTCGAGGTCGATCGCCTCGGAGGCCTCGAGCAGCGCGACGCCGCCGCCCGGCACGATGCCCTCCTCGAGGGCGGCGCGGGTGGCCTGCAGCGCGTCCTCGACGCGGTGCTTCTTCTCCTTCATCTCGGTCTCGGTGGCCGCGCCGACCTTCACGACGGCGACACCGCCCGCCAGTTTGGCGAGGCGCTCCTGGAGCTTCTCGCGATCGAAGTCGGAGTCGGTGTTCTCGATCTCCGTCTTGATCTGGTTGATGCGGCCCTTGATCGCGTCGGACTCGCCGGCGCCGTCGATGAGCGTCGTGGTGTCCTTCGCGAGCACAACGCGGCGGGCGCGGCCGAGCTGCGAGAGCTGCGTGTTCTCGAGCTTGAGGCCCATCTCCTCGGTGATGACCTCGCCGCCCGTCAGGATCGCGATGTCCTCGAGCATGCGCTTACGGCGATCGCCGAAGCCCGGAGCCTTCACGGCGACGCCGGTGAAGGTGCCGCGCAGCTTGTTCACCACGAGCGTCGCCAGGGCCTCGCCCTCGACATCCTCGGCGACGATCAGCAACGCCTTGCCCGACTGGATGACCAGCTCGAGCACCGGCAGCAGATCGCGGACCGAACCGATCTTCTGAGTTCGCGATCAGGACGTACGGATCCTCGAGGACCGCCTCCATCCGCTCCTGGTCGGTAACCATGTACGGCGAGATGTAGCCCTTGTCGAACTGCATGCCCTCCGTGAACTCGAGGTCCATGCCGAACGTCTGACCCTCCTCGACGTTCACGACCCCGTCCTTGCCGACCTTCTCGATCGCGTCCGCGATCACGTCGCCGATCTCCTCATCACCGGCCGAGATCGCCGCCACGCGGGCGATCTGATCCTTGCCCGAGATCTCCTTCGACTGCGACTCGATGAACTCGACCACCTGCTCGACGGCGACCTCGATGCCGCGCTTCAGGCCGAGCGGGTTCGCGCCCGCGGCGACGTTCTTCAGCCCTGCGTGCACGATCGCCTGCGCGAGCACGGTCGCCGTCGTCGTGCCGTCGCCGGCGACATCGTTGGTCGCCGTGGCGACCTCGCGCACCAACTGGGCGCCCTGATTCTGGAAGACGTCCTCGACCTCGATCTCACGAGCGATCGTCACGCCGTCGTTCGTGATCGTCGGCGCGCCGAACTTCTTGTCCAGGACGACGTAACGGCCGCGCGGGCCGAGCGTCACCTTGACCGCGTTCGCGACGGCGTCGACACCCTGCTCGAGCGCCTTGCGGGCATCCGCGGCGTACTTGAGCTCCTTGTGTGCCATGTGTCTCGTGGTCTCCTAGCTCTGGACCTTGGCCAGCACGTCGGACTCGCGCAGCACGAGCAGATCCTCGCCCTCCACGACGATCTCGGTGCCGCCGTACTTGGAGTACAGGACCTCATCACCCTCGGCGACATCGAGCGGCGTGCGCGTGCCCGTCTGCTCGTTGATCTTGCCGTCGCCGACGGCGAGGACCTTGCCCTTCTGCGGCTTCTCCTTCGCGGTGTCCGGAAGAACGATGCCCGAGGCAGTCGTCTCATCCTCCTCGACCGCCTTGACGATCAGCCGATCGCCCAGGGGCTTGAGCTTCATCTGAGTGACCTCCACTAAGATCTCGAACTACCGGGGTCTATGCTTGGCACTCCAAGGGGGAGAGTGCCACCCGCGAGTATTCCACGTCGAAGGCAGGCAGCGGCCAGGAGTCGGGGCCGGCGGCTCCCGGCGCTGCAACCGGACCGACGGCACCCGCGCTCCTCCCGCATCTTGTACCCGACGATCTGCCGTGAATGGACCTTCTACTCCCACCCGGCCATCGTTGATGTGGACCACGGCATCTGCCACTTCCCGGAGCACCGGAAGGTGGCCCTCCTAGCCGACGACCCGCCACCCCGCTTCAACGCGTTCACTATCCGCCCGGCGACCTACGCCCTTGGCCTGTTCATCGCTTCCGCCGTCTTCGATGGCGACCCGGCGCTCAGGAGGTCGGGTACATCTGCGTGCCTCGACAGTGTCCGGCCGACCCCGTCGCGCAGCCGTTCCACTACCGCGCCGCGTGCAAGGGCTATGGCCCGCCCGCTTCGTCCGGCGGCGAGGCGGGCGAGCACACCCTCTCGAGCGGCACACCACGACTTCGATCGCGTGCTGATTCGCGACGGTCTTGGGCCTCTGGCCGGCACTGGTCCCGCACGCGTGTGTACGCGAGTCAGCCCAATCCCGACACCCGCTGGAGACGATCAGCAGGAGCGCGGGGTGAGACTCCCGCCTTCTCGGCAAAGGAGCCGTCTTGGTGCACCGGCTCAACCATCCGCTCGCTGCGGAGATGGACGAAACTGAGCAGTGTTCGGCACCGCCGACGGCGAGCCGCGCTATCGCAATGCGCGAAACGGGGCAGTCGTCGGATCCGACGCCGGGCTTGCGCGTGTGCCTCGATGCAGCAGCGCGGCTACGATGTCGTTGCTGCTGAGGGTCATCGGGGTTCCTCAAGGTTGGATGGGTGGTCGGGTCGCGAGTACGCTCGGTGGCTCTGACGACGCCGATGCGCAGAGGCCGCCATGTCTGACACGGAACACCAGCTAACCGGCGAGGTGATCTCGCAGCGCCACGCCGCGGCGATCGCTCTGCTGCAGGCGCTGGAGCACAGCGCGTCAAACGCGGAGCATGCCGTTACCGGACCGGCCACGGAGCCCTACGCGGCTGCGGCGAAGGATCTCGCCGAGGCTTTCGCTCGGATCTACGGGTGGTAACGGGAGCTACCGGCGCTCGGCTTGCTCCGCGGCGGTTACGCGGGCGTGGCATCTCGCGCAGAGGGCTTCGAGGTTGTCTGGGTGGTCTGGCCCGCCTTCGACACCGGTCACGGTCCGGTCGCTCGGCTTCGTCTAGACCGGCCGGTAGAGGCACCGGAGCCGGCACTGGCCCCGCCACGCCCCGGCACCACGCGGCCGGCGTGGCGCCGTAGAGCGGCGGACGTCCCGCTTGACCGCCTGCTCGCGCCACAGGAGCACGCCAGCACGTTGCGCGCCGTCGACGCGGGATTAGCCTCTCGCCGGCCGCTTCTCGTCGGAGGGCACGCGGACGTCTGGCTTCGACCCGTGCTGCCGCTTCTGCCTCGAGGCAGCACTCGCGCGGACGTGCAGCGCGCGCTTTACGGGCGCTCTGCTCGTCGCGTAACGTTACGGATCACTCAGGAAGGGAGGACGTCTTGGCCGACAAGCAGGCAGCAAAGCTCCGCCGACGCGACAATCGAGAACAGCGCGAACGCGAGAAGGTGACACGCACCGGTGATTCCCCGGCCCAGAAAGCGGAACAAACGCGCAGGCGCAACGAGGCGTCCGCGGACCGAAACCTGAAGAACCGGGCCGACGGCGGCGACGCCGCTTGAAGTCCGTTTCGCGGGGGCGGCTTCGGACGGCGCGCCGTGCTGTCCAACGTAGCATCGCGCAACCCGCGCCTACCTGAGTGGATGCGCCGGAATTGCGACGCCCCTTCTGCCGCCCAACCACACGAGCGGAGGAGCGGTCCCGAGCCCGGTTTGCAAACCCTAGGAGTCTTGTCGAACGCGGGCCATACGAACCGCCGGCCGCTCTCGCGTTTGCCTCGATGCGATAGCGCGAACTGCGTACGGTTCGACTCCGGACTGCAGTGCCCGGGATTCGTCTGACTCCGGACTGCGGTGCCCGGATTCGTCCACGGGGAGCAGCGACACTCAGGGTGCAGCGAGAACGAGTCTCGTGCCGATGGACGAACGTCGAGACACGCCGCAATATCGGTCGCCGCCGGACGTCGCGGAGCTAGGCAGACGGCTCGCGGAGACGTACGCGCGCGGGGCCGAGGTGCTGGAGCAGACGGCCAGACTCGCCGAGGCGCACGCCGACCGGGAGGAACAACAGGGCAGCACGCGATCCGCCGCCGCAGAGCGCGCCAATGCCGCTCGGGCGTGGGATGCCGCGGCGCGGTTTCGCACCAACGCTCACCGCTTCCGCTAGGGACTCCGTTTGGCTCCGGTGCTCTCCAGTCGGGGAAGTGCGGGACGACGTGCTCTTGCCCGAGGGACGCCAGACGCCCGTGGCGAGCACTCGACCCGCTGTCGCCTGCGCATCGATCCCGACCTCGCCGTCGAGGTCTTCGTGACTCGAACCCGTGCCCCGTCGCGCACTAGCCTCGCGCGGGCAGTCCCGGCCAGGCGTGTCGACCCGTGACGGTCAGGTGTCCTCGAACGCCGTCATGTCGGTCCGGTCGTCGGCGAGCAGGAACGTCTCAACCGAGACGTCCTGGTCGACGTCTGTCTCTGACAGGAACACCCTGACCCTGCGCCCGGTGGCCTGCTCGACGATGCCGATGAAGCTCTCGGCCATCTGCTGCTGAAACCGGCGCCGGATGTGCTGGATCGCCTCGCGCTCACCGCGTTCGACGAGCGTCTTCTCGGCGCGCGTGAACGACTCCTCCAACACGACAACCACGAGATCGTCGACGATGTAGGTCTTGGCCCTGGTCGGGCCCTTGCCGTAGTACTCCGATTGCAGGCGCACGAACTCTTTCGAGATCTTCGCTCGCGTCGCTCCCAGCGCCTTCGGCTCGCCTTCCATTGCTCAGCTCGCCCTCTGCTTCTCTAGGTCGACTGCTCCGCCCCGCACCACGCAGACGGCCCTTCCAAGCGGCACCGGCGCCGCCCACCGAGCCCGCAGGCTGCAGCGATCAACGGCCGGGCCCGGCACGGCCAAAGCTTACCCGGGCGCCCAAAAGACTATGGTGCCAACTGGCGCGGTGCATTCGCGTTTGTGGACGGGCTTTGGAACGCCCGAGCCAAGACTCAACCGGAGACACCGCGCCCGTCCGGCGGGCGGGCGGGCCGGGCCAGGCACAGCACGCGAGCCGGCTATCACAAGATTGCAGCGCCTCGGCGGCCGAGCCACGGTACCGCTGCGCCCGCCTCCTGAGCTCGCGGCCGACCAGCCCCGAAGCTAGGCGAGGGCGCCTTCGAACTCACGCTCAGGGACGGACCATCTACTGGCGGTCCGGGGGCAAGCAGCGCTGATACGTGCTTCGCGGCCGGGCCAGCGAGCGGGCTTGCTGAGTGCATCCCAGCACGCTCAGAATGCTGCTATCGCCTGCCAGGAGCACTCCACCGCCTTGCGGGCGGAGTTGCGCTTTGCCGCGAATCGCAGCAGCGCGAGGCCCCTCGCACCAGCGTCGAGCGGTGCTCTCTGTAGGCACGAGCTAAAGCGCCAGCCCGACGCTTCCTGGCTTACAGCCGATGCATCGGAGGCGACTTTCCTTACCTACTCAAGGGCGGCTCGCTTCGCTCGCCGCCGGCGTCCCGGCTGCGGGCGGCCGCAAGCGGCCGTCCTCGCCGGCCGCCACGCACGGCACGGCACCACCCGGAGCTCGTGGAGAAGAACCCTCCCTCGTGTTCCGCGCCGAGCCAGTCTCCGTCCCGCCCGGCGGCCCGCCTGCGTCAGATCAGCGCCCGATCCGCGGCGTCGGACTTCGGCTCGTGACCGGCGCCGCGCCTCCGGCGGGCAACTGGCTGCAGTCCGGCAGTGACGTCAACAGCGGCTTTGAGGGGAGCAGCGTGCGCCGGGGTCGCGCGACCCAGGCTTGTAGACGGGCGCGGTCGCGATGTCGACGCTGCCGTACGGCCAGATACGGGCGTGGTTCGGTCATGCCCCGCCGGGACGAGTCGGACAGGCCTCCGCCGACGTGAACCGCTGCCACGAGCTGCGACCAAGATGCGACCACGAGCACCAGGAGCGCCCGCACGATCGCCGCCTATCCTCGCGTCGACTCGCCAGTCGCCGCCGAGCCAGACGCGGACGGCCTTTCTCCCTGCATACCGCCCGTTCTTGCCGCTCCTCGCGGCTTCCCACCTGACGCGCCCGAGAGGATTCGAACCTCTGACCTTCGGTTCCGTAGACCGACAGCGAGTAAGCCGAATTGCGCTCTAGCAAGCCAAATCTCGCATCCCAAGTCGCCAAATAATCGCCAGAAATTCGATGTCGCCGCCGTTTCGCGCGGCAGACGGCGTGCAGTTGCCCCACACGCGCTTCCGGCACGTGAGGGCAACACGCGCGACGCGGAGGCAGACGGCTGCGTGTCGCCCCGAGCCGGGGGTGAGCAATGCTCAGACCACCGAGGTCGTGCGAACCTGGTGCTCGTGGAGGTGGAGTTGTTGTACCTCGAGGGCTGCCCGAGCTACGAGGCGTTCTTGCCGCGGCTGCGGGTGCTCCTCTCGCAAGCCGAGGTGGACGTGGCGGTACAGCGGCGTTGCGTGGAGTCCGACGCGGCCGCCCGGAGCGACCGTTTCCTGGGCTCACCGGCGCTGCGTGTCGACGGCGTCGACGTTGATCCGGGCGCCGGCGATCGAGTCGACTTCGGTATGCAGTGCCGTCTGTACCCGGCGGGCGAGGGGCTGCGCGGCGCGCCGCCTGACGAGTGGGTGCTCAGCGCCTGCGCCAGGCCGGCCATCCGGCGGGCTGACTGGGCACTCATGGTCGCGCTCGTGCTCACGGGGTCGCCCGGGGCAGGTAAGACTGCAGTGCTGGAAGCGCTCAGCGACGCGCTGAGCCGCCGAAGACATCCGTCACGCGACGATCGAGGTTCAGGCGATACCCTCGGCGCATCCCCCGCTCGATGACGACCAGTGGGTGATGCCCGTGGAGGCGATCTGCGGGCTGTACCGGCGCTTCGGCTACGACCTGCTGCTCGTGACCGCGACCGTGGAAAGCGCCGATGACTTGCGGAACCTCGTCGCCGCGATCGCCGCCGACGGGCACGTCGTCGTGGGTCTGCACGCAGAACCGGAGACGTTGCGCAGGCGGATCATCGAGCGCGAGCCCGAGACGTTCGCCGAGCCGCACCGCGCCGGGCGCATCCCGCGCCGCCTGTTCGCCCAGGCGAGCACGCCCCGGGGGGCACCCCCACCTTCTGAGGTCGGTTGACCCGACTGCGAGTGGGTTCGGGCGGGCGTAGCGTGGTCGCGTGACTCGGATCCGGCTCTTCGGGCGGTTGGAGGTCGAGCTCGACGGCAGGCGGATCGAGCAGCGGCTGCCGGGCCGCCAGGGTCCGCTCGTGCTGGCGATGCTGGTGGTCAACCGCGACCGGCCTGTCTCCCGCGACGAGCTGATCGGCGCGCTGTGGCCGGACCGTCCGCCGGCGGATCCCGATGAGGCGCTGAGCGCGCTGCTGTCCAAGGTGCGCCAGGCGGTCGGGCGAGACGTGCTGACCGGGCGCCGGGAGCTGATGCTGGCGCTGCCCGCCGGCGCCGAGGTCGACGTCGACCAGGCGCGGGCGGCCGGCGAGCGCGCGCGGGCCGCGATCGCGGGCGGCGACTGGCCGGCGGCGCGCGACGCCGCCGCGACCGCGGTGGAGATCGCCGGCCGCGGATTCCTCCCCGGCCACGACACGCCGTGGGTGCAGGAGCGGCGCGCCGACTTCGACGACCTGCGGCTGCGCGCGCTCGAGTCGCTCGCGCAGGCCGGGCTCGCGCTCGGCGGAGCGCACGCCGACGCCGCCGAGCGGGCGGCGGCGGAGGTGGTGCGCGAGGCGCCGCTGCGCGAGGCCGGCCATCGGTTGCTCATGGAGGCGCTCGCTTCGCGCGGCGAGGTCGCGGAGGCGCTGGCCGCCTACGAGCGCATGCGCGTGCTGCTGCGCGACGAGCTCGGGATGACACCCGGCGAATCCGTGCGCGCCCTGCACGAGCGGCTGTTGACCGGTGACGTGGCGCCGACTCCGCGGGCGGCGCCGCGCCGCGCGGCGTTGCGCCCGGACCGGCTCCCCGACCGGCTGGCCCAGTCGCTCGCCTCGCCGTGGGTCGGCCGCCACGCCACCCTGCGCCGGCTGCGAGCGCTCGCCGAGCGCGCCGTGACCGGCGAGGCCGGGCTCGTGTTCATCAGCGGCGAGGGCGGCATCGGCAAGACGCGCACCGTCGCCGAGCTGGCGCAGCGGATGCCGGGCTTCGAGGTGCTTTACGGCCGCTGCGACGAGGAGGAGCTGTACCCGTTCGGCCCTTGGGTCGACATGCTGCGGCCGCACCTCGCGCGCCTGCCGCAGCCCGAGTTGGCCGAGCTGGTCAGAGGCGCCCCCGAGCTGGCCCGGCTGCTGCCCGAGATCCAGGAGCGCCTGCCGGACCTCGGAGGCCTGCCACCGGTGGGGGAGCCCGAGACGCGACGCCGCCAGATGTTCGGCGCTGTCGTGACGGTCGTGCGCCGGCTCGCCGCGGAACGGCCCGTGCTGCTGATCGTCGACGACCTGCACTGGGCCGACCGGTCCTCGCTGCTGTTGGCCCGGCACCTCGCGCGCGAGCCAGGGCTCGGGGCGGTCCTGGGCGTCGGCACGTTCCGCGACTCGGAGCTGCACCCCGGCCATCCGCTGCCCGAGCTGCTCGCGGAGCTCGAACGCGACAGCGTGCTGCCGCGCCTGCGCCTCGAAGGCATGGACGAGCGGGAGGTCGCGCAGCTGATCGGCGGCGACGCCGAGGCCGGCACCGTCGCCGCGATCCATGCGGAGACCGGCGGCAACCCATTCTTCGTCAAGCAGCTCGCGCGCCACCTGGAGGAGCTCGACGGCGCGCCGATCGCCGACGCGGGCGTGCCCCAGGGCGTGCGCGACGTCATCGCGGCCCGGGTGGGCCGGCTGGGCGAGCACGCGGGCCGCGCGCTCGGCGTCGCCGCGCTGATCGGGCGCGACTTCGACCTCGAGCTGCTCGAGCGTGTCGCCGGCCTGCCCGAGGACGAGCTGCTCGACGTGCTCGACGCCGCCGTGCGCGGCGCGCTGCTGACCGAGGTCCCGAGCACGCCGGGCCGCTACTCCTTCGCCCACGCCCTGCTGCGTACGACGCTCGAGTCCGAGCTGTCGGCCACCCGCCGGGCGCGGCTGCACTTGCGGATCGGCGAGGCGATCGAGCAGCTCCACGGCGCGCGACCGGAATCGTGGTACGCCGAGCTGGCGCGGCACTTCTGCGCCGCCGGCCCGCAGGCCGCCGACCGCGCCGTCGCCTACGCCGAGCGCGCCGCCGCGCAGGCCGCCGCCCGGCTCGCCTACGACGAGGCGGTCCGGCTGCTCGACGGCGCGGTCCTGCTGCGGCGCGCCGACGAGCACGCCGACCGGACCGGGCTCGCGCAGCTCGAGATCGCGCTGGCCGCCGCGCAGGCGGACGCCGGCCAGTGGGAGGCGGCGCGGGAGAGCTTCGCGCGTGCCGCGGCGGCCGCCCGTTCCGCCGGCGCGGCGGCGGCCTTCGCCCGCGCGGCGCTCGGGCACGCCGGGGGCACCTGGGAGCAGTACGGCGTGCGCGACACCGAGAACGTCGCGCTGCTCGAGGAGGCACTGCACCTCCTGCCCGAGGAGGACTCGGCGATGCGCGCGCAGGTCCTCGCGCGGATCGCGGTCCACCGCAGCTTCCTCGCGCAGGTCCCCGAGGCGGAGGTGCGGGCGATCGCGGACGAGGCAGTCGCGATGGCGCGCCGGGTCGGCGAGTCCCAGCCGCTGGCGGCGGCGCTGACGGGCGCCCTACACGCCCGCTGGCGCCCCGGCCGCGCGGCGGACCGGCTGGACCTCGCGGCGGAGCTGATCGAGCTGACGGAGGCGCACACCGCGATCACCTGCGCCGCCGACGCGCACGTCTGGCGCGCCGGCGCCCTGCTCGAGCTGGGCCGCCTCGAGGAGGCCGACGCGCACCTCGCGCGCCACGCGGAGCTCGCCGAGCTCTCGCAGCAGCCCGCGCATCTCATCCATCGCGACGGCGTGCGCTCGATGCGCGCCGCGCTCGAGGGGGACTACGAGCGCGCCGCGAGCATCGCCTGCGAGCTGTTCGACCGCGGAGAGGCCGAGGAGGCGGACGGCCGGCTGCTCTCGCCGATCCACGCCCAGTTCCACGGCACGAGCCGGCTCTCGCTCCTCAACGAGCGCGGCGAGCTGGGCCCGCATGCGCCGCTCTTCGAGCGGCTGGCGCGCCAGATCGCTCCGCCGGGCTGGCGGCCCGCAATCGCCTGGGCGCATGTGCAGGCCGGGCGGCCGGAGGCCGCGCGCGAGCTGATCGAGGCGATGAGCGAGAACGGCTTCGCGTCCACCCCGCGGGACAGCAACTTCATCGCGCGGCTCGGGCAGGTCGCGCACGTGGTCACCGAGCTCGGCGACGCGGAGCTCGCGGCCCGGGTCGAGGCGGTGCTCGCGCCCTACGAGGACTTCTGGGTGGTGCTCGGGCCGGCTGCGTGCACGCTCGGGCCGATCGCCTACGGCCTCGGCGCGATGCGGCTGCTGCAGGACCGCCCGGTGGAGGCGGCAGCCTCGTTCGAGCGGGCGCTCGAGCTGGCGCGGGCGATGCGCGCGCGGCCCTACGAGGCGCGGTCGCAGGCCGGGCTCGCCGCCGCGCTGCGCCGCCTCGGCGGCGACGAATCCCGCGCCGCGGAGCTGGAGGCGCAGGCCGCCACGACCGCGCGCGAGCTCGGGATGGTGCGCTTGGAGCGCGAGCTCACGCTCGCCTCTGTCGCCGCCTGACGGCGGCGACAGGGTTCTCGCAGGGTTCTCGCAGGGGCGGTCGCGGACACTCGCCGTCCCCGCCCATCGTTCGAAAGGACCCGCTATGACCCCCGTCGCCGAGCTCAAGCTCGTGCATCGCGCCACCTGGGCCGCCGGTGATTACGCCGCCGTCGCCCGCCACATCGACGAGGTCCCGCCGCGCGACCTGCTCACGCGCATGCACATCCGACCCGGGCACGAGGTGCTCGACGTCGCCACGGGCACCGGCAACCTCGCCATCCGCGCCGCCGCCGCCGGCGCACGGGTCACCGGGCTCGACCTGACGCCCGAGCTGTTCGAGGCGGCACGGGCGCGCGCCGCCGCCGCCGATGTCACCGTCGAGTGGGTCGAGGGCGACGCCGAGGAGCTGCCCTACGAGGACGACGCGTTCGATCGCGTCGTGTCGGCCTTCGGCGTGCAGTTCGCGCCACGCCACGAGATCGTCGCCCGCGAGCTGGTCGGCGTGACCCGTCCCGGCGGCCGCATCGGCCTCGTGAACTGGACGCCCGAGGGCGTGATCGGCGAGCTGTTCAAGATCATGGGCCGCTACCTGCCCGCCCCGCCGTCGTTCGCCTCGCCGCCGCCGCTGTGGGGCAGCACGGACCACGTGCGGCGGCTGTTCGAGGGCTCGCGCGTCGTGCTCGACTTCGACCGCGGTCACAACCCCTGGCGCTTCGAGTCCCCCGAGGCCTGGGTGTCGTTCATGGAGACCGCGTACGGCCCGACTGTCAAGGCGCGGGCGAAGCTCTCCGCCGAAGGCCGCTGGCAGGACTGCCGCGCGGAGATCCTCGCGCTCGCCGAGCGCCGCAACGAGGCCGCCGACGGCAGCCTCCACATGGAGGCCGAGTACCTGATCACCGTCGCCCACAGGGTGGCCTGACATGCGCCGTCTGCTCATCACCGGGATCGCCGCGGTCGCCGCCGCCCTCCCGCTCGCCCAGGCCGCTCAGGCCGGGCCCGCCGCGCCCGCCGTCCCGGGCGAGATCGCCGTCACCGGCGCCCACAAGCAGTACCTGATCGCCCACGCCGACGGGGTGCAGATCTACGCCTGCTACTCCGTGGCGGACGGCTACGCGTGGAGGCTGCTCGCTCCCCGCGCCACGCTGGCCGGCGCCAACGGCAAGCCGATCGCCAGCCACTACGGCGGCCCGACGTGGGAGGCCGGCGACGGCAGCACGGTCGTCGGCGCGCGCGAGACGGGCGTGTCGGTCGACCCGACCGCGGTCGACTGGCTGCGGCTCCGGGCCGACAGGACGACGGGCGGCGCCGACGGCGACCGGTTGACCGCCACCACGTACATCCAGCGGATCAACACGGTGGGCGGGCGCCCGCCGGCCGCCGGCGACTGCGACGAGGACACCGTCGCCGAGCAGCGCGAGATCCCCTACAGCGCCGACTACGTCTTCTTCAAGGCGACCGGCAACTGATCCCTCCCCGGCCGGCGCGGGCCGCCGCACGCGGCCCGCGCCCCGGATCCACCGAGAGGACCGTGATCGCATGAAGCTACCCCTGACGAGCGCGGTGGTCGCCGCGCTGCTGCTCGCCGCGCCCGCCCTCCCAGCCGGCCAGGCGGCGGCGGGCGCCCGGTTCCGGCCGCCGCGCGACTGCGACTCAGGCACGATCATCTTCCGCGACGGGCCGGTGCGGCTGCTGCGGATCGCCGGCACGTTCGACGGCGAGCAGGCATCGCGGCACTACGTCTGCAGCGCTCGCCTGCGCACCCCGAAGCGCTTCAACCAGACCAGCCCCGGAACCGACGAGCAGCTGAGCGCGTTCCGCCGCGGCGGACCGCGCGTCGCGTTCGTCGACACGCTGGCCGGCGGCGAGAGCTTCGACCAGCTGCTGGGCACCGTCGACCTGCGCAGCGGCCGCCGGCGGCTCACCGGACTGCGCTCTCGCGACGAGGGCCCGACCGTGCTCGCCGTCGTCCCCGACCGCGACGGCGGCGTCGCCTACCTGCAAGACCGCTTCGACGACGGCGCCCAGCGGATCGGCTACGCCCCGGCGCGCCCGGACGGCGGGCTCGGCGTCCCGCGCCCGCGCGTGCAGATCACCGGCAGCCGCGTCGTCCCCGGATCGCTGGGAATCTCGGCCGGGACGATCACCTGGACGACCCGCACGGGCGAGCGCGGCGAGGTGCCGGCGCGCGAAGGGTCCGGCCAAGGTTCCTGAAGGGTCCTCCGGCGATGCTCGCGGCACATCGCAGCCCACACGGAGGAACCACCATGATCGATCTCGCCGTCATCAGCGCCATCGTCGCCCGGGACCGCGTCGCGGGCCATTTCGCGGGCCCCGCCGCGACGCCGCGCAACCTCGCGCGCCGCTCCCTCGTGCAGGCGCTCGGCGACCGCCGCTGACCGCCCGCCCCGCGCCGGGATCGTGCGAGGCCGACAGGGTTCTCGCAGGGTTCCGGCAGGGGCGGGCGCGGACACTGGCGGCGTCCACTCCACCGCCCCCGAGAAGCCGCCCATGACCCCCGTCTCCTCTCCCAGCCCTCCCCACGCCACGACCCCTGACCGGGCCTTCGAGCTCACCGCCGTCACCGAGCCCGGGCGCCGTCTGTGCGCCCTGGCCACACGGCTCGCCACGCAGCTCGGCACGCCCGCGGCCGCGAACGATCGCACCGCCGCCTTCCCGCACGCGAGCGCTGAAGCACTGCGGGACGCGGGCGTCTACGCCGCCCCCGTGCCCGCGTCGCTCGGCGGCCTGGGCGTCGAATCCGTGCACGACCTCGTCGTGGCCGCCGGCCTGCTGGCGCAGGGCGACCCGTCGTTGACGATCGGCGTCAGCATGCACCTGGCCACGGTCGCCAACGTCGCGCGGCACTGGCGGCGCCTGGAGGCGGCCGGCGAGGCCCGGCATGCCGAAGCGGTCGCCGCCGCGCTGACGGCCATCGCACGCGAGCGCACGGTGATCGCGACCGCGATCAGCGAGCCGGGCCAGGACCTCACCCGCCCGTCCGCGAGCGCGCGGCGCAGCGACGACGGCTGGACGCTCGACGGCCGCAAGATCTTCGCCACCGGGTCGCCGTTCGCCACGCTGCTCTACGTCTCGGTCACCTACACGGCCGCCGACGGCAAGGAGCGCTACGGCTTCGCGCACGTCCCCGCCGGCGCCCCTGGCGTCGTGCTCCACGACGACTGGGATGCGCTCGGCATGCGCGCCTCCGGCAGCCAGTCGGTGAGCTTCGTGGACGTGAAGCTGCCGGCGTCGGCCCTGCGGGGCGGCTTCCCGGCCGGCGACGCGCGCGGCTACATGGAGGTCTACGGCTCCGCCGGCCTCTTCCACGCCGCCGCGTCGCTCGGCATCGCCGAGGCGTCGGCCCGCGGCGCCGCCGGGGCCGCGCGGCGATTCGGCGTCCCGGGCGCGCGCGGGCGGATGCTGCTCGCCGAGAACGCCGTCGAGCTGTCGGCGGCGCGGGCGACCCTGTCGCGCGCGGCGCTGCTGCTCGACGCGCACGACCGACCGGACGCCGACATGGTCGCCCTGTTCGGCGAGGCGCAGGCGGCCAAGGCGTTCGTCGGCCAGGCCGCTGAGCGCATCGTCGGTCGCGCGCTCGAGCTGTCGGGCGGAGCGGGCTACCTGAACGGCCATCCGCTGGCGCGCGCCTACCGCGACGTGAAGGCGGGCTCCTTCATGCACCCGCTCGGCGCCAACCGCGCCTACGACCTGCTCGCCGACCTCGCGCTCGGGCGCGAGCCGGAGCTGCGCTGATGCCCCGCCCGTCCGCCGCACGCGTCCCGCTCGCCGCGTCCCCGGAGCCCGGCGTCGACGCCGCGCGCTTCCGCGCGGCGCTCGGCCGCTTCGCCACCGGCGTCGCGCTCGTCACCGCCGACGGCGGCGGCGCGCCGCTCGGGCTGATCGTGAGCTCCTTCACGTCGGTCTCGCTGCGCCCGCCCCTGGTCGCGTTCAACCCCAGCCGCGACTCGTTCACGTGGTCGCGCATGCGCCGCGCCGGGCGCTTCGGCGTCAACGTGCTCGGCAAGTCGCACGAGGCGTACGTCCGCGCCGCCGCGCCGGCCGGCGCGGACCGCTTCGGCCCGGTCGCGTGGTCCCGCACGCCCAGCGGCGTGCCGCAGCTCGCGGGCGCGATCGCGTTCCTCGAGTGCGAGATCGACGCCGAGCACCGCGCCGGCGACCACTCGATCGTCGTCGGCCGCGTCGTGCACGCGGAGACGGCGCCCGGACTTCCCCTCCTCAACTGGGCGAGCGCCTTCGGCCGGCTCGGCCCCCGCACACGACACGGAGACCCGATGAGCACCAGGATCCTCGCGCGCCGCGGGCGCGCCACCGCCGCGCTCGGGCTGACGGCCCTCGCGCTGTCCGCCGGCGCCGCGCTCGCCGCGATCGCCGGAGACCTCGACCCGAGCTTCGACGGCGACGGCAAGCTCATACTGCGTTCAAGATCAGTCCGGGACAGGTGCTGCCCCAGCCCGACGGGAAGGTCGTGATGACCGACGAGGAGAGCTCGACGGTCGTGCGGCTCAACACCGACGGCTCGCTGGACCGGAGCTTCGGCGGCGACGGCGTAGTCACCGACATCATGGACGTCAGCGTCGGCGCCGCGGCGCTGCAGCCCGACGGCAAGCTCGTCTCCAGCGGGCGAGATGAGTCCGGAAGCCTCCCGGATGCGTTTCAACGCGCGCACGAAGGAGCGCGACCCGGCCACGCGCGAATCGTCTCCGCATCCCGCTGCGCGACGTGGATGTGAGCCGGCGCCACAAATCGGCCGTGGCGATCATCGGGGCTCATGCGGAGCGAGCGCGAGACCGTTGGACGGTCGATTCCCGGACGTCGTGTTTGGGCGCGGCGACCGCCGGTAACCCTTGGTGGTGAGGACGCGCCCGGCGTTGCCGCGCGTCCTTGTTGTTTGCTGGGAACGACTCGCTCGCCGTATCGCGGAGTTCGGGAGACGCTCCAGCTAGAACCCCGCGATCCCCCTGGAGAACACACATGAGCGCAGTTCACACCCCCGCTCGAGCCGATCGGCTCGAGCGCAACAACGGCACCGAGCACAACCGTGTGCGCCGTTTGAGCACCGAGACGAAGGCGTCGTTTAAGACGACGGAGTTCTTCGCCTACCTCGCCGTGCTGGCCGGCATCCTGATCTCGGCCGCCGTGGTCGACCAGGCCAACGCCGGCGGCTTCGGCGCCAAGCAGGCGTGGCTGTACGCGACGATCCTGACCGTCGGCTATATGGTCAGCCGCGGCCTGGCCAAGGCCGGCAGCCGCCAGCCCTACGACGAGGACCGCTCGTAGCCAGCCCGAGCGCCGCCGGCCCCCCGGGCCGGCGGCGTGCTCTGGCCCGAGTCAATCTCGGCAGTGAGCCGCAGGTTGAACTCGGGCGGCAAGGCCGCGCAGCGGGTTCGTGCGGTCAGCACCACGCCAGCGAGCAGTACCAACACTCTCTCTTCCCCGGGCTGCCACGTGCGCAGCCGCTCAGATCGGACGTCATAGATGAACACCGCCCAGCAGAAGCTCGTGCAGTACCTCAACGAAGCGCACGCCACCGAGCAGGCGTTGATCCGCGTGCTGCAATCGCAGATCGCGATGGCCCCGCGCGGCTCGTATCGCTCCGGCTTGGAGACGCACCTGCGTGAGACGCGCGAGCACGCCGCTCGGGTAGGTCGCCGCCGCCAGGCGCTCGGGCAGGGCTCGAATTTGCTCGTCGCGGCCGTCGGGGTGGCGGAGAGCGTCCTCGGGCAGATGTTCGCGTTGGGCAAGACGCCGTTCGATCTCCTGCGCGGTTCGGGCGGTGAGGAGAAGGTGCTCAAGAACGCCAAGGACGCGTGCGCCAGCGAGGGCCTGGAGATCGCGACCTATACGGCGATCGAGCGCCTGGCACGGTCCGTCGGCGACGAGGAGACCGCCGAGCTGGCCGCGTCGATCCGCGCCGACGAGGAGAAGATGCTTGAGCGCCTCGTGCGCGAGATCCCCAAGCTGACCGAGGCGGTGGTGCGCGCCGATGTCAAGGGCGAGCGCTCCTATGACCTCACAGCCACGGGTGCCGCCGACACCGTGCGCGAGGCCAGCAAGCCAGCCAAGAACGCCGCCCGCAAGACGACCGCCGCGACCAAGCGCACCGCGCGCCAGGTGCGCAAGCCGCCGAGCGGCGCGCGGGCCGAGCGGCAGCGCAACGGTGCGGTGGCGTCCGACAGCGGCCTCGCGATCCCCGGCTATGAGACGCTCACCGCGGAGGAGATCACCGGCAGGCTGACCGCGCTCTCACAGATCGAGCTGGCCAACATCGACTCGTACGAGCGCAACCACAAGAACCGCACAACCATCCTCGGCCGCATCAGCACGCTGCGGGCCAACGAGCCCTCACCCGCCGGCGCCCCGGCACGCGCAAACGACGCCGACGCGGTGCCCGACGAGCACCAAGAGCTGCGGGCGGCCGCCGCTGCCGGAGACGGCGCCGCCGCGTTCACGCTCTGGGAGCGCCTCCGCGACGCGGACTTCGCCGCAGCCGAAAACTGGCTGCGAACCGCCGTGGAACTGGGTGACGCCCGCGCCGCGCACCGGCTCGGCATGCTGCTCTGGGAACGACGCGAGCTCGACGCCGCCGAGGCGACGCTGCGCAGCGCCACGGCCGACCCCGAGGGCGCACACGCACTGGGACGCCTGCTCTGGCGCGAGCGCAACGACCCACAGGCCGCAGTTCACTGGCTCGACCGCGCGGCCCAGGCCGACGACCCCGCGGCCGAGCGCGATCTCGGCATCGTCCTGCGCGAGCACGGCGACCTTCACGGCGCGCACCACTGGCTCAGCCGAGCAGCGGACCGCGACGGCGAAGCCCGCCAAGCGCTGGCCGCGCTCGACGCGGGCCAGTAAGCCGGCCCCGGACCGCGACGGCGATGTGCGCGATGCGTGATCACGCATCGCGCATCCGCCCCTCGACGAGCGCGCGACTCGTGCCCAGTCGAACTTCCGACGCGGTGCGAGTGGCCGTTCTGCAGCGCACAGGTCCCTGAACCGCTTCGAATCACCACCACCGGCGCGCGAGCCAGCACGACCATGCTCCTGGAACGCCATGCCCGAGGGTGGACATGTTCAGCTCACCGGCCTGGGCCGGCGGTTCGCCAGCAGCCCCGAGTCGCGCTCGGGGTCGACCTGCTCCTCCCGCGTGGATCCGGCCCGGGCACGCACGCCCGGTGTCGAGCCGCGGCCTGTCGGCCTGCCTGCACGTCGGTCCGGTCCCGCGGCGCGGGGAAGTCCGTCGTCCGAGCGGCCCTGCCCGCCCGTACTCCCGTTGTGGAGGTGGTGGTCATCGGCGCGGGCCTCGGCGGCCTCGCGGTCGCCCTGCGGCTGCAGGGAGCCGGACACGAGGTGGTGGTGCTCGAGCAGCGCGCGGCGCCGGGCGGGCGGGCGTCGCGGCGGCGCGATGTACCGCGAGATCCTCCGCCAGATCGAGCGCGACGGATACGGGGCGCGGCCCGGCCGGGCGGTCGTCGCGCGCCGGCGCAAGTTCCTCGTCGCCGCTTGGGCGCTAGGCGGCGCGAGCGTGCGGAAGTCGCGCGAGGCGCCGGGGGAGCACCGGCACGAGCACGCGCTTGACGTACTCGGCCCCGCCGTGGAGCGCCAGCGATCGGAGCGGGTCCCACGAGAACCCGTACATGCGGCGGATCTCGGACGGCAGGAGACCGACCGTGATCTGGTTGACCAGCTCGACCAGCGGACGTAGGTGGATAGGCACGGGAGGATGCAGCACGATCTCGATCGCCAGCTCACGCGCAGGCGCGGTGACGAACAGGTCGCCGCTGCGGCGCACGCCGGCCATATAGGCGTCGAAGTCCCCGACCGTCGCCGGCATGTCACGGTCGTCGAGCCCGAACAGGCGCCCGACGACGCGGTAGTCGCTCCACAGCCCCTCGCGGGCGGCGCGGTCGAGTCTTCGCACGTACTTGCCGTAGACCAGCATCCCGGAGTCCGCGATCGCGGCCAGGATCCACAGGAGCAGCTCGGGATCGTCGGCACGGTAGGGGGTACCGGTCGGGAAGCGGCCGGCCGGCTCGTCCAGGGTCCCGCGCACCCGCCGATGGATCGCGCGGACGCGCCGTGTCAGCCGGTCGGCCTCCGCGCGGGTGCCGAAGGCGATCGCGTCCATGACACGGGCGGTGCGCTCCAGCCGCGCGTAGGGATCGGAGAGCGCGCCCGTATGAGCGAAGAAGCCGGCGAACGCCACCGGATGGGCGGCCATCATCAGCAGCGCTCGCGGGCCCGCGAGGCCGCTCAGGCGGTGGCCCACCAGCTCGCGCAGCGGCGACGTGTCGTTGAAGTGGCCGGAAGCCATTCACCCTCTCTACGAGGCGGCACCCCCGCATGTATTAAACGCATCGGCCGAGGTCGCCGGTGACGGCGTTCCGGGGATTGTTCGCGGCGCTGGTCGCCGCGCAGGTCGCCTATGGCTCGGCGCCCCCGGCGCAGCCCGCTCGCGACGCGCGCGGTGGTGCTGCTGATGCTCGCGACCACCATGGCGGAGGCGGCGCAGGCCCGCGGATGGCGGCGCGGGATCCGTCCGCTCGCCGCCGCCGGCGGCATCGGCATCGCGGCCGAGCTGATCGGCGTGCGGTCCGGACGGCTCTTCGGCCGCTACCGGTACTCGGGCGGGCTCGGGCCGCGGGTGGCCGGCGTGCCGGTGCTCGCGGCGGCGGCTTGGGCCTGATGGCGCGCCCGGCCTGGGTCGTCGCCGGAAGGCTGGCGCGCAGGCGAGCGGCGCGCGTGCCGCTCGCGGCCGGCGCCCTGACCGCCTGGGACGTGTTCCTGGACCCCCGCATGGTGCGCGAGCGCTACTGGAGCTGGCCGGCGGGAGGGGCCTACGAGGGCGTGCCCTTGTCGAACTTCGCCGGCTGGCTGGTGACCTCGCTGGCGATCTTCGCGGCGTGGTCGGCGCTCGATGGCGACTACCCGGCTGACGGCGGGGGCGCCGTGGCGCTCTATGCGTGGACGTGGGCGGGCGAGACGCTCGCGAACGCGGTCATCTGGCGACGCCCGGTCGTCGCCGCCGCCGGGGGCGCCGCCATGGGCGTGTTCGTGGTCCCGGCGGTGGTGCGGCGGTCGTGAGGATTGCGGTGGTCGGGGTCGGCGGCCTGGGGGTGGCGGTGCGGCTCGCGCGCGCCGGCCACCGCGTGACCGTGCTCGAGCGCGCCTCGGCGCCCGGCGGCAAGTGCGGCCGGGTCGTCGCCGGCGATTTCGCGTGGGACGCCGGCCCCTCGCTGGTGACGATGCCGTGGGTGTTCCGCGATCTGTTCGCGGCCACCGGAGCGCCGCTCGAGGACGAGCTCGAGCTGCTGCGCGTCGAGCCGGTGACGCGCTACGGGTTCGCGGACGGCAGCACGGTCGAGCTGTCGGCCGACCTGCCGGCCGCGCAGGAGGCGCTCGAGGCCTGGTCGCCAGGAGCGGGCGCCGACTGGACGCGCTTCCTCGGAACCTGCGCGGCGATGTGGCGCGCCGCGGTGCCGGTGCTCGCCGGCCCGCCGCCCTGGCCGCCGCGGCGGCCACGCGCCGGCGAGCCGCGACCCGACCCCCGCGACCTGCTCCGCGTGCGGCCGTGGTCGACGCTCCGCGGCCGCGCCCGCGCCCACGCACGCGATCCGCGACTGCGCATGATCATCGAGCGCTTCGCCACCTACGCGGGCGGCGACCCCGCCGCGCTCCTGCCGTCCTCGCGCTGGCCGGCTACGCCGAGCACGCGTTCGGGGCCTGGCACCCGCGCGGGGGTGTGCACGAGCTCGTGCGTGCGCTGGTGCGCCGGCTCGAGGCGCTCGGAGGCGAGCTGCGCCTTCGCACGCCGGTCGAGCGGGTGCTCCTCTCGCACGGCCGGGCATGCGGAGTCGCGACCGGGGCGGGCGCCGTCGCCGCCGACGCGGTGGTGGTCAACGCCGACCCGTCGCTGCTCGGACTGCGGGACCCGCCGGCCCGGCCATCGCTATCCGGGCTCGCGCTGCTCCTCGGCCTACGGCGCAGGACCCCCGGGCTCGTCCACCACTCGATCATGTTCCCGTCCGACTACGACGCCGAGTTCGACGACATCTTCGCCCGTCGCCGGCCCGCCGCCGACCCGACCGTCTACGTCGGCGCCCCCGTGGCCACCGATCCCGCCGACGCTCCGGCCGGCCGTGAGGCCTGGTTCGTCCTCGTCAACGCACCCGCGATCGGCGACGGCGCCGACTGGGAGGGATACGAGGAGCGGCTGATCGACCGGCTCGGGGTCCGCGACCGGATCGAGGCGCGCGCCCGCCGCACGCCGGGCGACCTCGACCGCGAGACCGGCGCGCCCGCAGGCGCCATCTACGGAGCGGCGCCGCACGGCCGGCTGTCGCCGCTGCGACGCACCGGCAACGCGCTTGTAGGCGTGCGCGGCGGCTGGCTGGTCGGCGGGACCGTCCACCCCGGGGGCGGCCTGCCCCTGGTGGCGCTCGGTGCCGCCACCGTGGCGAAGGAGATCGGGCCGGCGTGACCTCACGCGAGCGGATCGCGGCCGTCCCAGGTGCCCTCGGAGGCGAACGGGCGAAAGCGCGCGAACAGCTCCTCCGAATACCATCGCTCGGCGCGGGTGCGCCGCACGACCTCGCGGTGCTCGGGGCGCCGGTAGGCGAACTCGCGCGCGTCCTCGAGCGAGCGCCAGAGCGAGAAGGTCGCCTGCCGCGCGACCGGCCACTCGCCGATCCCGATCGACGCCAGCAGCCCCGGCCGTCCGGCGAGGTCGATCGCCGGCGGCGCGATCGACCGGTAGAAGGCGACGAGCCGTCGCGGCCGGATCGTCGCGCGGGTAAGGATCGCCACCGGTCCGGCGGCGTCGCCGCCGGAGACCGCGGGAACCGGGTTGCGCCCGCCCCAGCCGCCGTGCGAGCGGACAGGCTCGAGCCGCACGCTCCACGACTCGGCGCCGAGGCGCCGCCAGCGCTCGGTGACCGGCGACTCGGCCACGAACGCGTCGAGCGCCGCCTCGTCTTCCCACACCGCGAACAGCGCCCAGCGCCGCAGGTCGGCCGACAGGGTCATCGAGCGGCCGCGGCCGGTGCCCAGCAGCGGCCAGAATTCGAGCCCGGGGTGCGCGCGAGCGCGGGACGGTCGAGGCCCATGCGGGAGAGCCCCTCGGGCGCGGTCGCGCGCCGGTAGCGGGTCAGGTGAAAGGAGGCGAGCGGCACGTATGGAATACGTCGTGGCGGGCGTGATCGGCTATCTGCTCGGCTCGGTACCCGTCTCGGCGATCGTGGCGCGCTGCCACGGCGTCGATCTGTACACCACTGGGGACCGCAACCCGGGCGCCTGGAACGCGCTCGAGCAGCTCGGCGGCCGGCGCGCCGCGCCGGCGTTCGTCGGCGACGGCCTCAAGGGCCTGCTGGCCGGGCTCGCGGGGTGGGCGCTGGGCGGCTTCTGGAGCGCATGGGCCGGCGTCGCGGGCGCGATGGTCGGGCACGCGCTGCCGGTGTTCGCCGGCTTTCGCGGCGGCAAGTCGGTGATTCCTTCGTCGGCGGGGCGATCGCCCTGTCGCCGCCGGCGGCGCTCGTCGCGGCCGTCGCCTGCGCGGTCGTCTCCGGCGCCACCTCGTTCGCCTGGGGCGCGCGCGCGGCGGTGTTCGGCTTCCCGGTCTTCCAGCTGGCGTTCGACCCGGTCGAGCGGGTGATCGCCACCGGCTGGCTGATGGCCTTCATCGGCCTCCTGTTCGCGATCGATCGGATGCGGTCGCGTAGGTCCGGCCGCGCCAGCGGCGCGTCGGACGCAGCGCGGACCAGGTGAAGCGCACCGCCACGGCCGGGTCCGCCAGCGGAGAGAGCCAGAACGGCACACCGCGGCGCGCGTAGGCCGGCGCCAGCGCCACGAGCAGCGCCCAGCGCACGGCCAGCAGCAGCCGGTCCAGCAGGCGGCCGCGTAGGGCGGCGACCCGCAGCATGGGGATGCCGAGCGCAAGCCAGATCACCGCCAGGTCCGCCGCCTGCCAGCGTGCGGGCGTGGCGTCCGGCATCGCCAGCGATCGCCCCCACTCGCGCCACACCGCGGCGCCGGAGTCATGCATGTCGACGTCCACGAGCGCGCGCCCGTCGCGGAACACGACACGCCACCCGCGGCGCGCGAGCGCCAGGGCGAGCGCCGCGTCGTCGGTCATGTTGCCCGCTGCGGGCGCATAGCCGCCGGCGGCGATCAGGGCGCGGCGGCGCACCGCCGTGCACTGGCCGTTCGCGAGCACGCGCGCCGGCGGGGTCCGGGCGTCGGCATCGGCCGGGCCGAACCGGTACACCAGCGTGGCGAGCATCGCCGGGTGCAGCCACCGCTCGCCCGGCGTGTCGCACACGAACCTGCACCCCGCGGTGACGAGCTCGGCGTCCGCCAGCGCCGCGGCCATGGCACCCGCGAGCCCCGGGCGCGGGCGAGTGTCCGCGTCCGGGCGAGGACGATCTCGCCGCGGGCCGCCTCGAGGCCCTGTTGGAGCGCCCACGGCTTGCCGACCCAGCCGTCGGGAAGCTCGCGCCCGGCCACCACGTGCGCCCCGTGCGCGCGTGCGACCTCCGCGGTCCCGTCACTCGAGCAGTCGTCCACCACGATCACCTCGCGGACGTCGGGATCGCCGGCGAGCGGCTCGAGGCAGGGAGCGATGCGGTCCGCCTCGTCGCGCGCCGGGATCACCACGCTGACGCCGGCCGCAGCCCCCCGGCGCTCGGGGCGAGCGGAGGCCGCCGGCGGCGGCCGCGCGCCAGCCGCGCGGCGACGGTCCCCGCGGCGAGGACCTGACCGATGCCCGCAGCGCTTCTCAACACAATGTTTGACTTATCTTCGATAAGGTGTGGAAGATGGAAGCACGTCTCGGCGGCGACATCGGATTCCGGGACGCGTACGTCCAACTGCAGCCTCTCGCACTGCGCGTCGCACAGTCCGTGCTCGGCGACGAGCCGGCCGCGGAGGATGTGGTGCAGGACGTGTTCCTGCAGCTGTGGCGGCGGCCGGCTGCATACGATCCCCGACGTGGAACGCTGCGCACGTTCGTGCTAATGCTAACCCGCAGCCGCGCGGTCGACCGCCTGCGCTCCACCATCAGCCGACGTGCCGCGGTCGGCGCGCCGGCCGCGAGCTGCGCTTCGGCGCGCACGCGGGGGAGAGCTGCGAGGAGCCGGTGATCAGGCGCGACGGCGCGCGCCGCGTGCTCGCCGCGGTCGCGACGCTGCCGCCCGAGCAGCGCGATGCCGTCGTGCTGACCGGGCTCGGCATGAGCGCGGGCGAGATCGCACGCAGCACCGGCGTCCCACTGGGGACGGCCAAGAGCCGCGTCCGGATCGGCCTGGACCGGGCGCGCACACGGGCGAGCGCCGCGGCGTGAGCGAGACGGCGACCCTTACGATCCGTGAGGTCGCCGGCCGCACGGGGGTGCCGCCGGCGACGCTGCGGATGTGGGAGACACGGCATGGCTTCCCGGCGCCGACTCGCCTCCCGAGCGGGCATCGCCGCTACTCGCCGTCCGACTGCGAGGCGATCGAGCGGGTGCTCGCCGAGCGCGCCCGCGGGCTGTCGCTGCAGGCGGCGATCGACCGCGTCAGCAGCACGCCGGTCGAAGGCGATTCGTCGCTGTTCGCGACGCTCCGGCGCGCACAGCCGGCGCTCCCGCCCCAGGTCCTGCCAAAACGTGCGCTGATCGCCCTCTCGCGCGCGATCGAGGACGAGATCCGCGCGCGCGCCGACCGCCCGCTGCTGTTCGCCGCCTTCCAGCGCGAGCGCTTCTTCCGCGCCTCCGAGCGGCGCTGGCGCGAGCTCGCGCGGACCGCCGAGCTGGCGATCGCGCTGGCCGACTTCGAGCGCCCGCGGGTGCGCGCCCGCGGGGTGTGCGAGCTGCCGCTCCCCGCCGACGCGCCGCTGGGTCGCGAGTGGGCGCTGATCTGCGACGGCGAGCGGCTCAGCGTCGCGCTCACGGCGTGGGAGCAGACCGCCGACGCCGCCGTCCCCGATGCGGCACGCCGGTTCGAGACGGTATGGACGGTCGAGCCGTCCGCCGTCCGCCGCGTGGCCGCGCGCGCGGCCGAGCTGGCGGCCCGGGTCGACCCGGAGCTGATCCGTACGCGCGCCCGACGGCTCGAGGACGGGCCCGCCGCGTCGCCGGCCGACATCGCGAACGTGATGGCGCTGATGAACCGCACCATCGCCTACCTGGTGGCGGCGCCGTAGCGGGCGAGCGCCGCGCGCCGGGCCTCGGCGTGGTCGACGATCGGCTCCGGATAGTCGCGGCCGATCACGCAGCCGCTTTCGCGCTGCACGGCCGCGGGCATCCGCCACGGCTCGGCGAGGAACTCGCCCGGCACGTCGCGCAGCTCGGCCACATAGCGGCGGACGTACTCGCCGTCCGGATCGAAGCGCTGCTGGTGGCGCGTCGGGTTGTAGATCCTGCGGTAGGCCGGCTGCGGGTCGGTGCCGACCGACGCGATCCACTGCCAGTTGCCATTGTTGTTGGCTTCGTCGCCGTCGACCAGCCGGCGCATGAACCAGCGCTCGCCGGCACGCCAGTCGATCGCGAGGTTCTTCGTGAGGAACGAGCCCACCACGAGCCTCACGCGGTTGTGCATCCAGCCCTCGCGCAGCAGCTGCCGCATCCCGGCGTCCACGAGCGGGTAGCCGGTGCGGCCCCCGCACCATGCCGCGAACCGCTCCTCGTCATCGCTCCACTCCATGCCGCGATAGCGGGGCTGGAGCTCCTCGCGGGCGTTGCCCGGGTGGTGCAGGAGCACGTGGTGATGGAAGTCGCGCCAGCACAGCTGACGGCGGAACGCGTCGGCGCCCTTGCCGCGCGGCAGCCGCATCTCCATCTCGCGCACCGAGAGGCACCCGAAGTGCAGGTACGGCGACAGGCGCGACGTGCCGTCGACCCCCGGCAGGTCGTTCGCGTCGGCGTAGGCGCGCACCGGCGCTTCGAGGAAGCGCTCGAGCCGCAAGCGGCCGGGGCCCTCACCGCCCCGGGGCGGGTCGTCGACGTCGGCCTCGAGGCCGAGCGCGGCGAGCGAGGGCACGCGCCCGCTGCGGACGTCCGCCGGCAGCGGCGGCATCGCGGCGGGCGCCGGCAGCACCTCGCGCCGCGGCGCCTGCGCCCAGGCGCGGTGGAACGGGGAGAACACGCGGTACGGATCGCCCGCTGCCGTGCGCAGCCGGCCGAGGTCGTCGACAGCATGCAGGCCCGGCTTTGCCCGCAGCCCCGCCCCGGCGGCCGCGAGCTCCTCCCGCACTCGCCCGGCGCGCGCGCGAGCGAACGGGCCGGAGTCGGCGCTGCAGAACACCTCGGTGGCGCCGGTCCGGCCCGCGAGCTCGGCGAGGGCTAGCTCCGGTGACTCGCGCCTGATCACCAGCTCGCCGCCGCGCTCGCGCAGGGAGTCGCGGAGGTCGCCGAGACACTCGAGCAGGAACGCGGTCCGCGGTCCCGACTCATGGCGGCCGCGCAGCAGGCGATCGTCGAGGCAGAACACCGGGACGACGCGCTCGTGCGCCTCGAGGGCAGCGGTCAGCGCCGGGTGGTCGTGCACGCGCAGGTCGCGCGTGAACCAGACGAGCGCGGTCATCCGAGCTCGCGGCGCACTGCCTCGCGCCTGAAGTCGAAGATCCGCTCGAGGTCGCGGCGGACGAACGCCGCGTGCGCGAGGTTGCCCAACGGGCCGAGCGGCAGCGCGTAGCGCACGCGATCGCGGACCACCGTCCCGCCGTCGAGGCCGGAGAAGTCGTGGCGGTGCTCCCACAGCCGGTACGGCCCGCTCAGCTGGCGGTCGACGAACGCCCGGCCGGGTTCCCACTCCTCGATCCGCGAGGTCCAGCGCAGCGGAAGGCCGTGCAGGCGCAGCCGGTACTTGATCAGCGTCCCCGGGGCCATCTCGATCGGCTCCGGGGACAGCACCGCGAAGCGCAGCCACGGCGGCGTCAAGCGCTCGAGGTTGCGGGCCAGCGCGAAGAACGCGAACACCTTCTCAGGCGGCGCCGCCACCAGCTGCTCGCGCTCGAGCACGTGCTCGCTCATCCGCGGGCGAGCGCGTCGCGCAGCGCAGGCTCGAGATCGGCGTGGCGGAACCGGTAGCCGAGCGCCTGCAGGCGGCCGGGCACGACTCGCTTGCTCTCCGTGACGACCTGTGACATCTCGCCGTACAGCAGCCGCAGCGCGAGCGCGGGCACCGGCAGTACCGCCGGCCGTTTGAGCACGCGCCCGAGCGCTCGCGAGAGCTCGGCGTTGGTCACGGGGGCGGGCGCGGTCACGTTGATCGGTCCGGCGACCCGGTCATCGTCCAGGCACCGGAGCAGCGCGCCCACCACGTCGTCGAGGTGCACCCACGGGACGTACTGGCCGCCGCCCGCCACCGGGCCGCCGACGCCGAGCCGGAAGAACGGCAGCATGCGGGTCAGCGCGCCGCCGCGCGGCGACAGCACCACGCCCGTGCGCATGTACACGACACGCATTCGCGCCGCGGCCCGCTGCGCCTCGCGCTCCCAGTCGACGACGAGATCGGCGAGGAAGCCGTCGCCGGCCGGCGCCTGCTCGTCGAGCGGCCCGTCGCCGTCGCCATAGAAGCCGGTGGCCGACTGCGCCACCAGCGCCGCCGGCCGCTCCTCGTCGTCGAGCTCGAGCAGCGCCGTCACCAGCCGGTTCGTGCTCAGCACACGCGAGCTGCGGATCCGGCGCTTCGCGTCGGTGGTCCAGCGCTGGTCGATCGGCTCGCCGAGCAGGTGGAGCACGGCGTCGGCCCCGGCGAGCGCTGCGCGTGGTGGCGGCTGGTCCGTCGGCTCGGCCCACCGCATCGCGACGACCCCGCGGGGCAGCGACTCACGCGCCCGGCGCTCGTCGCGCGTCAGCGCCACGACCGTGTCGCCACGCTCGTACAGCGCGCCGACCACGGCGCGCCCGATCGTCCCTGTCGCTCCGCTGACCACGACTCGCATTTTCGGAAGCGTAACAGCTTGTAGAAGTTATTCTCTACAGCACGTTGGGTAGCGCAGTGGACACAACCAACCGAAGGAGGCTGACCATGGCCACGATCGAGCAGTCCATCGACGTCGAGGTGCCGGTCCAGACCGCGTACAACCAGTGGACGCAGTTCGAGGAGTTCCCGCGGTTCATGGACGGGGTCGAGGAGGTGCGACAGGTCGATGACACCCACCTCCACTGGGTCGCAGAGTTCGGCGGCAGCCGTCATGAGTGGGACGCGGAGATCACCGAGCAGAATTCGGACGAGCGCGTCGCGTGGCGCAACACCGACGGCAAGGACAACGCCGGCGTGGTGACGTTCCACCGGCTCGACGACAGCCGCTCGCGCGTGATGGTCCAGATGGACTTCGTTCCCGAGGGCATCAAGGAGAAGCTCGGGACCGCGCTCGGCGCCCCCGACCGGCGAGTCCAGGGCGACCTCGAGCGCTTCAAGGAGCTGATCGAGTCGCGCGGCTCCGAGTCGGGCGCCTGGCGCGGCGAGGTTCCGCGAGAGGGCTGACTCCGGCGATGCGTGGGATCTGTGAGGTGGTGCTCGAGGCAGGAGACCTCGAGCGCCTCGAGGCGTTCTATCTGGGGCTCGGGTTGAACCCGCTTTCGCGCGACCCCGACCGCGTGTGGCTGGCGGCGGGGAGCCGGTGCCGGCTCGGCATCTGGTCGCCTGGGCCCAAGGAGCACGCCGACCGAGGCGGGCGGCACGTGCATTTCGCGTTCTCGGTCTCGCGCGGGACGCTCGAGCGGATCACCGCGAAGCTGCGGCGGGACGGGATCGACGTCGAGGGGCCGGTCGAGCACGAGGGCGGCGACCGTTCGATCTACGTCTTCGATCCCGAGGGCAACCGGGTCGAGCTGTGGGACTTCTTTCGCGATGGTGACGGCGAGCGCGACGGAGTCGCCGCGCTCGCCGACGCCGCATAGAACGGGTTCCGCCGCTCTAAGGGCTCGTCACGGCGTTCACCAGCCGAAGAGCCGGTAGCGCACGGTCGCGTCGCCGAGCTTGAGGCCCGCCGGGACCGTTCCGGCCGGGAGCGCGAATGCGGCGTTGAGCGCGGAGGCCGCCACGTCGGTCAGCGAGCCGCCGACCGGACCCAGCCGCAACGTGCCCCACCGGATCGACGCGGGCGGTCGCGTAGCCGAGGGCGAGGATCGGCACGCGCGCGTCGCCCACGCGCGCCGTGAGCGGGCCCCGCAGCGGGTCGATGACGAAGTCGGTGAGCCGGAGCGTCGTGGATCCGGCCGTCAGGGAGATGCCGCCGCTGTGCCGGTGATGGCGAGGCTGGGCTGCGGTGGCGGTGTCTTCGTGTGAGCTCACGCGGGCGCGAGCGCGGTCCGGGCGGCGTCGGTGAAGCTGGTGAGGGGGAATGGGAGCAGGTCTTGGATCCGGTTCTCGCGCGCGGTCGTGGGGTTGCGCAGCCCCTCGACGAGCGGGCGTGCGACGCTCGCCCCGACTGGCGTGACGAGGTGCAGCCAGTATGAGGACAGCCGGGGGCTGAGCACGGGCACCTCGACGATCAGCGGCCGTTTCCCGCGCAGCCGCGCGATCTGCTGGATCATCTCTCCGTAGGTCATGGTCTCCGGGCCGCCGACGTCGAAGCTTTTGCCCAGCGCCTCGGTCTGGCCCGCGACTCCGGTGAGGTAGCGGACCATGTCGGTGAGGGCGATCGGCTGGGTGGGGGTCGAGACCCATCGCGGTGCGACCATCACCGGGAGCCGGTCGACGAGGGCGACGATCGTCTCGAACGCGGCGCTGCCGCGGCCGACCACGACGGCGGCTCGCAGCGTCGTCACTGGAACGGTTCCGGACGAGAGGACGGCGCCGGTCTCGGTCCTGCTGCGCAGGTGGGGCGAGAGGTCGGGCGCGTCATCGCCGAGCCCGCCGAGGTAGACGATCTGGGCGACGCCCGCGCGCTCGGCCTCGGTTACGACGTTCTCGGCCACCCGCCGATCGAGTTCGGAGAAGTTGCGCGCTCCGAGCGAGTGGACGAGGTGATAGGCGACGTCGACGCCCTCGAGCGCGCCGCGCGTCGATTCGCCGTCGGTGAGATCGGCGGCGACCGAGCGGACTCCGGGAAGCTGCGGCGCGGTCGCTCGTCGTGAGACCGCGACGACTTCGCCCCGCTTGCGCGAGAGCCGGAACGAGTGCGCGGCCGACGAATCCGGTGGCTCCCAGGACGGCGGCTCTCATAGCGGCTCGCCGTCGCCCTGGACGAGCGTCGTGACTCGCGCCGCCTCGGCGATCGGGTCGCCGGACAGGGCGAGGGCGCCGCTGCCCTCCAGCGCGCCATTCCCGGCGGCGGCGCCGCCGAGCGCGAGCCGATGCCGGCCGGTGAGCGCCTGCAGCTGCGGCAGGACCGGCAGCACGCGCTCGCTGCTGACGGCGGTCAGGACCACGAGGCTCGGATCGAGCTGGCGGGCGACCTCCTCGACCGTCTCGATCGGCGAATCGGTGCCGAGATAGACGATGCGCCAGCCTCGCGAGCGCAGCGCCAGCCCGAACGCGATCAGGCCGAGGTCGTGTTGTTCGCCTGGCAGGCACGCGAGCACCGCCGTCGGCCCGAGCCCGAGACCCCAGCCGCGCGCCAGGCCGAGCAGCCGTCCGCGCACGAGGCTGGAGGCGAAGTGCTCTTGTGCGACCGAGGCGTCACCGCGCAGCCAGCGTTCACCGAGCTCGCGCAGGTAGGGCAGGACGACCTCGCTGAGCAGTGTGTCCACGGTCGCCACGGCGAGCAGCCGGTCGAGGATCGCCTGCGCCCGCGGCTCGTCGTAGCGGTCGAGCGCGTCGGCGAGTTCGTCCCGCATCGCCTCGGGACCGAGCGCCATCGGTGCCGCTCCGTCGCCGACCCCGCTCCTCGACGCGAGTGCCGCCGCCTCGGCGGCGGCCAGGCCGTCGGCGAGGTGCTGGCGCATGACACGCACGCGCTCGACGTCCGCGGGCGTGTAGAGGCGCAGGCCGCCGGCCGAGCGCACGGGGCGAAGGAGCCCGTACCGGCGCTCCCACGCGCGCAGCAGGTCAGGGCTCACCCCCGAGCGCTTGCTCAGCTCCCCGATCCGGAGGACTCCGTCGCTGTCCATGACGACACTGTACAACATCTGAACAAGTACTTGACAAAGACGAAGGAGGCGGCTACGGTGCTGGACATGGACAACATCCGAACAAGAGGTGGACAGATGAAGGGACTCAATGCAGTCGCGGGTGCTCTGCTCGTCGTCGGCGGGCTCAACTGGGGCTTGGTCGCGCTCGCCGAGTTCGACCTCGTCGCCTGGATCTTCGGCGAGGAGTTCGGCACCACGAACGCAGCCAGCCGGATCGTCTACGGCCTCGTGGGGCTCGCCGCGATCTATGCGATCGGCGCGCTGCTCGCGCAGCGCCGGACCACGGACACGCGCCGGCCGGCCACAGCTCAACGCTAGATCAACAACAACAACCAGCCGGGAGTCATAAGACATGAAGCAGATCCGCAGCATCTCCACCCTCACCGCCGTGGCGGCCGCGTCCGCCGTGGCGGCCGCAGGGCCCGCAAGCGCCGGCCCGCAGGAGAGCGCCGCTACGGCAGGCGCGAAGAAGGACATCGTCGAGACCGCGGTCGCGGCCGGGCAGTTCAACACCCTCGCCTCGCTGCTCAAGAAGGCCGGCCTGGTCAAGACCCTCAAGGGCAAGGGCCCGTACACCGTGTTCGCGCCGACCGACGCGGCCTTCGCGAAGGTCCCAGAGGCGACCCTCGATGAGCTCGGCCAGGACAAGGCGAAGCTGCGCTCGGTCCTGCTCTACCACGTCGCCGGGCGCAAGCTGACCGCGGCCAAGATCGTCAAGCGCCGCTCGGTCAAGACGCTCAACGGCCAGCGCGTCCGCATCCGCGTCCGCGGCGAAACCGTGCGCGTCGGCGGCGCCCGCGTCACCACCGCGGACGTCGGCGCCTCCAACGGCGTCATCCACGTCATCAACAAGGTCCTGATCCCCCGCTAGCGGCGTACCGGCTCTCTCGTCGTCGCCCGGCCGCCTGCGCGCCGGGCGACGCGCCGTGCCGGTTCACGCAACATCCTCGGAAGGTTGAGAACCTCATGAACAGACACCGCTCGGGCGCGACGCTGTTCCTCGTCGCCGCCGCCAGCTCCTTCCTGCTCTCCATCGCGCTGTGGTTCACCGACAACCGCGAAGAAGGCATCTTCGTCGGCCTCTGGGTGCCCTCCATCCTCGCCGCCGGCGCGTTCTGGACGACGACAGTGAGAACACGATGACTGGCCTCGAAGTCATGCTCGCGATCGTCGGCTTCACCATAACCACACTCGTCGTCGTCGGCATGATCCTCATCACCCCCCGGGGCGAGATCGATCTCCACGACGCCGACGCGAAAGATCCTCAAGGATCCAACTTGAGCCGGGCGGGCATGCCCTCAGCTCCCGTTCGGCGCGCCGCCGATGACGACCCAGTCGAAGGGGAGCGGATAGCACCGTCCTCGCCAGCGGCGCCAGCGCCGTAGGGCTGGAAGGGATCAGCCGGACGGCGCGTCGAGGTCGGCCTCGGCGAGCGCGAGCGCCTCGTGGATCCGCAGGCCGGCGCGCCACAGCACGACGATCAGGCCGCGCAGCCGGCGGCCGTGGACACCGTCGCCGGCGCGGCGCATCACGGTGACGATCTCGTCGATCGTGGGCGGATCTGCCGGGTAGCGCATCCCCTTGATACGCGGCGGCCGGCCGGCGGGGAATTCCGGCAGCGTCGCGGGTGAGCGTCGGCGGCCGGCGGCATCGAGCAGCAGCTCGGACATGGCCCCTCCTCGGGTTGGAAGAAGTCCCCAGGCTGCTCCTCGGCAGAAGCGATGCGCTCGCCGCCGAAACCGCCGCTGCCGCGGCATAACGGCGGCACTTCGCTCGGGCGAGCTCGATTCGCGCCGCTGGGCGAAAGCAGCAGCGCGTTGTCGGCACGACTGTTGACAACGGGAGCGCCCAGCCGCATGGATAGGGGCAGTCAGCGCGTCGCTGCTGCCTTGTCACGGATGCAGGAGCGGGACGGGCTCCGGTCGCGCGTCGGCGGACGCTCGCGCCTCGTCCGGTGCAGGCGTCTCGGGCATCTGAGTGGAGACGCTCGCTCATCGCCTCGTGGTCTTGACCGTGTGCGTCTGGTTGCCCGGCGCCGCCGCGCCGTAGGCTGGTTCGATGGCCGATCGGCGAAGGGCGCAGCTGGACCTTGCCGAACTGCTCGTGGCCGTCGAGAATGCGCCGCCCGTCGCCGCCGCCGACGTCCTCGGCGAGCGCCTCGCAGAGACTTTCGGCGCGTCCGGGGTGTCGTTGTTGGTTGCCGACCTCAGCGGTCGGGCGCTGATCCGGCTTGGCCACGCCGCAAGCGACGAGGACGCGCGGACGCAGGGTCGGGAAACCGCGGAGCGCGTGCCCCTGACGGGCACCTCGCACGGCGTTGCGCTCGCCAGCCAGAGCGTCGTGGTGGAAGACGGCGCCGAGGGAGCGCGGGTGTTCGCGCCGGTCACCAATCGCGGGGAGGCCATCGGCGTGCTCGAGCTGACCCTGGCCGAGGCCCCCGACGAGCCGACGCTGGCCGACGTCGCCCTCGCGGCACACGCCCTCGCCTACGTCGTCATCGCCAACCGCCGGTTCACCGACCTCTTCGAGTGGGGCCAGCGCTCCGTACCGCTCTCGCTCGCCGCCGAAGTCCAGCACCGTCTGCTCCCCGACGCGTTCACGTGCGAGGCCGGGCAGTTCACGCTCGCCGCCTGGCTGGAACCCGCGGGCGAAATCGCCGGCGACACCTTCGACTTCGCGATGGAGCGCGACACGCTGCACCTCTCGATGACCGACGCCATGGGCCACTCGATCGACGCCTCGATCCTCGCAACCGTTCTCGTCGGCGGGCTGCGCAACGCACGCCGCGCCGGCGTCGGGCTCGCCGAGCAGGCGCACCGCGCCAACACCGGGCTCGTCGACTATCTCCAACGCGCCGGCTTCGTCACGGGGCAGGTCGCGCGGATCGACCTGCTGGCCGAGACGGCCACGATCGTCAACGCCGGCCATCCGCCACCGCTGCGACTCCGCCACGGCCGCCTCGAGACCGTGCCGCTGCAAGCCGACCCGCCGTTCGGGGCCTTCCCCGAGGTGCGATACCGGGTACAGCCGCTGCCGCTTGAGCCAGGTGACCGCTTGATCTTCCTCACCGACGGCATGCTCGAGCGCAACGCTGCCAGCGCCGAGATCCCTCAGCTGGTGACAGCGGGGGCCGCGATGCATCCGCGCGAAGCGGTCCAGCACCTCGTTCAGGCCGTTCTCGAGGCGACGGACGGCGAGCTCAACGACGACGCCACCGTCATGTGCCTCGACTGGCACGGCGGCCGCCCCCGGGAACGCACGACCGACTCAGGCGCAAACGACTGAGACACGTTCCTCGAAGCGCCTCTGCTGGCCGGGGAGGACGCCGTGAAAGTCGAGGCACGAGACTCGCGCAGCCACGGGTGATCCGGCGCTCTACGTGCGCCTCGAGTTCCTGGCCCTACCCGCGACTGACCGAGCGACGGACGCGGGCCGAGGGCTGCCCGGCGTCACCGCTCGTGCCGGGACACGGAGCGAGCGTCCCGAACTCGCGTTCGACCCGCGCCCGCTCGGGACGACGACGAGGAGCGCAACGGGAGGCTCCCGCTTCTTGGCAAAGGAGCTGACTTGGCGCACCGCTTGGCACGCCCGCCCGCTGCTGATATGGACGACGACCAGCAGTCGCCACCCGCCGGGGGGTCGCGCCATCGCAACGCGCGATTGCGCTAGCTGGCGCGGGATCTCGCGCGCTATCGCGTGTGCCTCCAAACAGCAGCGCGTGTTGTGAGCGGGTCGCGGGCTCGACGTCGGAGCTTGACTTCGCTGCGGTGTCGGCGCGAGGATCGACAGGACGCGTACCCGCCTCAAGAGGAGGTGCTGCCGTGCACGATGTGCGTACCGGTTCGTCAAGGCACTGGAGGCCTCGGGCCATCGCCACGGTGATTGCCGGGATTGTGCTCGGGCTGGCGGGAGCCGTGCCCGCTTCGGCGCAGACGACGCCGCTGCAGCTCAAGGTGCTCGAGCCGCTCAACTTCACGTCCTACAAGTGCCGGGCCCCCGACCAGCCCTTGGTCTGCGACGTCACGATCACAGCGTCGGTCATCAGCAACCTCGGCCTCGGCACCGCCGACTACACCGTCGTCCTCACCCACGAGGGCTTCGAGTTCTCCCCGTGCAACACGGTCGATGAGACGACCGTGTTCACTTTCGACAGCGGCACTATCACCACCCATGCCGTCCACCGCGACTGCCCGGCGACGATCCGACCCGGCCCGCGCATCATGGGGACCTTCACGGTGGTCGGCGGCACCGGCGCCTTCGAACGCATCACAGGCAGCGGCAACCAGGTCAACCTCGTGTACCACGGCGAGATGACCCTCTGAGACGCTGCCGCGGCCGAACCGGCGGGCGGCGCCGCAAGGACCTCCCGTCGCCAGGCCGCCCCCGCGGCCCGCGGTGGTCGCCGCTGCTCACTGATGGTCAGGGGCGGCCGGCGACCGTCGCTGTCCGACTGCTGCTTGCCATGCCAGCAGCGGCGTCAGCGCAGCCCCTCCTGCCTCGAGCCAGCACTGCTCGATTCTGGTCCGACCGAGTCGTCACGCGGCCCCAATTCGCGCTTCCTACGAGCGCCGTGTCCGTGCGGATGAAACCGGTCCGCTGGCGGCAGTGCGCGGCGAAGTCTTGCCTCGCCGCCAGTGCAGTGAGAGGCTACGGTCTCCCCGTCTAGGACGGAGCCCGTGGTGAATTACAGGTGTCTGATTGCCATGTCCGCGGTAGTCACGGTTTCGGCGACTCTGATTCCGGCGTTGGCCGGCGCGAACACACCGAAGGGCCACCTTCCGCTTGCGTTCGAAGCGACGTGCGAGGGGCTCGGCCGCGTAGAGGTCATTCAGCCCGCGGGTCCGACATCCTGGATGGTCGACCGGCATTGGCTGCTCACCAGCCTTCGTCAGACGTTCATCCCTGATGACGGGAGTGATCCGGTGGTCGTGCTCGACGCGACGGGCGGCCGCAAGACGGGCCTCGGCGACCCGATCACCTGCACGGCCGATTTCCCGGCGGAGGGCGGAATCATCCATGCCGTCGCGACCCTCGTGCCGGTGCCCCCAGAGTAGCGGCGTTCCGTTGGCGCGGGCGCTTCTCCTATCGCCTGCCTGCGCAACTCAGCTATATCGCTGCGTGAGTGCTCCTTCCGCGATCGGAGCAGGCCGCTTACGTCGCATGCGTTGCTCCTTCGCGATGAATGGAGCACTCTGCGAGCCGCTCGCTACCGGGTTCCGGGCTTGCGATCTGGACGAGGACCGGCGGCGAGGAAGCGCGCGGCTCCCCGCCGCCGGTCGCGTTGAGGCTTCAGACTCGCAGCGAGCTGTGGACGGGGACCATCGGCGCGCGACGTGAGTGGACGGCGTCGATGATCTCGGTGTTGTCGATGCCCTGGAGGTAGACGGAGGTGATGCCGAAGTTGGTGTGGCCGAGCTGGCGTTGGATGACGATCAGCGGAACGCCCTCGCGGGCCATCTCGACGGCGTGCGCGTGCCGGAGTTGGTGCGGCGCGAAGCGTCGCCGCACGCCGGCCTGCCGCGCGAGGCGTCGCAGCTCGGTGCGGGCGGCGGCGGCCGCCCATGGGCGGCCGCGCGTCGGACCGTTGACGACGCAGAACAGCGGCCCGACCGGCAGCGCAACGCGCGCCTGGAGCCAGGGCGCGAGCTGCTCCCAGGCCCAGTCGTCCATGCGGACCTCGCGGCGGCGGCCGCCCTTGCCGCGCCGTACCAGCAGCGATCCGCGGCGCGCGTCGAGGTCGGCCTCGACGAGCGCGAGCGCCTCGTGGATCCGCAGGCCGGCGCGCCACAGCACGACGATCAGGCCGCGCAGCCGCCGGCCGTGGACGCCGTCGCCGGCGCGGCGCATGACGGTGACGATCTCCTCGATCGTGGGTGGGTCGGCGGGGTAGCGGATCCCCTTGTTGCGCGGCGGCCGACCGGCGTGAAACTCCGGCAGCGTGGCCGGTGAGCGGCGGCGGCCGGCGGCATCGAGCATCGGCTCAGACATGACCCCCCCTCGGGTATCGGAAACGGACCGAGGCTCCTCTCCGGGGCGGCCCCCGCCGCACCGTCACTGCCGCGTAAGTAAGCGCACTTCGCTCGCGCGCGACCTCGTTGGCGCCGCAGACCAAAGCAGCAGCGCGTCGTCAGCGTGAGCGCGGACACCGGGATGCCCCAGTGCATGGATACGAGCAGTCAGCGCATCGCCGCTGCTTTTCACGGATGCAGCAGCGGGACCGGCTCGGATCGCGCCGGGATCCCCAGCGCCTTCGTCGGAGCAGCGCTCGCGGCGGCCGCCGTCCAGACGGTCCTGGGCATGCGGCGACCCAGGCTTGGGTAGCGCTCCACAGTCCAGCGAACCTAGGCGCGAGGAGACGACCGCATGGCCGAGTTGACGAACCTGGAGAGCAAGCTCGCCGAGGTGCTCGGCGTGGCGATGGCCGCCAAGGACGCGACCGATCACGTCGCGAAGCTGCTCGGGGACGAGAACGAGAGCCTGCGCGCACGCTCGAGCGGATGCACGGCGAGGCGGCGGAGACCGAGGAGCGCTGAACCCAACTGGCCGGCGAGTTCGACGGCAAGAAGACGGCGATCCTCGAGTCCGCGCGCGAGACGCGCTCCGAGGCGGCGGAGATGATGGAGGCCTATCTCGGCGGCGACGACGGTCCGCTCGACGGCGTCGAGTTCCTGACGATGGCGGAGGCCGGTGAGGTGGGCCACTGGTCGGTCGTCGGGAAGCTCAACGAGCGTGCCGGCAACCCGGCGGTCGGCGAGCGCGTCGACTGGGCGCTGCCGATCAAGCGCCGGCACTTCGACGACGTGCTCGCCGGGTCACTCGAGCTCGCGGCCGCGGAAGACCCGAACGAGGCCGCCGCTGATCGCTGAGCGCCTACGTCTGGTCACGTGGAACGTCGCGGGGCGGGTGCGTCGTCAGCCGGAGCAGGCGGAGGTGATCGCGCGCGCGGGCGCTGACATCATCGCCTTGCAGGAGCTGACCGCACGCACGCTGCCACTCTGGCGGGCGAGCCTGGCGGCGATCGGCTTCGCCGCGGCGGAGACGTCCCTCGACGCTGCGCCGGCGCCCGCCGGCCGGCGCGCCCTGGGCGTGCTGACTGCGGCGCGCCTGCCGTTGACGCGGCTGGAGCCGCCGCCGGTGCCCTGGCCCGAGCGCGTGCTGTGCTGCGCGTTCGGCGACATCGAGGTCAGCAACGTGCATTCGCCGATCGCGCCGGCGCCCGACCTGGCCAAGATCCGCACGCACGAGGCGATCGCCGCGCACCTCGCGGCGCGCGACGCTCGCCGGCAGATCCTGTGCGGCGACCTCAACACCCCGCGCCGCGAGCTCTCCGACGGCGATGTGCTCACGTTTGCCTACGACAGCGCCGGGCGCCTGCGGCCTGAGCGCGGCGAGCGCTGGGATCGCGCGGAGCGCGCGCTCGTCCATGGGCTGCGCGAGCGCGGCTGGGTCGATGCGTTCCGTGCCCTCCATGGCTACGCCGAGCGCGAGGCCAGTTGGACGTTCGCCAACAACCGCGGTGGCTGGCGCCTCGACCACGTGCTCGTATTCGGCGTCGAGCCGATCGCCAGCGCCTATGCGCACGACTGGCGCCGCGCCGGTCTCAGCGATCACTCCGCGCTCGTGGTCGACCTCGACCGGTCGGCCGATGATTCGGGCGGGCGTCGGTCGAGCACCCTGTTGGGCAAGCACTGCGACCAAGGAGAATCGATGACCGACGAGCAGCGAGAGCGAGAGCCGACGCGGGAGCGCGAGCCACGCGACAAGCCGGGCGCGGAGGGCGGCGACTCCGACGCTGCGCGCAAGCCGCCCGCGGCACCCGCCGAGGACTCGTCGCCCCTCGGGGACACCGACCAGCATTCAGAGGCCGACGCGTAGGGGGGCCCGGTTTCGTTCGGGTGCGATGAGGGCAGGCCGTCGCACATGTCTGCCACCGTTCCGCGGCTCCAGGACGTCGGCCCGTTCGCCGGCTACGCCCGCGCGGCGACGTGTGACGGTGCCAGCGCGGGGCCGGCGAGCGCTCCGAGCACCGCGCTGCCGGCGACAAGGGTGAGGAGCGCGGTGGACAGGCTGGTCGCCTGGTCGATTCCGCCGATGACCGGCGGGGCGACGAACGAGCCGAGGTAGCCGATCGCGGAGACGGCGGCGATCGCGGCGGGCAGTGGAAGCGTCCGAGCGTCGCCGGAACCCGCGGTCGCGCCGTCGTCATGTTTTGGGGACAGCCGCGAGTCCGAGCCCTCTCCTCCACCCGGCCCGGCATCGTGGGCGCCCGCGTCGCGCTCCGGCAAGCGCTCGCTCGGGTCGGCGCCGCCTGAGTCTTGCCCGCGGGCGTCCGCGGCGCCTGAGCCGGCGTCGTGATCGCGCTCGACCGGGGCGGCGCCGCCCTCGCCGGCGGTGAGGTCCGACCCTTGCGGAGGCGGCGGCGCCGCGGGGGCCGGAGCGGCGACCCCCTAGCCTAGCCGTCGGTGGCGACCGCGGCCCCGGGCGCGACCGAGCTCGCGGCCAGCAAGGCCGCCGCCATTGCCGCGGGCGCGAGCGGGCATCAGCCACGGGCTCGGGAGGCGGCCGTGGACGCGCTCCGCGCGGCACAGTGGGCAGTCGCGGCGGAACTCGAGCGGGCTCGCGGCGACATCGTCCCGCTCGAGGTGCGCTTGCAGCGACGACATCGGGAGCGCAGAGGCGCTCGCGCTCGAGGGCCAGGATCACAGCCGCAGCCCGGCGCTCGCCGACATCGTGGGCGCGCGCCGGGCGCGCACCGCGGCGAGGATCTCCTCGCGATCGATCCCCTGCAGATAGATGGAGGTCGTGCCGAGGTTGGTGTGTCCGAGCTGGCGTTGGATGACGATCAGCGGCACGCCCTCGCGGGCCATCTCGACGGCGTGCGCGTGGCGCAGCTGGTGCGGCGCGAACCGCCGCCGCACGCCGGCCTGGCGAGCGACGCGGCGCAGCTCGGTGCGGGCGGTGGCGGCCGCCCACGGGCGCCCGCTCGTGGCACCGCTGACGACGTCTGCTTTCGGGGTGTGGCAACTGTGGGCCGTGTTCGTCCCGCGCGAGGATCCGTCGCGTGCGTGGCTTCGGGATTCTGCGCGCATTCTTTGGATGGGTTCGAGTGGCGCGCCTTGCCGCTGAGGGTCTCGTCGGAGGCTGGGAGCGATGAGCGGATCGGGTGGGCCCAGGTCGGTGAGCCTCAATCTCGCCGCGCGGCGGCGGCGAGTGCTTGCATCAGCTCGATCGTCTGGGATCGGGACATCCCTTGATGGCGGACGAGCGAGCGCCAGGTCTCGAATGCGAGCGCGTGCCCGACCGCGGCTCGCACGCGGCGGCGGCGGGCGCCGCGCTCGGGCCGGCCGTGCAGGATCGTGTCGGCGGCCGCGTCGAGCCAACCGCGGAAGGCCTCCATCGAGGGTCGCAGCGCGGGGACGAGCGCGACATCGCGGGTCGTCCTCTCGAGCATGTACTCGCCGCGCTCATACCACTCGTAGAGCTCGCCCAGCGCCACCCGCAGTCGCTCATCGGGGTGCTCGAGCTTCGTCCAAGCCGCCGGATCCGGGAGGGGATGCTGCGCCAGCCAGTGCGACGAGCAAGCATCGAATAGCGCGTCCTCGTCGGGGAAGTGGCGGTAGACGGTCGCCCGCTGGACGCCGGCGCGCTTCGCGACTGCACTGATCGTCGTCCGCGCCGGACCGACCGAGCCGTGCAGGTCGACCGTGGCCTCGGTGATCCGCAGCCTGGTCGCTTCCTCGAGCTGGGCCCGGCGCCGCTTGCGATACGGGCGCCGCCCGCCGGTCACGCTTTGCCTAGACATATATGTGCGATGAATATTGACAGGTCACGCACGCGCGTGTACGGTCAGGCTTCCATCGACCAGTGGTGTTCTATCAAAGAAGCAGCGAGATGCTGTTCCTCGCCGTCTCGGCAGCTCTGGAGGCCGATCGATACGACGAGATCATCGTCTCGACGCTCCCCGAGCGCGTCTCCCACTGGCTGCACATCGATCTGCCCGCCCGCGTGGCGCGCCTTGGCCTCCCCGTTACGGTCCTGACGGCAAGAAAGGCAGACCGCACTCTCGCCCACACGCGCTGAGTCTGCCGCGATGTGACGGCGCGACGGCTATTACCGCAGCGATTGCAGGAGTCGATGCTGTCCGCGGTGGCGCGCTCGTGGCTCGTCACAACCGGCTGTACGTCGACCGTTTGGCTGACACGCGTGCTTCTCGACGAACAGCGGAACCGGGACCGCTTGCTCAGCAGCGGGAGAGGAGCTAGAAGGACGGCCGTGGTGAGTCAAAGAGCGGTGGGCCGGCGTCGCTGACGACGCCGGCCCAGGCAATCCCGCCGTGCGGGTGAGAGGATCGGTGATCGTTCGCGGACCGTCTACCCGACCGGGCTCCCGTTCCCGGCGCCCACCAGCTCGAGCGGCCCGGGGATCGTGTCGGTGATCTCCATCGCCTTCGTGTAGTCCTGCGGCAGGTCGTCCATCACCGAGCGTGGGTTGAACGTGGCGCTGGCCATCACGCCGTGCACGCGGCGCCGCTGCATGCCGAAGTTGCCCGCGTCATAGAGCGGGAGGATGGTGGCTTCGCGCAGGAGCTTCTCGAACGAGTGCTTCTTATCGACGCTGTTGACGCCGACGACCTGCATGCACTTGTAGACCGCGTCAAACAAGAGCTCGGTGCACTGGATCTTGCACATCGCGCCGATCATCTCGCCGTGGTAGTCGTGCTGATCGAGGTAGTGCGCCGTCTTCCAGCAGAAGTAGCGGCACATCTCGATCCGGGCGGCGACGTCACCGAGCACGTAGCCCGGGTACTGGTAGTGGATGATCGCCTTCGGGCCGCCGGCCGTGTAGGTCTTGGCCCAGTCGAGCGCGGCCTCGTACGCGGTGCGCGCGACGCCGACCGCGGCGATGCCCGCCACCGGGCCAGACCAGGCGAAGTTGCGGTTGATCAGCAGGTCGCCGTTGCCGCGCGTCCCCTCGATCAGGTTCTCGGCCGGCACGCGGGCGTTGTCGAAGATGATCTCCGCGTTCGGCGTCAGCCGGTGGCCGATCTTCGAGATCAGGTTGTAGGTGATTCCGGGCATGCCGCGCTCGATCATCACCGCGGACAGCCCCTCGGTGCCGCCCTTGCTGGGGTCGGTGCGGACGACGACGATGCTGACGTTCGCTCCCTTGCCGTCCCAGCCGGCGACGTTGCACGGCCAGTACTTGCGGCCGTTGAGCACGTACTCGTCTCCGTCGAGCGTGGCGGTCACGCCGATGCCGACGGGGCTCGGGAGCGGAGCGTCGAAGTTGGCCGTGCCGCCGGGCGAGCCGGCCGGCTCGCTGGCCGCATAGCCGACGAGATACTCGCCGGTCGGGTCCGAGGTCGCCGTGCGTAGGAAGCGGTCCTTCTGCTCCTCGGTGCCGTAGTACCAGACGGGCAGGAGTCCGAGACCGTTGACCAACACCGTGCATGCGAAGCCCGGATCGACCGCGCAGATCTCCTCGGCGGCGATGATCAGGTCGACGTTGCTCAGGCCGCCGCCGCCGTACTCCTTCGGCAGCATGCAGAACGCGATCCCCGCCTTGTAGGCGGCGACGTAGGCCTCCTTGGTCATCTGGAAGGCGCGCAGCGGATCGGGCTCCTCGTCGGCGGCCCGCACTACCGGGCCGAGGACGTTCTCGGCGAAGTGCCGCGCGCTCGCCTGCAGCTCGCGCTGCTCGTTGGACAGGGTGAAGTCGATGGCCATCGCTTAACCGCTCCTCCTCAGGTCGGGGCCAATGGCAGGCAGCCAGGATTTCAACGCTCAGGCCGGTTTACAAGAGGCGGCGATCAACCCGGGAAGATCGCGCGCGACCGCGGCGAAGTCGGACGTGGTCACGGCGAAATCCCGGTCGGCGAGCTCCTCGTGCGCCCACGCGACCGCGATCCGGCCGACTCCACATGACGGACCGCCGGATGATTCGAAACCAGCCGGATGGCTATACGCGCCGCATCCGGCAGGCGGCGATCGTCGCACGCGGCTGCTGCATCCGCGTCGTTGCGAGCGTCTCGGTCATCGACGCGCACGCTGTCGTGCCCGGCACCTGCGTAGCGATCAAGCCACGAGAGGCTGAACCCGTGCAGCGTCGGGCCACGGCGCAGCGCCCGCGCCTCGCCGTCGCGCTCGAGCTTGATCGCCCGAGCCTCGGCCAGCGTGCCGGCGTACTGCTTGCGCTGACGACCCTCGACGCGGTACACCACCACGTACCTCGAACCACGCCGGTAGATACCCGGCGCATCCGTCCGCTCCAGGGGCAACCTGCTCACTGTTGCCTGTTGCCCCCGCTGTTGCCACCCAACGGCGTTCGCCACCAGCCGCAAATCCCCTACAACACTAGGATTCTCAAGCGCGCCCGAGAGGATTCGAACCTCTGACCTTCGGTTCCGTAGACCGACGCTCTATCCAGCTGAGCTACGGGCGCAAGGGCGGCGGTCATGTTAGCCGCCAGCGGAGAGGGCGGGATTCGAACCCGCGATGGAGCTTTCCGCCCCATACTCGCTTAGCAGGCGAGTGCCTTCAGCCACTCGGCCACCTCTCCGGGGTGGGGCGCAGTGTAGTGCCCTCAGGCAGCGCCGCGACGGCGGCCGAGGGTGTCGAGCTCCTCGAGAGATTGCCCGGCGCCGTAGGCGACGCAGGTCAGGGGAGCGTCGGCGATGTGGACCGGCATGCCGGTCTCACGGTGGACCCGATCGGCGAAGCCGCGCAGGAGCGCGCCTCCGCCGGCGAGGACGATGCCCTGCATCGCGATGTCGGCCGCCAGCTCGGGCGGGGTCTCCTCGAGCGTCGCGTGGACGGCGGCCATGATGTCGGTCAGCGGTGGGTCGATCGCGCGCCTGACCTCCTCGCTGTCGAGCTCTAGCTCGCGCGGGAGGCCGGACAGCAGGTCGCGGCCGCGGATGCTGGTCGAGAGCTCTTCGTCGAGCTTCGCGGCGGAGCCGACGGCCAGCTTGATCGCCTCCGCGCTCTGGGATCCGATCGCCATGCGGTGCTCGAGCCGGATGTGGTTGGTGATCGCGTCGTCGAGGTCGTAGCCGCCGACCCGCAGCGAGCGCGAGACGACGATCCCGCCAAGCGAGATGACGGCGACCTCGCTCGTGCCGCCGCCGACGTCGACGACCATCCGGCCGACCGGCTCGGCGATCGGGAGCCCGGCCCCGATCGCGGCGGCGAGCGACTCCTCGATCAGGTGCACCTCGCGGGCGCCAGCCGACAGGGAGGCCTCCTCGACGGCTCGGCGCTCGACGTCGGTCACCCCCGACGGCGCGCACATGACCAGGCGCGGGCGGCTGAAGCGGCTGTGGAGCACCTTGTCGACGAACTGGCGCAGCATCGCCTCGGTCACCTCGAAGTCGGCGATCACGCCGTGGCGCAGCGGGCGGTCGGCAGAGATCGTGGCCGGCGTGCGCCCGATCATCAGCTGCGCGTCCGCCCCCACGGCGTGCACCTCGCCCGTGCGCTGGTCGATGGCCACCACCGAGGGCTCGGACAGCACGATGCCGCGGCCGCGCACGTAGACGACCGTGTTCGCGGTGCCGAGGTCGATCGCCATGTCGCCGACCGATCGCAGCGAAGCCAGCGACCACCGTCGCCGCCGCTGCGAGCGGAAGACTCCGCGTGAAGCCATTGCCGACCAGCATACGGGCGCGGCTGTACGGTTCGGGGATGCCCGATGCATCGACGTTCGTGCTGTTTGCGGCCGCGAGCCTCGCGTTCCTCGCCATTCCGGGCCCGTCGGTCTTCTACATCGTGACCCGCAGCCTGGCCCAGGGCCGCCGCGCGGGGGTGACCTCGATGCTCGGCGTGCAGCTCGGCGGGCTCGTGCACGTTGTCGCCGCGGCGTTCGGCGTGTCGGCGCTCATCGCGTCCTCCGCGACGGCGTTCACGATCGTCAAGTACGCGGGCGCCGCGTATCTCGTCCTGCTCGGGATCCGCAAGCTGCTTGCGCGCGACGCGGAGGAGCCCGACCCAGAGCCACGCGATCCGGTCACTATGCGGCGGCTGTTCTGGCAGGGTGCGGTGGTCAACATCCTCAACCCGAAGACCGCGCTGTTCTTCCTCGCCTTCCTGCCCCAGTTCGTCGATCCCTCGGCCCCGGTAGCCCCACAGATGCTGGTGCTGGGCACGATGCTGGTGGGCTTGGGCGTGCTCAGCGACGGCACCTACGCGCTCGTGGCTGCGGGAGCCGGACGGCGGCTGCGCGAGACCGCCGCGGCGCGGCGACGGCTCGACCGCCTCAGCGGTGGCGTCTTCATCTCGCTCGGGCTGGTGGCGGCGCTCGCGGGCGAGCCGCGGCAGAAATAGCGTCACACGCCGTCCTTCATCTGCGAGGAACGAGCCATGGGCCCCCGCCACCGCAAGCCAGAGCCGCCGACCGTCTACGTCGGCGACCACACGGACCGCCTCAGCGGCATCCGCAGCCACATCCATGACTCCGACGACGACCGCCCGTCGCGCGAGGCCTCGCGCCGCACGGGTCGCAGGTCTTCAAGTTCCCGGTCGAACTGCCGCGGTTCATAAGATAAGCGCGGGCGCTGAGCCAGTCATCATGGAGCGCCACCCGGAGGGGTGGCAGAGCGGTCGAATGCGCCGGTCTTGAAAACCGGAGTCCGTTCACGCGGACCGCGGGTTCGAATCCCGCCCCCTCCGCTCGGCCCGCCGACATTTGGCTCTGCAGGCGGCATCGCGGCTCCCAGCGGCCGCGGGTACGAGGGGCCACGAGGTCAACGCACGCCAGCCGATCTCGGCGTCCCAGGTGCGTTCTTTCCCGGGCTTTCCCCGGAGTGTGGTCGAGCTTGCCTCGGCAGGACCGGCGCAGCCGGCTTACCCAGCCCATCAGCGGAGCCGACGGCGCTGTCAAGGTCAGCCCGTCAGGGCCGAGCGTAGCGAGCCGCGAAGCGGTGGCCTTGACTGTCGCCGGGCGGCGAAGCTACGCCGGTGAGGTGGCCCGCCTGGGCCAGGAGCGATACTCCTTGGCGAGGATTACATCCGAGGCCTTGATGACCGCGGTGACCTGATCCCCCTCGGCGAGGCCGAGCTCCTTGACGGCCTCGACCGTGATCGACGCGACAAAAGCGCTGCCCCTTGGACATCGAGCTCAACGTTGGCGATCGCGGCGCCCTCGTTGACGCTGCGGACGGTGCCCTGAAGCTGATTGCGCGCGCTCGGTAGGCGGCGCGGCTCTGAGCCGACGACGGGCAGCGCTGCGAGGCGACGCTCTCGAATCTCGCCGATGTTGGTCCCCAACGGCACGCGCTCTATCCGGTTCACACCTCCGTCCACGTACTCGCAGTAGACAACGGGACCGTTCGCCGTCGTCGCGGGTTCCTTGTGAACGGTCATCCGCGGGAAGACGACTGCTCGCCCTGGCTCGCTTGAGAGAACTGCGGCCTCGAGCGAGATCTTGCACGGCGATTGGCTCGGCGCGCACGAGAAGCGGAACTGTCTGCCCGTGGTCGATCCGACCGGCGAGTCGAGCGTCACGGAGTAATCGCAAAGCGGGACGGCGGTTATTGCCTCGACGCACGAGAACGTTTGCGACGCGGTACTCGTCCGCCGCGCCGCCCGCCGCCAGCAGCGGGCGGCGGTGATTGGAGGGGAGGGTCTTGGCGCTGCACCGGCGACGTCGCGAGCCTGAGCGGCTTCTGCCCCTTGGCAGAGCACTTCCTCAGGCGGATGTTCAGATCGCCTTGGACACGTTGGGGCCGCGCCTCTGCGCACACACCGGGGACGAAGCCCTTTTGTGGGCCGCGGCGGCGACGTCCCGCGCTCATCCGACGATTGCGCGAATCCCCGGCCGAACCTACGCGCGACGCCGGCAAGTGCCAATCAGCCGGAGTACGGGTCACGTTTGATCCATGACTGCCGACTATGAGGACATGGTCGCCAAGTCGAACCGCGAGCGCCGATGACGAGATCGAAGACGCTGGCGGCGTTCACGGTCGCGACAGCGTTGTTCGCCGCAAGCGTGGCGACAGGGCAGGCACGCGACGGCGCCAACGCGGCGTCGCCGGTCGCCCACGCCGCGGCGACCTGCTCGCAGTACCCGAACCAGAAGGCCGCCCAGGAGGCCGCCGACACGCGCGACGCCGACGGTGACGGCATCTACTGCGAGGCCCTGCCTTGCCCATGCTCCACGCGGGCAAGCGGCGGAGGCGGAGGCGACGACGGCGGCCCGGAACCGGAAGCGTGCACGAGGCCGCGAGGCGTGCGGCGACTGGTCTTCTCCAGGGCGCAGTATCCGAACATCCGCAAGCACTACCGCGGCGCGCTGCGCCGCGGCTGGCCGCGACGGCTGATCGTCAACCGTCCCGGCGCCGACCAACGACGTGACCGATTGCTCGGGAGCATCCCGACACGCGACGGCTACGACCGCGACGAATACCCGCCGGCCGTTGGACGCGGAAAGGGCACCGGACTCGAGCGGGGCCGCAACCCGCGCGGCTGGAAGGCTGACGTGCGCCACGTGCCCAGCTCCGAGAACCGCTCACACGGAGCGTCGCTGGGCGCCAAGCTCGGCGGCGTGTGCGACGGCACCCGCTTCCAATACGTGTTCCGGTAGGCGCGCGCGCGGCTCTTTCCGCTAACCGCGCCCGGAGCTGCCGGCGATGCGGCCGAGCAGCACGGAGCGCTCGCGCGTGTTCTGCGTGAGCGTGAGGGCGCGCTCGAACTCGGCGCGCGCGTCGGCGTGCCGGCCCAGCTTCTCCAGCAGATCGCCGCGCGCGGTCGGGAGCAGGTGATAGCCGGTCAAGGCCGGCTCGTCGGCGAGGTCGTCGACCAGCCGTAACGCCTGCGCGGGCCCGAACGCCATGCCCACCGCGACCGCGCGGTTGAGCTCCACGACCGGCGACGGCGCCACCTGGGCGAGCCCGTCGTAGAGGGCGACGATCCTCACCCAGTCGGTGTCCTCCGCCGACCTGGCGCGCGAGTGGCAGGCGGCGATCGCGGCCTGCAGCGTGTATGCGCCGAAGGCGCCGCCGGTCGCGTATGCGCGCTCCAGGGCGGCGAGCCCGCGGCCGACGAGCATCCAGTCCCAGCGCGAGCGGTCCTGGTCGAGCAGGAGGACCGGCTCGCCGTCCGGCCCGACTCGCGCGCGGGCGCGCGACGCCTGCAGCTCCATCAGCGCGGACAGTCCGTGCACCTCCGGCACCTCCGGCAGCAGTGCCGCGAGCATGCGCCCGAGCCGGAGCGACTCCGCGAGCAGCTCCGGGCGCATCCACTCGTCGCCGGCGGTCGCTGCGTAGCCCTCGTTGAAGATGAGATAGATGACCTCGAGCACCGAGGCGAGCCGCTCGGCGAGCTCGCCGAGCTCGGGGGCCTCGATCGGCACGCGGGCGGCAGTGAGTGTGCGTTTCGCGCGCACGATCCGCTGCTGCACGGTCGCCTCCGGCACCAGGTACGCGCGAGCGATCTCCGCCGTGCTCAACCCCGCGATGAGCCGGAGCGTGAGTGCCACGCGAGCTTCCAGCGAGAGCACCGGGTGGCAGGCGGTGAAGATGAGGCGCAGGACATCGTCGTCGAACGGGTCGGCGGCTTCCCTGGCGAGATCGGGCGCCTCCGCCTCGCGCAGCTCCATCTCGCGCCCGATCTCCTCGGTCTTGCGCCGATGCACGTCGGCGCGCCGGAGGCGCTCGATCGCGCGGCGCTTGGCGGTGGTCATGAGCCAGGCGCCCGGATTGTCCGGGACACCCTCCTCCGGCCACTGCTCCAGCGCCGCGACGAGCGCCTCCTGCGCGAGGTCCTCGGCGACGCCGACGTCGCGCACGAAGCGGGCGAGGCCCGCGATGAGCCGAGTGGACTCGATCCGCCAGACGGCGTCGATCGTGCGCTTGACGTCGGCGGCCGGCACCTACCGCGCGCCCTCGGTCTGGGCGCGGAGGGCGGCGTCCCGCTCGCGCAGCTCCGGCGTCAGCTCGTCGCCGAAGTCCTCGACCTCGAACACCGGCCGGATCTCGACGATCGCCTCCTCGCCCTCGTCGGGCGACGGGATGCGCTTGACCCACTCGACGGCCTCATCGAGCGACTTGACCTCCCAGACCCAGTAGCCGGCCAGCAGCTCCTTGGTCTCCGAGAACGGGCCGTCGATGACCTTGCGATCGCTGCCCTTGAACGCCACGCGGACACCCTTCGAGGACGGGTGCAGCCCGTCGCCGGCGAGCATGATGCCCGCCTTCACCAGCTCCTCGTTGAACGTCGTCATCTCCGTGAGCAGCCTCTCGCTCGGCATGTCGCCGCGCTCGGACTGCTCGTTCGCCTTGATCAGCACCATGACTCGCATCTCGCGTTCCTCCTTGGTGGATTTGGCCTTCCATCACGTACGTCGAGCGAGCACGACGGAAATCGACACGCCCACGAGAAAGTTTGTCTAGCCTCCCGCCGATGGTGCCGGAGGCGCGCATGGAGCGGTCCGAGGCCGGGCTCGTGGCAGCCACGCCGGGCTGGTTCGTGGTCAACGTCCGTGACGCGGCCTGGGTGAGCGGCGGCCACTTCGCGGACGCCTGCGTGTTCGAGGGCGACGCCGTTCCGTTCGAGCAGATCGGCTACACGATCGCCGTCCTGCAACCCGGCCAGCCGAGCGCGCTGTATCACCGCGAGGGCAACCAGGAGGACTTCCTCGTGCTCGCCGGCGAGTGCCTGGCGCTTGTCGAGGGCCAGGAGCGGCCGCTGAGGGCGTGGGACTTCGTCCACTGCCCGCCCGGGACCGAGCACATCTTCGTCGGCGCCGGCGACGGCCCGTGCGTGGTCTTCATGGCCGGAGCCCGCGGCGGACCGCCGGACCAGAACCTCTACGTTCGCTCGGACGTCGCGCTGCGCCACGGGGCGGGCGTGGAGAGCGAGACGAGCTCCTCGGCCGAGGCGTACGCGCCCTTCCCCCGCTGGCGGCACGGGCCGCCGGCGAGCTGGGACGGTCTGCCATGGGCGCTGCGGTGACCGAGTGGCAGCCGCGCGCCGGCAAGCGCGGATGGATGCCCGCTTGCCCGTGGCGCTTACCTGCCGGGTAATTGCGATGCTTGCCCGCCCCGGCCACCCTGGGCGGGGAGATGACGACCATGACCGGATACATCTTCGACGCCGACACCGCGATCGAGCCGGCGGGCGGGCACGTCTACTCGACCGCGCTCACCGACCGCTGGACCGCGATCGGCGGTACGCCCAACGGCGGCTACATGCTCGCCGTCTGCTTGCGCGCGCTCCAGGCCGAGATGCCGCTGCCCGACCCGCTGGTGACGTCGGCGCACTTCCTGCGGCCCGGCGCGATCGGGCCGGCCGAGGTGCGCACAGGCGTCGTGCGCGCCGGGCGCCGCGTGGCGACAGGCGAGGCGCGCCTGGTCCAGGACGGGCGTGAGATCCTCCGCCTGCTCGCCACGTTCGGCGACCTCGCCCAGGCTGACGGGCGCACGCTCTTGCTCAGCACGCCGCCGGAGCTGCCGCCGCCCGAGGAGACGCCGGAGGTGATCAAGGGCGGCGCGATGCCCGGCGTGAGCATCACCGAGCAGCTCGAGTACCGCGCGCCCGTGCTGCCGGGCTGGGCGCAGGGCAGCCCGGGCGGCGAGCCGAGCCTCGAGTTCTGGATGCGCTTCCGCGACGGCCGCGACGCCGATCCGCTGGCGCTCGCGGCGCTCGTCGACGGCGCCGCTCCCGCCGTGCTCGACATCGGCTCGGCCGGCTCGGCGACGATCGAGCTCACCGTGCACGTGCGCGCCCGCCCCGCGCCGGGCTGGCTCGCCTGCCGCACCGAGACACGCCACGTGATCGGCGGCTACCACGAGGAGGACTTCGAGATCTGGGACTCCGCCGGGAGTCTCGTCGCCCAGTCGCGCCAATTCGCGCTGCTTCCGGGGTAGACGCGAACCGATTCCCGCAGCATGCGGGATGGCGGGGTTGACCGATCCCCACCAGAAGGCTTCCATCGCCCCGTGGTGCGCCAGCCGCGGCAGATCTACGCCAGCACCGCCGACCGCCGTCACGGCCGGCGGTGGACGCGGCGCCACCGCACGTACTGGGTGCCCGCCGCCGTGCTCGCTCTCGCCCTGGTCGCCGGCGAGGCGCTCCGCAACCTTGCCTGATCTGCTCGTGCGCACGGCGCTCGCCGCGGTGGCCGCCGTCGTCGTGAACGTGCTGGTGCGAGCGCTCGCGATCGCGCTGTTCGACATCCCGGAGGCGTTCGAGCACCTCGCGCTGCGAGCGGTGATCGTGTCGACGCTCATCGGGGTGATCGCCGCCGGGCTCGTCTTCGCGATCGTCAAGCGGCGAGCCGCGAACCCGGTCAGGACGTTCACGATCATCGCCGTCGTCGCCCTCGTGCTCTCGCTGGCGGCGCCGCTCTCGGTCGGCCTGCAGGACCCGCCCGAGTACCCCGGGACCGATGCCGCCGCCGTCGGCACGCTGATGCTCATGCACGTGCTGACGGCGGCGATCGTCGTGTACGTGTTCTGCCGCCGTCGAACGGCCGGACTCAGCCCAGCAGCACGATGACCAGGATCGCCGCGATGACGGTCACCCCGAGCAGCGCGTAGGCGGCTGCGGCCTGCCACTGGTTCTCCCAGAACCCGGGCTTCGCGCGGTCGCGCGAGTGGCGTCCCTCGGGGGGCTCGCCCGTCCAGTCTTCGTTGTCGCTCATATGGCAAACCTCCCCGCGATGTTCGCGAAGCGAACTCGCAAGGGAATCCGCGCTAGCGGATTCCCCGCCTACCCGAGATCGCGCGCGCGACCACCAGGCGCTGGATCTCCGACGTGCCCTCGAAGATCGTGTAGATCTTCGCGTCGCGGTGCATCCGCTCGACCGGGTACTCGCGCGTGTAGCCGTTACCGCCGAGGATCTGGATCGCGCGCTCGGTGACCCAGACGGCGACCTCGCCCGCCTTGAGCTTGGACATCGAGCCCTCGGCGTTCTCGAACGGGCGCCCGCTGCGCCCCATCCACGCCGCCCGCCACACGAGCAGCCGTGCCGCGTCGATCTCCATCTTCATGTCGGCCAGCATGAAGGCGATCGCCTGGTTGTCGATGATCGGCCGGCCGAACTGCTCGCGCTCGCGCGCGTAATCGAGCGCGTACTCGTAGGCGGCGCGCGCGATGCCGAGCGCCTGGGCGCCGACCGTCGGCCGCGTCGCCTCGAACGTCTGCATCGCCGCCTGGCCGCGCGAGGCGCCGCCCTCGCGCGCCCGCGCCAGGCGCTCGTCGAGCTTCTCCTTGCCGCCGAGCAGGCACGAGCCAGGCACCCGGCAGTCGTCGAGGAACACGTCGGCGGTGTGGGAGGCGCGCAAGCCGTGCTTGCGCACCTTCGTGCCCATGGTCAACCCCGCCGTGCCCGGCGGCACCACGAACGCGGCCTGCCCACGCGAGCCGAGGTCGCGGTCGACCGACGCGACGATCACGTGCACGCCGGCGATGCCGCCGTTGGTCGCCCAGGCCTTCTGGCCGTTGAGGACCCACTCGCCTGAGGCTTCGTCGTAGACCGCGCGCGTGCGCAGCGACGAGACATCGGACCCGGCGTCGGGCTCGGAGACGCAGAACGCGGCGACCGCCGGCTCGGACTCGGTGCCGAAGCACTGCGGGATCCACTCGCCGATCTGCTCGCCGGTTCCCTGACCGAAGATCGCCGCCACGGCGAGCGACGTGCCCATGATCGCCATGCCGATCCCCGCGTCGCCCCAGAACAGCTCCTCGTTGACGATCGGCAGCGTCAGGCCGCTCTCGTCGGCGTAGAACTGCGCCAGCGCCTCGAGGCCGTAGAGGCCGATCTTGGCCGCCTCGGCGATGATCGGCCACGGCGTCTCCTCACGCTCGTCCCACTCGGACGCGGCCGGGCGCACGACCTGCTCGGCGAAGCCGTGCACCCAGTCGCGGATATCGCGCTGGTCCTGCGAGAGCTCGAGCGAGAACGGGGCGGCGGTGGCGGCTTCCATGCCGCCGATGCTTATCAGTGCCGCCGCCCGCGCGCGTCGCTACAGATCGGCCTTCTGGAACTCGTACGACTTGGCGGCCTCCGACTCGTACTGGTACTCGAGCGTCGCCAGACCGAACGGGTTGTCGGGTTTGACCTCGTAGATCGTCGACATCCGCGAGGGGTTGCGCTGGTCCGCCGGGCCGTACTGGTAGTCGCCCGACAGGCCTTCGAAGCTCACCGTCCCGAGCTCGTCAGAGGCCTTCATCAGACCCTCGCGCGAGAGGTCACCGAGCTCGACGGCCTTCTCCAGCAGCGCGGTCATCGCGATGCCCTGCAGGTAGCCGAACGAGAAGTAGTAGTCGGGCTCCTGGTCGGGCTTGAACTCCTTCACCTGGGCCATCATGTCCTTCATCCCCGGCACGCTGTCGTCGCCCCACTCGGTGCCCTCGGCGACGATCCACGTCGTCTGCTGGAGGTACTCGGCCAGCGGCGAGGCGCCGAGCTCGTCGATCCACGTCGGCGACTGGCCGATCCAGCGCGGCGCGTAGCCGAGCTTGGCGGCCGTCCCCCAGATCGTGCCCGCGTCGGTCGGCGTGGCGACGAGGAACACCGCGTCGCACTTGGAGCTTTGCAGCCGCTGCACCTGGCCAGTCACGTCCTTGTCGCCGACCTTGAACTTCTGCGTATCGACGACCTCGAAGCCGAGGTTCTCGGCGGCGTAGTCGACGCCCGACTGGCCGGCCTCGCCATACGCATCGTCCTGGATGAACGAGCAGATGTTCTTGCCCTTCCCGTCCGCCTGGTTGATGTAGTAGTCGAGCGCGTTGATCGCCTGGATCTGGTACGGCCCTCCGACCGGCAGCAGGTTGGCCTCGCGCACCCAGAAGGCGTCGAGCGAGGCGGGCGCCGCGATGATGTTGTCCTGCACCAGCTGCGGCAGGGTGGCAAGCGTGGGCGCGGTGCCGAGCACCTGCGTGAACGCCACGACGTTGTTCTTGATCTTGTTGTACTGCTGGACGGTGGTCGGCGGCGAGTACTGCGTGTCCTCCTGAACCAGCTCGACCTTGTACTTGCCGGCGATGCCGCCCTGCGAGTTGACGTAGTCGAAGTAGACCTCGTTGCCGGCCGTCAGCGGCTGGCCGATCACCGCCACCGGGCCGGTCAGCGGCGTCAGCACCCCGAGCTTGATCGTCGTCCCGTCGAAGCCCGGCGCATTCGCCAGCGAGGCCTCCCCCGACTCGCCGGAGTCACCCTCGTCATCGGCGGCGCCTCCGCACCCGGCGAGCACCAGCGCCAGCAACGCGACGATCCAGAGCACCCTCTTCATGTCTCCCTCCTCAGTAGGAGAACGGCCATGCCTTGAAGTACGCCTTCAGACGGAGCCACATGGCGGCGAGGCCGCGTGGCTCGAACATCAGGAACAGGACGATCAACAGACCGAAGATCGCCGTGTTGAGGGACTCGACCGAGATGAAGCCCTCCGTCCCCGTGCCCACGCCCGGGATCGAGTCCGAGTAGTTGTCGATCACGGCCGGCAGGCCGCCGAGGAAGAGCGCGCCGAGGACGGCGCCGAAGACCGTTCCGACGCCGCCGACGATGATGATCGCGATGTACTGGATCGAGAGGAACAGGCTCCACTCGTCCGGGGAGACGTACTGCTGGTAGGCGCCGTAGAGGGCGCCGCCCAGCCCCGCGAAGGCGCTCGAGACGGCGAAGGCGGCGACCTTGTAACGCCCGAGATCGACGCCGATGATCTCGGCGGCCACGTCGCGGTCGCGGATCGCCTGGATCGCACGGCCCGGACGCGTGCGCACGATGTTCTTGGCCAGCAGCGCGCACAGCAGCACGAGCCCCCACACGAGCCAGAACCAGCCCTGGTTGCGGATGTACTCGTCGCCCAGGATCGTCACGGCGTTGAAGTCGATCGGCCCGAGCGTTACCGGAGCCGTGACCGAGGTTCCGGAGTTGCCGCCGGTGAGCCCCTTGAGGTTGCGGAACAGGTACTCGCCGAGAAAGACCAGCCCGAGCGTCACGATGGCCAGGTAGTTGCCGCGCAGGCGCAGCGCGAACGGCCCGATGAGCGCGCCCACCGCCGCTCCGAACAGCGCCGCCGCCGGCAGCCATAGGACGAGCGGCAGGCCGAGGTCGCCCCCCACCACGGCGGCCACGTAGGCGCCGGAGCCGATGAAGAACGCCTGCCCGAGCGAGACCTGGCCGGTGTAGCCGGTCAGCAGGTTGAGTCCGATCGCGGCGATCGCCGCGATCCCCGCGTAGTTGAGGACGGATAGCCAGAACGGGTCGACGAGGAAGATCGGCGTCAGGAGCCAGAGGGCGACCAGCACGGCCAGCCACGCCTTCGACGCGCGGGTCCGGAAGAGCCTCAGATCGTCGGCGTAGCGGCGCGTGAGGTTCTGGTGCGGCCTCGCCATTAGATGGTCGATTCCGCGGCCCGTGCGGCCGCATGGTCGTGGATCGTGGATGCAGGGCGGTGCCCGTGCGATCGGCACAGTGGCGGAGCCACGGGCCGATTCAGCGGGTGCCGATCCTGCGCCGCGAGACGCGGCCAGGCGGTCGTGCGGGTCGTGGAATCGGCCATCTAGACGCGCCTGACCTCGGGCGTGCCGAACAGCCCGTAGGGCCGCACGAGCAGGATCACGATCATCACCACATACGGCATCACCGCGCCGAAGTTCTGCCCCAGCCAGGGCGCGACGTCCTCCTGGTAGCCGGCCGTCAGCGCCTGGGTGACGCCGATGATCATCCCGCCCACCACGGCGCCGATCGGCGAGTCCATGCCGCCGACGATCATCGCCGGGAAGGCCACCAGCGCGATCGCGCCGATGGTGGGCGACAGCGCGGCCGGGCCGGCGGCGAGCGTCACCCCCGCGAGCGCGGCGAGCCCGGCCGAGATCGCCCACGAGACTGCGAACACGCGCCGGGCGCTGATGCCCTGGGCGATCGCGGCCTCGGCGTCGAACGCCGTGGCGCGCATCGCCACACCCAAGGCGGAGACGCGGAAGAACACGAAGAACCCGGCGACCACGGCGGCCGCTATGCCGAGCGTCCACAGGTCGCGGACCGCCAGCACGACATCTCCGACCTTCACCGTCTCAACGCCCCACGGGTCGGCGAGATTGAGGTTGTCGAACCCCCAGATCGCCGTGATCGCCTGCTCGATGATGAACAGCAGGCCGATCGTGATCATGATCACCGCGAACACCGGCTCGCCGACCATCTTGCGCAGCACTGTGCGCTCGAGCCCGGCACCGAAGGCCGCCGAGCAGAGCACGGCGAGCACGACGGCGAGCGCGAAGGGCAGCCCGGCCGTGTTGGCGAAGGCGTACGTTAGGTAAGCGCCGATAGCGACCAGCCCGCCCTGGGCGAAGTTGATGACCCCGGTGGCGCGGTAGATGATCACGAACCCGAGCGCGACGAGCGCGTAGCGGGCGCCGAGCGCGAGCCCGTTGAAGCAGAGCTGCAGGAACTCAGACATAGAGCTCCGTGATCTGGCGCTCGAATTGCTTCTCCAGCGCGCGCCGCTTGACCTTCAGCGTCGCCGTGAGCTCGCCGTCCTCGTGGTCGAGCTCCTTCTCGAGCAGCGCGAAGCGCTTGATCGACTCGACCTGCGCGAGCTCCTGGTTGACCTCCTCGACCCAGCTCGAGATCAGCTCGCGCACCTCGGGCTTGCGCGAGAGATCGCCGTAGGTGGTGAACGCAAGGCCGCGGCGGGCCGCCCAGTCGGACACCGTGTCGGCCTCGATCCCGATCAGCGCCACGAGGAACTTGCGCCGGTCGCCCACCACCATCGCCTCGCGCACGTACGGCGAGACCTTGAGCCGGTTCTCGATCTCCGACGGCGAGATGTTCTTGCCGCCGGCCGTGATGATCACGTCCTTCTTGCGGTCGGTGATCGTGAGGTGGCCGCGCTCGTCGAGCTCGCCGACGTCGCCGGTGTGCAGCCAGCCGTCGGGGTCGACGGCGGCGGCGGTGGCGTCGGGGTCCTTGTAGTAGCCGGCGAAGACGGCCGGCGACCGCGTGAGGATCTCGCCGTCGTCGGCGATCTTGACCTCGACGCCCTCGAGCGGCGTGCCGACGGTGCCGATCCGCACGTCGTCGAACGGCATGAAGGTGCACACCGCGGTGTTCTCGGTCTGGCCGTAGATCTCGTAGACGGGGATGCCGAGCGCCCAGAAGTACTCGAGCACCTTGGGAGCGATCGGCGCCGCACCGCAGACCGCGCGCTCGGCGCGCGCGAGCCCGAGCTTGTGGCGCAGCGCGCGCAGGGCGAGCGCGTTGGCCAGCGCGGCGCGGGCGCGGTCGGCCGGGCCGAGCGCGCCCTTCATGCGCTTGGGCGCCAGGGCGCGGCCGGTGCGCATCGCTGTCCGGTACGACCAGCGCTTGATCGCCGAGGCGTCCGCCATCTTGATCTCGACGGTCGCGAGCATCTTCTCCCACACGCGCGGTACGGCCGCGAACAGCGTCGGCTGCACGTCGCGCAGGTCCTGTGCGAACGACTCGCCGCCCTCGCCGAAGTTGACGACGTAGCCGGTGCCGAGACCGTTGATCACCGAGCCGAGCCGCTCGGCGACGTGGCACAGCGGCAGGTAGGAGAGCACCTCGTCGTCGGGGCCGGTGCCGAACGCGCGGCGGAAGCTGCCGGCCGCCCAGGTGAGGTTGGCGTGCGTGAGCATCGCGCCCTTCGGCGGGCCGGTGGTGCCCGAGGTGTAGACGATCACGGCGGTGTCCGATGGGTCGAGCCCCTGGCCGTACTCCTCGAGCGGGTCCTCGCTCGCGAGGGCCTCCCACGTGATGACCATCGGGTCGTCGAGCGCGCGCACGTTGCGCGGGTCGATCAGCACGATCTTCCGCAGCGCCGGCAGCCGCTCGCGCACGGCGAGCGCCTTGTCGAGCTGCTCCTCGTCCTCGGCGATCAGCACCACGGACTCGGAGTGGCCGAGGAGGTACTCGACCTCGGGCGCCGGGCTGGTCGGGTAGACGCCGACGGTCACCGCTCCAATGCCCTGGATCGCCAGGTCGGCGATCACCCATTCGGGCCGGTTCTCGCCGTGGATTGCCACTCGGTCGCCGGGCTGGACGCCGAGCCCTTTCAGACCGTGGGCGACGCGCTTCACCCGGTCGGCGTAGTCGCCCCAGCTCAGCTCCTGCCAGCGGCCGCGGCGCTTCTCCCTGAGGGCGGGCGCATCGGCGCGCTCGCGCGCGTGGTCGAGCAGGAGATCGGGCAGCGTGCTCAAGGGTCACCCTCTCCGCGATGTTCGCGAAGCGAACTCGCAAGGGAATCGGCGCCAGCCGATTCCCCGCCTCCCCCGAGGTAGGCCTCGATGACGCGCGGGTCGGCCTGCACCTCGGCCGGGCTGCCGGTCGCCAGCGGCGTGCCGAAGTCGAGCGCCATCACGCGGTCGGCGAGGTCCATCACCAGCCGCATCTCGTGCTCGACGAGGATCACCGCCAGCTCGAGCCGCTCGCGCACCTCGATCAGATACCGCGCCAGGTCCTCGGCCTCCTCCAGGTTCATGCCCGCGACCGGCTCATCGAGCAGCAGCAGCCGCGGCTCCATCGCGAGCGCGCGGCCGAGCTCGAGCCGCTTCTGGAGGCCGTAGGGGAGCAGCCCGGCGTGCGTGTGGCGGTGAGCCTCCATCTCGAGCAGCTCGATGACCCGTTCGACCGCCTCGCGGTGCTCGATCTCCTCGCGTTTGGCCCGCCCCCACCACACGGCGCCGGACACGAAGCCCGTGCGCATCAGGTGGTGGCGGCCCAGCATCAGGTTGTCGATCACCGACAGGTGGGTGAAGAGGCCGAGGTTCTGGAACGTGCGCGCCACGCCTTTGCGCGCCACCGCCGGGGGCGACTGGCCGATCAGCTCCTCGCCCTCGAGGAGGATCGAGCCGTTCTGCGGACGGTAGACGCCGTTGACGCAGTTGAAGATCGACGTCTTGCCGGCGCCGTTGGGCCCGATGAGCGCGAACAGCTCGCCGGGCCGGACCTCGAACGAGACGCCGTCGAGCGCGGTGACGCCGCCGAAGCGCAGCGTGATGCCGTTCACCGCCAGGAGCGGCTCGGCGATCTTCGGCGCGACCGGCTCGGTCGCGGCCTCGGGGACGCTCAGCCGCTCCATCGCTTCCGGCGCCGGTATGACTTGACGTCGCGGAACGAGCGCCGGCCGCTCTCGCCGACGCCGAGGTAGAACTCCTGGATGTCCTGGTCGGCCAGCAGCTCGGCGGCCGGGCCGTCCTTGACCACGCGGCCGGTCTCCATCACGTAGCCGTGGCTCGCGATGGCGAGTGCCATCGCCGCGTTCTGCTCCACCAGCAGCACGCTCACGCCCTGACGGTTGAGCTCGACGATCGTGTCGCGCACCTGCTCGACCAGTCGCGGGGCGAGGCCGAGCGACGGCTCGTCGAGCAGAAGGACCGTCGGGGCGGCCATCAGCGCGCGGCCGATCGCGAGCATCTGCTGTTCACCGCCGGACAGGTAGCCGGCGGTGGACCTGCGCCGCTCGGCGAGCACGGGGAACAGCTCGAGCACTCGGTCGTGCGCCTCCTTGACCTCGGCGCGGGTGCGCGTGAAGCCGCCGGCGCGCAGGTTCTCCTCCACGGTCAGCTCGGCGAAGATGCGCCGGCCCTCCATCACCTGGGCGACGCCGCGTCTGACGATGGATGCCGCGTCACGGCCGCTGATGCGCTGCCCGTCGAGCTCGACGCTGCCCTTGGTGACGCGCCCGCGGTGGACGCCGAGCAGGCCGGTCACGGCGCGCAGCAGCGTCGTCTTGCCGGCGCCGTTGGCGCCGAGCAGCGCCACGATCTCGCCGCGCGGAAGCTCGAGCGAGACGCCTCGCAGGACGAGCACGACGTCCTGATAGACGACCTCGAGGTTGCGGACGGCAAGGATCGGGCCGCCCGCTCCCCGCGCCGGCTCGACCATCGTGCCCCGGGATCCTTGCGTGGACTCCGTCGCTCCCTCCTCGGCCGCGATCATTCCAGATCGACTGGAGCGTTACAAATTGTGGATGTGTTACGTCGGGTGCTCCATGAACCATTCCGTGAACGACGAGCAGCGCCCGTCACCGTCGAACTCGAGCACGAACAGGTTCGAGAACGTCTGGCCGTCGTCGTAGCGGGTCTCGCCGGTGGCGACCGCGCGGTCACCGTCGACCATCAGGACCTCGTAGGCCGCATCCCAGGTGCCCGGCTCGTCGGGCTCCTCGCGCCAGTCGGCGGCGATCGCCTCGCGGCCGCGCACCGGGTCGTCGTAGGGGTGGTAGCGGTACGTCGCGTCCTCGGCGAAGAGCTCGCCGACCCCGTCGTACGAGCGCCAGGCCGCCACGTAGGCGTCGAGCCAGGCCTGTGCCTGCTCGCGCGTCATCAGTCCGCCGCCGGCGGCTCGGACTCGGGCAGCCCCGGCAGCGGGGCGTCGTCTTCGTCGAGCTCGGCCGGCGGGCCGAGCGGCTGGTCGTCGACCTCGGGCTCGACGGAGTCGGGGTCGGGCGGCTCGGCGGGGATCTCGGGGTCGTCGGGCGTGATCGGCGTGTCGCGTTCCATCACCGGTCCCCTACCCGCAGCGCCTCCGGCGCACCCCATCGCTGCAGCACCTCGGGCACGGCGACCGTGCCGTCGTCGCGCTGGTGGTTCTCGAGCAGGGCGATCATGTGCCGCCAGGTGACAGCGGTGCCGTTGAGCGTGTGGACGTGGCGCGGGCGGCCGTCCGCGTCGCGATAGCGGATGTCGAGGCGGCGCGACTGGAAGTCGGTCGTGTTGGAGGTCGAGGTGACCTCGCGGTAGCGCTGCTGGCCGGGCATCCAGGCCTCGAGGTCGTACTTCTTGGCGGCGCTCGACCCCAGGTCGTCGGCGCCGATGTTGACCACGCGGTACGGGATGCCGAGCTCCTGCAGGAAGCGCTCCTCGAGCGACAACAGCAGCTCGTGCTCGGCCCCCGACGCCTCGGGCTCGACGAAGCTGAACATCTCGACCTTGTCGAACTGGTGCACGCGCAGGATGCCGCGCGTGTCGCGCCCCGCCGCCCCGGCCTCGCGCCGGAAGCACGGCGACATGCCCGCGTAACGGCGCGGCAGCGAGCCGGCGTCGAGGATCTTCGCCCGCGTGCAGCGAGGCCAGCGGCACCTCGCTCGTGCCGACGAGGTAGAGGTCGTCGTCGGCGAGGCGGTAGATCTGCTGCTCGGTGTCGGGCAGAAAGCCGGTTCCATACAAAGCCTCCTCGCGCACGAGCACCGGCGGCACGACCGGCTCGAAGCCCTGCTCCGCGAGCACCTCGAGCGCCCACCGGAACAGCGCCAACTCGAGCAGCACGAGGTCGCCGCGGAGGTAGGCGAAGCGTGAGCCGGCCACGCGAGCGCCCGACTCCATGTCGATCATCGTCCCCGCGACTTCGAGATGGTCGCGGCCGGCGGCGCCCGCCGCTCCCTCCTCGCGCAGCGTCGTGTCCTGGTCGGCGGCCGTGGCGTCGGGCGGGTTGGGAAGCGACGCGAGGGCGGCCTGCAGCTCGGCGTCGGCGTCGGACAGCTCCTGCGACAGCGCCTTGACCCGCTGGGCGAGCTCCTGCATGGCGGAGATCTCGTCCGCAGCGTCGCGCCCTTCCCGCTTGGCCTCCCCGATCGCCTTGGAGGCCGCGTTCTGCTCCGCCTTCAGCGACTCGACCTGCGGCCGCATCGCGCGCGTGCGCTCATCGAGCTCGAGCACGCGGTCGAGCCGCGCCTCCGACCCGTCGCGCCGCCGCGCGAGCGCGGCGCGGACTGGATCAGGGTCTCGGCGGATCTGCTTGAGGTCGAGCACGAGGCGCCCCTAGATCAGTCATCTAGTTGGAGCCGCCGCCGCCCGAGTGCTCCGCGACGAACTCGGCCACCTTCTGGGCGTCCTCGCCGGTGAGGATGTTCTGCGGCATCGGCTGCGAGGAGAACCCGCCGTTCTCGATCGCGTACAGCACGTCCTCGACGCTCTCCTTGCGCTCGTTGAAGTTCGGCCCGTCGCGCTGCTCGCGCGAGCCGACGTTGGTCGCCGAGCCCTGAGCGCCGACGACGTCGAGCGTGTGGCAGCCGGCGCAGTTCTCGTCGAACAACACCGCGCCCTCGTAGTTCGGGTCGTCCTCGGCGAGCTCGATCCCCTCCGACCCGCAGGCGGCGAGCGCGAACGCGACGGCCATCACGGGCAGGGCGAGCAGTCGGCGGCGAGCCATGAAGGTGGCAAGCATACGGAACAATGCCGCCGCCGATGCCGCTCGTGCGCACCACCGCCACGCTGCTCGCGGCCGCCGTCCTCGCGGGCTGCGGCGGCGGTCCGGGACCGGCGTTGCAGGCGCGCAACCAGCGTCTGGAGATCGAGCTCGACGACTTCCTCATCCGTCCCCAGAACGTGCGTGCCGAGCCCGGTCGGCTGACCTTCGTGGTCTCCAACCGGGGCCGGCTCGGCCACAACTTCCGCGTGCGCGGCGACGGCGGCGAGCCGATCGCGGTCACCACCCTGCTGCCCGGCGACTCCGCGACCCGGTCCGCGACGCTGGCGCCCGGCAGCTACAGGATGCTGTGCACCGTGGCCAACCACGAGGAGCTCGGCATGACCGGGAGGCTCGTCGTCCGATGAGGGAGGTCGGGCCGGAGCAGTTCCGCTCCGTGATGGGGCACTTCGCCACCGGCGTCACGGTCGTGACGGCGGCGACGCCGGACGGCCCCGTCGGGATGACCGCCAACGCGGTCTGCTCGCTGTCGCTCGAGCCCCTGCTGCTGCTCGTCGCCTTCGACAACGAGGCGCGCACGCTGACGGCCGTGCACCGGACCGGCCGCTTCGGCGTGAACGTGCTCGCCGCCGGCCAGGAGGACCTGGCGCGACTGTTCGCCTCCAAGATCCGCGACCGCGACAAGTTCGCCGGCGTCGCCCACACGGTCAACGACGGCATCCCGGTGCTCGACGGCGTGCTGGCCTGGGTGGGCTGCCGGCTCGAGCGGCTGATCCCGGCCGGCGACCACACGATCGGGATCGGGGCGGTCGAGGCCGCCGAGACCGGCCGCCAGGGCGCTCCGCTGTTGTGGTTCCGGGGCAGGTATCGCACGTGACCGCCGTCCACATCGCCATCGGCGTCGCGCTGATCGCGGTCAACCTCGCCGCCGGCGTGTGGGGGCTGTGGGGCTGGTGGCGCCGCCGCCATGCGCCCGGGTTCTGGCCGCTGCTGCGCGTCGGCCAGGGCCTCGTGATCATCCAGGCCGTCGACGGCGCGCTGCTGCTCGTGCTGGGAGAAGAGCTTCCCCAGCTGCACCTGATCTACGGGCTGGTGCCGCTCGGCGTGTCGTTCCTGGCCGAGCAGCTGCGGCTGGCGGCGGCCGACACGGTGCTGGCCCAGCGCGGGCTCGAGGGACGCGCGGACGTGGAGGCGCTGCCCGACGCCGAGCAGCGTGGGCTGGTCCGAGCGATCGTCCGCCGCGAGATGGGCGTGATGGCCACATCGGCGCTCGTCGTCACGCTGCTCGGGGTACGCGCCTCCGGACTCCTATGAGCCGAATGCCACTATGTAACACCACCGCACAAACGCCGCCTCGCGGTGCTACAAATCCAGAGCGGTGATCAGGTCCTACCTCCCCGCGCTGGTCTTCGTCGGGCTGGGCACCATCCTCGGCCTCGTCTTCGCGGTGCTGAACTCGTACATAGGACCGCGCAAGCCCGTGCGGCAGTCGACGGTGGACCCGTACGAGTGCGGCCTCCCCTCCGAGGTCAGGAAGAACTTCCGCTTCGGGATCAGCTTCTACCTGATCGCGATGCTCTTCATCCTGTTCGACATCGAGGTCATCTTCCTGTACCCGGTGGCCATCCAGCTCGACGCCTTCGGCACCTTCGCGCTGCTGGAGACGGTCGTGTTCATCGTCCTGCTGGCCATCGCGTTCGTCTACGTGTGGCGGAGAGGAGCGCTCGAATGGAGGTGACCCGGCGCCGGCTCGGCACGGGCGAGCTGCAGGAGCTGCGCTCGCGCGGGCTGACCGCGCGCCAGATGCTCGGCGGCGAGCTCGAGCGCCCGCCGTCCGACCAGGACGTCGAGGACAGCATCCTCACCACGACGCTCGACCGCGCCGCCCGCTGGGCCGCCGCCAACGCGATCTTCCCGGCGACCTTCGGTCTCGCCTGCTGCGCGATCGAGATGATGTCGATCGTCGGCGCGCGGGTCGACGTCGCGCGCTTCGGCGGCGAGGCGTTCCGCGCCTCCCCGCGGCAGGCCGATCTGCTGATCCTCTCCGGCCGCGTCTCGATCAAGATGGCGCCGGTCGTGCGGCGCATCTACGACCAGATGATCGAGCCGCGCTGGGCGATCGCGATGGGCGCCTGCTCCTCGTCGATGGGCGTCTTCAACAACTACGCGATCGTGCCGGCCGACAAGTTCATGCCGGTCGACGTCCACGTCCCCGGCTGCCCGCCCCGGCCCGAGGCGCTCATGCACGGCATCCTGAAGCTGCGGGCGATGATCCTGGCCAAGCCCGACCTGAGCTGGCGGACCCGCTACGGCGGCCGCGGCACGGAGGAGTTCGTCGAGTCCGAGCTCGCGATCGAGCCGGTGGCCGGCCATGGGATCGGCGTCTCCGGCGGCGGCAGGATGGGCACGAGTGCCTGACGCCACCGGCCTCGAGCTGATCGCCCAGGACCTGCGGGGCGCGCACGGCGACGACGCGGTGCTGGGCACGCAGTTCTTCCGCAGCCGGGCCGCCATCGACATCGCGCCCGCGCGCGTGCGCGAGACGCTCGAGTTCCTGCGCGAGCGCGGCTTCGGCTTCCTGGCCAGCGTGCACGGGCTCGACTACTACCCCGAGGAGCCGCGGCTCGGCGTGCAGTACGAGCTGCTCGACATGACCGAGGTCGACCGCATCACGGTCCGGTTGCGCGTGCCCCTCGACGCTCCCGAGGTCCCGTCGGTGACGAACGAGTGGCCGACCGCCGACCACCAGGAGCGCGAGGTCTACGACATGTTCGGCGTGATCTTCGAGGGCCACCCGGACCTGCGGCGCATCCTCATGCCCGAGGACTACGAGGGCCATCCGCAGCGGCGCGACTTCCCGATCGGCGGCGAGCCGGTGCTCTTCACCCACAACGAGCCGCGCAACCCGAGGTACACCCAGTGAGCGATCTCGAGACCCGCCCCAGCGCGCCGCAGATCCCGTACCGGGAGATGGAGGATTCGCACGAGATCCAACACTTGCCGCACGCCGAGCAGGAGCTGCTGACGCTCAACATCGGCCCGCATCACCCGGCCACGCACGGCGTGCTGCGCCTGCTCACCACGCTCGAGGGCGAGGTCGTGCGCGACATCAAGCCGATCATCGGCTACGTGCACACCGGGATCGAGAAGACCGCCGAGGACAAGGCCTACTGGAAGGCCATCCCCGTGATCGAGCGGATGGACTACCTCGCCTACTACTTCAATGCGATGGCGTTCTGCGGCGCGGTCGAGACGCTGCTCGAGCTCGAGGTCCCCAAGCGCGGCCAGTACCTGCGCGTGCTGCACATGGAGCTCAACCGGATCATGTCCCACATGGTGTGGCTGGGCACCAGCGCGCTCGACCTCGGCGCGATCTCGATGTTCTGGTACTGCTTCCGCGACCGCGAGACGATCCTCGACCTGTTCGAGATGTCGTCCGGGCAGCGCATGCACACGCGCTACATCCAGGTCGGCGGGGTGATCGAGGACATCCCGGTCGGCTTCGACGCCAAGGTGCGCGAGTTCTGCGCCGAGATGCCCGGCCGCGTGGATCAGTTCCTCGACCTGCTGGGCAAGAACGAGATCGTGCTGCAGCGCCTGCGCGGGGTCGCCGCCGTCGACGAGCAGACACTGCTCGACCTCGGCGTCACGGGCCCGCTGCTGCGCGCCACGGGCAACGCGTGGGACCTCCGCAAGGCCGAGCCGTACTCGAGCTACGACGACTTCGACTTCAAGATCCCGGTCGGCACGATGGGCGACAACTACGACCGCTTCGTCGTCCGGCTGGCCGAGGTCAAGGAGTCGGTGAAGATCATCGAGCAGTGCCTCGACGCCCTGCCCGAGGGCGACTACATCTCCAACAACCGCAAGTACGTCCTGCCGCCGCGGCACGAGCTGGCGACCTCGATGGAGGCGCTGATCCACCACTTCAAGCTCGTCACCGAAGGCTTCCGGGTGCCGCCGGGCGAGGTCTACTACCCGATCGAGGGCCCGCGCGGCGAGTACGGCGTCTTCCTGCGCAGCGACGGGTCTTCGAAACCCGCGCGCGTGCACATGCGCGACCCCTCGTTCGTGAACCTGCAGGCCACCAGGCCGATGGTGCAGGACCTCTACATCGCCGACCTCATCGCCACGCTCGCGATGCTCGACCCGGTGCTCGGAGGCATCGATCGCTGATGGCGATCGATCCGAGCCAGGTCCGCCGCTTCGCGCACGGCTCGCGCGTGCCCGGCTGGGACGAGGCCGCCGACCTCACGAAGGACCCCGCGGTCGTCCCCGATCCCGCGACGACGCCGGTGCCCGACCACGTCCGCACGGAGATCGAGGCGCAGATGGCCAAGTACCCGGACACCCGCTCGGCGGCCATCCCGGCGCTGCACATCGTCCAGCGCGAGCACGGCTGGTGCTCGCCGGAGGCGATCGAGCAGGCCGCGTGCGTGATGCGGCTCACGCCCGCGTACCTGACCGCGGTGGCGACGTTCTACGACATGTTCTCCACCACGCCGAAGGGCAGCCACGACGTCTACGTGTGCACGAACATCTCGTGCTCCCTGCTCGGCGCCGACGCGATCTACGACGAGATGCTGAGCGCGGCCGGCGACGACCCCGACTTCCACGTGATGTCGTTCGAGTGCCTGGGCGCCTGTGACATCGCGCCGATGGCCTCGGTCGACGGCGAGTACGTCGGCCCGCTCGAGGCGGAGGACTGCCGCCGCATCGTCGACGACGTCAAGGCCGGCCGCGACGTGCTGCCCGACAAGCAGCTCAAGAAGCGCAAGATCGCGGTTGAGCATTGGCGTCTCGGGGGGCCGGAGGCTCCCCGTCAATCTCAGAACGCGGGGCCGGACGCCCCGCGGAGGTGACCACCTTGGAGATCCTCTACAAGGAGATCGACGACCCCGAGCTGGCGACGCTCGACGGCTACTCGAAGCGCGGCGGCTACGAGATGCTCCGCAAGGCGCTCTCGATGGACCCTCAGGACGTCCTGGAAGAGATGCTCGAGTCGGGCGTCCGTGGCCGCGGCGGCGCCGGCTTCGCGATGGGCAAGAAGATGTCCTTCATCCCCAAGGGGGCGATGGACAAGTACCTCGTCTGCAACGCCGACGAGTCCGAGCCCGGCACCTTCAAGGACCGCGAGCTGATGCAGAAGAATCCGCATCTGCTCATCGAGGGGATGATCATCGGCGCCTACGCGATCGGCGCCAACAAGTCGTTCATCTTCATCCGCGGCGAGTACTCCCACCAGGCCGACGTGCTCGACGCCGCGGTGGCCGAGGCGCGCGGGGCGGGCTACCTCGGCGAGAACATCCTCGGCTCGACGCACACGATCGACCTCGTCGTCCACCGCGGCGCCGGCGCGTACATCTGCGGCGAGGAGACGGCACTGCTCGACGCGCTCGAGGGCCGGCGCGGCAACCCGCGCCTGAAGCCGCCGTTCCCGGCCGTGCGCGGCCTCTACCAGGGACCGACGCTGATCAACAACGTCGAGACGCTGATGAACGTGCCGGTCATCCTGCGCATGGGCGGCGCGACGTACGCCGACATCGGCACGCAGACCTCGACCGGCACGAAGGTCGTCTCGGTCAGCGGCTGCGTCCAGCGGCCGGGGAACTACGAGATCGTGCTCGGCGTCCCCTCGCGCGAGCTCATCTTCGACCTCGCCGGCGGCCCGCCCGTGGGGCGCAGCGTCAAGGCGTGGTTCCCGGGCGGCTCGAGCGCGCCGTTGCTCACCGGCTCCGACGAGCACCTCGACCTGCCGTACGACTTCGACTCGCTGGCCAAGGCCGGCTCGATGCTCGGCTCGGGCGCGATCATCGTCATCGACGACTCGATCTCGATCGTCGACGTCGCTCTGAAGACGGCGAGGTTCTACCGCCACGAGTCGTGCGGCAAGTGCACGCCGTGCCGCGAGGGCACGAACTGGACCGTGAAGATGCTCGAGCGCATCCAGAGCGGCGAGGCGACGCCGATGGACCTCGACATCATGGCCTCGGTCCAGGAGCAGATCATCGGCAACTGCCTGTGCGTGCTCGGCGACGCGATGGCGATGCCGATCGGCTCGATGATCCTGCACTTCCGCGACGAGTTCGAGGCGCACATCGAGGCCGCGCGCGAGCGCAACGGGCTCGGCGCCGCGATCCCGCAGGTCAACCGCGGCGAGCAGGGCGGCGCGTACCCGATGCGCGACCCCGGCGACGTCGAGCCGACGGCGGCGGTGGCCTGATGCCCAGGCCGCGAGCCGCACTGGATCACCTTCTCGATCGACGGCCGCGAGGTGAAGGCGCCGGCGGGCGCGATGCTGGTCGACGCCGCCAAGTACGGCGACGTCGAGATCCCGGTCTTCTGCTACGAGCCCAAGCTCGGCGCGCCGGTCGGTGCGTGCCGGATGTGCCTGGTGGAGATCGAGGGCATCCCGAAGCTCCAGACCGGCTGTTCGACCGCGGTCAGGGACGGCATGGTCGTCCACACGCAGACCGGCCGCGTGCACGACGCCCAGCGCGCGGTGGTCGAGTTCCTGCTCATCAACCACCCGCTCGACTGCCCGGTCTGCGACAAGGGCGGCGAGTGCCCGCTGCAGGACATCACGTACGGCTGGGGCCCGGGCACGTCGCGCTTCATCGAGCCCAAGCGGCACTTCAAGAAGCCGCTCGAGCTGTCGCCGTTGATCGCCATCGACCGCGAGCGCTGCATCCTCTGCTACCGCTGCGTGCGCTTCTCGCAGGAGCTCAGCGAGGACTACCAGCTGATCCTGCTCGAGCGCGGCGCGCACTCGTACGTCGGCACCTTCGACGGCCATCCGTACGTGGCGCCGTTCTCGGGCAACATCATCGAGCTGTGCCCGGTCGGCGCGCTCACCTCGAGCGCGTACCGCTTCCGGGCGCGGCCGTGGGACATCGAGGGCGCGGGCACGGTCTGCACCGGCTGCGCCGCCCACTGCAACGTCGAGCTGACCGTCCGCGACGACCGCGTGATGCGCGTGCTCGGCCGCGACCACGAGGGCGTCGACGACGGCTGGCTGTGCGACCGCGGCCGCTTCGGCTACCAGCACGTGCACTCCGACGAGCGGATCGTCGAGCCGCTGGTGCGCGAGGGCACCGAGCTGATGCCGGCCTCGTGGGAGAAGGCACTGGCGGCGGCGAGCGGGGCGCTGAAGAAGGCGGGCGCGAGGGCGGCGGCGCTGGCCGGCGGGGAGACCACCAACGAGGAGGCCTTCCTGCTGCAGCGCCTGTTCCGCGAGCAGCTCGGCTCGGGCCACCTGGCCGCGCGCCCGCGCGGCGAGCTGCCGCTCGACGTGGCGCGCGCGCTCGCGGACCCGGGCCTGCAGGCCTCGATCCCCGACCTCGAGTTCGCGCACGCCGTGCTCGTGCTCGACTGCGACCCGATCGACGAGGCGCCGGTGCTCGACCTGCGGATCCGCAAGGGGATCCGCCGCCGCGGGGTGAAGCTGGCGGTGGCGAGCGCGCGGCCGACCGCGCTCGACGCGCAGGCGACCTCGGTGACGCGGTTCGCGCCGGGCGGCGCCGACGCGCTGCTGGCTCGGCTCGACGGCGGCGACGACGATCTCGCAGGCTGGCTGCGCGGCGCCGGCGAGGACCTGGTCATCGTCTACGGCGAGCGCGCGCTGACGGCCGACGGCGCGCGGGCGCTGCTGAACCTGGCGACCCGCCTCGGGCTGCAACGGGCCGGCGCGGGCCTGATCGAGGTCCCGTCGGTGCCGAACTCGCGCGGCCTGCGCGAGGCGGGCTTCGCGCCCGGGCACGGTCCCGGCTACGAGACCCTGGCCGAGCCCGGCCGCGACGCCCATGGGATCGCGGAGGGCCTGGCCTCCGGCGAGCTGGCGACCGTGTGGCTCAACTACACCGACCCGGTGCGCTACTTCCCCGACCGCGCGCTGTGGGAGAAGGCGCTCGGCACCGCCCAGACGGTGATCGCCGTCGAGAGCGTGATGACCGAGACGGTGCGCACGCACGCCGACGTCGTGTTCCCCGGCGAGGCGTATCCGGAGAAGGAGGGCACGGTCACCAACCTCGACGGGCGCGTGCAGCGCCTGCGGGTGGCGATCGGGCGCCCGAAGGGCCGTAGCGGCATGCCGGGCTCCGGCGTCCGGCCCGGCTGGCAGGTCATCTCCGAGCTCGGCGATCTGGGCGTCGTCACCGGCGCCGCCGCCTCGAAGCAGCTGTTCGAGGCCGTGCCGTTCTACGCCGGCCTGACGCTCGACGTGATCGGCGGACGGGGGATCCGCTGGCCCGAGCGCGTGACCGAGTGGCAGCCCTGGGAGTCCGCGACCGTCGACGTCCCGGCGGCGGTGCCGGCGGCTGGCGGCGGCAGGCTGCGGCTCGGCACCTTCCGGCCGCTGTGGGCGGCCAAGGAGGTCGACGCCTCTCCGATCCTGCAGTTCGCGATCCCGCGCCAGGTGGTCGAGCTCTCGCCCGAGGACGCGAAGGCGCTCGGCGTCCGCGAGGGCGACCGCGTCGAGGTTGGCAGCAACGGCACGCGCGTGCGCGGCGCCGCGAAGCTGCGGGCGGCCGTGCCCGCCGGCTCGGTCTTCGTCGCCGAGGGCGTCGAGGACGAGCCCGCGAACCTGCTCACCGAGCCGCTGGTCGAGGTGCGACAGCCGTGATCTTCGCCGAGGTCGGCTACTACGAGGACTGGTGGATCCAGGTCCTCAAGGGGCTCGTGATCTTCGCGATCGTCTTCCAGCTCGTGCCGGTCGTGCTGCTGGCCGAGCGCAAGCTGCTCGGGCGCTTCCAGCACCGCTACGGGCCGAACCGCGTCGGGCCGTTCGGGATCCTGCAGCCGATGGCCGACATCGGCAAGCTGATCTTCAAGCAGCAGTTCCGGCCGCGCACGTCGGTCGGCTGGCTGTTCGCGCTGGCGCCCGCGATCTCGATGATGACCGCCGTCGCGACGATCGCGATCATCCCGTTCTCGAACAAGGTCGACATCTTCGGCACCGACGTCGGCCTCTACGGCGTCGACCCCTCGGTCGGCATCCTGTTCGCCTTCGCGTTCGGCGCGATCGCGTTCTACGGCGTGATGCTCGGCGGCTGGGCGTCGGGCTCGAAGTACTCGTTCCTGGGGTCGATGCGCGGCGCCGCGCAGCTGATCTCCTACGAGGTCGCGCAGGGCCTCTCGCTCGTCGGCGTGATCATGCTCGCCGGCTCGCTGTCGCTGACCGAGATCGTCGAGGCGCAGGAGGGGCTGTGGTACATCGTGCCCCAGTTCGTCGGCTTCGTGATCTTCCTCGTCGCCGGCTTCGCCGAGACCAACCGGCCGCCGTTCGACCTTCCCGAGGCCGACGCCGAGCTGGTCGGCGGCTACAACACCGAGTACGGCGGCGGCCGCTTCGCCGGCTACTTCGCCGCCGAGTACCTGAACATCATCGTCGTCTCGGCGATCACCGCGACGCTCTTCCTCGGCGGCTGGCAGCTGCCGTGGGTCGATCCGCCGACGTGGGTCGACCCGTTCGTGGTGCTGGGCAAGACGCTGTTGCTCGTGTTCTTCTTCATCTGGGTGCGGGCGACGCTGCCGCGGCTGCGCTACGACCAGCTGATGTCCCTGGGCTGGAAGGTGTTCCTCCCGCTGGCGACCCTGAACGCGCTCGTGACCGCGATCCTGGTGGTGGTGATCGACTGATGCCCTACGACCCCGGCGACGACGTCATCGAGGTGATCCGCGCGCCTGCCCGTGGGGCGGTGCGCAGCTCGTATCGCGCCTTCGGCGAGACCCTGCGCGGCCTGAAGACCACCTTCGCGCGCATGGTCGAGGGCCCGAAGACGATCCAGTACCCGGAGGAGAAGGTCCCGGTCTACCCGCGCTTCCGCGGGCGCCACAAGCTGCACCGGTTCGAGGACACGGGGCTGGAGAAGTGCGTCGGCTGCTCGCTCTGCGCCGCCGCCTGCCCGGCCGACTGCATCCGCGTCGTCGCCGCCGAGAACACGCCCGAGAACCGCGTGAGCGCCGGCGAGCGCTACGCCGCGGTCTACGAGATCAACCTCTCGCGCTGCATCTTCTGCGGCTACTGCGAGGTCGCGTGCCCGTTCGACGCGATCACCATGGGGCACGACTACGAGATGTCGGACTACAACCGCAGCGATCTCATCTTCACGAAGGAGATGCTGCTGGCGGAGTCGCTGGATCGGACGCCGCTGCGGGCTGCGGGCGAGTAGCCGGCCGGGTCGCGCACGAGCCTCGAGATCCGGGCCGCGCGCTCCAGCGTGCCCCCGGCGACGAGGTCCTGGCCGGACATCCGGTACGGCTCCTTGTTCTTGGCCGGGTCGCCCTCGAGCAGCTTCGTGAAGCGTGTGAGCTCCGCGTCGCCCTGGGTCGCGTCCAGCTTGTTCACGCAGTCGTTCTCGTGCGGGCTGGTCGGCCGCGCACCGCAGCACGTCGTCGACGCGGTCCGGCCAGCGCGCGCAGAACACGAGCCAGGCGACGAGCTTGCGCTGCTGCTCGGCGACGTCGGCGGCACGTCGGGCCGCAGGAGCAGGATCTTGACGAGCCGGTGAACGTTCACCAGCCGCTTGAGCTCGCGCGGGTTGTCCTCGAGGAAGGCGCGGAAGTCGTCGAGCGCCCCGAGCTCGTCACTGGTGTCCTGGACTTCGCGCAGTACACGGACGCGCGGCGCGACCACGGCGGACAGGTTGAAGGCGAACGCCGATCGCTCGCCGTCGCGCTCCGCGGCACGCGCGGGCGCCGGCGGGGGCGCCTCGGCGACCGCCGACCCGTCGGCCTCGGCCCGGGCGGCGGCGTACTCGCGCTGAGCAGTCGGGGTGAAGAGCTGGTAACGAAGCCGAACCGCTGCTCCGCGGTCCGATGCGGCAGGTGCAGCGGCAGTTGGATGATCTTGCGCAGGTAGTTCTCCGCGAAGGCCGCCGCCGCCTCGTCGTCGTCGCTCAGGCCGCGTTGACGCGCGATCGCGCGGTGGATCATGTCCTGGTCGATCGCGAGGACGACGAAGAAGTCGCTCTGCCCGAGCACGAGGTTGATGGCCTGAAGCGTCTCCATGATGCTTTCGTCCGAGCAGCGGTCAAGGTCGTCGACGAAGACGATGATGCGCGGCTCGATCTTGGGCGAGCGCCGACCACGCCTCCCGGCGGCCTTCGCAGGCCGGCCGGGCAGCCGGCCGCGAAGGAACTTGAGATCCTCGATGACCTCGTTCTGGTAGCCCATGTGCGCCGCGTAGTCGGGGCCCTGAACGTAGCCGGCCACCTGCGCGCTGACCGGCTGGAGGACCTGGAAGAGGCGCCAGACGATCACGGCCACGGCACCCAGCGCGACCAGACCCTCGATCCACCCGCTCGAGCGCGAGAGCTCGTCGCCGGTGTCGGTCAGGCCGAGCAGGGCGGCGATGCTCACTGCGACGAGGGCGAGGATCACGGGCGCGACGAAGCCGCCCCAGAACTGCGGCGCGCGGCGGCTGATCGCGTACGACCACGCGCGACCACCACCGCGCACGGAACGAGAGCGTGCCCTCGAGCCGCTCGGTGATCGTGCGCGCGAGGCCCGCCCACACCTGCTCGGACCCCTCGTAGCGCCACGCGTTGAAGGCGACGCTGATCACGTCGCGCTCCGCCGCGCGCTCCAGCCTCGCGAGCACCTCGTCCCGTTCCGCGATCAGTGCGCGCCGGGCGGCCACGATGTCGGCGTCCGTCTCCGTCCTCGGGCCGACGCCCGCCAGCTCGTCGTCGATCGCCTCGAGCGCGATCACGCCCTGCGCCCCGACGCTGCCCGGCGCGGTGCGGACGAGCGCGGCGCGCACGAACCCGGCGAACGACGACTTGCCCCATCCCCACGGGGCCTGGAGGCCCACGGTCAGCGGCCGCGTCTGGGGCAGGAGCAGCAGCCGCGCGAGGCCGGTCGCGAGCGGCATCATGCCAAGGTGGTCGACGTCCGCCGGCTGGTCGCCGCTCAGGGCCGCCTCCCCGAACGTGATGATCTCCTCGCGGTCGACCGGCGACGGCGGCAGCTCGAGCTCGCTCGTGCGCCGACGCTCCGGGCGGCCCCGCCAGCCGGGCGGCGCGTCGGAGACCACGATCGTCACGTTCTCCGGCAGGGCGTCCGGGGCCAGGAGAGCGCCGACCGCGCTGTGCCACTCCGCCGCGTCGCCGGGCTCGGCCTCGACCTCGCAGAACAGCAGCAGCCGGCGATGGCGGGGCAGGGCCTCGCCGTCCCGCAGCGCCCCGATGAACGCGAGGAGCCAGTCCCGGTTCAGGGCGGGCCCTCCTGCGCCGATGAACTCGAGGCGCTGCCACGCCTGCGCGGATAGGAACCGCCCCCACGGCGAGCCGTCCTCGACGGCGCCCCGATCGGGTGCTCGCGAGTCGGACACGGGTCCGGGAGCAGGTCGCCGCGCACCCGCTGCGGCTCGCCCCGGCGCAGGGCGGCGACGTCGGCGGCGAACGCGGCCATCAGGTTGCCGAACACCGGACCTGTGTGCAGGCGATAGCGCGCGGTCAGCACGGTCGGCACCACCGCGTCCGCCCGGAGGCACTCCGCTTGCAGCCACTGCAGGCTCTCCGCGCGCGCAACGATCAGGCTGCCGCCGCGGTTGAAGCGCGTCAGGAGGTCGTCCTCGATCGCTCCCTCGGGTGGGAAGCGCGTCTCGAGGTCGTCCTCGGTCTCTCCCTTGAGCGCGGGCTCGGGCGGGCGTTCCGCTGACATGGTCGGTCGGAGCCGACGCTACGAGGCCCGCGCGAGCGCTGTCAAGCGCTCGCGCGCCGCCGAGGGCGGCGACGGAGGCCGTGATACGAGCGACTCATGCGTTCGGTGGCGAACGCCGCGATGTATCTTCGCCGTAGTGGCGGTGTACGAGGACAACCGGCGCCTGCTGCGCGTCCGCGACAAAATGGACCGCAGCTACGCCGACGCGCTCGACATCGAGGCGCTCGCCACCTCGGCGCACCTCTCGCGCGCGCACTTCATCCGCAGCTTCCGCGAGACGTTCGGCGAGCCGCCGCACCGCTACCTGCAGCGCCGGCGGCTGGAGCGGGCGATGGCGCTGCTGCGCGAGACCGACCTGTCGGTCACCGAGATCTGCTTCGAGGTCGGCTTCTCGAGCCTGGGCACGTTCAGCCGCACCTTCCGCGAGATCGTCGGGATGTCGCCCAGCGCCTACCGCGACCGGGCGGAACCGCGGCCCGGCGTGCCCGGCTGCAGCGCGCAGATCTGGGACCGGCCATCGAGCACTTTCGGAGAAGCCGGGAGCGGCCGCCGCGACTAGCGTTCGGCGCATGTTCACCGCCATCACGCACTCCCAGATCTGGGTCCTCGACCAGGACCAGGCGCTCGACTTCTACGTGGGCAAGCTCGGCCTCGAGGTCAACACCGACGCGCAGCTCGAGTTCATGCGCTGGCTGACCGTCAACGTGCCCGGCCGGCCCGATCGCGAGATCATGCTGCTCGTCCCCGGCCCGCCCGGCCTCGATCCCGACACCGCCGAGCAGGTCCGCGGGCTGGTCGGGAAGGGCGCGATGGGCGGCGTCATCTTCAGCACCGACGACTGCCGCGGCACGTACGAGACCCTGCGCGACCGCGGCGTCGAGTTCACGCAGGAGCCGGTCGAGCGCTTCTACGGCATCGACTGCGCGCTGCGCGACCCGTTCGGCAACCACATCCGGTTCACGCAGCCGGCGCCGGTGCCCGCGTCCTGAGGACGACCTTGCCGACCGTCCCGCGCGCCTCGAGGGCGGCGTGGGCCGCGCCTGCCTCGGCGAGCGGGAAGGTCGTCACGAGCGGGACGAGCCTGCCGCCGGCGGCGGCCGCGAGTGACCGCTCCTCGAGCGTCCGCATGTCGCCCGGCCGCACGAGCGCGGAGCTGACGGTCAGGCTGCGAGCGACGATGTCGGCGGTCGAGATCTGCGTCAGCTCGCCCGCCGACCAGCCGTAGAGGACGTGGCGCCCGCCGCGCGCGAGCAGCTCGAACGCTGCGCGGCCGGCGGCGCCTCCGACGCCGTCGAGCACGACCGTGACCTCCTCGAGGCCGTCGGCCCAGCCCGGCACCGTGTAGTCGACGACGACGTCGGCGGTCACGGGCTTGCCGGGCCCGGCCGCCCCGATCACCCGCGCGCCGGCATGGCGGGCCGCCTGGCTCAGGAGCGCGCCGAGCCCACCCGCCGCGGCGGTGACGAGCACGACGTCGCCGGCCTCGATGCGGGCGACGTCGAGAATCGCCATCGCCGTCCGGCCGGTGCCGATCATCGCCACCGCCACCTCATCGGAGACGCCGTCGGGCAGCGCGTGCAGGTGGTCGGCCTCGCGTACCGCCAGCTCGGCGTAGCCCGCGCTCGCGGCGCCCAGGTGCGCCACCGCGCGGCGGCCGAGCCAGGCGCGGTCGACGCCCTCGCCGACCGCGTCGACCACGCCGGCGACCTCGCGGCCGGGGATCGCGGGCAGCTCGGGCAGCGGCATCGGGCCCATCTGCACGCCGGAGCGGATCACAGTGTCGATCAGGTGCACGCCGGCGGCCGCGACCGCGATCCGGACCTGACCCGGCCCAGGCGACGGGTCCTCGACCTCCTCGTAGCGCAGGTTCGCCGCCGGTCCGAACTCGTGCAGGCGGATCGCGTGCATCAGCCGGCGGGGGTATGTCCCCCCGGGACATACCCCGAAGGGGATCGCCCCCCGGGCGATCCCCCGAGCAGCAGGTGCGAGTCGCCGAACTCGTGCCAGCGGTAGCCGTCCGCGAGCGCCGCCGCGTACGAGCGCTCGACGAGCCGGCGGCCGGCGATCGCCTCGAGCATGAGCAGGTGGCTGGCGTCCGGCTCGTGCCAGCCGGTGAGGATGCCGTCGACCACGTGCACGCCGCGCTCGGGCTCGACCACGAGCCGCGTCCAGCCCTCGGTGACGCCGCCGGCGGCCGACTCGAGCGCCCGCACGACGGTGGTGCCGACCGCGATCACGCGCCGCGCGGCGCGCACGGCGGCGAGCGTACCCGCCGGCACGCGGAAGCGCTCCGGGTACGGCCGCTCGCCGCGCTCGAGCGACGACACACCGGTGTGGAGCACGACCGTGGCGACGGTGATGGCGCGATCCTCGAGCGCCTCGAGCACGCGCCGGCTGAACGGTCGCCCGGCGCTCGGCATCTCGGCGCTGCCGGGTTCGCTCGCGAAGATCGTCTGGTGGTCGGCCAGCGGGCGCGGCTCGGGCTGGTGGCGGTAGCGGATCGGCTGGCCGTGCGCGGTCAGGTACTCGAGCAGCGGGCCCGGCAGCCGCAGTCGTGCCGCCCACAGGCGCCGGCCGCCGAGGTACGGCGCCAGCAGCTCGGCTTCGCCGCCGCCCGGGAGCGGGACCCGCTGCCCGGCACGCCCGCCGCGATGGCGCGCGTCACCCTCGCGCAGCTCGATCACCCAGCGCTCGTGCCCGTCGTCCGGCCACGGGCGCCCCGGCGGCCGAGGGAGCGGCGTCGAGAGGTGGACGCGCAGGCCGCCTGGACTCTCGAGCGCCGCGGGGAGGGTCGCGGAGGTGTTGACGACGAGCAGGTCGCCGGGCTCGAGCAGATCGGGGAGGTCGAGGAAGCGGGAGTGGCGGATCCCGGCGCGCGATGCGACCAGCATCCGCACCTGGTCGCGCTCGGGCGGCGGCTCGGTCGCCTCCAGCCGCGAGGGCAGCTCGAAGGCGAGCGCCGTGCTCATGCCGGCGTCACCGCGCTCGCCCGGTAGCGCCCGCTCGGCGCGTCGCCGTAGACGATCGCCAGCAGCCCGGGCACGCTGTCCTCGGGCGGCGGGCGGTCCGAGATGTCCTCGCCGGGGAACGCCTCCTGGTGCAGCTGCGTGTTCATGTCGCCCGGGTCGACGGCGACGATCCGCAGCTCCGGGTGCTCGGCGGCGAGCACGCGCGTGACCTGCTCGAGCGCGGCCTTCGACGATCCGTAGCCGCCCCAGCCCTCGTATGCCTCGACCGCCGCGTCCGAGGTCACGTTGATCACGCAGGCGCCCGGCGGCAGCGCCCACAGCGCGGTCTGCACGAGCGCCAGCGGGGCGAGCACGTTGACGCGGTAGACCCGCTCGAGTACGTCGAGCGGGTAGTCGGCGAGCCGCGGCTGCGGGCTCGGGCCGAGCACGCTGGCGTTGTTGACGAGCAGGTCGATCCGCGGGCCGGCGGCGTCGGCCAGCGCGCGGCGGTGCGCCGGGTCCGCGATGTCGCCCGGCAGCGCGACCACCTCGGTGACGGTCGCCAGCTCGGCGCGAGCGGCTTCGAGGGCGTCCGCGCCGCGTGCGTCGATGACGAGTCGCCACGAGCGGCGCGCGAGCTCGCGCGCCAGCGCCAGGCCGAGGCCGCGCGACGCGCCGGTGATCAGTGCCGTGTCCATGCCCGTGACGCTAGGCGCGCGCGAGCGCGGTTCCCATTGGGAATTGGTCCTAGGACCCGGGACCTACTCGCTCGGGCCCTCGTGTGATCGCCCCGCCGCCGGGCACCACCGCAGCGAGCAGCTGGGCGGCGACGACGAAGACGAGAAGCTGCAGCGTGGATGCGAGGTTGAACATGAGCCGTCATCCCTTCCAAGGTGGGCGTGTCGATGGGTGCGACCCCGGGCGCGCAGCGAAGGTTGGCCGCGAGCGCTAGACGAGCCCGGCGCGAACCGCGTACAGCGCCGCCTGCGTGCGGTCGCTGACCCCGAGCTTGGCGAGGATGCTGCTCACGTGGGCCTTGACGGTCTTCTCGGACAGGGCGAGCTCGCGCGCGATCACCTTGTTGGCCATCCCGCGGCCGATCAGCGCCAGCACCTCGCGCTCGCGCGGGGTGAGCGGGTCGGTGGTCAGCTCCTCCAGCAGCCGCGAGGCGACCCTCGGGTGCAGGAGCGCCCCGCCCTCGTGGACGGTGCGGATGGCGGCCACCAGCTGCTGCGGCTCGACGTCCTTGAGCAGGTAGCCGGCCGCGCCGGCCCGCACCGCCGGGAGCAGCTTGTCGTCGTCGATGAAGCTCGAGAGCACGATCGCCCGCGCGCCGGGCGCTCGCTCGCGCAGGCCGCGGATCGCCTCGATCCCGTCGACGTTCGGCATCACGAGGTCGATCAGGACGACGTCGGGCGCGTGCTGCTCGGCGGCGGCCAGCGCCTCGGCGCCGTCGCCGGCCTCGGCGACGACCTCGATGTCGTCCTGGAGGTCGAGGAAGGTGCGCAGCCCCTGCCGGACGACGGCGTGGTCGTCGGCGATCACGACGCGGATCACCGCGGCACCTCGAGCGTGACCGTGGTCCCCTCGCCGGGCGCCGAGACGACGGCGAGGCTGCCGCCGAGCGCCCGGGCGCGCTCCTCCATCGAGGTCAGCCCGAGCCGGCGTGCGCGCAGGCCGCGGTCGTCCGGGTCGAAGCCGATGCCGTCGTCGGCGACGGTGACGATCAGGCGGCCGCGCGATCCTGATTGCATGCGGAGCTCGATCCGCTCGGCCTCGGCGTGGCGCAGAGCGTTGTTGAGCGCCTCCTGCGCCACGCGCAGGACCTCGCCCTCGGCCTCCGGGGCGCAGTTGGCGGCGCCGCCGATCCGCAGCTCGATGGCGTGGCCGTGGACGCGCTCGAGCATGTCGACCTGCTTGCGCAGCGTCGCCGCCAGTCCCTCGTCCTCGAGCGACGGCGGGCGCAGCTCGAAGATCAGCTCGCGCAGCTCGCCGAGCGCCTCCTGGGCCAGGTCGCCCAGCCGCGCCACCTCCTCGGCCGCCGCGCCGGGATCGCGGTCGAGCAGCGTGCCGGCCGACTCCGCTCCCAGCACCAGCCCGAACAGCTTCTGGCTGACCGAGTCGTGCAGCTCGCGCGCCAGGCGGTTGCGCTCCTCGACGATGCTCAGCTCGCGGCTGCGCTCAAGCAGGCGTGCGTTCTCGATCGCGACGGCGGCGTGTGCCGCCAGCATCTCGATCAGCCGCTGGTCCTGGTCGGCGAACTCGTCCGCGCCCTCCTTGTCGGTCAGATAGAAGGCGGCGATCACGCTCCCGCGCGCCATGATCGGGACGCCCAGGAAGGAGCGCATCTGCGGGTGCGCGCGCGGCCACCAGCCGCGGAAGCGCGGATCCTGCCGGATGTCGGGCGTGCGGTGCGACTCCCGCGACTCCAGCATCGCGCCGAGCAGCCCGTGCGTGCGCGGCAGCGGCCCCATGGCGGCGATCAGCTCGTCGCTCATGCCCGCGGTGATGAACTGCGCGAACGCGCCCTCGCCGTCGGGGATCCCCAGCGCCGCGTAGCGCGCGCCGGCCAGCTCGCGCGCCGACCGCACGAGGCGCCGCAGCATCGGCTCGACCTCGCGCTCGGCGGCGATCGCCAGCACGGTCTCGCTCATCGACTCCAGGGCGCTGCGCTGCACCTGAGCCACGGTATCGTCAGGCCATGGACGAATCGCTTGATCAGTTCGCAGAGATCGAGACCGGAGAGGCGTTCACCCTCCAGAACCCGCGGCTCCTGAAGGTCGAGCTGTCGGAGACGTCGGTGATGGCCCGCAACGGCGCGATGGTCGCCTACCAGGGCGACGTGCGTTTCGAGCACAAGGGCGGCGGGCTCGGGCGACTGCTCAAGAAGGCTGCCACCGGCGAGTCGCTCAAGCTCATGCAGGCGAGCGGCTCGGGCGAGGTGTTCCTCGCCACCCAGGCGATGCTGGTCCACGTCGTCCACCTCGAGAACGACGCGCTGACCGTCAACGGGGCCAACATCCTCGCCTTCGAGGCGGGCATCGACTGGGACATCACCAAGGTCAAGGGCGGGGCGGCCGGGATGCTCGCGGGCGGGCTGTTCAACGTCGGGCTGCACGGGACCGGCCTCGTCGCGCTGGTGTCCGACGGCGAGCCGCTGCGGCTCGACGTCGCCGAGGCGCCGACCTTCGCCGACCCCTCGGCCGCGATCGCCTGGTCGGGCGGCGTCAGCACCAACCTGAAGTCGGACATGCAGGCCAAGTCGCTGATCGGCCTCGGCTCCGGCGAGAGCTTCCAGATCGGCTTCTCGGGTCAGGGGTGGGTGCTGGTGCAGCCGTCCGAGGGCCGGTTCATCCCGACCTCCTCATAGGACGTACCAGAGCCCGAACAGCAGCCCGAAGGCACCGACCGCCGGTACGAGCACCGTGCGGTAGAGCGCCCCACGCATGAGCGCCCAGGCGAACGCGCTGGTGCAGAGCGCCATCGAGACGATCGACATGGGCGCGAACACCGCCAGGGCGGCGGCCGCTTCGAGCCGGCCGGGGAGCGCGGCGACCAGCAGCAGAACCACCGCGCCGGTCCCCGCGAGCCCGTGCAGCATCCCGATCCCGAGCGCCTGCCGGGCGGTGCGGAGCGGCGGATGCGGCTCCGTGGGACGCCGCCAGCGCACGATCACGCGCACGGCGAGCAGCACGATGACGACCCCGACCGCGGTCTCGGCGCCGCCCTCGAGCCAGGCCGGCAGCTCCTCCTTGAAGGCGATCAGCGGCAGCCCGATCGCCAGCAGGACCGAGGCGTGACCGACGCCCCACCAGGCGCCGAGGCGCACCGCGGCGCGCACGTCGCCCTCGTCGGCGACGACGAGCGAGGTGACGGCGACGAGGTGGTCGGGGTCGGTCGCGTGGCGCAACCCGAGGACGAAGGCGACGGCCAGCGCGATCAGCAGCGGCGCCCCGTCGAGCAGACCGGTGAGCCAGGTGTCGACGGCTTCCATCACCCCTCCCGGCAGTCGGGGCAGAGCCCGGCGATCGGGAAGTGGGTGAAGCGTGCCTCGTAGCCGAACTCCCGCCGGATCGTGGCGCGCACGCGGTCCAGCGACCCCGGATCGACGGACTTCACGGCGCCGCAGCGCTCGCACAGCAGGTACTCGCGCACGCCGGCCGCAGCGCGCGCGTACAAGCCGGGTCCGTGGCCGAGGTGGAAGTGCCGCACGAGCCCGATCTCCTCGAGCGCCTCGAGGTTGCGGTAGACCGACGCCACGTCCATGGCGCCGGCGATCTGGTCGGCGGTCAGCGGCTCATCGGCCGCGTACAGCGCCTCGAGCACGAGCCGCCGCGCCGTCGAGTACCGCAGGCCGGCCGAGCGGACGACCGCGGCGGCCGCCTCGAGGTCGGGCGCCTCGGCCAACGGGACTGCGCTGTGGGCGCGGCTCATCGCTTGCAATTGCGAACGCTTGCAACTGCGAGCCTACTCTTGGGCGAGGGCGATCGCAACGGCCGCCTGGCCGAAGGCGATCCCGCCATCGTTGGGCGGCAGCCGCGCGGGCACGAGCACGCGCAGGCCGGCGGCAGAGAGGCGGCTCGTGGTGCGCTCGAGCAGCCGGCGGTTCTGGAACGCGCCGCCCGAGAGCACGACCGTGTCGAGCCCGCGGTCGCCCGCCAGCCGCGCGCAGTCGTCGGCGGTGGCGTCGGCGAGCGCGTGGTGGAAGCGCGTCGCGACGACCCCGACGTCGAGGCCACGCGTCAGGTCACGCCGGGCGGCGAGGATCGTGGGCCGCGCGTCGAGCACGCCGGCCACGACGTCGAACTCGTAGGCGCCGCGCTCTGCCGGGTCGCAGGCGGCCTCGAGCTCCATCGCCGCCTGGCCCTCGTAGGTGACCTCGGTGCGCAGGCCGCAGAGCGCGCTCATGGCGTCGAACAGACGGCCCACCGAGGTGGTGACCGGCGCCGCCAGGCCGGTCTCCGCCAGCCGCCCGACCGCGCGCCAGCGCTCGGAGTCGATCGCGTCCAGCGGCCGCTCGTCGCCGGCCGCCTTCAGCCACGCGCAGGCCATCCGCCACGGCTCGCGCACGGCTTGATCCCCGCCCGGCAGCGGCACCGGCCACAGGTGGCCGGCGCGCTCGAAGCCGCGCAGGTCGCCGACCAGGACCTCGCCTCCCCACACCGTCCCGTCGGTGCCCAGGCCGGTCCCGTCGAAGATCGCGCCGACCGCCGGCCCCGGCTCGCCGTGCTCGGCCAGACACGCCGCGAGGTGCGCATGGTGGTGCTGGACCGCGACGTGCTCGACGCCCTCGCGCGCGAGCGCGTACGTGGTGGAGAGGTAGTCGGGGTGCAGGTCGTGCGCCACGACCTCGGGGGTCACCGCGAACAGCCGCTCGAAGTGGCGCACGCCCTCCTGGAAGGAGGCGAGCGTCTCCGCGGTCTTGAGGTCGCCGATGTGGTGGGAGACCCAGGCGCGGCGCCCGCGCGCCAGGCAGAACGTGCTCTTGAGCTCGGCGCCGCACGCCAGCACGTGGCGGGCCGCCGGCGTGGGCAGCGCCAGGAGGCTGGGGACGGCGCCGCGCGAGCGCCGCAGCGGCAGCGGGCGGCCCCCTGCGACGCGCAGCACCGAGTCGTCGACGCGGGTCTGGATCGGACGGTCGTGGAGGAGCACGAGGTCGGCGATCGGCGCCAGCCGCTCGAGCGCGTCGTCGTCGGTGTAGGCGATCGGCTCATCGGACACGTTGCCGCTCGTCATCACCAGCGGCTCCCCCACGTCCGCCAGCAGCAGGTGATGGAGCGGGCTGTAGGGCAACATCACGCCGAGCTCGGCCGAGCGCGGCGCCACGGCCGGCGCCACGCGGGCGTCGCGCCTGCGGCGGGTGAGAACGATCGGCCGGTCGCGCCCGACCAGCAGCGCCATCTCCACCGGCCCGAGCGCGACCAGCTCGCGCGCGGCTTCGAGGTCGGGCGCCATCAGCGCGAACGGCTTCTCCTCGCGGTGCTTGCGCGACCGCAGCCGCGCAACCGCCGCCTCGTGGCCCGCCAGGCACGCCAGATGGAACCCGCCGATGCCCTTGACCGCCACGATCCCGCCCTCCCGCAACACCGCCGCCGCGCCACTAAGGGGGTCAGACCCCCTTACCTCGCGAACGCCGCTGCTACGTCGATCGCGCCCCGGGTCGCGGGTAAGGGGGTCTGACCCCCTTACGAGCCGGAGGCGCGGTCCGCAGGCCGGGCAGGCGTTCGGCTGGGCGTGGAAGCGGCGGTTCGCAGGGTCGGCGTACTCGGCGGCGCAGGCCTCGCACATCGTGAAGCCGGCCATCGTGGTCAGCGGCCGGTCGTAGGGAACGCCGCGGACGATCGTGAAGCGCGGCCCGCAGTCGGTGCAGTTGATGAACGGGTAGCGGTGGCGGCGGTCGGCAGGGTCGAACAGCTCGCGCAGGCACGCCTCGCAGGTCGCGATGTCGGGCGAGACCTGGGCGTCAGGCGTGCCCGCCCGCGCGCTCTCCACGATCCCGAAGCCCTGCTCGCCGCGCGGCGGCACCGCCTCGCGCTCGACGGCCTCGATCACGGCGGCCGGCGGTGCCTCGGCCGGCAGCCGCGCGAGCAGCGCGTCGATGGCCTCCGCCGGTCCCTCGACCTCGATCACCGCGCCACGCGCGTCATTGCGCACGAACCCGTTGAGCCCGAGCTCGACCGCCAGCCGGTGCACGTACGGCCGGAACCCGACGCCCTGGACGACGCCCTCCACCCGCACGCGAACGCGCCGGCCGGCGGCCGTCATTCGCGTGGTCGCTCACGCATCTCGTTGAGGACGAAGCCGAACAGCAGGTGGTCGGCCACGAAGACGGCGCGCTCGCGCCCCTTCGGCCAGTCGCGCTCGGTGAGCCCGAGCGCTGGGGCGACCACAGCGTCGAAGCCGAGCCAGACCAGCAGTCCGTAGACGGGGCCGGACCACGCGCGTCGTCGGACCTTCTCCGGCAGCAGCCCGTAGACGATCCCGAAGACGCCGCCCATGGCCCAGTGCACCAGCTCGACCTTCCACCGGCCCTCGCGCCCCTTCTGCCTGCGCACCAGCCGCGACGGCGGATCCTCCCGGATCAGGCCCGCATGGATGGCGAACACGCGCACGCCGGTCATCGCCATCGCTCCGATGACGCCGCGCAGCTTGGCGTGGAGGACCTCCTTCACCCCACCAGCTCGCAGAGGACGTGGTAGGCGCTGGCCTGCGCCTCCTGGATCCTCGGAATGTGCTGCGAGCGCGTGATCACGACGTAGTCGGCCAGTGCCTCGGCGGCGATCCTCCCTCCGTCATACCCGACGAAGGCGATCGTGACCAGGCCGCGGCGGCGCGCCTCGGCGAGCGCGGCGATCACGTTCGCCGAGCCGCCGCTGGTCGACAGGGCGACCAGCGCGTCGCCCGGCCGTCCGTAGGCGATGACCTGGCGCGCGAAGATGGCCTCGACGCCGACGTCGTTGGCGACGGCGGTCAGGATGGCCGGGTCGCCCGTGAGGTCGATCGCCGCCCGCCCGGCGCGCTCGAGATCGGCGACCAGATCCGTCGCGTCGGTCGCCGAGCCGCCGTTCCCGAGCGCGAGCACACACCCGGCGCGGCGCAGCGCCTCCGCTGCAGCGAGCAGCGTCGCGCCGCCCTCGGTGAGCGTCTGGGCCCGCAGCTCCCCGATCTCCTCGGCCTTCATCAGGATCGATCGCCGTACGTCCTTCACCACCGCCTCGTGGTCGGTCTCCCGCTCCCCGAGGAAGGGATAGAGGAAGCTCGCCGCGCCCGTGTCGTGAACGGTCCGCTCGCTGTGCTCGAGAAAGACGTGCACGAGCTCCCACAGCAGGTGGTAGGCCGTCTCGACCAGCTCCTGACGGATGAAGGCATCGTCCCCGGGCGGGTCGAGCTCGATGAGCAGCGCCGGCGTATCGGGAACCTCGGCGCCGAAGGCGATCACCATGTCGTCGGGCTCGGCGAGCAGCTCGAGCTCACGGGCGCTGACGGCCAGGGCGGGCAGCGCCCGCTTGCCGACGATCACGGGATGCACGAACTCCACCGCCACGTGTCGCGCGTCCGAGACGTCGCCGGTGGCCAGCAGCCGCCCGCCGCGGGCGAAGCGCTCCGCCATCTCCGCGCACAGCCGCGCCAGGCGCTCCGCCTCGGCCGCGAACCAGGAGGCGTTGGCCTCGCGGCGGCGGTCGACGGCGAGCGCCTCCATCAGGCGGGCACCTCGGCCCCCAACCGCATCAGCCACTCGCGCCAGGCCGCGACGCCCTCGCCGGTCCGCGCGCTCACCTGCATGCGCTGCACACCCGGGTGCACGGCGTCGAGGTTGTGCAGGAAGCGCTCCATGTCGAAGTCGAGGTGCGGGAGCAGATCGATCTTGTTGATCAGCACCAGCTCGCAGGTACGGAACATGAGCGGGTACTTGAGCGGCTTGTCCTCGCCCTCGGTGACCGACGAGACCATGACCCGGACGTCCTCGCCGACGCGGAACTCGGCCGGGCACACGAGGTTTCCGACGTTCTCGATGACCAACAGGTCCAGCTCGTCCAGCGGGATCTCGGGCAGTGCGCTGCGGACCATGTTGGCGTCGAGGTGGCACTCGCCGCCGAACCCCGGATCGGTGTTGAGCTGCGTGACCGGGACGTGCAGGCTCGCAAGCCGGTCGGCGTCGTAGCTGCCCTGCACGTCGCCCTCGAGCACGCCCGCCCGGAGATCGAGCGAGCCGAGCACGCGCTCGAGCAGCGTCGTCTTGCCGGCCCCGGGCGCGCTCATCAGGTTCACGACGGTGACGTCATGGCGGTCGAAGTCGTCGCGGTTCGCGCGCGCGATCGTGTTGTTGGCGTCCAGGGCGTCCTCGACGACCCTCACCTTCACGCGGTGCATGCGGCCTCCTCCACCTCGATCGACTCGACCTCCAGCTCGTCGCCGGCCACCACTTCGCCGACGCCGCCGCACGTGCAGCGGAACAGCGCGTCCTCCGGGTCCCACTCGCGCCCACACTCCCCGCACCGCAGCAGGGCGGGCACGAGCACCTGCTCGAGCCGCGCGCCCTCGCACACCGTGTCGCGGGTCACGAGGTCGAAGTAGAACGCGAGCGAGTCCGGCACCACCTGGCGCAGGTGGCCGATCCGCACGGTCACCAGCGTCACCGTCCGGCCGGCGGCGTGCTTCACCGCCGTGTCGACGATCGCGCTGGAGACCGACAGCTCGTGCATCAGCTCTGGTAGGCGGCGTCCGTCCGCAACTCCTCGATCGTCTCGAGCACGAGCCCGATCGCGCGCTCGACGGCGGCCTCGACGGCCGGCGTGAGCCCGAGCCCGACGTCCTCGACGACCGCGGGCTCGCAGGCGATCACCTGCACGCGTCCCGGCCAGCCGCCGATCGCACGCACGAAGCGCAGCATCGTCATCGGGTCCATCGAGTGCGGGTCGATCGTCTCGCCGTCGGAGATCTCGGCGGGCACGTCGTCGGGCTCGACGTCGATCACGTACAGGGTGCCCGGCTCGCCACCCTGCCGGCTCACGTCGACGATGACCAGCGCGCTGTAGCCGCGCATGACCTCGTAGGCGAGGTCGAGGCCGCTCGTGCCGACGTCCATCACGCTGACGCCGGAGGGCAGGTCGCGCTCGGCCAGCCGCCGGGCCACCTCGGCGCCGAAGGCGTCGTCCTGCAGCCAGGCGTTGCCGACGCCGGCGACGAGGATCTGCTTCTCGAGCTCTGGGGTCATGCCGGGACCACCTCCACCTCGGCGGGCTTGAAGTACAGGTAGCGGCCGATGTCGCGCATCAGCTCCTGGCCGGGGTCGTCGTCGACGGTGACCGCCAGGTGGACGCCGTCCTCGTAGTCGCGGTAGATCCGTTCGATGGTGGCCGTGCGGCCGGCCCAGACGCCGTCCTGGGGCGCGGCGCCGGCGCCGGGACGCAGGCGCACCTTCGCGCCGCGCGTGAACGTCACGCCCTCGACCACGATCGCCGCCTCGCCGGCGACGTCGGCGGGCCCCGGGCGATGGGCCGGCGGCAGGTCGGTGACCGTGACACGCCCGTGCAGGCGCTTCAGCGCCTCCGGCCCGTCGGCCTCGGCGCGCGCCAGCATCTCGCGCACCTTCGGGTCCTGCTCGGCGATCGCCTCGCGCTCGCCGTCGCTCAGCGCGAGCACGTGCAGCAGCAGGGCCTCCTCGATCTCCGTCGCGTCGAACAGGTCGCCGTGGCTCTCCGGCGCGATCTGCGGATGGTCCGGCAACACGATCGTCGCGCCGAGCACCGTGTCGTCGTTCGGCGTCGCCAGGACCGGGAAGATGTTCACGTGCTCGCACGCGGCGACCGCCTCGGCGGCGTTCGGGCCGGGGGCGATCGGCGACGCGAAGCGCCCTCCCGGCGCGTGGGCGATGAGATGGGTGGAGCGCAGCGACGAGCGCAACGCGCCGACGCGGTCGAGCCCCTCGGCCACCTCCGTCGTGTTGTGCACGCACATGGCGACCCGCACCAGCCCTCCCTCGAGCGGCGTCGTGGCCAGGCGGACGCGGCCCTGCACGGCGTCGAAGGCGAACTCGACCGTCGCATCGGCTTCGACGCCGACCCGGCGCTCGCCGCTCGCCTCGAGGAAGGCGAGCGTCCCCGACACGGTCTCGCCCGGCTCGAGCACGAGCTGCATCCGCGCGCGGTCGAAGGTGTGCGGCGAGCCGGCCGCGTACACCGGCGGGTAGACGATCCCGAACGGCGTCGGCGTGGCGTTCTTGGTCGCTCCCGGCGTGTACGGGTAGAGCGCGTAGCCCTCGTACAGCAGCGTGGTGAGCAGGCGCTCGACGCTCACAGCAGCTCCCGCACCGTGTCGTCGAACGTGTGCAGCCCGCGTTCGGACTTGCGCTGCGCGAGCGCCTCCAGCGTCTCGCGCTGGAGGCGGATCCAGCCGCCGCCGGGGTAGTGCGCGTCGATCGTGCCCCGCCAGACCGCGATCGGCATCCGCCACCGCACCGAGCAGCTCCACGGCACCAGTACGACCTGCAGCCGGTCGTCGGGACCGCGGTACAGGACGGTGCCGTTGAAGTGGAAGGTGAGCGGGACGTCGCTGTCGTCCAGCGCGTCGAAGTACTTGGCCGACGCCACCTCGAGGTCGTACGTGCACGGCACCTCGAGCGCGAACGGGATCGAGCCGGTGAACGACGGCACGAGCGACTCGATGCGTGCCCACTGGAGCGCGTGCGTGGTCGTGGCCCAGCGCTCGGGCGGCCCGAAAAGCTCGACCAGCCGTGCCCGCTCGGAGTCCGTGTGGATGCGGAGCGCCGGATCGATCTGGATCTGCGTGGTGAGCGCCACCGCGTACACCTCGCGGCCCTCGGGCTCCTCGGCGAGGACGTGGAAGCGCACGCCCGGCGTCGCCGCGTGCTCGATCGGCTCGGCGCCGGCGACGGTGAAGTCGAGCGCGGGCGGCGCGGCCAGCTCGCTCATCGCACCAGCGCCGTGGCGCGCAGGTCGTCGAAATAGCGCTGGACGGCCGCCTCCATGGCCGTGCCCCCGCTGATCCCCTCCCAGGTCGCCTTGATGGTCCCGACGAGCCGGTAGCAGTCGTCGAGCGGCGCGATCACGTGGACGGGGGGCGTCGCGAGCCGATTGACGATCAGCGCCTCGGCATCGGGGTCGAGGTCCTCGAGCACGGGGTTCGCCGCCACGAGCCGGTCCCACGCCTCCAGGTCGAGCTCGCACTCGGTCGCCCCCGCCGGGCTCGGGTAGAGGCCGACGATCGTCCCCGTGGAGGTCGAGCGCATGAAGAACGCCAGGCCGATCGGGATCTGGAAGGCGGCCCACAGCTCGTCGGAGAGCTCGAACGGCTCGAGCCACAGCGTCCGCGAGCCCGTCGGCCGGTAGCGCGCCTCGCCGGAGCGGATCGACCAGCAGGTCGGGCACACGCACACGATGCGCCGCTCCTCGAGGTCGAGCAGGTGCTTGTGGTCCTCCGCCAGCGACAGCGGGCAGAGCTCGCAGCGCGGGCCGTCGGCCGGCGGCGGCCGCGAGCCCGGCGGCTCGCGCACGAAGCGCCGCAGTCCGGCGACCAGCGCGGGGTCCATCAGGCGACCGCCACCCGCACGCGGCCCTCCTTGCGCAGCAGCGGTACCGGCGCGATCTGGAGCGCGTCGTCGTCGGGCGAGCGCCCCGCGCGGCGCAGCTCGAAGCGCCGTTCGCAGGACGGGCACGTGAGCGTGCCGCCCGGGGTCATGGCGGCGGCGTCGAGCCGCATCCGGCACCAGCCGCAGGCGTTGCGGTAGGCGAGCAGCGTTCCGCCGACATTGGCCACCAGGACCTCCGCGCCGCCGACCGTCATGGGCGCCGTGCCCCCGACCGCCGGCGGGTCGCCCTCGAGGTCCGTCCACGCGTGCGGCGCGCCGTTCGACTGGATGACCGGCAGCTCGAACTCCGGTCTGGTCACGCCCTCGACCTCGAGGCCCTCGAGGTCGGGCGCCGTCTCTTCGAGCGCCTTCTTGATCGCGAGCTCCAGCGTCGACTCCGACGCGGGGCAGCTCTCGCAGTGGCCGACCAGCCGCATCCGCGCGACGCCGTCCTCGACGGCGAGCAGCTCGACGTCGCCGCCGTGCGACTCCATGTACGGCCGCACGCTCTCGAGCGCCTCGAGCACCCGCGTCTCGAGGTCGACCGGGTAGAGGCCGTGGATGAGCAGCAGGCTCGCCACCACGCCGTCGTCGACCAGGCGCTGGTACACATCGGCGGCGCTCGCGCCGGGCTCGTGGAGGGCCTCGACGATGCGCTCGAGTCCGGCCCCGTAGAGCTGGATGATCGAGGCCACGAGCTCGTCCGCCACGGCGCGCGCGCGGAAGTCCTCGATCGCCTCGAGCTGCGCGGTCAGCGCCTGGACCCGCTCGATGAGTTCCTCGGAGGTCAGCACATCCCCGTCGGTGTGTGGACGACCTTGCGGACCTTGCCCTTGCCGTACATGTGCACGCCGCAGGGCAGGCACGGGTCGAAGCTGTGGACGGCCCGCATGATGTCGACCCCCTTGAAGTTCTCGGGGCCGTTCTCCTCGAAGATCGGCGTGTTCTGCACCGAGTCCTCGTACGGGCCGGGCGTCCCGTGCACGTCGCGCGGGTTGCCGTTCCACGGCGTCGGCGGGTACGGCTGGTAGTTGGCGATCTTGCCCTCGCGGATGACCATGTGGTGCGAGAGCACGCCGCGCGCCGCCTCGTGGAAGCCGACGCTGATGGCCGACTCCGGGACCTTGAAGTCGTTCCACGACTTCGTCCGGCCGGCCCGGACTTCCTTGAGCGCCTGCTCGAGGTTGTAGAGCCCGACGAGCGCCGAGTACGCCTGGTGGTAGCTGCGCGCGCGCTGGCGCTCGATCGCGTTGGACCACTTCGGGATCTTCCACTCGAGCTCCATCTCGGGCATGAACCCCGTCTTGGGCAGCACCATCTGGATGCTCTCGCCGGTGGCCTTGAGGTAGCCGATGTCGACCAGCCCGGCCTTCGCCGTCACCCACTGGCGCGCGAACGGCCCGCCGCCCGTGTCGTTGGCGACGAAGTTGTCGTTGCGCTTGTCGTACATCCGCGGCGAGGCGACCCACGAGTACTTGTCGGCCCAGTCGCGCGCCTGCGGCTTGGGCAGCGTCACCTTGTTCCACGGGTGGCGCTTGTCGACCGGGTTGCCGAGCGGATCGTGGCTGACGAAGGTCTCCTCGTTGGTCCAGTCGTCGAAGTACGAGGAGCCGAGGAGGATGCGGATCGCGAGGTTGATCTCGACGAGGTCGGTGGTGATCAGCTCGCCCTTGAAGACGAGGCCGGGCGTGACGAACCGCCGCCGCCCCCACTCGGTCATGTTGCGGTAGCTGTAGTCGACGTACTGCGGGTCGTCGAAGGCGCCCCAGCACACCAGGTCGGTATCGCGATAGCCGACCTGCTCGTACCCCGGCAGCGCCTCGTAGAAGAAGTCATAGAGGTCGTCGTGCATCGGGACCGTGCGCTTGCAGTAGTCCATGTAGCGCATCAGGCGCACGTAGTAGTCGGTCAGCGTCTGGTGCGTGATGTCGGCGCTGCAGCCGCCGGGCATGATCGTCGAGGGGTGCGTGTGGCGGCCGCCGAACAGGCAGTACATCTCGCGCGTGTAGCGGGCCACCTGCAGCGTCTCCAGGTAGAAGCTGCCGGTGAACGCGTTGAGCGCCCGCATGATGTCGGCGATCGTCTTGTAGCCGTGGATGTCCGAGTGCGGCGCCGACGTCTCCTCGGCCCGCTTGAGCAGGCTCGGGTTGGTGTCCTTGACCACCTGCTCGGAGTAGTCCACGTTCGCCATGCAGTCGTTGAAGATCGCGTGGTCGAACATGAAGTCGGCCGACTCGGCGAGGTTGAACGCGTAGTCGCCGAGCGGCGGCGGCTTGACCCCGTAGGCCATGTTCTGGTTCAGGCACGAGCACGTGCAGTGGTTGTCACCGCAGATGCCGCAGATCCGGCTGGTGATGAAGTGGGCGTCGCGCGGATCGATCCCCTTCATGAAGATGTCGAAGCCGCGGAAGATCATCGAGGTGCTGTAGCACTTGAGCACCTGCTGGTTGGCGAAGTCGATCTCGGTGTGGATGCCCAGGCTGCCGACGATCCGGGTCACCGGATCCCAGGACATCTCCTTGACGGCGACCTTCTTCTCGACGGGCGTCTCAGCTGTAGCCATGTCCGCTCCTCACCACCGCTTCTGGTAGCCGGTGGTCAATACCGGCTTGTTGTGACGCCACTCCGGCTCGATATCGAAGTTCTTCGTCGAGATTGCGCTTGCGCATGTAGCGGAAGACGGGGCCGTAGGTGAATTTCTGGAAGTTCGCGCCCGCGTTGCCCCACGGGTCCGGATCCATGAACGGCATGTACTTGTCGGGGAAGCCCGGCATCGTGCAGGCCATGCAGATGCCGCCGACGTTCGGGCAGCCGCCGATGCCGTTGATCCAGCCGCGCACGGGCACGTTGCACTTGACCACCGGGCCCTTGCAGCCGAGCTTGACCAGGCAGCGGGGATCCGAGCCGTACTCCGTCGCGAAGTTGCCCTGCTCGGTGAACCCGGCGCGGTTGCACCCCTCGCGCACCGTTCGGCCGAAGAGCCACTTCGGCCGCAGCTGGTCGTCGAGCTCCGGCAGCGGCGCCATGCCCGCCAGCGCGAAGACGAGGTACATCAGGACCTCGGTGATGTTGTCGCCCTGCGCCGGGCAGCCGGGGATGTTGACGATCGGGATGCCGGCCTTCGACTTCCAGTTCCAGCCGAGGTAGTCGGCCAGTCCCATCGCCCCGGTCGGGTTGTTCTTCATCGCCGGGATGCCGCCGTAGGTGGCGCACGTGCCGACCGCGACCACCGCCGCCGCCTTGGGGGAGAGTCGGTCGATCCACTCGTTGGTCGTGATCGGCTGCCCGTTCTCGGGGTTGACGCCCATCCCGGTCCAGTAGCCGTCGCCGTTGATCTTCTCGTTCGGCACCGAGCCCTCGAGCACCAGGACGAACGGGTCGAGCTTGCCGTCCTCGGCGTCGTACCACGCCTGCATGAACTCCTGGCCCGACTCGACGGCCAGCACGGTGTTGTGCACGACGACCCGCGGCATGCCGGGGATGGCGCCCGTGATGATGTCCTCGAGGCTGGGGTTCGTGGCGCCGGTCATCGCCACGCTGTCGCCCTCGCAGCTGAGGCCCGTGGTGAGCCAGATCACATGTGCGGTGATCCCCTCCGTCTTGGCCTGGTTCGGTACGAACTCCGTTGCGGCCATGTCACTCCCCTCTCAGCAGATCCGCGGCAGCGGGTCACCGACGAGCTGGTCCATCACCCGCCGGCCGCCGAACGCCGTGTTCACCAGCACCATCCCGGGCGGCTCCGTCTTCACCTCACCGATCTCGGCCGCGCGCTCGCAGCCGTCCACCTCGCGGAGCGCGGCCAGCGCCGCGGACTCCGGAGCCACGAAGGCGACGAACACGCCTTCGTTGGCGACGTACATCGGATCGATCCCCAGCAGCTCCGCGGCGCCCGCGACGGCGGGGTCGACGGGCACCGACGCCTCGTCGATCGCCATCGCCACGCCGGAGGCGCGAGCGATCTCGTTGAGCACCGACGCGACGCCGCCGCGCGTGGCGTCGCGCAGGCAGTGCACGTCCGGCCCGAGGATCGCGTCGACGGCGGCCCACAGCGGGCGTGTGTCGGACTCGATGTCGGCGTCGAGGCCGAGCTCGCCGCGCGCGAGCATGATCGCGGTGCCGTGGGCGCCGATCGGGCCGGAGACGAGGATCCGATCGCCCGGCCGCACCGCGCTCGGGGACAGCTCGGCGCGCGGATCGCGCGCGCCGACGCCCGTCGTGCAGACGTACATGCCGTCGGCGTGCCCGCGCTCGACCACCTTGGTGTCTCCGGTCGTCACCTGCACGCCGGCGGCCTCCGCGGCGGCGGCGATCGCCTCGACCTCGCCGCGCAGGGTCTGCGCCTCGAGCCCTTCCTCGAGGATCAGCGCGAGGCTCAGCGCGAGCGGCCGCGCCCCCGCCATCGCCAGGTCGTTGACCGTCCCGTTGACGGCCAGCTCGCCGATCGACCCGCCCGGGAAGCGCAGCGGCTTGACCACGAACGAGTCGGTCGTGAGGGCGACATCGTCGAGCAGCGCCGCGTCGGCCAGCTCCTCGATCCCGAAGGCGGGCGCCAGCAGCCCTTCGATCAGCGTCTGCGTCGCCTTCCCGCCGGCGCCGTGCGCCATCGTGATCCGCTCGTCCTTGAAGCGCGGCCGCTTCGCGCGAGCGGTCTCGATGATCCCGAGGATCCTCTCTTCACGAGAGGACACGCTCACGCGCGAACCTCCCGTAGTTGTAATAGGCGGCACAGGCGCCCTCCGGCGACACCATGCACGTCCCGATCGCGTGCTCGGGCGTGCAGGCGGTGCCGAACACCTTGCACTCCCACGGCTTGATGACGCCCTTCAGGACCTCGCCGCACTGGCAGGCCTTCGGGTCGGCCACGCGGACGCCGGGCACGCTGAAGCGCTGCTCGGCGTCGAGCTCCGCATAGGCGTCGGACAGGCGAAGGGCGCTCTGGGAGATGAACCCGAGCCCGCGCCACTCGAAGTGCGGGCGCAGCTCGAACACCTCGGCCATCACCTCGAGCGCCTTCGTGTTGCCCTCGTGCGGGACGACGCGCTTGTACTGGTTCTCGACCTCGCAGCGGCCATCGGCGAGCTGGCGCAGGATCATCTGGATCGACTGCAGGATGTCCAGCGGCTCGAAGCCCGAGATCACGACCGGGCGGCCGTAGTCGGCGGGGATGAACGCGAGCGGCCGCGCGCCGACCACGGTGCAGACGTGGCCGGGGCCGATGAAGCCGTCGAGCCGCATGTCGGGCGACTCGAGCAGCGCGCGCAGCGGCGGCACGATCGTCACGTGGTTGCAGACGCAGCTGAAGTTGGGCACGCCCTCGGCCTTGGCGCGCTTGAGCGTCAGCGCGGTCGACGGCGCCGTCGTCTCGAAGCCGATCGCGAAGAAGATCACCTCGCGGTCGGGGTTCTGCTTGGCGATCCGCAGCGCGTCGAGCGGCGAGTAGACCATGCGCACGTCGGCGCCCGCCGCCTTGGCCTCGAGCAGTGTGCCCCGCGAGCCGGGCACGCGCAGCATGTCGCCGAAGCAGGTGAAGATGACGCCGGGCTCGTGCGCAAGCGCGATGCCGTCGTCGACGCGCCCCATCGGGATCACGCAGACCGGGCAGCCGGGGCCGTGCACGAGCTCGACGTTCTCCGGCAGCAGGTCGTCGATCCCGTACTTGTAGATCGAGTGGGTGTGCCCGCCGCACACCTCCATCACCTTGTAGTGGCGACTCGGCTCGACCGTCGCCAGGATCTGGCCGGCCAGCACCTGCCCGAGCTCCGCGTCGCGGTACTCGTCGACGTACTTCATACGCGCACCAGCGCGACGTCGGCGTGGACCAGCAGCGTGTCGCCCTCCTCGATCCCCTCGAGCAGCGCGACCTCGACCGCCCGCACGTCACCGTCGGCCGCCTCACAGACGGCGAGGTCGCCGTCGAGCCGGACGACCCGCATCTCGACCGCGACGTCGCCGCACGTGATGCAGACGTCGCCAGGCCCGCAGTCACTCACTCGATCACGCTCGCTCTCAGCTCGGCGAGCTCCTGCTCGTAGTCGGCCCCCATGCCCTCGAGCAGCTTGATCGTCGCCTCCGCCTCCGCCTCGTCCACCTTCGAGAGGGCGAAGCCGACGTGGATCAGCACCCAGTCGCCCGGCTGGGCGCCGTCGCCGTCGTCGTCGAGCAGGCCGATGTTGATCGTGCGCTGCACACCGGCGACGTCGACCTTTGCGAGCCGGTTGCCCACATCGACCACCTCGACGACCCTGCCTGGGATGGCCAGGCACATAGTCGACCACCCTTGCGCTCCGGAGGCCGCGGGGCAACCGACAGGTAATCAGGATTACGGGGCGTCTACCAGCGCGGCTCGTAGCCGCTCACGAGCTCGGCGCCGGGACGGCGCCACTCGGGCTCGATGTCGTAGCGCCGCTTCATGCTCTGGATCGCGCAGCTGCTTGAGCAGCGGGCCGTAGGCGAAGCGCGACACCGTCGCGATGGCCTTCACCTTGGGGCCGGTGTCCATCAGCGGCAGGTACTTGTCGGGGAACCCGGGCATCGTGCACGCGATGCAGATGCCGCCCACGTTGGGGCAGCCGCCGATCCCGTTCATCCAGCCGCGCGCCGGGACGTTGCACTTGACGACCGGGCCCTTGCAGCCGAACTTGACGAGGCAGCTCGGCTCGTCGCCGAGCCGGTCCGCGTACTCGCCCTGCTCGGCGAAGCCGGCGCGGTTGCAGACCTCGTGGGCCGTGCGCTCGAACAGCCACGCCGGCCGGCCCTGGTCGTCGAGCTCGATCGGCGCGGTCGTCCCGGCGAGCTGGAGCACCAGGTAGAGCAGCGTCTCGGTGATGTTGTCGGGCTGCGCCGGGCAGCCGGGGAGGTTCACGATCGGATGCCCGAGCCGAGAGCGCCAGTCGTGGCCGAGGTGGTCGCGCAGGCCCATCGCTCCGGTCGGGTTGTTCCGCATCGCCGGGATCCCGCCGTAGGTGGCGCAGGTACCGACGGCGAACACGATCGCCGCCTGCGGCGCCAGGCGGTCGATCCACTCGTTGGTCGTGATCGGCTGGCCCGTGACCGGATCGGTGCCGAGCGCGGCCCAGTGGCCGTCGCCGTTGATCTGCTCGTTGGGCACCGAGCCCTCGAGCACGAGGATGAACGGGTCGAGCTTCCCGGCCTCGGCGTCGTACCAGGCACGCATGAACTCCTCGCCGCTCTCGACGGCGAGGAACGGGTTGTAGAGCGCCACGCCCGGCATCCCTGGCAGCGCCCGGTTGAGCAGGTCCTCGAGCGAGGGGTTCGTGGCCGCGGTCATGGCGACGGTGTCGCCGTCGCAGCCCAGCCCGCTCGTCATCCAGATGACGTGCACGGTCAGCTGCTCCGTCTCGGCCTGCCGCGGGGTGAACTCCATGCCGCTCATCCGCTCGCGGACTGCTCCTCGCTGCGGTCGACGAGGCAGGCGATGTGATGGGCGGCGGTTCCGTGCAGCACGAGGCCGTTCGGGTCGCGCGTGACGAGCCCGGCGCTCGACAGGCGGGCGAGCGCGTGCGACACCGACGGCCGCTCGGCGCCGACGAGCTGCCCGATCAGCCGGTGGGTCAGCGGCAGCGGCACGAGGATCCCGTCCGCGACCACGATCCCCCAGCGCTCGGCGAGGTGCCAGAGCAGCAGCGCGATCCGCGCGTCCGCCCGCGGGTGGCAGGTCGCCGCCCGGTGGACGTTGAGCTCCATCGTGCGGCGGACCGCGCGCCGCAAGAGGGCGTGCAGGACCTGCGGCCACGGCCGGATGCGCTCGGCGAAGGCCTCGTCGAGGATCGCCACGCGCGTGCGCACGAGCGCGCGCGAGTACGTCTCCGAGGCCAGCAGCACGACGTCGCCGGCGCTGGTCCATGACGCGAGCAGGTCGCCCGCGCCGACGAGCTCTGATGCGGTGCGGTCGCCGACCTGCACGTCGAGGGCGATGATCCCGTCGACGATCATCAGCCCGAGCCCGCCGCGCAGCTGCGCCAAGAGCGGGATCAGGTCGAACTCGCCGGCGGAGATCTCCTCCACGCGGGCGGTGACCATCGGGCGCGCGACGAGCCGCATCCGCAGGTCGAGGTCACCCGCGAGCTCCTCGTCGACGTCGAAGAGGTAGCAGTAGCGCGACCGGCGGTCGCCCTCGGGGCGCGGGCCCGCGTCGCCACGCACGGGCAGCGGGAACGGACCTGGCGGCGGGTCGCCGCCGTGCGCCATTGCTCCTCCTCCTGACGCCAGGGGACTCGGCGCACTCTAGCCCTACCATCCGCTCCGTGCCGGTCCGCGTGCGTTTCCGCTGCCAGTTCTGTGACACCCCGCCCGACCCCGAGGCCCAGCGCAGCCTGGAGCGCGGGCTGCGCGAGCTCGTGTTCGGCGAGTACCTCGACGCGGAGCGCTGGCTGGTCTGGCACGGCCGCGGGCCGCTCGGCCCGACCCGCTACGCGTGCCCCGAGCACCGCGGCGATCTCGTGGCCTACGTGCGCGAGCACTACGGCACGATCGCCCGCCATCCGTGGAAGATGCCGCCCTACGCGACGAGTCGCCGGACGCGCGACACGGAGCTGGCGATCGCGAGGGGCGGGCTCTCGGCGATGCCGAAGTGGGGCCTGCCGTCCTAGGCGGCGGGAACCTCGTAGCATCACGCGCTGTTCATGGCGGAGGTCCTGTTCTTCATCGCGGCGATCGGCGCTGTGGCCGGCGCGGTGGGCACTGTCGCGCTCCGCAACCCGTTCTACGCCGTGCTCGCGCTGGTCTGCCACCTGCTGGCGCTGGCGGCGCTCTTCCTGCTGCTGCGGGCCGAGTTCGTGGCCGCCGCGCAGGTCGTGGTCTACGCGGGCGCGGTGATGGTGCTGTACGTCTTCGTGGTCGCCTACGTCGGCGGCTCCGGGGAGCCGCTGAGCACCTCGACCGGCTCGACGCTGCGCTTCGCCTCGGTCCTGTTCGCGCTCGCGCTGTTCGTGGAGCTGACGATCGCGCTCGTGGGTACGGCGCTGACGGCGCTGGAGAGCGACGGCGCGCCCTACGAGGTGGGCTTCGGCACACCTGAGCAGGTCGGCGAGCTGTTCCTCACGCGCTTCCTGGTCGCGTTCGAGATCGCCTCGCTGCTGCTGCTGATCGCGGCCGTCGGCGCGGTGATCCTGGCCCGCCGCCGGACCGGCCTGCCCGAGGCCGGCGAGGTCTCGGTGGCCGACGTGATGCGTGGCGACCTGCCAGAGGCGACCCCAGGCACGATGATCGAGGCGGCGGGGTCGCCGCGGAGATAGGGGCGTGCCGCTCGTCTGGTACCTGGTCGTCTCCGCGCTCATCTTCGCGATCGGCGCCGGGGGCGTGCTCGTGCGGCGCAACCCGCTGGTGATCCTGCTCTGCATCGAGCTGATGCTCAACGCGGCCAACCTCGCGCTGGTCGGCTTCTCGCGCGCGCACGGGAACATGGACGGCCAGATGTTCGCCCTGATCGTGATGGTCGTGGCGGCGTGCGAGGTGGCGGTCGGGCTCGGCCTGATCGTGGCGCTGTTCCGGCGGCGGCTGCCGATCGACGTGGACGAGCTGAGAGAGCTGCAGGGATGAGCCTGGAGACGTACGGCTGGCTGGTGCTGGCGTTCCCGCTGGCCGGCACGGTCGTCATCGCGCTCACCTCGAAGCTCGCGCTCGGTCGGTTGCACGGCGTGATCGGCACGGCGGCGATCGCGCTCTCGTTCCTGGCCGCGATCGGGGCCTACATCGAGCTCGACGGCCGCCAGGTCGTCGCCGTCGGCTGGGACTACGCCGTCACGTCGGGGGTCGACGCGCAGGTCTCGATCCTGCTCGATCCGCTGAGCGTCCTGATGATGCTGATCGTCTCCGGCGTCTCGATGCTGATCCACCTCTACTCGGTCGCCTACATGGGCGGCGACCGCGGCTACGCGCGCTTCTTCTCGTACCTGAACTTCTTCGTCTTCAGCATGCTGCTGCTGGTCGAGGCCGCGAACTTCTTCATCCTGATCGTCGGCTGGGCGTTCGTCGGCGCCGCCTCGTACCTCCTGATCTCGTTCTGGTACCGGCGCACGACCGCCACCGAGGCCGGCATCAAGGCGTTCGTGATCAACGTGGCCGGCGACGTCGGCCTCGTGCTCGGCGCCTTCTTCATCTTCCGCGGTACCGGCATCGCTCGACTTCCTGCGCGCGTTCGAGGAGGTCGGCAACGCGTTCACGCCGCAACGACGCCGACCTCGTCGCGGGCTGCTGCCTGCTGCTGCTCGGCGCCTTCGCCAAGTCCGCCCAGGTCCCGCTCCACACGTGGCTCCCGGATGCCATGGAGGGCCCGACGCCGGTCTCCGCCCTGATCCACGCCGCCACGATGGTCACCGCCGGCGTGTACCTGATCGTGCGCATGCACCCGCTGTTCGAGCAGGCGCCGATCGCGGCCGACGTCGGCGCGATCGTCGGCTGCCTGACGCTGCTGGTCGCGGCCACGATCGGCCTCGTGGTGACCGACCTCAAGCGCGTCATCGCCTACTCGACGATGTCGCAGATCGGCTACATGGTCATGGCCGCCTCGTCGGCGGCCTACGCCGCCGGCATGTTCCACCTGATGACGCACGCCTTCTTCAAGGCGCTGCTCTTCATGGCGGCCGGCTCGGTGATCGCGGCGATGGCCGGCGTCCAGAATCTCGACCGCATGTCCGGCTTCCGGCGCGCGATGCCGTTCACCTTCATCTGCATGGTCATCGGCGGCCTCGCCCTCTCCGGCGTGCCGCCGTTCTCGGGCTTCTTCTCCAAGGACGAGATCCTCGCGCTGATGCTCGCGCGCGAGGACTGGCACACCGTGCTCGGCGTGCTCGGATACCTCGGCTCGTTCCTGACCGCGGTCTACACGTTCCGCATGATCTTCCGGGCGTTCTACGGCGAGCCCTGCGAGGAGGCCCGCGAGCTCGAGCACGGCCACCTCTTCCACGCCGAGCATCCGGCCAACCCGATGACCGGCGAGATCGAGGACACCGACGTCGGCTTCCCCGGCCCCGAGCACCACATCGCCGAGCGCGAGTTCCCGATGAAGATCGCGATGGGGGCGCTGGCGGTGCTGGCGATCCTCGGCGGGATCCCGCAGGTCCCCGAGATCAACGAGTCGCTGCACCACTTCCTCGAGCCGACGTTCCACGACTCGAGCATCTACGAGGAGCTCGAGCCGTCCGGCGCGCTGACCGTGGCCGGCATGGTCGCCGGCGCCGTCATCGCGCTCGGCGGCATCTTCGTCGCGTACACGCTGTGGGTGCGGCGCCCGGAGGTGCCGGCGCGGCTGCAGGCGCGCTTCGCGCCGCTGCACACGTTCTTCGTCAACAAGTGGTACTTCGACGAGGCGATCGACCTGCTGATCGTGCGGCCGGCCGCCTGGCTCGGGCGCTTCGCGAACACCACGTTCGAGCGCCTGGTCGTCAACGGCGCGCTGGTGGGCGGCGCAACCGGCGTCGTGCGGCTCGCCTCCGCCGCGGTGCGCGGGATACAGACCGGCTACCTGCGCTACTACGCCGCGCTGCTGCTGGTCGGCGTCACGTCGCTCGGCGCCTACTTCCTGATCTCCGCATGACCATCCACCTGTCGATCCTCATCTTCTGGCCGCTCCTGCTGGCGGTCCTCGGCGCGATCGCCCCGCGGGCGGTGGCGCCGCTGTTCGCGCTCGTCGGCGCGCTCGTGCCGCTCGGCTACGTGGTGATCATGGTCGCCGACTTCGAGCCCGGGGGCGGCCTCCAGTACGTCACCAGCGACGCGTGGATCGAGGAGATGGGGATCCGCTATGCGCTCGGCGTCGATGGACTGAACCTCTGGCTCGTGGCCCTGACCGCGCTGCTGTTCGCGGCGTCGGCGCTGTGGCTGGTGCTGCGCCCGCCGGTGCGGCCGAAGCTGTTCGCCGTCCACTTCGGGATCGCCGAGACCGCCGTTCTGGGCGCGTTCCTGGCCCAGGACCTGGCGCTGTTCGTCCTCTTCTTCGACCTGATGCTGGTGCCGTTCTACTTCCTGCTCGGCCAGTGGGGCGGGCCGGAGCGTGTGCAGGCGGCGATCAAGATGGTCATCTACACGCTGGTCGGCTCGCTGCTCATGCTCGCCGCGGCCGTCGCCACGGCCGTGCTGAGCAGCCCGGGCGGCATCGATCAGATCAGCTTCTCGCTCGCGTTCCTGGAGCGGAACCTGGTCGGCGAGGACACGCAGAAGCTGCTGTTCTCCGCCTTCGCGCTCGCCTTCCTGATCAAGATGCCGGCCTTCCCGTTCCACGGCTGGATGCCGGACGCCTACCGCAACATGCCGCTGCCGGCGCTGGCCGTGTTCTCCGGCGTGGTGTCGAAGGTGGCCGCCTACGGCTTCCTGCGGATCGTGCTGCCGCTGTTCCCGGACGCCGCCGCGGACTGGCAGATGATCATCCTGATCCTGGCGCTGCTCTCGATCCTCTACGGCTCGATCCAGGCCTTCACGCAGACCAACGTGCGGCTCATCCTGGGCTACTCGTCGATCGCCCAGCTCGGGTTCATCACGCTCGGGATCTTCGCGCTCGATCCCGAGGCCTTGGGCGCGCAGGGCGCGCTGCTGCAGGCGGTCAACCACGGCCTCGTGGTGGCGCCGCTGTTCCTCATCATCGCCCTGCTGGCGGCGCGGGCGGGCGGCTCGGAGGACCTGCGCGACATGGGCGGGATCGCGTTCCGGGCCCCGGTGCTGGCGACGCTGTTCATGATCGTCACGCTCGCCACGCTGGCCATGCCCGGCTCGGCGAACTTCGTCGGCGAGTTCCTGATCCTCTTCGGGGTCTTCGACTCCAAGCTCGCGATCGCGATCATCGCCTCCACCGGCGTCGTGCTCGCGTCGGTCTACGCGCTGCGCTTCTACATCCGCGCGATGCACAACCGGCAGGGTCCGGCCGTGACCTCGTTCGAGATGTCGCTGCGCGACGCGCTCGTGATCGTGCCGCTGGTGCTCGCCATCGTCGCCTTCGCGCTGTTCCCGCAGCGGGCGATCGACGCCGGCGAGCCGGCCGTGCAGGCGGCGTCGCAAGCGGTCACCGGAGGGGCGCGTTGACGCCGAAGGCCCCCGTCATCGACTGGGAGGCGCTCTCCCCGCTCGTGGCGCTGGCGGGCGGCGCGTGCATCGTGCTGCTCGTCGGGCTCCTGCGCTCGGGGTTCGTGCGCCGCCATGTGGTGCCGGCTCTGGCCGTGATCACGCTGGCGGCCGCCGCCGGGCTCGGGATCTGGCAGTGGGGCGCCAATGTCGAGGTCGTCGAGCGCGCGCTGGTTATCGACGACCTCACGCTGTCTTTGACGATGGTGTTCTGCGGCGGCGGCATCGCCGCGGTGCTGCTGTCGTGGCGCTCGCGCGCGGTGTTCGAGGCCGGTGAGGGCGAGTACTACGCCCTGCTGCTGAGCTCGGTGCTCGGCATGGTCGTGCTCGTCGCGGCCCAGAACCTGGTCGCCCTGTTCCTCGGCTTCGAGCTGCTCTCGATCCCCCTGTATGTGCTGTGCGCGACGCACATGCGGCGCGAGCCGTCGCTCGAGTCGGGCCTGAAGTACCTGATCGTCGGCTCGGTCGGCTCGGCGACGCTGCTCTACGGCCTGGCGATGCTCTACGGCGCGACGGGGTCGACCGACTACGCGGGCATCGCCGAGGCGGCGCAGTCGGACGTGCTGCTCTACACCGGCATCGCGCTGGTGATCGCAGGCCTGGCGTTCAAGGCCTCCGTGGCGCCCTTCCACCAGTGGACGCCGGACGTCTACGAGGGCGCGCCGACCCCGGTCACCGGCTTCATGGCCGTGGCCACCAAGGCGGCGGCGTTCGGCGTGATGCTGCGGCTGTTCGACGTCGCGCTGATCGGCCAGGCCACGACGTGGGGCCCGGCGCTGGCCGTGCTCGCGCTGATCACGATCGCGGTCGGCAATGTGGGCGCGATCGGGCAGTCGTCCTTGAAGCGGATGCTCGCCTACTCGTCGATCGCGCAGGCCGGCTACATGCTCGCCGGCGTCGTGGTGTCGACGCGGCTGGGCGTGCAGGCGACGGTCTTCTACCTGATCGCCTACACGGTGATGAACCTCGCCGCGTTCGCCGTGATCGTCGCGCGCGAGCGCGAGACCGGGCTGGGAGACGACATCTCCGGCCTCTACGGGGTGGGCGCCGACCGGCCGCTGCTCGCGTGGCCGATGACGATCGCCATGCTCGGCCTGGCCGGCTTCCCGGCCACGGCCGGCTTCTTCGGCAAGCTGTACCTGATCCAGGCGTCCGTGGACAACGAGTACGGCTGGCTCGCCGTGGCGATCGTGATCGGCTCGGCGATCTCGCTCGCCTACTACCTGCGGGTGGTCGCCGCCGTCTGGATGCGCTCGCCGTCCGAGGCGGTCGCCCTGAGACCCGGGCGCGTGCCCGGAGGGCGGCCGGCGATCGCCGGCGGCTCGCAGGAGGCGGACGCCGAGGTCGCCGAGCGGCCCTCGCGCCATCGGCAGCCCGAGCTGGTGTTCGTCGCCGTGGTGTGCGCCCTGGCGACGGTCTTCCTCGGCGTGTATCCCGAGCCGGTGTTCGAGGTTGCGCGCGACGCCGGGGCGGCGCTGATCTCTCTGGTGTAGCCGCCGGGACGAACTTCGGCTGGGTAGGGGAGGTGGCTGGGCGGGCGAAACGTCACTCTCGACGCATCGGCGGACGAGGCGTGTTGAGTTCTGCACGCATGCGATGCAGAACGTCACACTCGACTGCGCGGCCCCATCGAGAGTGACGAATTGCACCGGCATCCGAGCCCGCTCCCTTACAAGCCGCAGTTGACGTTGCCGGTGCGGCGCGCGGCCGGGGGCGAGTTCTCGCGTGGCGCGCCTACCTCGGGTGTGCGCCTCAGCGAGCCGACCGGCCAGACGACCGCCGAGTACACCGCGATGCTCGCTCTCGTGGCGGCAGCGCTGGCCGGCGCGGGCGCGGTGGTCGGACTGGGCACGATCGCGGAGGCCGTGGCGGGTGGGGTGCGGACGGGCATCTGCATCGTGGCGGGCGACGTGTGCCGCGCGTCGGACGCCGCTGCGGCGGGTCTCGCGCCGTGCACGGTCGACGAGCACACGCGCGGCGAGGGACTGACGTTCACGGTGGCCTCGATCCGGCTGGGCGCGGACGATGGCTGGACGGCCGCCCGGCGCTCCGACGGGTCGGTGCTGATCACCCACGCGGAACGGCGGGAGCTGGGCGCGACGGTGGGCGTCGGCGTCGAGGCGAGCCCGCTCGGGGTCGACGTGGGCGCCGACGGCAAGCTCGACTACGGGCTCGGGTTCGGCAAGGCATGGGAGTTCGCGGACGCCGAGTCGGCCGTGCGGTTCCTGAAGGCCGAGGACCGTGACGACGTCGAGCCCACGTGGCGCTTCGGCGACGCCGGCGCGGTGCTGGCCGGCGAGGTGTCGACGGGCGCGGGCGGCATCAAGCTGATGGCGGTCGAGTCGACGGCCCGAGCCGCCGCCGGCGTGCGGGTCGGCCGCGGGCTGACCACCTACTACGTGCGCGCCCGGCTCGACGCGCTGAGCTCGAAGGTCTGGGCGCCGGGCGCCGACCCGCGCTTCGAGGGGCCGTCGACGGGCGACGCCATCGTCGAGCTGACGCGCGATGCCGGCGGCCCGCGCGAGATCGCCTTCCGCACCGTCGAGCGCGGCGCGCGGGACGATCAGCTCGTCGAGACTGTCGGCCGGCTCGACCTGCGCGACCCGGGCAATCGCGCGGCCGCCGAGCCGCTGCTCTCGCGGCGGCTGCCGTGGCCGCCGGCCGTCGCGCGCGAGCTCCGGCTGCTCATCGCGCGCACGGTCCGGACCGGGACCGTGGAGCGCGCCGTGTACGACGTCCGCGACGGCTCGGACGACTTCGCGATCAACGCGAAGTTCGGCCTCGCGCTCGGGGTCGACGCCGAGGAGGTGGACGTCGACCGGCGGCTCGTGGCGGCGAGCGCCTGGACGCAGGGCTCACGTGAACGAGAACGTGCAGATTGCGGTGTAACCGCGGCGAGCGCGGAGCGTGCATCGTGACGTCTCGACGGCGTCCTGGAGCCGCGCCGCCGACGAATCCGATGGCCACGTGGCGTCTGGAGCCGCGCCACTAGAGGAAGCGATGGACGTCAAGCGCCTCGAGCCCGTGCGGCTCGCGCTCGTGGGCCACGATGGCGTCGTGGGGCCGCGCTAGGGTGGCCGTCCCGTGCGCTACCCGACCGATGATCTGAGCGCGACCGAGCGGGCCCGGCTGGCTCCGCACGTGACGTCGCTGGACGGTCCGGTGTTCGCGCTCGTGAACCTGCCGGAGACGGTGAAGGGCGCGCTGTTCGCGCGCTACTCGCGCTATCCGGGCACGCTGCGGCGCCTGTTCCTCGACGAGTTCGCGGACTCGCTGCCGGCCGCCGAAGGCCGCGGCTGGGAGGCGGAGGAGGGCCGCCGGGCGGCCGAGCTGTACGAGCGGATCTTCGTCGGCTACGGGGACGACTCCGTGGCCCAGCTGGGCGGCGCTCATGTCGCCTGCGAGTGGGTCTCGAACATCCTCACGAAGACGCTGCAGCGGCCGCGCCTGGCCGCCTATCTCGAGCAGTCCACGCGCTACATCGCCTATGACGCACCGATGCCGGGCGGCGGCTATCGCTACTACCGCGACGAGGTCCTCGGCCCGGAGTACGAGGCGGCGATGGACGCGCTGTTCGACGCGTACGCGCAGGCGCTCCCGCGCGTGCGGGCGTGGGCGGACGAGACGTTCCCGCGCGACCGAGGGTGAGCCGGAGGCGGCGCGCCGGCGGGCGGTCAACGCCAAGGCCTATGACCTGCTGCGCGGCCTGCTGCCCGCCGCCTCGCTCTCGCACATGGGCATCTACGCCACCGGCCAGGCGTACGAGCAGCTGATCCTGCACCTCATGGCCGACCCGCTGCCCGAGGCGCGCGCCTACGGCCAGATGATCCTCGACGCGATCAAGGCCGTGATGCCGAGCTTCGTCTCGCGCGTCGAGCGGCCCGACCGCGGCGGCGAGTGGGTCGCCTATCTCGAGCGCCGCCGCGACGCGACCGAGCGCTGGGCCGCGCGCCTCGGGCTCGACCGTCGCGAGACCGGCGACGGGCCGGCAGTGCGGTTGCTGCACGTCGACGGCGACGAGGAGCGGCTGCTCGCCGCGCTGCTGTTCGAGGCCACGGCGGCCGGCGAGGAGGAGACGCTGGAGGCGGTCCACGCGCTGGGCTCCGAGGAGCGGGCGCGCGCGCTGGCGGACCTCGTCGGCGAGCGCCGCAACCGCCGCCACCGCCCGGGCCGCGGGTTCGAGGCGCTGCGCTACCGCTTCGAGGTGGTGTCCGACTACGGCGCGTTCCGCGACCTCCAGCGGCACCGCATGCTCACGGTGCAGTGGCAGGCGCTTTCACCGGACCTCGGCGCCGACGTGCCGGAGGAGGTCGCGGCCGCCGGCTGCGGAGACCTCTACGCCCGCGCGCTCGATCGCTCGCGGCACGAGTACGAGCGGCTGGTCGAGAACGGCATGGGCGAGGCCGCGCCGTACGCGCTCTGCCTCGGCTACCGGGTGCGCTACGTGCTCGACATGAACGCACGCGAGGCGATGCACCTGATCGAGCTGCGCTCGGGCCGCGAGGGCCACCCCGGCTACCGCGCCGTCGCCCACGAGCTGCACGCCCAGATCGCATCGGTCCACCCGGCGGTCGCGGCCGCGATGGACCACGTGGATCGTTCCTCCGAGCCGCGGCTGGAGCGGATCCTGTCGGAGATGCGACAGCACGACCGGCGGGCTGCGCTGACGCGCTGAGCCGCGGCGACACGGTCGAACGTCAACTGCGGCTGGGTAAGGGAGCTGGTGAGCCGGCCGCGCGGCTGGATCTCGGCGCATCGTCCTGCTAGGTGGCCATACGACCACCTAGTCAGGACGATGCGCGATTTCTCGTCCGCCGTCCTGGATAGGGGTCGCTATGTGACCCTAGGGCAGGACGATGGCAACAATCCGGCCGATCCCGCTCCCCTAAATGCCGGGGTTGACGTTCGCCGGCGCGACGAGGCCGTCCGCGCCGGCGGGCGCGACGAGACCGTTCGAAGTATCACCGCGGGCGCGGCGGGAGCGCCCAGAACGCCCGCAGGCGGCCGACCGGGCCCAGTCCCTGCGCCAGGGCGCGCCGCAAGGCCCGCCGCTGCGCCGCCGTCGGCGGCTGCGGCGCCGGCCCGTAGCGCGACGCGCTCAATGCCCGCAGGTAGGCGGTCGCCTCCGGTGGCGCCCCGAGGCGCTTTTCGAGCTGGCGCAGCGTCGTGCCGGTCGGCAACGGCCGGCCCGCGCGGCGCAGCGCGGCCTCGAGCTCGGCGACCGCGCGGTCGAGCGGTGAGAGGTGGCCGCGGCGGCGGCGGGCGCGGAAGCGGCGCGCGATGGCGATCGCGACGAGGAGCGCGGCCGCGCCGGCCAGCGCCCACACCCACCACGCGATCCCGCTGCCCCGGCGCTCCGGGCGGCGTCGCCGGGTTGCTGCGCTGCGGGTCGAAGAGCAGGTTGGGGCGCAGGCCGCCCGGCTGCTCTGCCCGCCGCCGCCCGCCCTGAGCTTCGGCATCGTCGGTGGGCGAGGCCGGGATCGGCGGCGACGCTCCCTCCGAGCGCGGCGATCTGCGAGCGGGCGGGCGTCGAGTCGGGCGTCGGGTCGTAGGTGACCCAGCCGAGCTCGTCGAACCATGCCTCGACCCACGCGTGGGCGTCGGTGTCGCGCACGATCCAGGCGTTGCGGCGCTTCGAGAACCCGCCGGGGCTGAAGCCGGTCGCCACGCGCGCCGGGATCCCGCCCATCCGCAGCAGCAGCGCCATCGCGCCGGCGAAGTGCTGGCAGTAGCCCTCCTTCGTGTCGATCAGGAAGGCGTCGAGCGGCACGGTGCCCGGGTCTGGCTGCTGCGGACGCTCGGAGTAGCCGAAGCCATCCTGGAGGTAGTTGTTGACGGCCAGGATGTACTCGAACGGGGTCTCAGCGCCGATGCGCAACTGCTTGGCCAGCTCCCACGTGCGCCGGTAGTACGAGCGGCGGAACGTGCTCGTCGACGGCGTCGTAGCGCGTGCGGCGGATCTGCGGGTAGGTGACGTACGGGTCGGCGTCGTCGCCGAACGGCCGGAAGTGCACGACCGCCGACTTGATCCGCCCCCTCTCCGACCCCGCCGAGCGAGCGTTCTGTCGGCCGACGATCCGGGGCGGAACGAGACCGTGATCTGGAGCTCGTCGCCGCGAGAGACGCGGAAGCCGGTGGTGTCGGCCTGGCGCATCTCGCCGGCCGTCGGCGTCGGGTCGTAGACCTCGGCCGTGTACGAGTCGCCGCGCCGCAGCTCCGAGCTCGCCGTCCAGCGCCCCGGCACCTCCGACGGGCGCACCGGCCGCGTCGCGTTCTCGACCTTCATGATCGTGCCGGGCGCCACCACGTCGCGGGTGCGCATGCGCCGCATGGAGACCTCGATCGAGTCGCGCCAGCCCGGCGCGTTCCGCCAGTCCTCGCGCAGCTCGTCCTCGACGTCGGTGTCACCGTCGGGGACCGCCTCCTTCCAGCCGACGCCGTCGAACTGGGAGAGGTTGGCCGCCTTCCAGTAGTGCGGCTCGTCGGACGTGATGCGCATGACCTCGTTGCCGTCGCGCGGCCAGTCGATCGGCCCATAGTCCTGCGCCCAGCTGAAGCGCACGGGGTCGTCCGGACCGAGGCCCTCGGCGAAGGCCTTGTAGTCGAACCACGGCTCGCCGCGGTCGGCGACGGCGGCCAGCGGCAGCGCGCCGGCCAGTGCCACCCCGAGCAGCGCGGCCACGCCGACCCCGGGGCGCAGCGGCAGCCGCTCGAGCCACAGGAAGCAGACCGTGAGCGCGGCGATCGCCGCCCCGAGCAGCAGCGGCCGCGTGCCGCCGAGCGAGACGACCGGCGACACGACGAGCACGAGCAGCCCGACGAGGGAGAGGAACGGATACCCCTGCGCACTGCCGCCGCGCGGCCAGCAGGCGAGCTGCGCAGACAGCGCCAGGAGCAGCGCCCCGCCGATCTCGAGCGCGGCGCGTGGCCAAGGGTCGCTGCCCTCGTAGGGCATCCGCACGGTGCCGAGCGACTGCGCGCCGCCCGTGACGCCTTCCACCAGCTCGCCCCAGTTGCGCGGCTTGAGGTACTCGAGGTCGATCCCCGACACCGCGATCGCCGCCAGCAGCCCGGCCGCGGTCGCGGCCGGCAGGGCCGCGGTGTACCACCGTGCCGGCACCCGCTCGCACGCCACCACCAGCGCGCCCGCCGCGGTCGCCGCCGCCACCCACAGCAACGCACGGCCGGAGCTGAGGCCGGCGATCATCCGCTGCCACTCCAGCGCGCCCAACGAGGCGAGCGCGGCGAACCCCAGCAGCCGCGCCGCCCACAGAGGCAGCAGCGCGTCGGGCCCGCGCTCGGATGTGCTCACCGTGCCGATTCGATCTCCTTCTGGCGCAGCTCGATCCGCCGGATCTTGCCGGTGAGCGTCTTCGGCAGCTCGTCGACGAACTCGATCCGGCGGGGGTACGCGTAGGCCGACAGCCGGTCGCGCACGAAGCGCTGGATCTCCTCGACCAGCTCGTCCGACCCCTCGTGGCCCTTGGCGAGCACGATGAACGCCTTGACCACGTTGCCGCGACGCTCGTCCGGCGAGGCGACGGCGGCCGCCTCCGCCACCGCCTCGTGCTCGAGACACGCGGACTCGACCTCGAACGGCCCGATCCGGTAGCCGGCGGCGATGATCACGTCGTCGGCGCGCCCCTCGTACCAGACGTACCCGTCCTCGTCGAAGCGCGCCGCGTCCTTGGAGTGGAACCACTCGCCGCCGAACGTCTCCTCCGAGGCCTCCTCGTTGCGCCAGTAGCCGAGCGGATAGTGCGGATTCGAGCGCGCGCGCAGGCAGATCTCGCCGCGCTCGCCCTGCGGCACCGGGTTCTCGTCCTCGTCGAGGATCTGCACGTCCCAGCCCGGCATCGGCTTGCCCATCGAGCCCTCGCGGACCTCCATGAACGGGTAGTTGGCGACCAGCGGATAGGACTCGGTCAGCCCGTAGTAGTCGAGCACCGTGAGCCCGTACTGCTCGCGGAACCAGCGGATCGCCTCCGGGTTCAGCGGCTCGCCGGCCGAGCACACGCGGCGGAACCTCTGCGGGTACCGGGTGCCCGCGTCGCCGATCGACATCATCGAGCGCATCGCCGTCGGCGTCGTGAAGACGTTGCTCGCCTCGTGGCGGGAGAGGAAGTCGAGCTGCTTGTGAGGATCGAAGCCGCCCTGGCGCTGGTAGACGAGCTGGACGGCGCCGAACCGCCACGGCCCGAGCAGGGGGGCGATCCCGGCCGCCCATGCCCACTCGCCCATCCCGTGGAAGCGCTCGCCGTCCTGCACGTCGTGGCAGTAGACGAACTCCTCGTGCGCGAGCAGGTAGCGGTGGGCGTGCAGGATGCCCTTGGCCAGCCCGGTGGTGCCGGAGGAGTAGTAGAGCTGCGCCGGGTCGTCGGCCGCGGTGTCGACGACGTCGAAGTCCGGGTCGCCGCCGGCCAGCAGGTCCGCGTCGAGGATCAGGACCTGGTCGGCTTTCGCGCGGTCCCGGTTGGCCTCGTTGGTGAGCAGCACCTTGGGCTCGGAGTCGTTGATCCGGTGCCGGATCCCGTCGTCGCCGTAGAGCACGGACATCGAGAGCAGGATCGCTCCGGCCTTGTAGGTGCCGAAGAAGGCGGCGGCGGTCTCGGGGGTCGGCGGGAGCAGCATCGCGACGCGGTCACCACGCTCTACACCGTGGGCGCGCAGGACGTTCGCGAAGCGGTTCGACCACTCCTGGAGCTCACCCCAGTGGATCTGGCGCACCGTGCCCTCGAAGTCCTCGTGGATCATCGCGAGCTTGTCGGCCGGATGCTTGTCGCAGCAGTCGACGGCGATGTTGTAGCGCGCGGGGACGCGCCATTCGTGCGCCGCGACGGCTTCCTCATAGGTCCCGATATCCAGGGTCATCGCTCTCCTCCCCTCGACGTCCAGGCTGACGATACTGAGAGGGTGCCCGACCTTCGCGCATCCGACGCCGACCGCGAGGCCGTGGTCGACGCGCTCCGGAGCCATGCGATGGCCGGGCGGCTGACCGTCGAGGAGCTCGACGAGCGCGTCGAGAAGGCCTACGCGGCCAAGCTGCTGAGCGAGCTCGCCCAGCTCCAGGTCGACCTGCCGCGGCTGGCGGTGCGGCCGCACCGCCCTCCTCAGGAGCGGCGCCGCCGCCCATGGTTCCCGGGCCGCTACGCCTTCACCGTCCGCTGGCACGCGCCCACGGACGCGAAGCTGACGACACGCGAGCTCATGACGTTCGTCGTCCCGCCGATGGAGCGCTGGGGCTACGTCCTCACCCAGCGCTGGGACGGGCGGCTGCGCTTCGAGCGCGAGACCTGGCCCGGCTGGGTCTTCGTGGTCGCGATCCTCGCCTTCCCCTTCGGGCTCCTCGCCCTGCTCAAGAAGGACCACGACCGGATCACGATCGACCTCGACGAGGACGAGCAGGGGACGCAGATCGTGGCCAGCGGGATCGGACCGCTGGCGGTCCGCCGCGCGTTCGCCGAACTGGAAGACTGACGGCCGTGGAGCGGGCTGCGCTGGTGACGGGGGCGGCGAGCGGCATCGGCCGCGCGATCGCTGAGCGCCTCGAGCGCGACGGCGCCCGGGTCCTGGCCGTCGACCTCGAGCCGGATGGACCGGGTGTGCCGTTCGCGGCCGACCTCACCACGCGGGAGGGCAATCGGGACGCCGTCGCCAAGGCGCTCGACGAGTTCGGCCGGCTCGACACGGTGATCCCGAACGCCGGCTTCCAGCACGTCGCCCCGGTCGAGGAGTTCCCCGAGGATCGCTGGGAGACGATGATCGCCCTTCTGCTCACGAGCCCGTTCCTGCTCGCCCGCGCCGCCTGGCCGGCGCTCCGCGAATCCGGTGACGGGCGCTTCGTAGCGATCGCGTCGGTGCACGGGCTCGTCGCCTCGCCGTTCAAGAGCGCCTACGTGTCGGCCAAGCATGGGCTGATCGGCCTGATCAAGACGCTCGCGCTCGAGGGCGCCGAGCACGGCATCCGCGCGACCGCCGTCTGCCCGTCCTACGTGCGCACGCCGCTCGTCGAAAGCCAGATCGCCGCGCAGGCCGAGGCCCACGGCATGCCGGAGGAGCGCGTGCTGGAGGACGTCATCCTCGCCCCGCAGGCCATCAAGGAGCTGCTCGAGCCGTCCGAGGTGGCCGACGTCGTCGCCTACCTGCTCGGCCCCGGCGGGCGCGCCTTCACCGGCGCGGCGGTCACGCTGGACTCGGGATGGACCGCGCGATGAAGCCGGCTACGTAGCGGTCGATCTCCGGCTCGTCGGTGAAGTACAGGTGGGCCGCGCCGGGCCACAGCGAGAGTTCGGCGCCCGGGATCAGCTCCGCCAGCCGCTCGCCGTTGGCCGGCGGGATCAGCACGTCCTCCTCGCCGTGGACGACGAGAGTGGGCGCCCGGATCTCGCTCACGGCGGCGGCATGACCGTGCGCGGCCGCGAGCTGCGCCGAGTAGTACTCGGCCTCGACCGGGAACCGCAGGCGCTGCGCGATGTCCTCGGCGATCCGCTGACCGCCCTCGCGGCGCGTGCGCGCCGCGTAGTTGATCGGCACGGACGCCCACACCGCGTGCTCGGCGGTCATCTGCGCCCGCAGCCGCACGAAGTCGTTGACCGCCTCGACGGCCGGCACCAGCTCGTCACCGCCCGCGGTGGTGGCGCCCAGCACCAGCGCCCGCACCCGGTCCGGGTGCCGCAGCGCCACCTCCTGGGCGATCATCCCGCCGAGCGAGATGCCGTAGACGTGCGCGTCCTCCACGCCCGCCGCGTCGAGCACCGAGACCGCATCATCGGCCATCTCCGCGGCCGTGTACGGGCCCGGCACGCGCTCAGAGCGACCCACCCCGCGGTTGTCGAACGCGATCACCCGCAGGCCGGCTTCGACGAGCACGGGGATCGTCCGCCACCAGCCGGTGGCGTTCATCCCCAGCCCCATGATCAGGAGGACCGGCGGCCCCGAGCCGCCCGAGTCCTCGAAATGGAGTTTCGCCCTCCGGTCGCCGGAAACCCCACCCGGCGACCTGCGGGCGACGTTACCCATCCTCGTCCCCGCGCTCCTTGATCTTCCCCTCGAGCTGCGACATGACGTCCGGGTCACGCAGGGTCGTCACGTCGCCCAGCTCGCGGCCCTCGGCGATGTCGCGCAGCAGGCGGCGCATGATCTTGCCCGAGCGCGTCTTCGGCAGGTCGTCGGCCCAGATGATGCGCTTGGGCCGGGCGAGCTTGCCGATGCGCTTGGCCACGTGCTCGCGGATGTCGCCGACCAACTCGTCGGAGCCGTCGCCGGTGCCCGACAGGGTCACGAACGCCGTGATCGCCTGGCCCGTGTCCTCGTCCTGCTGGCCGATCACCGCCGCCTCCGCCACACGCTCGTGCGAGACGATCGCGGACTCGACCTCGGCGGTCGACAGCCGGTGGCCGGAGACGTTGATCACGTCGTCGACGCGCCCGATGATCCAGAAGTAGCCGTCCTCGTCGCGCCGCGCGGCGTCGCCGACGAAGTAGACGTCCTGGCCGTACTTGGACCAGTACGTGTCGACGAAGCGGTCCTCCTCCTTGTAGAGCGTGCGCAGCATCGCCGGCCACGGCTTGCGCAGCGTGAGGAAGCCCTGGTCGGTGCCTGCGTCCTCTCCCTCCTGGGTCACCACCTGCGCCTCGATCCCCGGCAGCGGTGCGCCCGCGCTGCCCGGCTTGGTGTCCTGGATGCCCGGCAGCGTCGTGATCATGATCGCGCCCGTCTCGGTCTGCCACCAGGTGTCGACGATCGGGCAGCGCTCGGCGCCGATCACCTTGTGGTACCAGAGCCACGCCTTCGGGTTGATCGGCTCGCCGACCGTGCCGAGCAGGCGCAGCGAGGACAGGTCGTGCCGGCCCGGGTACTCGGCGCCCCACTTGATGCAGGCGCGGATCGCGGTCGGCGCCGTGTAGAAGATCGTCACCTTGTAGCGCGCGCACAGCTCCCACCAGATGTCCTTGTCCGGGTAGTCGGGCGCGCCCTCGTACATCACCGACGTGCAGCCGTTGGCGAGCGGGCCGTAGACGATGTAGGAGTGCCCGGTGACCCAGCCGACGTCGGCCGAGCACCAGTAGACGTCCTCGTCCGGCCTGAGGTCGAACACGTTGCGGTGGGTCCACGCGACCTGCGTCAGGTAGCCCCCGGTCGTGTGCAGGATCCCCTTCGGCTTCGCCGTCGAGCCGCTCGTGTAGAGGATGTAGAGCGGGTGCTCGGCGTCCAGCGGCTCGGCGGGGCACTCGTCGCCCGCGGCCTCCAGCACGGTGTGCCACCAGAAGTCGCGCCCCTCCTGCATCGAGCAGTCGGCTCCGGTGTGCTTGACCACGATGATCGTCTCGAGGTTCTCGAGACCGGCCATGACCTCGTCGACCTGCTGCTTGATCGGCGCCGTCTTGCCCTTGCGCCGCGCGCCGTCGACGGTGATGAGCGCCTTGGCCTCGGAGAACTCCATCCGCTCCTTGACCGACTCGGGCGAGAAGCCGCCGAAGACGACATTGTGCGGCGCACCGATGCGCGCGCAGGCGAGCATCGCCACGGCGACCTCGGGGATCATCGGCAGGAAGATCCCGACCACGTCGCCCTTCTCGATCCCGCGATCCTTCAACGCGTTGGCGAAGCGCTGGACGTCGCGGTGCAGGTCTGCGTACGTGACGTCGCGCTCCTCGCCCTCCTCGCCGCGCCAGTGGAAGGCCACGCGGTCGCCGTTGCCGGCCTCGACGTGGCGGTCGACGCAGTTGTAGGCGACGTTGAGCTTGCCGCCGACGAACCACTTGGCGAACGGCGGGTTGGACCAGTCGAGCACCTGGTCCCACTTCTCGGCCCAGTCGAGTGCCTCCGCCTGCTCGGCCCAGAAGGCCTCCGGGTCGCTGTCCGCCCGCTCGTGGATGCCGGTGTCGGAGATGACCGCGTGCGAGGAGAACTCGCTCGAGGGCGAGAACGTCTCCTGGTCGAGCAGCTCCTCGAGCTGAGACTCGAGCGTCGCTTCAGCCATCTCTCTCTCCTCTCCGGTGAACGGCATGGGGGCGACGACCGCCGGTCGCCGCCCCCATGTTGTACCCCTTGTGCGATCTAGCGACCGACGAGCGCCTTCTCTGACCCCAGCCCGGTCTCAGAGCGGACGTAGAGCTCGTGGTACGAGCGCTCCGCCCCCCGCTCCGTGCTCAGCATCGTGCCGAGCCAGCAGCCGATGAAGCCGAGCGGGATCGAGATGATCCCCGGGTTCGCCAGCTCCCATCCGATCGGCGAGCCGGTGACCGTGTCGGCCCCGGGCCACACCTTCGGCGACACGATGACCAGCGCGATCGAGCTGATCACGCCGAACAGCACGCCGGTCACGGCGCCGATGGTGTTGAAGCGCGCGCCAGGTGAGCGCCATCAGCAGCGCCGGGAAGTTGGCGCTGGCGGCGACCGCGAAGGCGAGGCCGACCATGAACGAGACGTTCAGGCCCGAGCCGCCGATGACGGCCACGAGGATGGCGATGCCGCCGATCGTCAGCGCCGCGATCTTGGCGACCACGACCTCCTCGTGCTCGGAGTCCTTGCCCTTGCGGATGATGTTCGACCACACGTCGTGCGACACCGCCGCCGAGGCGGAGAGGACGAGGCCCGCGACGACCGCGAGGATCGTCGCGAACGCCACGCCGGCGATCACGGCCAGGAACAGGTCGCCCCCGAACGTGCCGGCGCCGCCGCCCAGGAACTCCGCCAGGTTCGGCGCCGCCAGGTTGCCGCCGGTGCCGGCCGCCGCCACGCCGGCCTCGCCGAGGAACGCTCGCGCGCCGAAGCCGATGAACGTGGTCAGCAGGTAGAAGAACCCGATCAGGAACATCGCCCACACCACGGAGCTGCGCGCCGCCTTGGCGTTCGGCACGGTGAAGAAGCGCATCAGGATGTGCGGCAGGCCGGCGGTGCCCAGCACGAGCGCGAGGCCGAGCGAGACGGTGTCGATCGGCGAGGCCAGGAACGTCCCCGGCCCGAGCGAGAACGTCGTCTCGGGCCCGTGTTGGACTCGGCGCGGTTGAACAGCTCGATCGGGTTGAAGCCGACCTTGCCCAGCACGAAGATCGACATCACGGTGATGCCGGTCATCAGCAGCACGGCCTTGATGATCTGCACCCACGTGGTGGCGACCATGCCGCCGAACACCACGTAGCAGAGCATGAAGATGCCGGTCATGATCACCGCCGGCGTGAAGCTGATGCCCACCAGCGCCTGGATCAGCACGCCGGCGCCGACCATCTGCGCGATCAGGTAGAAGGCGACCACGGCCAGCGTGCCGATCGCCGCCGCGGTGCGCGCCGGCCGCTCCCGCAGCCGGAAGGCGAGCACGTCGGCGATCGTGTACTTGCCGGAGTTCCGCATGCGCTCGGCGAGCAGGAACATCACGGTCAGGAAGGCGACGAGGAACCCGATCGAGTACAGGAACCCGTCGAACCCGTAGAGCATGATCAGGCCCGCGATGCCCAGGAAGGACGCGGCCGACAGGTAGTCGCCGGAGATCGCCAGGCCGTTCTGCACGCCGGTGATCTGGCGGCCCGCGGCATAGAAGCCGACGGCGCTGCAGGCGCGCTTGGACGCCCAGTAGGTGATGCCCAGCGTGACGCTCAGGACGATCGCGAAGATGACGACCGCCTCGACGTTGATTGCCGCGAACAGTCTCATCGCGTCACCTCGGTCTCAGTCGGCTCACGCTCGAAGCGGCCCGCGCCGGCTTCATCACGCTCGGCCAGCTCGACGACCTTCCTCGCCAGCGGGTCGTAGGCCCGGTCGGACTTGCGCAGGTACAGGATCCCCAGCGCGAAGACCATCACGAACTGCGTCAGCGCGAGGCAGTAGCCGACCGTGAGGCCCTCGTAGACCGACGAGCCCATGAAGTCCTCGGCGTAGCCGCAGAGCAGGATGAACCCCATGTAGTAGCTCAGGAAGAAGATCGTCGCCGGCACCACGAACGAGCGCCGCTTGTGGACGAGCTCCTGGAACTCCGGCGAGCGCTCGATGCGCTCCCAGTCGTGGGCGGGTTCCCTCATGCCTTCTCCTCCCGTCGACGTTTCCCCTGCCGGATGCGTACTACCCAATCCGAGGCGTATTTGTGCGGAATCGCTCAAAGGTCGATCTGCACGACGAACGGTGTCTACGGCGCGACGAACGGCGGCCGTCCGGCGGGACGCGCGCTCTATGCTCGGCGGCGAGGGTGGACGTCGCGCTGGGAGTGGTATTGGGGTTGGCGCTCGCGGCTTCGCTGGCCGCGGGCTGGCGGCTCGTGCGCGCGCCGCGCGTGCAGGACCCGTCGAGCTCGGCGATGCAGGGCGCCGTGCACGCCGCAACGTCGCTGCTGCCCCACCTGCGTCGCGGCCTGGAGGCAGGCAGCGCCGCCGCCGGCCCCCACCTGCTCACGCTCACCGGCGCCGGCGCGGTCGCCCTCGCCGACACGGAGCGGCTGCTCGCCTTCGACGGCCTCGGCGGCGACCACCACGGCCACGACGATCCGCTCGCCACGCTCGTGGGCGAGGTCCGCGACGACCGCGTGCGCGTGGAGCCGCGGCTGCGCTGTGAGCACCCCGGCTGCCCGCTGCGCTCGGCGATCGTGGCCCCGCTGACGGTGCAGGACCGCCGTATCGGCGCGCTCGTCGCCTTCTACGACCGTCCCGGCCGGCTGCGGCTGGAGGAGACGCGGGTGGTCGGCGAGGCAGCCGCTCTGGTGTCGGCGATGGTGCAGCTGAGCGAGATGGAGGCGCAGGGCGAGCGGCTCGCGCGCGCCGAGCTGCGCGCGCTGCGGGCCCAGATCTCGCCGCACTTCATCTACAACGCGCTGGCGGCGGTCGCCTCGTTCATCCACTCGCGGCCCGAGGAGGCGCGCGAGCTGCTGACCGAGTTCGCCGAGTTCATCCGCTACGCGTTCGCGCGCCAGCGTGCCTACGTCACGGTGGCCGACGAGCTGCGCTACGTGGAGAAGTACCTGCGGCTCGAGCAGGCGCGCTTCGGCGAGCGGCTGAAGGTGCGCGTGCAGGTCGACCCCGAGGTGCTGCAGGCGGTCCTCCCCGTGCTGTCGCTGCAGCCGCTGGTGGAGAACGCCGTGCGCCACGGCGTCGAGCGCCAGCCGGAGGGCGGGCTGGTGGCGATCGAGGGGATCGACCTCGGCAACGACGTCGCGCTGCGGGTATCCGACGACGGCGAGGGGATCGACGCCGAGCGGGCGAGCGACGCGCTCGCCGGCCGCGGCCCGGGGATCGGGCTCGGCAACGTGCACGGGCGCCTGCAGTCGACCTTCGGCGAGGGCTACGGACTGCAGGTTGAGCCACGCGACGGGCGGGGCACGACGGTGGTGATGACCCTGCCCAAGTTCCGTGCCGGGGTGCGCGCCGCGTGAGAGTCTTGGCGGTCGACGACGAGCTGCCGGCGCTCGAGGATCTCGTGCGCCTGCTCGAGGCGTCGCCGGCCGTCGAGCGGGTGGAGTCGGCCGCCTCGGCGGAGGAGGCGCTCGTGGCGCTGGCGGCCGGCACGGCGATCGACGCGGTCTTCCTCGACGTGCGCATGCCGGGGCTCGACGGGCTCGAGCTCGCCCGCGTGCTGCGCCGGTTCGAGCATCCGCCGGCCGTCGTCTTCGTGTCGGCGTTCGACGATGCCGCCGTCGACGCGTTCGAGCTCGCGGCGGTCGACTACCTGCGCAAGCCCGTCTCGCGCCGGCGGCTCGACGAGGCGATCGAGCGCGCCAGCGCGCCGCGCACCCGCCGGCGAGCCGGCCGCGGTCGAGGACGAGGACGCTGGCCGTCGACGTCCTGCGCGGCGGCGGCACGCGCCTGCTGGCCCGCTCGTCGGTGCTCTACCTGCAGGCGCACGGCGACTACGTCCGCGTAGCCAGCACCGAGGGCCGCTTCCTCGTGCGCGCGCGGCTCTCCGACCTCGAGGAGCGCTGGGCCGCGCACGGCTTCGTGCGGGTCCACCGCGGCTTCGTGGTCAACCTGCGACGCGCGGTCGAGGTCCGCCCGCGGCTCAACGGCACCGCCGTGCTGGTCATGGCCGACGGCGACGAGGTCCCGATCGCCCGGCGCCAGGTCGGCGACCTGCGCCGGAAGCTGGGCGTGTGACCCCGCGGGGATCGGTGGATTCGGGGTGAGCCGCACTCCGCGCGACGAGCTCGCCGAGGCGACCGCCCACGGCGGGCTGTACCTGCGGCGGCTGATCCGCTCGCAGCTCGGCCTCTCCACGGTTGCGCTGGTGACCTTCGGCGGCATCATCGGAGCACTCCCGCTGGCGCTGCTCCTGCTGCCAGGCCTGCAGGACGTGTTCGTGCTCGGCGTGCCGCTGCCCATCTTCATCATCGCCTGGCCGCCGTTCCCGCTCTTCATCGCCATCGCCGTGCTCTACGTCCGTCGCGCGGCGGCGCTCGAGGAATCCTTCCGCGACCTCGTGGAGCCGCGCGAGTGATCGCGATCGCGGCGATCCTCGCCGTGACCGGCGCCACCGTCGGCCTCGGCCTCTACGGCGTGCGCCTGGCGCGCACGACGTCGGACCTGTTCGTCGCGTCGCGCGCCATCACGCCGTGGTGGAACGCGGCCGCGATCTCGGGCGAGTACCTGTCGGCGGCGTCGTTCCTCGGCATCGCCGGGCTGCAGATGAAGCTCGGCAGCGGCGCGTTGTGGCTCCCGCTCGGCTTCACGGCCGGCTACCTCGCCCTGCTGTTGTTCGTCGCCGCGCCGCTGCGCCGCTTCGGCGCCTACACGATCTCCGACTTCGCGGAGGCGCGGCTGGGCTCGCCGCGGATCCGCGTGCTCGCCGCCGTCGTGGTGCTGCTGATCGCCGGCTTCTACCTCGTGCCGCAGCTCAAGGGCGCGGGCCTCACGCTGGGCGAGGTCACCGGAGCGCCGTACTGGGTCGGCGTCGTCGTCGTCGGCGCCATCGTGGCGCTCAACGTCGCCTCCGGTGGCATGCGCGGCATCACCTATGTGCAGGCCTTCCAGTACTGGATGAAGACGTTCGCGATCGCGCTGCCGGCGTGCCTGCTGCTCATCCACCTCGGCGGTCTGCCGGAGCGGGCCGCCATGTTCGGCCGCGAGCTGCCGCGCGCCGGCGACGCCGGGCTCGTCGTGCAGCTCGCCGAGCCGCAGCGGGTGACGTTCCCGGAGGCGACCTCGTACATCGTCGACGGCGTGCCCGCCCGCGCGGCCGAGGACGAGCAGCGCACGCTCCCCGCGGGCGAGATCGAGCTGCCGCCCGACGCCGTCGTGCCGGTCGCTGACGGGATCGAGGCGCAGACGGGCGAGGAGTGGGCGCGGCCCGTCGAGAGCTCCGGCCCGACCTCGCCGGTGTTCGTCTACTCGCTGCTGCTGGCCACCTTCCTGGGCACCATGGGCCTGCCGCACATCCTCGTGCGCTTCTACACCAACCCCGACGGCCCGGCCGCCCGCCGCACGACCGTGCGCGTGCTCGGGCTGCTCGCGGTCTTCTACGCGTTCCCGCTCGTCTACGGCGCGCTCGGCCGCGTGCTGGTGCCAGAGCTGTACATGACCGGCGAGACCGACTCCGTGGTGCTGCGCCTGCCCGAGGCGGCATGGCCGGGCCTCGGCGGCGAGCTGCTCGGCGCGCTGGTGGCGGCGGGCGCGTTCGCGGCCTTCATGTCGACCGCCTCCGGGCTGATGGTCTCGGTGGCGGGCACGATCTCCTTCGACCTGTGGCGGGGCGGGCCATCGCACGTCGGGTCGCGGCGGCGGCGCTTCCGGCTCGCGGCCCTCGGCGGGGTGCTGGCGCCGATGGCGCTCGCGCTGATCGCGCGCGGGCTCGACATCTCCGTGCTCGTGGGCTGGGCCTTCGCGCTGGCCGCGAGCACGTTCTGCCCGCTCTTGCTGCTGGGGATCTGGTGGGAAGGGCTGACCGCGCGCGGCGCGGCGATCGGCCTCGTGACGGGCGCCGCCGTCGCCACCGGCGCGATCTTCGCCGGGCTGGCCATCGAGGGCGGGCACCCGGCCGTGAACGCGCTGCTCACGCAGCCCGCCGTGCTGTCCGTGCCGGTCGCCTTCGCCGTCATGGTCCTCGTGTCGCTCGGCGACCGGCACGGTCGCCGCGACGCCGACGCCGAGCTGCTGGCCATGCACGCGCCTGAGGGTCTCGGCCTCGGGATCGAACCGGACCAAGAGCCGATGGTCGGCCGGCCCGTGCGCGCATAGGATCGCCCGATGACCACGGAATTGGTCGAACGCGATCGCGAGGTTGCCGCGCTCGCGGAGCTGGTCGACGGCCGAGGCGCGGCCATGATCGAGCGCGGGCGGCCGCGCCCGAGCAGCTCGCAGGCGAAGCGGCCTAGTACCGTCGTTCGCAAGTACGTGCGGTCGCCGGTGGCCGCCGGCGCCGCTACTAGTCGCGCCGCTTGCGCTTGCGCTTCTTCGACGTGGGGTGCGGGCGCGCCGGGGGCACGCGCGCGGGCTCGGGCTCCGGTTCGGGCCGGATCCCCTGGCGCCGCTCCTCGGCCTCGCGGCGGCGGGCGGCGGCCTGCTGGGCGCTCGGCCAGGGCTCCGCGTTCCCGGTCCGCCAGGCCGGTGGCAGCTGGGTGCGGCCTGCGCCGAGCAGCGTCAGCCCGAGCACGACGAGCCAGAACGCCTGCACGACGGGCAGCGGCATCAGCTGCGGGAACACGAAGAGGACGCCGCTGATCACCCCGAGGATGCCGAGGAAGCGCGTCAGCAGGCCGGCTCGCATCGCGTTCAGCGAGACCAGCAGCATCCCGGCCGCGAGCATGAACTGGCCGACGTACGCGAGCAGCTCGGCCGTGAGGGACAGCGAGCCGCCGAGGCTGCGCGCATCGTCCACGGTCCGCTCACTGTCGAGGAAGTCGTTGAACGCGATGACGCGGTCGATCGGCAGCAGCATCGTCGCCAGGCCCAGCAGCACCGCGCCCACCAGGCCGACGTAGACCGCCGGGCGCGGGAACTCCGGTCGCCGCGCGCGGGTGGCGGCGGCGAGGAACGTGACCACCCAGGCGAGCGCCAGCGGCGCGAGGCCCTGCACGACGCCGGCGCCGATGAAGCCCAGCGAGTTGTCGACGTAGTACTCCAGGCCGGCGGCCTGCACGCTCGGCTGCGTGCCGATCGGCCCGTCGGCGGCCGCGTGGCCGAGCGACTCGAGGAACCCGGCACGAGGCGTGTCGCGCAGCAGGCCGGCCCACCAGAAGAAGCCGCCGATCATCAGGACGGCGGCGGCGATCGCCGCGATGCCCGCGCGCGGACGCTGGCGCGCCTCCCAGGCGAGCTGCTGCTCTCGAGCGTCTTCGGTCACCGCGGCCAATGCGGGGAAGATCCTAGTGTCCCTGGTCGCTGCCGTCGGGCGGTCCGCCCAGCGGCGTGCGGGCGGCGCGGCCGCCGACCCGGCGCGGCGGCTCGGGGTCGATCTGGTTGCGGCCGGCCACGCGCGAGACGCGCTCGCCGAGGAACAGGACGAGGTCGAGCGTCGGCGCCGCGAGGCCGATCAGGCCCTCGATCCGGCGCCGCAGGGCGAGTTGGCCAGCGGTGCGATGCGCCACGCCGGGCGATTGTAGACTCGCGCGCGTGCTGATCCAGGAGGTCATGACGGAGTCCGTCGTCACCGCCGCGCCGGAGCGCACCGTGCGCGAGATCGCCGAGCTGATGCGCGAGCGCAACGTCGGCTCGGTCGTGCTGGTGGACGACTCGCGCCCCGTGGGCTTCGTCACGGACCGCGACCTCGCGCTGTCGGTGATCGCCGACGGGCGCGACTTCGGCGACCACGTGGCCGACCACGCCTCCTCGCCGGTGATCACCGCCGAGCCGGAGATGCAGGTCGAGGAGGCGGGCGAGTTGATGGTCCGCCACGGCATCCGCCGCCTCGTCGTGGTCGACGGCGGCCGCCTGATCGGGATCGTCACGCTCGACGACCTCGCCTCCCGGACCGGTGACGCCGAGCTGGCCAGCCAGCTCTCCGCGCGAGTCACGCGGGCGGTCATGCCGGACTTCTTCTTCCACGAGCGTGGCGGCGGCTGACCAGTAGCATCAGGGTCATGGAAGGCTTCGGAGGCTTCTTCAACGACCCTGATTTCCAGAAGCGGCTGCAGGAGATGGCCGAGCAGATGCAGTCGACCCAGAACCTCGCGTGGGCCGACAACGCGATCAAGCTCGCCGTCGACATGACGGTCGCGGCGATCAACCGCGTCAACCTGCAGGGCAGCGCCGAGGACCAGGCCAAGCAGGTCCGCTCCGTGATGGCGACGGTCTTCCCCGAGGCCGTCACGCTGGTGCGCGAGGCGCGCCAGGGCCTGAGTTAGCCCGGATCAACCGATCATCCGTGGATGCCTCGGCGCGAGGCGCCGCGGGAATCGGTTGATCCGGGCTCAGACCGGCTGCGGTTGCTCCTCCTCGCGCGCGGCGCGACCCTGCGCGATGACCTCCTTGAAGGAGCGGATGTTGAAGATGAAGACGAGTGCCCCGAAGCCCACGCCGAAGGTGAATGCGGCGATCGCGATCTGCTGCCCGACCGAGTAGGCGGCCACCGTCGCGCCGGCGGCGGTGCCCGCGAAGACCTTGACGAGCAGCGCCTGCTGCACCCCGGCCCCACCGGGTGTGAACGGCACGGCCGCGGCCACGACGTTGACGCCGAGCACGAGCAGGACGTTGCGCACCGAGCCGCCGACGTTGAAGGCCTCCAGCAGCAGGAAGAACGCCGTGAAGCGGAACAGCCAGCCGACGAACTGGATGGCGAAGACCTCGCGGAAGTAGCGCCGCCGGTCGAAGAGGATCGTCAGCCCCTGGCGCACCCGCTCCCAGAAGCTGCGCACGCGCGCCGACAACAGCGCGAAGGCGGCGAGCGTCGCGATACCCAGCACCGTGAGCAGGAACAGCGTGAAGCGCGGGTGCGAGGCGAAGAAGGCGAGATCGAAGGCCGGCAGCTTGGAGAAGTCGGGCGGCTTCGGGAACACGCCCTGGGTGAACGCGAAGGCGAGGATCGGGATCGCCATGCAGAGGTCGAACAGCAGCTCGACCGAGAAGGCGGCGGCCACCGCCGGGTAGCTGGAGTGCGGGACGCTCGTCTTGGTCAGGAACAGCCGGACGATGTCGCCGCCGCGCGCGGGCACGACGCTGTTGAAGCCGTAGCCGGCGATGTAGGCGCCCCAGATGAAGCGGAACTGGATCCGCTCGTCCGGATAGGCCGCGCGCAGGATGTTGAACGAGGCCCGCGCGCGCAGCGTCAGGTAGATCAGGAACGCGCAGAGCGCCGGCAGCAGCGCGAGCCACTGGATCTCGGCGAGGCTGCCGAAGAAGTCGCCGACAGCGTCGAAGAAGGCCGAGAAGGAATCGCCGAGCGAGGCGAGGGGCACTCCCACAGGGTAGGTTCAGTGGCCGGGGGCGGTCGGAGTCTGACCGCGCATGAGCTGCGCGAGGCCCCACAGCGAGACGATCGCCCACACCCCCTCGAGCAGCAGGAACCCCCACTGCTGGTCGATCCAGGCCAGCACGGCGAGGATCGCCGAGCCGACGAAGTTGAGCGCCAGGTAGAGCCGGCTGTCGATCGGCAGCCTGCCTGCCTGTGAGGCCGCGAACGCGGCCAGGATCAGCAGCGAGCCGGCGACCTGGACGAGCTGGTAGCCGACGCCGCCTTCGCCGGCGGCCAGCAGCAGCGTGCTCATGCCGGCGCCACGTGCACGCCGCGGGCCGGCACGGGCGACGACTGGACGATCGAGGTCGTGGTCTGGCCGAACGCCACGAAGCGGTCGATGACCTCCTCCAGGTGCTCCACGTCGCGCACGTGGGCGGTCATGAAGAAGCAGTCCTCGCCGGTGATGCGGTGGCACTCGACGACCTCGGGCGTCTCGCGCGCCAGGTCGGCGACCTTGCGCAGCTCGCGCGGCGCCGGGCGCACGCGGATGACCACGCCCAGCGAGTAGCCGAGCGCGCGCGGGTCGACGCGCGCGTGATAGCCGCTGATCACGCCGTCGCGCTCGAGCCGCGCCACGCGCTCGGCCACCGACGGCGGCGACAGGCCGACGCGGCGCCCGAGCTCGGCGAACGAGAGCCGCCCGTCACTCTGGAGCTCTTCGAGGATTCGACGGTTGGTTCCGTCGTTCTCCCTTCGAATCTCAGGCATGTCGTCCAGACTACCGCGGGTCGGCCATTCAGAACCGGCGACGGGCACCCGAACCTGTGGGCACGATGAATGCGCAGGCCCTCCCTCCCCAGGCCTACTTCGTCGGCAGCGCCGTCTTCCACTACCTCGGCCCGGCCTTCGCCGTGCTGCTGTTCGCCCGCGTCGACGTGCTCGGCGTGGCATGGCTGCGGATCGCGGCGGCGGCCGCCGTGTTCGCCCTCTGGCGGCGGCCGTGGCGGACCTTCGCCGCGCTAGATGTGCGCGGCCGCCGGCTGCTGATCGCCTGGGCGGCCGTGCTGGCGGTGATGAACTGCTCGTTCTACGTCGCCATCGACCGCCTGCCGCTCGGCACCGTGGCGGCGATCGAGTTCCTGCCGGTGATCGCCCTCGCGGCGCTCGGCGCGCGGACCGTCCGCAACGGCGCCGCGCTGGCGCTCGCGGTGCCGGGCGTCTACCTGCTGACCGACGTGCGGCTCGACGGCGAGCCGCTCGGCGTGGCGCTGGCCTTCCTCAACGCGGCGCTGTTCGCGCTCTACATCGTGCTCGGCCACCGCGTCGCCCAGCGCGGCGCGGCGGGCGGGATCGACGGCCTCGCGGCGTCGATGCTGATCGCCACCGTGGTGGTGACCCCGATGGCCGGCTGGGCCGCGCTCCCGGCGCTCGCCGACCCGGTCGCGCTGCTGGCGGGGGCCGGCGTCGGCATCTGCTCGTCGGTGATCCCCTACGTCTGCGACCAGCTCGCGATGGCGCGGCTGACACGGGCCGCGTATGCGCTGATGGTGGCGCTGCTCCCGGCCACGGCGACGGTCATCGGCGTCGCCGTGCTCGGCCAGGTGCCCACGTGGGTGGAGGTCGCCGGCGTCACGCTGGTTGTCGCGGGCGTCGCGCTGCATCGGGAGCCGTCCACCTGAGCCGGCTGGGCGAGCTACTTGAGCAGCCGCGAGAGGCGGCGGTCCTTGAGGACGCGGTCCTCGGTCTGGCAGTGCGGGCAGTAGCTCATCACGTAGTCCTCGTAGAAGACCGCCTCGAGCACCGTCTCGCAGCGGGGGCATGGCTCGCCCTGGTGCGCGTGCACCCGCGTCGGCTTGGGGAACTTCTCCGGCAGCGGGAGCTGGACCTGCTCCTCGTAGACGTCGAGCACGCGCTGCAGCTCGCCGGGGATCGCCTCGCGCAGCGCGTCGACCTCCTGCTCGGACAGGTCGTCGCCGCGCTTGAACGGCGACAGCCGCGCGGCGTGCAGGATCTCGTCGACCCACGTGCGGCCGATGCCCGCGATCACGCGCTGGTCGCGCAGCATCGAGTGCAGCGGGCGCGGCGCGGCCAGGCGCTCGGCGAGGTCCTCCGGCGGTTCCGGCCACGCCTCCGGGCCGAGCCCGTCGAACGCCTCGTCGGCCTCCACCGCGCCGGGTCGCAGCAGCTTCACCCACGCCGCCTGCTTGGTGCCGAACTCACGCACCCGCAGCTCCCGATCGCCCGGCAGCCGGAACAGCACCCGCGACGTGCGGTCCTTCATCGAGGCGCGCTTGTCGAACAGCTGCGCGCGGCCGGCGCTCATGAGGTGCAACAGCAACACGAGTGAGCCGTGCGACGGCGTGTCGACGTCGAGCAGCAGCAGCTTGCCCCGCCGCCGGACGGCGGTGAACGTGGCGCCGTCGATCGCGTGGAACGGCGGGTCGAACGTCTTCAGCGCGTTCAGGCCGGGGGTCATCGCCGACTCGATCGTCTCGCCGGGCAGCACGTCGTCCAGCCGCCGCGCGACGATCTCCATCTCGGGCAGCTCAGGCAGCGGCCAGCACCCCCAGCACCTCGTCGTCGTGCGTCTTCGGCGACGCCTTCTCGATCACGTGGACGACGGTGCCTTCGCCGTCGATGATGAAGGTCGAGCGGCGGGCGCCCCAGTACGTCTTGCCGTACATCGACTTCTCGCCCCACGTGCCGTAGAGGTCGCAGACCGCGTGGTCCTCATCGGCCAGCAGCGTGAAGTTGAGCGACTGGCCGCCGTGGAACTTCTTGACGCGGTCGACGGGATCGGGCGAGACGCCGATGACCGTGGCTCCTGCGGCGTCGTAGTCGGCCGCGCGGTCGCGGATCCCGCATGCCTGCGTCGTGCACCCGGGCGTGTCGGCCTTGGGATAAAAATACAGTACGACAGTCTGGCCTCGCAGATCGGCGAGCCGAACGCGCTTGCCGTCCTGGTCGGGGAGATCGAACTCGGGTGCCTTGGTGCCAGTTTCGAGCATCGGCCCATGCTCGCACGCGGGGCCGGCGCGCGTGATGCTGGGTCAGCTGACGCGGTCCGGGAGCACCATCCGCCGTGACCTGTCGTCTTCGTCGCCGAGCGACATCCTCCGCCCCACCGTGGCCGCCGCGTCCCGGCACGCCGCTTCAGGGGTTCGCCGTGCCCCTGCGGTCGACCTCCGGTCGGCAGGCCCTGTCCTGCCTCCTTGACCAGCGCATCAGCGGAGCCGGAGCCGGCTGTCAAGGGACGGAGTCCCGACCCCGAGCGCTAGCGAGTGGGTTGACAGCCGGTGGAGGCGGAGCTACCCGGACTCGCCTTCGCAGCTCCTCGCGGGTTTGAGCTGACCTCTGCGCGGGCTCTGTCGTCCTGGTGTTGGCCGGCGAGCACGGGCGAGCGAAGCGAGCCCGCGCGCAGCCGGCCGCGGCCGAAGGCCGCCTTGAGCATGTAAGGAAAGTCGGCTCTGCGCGCGAAATCGGGTGCTGTCCTGTCTCGGCAGATGCTTGACACCTGAGGCTCAAGACATGCTTGACATCGGCGGGGCCCGGACGCTCGCACACGAGGTGAGGCCGGTCTAGGAGCCGGGGCCGGAGCGTCGCGGCCTCGCTCGCCGCTCCGTTCAGGCGAAAGCAGCAGGGCGCCTTTGGCCTCGACTCCGCCGCTCCACGGCGGAACCCGACCGGGATCCCCGTCCGGGGCGCTCGGGGCTGGACGAAGTCCTCGCCGAGCTAGGATGCCGACATGGCTTGTGCGCGATGTGGCTTCGAAGGTCACAACAGTCGTACCTGTCCAGGTCCCCACCGGGAATGCGCAACCTGCGGCAAGCCCACGGCCAACATGAACGACCCCTCCGAGCGGCACGACAGCGCCTACTGCTCTGCCTACACCTCCCCCTCATGCTGGGGCAACCCTGGGTTCTTCCACGATGGCCGATGGGTGTCCATGTCCGAGGTCCAGCCGATTGGCCCGATCAGCGAGGAGCAGGATCTGCGCACCGCCGGTGAGCTGAGCACCGCGCTCGTGGAGTACATGCCGTCGCAGCCGGCGCGGTCGCCGAGCCGCTAGCCTCGCCATTTCACCTGCCACGCGCCAAAGTCAGCCCAAGGGATTAGTGCACGCCACGGTGTGCACCCCTGGCAAAGTCAGGCGAGGCCGGCGATTTTCGGCACGAGGTCGGCGGGCCTCGGCAGCGTCGCGATCTCGTCGGCCACCTCGGAGGCGGCCCGGCCCAGCCCCGGGTCGGTGAGCAGGCGGTCGATCAGCTCCGCGTCCACCTGATCCGGCTCCGAACGCAGACCGAGCCCGCGCCGCGCCACGGCGTCCGCGTTCATGTACTGGTCGGCGCCGTGCGGCAGCACGAGCTGCGTGACTCCGGCGTCGATCGCGGTCAGCGTCGAGCCGGCCCCGCCGTGGTGCACCAGCGCCGCGCAGGTCGGCAGCAGCGCGGACAGCGGCACCCACCCGGCCGCCCGCACGTTGTCCGGCAGTTCTCCCAGTGGCGACGGGTCCGCGTCGCCGAGGGCGAGTACGAACTCGGCGTCCAGATGCCGTGCCACGTCGACGAGTTTGGTCAACGACGTGAGCGCGCCGACCTGGGTCAGCACCGTGCCGAGTGTCACCGCGACGCGCGGGCGCGCGGGCCGTTCGAGCACCCACTCGGGCAGCACGCCGCCTCCGTTGTACGGCACGTACCGCATCGGCCAGCCGCGCACCGGCCGGTCGACCATGCTCGGCGGCGCCACGTCGATCGACTCGCGCACCTCGGGAAACCCTTGCACGCCATGCCGTTCGCGTTCCTCGACCATCTTCTTGAAGATCGCCTCGGTCATCGACGCCTCGTCGGCGAACCCGAAGCCGTGCGACACGGCCGGCACGCCGAGCTTCGCGGCGACCAGCGGCCCGGTGCCCTCCATCGACGAGTACACGACCACGTCCGGCCGCCACGATTCGGCCGCCGACACGGTCAGGTCCACCGACACGCCGGACAACTTGGCGAAGATCGCGCCGACGAACTCCAACCCCTTCTCGGTGTCGACGTCCGTGCTGTAGTCGAACTCCTCGGGTTGCTCGCTGGCCGCCTGCTGGAACACCGCGCCGATGTCGACACCCGGCGCGGTGTCCACGACGTGCAGGCCGGCGTTCGCGGCCTCCTTGCCGCCCGGGGTCGCCACCAGCACCTCGTGGCCGGCGGCACGCAGCGCGTGTGCTAGGGAGATCGTCGGGAACACATGGCCAAGACCGGGGGAGGTCGCGAAGAGTGCGCGCACGATTCCCATTTAACACGCGCTCGTCGATGCGCGCCATGCCGCGCGATCCTATGAGGCCGGGCTGGAACCTTGCGTCAACGCGATCTCGACCCTCGCCACTCGTCCCCGCTGTGTGCGGAAAACGCGGTTCCGCTCCCGGGCCCGGGCGAGCGAACGTCGCCGAGCGAGACGTCTGCGCCGCGAGAACTCGGTCCAGCATGCGTGATAACACCGGCGCCGCCGGCGAGCATTCGCGGCGTAGAGCGGCGGGGATGAGCTGCGCATGCGTACAACGCCTGTTGTCAGCGCACTCAGGGCGATGACTTGCGGCGCTCGTCGAACTGTCGGCCGAGTTCCTCGAACGACACGCCGAGCGCGTCGGCGACCTTGACGACCGAGCTCCAGCCCGGGTCCGACTCGGCGCGCTCTATGCGGCCGAGGGAGGCGTGGGTCAGGCCGGCCTCGTAGGCCACGGTCTCTTGTGAGCGGTCCTGTGACGTGCGCAGATCGCGCAGCAGCGCCGCCAGGTGAACGTCGGAGCTTCCGGTTTAGGCGACGCTTCCGCCGTGAACCTTCGGCGATACGCGACGACAGTTCACAAGCCTCGCCGTCATTCGTTCTAGGCGCCTCTGCCACGACGTCCGCCAGGGTGATCAAGACCCAGACGGACGGAGGACTAGCCGCGCGATGGCTTTCGCGTGTCCTCTCAACCGGTCGACCATCACTCCGAGGGGCGTCGCCCGAGTGTTGCTTCGAGGCAGAACGAGCAGTGCGCCGCGGTGTCGCGCCTGCAGAAGACGCGCGTTACCCGGGGACGGTCCCGTGACGATCGGGGCGTTCGCGCAGCAGCGCTCCGAGTGCGTCCCTGATGGCGGTCCAGGAGAAACCGTCATCGCTGACGGTGATCGAGTGCTCGCCTTCAAGAATCGTGGCGCCGGCTTGGCTAGCCGCCTGATGTTCGGGCGATAGGCCGGGTGGGTGGCGAGCGCAGCTTTGCAGTACATCGCGACGACGATTGGGACGTTGAGGCCGAGCAGCTCGTTGAGCGCGCCCAGGGGCAGCGTGTCGTTGATGCCGGCTGCCCACTGGTTCACGGTGTTGAACGTCGCCGGCGCAACGAGCACCGCGTCCGCTGGCGGCAGCTCGTCGGTCTCGTGCGGTAGACGTGGCCTTGTCCGCACAGCGTGACCGGTGACGGCGGCGAGGCTGCCGAGGTCGAGCCACGATGCCGCGGTCTGGGTGGGGATGGCGTGCAGGTCCCATCCATCCTCCTGGAGCTGCCGCGCGGCCGCTTGCCAGTCCTGAACCGGCGGGGCGGCGCACATGATCCAGTACAGGACTCGCGGTGCCTCTGTATCGGCCGTCATGCGCCAACTGGCGCGGCGTAGTGAGCGAGCTCCCGCAGAGCCGGAGCCGCAGATCGCCGGCCTCGCCGAAGCAGATCAACGATCAGCTGCTGCGCCTGCTGGCTATGGCGGAGAACCTGCGGCCCCGTGCGCTCGACGCGGACGAGGTGCTCGACCGCCTCGTTGTCGTGGCCTTGTCGAGCGTGGGCAAGTGCAGCCTCAACATGAACCTGGCAGCGGCGGCCGACGAGACCCGGAGCGAAGCTGTCGGTGTCGATCTGATTGGCGATCTCCACGGCGCGGTCCGGCTGGTCTAGACGCACCGCGGCAGCCAGCGCATGGGTGCGGACGTTCGTCGGTCCGAACCCGGTCCACGCGTGGTTGCAGTCCGTGCCAAGGCGCTCGGCGAGGCGCTGGGCATCGGCGAGATACCGGCCCGATGCCGCTGGATCGCCCTGAGCGGACGCGGCCATTGCGGCGATCAGCAGCAGGGCGCCCCGAACAGAGATGAGGGAGGGGTCTCGGTCGCTCGCCGCGGCCAGGTGGTCGGCACCGATGGCAGCAACCTGTTCGGCGTGAGCGCGTTCGCCGCCAGCCTCCAGAGCGCAGGCCAACTGGTAGGTGGCTGCCCCCTGCAAGACCGGAGAGGCGCTGAAGGTTCCTGCCGTGATCGCCCGGTCGGCGGCGAGGCGGGCGGCTGACGCATCGTCGAACTTCGTCGCGAGCTTGGCGGCCAGCACGAACGACCATCCCTGCGCCGCGAGAACGTGCTGCCGGCTTCGCTCGTCCTCGGCGAGCACCGTGCCGTTGGTCGTGCAGCCGATGAGCGCGGGGAGTCCGTCGGCGACATGCTGGTACTCGCCTCGCTGATAGATGGCGTGCGCCGAGGCGATGCGCCTCGAGCCCAACCAGCGTGGGCGAATCGTGTTGAGCCGATCGGGAGAGCGTGAGCAGATCGGACAGCCCCGGGCTGCCGCGGCCGTTGGCGGTGAGCATCGCTGCCGCCGCCCCGCTGGCGGCCTTCGTGAGGAAGTCACGCCGTCTCATGGACCAGACCGGATCGATGTCGAAGGGCGCGAGCCCAAGGAGTTGGGGAGGGATGTCCAGGCGACGGGCCAGCCGCTCAAGAATGCGTATGTCATGGACGCGGGCCCGGCCGTTCTCGATCCGTGAGATTTCGGACTGGCTGTAGCCGCACGCGTCTCCCGTCTGGCGTTGAGTTGCACCCTTCGCGTGCCGAGCCAGGCGTATCACGGTGCCGGTGTCGCCCTCTCGGACAGCTGTCAGCACAGCCGGTGACTCCCACCACACGTCGGTCACTCCGTCCAAGGCTAACGGGTGGTCCGACGGACGATTCGTCGTATGCAGACTCTGCATACGCGATGCACGCCGCCCATAATGGCTCGCCGGCGAGCGCCAGAGGCGCTCAGCTTGCGAGCCATGACGACTCTGGACTGCGCGCCTGAGCGCGAGGTGTCCCAAGAGCGGGCACGACAGGTAGCCGACGCGGTCAAGCCGCCGCGGCTGAACTTCGCCGGGCGGTGCCTGTACTGCCTGGAGCGCGATTGCCGCTCGCCGGAATGTGAGGCGCTGTATGAGCGGTCCGGTGGGTGGTGTGCCCGGAGTGCGACGGGCGCGAGGGCGACGAGGCGTCGAGCATCGTTGCGGGTGGTGCACGTTCGGCGTCGTCGAGATCGCGCCGGTGGAGGCCGAGCTGCGCGGAGCGGGTCGTGACGACGACGGCCGAGGCCCGGAGCTGCGCGCGGCGCGTGAGATCGTCGTTCGGCTCAACCACCCCGAGACCGGCGGCCGCTACGAGCGCTGGATCGAGCGCGCGCGCGGGTGCCGGCAGCCCGTCCACCTGCGCGGAGTCTCGCGGGAGGCGGATGCGGCGACGGGCGAGGTCGTGCGCGAGTTCTCGAGCGATGGCGAGCCGGACGGGGTGCTGCTGAAGCCGTGCGGGAACCGCCGCGCGCACGTGTGCCCGTCGTGCTCTGACGTCTACCGCGGCGACGCCTGGCAGCTCGTGGCGGCCGGTCTGCGGGGCGGCAAGGGCGTGCCCGAGTCCGTCGCGGCGCACCCGTTGGTGTTCGCGACCTTCACCGCTCCGAGCTTCGGTCCGGTGCATACGATCCGCGAGGCCACGGCAGCAGCTCCGCGTGCCGCCCGCGTAGCCGCGGCGAGACCTGCCAGCACGGCCGGTCGCTCGCCTGCGGCGAGCGCCACGCCGACGATGACCCATGCCTGGGCGAGGCGATCTGCCCGGACTGCTTCGACTACGAGCGCTGCGCGCTGTTGAACCACAACACGGGCAGGCTGTTCAAGCGGACCCGGACCTACGTCGAGCGCGAGCTCGCCCGCCAGGCCGGGCTCACCCAGAAGGCGGCGCGCGAGCTGGTCCGCGTCGCCTACGTCAAGGTCGCCGAGTTCCAACGCCGCGGCGTCGTGCACTTCCACCTCGCTCTGGCGCCTCGACGCCCGACGAGGACGAGCTCGTCCCGCCGCCGGCCGAGTTCGACGCGAGCTGCTCGTCGACGCGATCGCCGCCGCGCTGCCCAAGGCCACCGTCCCCGCCGAGGACCCGACGCCGACCCGTACGGGTGGGGCACGCAGCACGACGTGCGCGCGCTCGACTTCGCCGGGTCCTGCGGGAGGCGGCGCGGATCGCCGGGTACATCGCCAAGTACGCGACCAAGTCCACCGAGGACGCCGGCGGCGCGGGCACCGGATCGAGTACGCGCACGAGCTGGACGGGCTGCGATGCCGCGAGCACGCGCGCCGTCTGATCGCCGCTGCCTGGCACGCGGGCGACCGCCAGACGTCGACGAGACGCGGATGCGGCGCTGGGCGCACCAGTTCGGCTTCGGCGGGCACTGCTTCACCAAGAGCCGCCGCTTCTCCACGACGTTCAAAGCGCTGCGCGAGGCGCGCGCCGCCCACGCCGCAGGCCGCTCGCGAGACACGGCGAGGCCGCGGCGAAAAGTGACCACAACTTGATCGAGATCAGCGTCTGGGACTTCGCCGGACGCGGCTACCGCAAGGCCGGCGACGCGCTCCTGGCGAGTCAAGCCACGCCAGAGCGCGTGAGCACCGGCGCCTGGCGCGAGAGGCGGCGATCGAGCAGCGGAGCACCACGAACTACGGGCATGGGGAGGCAACGTAAGCCCGCTCCCGGTCCACGTCCGCGCCGAGGTTCGGCGCATCCTTGACGCCGAGGCGCGCCGGCTACCCGCCGAACAGTTTGACGTGGATGCGCTCGGCGCCGCGCCCGTTCGTGGAGACTGTGGCGCGCTCGACGGTGGCGCGGATCAGCGCCCGGCGGGCGTCGAAGGACAGGCGATCCCAATCGTCGGCTCCGTTGATGACGACCGCGGCTTGCTGGCCGCCTAGTTGATCGAGATGATCACGTGCACGATCACGGTCCTGCCGGAGCTCCAGCAGTCGCGATTGCGTCTCAG
>CAWHNO010000004.1:0-86444 GCA_963830725.1 uncultured Solirubrobacteraceae bacterium | reverse complement strand
GGGGTAGCTGATGCGCCGCTGCCGCCCTCGAAGTCGAACGCGATGCCCGCGGCACCTGCGACCGAGCCGTGTTCGCGCCGGAAGGTGCCGTTGCCAAGGCCGGCGAGGTTGATGCCGTCGCTGGTGCTGTTGGTCGAGCTGACGGCGTCGAACGCCAGCGTGTGACGGTCGTGCCTGTCACGTCGACCGCTGGGCCGCCGGTCGCGTTACGTTCTCGTGCCGGTGGCCGGGACGGACACGGTGCCGGCGTTCGAGAGGCCGAACGCGGCGGTGGCGCCGAGGTCGTGTGAGCGCGAGGGCGTTGAACGTCGTGGTGCCGGTGGTGCGGCTCATGTTGACGCCGCCCTTGCCCGAGTTGCTGACGGTGATGGAGTCGAACATGCTGTGCTCATGTCGGTGCCGGAGGCGGTGCGAGCACCGGAGGCACCGCTGGTGGTGATCGAGATGTTGCCGGTGGGCGCGAAGGTCACGGTGCCGGCGTTGTTGAGCCGCACGCCGGTCGCGCTGTTGGTGTGACCGCGAGGTTGGTGATGTTGAAGTCCCCGGTGGTGGCGTCGAGCTCGAGCCCGGGCTGGGTTCCGGCGGTGCCGGCGCCGTTGATATGTTGACGTCGTCGATCGTGCCGCCGCGGTGTCGCCGCCGGCGCCGGCGATGCCGCCGCCCCCGCTCTCGGTCGATCGTTGACGCCGCGCACCTCGCTGCCGTCGTCGAGATCGATCACGTCCGCGCCGGTGGCGGTGAGCGTCGGGTGCGCGCCCGGGTTCGCCGGGTGCAGCACGTCGGCCCCGACCACGAGGCCCTCGTGCTCGCCGATCAGCCGCTCGCCGGCGTTCATCGTGTAGCCGTTGGCCTCGTCATAACCGGTCGCGGTGTTGTCGCCGTCGAACACGAACACGGTGTGGTTGGCGCCGGACGCGGTCTCAGCCTCGGCGAGCGTGTCGAACGGGGTGTCGGAGGTGCCGTCGCCACCGGCGGCCGCGTTGTTGCGCACGTACCAGACGCAGTTCGTGAGCTGGATCGTCACCGTGCCGCCGTCGGTCAGCTCCGGCGAGCCGCTGTCCTCGAGTGTGTACGTGAAGGAGTCGGTCGTGTCGCCGCAGCTCGTCGCCGGCGGGAAGTACGTGAAGTCGCCGTCGGCCTCGAGGGTCGCCGAGCCACCGTCGACGCTCGTGACCGTCTCCGCCCTCACCGTGAGCGGGCCGGGGCCGTCGACGTCGTTGTCGCCGTCGAGGATGTCGCCGCTGATCGTCTTCTGCGGGTGGGTGACGGTCGGTGCGCCGTCGCTCGGGTCGTTGACGATCAAGGTCGTGTTGCCCACCGCGCCGCTGAATGTCTCGTCGTCGGCGAGCGGGGCGTCGTTGACGGCGGTGACGTTGATGTTGCGCGATTGCGTGTTGCTGAGGTTGGCCGGGTTCGGTCCGTCCTGGACCCGGAAGGCGACCGTGCGGGTCAGCGCGCTCGGGTTCTCGCTGCTGTTGCGGTAGGTGACGGCGCGCAGCGCGGTCTGGTAGTTGGCCGCCGTGGTGCTGCCCGTGAGCGTGAGCACGCCGGTGGCCGCGTTGTAGGTGCCGGTGATCCCGAGCTGGTTCACGAACGCCAGCACGTCCTCTGAGGCGGCGAGGTTGTCGCGATCGTCACCGTGGCGCCCGTGATGTTGCTGTCGGGATCGCCGCGGTCAGCGTCGAGGTGATCGCCGTCGGCGGCTCGTTCTCGGTGTAGCCGAGCGCGCCCGCCTCGATCGCGGCCAGCGCCGGCGGGTCGTTGACCGCGCTCACCGTCGACCGCGCGCGTGGCCGCGTTGCTGGTGGCGCCATCCCCGTCGCTGAGCACGAAGCGAGCGGTGCGCGCCGCCGTGGAGGGGTTCTCGGAGACGTTGCGGAAGGTGATCGTTGCGGATCAGCGCCTGCGACCGCCGACGGCGTGGCCGCGCGTTGAGCGTCACCACGAGCGGCGTCGTGCCCGTGCCGCCGGCGAACGTGCCGATCGTCACGCCGCCGAAGGTCACGGCGCCGCCGGAGACGCCGATCTGCCCGAGCCCGGTGCCCTGGTTCGGATCTCCAGCCGGTCCTCCGCGGTCCCGCCGACGCGCGTAGTCGACCGTCAGCGAGCCGGTCTCCAAGTTCGGCGAATCGTCGACCCACCGTCGTCGTCGCCGTGATCGGGGTCGCCGGTCGTTCTCGGCGTAGACGAGCGCGCCGGTCTCGATGTTCTGCAGCCTCGGCGCGTCGTTGACTGGGTCGACGTGATCGAGACCGTCGCCGGCGCGGAGTCGAGATGCCGTCGTTGGCGGTGAAGGTGAAGCTGTCGGGCCCGAAGTATCGGCGTCCGGCGTGTAGACGACGTCGGCCGTGCACACGTTCGGCGTCGCATGGCTGCACGTCACGGCGCCGATCGCGCCCAGCGAGCCGTGCGACGGCGCAGTGGCGATCGCGAAGCCGAGCGGCATCGCCGTCGGCGTCGCTCGCCGACAGCGTGATCGTCTTCGGCGTGTCCTCGTTGGCGGAGACCGACTGGCCCGCGGCGACCGGCGCGCGTTGGGCGGCACGACGGCGATGGCGAGCGTGTCGGTATCGGTCAGCGGCCCGCCGCGCCGTTGTGGCCGAGGTCGTCGGTGGTCACCTTCAGCGTGTCGGGCCCCGTGTAGGCAGCGTCGCCGTGGTAGACGACCCCGTCCGGGTCGGCCGAGCGTCGTGTTGATCTCGCCTGGCTCGCCGTGACCTGGCCGTCGAGTTCCTATTGCCGCGACCTGGACGGCGCCGACGCCGCCCAGCACCGTGATTTCGACGGTCAGCGTCCCGTGGTCGACCGCGAGCTCGACCTGCAACGTCGTCGGCGCCGGCGTCGACGTCGGCGATCGAGAGCCCGGATCTCGCGTGTCGGTGTCCTGCACCGCGCTCACCGGCCCGGCCGGCAGCAAGTTCACCGGCGCGTCATTGACCGCGTCGACCGTGATCGAGACCGTCGCCGTTCGTCGACTTCCGCCGGATCGCACGCCGGCCGGCCGCGCCAGTTGTCTGGGTCGCCGCGGTCCGTGACCCGGTAGGTGAAGCTGTCGGCGCCGTTGAAGTCGACGTCGGGGGTGTAGGTCGCGTGCGCCGCTGCCCGTGCCGTGCGCGGGCTGCGTGACGATCTCGTAGCTCAGATCGCCTCGGCGGTCTCGACGTCGCTCACCAGCGCCGCCAGGTCCAGCGTCAGCGAGCCGTCCTCGTCCTGGCGCACGTTCGTCGCGCCTGCCGTGGGCGTGTCGTTGACCGGTCGACCGTGATCGAAACCGTCTGCGTGCTCGAGGTCTCGGTGCCGTCGCAGCGGCGGCGCCCGCAGTTGTCGGGGTCGCCGCGGTCGGTGACCTCGTAGGTGAAGCTGTCGCTGCCGTTGAAGTCGACGTCGGGCGTGTAGGTGCGTCGGCGGTCAGACTCCGTGGGTGGGCGGCGTGACGATCGTGAGCGTCAGGTCCTCGTCGGCGGTCTCGACATCGGAGACCAGATCGGCCATGTTCAGCGCCAGCGCGTGTCCTCGTCCACGCTCGGGTCGCCGGCTCGGCCTCGGGCGCATCGTTGACCGGATCGACAGTGATCTTCACCGTGGCCGGCGCCGAGTCGTCGTCGCCGTCGTTGACCGTGTAGGTGAAGCTGTCGGTGCCGTTGAAATCTCGCCGACCGGGGTGTAGTCGACGTCGGCGCTGCAACGTTGGGCGACCCGCCGCAGGTCACGGCCCCGATCGCGCCCAGCGTGCCGTGGCGGGGTCCTCGGTGGCGAACGTCGCGCGGCGCCTTCGGGGTCGCTGCCCGACAGGGTGATCGGGGTCGCCGCGGTGTCGTCCTCGACCACCCCGTCGACCTTGGGTCCGCCGTGGGCGGCTCGGGCGTGTCGTTGACGGTCACGGTGAACTGCTGCTCGACGACATCGGCGGGCTGCCGTTGTCGGTCGCGCTCACGCGGATCGAGTAGGTGCTGTCGGCCTCGAAGTCGAACTCCTCAGCGGTCTGCAAGCTGGGTGCCGGCGATCGTGAACGCGCCGTTGTCCGCCACGCCCGAACCGGACGAGCCTGAGCGTGTGTTGCTGGCCCGCGTCGGGATCGGTCACGGCCAGGTCCCCGACCGCGGTGCCCGCCGGCTCGTTCTCGGGCACGTCGTCGCCCGAGAGCGTCGACCGCCGCCGGCGGGTCGTTGACGTCGGTCACCGTGATGGTGAACGAGCGCACGATCTGGCCCGCAGGCGTCCCGAAGTCGGTGGCCCGGACGCGAACCGAATACGTGCTCTTGGCGTCGTAGTTGAAGACCGCATTCGTCCGCAGCGCCGAGCCGACGATCTGGAAGGAGCCGTTGTCGTCGGAGCCCTGGCCTGGCACCAGCGCGAAGGAGTGCGTGTCGCCGGGGTCCGGGTCGCCGGCCGAGAGAGTGCCGACCGTCGTCCCGACCGGCCGGTTCTCGGCCACGCTCGCGCTCGAGAGCGCGATTCCCGTCGGCGCCCGATTGCCCACCGGCGGCGGGGTTGCAGGGGTGCCGCCGACGACGCTCTCGCAATCCGGGTCGACTATGTCACCGGGGTCGACGAGCGCGGTGTCCTGCCCGTCGCCGCACATGACCCGGTCGACAAACCCCGCGCCGTCGCGGGCGTCGATCCGGTCGTTGCTCGCGCCGCCGGACAGGAAGTCGTTGCCGCCCATCCCGCGGATGCGGTCGCGGCCCCCGCCGCCGATCAGCGTGTTGGCGCCGCGGCTGCCGATCAGCACGTCGTTGCCGCGACCGCCCTGGACGGCCTCGACGTCGGCGTGGACATCGTCGCCCTCGCCGGCCAGGCCGTCGTTCGCCCCGGCGCCGATCGACACGCGCACCGACTGCCCGCGCTGGCCGTAGAGCACGATGTCGCGGCCCGCCCCACCGGACAGCTCGTCCGGTCCGAGGCCGCCGCCGAGGATGTCGATGCCCGGGCCGCCCTGCAAATCGTCGGCGCCCGCGCCGCCGAACGCCCGGTCATTACCCGGACCGCCGTTCAAAAGGTCGGACCCCGTCTTGCCCTGAAGCAGATCGCCGCCGCCGCCACCGAGCACCAAGTCGTGCCCGCCGTTCCCGCGGAGACGGTCTCGCCCGCCGAGGCCGCACATGACGTCACGGCCCCCTGTCCCGCCGAGCCTGTCCGCGCCCTCGCCACCGGTCATGGTGCAGGCCTGCGCCGTGACGGCGACCCCGTCGAGTCGCCGCCGCCGGCCGGCGAAGGGGCAATCAGGACGAGCAGAAGCGCAGCGAGGCCAAGAGCACACCCGACCGCGCACCAAGCGCCGGCTGCCGCGGAGTGATGGTGTCTCGAACCATGGAACCTGTGGCGACCCTAGGTACGCGCATTGATCAAGTCATCCCCACTGAGAGCATCGGACGAGCATTCGTTGAAGCGGTCCACGTGGGAACCACACCAGCTGTCGCTGACATTCCGCTGACGTTTCGCTGACGTCCCCCACTGCGACAGCCTTTGTTCATCGACGCTCCCTCATCGGACCGTGATCCGCTATGCGTCCACCGTCGCCCGGGGCATCGCCGCCGCCGGCGACGCAGGCGTGGCGACGACGAGCGACACCGCTGCGAACGCCATGAGCGCACACCGCCGTGCACCACTCGCCGGCTGCCGCGGCGTGATGGTGTCTCGAGCCATGGGACCTTGGGCGACCCTAGAACGCAGCATTAGTCAAGTCAACTCCACCGGTCGGCGCATTGGACGCATTGCTTGAGGAAGCGATGCACGGCACCAGATCAGAGGCCGCTGACGTTCCGCTGACGTATCGCAGATGTAGCCCGCCATCCGCGGCCGCACAAGGCGTCGCGGACGCGGCGCGGGTAAGTCAGACCGCGGATAGGTGAATGGCCTCGATGCCGGCGGCGCGGCAGGCGTCGAGCAGAGGCGCGTCGGTGGTGATGAGCGGCGCGTGGAGCGCCTCGGCAGCCGCCGCATATGCGGCGTCGTACGCGCTCATGCGGTCCTGGAGCGCCCAAATCCGGCGCATCCGCGGAGCCGGAGCGTCGAGCACGATGTCGAGCTCGACGAGCCAGTCGACCGCCTGGCGCCCATCTTCGGGTGATAGCGCGCCGAGGTGGGTCATGCGCCGGAGCGCACTCGCCGACTCGATCGGACCGTGAGCGGCCGAGATGAGAACCACACCAGACCGATAGCGATCCAGAACCTCGTCGGCGCCGGCACGGTGCGCGCCTTCGATCACGAGCTCCACGAGCGCCGAGGCGTCGAGAACGAGCAGGCTGCGCTCAGGTTCGCTCGCCGGGACGCTCCTCACGGATCAGCAGTGGGACGTCGAGCTCGACAAGTCGCCGCTCGCGACGGATCTCCTCCACCAGACGAGCGCGCTCGAGTTGGTCGAGCCCCAGCCCGCGCCGCAGGGCCTCGATCGCGCGACGATTCTTGGACATGGGGGCAGCAGCGCCGCGCGAGTTCCTGGAGAAGGCAAGAGGGAGGTGTGGGTCAGAGGTCGCGCCAGGCCTCGCGCTCGGCAGCGAGACCTGAGCAGCACGAGGTCGCGCCGCAGTGCGGGCAGGTCGCCGCGGACGCCGCCGACACCCAGCCGGGGTCGCCGAGATCGGGGTCGAAGTCGAGGTCGGGGGCGCCGAGCGCCCACGTCTCGAAGACCTGGCCGCACTTTGGACACTCCGCGGTGAGCCGCTCAACCGAGCGCGCCATGTCGACCACGGTACGCCAGCCCAGGAGCGCGCGCAACTGGCGCTGCACCGCGGGCCGCAGCCAGGCCGTGTCCGCGTCGCCGGCGCTCAGCACGCTCAGGCGCAGGCCGTCGAGCGCGGCGGCCACGAGCCGGGTGTCGAGGTCCGGGGTGATCTTGGGCGAGCGCTCGAGCACGCGCTCGCCCAGCGCGCGCAGCTTTCGCCCCCACTCCTCGTGCACCTCACGCGCCTCGGGCCGGCCGAGGAGCTCGATCTGGAGCCGGTACAGCGCGACGGCGACGTCTCGCTCGCCGGACACCTGCTCGAGCAGCCAGTCGGCGAGCTCCTCCCCCCAGGCCGACGAGTCGAAGTCGTCGCTCCCGAGGCGCTCGGCGATCGCCTCGATCCGCTCGACCTCGCGGTCGGCTGTCCAGCGCAGCGCGGCGATGAGGATGTCCGACCTTGGCGGCGAAGTGCCACGTCGTCGAGGACAGGGCGACGCCGGCCTCCGGCGGCGACGCGGCGGTGGGTGACGGCGGACACGCCTTCGCGCGCGACGATGCGGACCGTCGCAGCGACGATCGCCTCGCGCACGCGCTCGGAGGTCTCGGCTCGTGTACCCGTTGCGGCGGGCATGACGTGCATCGTATCTGGTACGAACGTACTTGCAAAGCGAGTACGCTCGTACTACGCTGCCCGGCGCCGATGGCCGACCGCACCCACCTCACGCCGCTCCTTCTTCGGCCTCGCAGGGGGCACCGCGCTGCTCTGCACGATCGGTGGCGAGCAGGTCGTCGTGGACTCTCCGGAGTCGCTCGGCAAGGCCGACGCCGCCGCCGCGCGGGTCCGCAAGCCGCGTGCCGCGCTCGCCCAGGACGTGCCGCAGCTGCAGCCCCAGCCCGGCGGCGTACGGCGCGAGTACTGGATCCAGGCCGATGACGCGGCGCCGCAACATCGTCCCGACCGGCCGCGACGACTGGCACAACCGCGCGATCCCGGGCCGCAGCGTCTTCCGCGCCTACACCTACGCCGAGACGACACCCGGGTTCGCGGCGCGTCAAGCCGGCGCCGGCCTTCCCCGGCCCGACCCTCTACGCCGAGGTCGGCGACGTGCTGGTGGTGCACTTCCGCAACGCCGACAGCCACCTGCGCCAGGCGGTCACCATGCACCCGCACGGCGTCAAGTACAACCCCGAGTACGACGGCACCTACATGGGCGAGTACACGCGCGCCGGCGGCTTCGTCGCGCCGGGCGAGACGTTCACCTACCAGTGGGAGTGCACGCCGGACTCGGTCGGCTCCTGGCCCTACCACGACCACGGGCCCAACCACACGCTCAACACCTTCCGGGGCCTGTTCGGGATGCTGCACATCCGCCCCAAGGGCGCCCCGCTGCCCGACCGTGCACCACGCCCTGTTCGTGCACCAGCTGTCGCCGCCCATCACCGGCATCCAGCGCAACTTCCAGTGCATCAACGGCCGCGCGTACGCCGGCAACACGCCCACGCTGCGTGCGCGCGTCGGCCAGACGGTCGAGCTGACCGCATTCAGCATGGACAACAACTTCCACACGTTCCACATCCACGGTCACCGCTGGAAGGACCCGGCCGGGCAGTTCGTGGACAACCCGTCGATGGGGCCGAACGAGTCGGTCACGGCCCGCTTCGTCGAGGACAACCCGGGCCGCTGGCTCTATCACTGCCACGTCTTCTCCCATCAGGACACGGGGATGACGGGGTGGTACGTCGTCGACCCGTAAGAAACCTGAGGAGAGAGACCATTCGCACTTCGCTGAAGATCGCGACCGCGGGAGCTCTCGCGGTCGCCCTGCTCGCGCCCGCCGGCGCGAACGCCCAGACCTACCCCGAGCCGAAAGACCCCGGCAAGGTCGAGTCCAAGCCACCGCGGCCGTACGAGACGCACACCGTCTGCAAGAAGGGCCGCTGCGACTTCCACAGGATCCAGGCGGCCGTGAACGCCGCCGGCGCCGGTGACACGATCCGCGTGAAGCGCGGGGTCTACCGCGAGGCCGTCGTCATCGACGGGCGCAGGAAGCGCTATCTGAAGCTGATCGGCAACCCCGGCCGGCCTGGCCGCGTGGTGCTCGACGGCTCGGGCCGCAAGCAGAACGGCATCGCCGTCAACGAGGCCGACGAGGTCACGGTCGACGGCTTCAAGGCGCGCAACTATCGCGCCAACGGGTTCTTCTTCACGAACCTCAACGGCTACACGATGAACCACCTGATCGCGGAGAAGACCGGCGTCTACGGCCTCTACGCGTTCAACACGATCGGCGGGCGGATCCTCAACTCGGAGGCCTACCACGTCAACGACGGCGCCTTCTACATCGGGCAGACGCCGCCGCAGGTCAAGGAGAAGCGGACGCTGGTGCGCAACGTCGAGGGCTGGGGCAACCCGATCGGCTTCAGCGCCAGCAACATGCGCTACGTGACGATCACCCGCAGCCGCTTCTACAACAACGCGGTCGGGATCGTCCCCAACGCGCTCGACTCGGAGAAGTTCCCGCCGCCCGAGAAGAACGTGATCATCGACAACGAGATCTTCTGGAACAACCTCAACTTCCACGAGGGCAAGCCGCCGTTCACGCCGCCGCCGGCGACGGCCAACGGCAGCCTGGCCCCGATCGGGACCGGGATCCTTCTGCTCGGCGGGCGCGACCACGTGATCGAGGACAACGACATCTACGGCAACTTCCTCGTCGGCGTCGCGGCGATCGACTCGATCCTGCTCCCGCCGGACTCGCCGGCGCGGACGCTCGACCGCAACGTCGTCCGCAACAACCGGTTCGGGCGCGGCGGGACCGACATCAACGGCCGCGACGTCGCCTACGACGGCAGCGGCTCTGACAACTGCTTCACGCTCGCGCCGACGCGACACGACGTTCCCGGCCGACCGCTCGACGGTCGGCTTCTGCGCGACCGGCAAGAACCTGTTCAGCCAGGCCGCGCTCGAGCAGCTGCTCGGCTGGGCCGGGCCGGGCGCCCTCAACGGCTGGGTCAAGCACGCCCACCCGGCCAAGCCGGGCTACAAGCCGCTGGAAGGCTTCAAGCCGTGAAGGCCGCAGTTCTCCTGGCCGCCGGCGTCGCGCTCCTGTGCGCGGCGCCGGCACAGGCCGGCACCGACCGTCCGGGTCTACGACAACTACTTCCTCAAGGCCGACGTCACCGTCAAGCAGGGCGCGGTCGTCACCTGGCGCTGGCCGGGTTCGTACGAGGCGGGCGACGTGCACGGCATCAAGCTCAAGTCCGGCCCCAAGGGCGTCAAGAAGTTCGAGTCCGAGGCGGCGGCCACCGACTACACGTACCGGCGCAAGCTCAAGGTTGCCGGGCGCTACCGGATCGTCTGCACGCTGCACGACGAGATGCCGATGACGATCCGCGTGCGCCGGTGACAGCGGTCGTGATGGCGCCGGGCACCATCCGGCCAGTCGGGGGGGACTCCGCCCAGACGCGGCGAACCATGCGCCCAGGAACTGGGCATGGCTCGCGTTCAGCACGAATCCCTTCGCCCCCGCCGTGGCGTGCGGCGGTACGCTGCCCGCGTGGCGCTGGCAGTGGTGCTCGTAGCCGCCATGGCGGGGGTCTCCGCCCCGGCCGGCTCATCTGAGCCTCCCGCCCTCGCGAGCTGGAAGGCAGACGGCGAACGCCGGCACCAGGCCGATCGCCGCCACCGGAGGGCCCTGATGAGCGCGCACACGAGGACAAGCTCCCGTCGCCCTCTGGTGTTCGGCATCTACCCCGGCGGCGCCGCAGGCACGGTCGGGCCCGCCGGCGAGGTTCGGCCGGAGGTCGCCGCACTCCGGCTCCAGGCGCTGAGGACGCTGCGAGGCGGCACCCGGCCGTTCGTCGTCCACCTCTACGACTCGTACACGGAGCCGGCCGACGCAGCAGCGCTCCCCGAGTGGCTCCGTTCGCAGATCGCGGCCTACACCGCCGACGGCTTCGACGTCGAGCTGGTCCTGACGTACCGCCCGAAGCGCCCGACCGGTGACGTGGCCGGGTTCGCCAGGTTTGTTCGTTCCCGCGTGCGCCAGCTCGGCGGCAACCCGAACGTCACCCACCTCCAGGTCACCAACGAGGCGAACGTCGATGGCGCTCCCAATGCTGCCGACGGCGCCTATCCGGGCGCCCGGACGGCGCTCGTGCGCGGCGTCATCGCCGCCGGCGACGAGGCCAGGAGCCGCGGATTCCAGCACCTGCGCATCGGGTTCAACTGGGCGTACCAGCTCGGCCGCTCCGAGCGGGCGTTCTTCTCCTCGCTGTGGAGGATCGGCGGGAAGCGGTTCGCCACCGCCGTCGACTGGGTCGGGCTCGACTCCTATCCCGGGACGTGGGGCCCGGCGCTCGCGGCCGGCGACCTGGCCTCCGGCGTCCGCACGGCGACCCTCGCGGCGATCGGCCTGCTGCGAGAGGACCTGCTCCCGCGAGCCCGGCTCGCAGGGGCCGAGCTGCACGTGTCCGAGAGCGGGTACCCGACCGGACCTGGGCGGACGGAGGCGATGCAGGAGGAGGCGCTGCGGGCCGCCGTGCAGGCCGTGGCTGAGGTGGCCGCAGCGCAGCGCGTCACGGGCTACCGGTGGTTCGACCTCCGCGACGCCGATTCGGCGAGCCCGAGTTTCGAGAGTCGGTACGGGCTGATGCGCGACGACTACAGCGCGAAGCCCGCGTTCACCGCCTATCGAGACCTCATCGCGACGCTCGGTTGATCCCGTCCGCGAACGCGCGCCGGGCGCTCGGTGAGCTCTCGATGCGCCAGTCGGTCTCCTTGCTCAGGTTGAACCACACGAGCGCGCGCACGTACGGACGGCGCTGGACCTCGGTGAGCATGCCGCGGATCCACGCCGCCTTGTTGCCGCCGGTCTCGGTGCTGGCGATCTCTGCCAGCTCGACCGGCTTGCTCGGGTCGAGCGCGTGGACGAAGTCCAGCGTCGGGCCGAAAGCACGGGCAAACGAGCGCCACTTGCGGCGGAACAGGATCGAGCCGCCGTTGAAGCCCGAGACGCCGATCACGTCGACCTGGTCGGAGCCGGGAAACAGCCCGGGCCGCGCCGCGCCCGCGACGGGCGCCCATACCCACGTGACGTTGGTGGCGCCGGCGGCGGTGAAGATCGCGCGCACGTGGCGCCACGCGCGCACGAACTCGCCGGGCCGGTTGCCGTTGGCGCGCTCTGCCCACGGGTACCAGCGCCCGTTCATCTCCTGCGCGAAGCGCAGCCGAACGGGACCGCCGTAGGCGGCGATCTCGCGCGCCCAGCGCCGGACGTAGGCATCGTGGTCGCCCGCGATGATCCGCGCCAGCCGGTAGCGCGGCTGGTCGACGTCGCCGGAGGCGTCCCACGGCTCCCACGTGATCTCAGGGGTGCTTCCGCGCGCCGCGACCGCACGCGCCTGGAGGGCGTCGAAGTGCTTGTTGTGGGCCCAGGAGGCGAACCACATGACGATGCCGACGTGGTGGCGCGCCTGCCGCTCGAAGGCGTTGACCTCGCGCAGATCACCCGTCCTCCACGGACGGTCGGCGTTGCGGGCGAGGGCCAGCGTGGTGACGCCGAGCTGCACGCGCGGCGCCGTCGCTGCAGCCGGGACCGGCCACGGACGCGGCTCGCCTGCCCGAGTCCCGCCGCCCCAGGGGCCGGCGACCTGTAGGGCCAACAGCCCGGCGACGGCGAGCAGCAGGGTGCCTGACAGCAGTGCGCCGGCGCGCCGCCGCACGGTCAACGCAGCGACTCCATCAACGGCGCCCACGAGGCAACCGTCGCCGCGACCGTGGCGCCGGTGACCGCCGCCACCGCGAGCACCGACCCCGCCCTCCACCGCACGAGAGTGCCCAGCCCGCCGGTCCGACGGCGCAGGTCGCGAAGCTCGAGCGCGAGCGCCGTCACGAGCAGCGCGACGACCATCACGAGATTGAAGAGCACGAGCACGAGGTAGCCCTGGGTGGGCGAGTGGCCGCCGGTTGCGTGGAACACCGCGACGCCACCGAGTGCCAGCTCCGCGAGCAGCAGCGTCGGGCCGTACAGGCCGGCACCAGGCGGCGGCTCGCCGGCGCGCGCGCCCTTCGGAGTGATCATGTACGGGCGCTTCACGCGCAGCACAGCGTTGACGACCGCCCACAGCACGATCGGCCAGCGCGCGATCTCGAGCAGTGCGCCGCGCCAAGTCAGCCCGATCCCGCTCGGCTGGAACCATCGCCGGCTCCAGCGCCACATCAACGTCGCGGTGAGGACGACGGCGAGGTTGTACACCAGGTACTCGAGCAGCGAGACGTTGGCGATCGGCCGGCCGCTGAGGAGAGCCACGATCGGCAGCACCCACAGGACGCCCAGCGACAGCGACCACTGCGTGTACCAGCCTTGGGCCATCAGGAACTGGAACGCCTGCGCCGGCGTGTACCGGCGCATCAGCCGCGGCGTGTGATGGAGAAAGATCTGCACCATCGAGTACGCCCACGCGAACTGCTGGCCGAGGTAGGTCCCGAAGTCCGAAGGACCCTCCCCGGTCGCGATGATCTCCGGGACATACACGCCGGAGTGCCCGGCGGCGGCAAGTGCGACCGTGTCGAGGTGGTCCTCGGCGCGCGTCGGCTGGAAGCCGCCGATGCCGCGCACCGCCTCGGTCCGATACGTGGTGTGCGACCCGATGATGAACGGCGTGCGGCTGTGTCCGTAGAAGCCCATCTGCAGCGGGCCCTGCAGCACGAGGTCCTGCTCGGCCAGGCCGCGCGCGGTCCAGCAGTCGAGGTTTCCGCACACGCTCGGCGCCTGCACCCACGCCACGGCCGGATCGTCGAAGTAGCCAAGCGTCCGGTCGAGGTAGTCCGGGATCGGATGGTGGTCGATGTCCAGCTGGACGAAGATGTCGTAGTCGATGCCCTGCATCCCGACGTGGTCCAGCCAGGCGTTGACGTTGCCGGCCTTGGTCTTGGCTTGAAAGGGCGGTCCGGGCTGGTTCCACGCCCACCGGCCCTTGCGCGTGAAATAGCGCACACCGAGCTCCGCCGCGAGCGCCTCCACATCAGGATCACCGCCTTCATCCAGAACCCAGCTGTCATGCGGGTAGCGCACCTGCGTCAGCGCCTCCAGCTGTGCGGCGATCACGTCGAGCGTCTCGTGCGACGGCACGCAGAGCGTGATCATCGCCACCCGGCGGTCGGGAGCCGGCTCCATGTGCCGGGGGCGCCGCATCCGCCCCACGAAGAACCAGTAGAAGCTCGGCAGGACGGTCGTGAGGTAAGCCAGCGGGACGGTCGCCGCGAGATAGAGCCCCAGCGCGCCGCGGTGCTCCGGGCGCAACCACCACATCCAGAACCGCACGACCACGACGAGCCACAGCAGCGTGAGTGCGCAGTAGACCGCGCGCTCGCCGCGCGAGAGCGCGGACAGCGAGCTGACCGTGCGCGGCGCGACAGCGGGCCGGCTGGGAGCCGGCGCGATCGCTTCGCGGACGGCCGTGCCGCTCTCGCTGCCCAGTGAGGAGGCATCGCGAGCACGGCGACGCCCCGCCCCGTCCTTAAGGCCCTGCGCATCCATGCAGAACATCTGTTTAGCGCGCGGATCGGGCCGTCCTGCGCGACATATGTCCAGTCACACACGTGGAGCCGGGCCGGCGGCGCCCGTGGGCGCTTCCGTCCGGGAGGCGGGCTACCGTCGCCGGGCATGGCGTTGTCCGCCTGTCCGAGCTGCGGCTCGAGCTTCCTCCAGCCGCTGCGCTGCGAGCCCAAGGGGGAGAGTGACGTACTGGTCGACCTGCGCTGCCCCGAGTGCCTGACGCACCTGCAGGCGCCGTTCTCGCGCGCGGACATGGCTGAGCTCGACCGCCGGCAGACCGAGTGGCGCGAGGAGATCGTGGCCGCCTACGAGCGGTCGGTCACCGAGAGCATGGAGGCGCTCGCCGCCTGTCTCGTGCCGGCGCTCGACCGCGACCTGATCGGCGCGGACGACTTCGCGCCGCTGCCGCGGCGGGCGGCCTAGGGGGCCACTAGCCGCCTGCGACGGCGGGCAGGATCGTCAGCTCGTCGCCGTCGGTCACCGGCGTCTCGAGGCCCTCGAGGAAGCGGATGTCCTCGCCGCCGAGGTAGACGTTGACGAAGCGGCGCAGGCCGCCGCCGTCGTCGGCGATCCGCTGGCGCAGCTCGCCGTGCTGGGCGTAGAGGCTGTCGAGCGCCTCCCCCACCGTCCCGCCGTCGACCTGCGCCTCGGTCTGGTTCCCCGCGGCGTCGCGCAGCTGCGTCGGCAGCTTGATCGTCACCGCCATCACGTCACTCCGGCAGCCGCGAAGGCGGACTCGAACTCGTGCAGCGACGGCGCGATCTCGGTCACCTCGAACGTCCCGCGCACGGTGTCGAGCGTCTTCAGGCCGTCGCCCGTGATGTAGGCGACAACGCGCTCGCCGCGCTCGATCGCGCCCGCGGCGGCAAGCTTGGCGAGCACCGCGGTGGTCACCCCGCCGGCCGTCTCGGTGAAGATGCCGGTCGTCTCGGCGAGCAGGCGGATGCCGGCGCGGATCTCGTCGTCGGTGACGCTCTCGATCACGCCGTTCGTCGCGTTGGCGAGCTCGACCGCGTACGGCCCGTCGGCGGGGTTCCCGATGGCCAGCGACTTGGCGATCGTGTCGGGCTTGACCGGGCGGCAGACGTCAGTCCCGGCGGCGAACGCCTGGGCGACCGGCGAGCAGCCCTCGGCCTGGGCGCCGCACATGACGGGGATCTCGCCCTCGACCAGCCCGGCCTCGATGAACTCCTGGAACCCCCGCGCGACCTTCGTGAACAGCGAGCCGGAGGCGATCGGCGCGATCACGCGGTCGGGCAGCTCCCAGCCGAGCTGCTCGGCTGTCTCGAACGCGAGCGTCTTCGAGCCCTCGGCGTAGTAGGGCCGGACGTTGACGTTCACGAACGCCCACGACGGCCGCTCCCCCGCCACCTCGGTACAGAGCCGGTTGACCGCGTCGTAGTTGCCTCGAATCGCGACGATGTTCGTGCCGTAGGCGCCGGTCGCGAGCACCTTCTCCTGCTCGAGATCGCTCGGGATGAACACGTAGGAGGGCAGGCCGGCGGCGGCGGCGTGAGCGCTGACCGCGTTGGCGAGGTTGCCCGTCGAGGCGCAGGCGACGGTCTCGAAGCCGAGCTCCTGCGCGCGACCGAGCCCTACCGAGACAACGCGGTCCTTGAAGGAGTGCGTCGGGTTGGCGGTCTCGTTCTTGACCCAGACCTCGTCGAGGCCGAGCCGCTCGGCGAGGCGGTCCGCCCGGACGAGCGGCGTCCAGCCCGTCGGCAGGGCGCTGCGGGGCGAGCCCTCGAGCGGCAGGAAGTCCGCGTAGCGCCAGAGCGTGTGCGGGCCCGCCTGGATCCGCCGCCTCAGCTCAGCGGGCGTGCCGCCCGGCGGCCGGTAGGCGACCTCCAGCGGTCCGAAGCAGCGCTCGCAGACGTAGCGCGCGTCGAGTGGATAGGTGGTGGAGCACTCCTTGCACTTCAGGGCATCTGCCGGCATGTGGTTCTTGAACCTCCGCCTGGGGTTCGCGGCGGAGGCCCTGGGGATGCCCCTACACCGCATCTCCCAGGCCGTCGTCTTGGAGCCTGATGGAATTGCCACCGTTTCCCGCTTGCGCGGGATGGTTGGCGGGGTTTCATAGGGCCAGTCCCTCCACCCCTCTGGATGCGTACTGCTATGTGGGGAAACGGTATCACGCCGTCGAATAGAATCCTGCTCATGCCTCCGGCCGAGGACCCGCTCAGTCATGCCGAGCTTGCCACGCTCACCTTTTGGGCGCCGCTCGGCGCGGGCTCGCGCCGCCGCGGCTGAGCTCGAGCCGGACCACGGCGCTCCGCGCGCCGAGATCGTCGAGGCGCCCGGGCTGCGCTGGATCAACATCGAGCGCCCGCGCCCGGCCGACCAGGCCTGGATGGAGGAGCGGTTCGACTTCCATCCGCTCGACTACGAGGACGTCCTCTCGCGCAACCAGCGGCCGAAGGTCGACGAGTACGACGACTACCTGTTCATCGTCCTGCACTTCCCGCGCTACGACAAGTCGGTCGGCAGGCTGAACGCGGCCGAGGTCGACCTCTTCGTCGGCCCCGACTACCTGATCACGATCCCGAACGAGCCGCTGCAGCCGCTCGAGTACCTGTTCGAGCGCTGCCGGACCAACGAGGAGCTGCGCGAGAACCTCTTCTCCAAGGGACCGGGCTACCTGCTCTACAAGATCGTCGACGAGCTGGTCGACTCCTCGTTCCCGATGCTGCGCAAGATCGGCAACAAGCTGGAGCGGATCGAGGAGGAGATCTTCGAGGGCAACTCCGCCGAGGTCGTGCGCGACATCTCCAACGTCAAGCAGGAGATCATCAACTTCCGTAAGGTCGTCCGCCCGCAGCGCGCCGCGATCCAGGACCTCGAGCGCCTCAAGGCGCGCTACATCGCCGAGGACTACGACGTCTACTTCGAGGACATCAACGACGCGTCCGAGCGCGTGTGGGACATGCTCGAGAACTACAAGGAGGTCGTGGAGGCGCTCGAGGGCACGAACGAGTCGCAGATCGCCCACCGGACCAACGAGGTGTTCCGGGTCCTGACCGCGATCTCCGTGATCGTCCTCCCGCTCACGCTCGTGGCCAGCATCTGGGGCATGAACGTGCACGTCCCGGGCGAGAGCGACACGCTGGCGTTCTACCTCGTCCTGGGCATGATGCTCGCGATGCTCGTCGGCCTGATCCTATGGTTCCGCCGCCGGGGCTGGCTGTGACCGACGCGGCGCTGGCGGAGCGCCGCCTCGCCGAGGTCGCGGCGCTCGAGAGGCCGGCGCAGGCCAAGCGGATGCTGGTGATCGTCAACCCGCACGCGACCACGATGTCGGTGCGACTCAAGCACCTCGTGGTCTACGCGCTCCAGGGCCGCTACGAGGTCGAGGCGATCGAGACCGAGCGCCGCGGGCACGCGATCGAGCTCGTCACCGCCGCGGCCGGCCAGGCGTTCGACGTCGTGGTGGCGTTCGGCGGCGACGGCACGGTGAACGAGGCCGCCAACGGGCTGGCGGAGACCGGCACGCCGCTGACCGTCCTGCCGGGCGGCTCCAACAACGTGTTCTGCAGGATGCTCGGCATCCCCAACGACGTCGTCGACGCCACCGAGCACCTGCTGCGGCTGGCCGACCGCTGGGAGCCGCGCAAGGTCGACCTCGGGCGCGTGAACGGACGGTGGTTCACCTTCTCGGCCGGCTTCGGGCTCGACGCCAGCGTGGTCGAGCGCGTCGACCGCCATCCGGAGCTGAAGGCGCGCTACGGCGCCTGGTACTTCGCGTCGGCCGCGGTGGCGACGTTCCTTCGCAACTACGTGGTCAACCCGCCGCGACTGGAGATCGAGGTCGGGGGCGAGACGGTGCGCGGCGTGAGCGCCTTCTTCCAGAACGGCTCGCCGTACACGTACTTCAAGAGCCGGCCGGTCGATCTCGTCGAGGGCGCGCGGCTCGACTCCGGCGACCTCGCGGGCGTGATGCTCACGCGCGCCCGGCCCTACGACGTCCCGACCGTGACGTTCCGCGCCCTCTCCGGCGCCGCCCGGATCGCCAGCGCACCGCGCGATCGCGGCCTTCGCGGGGATCACCGAGGCGACGCTGCGATCGGTCGACGGGCGCCCGGTCCCGCTCCACGTCGACGGCGACCACATGAGCGACGAGACGGTGGCCGAGCTGTCGGTCGGCCCGGGCGCCCTGCGCGTCGTCGAGTTAGCCGCCGCTCGGGGTGACGCGGTAGGCGTCGAACACCGAGTCGATGGAGCGCAGGCGGTTGATCGCCGTCTTGAGCGCCTGGGTGTCCCCCACCTCGATCACGAAGCGGTTCTTGACCATCGGGTGCTGGACGCTGCAGTAGGCCTCGACGATGTTGATCCCGCCCTCGGCGAAGGTGCGCGAGAGGTCCTCGAGCAGGCGGTGGCGGTCCCACGCGTCGACCTGGATCTCGACCTTGAACGAGGTCTCGTTCTCGCCGTCCCACGACACGGGGACGAAGCGCTCCGGGTCCCTGCGCAGCGCCTCCGCGTTGGGGCAGTCCTCGCGGTGGATGGTGATCCCGCGGCCGAGCGAGACGTAGCCGAGGATCGGGTCGCCCGACACCGGGCGACAGCACTTGGCGAGCCGCAGCGGGACGTCGTCGACGCCCTCGACCCGGATGCCGAACTTGGACGACGGCGCCTCGGGCTTGCGGCGGACGGTCGGCTTGAGCAGGTCCTCGGCGACCGACGTCTCGGCCTCCGCGCTCTCCCCCTGCTTGAGCCGCTGCAGCACCTTGTTGACGACGGTCTTCGGCGAGATCTTGGCGCCGCCCAGCGCGATGTAGAAGTCGTCGGCCTTGCGGAAGCCCATCTCGCGGATGACGTCCGCGAGCAGCGGCGAGCCGACGATCCGCTGGGCCGGCAGGCCGGCCTTGTTGAGGTGCTCCTGCAGCAGCTCGCGCCCGGTGTGCTCGGAGTCGTCGCGCGACTCGGCCTTGAACCACTGGCGGATCTTGTTGCGGGCGCGGGTGGTCTTGACGAGCGCCAGCCAGTCGCGCGACGGGCCGCGCTCGCGCTTGGCGGTGAGGATCTCGACGATGTCGCCCGAGTTGAGCTCGTAGTGCAGCGGAACGATCTTGCCGTTGACCTTGGCGCCCACGCAGCGGTGGCCGACGTCGGTGTGGATCTCGTACGCGAAGTCCAGCGGCGTGGCGCCCGAGGCGAGCGACTTGACCTCGCCCTTGGGCGTGAACACGTAGACCTCGTCCTCCATCAGCTCGCCGCGCAGGTGCTCGGTGAACTCGCGCGGGTCGTCCTCGTCGGTCTCCCAGTCGAGCAGCGACTTGAGCCACTTGAGCTTGATGTCCGTGCGGTCGGCCGACTGGCCCTTGCCCTTGGTGCCCTCCTTGTAGCGCCAGTGCGCGGCGACGCCGTACTCCGCGGTCTCGTGCATGTCGCGGGTACGGATCTGGATCTCCAGCGGCCGGCCCTCGGGCCCGATGACCGTCGTGTGGAGCGCCTGGTACATGTTGAACTTGGGCATGGCGACCATGTCCTTGAAGCGCCCGGGCAGCGGCTTCCACAGCGAGTGGATCACGCCCACCGCGCCGTAGCAGTCCTTCACGGAGTCGACGATCACCCGCATCGCCGTGAGGTCGTAGATCTCGTTGAACTCGCGGTCCTTGCGGGTCATCTTCGAGTAGATCGAGTAGAAGTGCTTGGCGCGGCCCGAGATCTCGGCACGGATCCCGAGCGCCTCGAGCTCCTTGGTCAGATAGCCGCCGGCGCGCGAGACGTAGTGCTCGCGCTCCTCGCGCTGCTGGTTGACCAGGCCCTTGATCTCCTGGTACTTGCGCGGATGCAGCGTCGCGAACGCGAGGTCCTCGAGCTCCCACTTGATGGCGTGGATGCCGAGCCGGTGGGCCAGCGGCGCGTAGATCTCCAGCGTCTCCTTGGCCTTCTCGATCTGCTTCTGCTTCGCCAGCGCCTCCAGCGTGCGCATGTTGTGGAGGCGGTCGGCGAGCTTGATGAGGATGACCCGGATGTCCGTGGCCATCGCGACCATCATCTTGCGGTAGTTCTCGGCCTGCGCCTCGTCGCGCGACTGGAACGTGATCCCGGTCAGCTTGGTCACGCCGTCGACGAGCCCGGCGACCTCGTCGCCGAACACCTCGCGCACCTCGGCGAGCGAGGCGGACGTGTCCTCGACCGTGTCGTGAAGCAGGGCGGCGCACAGCGTCTCGGTGTCGAGCCGCATGCCGGCGCAGATCTTGGCCACGCCGACCGGATGCACGATGAACTCCTCGCCGGAGCGGCGGCGCTGGTCGGCGTGGTGCTCGCAGGCGAACACGAACGCCTGCACGACGCGCGAGCGGTCGACGGCCTCGGCGACCTCGTCGGCGTGCTCGGAGACGATCGCGAAGAGGTCGGCGAGCAGCTCGCTCTCGACCTCCGTCAGGTCGTCGGGGATGTCGGTGGCCGGGCCGTGCGGGAGCACCGCGCGGTCGACGGGCCGGTGGCCGGCGACCGCCACCGGCGTCTCCCCGTCCAGCGCCCCGCCGGCCATCGGCGGCTTGGCGCGCGCCTCGTCCTCCTGCGGAGGGATCAGGCCGCTTGCCGTCGGGTCGTGTCGCTGGTCAGGTATCGGAGTCCGTCCTCGTACCTCTCATGGTAGGCCCGGAAGGCCGGCGAGCGCTCCAGCGCGGTGCGCGCGGGCGCCTCGGCGATCCGGAGGGCCGGCCCTTCGCGATCGAGGACCACGAGGTCGAGCTCGGTGAGGACCCGCACCAGGCGCCCCGCGAGCGCGGCGGACCTCGGCTGCGGGCCCTCGCCCCGTAGCACGGCCTCCAGGGCCTCGCCGCGGACGGTCCCCGCCCCGCGCAGCGCGCGGTAGAGGGTCGTCAGCGGTTCGCGCAGGGCGAAATCCCACTCGTGTATGCGTTGGGCAAAGCGTAGCTCAGGGTCACCCCACGCCAGATGGGCTCGCGGGCCTGCGGACGGACGTTCGAGCAGGCCCAGCAGTCGAGGGTGCGAGGGCGGATCGACAGCCACGAGATGGGCGAACGACGCGGCCAGCTCGGGCTCGTCGGCGAGCGCCGCCCACGAGCAGACGGCGAACCCGCCGACGCGCCCGCGCAGCGCGCGCGCACGATGCGGCGCGTGGGCGACGACGGCGAGCACGGGCTCGCCGGAGGCGACGAGGTCCGCGAGCAGGCCGGCGATCCCGGTGCCGCGGGCGTCACGGGCTCGGGGGACGAGGTCATGCGCGCTCGCCACGGTGCGCAGGGCGGGCGCCACGAAGTCGCGGGTGGGCGCCACGAGGCCGTGGGTGGGCGCCACGATCGTGGGTCGGCGCCACGAGATCGTGGCGGGCGCCACGAGGTCGCGGGCCGAGCTCGGCCTCGAGCCCGTCGACGAACGCCGGCTCGCCGAGCACGTCGATCGCGACGGCGCCGGCGGGGCGCGCGTGGCGGAGCACGAGCCGTGGCTCGACGGCGCCGTTCCAGCGGTTGGCCTCCAGCCGCACGGCGACGTCGACCGAGCTCGCCGTCGGCCGCCGGCAGGCGGCTTCCCGCGCCGAACCGCACGCAGCGCGAGCGTGCGCCGCCCGCGTGGAGGCTGAAGGCGACGTGGCGGCCCTCCCCCAACGGCCGCGGATCGGCCAGCTCCGCCGCCGGCACCATCAGCGAGACGGCCGGGTTGCCCTGGCCGAACGGCGCCAACCGCTCGAGCTCCTCGGCCAGGCCCAGCGTGAGCGCGTCGCCGGGCACCACGGCATCGATCCGGCACTCGGGCACGAGGTCGTCCGGCGTCAGGACCTCGGCGGCGTGAGCGGTGAAGCGCTCGCGGAAGCCCTCGACGGCAGTGCGCGCGATCGTCAGGCCCGCGGCAGCGCGGTGGCCGCCGTAGCGGTCGAGATGCCACGAGGCCGCGGTCAGCCCGGCGAGCAGGTCGAAGGCCGGGATCGAGCGACCCGAGCCCGTGCCCTCCTGGCCGTCGAGCGAGATCAGCACGGTCGGGCGGTGGTGGCGCTCGGCGATCCGCGCGGCGACGATGCCGATCACCCCCGGATGCCAGTCCTCGGCGGCGAGCACGTACGCGGCGGCGGGCCCGTGCTCGGCCACCTGCGCCTCGGCCGCGAACAGGATCCGGGTCTCGACGTCGCGCCGCTCGGTGTTCACCGCGTCGAGCTCCGCGGCGATCGCCCGCGCGCGGGCGGGGTCCTCGGTCAGCAGCAGCTCGAGGCCGGCGTCGGCGCGGTGCAGCCGGCCGGCGGCGTTGATCCGCGGCGCCAGCCGGAAGCCGATGGCCGTGGCGTCCAGCAGGCCGGGATCGACGCGCGCGATCTCCATCAGGGCGCGCAGGCCCGGCTTGCGGGTGCCGGCGAGCGCCCGCAGCCCCTCGCGCACGAGCCGCCGGTTCTCGCCGACGAGGGGCACGACGTCGGCCACCGTGGCCAGCGCGACGAGATCGAGGTCCTCGTCGACCGCCGCGGCGTCCTCCCCCGCCGCCTCGAGCAGCGCCTGGGCCAGCTTGTACGCCACGCCGGTCGCGCACAGGTCGGCGCACGGATGGCCGCCGACGCCCGGGTGCACGATCGGGGCGTCGGGAAGCCTGCCGTCGGCCCGCGGCGCATGGTGATCGGTGACCACGACGTCCATCCCTGACGCGCGCGCCGCCGCGACCTCCTCGACGGCCGTGATCGCGCAATCGACGGTCACCAGCAGGTCGGTCCCTCGCGCGGCCAGCCGGACGACCGTCGCGGCGGCCAGGCCATAGCCGTCGTCGATCCGGCTCGGCAGGTACCAGTCGACGTCGGCCCCCAGCGTGCGCAGCGCTCGCACCAGCACGGCGGTCGACGCGACGCCGTCGACGTCGTAGTCGCCGTGCACGGTGATCCGCGACCGCCGGCGGACATGCCCGAGGATCCGCTCGGCCGCGTCGCGCAGGCCGCCGAAGGCGTCGAGCGGATGGGCCTCGCCGGCCGCCAGGAAGGCGCGCGCCTCGCCCGGGTCGCCGAAGCCGCGGCGCACGAGCACCTGGGCGAGCACGTGCGAGACGTGCAGCGTTGCGGCCAGCCGCTCGGCGGCGGCGTAGTCGTACGGCGTGACGGTGAAGCGCGCGTCGATCCCAGGCACGGTCGCCGCAGCGTACGTTCGGGCCCCGACGGAACCGATGGCGTGCCGGGACGAACTTCGGGCATGTAGGGAGGCGGGATCGAGGCTCGAGCGGGTCGATGGCGCCTTGACCGGACATATGCCGGTCAACGCGCCAGGGACCGTCGAACCGGCCGGCTCGCGCTGCGGCGCTCCGAGCCGACCGCCGAGGAGTCACGCGCCGCCAAGGCGCGCTGGGTCCAGCACGTCGACGCCGCGTGCCGAAGGCCAACGGGCGATCGCCGACCGTCGGCTGGCCGAGCCGATCTGGTCGACCTCGACCGCCTCGTGGTCCGCGGGATCGACGACGCCCGGGCGGCGATCCGCTCGATCTCGGGCCTCCAGCTCCCCGAGGGCGGCGGCCCCGACCCGGCCGGTTCGTGCGCGAGCTGAAGGCACTCGAGCCCGAGCTCGAGAAGCTCTCGGCGGCCAGCGAGGACCTCGAGCCGGCCGCACTGGTCGAGGCCGCCGAGGCGCTCAAGCCGCGCCTGGCCACGATCGAGAAGGCCGCCGACGAGACCGGGCTGCACGACTGCATGTCGCACGACGAGCGCTTCTTCATCCCGGACGCGGTACGCGCGCCGGTGTTCGCGGAGCAGTTCGCCCGGCTCGATCGCAAGGTGCTGCGCCGGATCAAGAACGTCGACTTCGCCACCGCCTCCACCCCTGGCGAGTTCGCCGTGGCGTTCGCCGCTACAGCGAGATCATCGATGCGGCGGTCGACGGGATCGATCGCCTCGATCCACCGCTGTGGGCCGCCGAGCAGACGGCCAACTACCAGAGACGCGCTGCGCGACCTGCAGTCGGTCAGCCAGGAGTTCACCGCGATCCTCGTGCAGGACAAGGGCAAACCGCTCTACGCGCTCGACCGCGGCAGGTACGTGCGGACGCAGAAGGAGCTCAACCAGGCGGCCCGCGCCGAGATCAGGACACGCCGCAAGATGCTTCGCGCCGTCGGCGCCGGGCCGACCAACGCGATCCCCGACGACGAGGCGGTCGAGCCCGACGACGAGCAGGTCTCATAGGCCGCCGCGGCCGCGCACCTCGTCGCTCGAGCCCCGCGGTGACGACCCGCGTCACCCGAAGGGCGCCCGCGGGGCGTCGGGGTAGTCGACCCCGCGCTCGGCGAGCCGCTCGCGCACCCGCCGCTTGACCGCCGACACCGTCGAGGCCTCCGACTTGACCTGCGCCTTCAGGGCGGAGATCTCCTCGTGCAGGGGCGCCACGGCCGCCTCGTCACCCGCCGCCAGCGCCGAGCGCAGCGCCGTGAACAGCTCGGGCCGGCAGTTCGACAGGCCGTTGATCGAGCCGATCGCGCCGGCGGCCACCGACTCCACGATCAGCGGCTCGGTGCCGGTGTAGACCTCGAACGAGGCGCCGTCGACCGCCGCCAGGTACGCCAGGTGGCGCTCGAGGTCGCCGGTCGAGTCCTTCATGCCCGCGAAGCCGGCTCGCGCCAGCTCGCCGGCCAGCTCGGGCGAGAGGTCGTTGACCGTGCGCGGCGGGATGTTGTAGAGGAACGCCGGCGCGTCACCCGCCGCCTCCAGCAGCGCGAGAAAATGGGCGCGGACCTGCTCCGGCGTGACCGGATAGAACCACGGCACGTAGGCGGCGACGCCGTCGGCGCCCGCGGCCAGCGCGCGCCGCGCGAGCGCCACCGTCGCGCCGGTGCTCGGGCGGCCGACCTGCACGATCACGCGCAGCGAGCCCGCGGCGGCCGCCGCGCGGGCGGCCAGCGCCTCGACCTCGTCGTGCTCGAGCAGCACGCCCTCACCGGTCGTGCCGGCCACGAAGAGGCCGTCCAACCCCTCCTCGCCGAGCCAGCGCACATGAGCCTCGAAGGCGTCGAGATCCAGAGCGCCGTCTGCCCCGAACGGGGTCGTGATGGCCGCGAGGACCTGCACTTAGTAGGCCGGGTGCGCGCGTTCCTGGCGCAGGCCGATCCAGTAGACCAAGCCCATGCCCAGCAGTGCGCCGGGGATCGCCTCGAGCGCGCTGAGCACGTTCGTGTCGTTCGCGCCGGGGATGCTGAAGCCGTGGATCACGAAGCCGAAGATCAGCGATCCCAGCACGGCGCCGAGGAACGCGCCGACGATCCCGGCCCAGAAGTGGTCGGGCAGGAAGACCGTGAAGTGCCACAGCGCGAGGCCCATCATCACCCAGACGAGCGCGGCCATCAGCGAGGCCTCCCGTGCCGGCGGTTGCGCGGCTTCTTCGGCTTGTCGGCGCCGTCGTCCTGCGGCGGCTGGGCCGGCTCCGGTGCTCGGCGCGCGAGCGTGCCCGCCGGCCGCCGGCCGGGCGGCTGCCCGCCGGCGCCGCCGCGGGCTGGCGCGGCTGCTCGTCCTCGATCCCGAGGTCGCGCACCATCTCCTCGAACTCCTTGCCCGACACGCCGCGCGACGGATCGGCCGGCTGCGTGAGGCTGCGGCGCCCCTTGTCCTTGGGGGCGACGTCGACGGGAGCGCCGGCGGTGGCCACCGCGTAGGCGGGGACGACGCCGCCGAACTGCTGGCGAATGCGCTCGGCGCGAGCGTGGTAGACCGGCTCGCGCTCCTTCCAATACGTCAGCACCGGGCCGGCGATGAACACCGACGAGTACGTGCCCGACAGCGTGCCCACCAGCAGCGCGAACGCGAAGTCCTGCAGCGTCTCGCCGCCGAACAGCATCAGGGCGAAGATCGGCAGGCCGGCGCAGAAGCTGGTCGCCAGCGAGCGGACGATGACCTCGGACATCGAGCGGTTGTAGATCTGCGAGAACGCCGCGTTCGGCATCCGCGGGATGTTCTCTCGTATTCGGTCGAACACCACGATCGTGTCGTAGAGCGAGAAGCCCAGGATGGTCAGCAGCGCCGCGACCGTCGACGCCGTCACCTCCCGGCCGACCAGTGCGTAGACGCCGCCGGTGATCAGCAGGTCGTGCATGAGGGCGATCATCACCGGCACCGCGAACTTCCACTGGAAGCGCAGCGTGATGTAGATCGAGACGACGATCAGCGAGGCGATGATCGCGTAGATGGCGGACCTGGCCACCTGCTCGCCGAAGCTCGCGCCGATCGACTCGAAGCTCACGTCGTCCGACAGCCCGAACTCGTCGCTCGAGGATGTCGTTGACGCGGTCGACCTCGGCCTGGGTGAGCTCCTCGGCGCTGATCTGGATGACGTTGTCGCCCAGCTCGGCGTTCTCGACGGTCTGGATCTCGGCGTCGCCGAGGCCGGCCGGGCCGAGCGCGTCGCGCACCTGGTCGACGCTCGCCGCCTCCTCGAGCGGCGCGGTGATCCGCGTGCCGCCCTCGAAGTCGATGCCGAAGTTCAGGCCCGAGATGGCGATCGCCAGCGCGCAGACGAGCAGGATCGCGCCCGACACCGAGAAGAACCAGCGCGACTTGCCCATGAAGTCGAAGCGCAGCGGCTTGGAGTCGCGCGCCCCGAGGGCGGCGCGCGAGCGCAGCAGGGCGGTGCCGCGCAGCGCGTACAGCATCGCCTGGGTGGCGAGCACGGCCGTGAACAGCGAGAGCATGACGCCGATGCCGAGCGTGAGCGCGAAGCCGCGCACGCCCGCCGTCGCCAGCACGAACAGGATGAAGGCGACGAGGACCGTGACGATGTTGGCGTCCATGATCGCCGTCAGGCCCTTCTTGTAGCCCGCGGAGATCGCCTGGGCGACCGATCTTCCGCCTCGCATCTCCTCCTTGACGCGCTCGAAGATGACGATGTTGGCGTCCGCCGCCACGCCCAGCGTCAGGATCAGGCCCGCGATGCCGGGCAGCGTGAGGACGATCGGTATGAGCAGGACCAGCGCGTAGAAGTAGAGCCCGTAGATCGCCATCGCGACGACGGCGATGACGCCCAGCACGCGGTAGAAGCCGATCAGGAAGAGCGCGACGATCGCGAAGCCGGCGAGGCCCGCCGACGAGGCCCTGGTCGAGCGCCTGGGCGCCCAGCGAGGCGGAGACCTGCGAGCGCGAGACCAGCTCGAGCCGGATCGGCAGCGCGCCGATCTCGAGGATCCGCGCCAGGTCCTGCGCCTCCGGGATCGTGAAGCTGCCGGAGATCTGAGCGCCCGTCGAGCCGTCGATCCCGTCCGGGTTCTCGACGTAGTTGATGTACGGCGCCGAGACCAGCTCGTCGTCGAGCACGATCGCGAAGTGCTGGGAGGCGTTCGGGACGTTGTCCGTCGGCAGCGCGTTGTCGACGCCGCGCTGCGCGATCTCGGCGGTGATCTCCTGGAACGACTCGCGTCCCTGGTCCGTGAAGTCGAACGTGACGATCGGCTGGCGCTGCTCGTCGAAGTTCTGCTCCGGGTTCCGGAGGTCGGTGCCCGACAGCGCCGGGTTGTCCTGGACGACCCAGAAGCGGTCGGGCTCGGGGGCGTCGGGGCCGGTCTTCTGGTCGCGCACGACGAGGATGCCCTCGGGCACCTCGAGCACCTCGGCGTTCGCGCGCTCCTCGTCGCTCAGGTCCTCGAGCGCGGCCTCGCGCGACTCCGACGGAGCGCCGTTGTTGTACGGCTGCTTGGTCTCCTTGTTGAACGCGTAGAAGCGCGGCGCGTCGGCGGCGTTGTTGTTGCCGTCGGCCTGCGCGTCGCACTCGGAGGCCTGCTTGACGGCGTTGTAGAAGCCCGTGATCGCCTGGCGGTTGTTGGCGTTCTCGTCCGGGTCCGTCCGGCAGTTCTCGTCGAGGATGTTGGCTTCCCAGTCGTAGAGGAACAACTGGGCGGTGGAGCCGACCTGCTGCGCGGCGCGCTCAGCGTCCTCGACGCCCGGCAGGTTGACCTCGATCTGCGTGTCGCCGGTCTGCAGGAGCTCCGGCTCGGCGACGCCGAAGGCGTCGACGCGCTCGCGCATGATCTCCAGCGAGCGCTGGAGCGCCTCCTGCGTGACCGTCGGCTGCTGGGCGGTCGGCTGGCCCTCGTAGATGAGCTGGACGCCGCCCTGGAGGTCGAGCCCGAGCTTGGTGTCCTTCTTCGAGATGACGTAGAGCGACCCGCGCGATGAGGCCGAGCACGATCAGCAGGACGAAGAGGGAGCGGCGGCGTTCGGACATTGAGGGGGTGGGAAGGGTAGTGCTACTTCGACGGCGTCAACACGAGCAGCAGGCCGCCGTCGTCATCGTACGCCGGAAAGAGATCGGCCACAGCCTTGGCGGGCAGATCGCCCTCCGCATTCACTACTACGGGCTTGCCGAGCTGGCGGACGCCCCACTCGAGCACGGTGCCCACGTGGTCTGCGCCGCCCTCGAAGTTCAGGCCGAGTACCTCGCGCACCTCGCGACCCATCACCTTCTCGTCGGAAAGTCCCGTCAGCTCGCGCGAGCCGCGGCCGCAGCCGATGATCCGGCCGGACTGGTCGCAGACGAAGAAGGCGGCGTTGGGCGCGGGGTAGTAGTCGTCGAGCAGCTCGAAGAGGAAGCCGAAGCCGCACTTGGAGCAGCCTCGTGGCTGGTTGCGGAAGCCCTGCTGGCGGTCGGTCTCGCTGGTGCGCTGTCCGCAGTTCGGGCAGATGAAGAGGTGCGCCACGACCGAAAAGCCTAGACCCGCTTGCGTAAAGGCTCGATCAGAACAGTGTCGAGTCTTCGGGCGGCGGCTCGAGCCCCAGGTGGCGGAACGCGTGCACCGTCGCGCAGCGGCCGCGCGGGGTGCGCTTGAGGAAGCCGCGCTGCAGCAGGTAGGGCTCGTAGACGTCCTCGATCGTGTCGGGCTCCTCCTGCACGGCCACGGCCAGGGTGGACAGCCCGACCGGCCCTCCGGAGAACCGCTCGCAGATCGTCGACAGGATCTCGCGGTCGAGCCGGTCCAGGCCGGCGTGGTCGACCTCGAGCAGGTCGAGCGCGGCGCCTGCGGTGGCTGCGTCGATCGCCCCGCCGCCGTGGACCTCCGCGAAGTCGCGCACCCGGCGCAGGAGCCGGTTGGCCACGCGCGGGGTGCCGCGCGCGCGCTCGGCGATCGCCCGCGCGCCGCCGGCGTCGATCTCGACGCCGAGCACGCGCGCCGAGCGGGTGGCGATGCGCGCGAGGTCGTCGGTGTCGTAGTGGTCGAGCCGGTGCTGGATGCCGAAGCGGTCGCGCAGCGGGGTGGTGAGCAGCCCGGCGCGGGTGGTGGCGCCGATCAGCGTGAAGGCCGGCAGGTCGAGCGTCACCACGCGGGCGCCTGCCCCCGCGCCCACGGTGATCGGGAGCTGGCGGTCCTCCATCGCCGGATAGAAGGTCTCCTCGACGGCGCGCGGGAGGCGGTGGATCTCGTCCACGAAGAACACGGCGCGCGGCTCGAGCGCGGTCAGGAAGCTCGCGATGTCGGCCTTGCGCTCGAGCGCGGGACCGGCGGTCTGGATGAACGGGACGTCGAGCTCGGTGGCGACGATCTGGGCCAGCGAGGTCTTGCCGAGGCCCGGCGGGCCGGCCAGCAGCACGTGGTCGAGCGCCTCGCCGCGGGCGGCGGCGGCGGTGATCGAGACGCCGAGCTGCTCCTTGAGCGCCTCCTGGCCGATGAACTCACCGAGCGCCCGCGGGCGCAGCGTCGCGTCGACGTCCTCCTCCGGCCGCTCGTACGGGGCCTGGATCCGGTCGGCGCCGGGGGTTCGGATCATCGCCGCGCCCCCTTCAGCGCGTGGGCGATCAGGTCCTCGGGCGTGTCGCCGGGCGCGCCGACGAGCAGCTTTTCGGCCTCCTGGGGCGAGAAGCCGAGGCCGACGAGGCCGTCGCGGGCGAGCATCCGCGGGTCGTCGCCGCGCGTGATGACGATCGGCTCGTCGGGCACCGCGCCGACCTTCTCGCGCAGCTCGACCACGATCCGCTCGGCCGTGCGCTTGCCGATCCCCGGCGCGGCCTGCAGCCGCGCCGTGTCGCCGGCCGCGACGGCGCTGAGGAGGTCGCGCGGCGTGCCGCCCGAGAGGACGGCGAGCGCCATCTTCGGCCCGACCGACTGGACGCCGATCAGCAGCAGGAACAGGTCACGCTCCTCCTCGGTGGCGAAGCCGTAGAGCAGCAGCGCGTCGTCGCGCACGATCAGGTGCGTGTGGACCACGACCGGCTGCCCCACCCGCGGCACGTGCCGGAGCGTCTCCGCGGAGACGTTGAGGCGATAGCCGACGCCGCCGCAGGAGACGACGACATGGTCGGCGCGGCGCACCGCGACCGTGCCCTCGAGCAGGGCGATCATGCCCTCGCCAGCGCCGCCGCGAGCGGCGCTCCGGTCGTGTGCATGATCACCTCGATCATCCGGCCAGCGCCGCCGCGAGCGGCGCCCCGTTGGCATGGCAGATGGCGACGGCCAGCGCGTCGGCCGCATGGTCCGGCCGCGGCAGCTCGGGCAGCGCGAGCAGCGTCTGCACCATCCGCTGCACCTGCTCCTTGGCCGCGCGGCCGTTGCCGCACACGGCGCCCTTGACCTGCTGCGGCGTGTACGACGCCGTCGGCACACCGCGCTGGCCGGCGGCCAGCATCACGACCCCGCGGGCCTGGCCGACGGCGAACGCGGAGTGCGCGTTGGCGCCGAAGTAGACGTCCTCGAGCGCGAGCGCGTCGGGCCGGTACTCGTCGATCAGCTCGCCGATCCGCTCATGGATGGCGGCGAGTCGCCGCCCGGCATCGAGCCCGGGCGAGGTCTCCACCACGCCGCCGTCGAGCGCCAGCATCCTCCCCTGGTGCTGGGCGACGACGCCATAGCCGGTGTTGGCCACGCCGGGATCGATGCCGAGGACGATCACGTACACGGCGGGGATTCTGCGCGGCGGGCCGGACGCCTTCCTGCGTTGGCGGTTCACGAACCCCGGGCACGCGCAGCACGACCAACCCCGGGCTTGTAGGGAGGCGGGATCGAGGCCCGCGCGGGACTGCTTGGCGACTTTACGGCGCATATCGCCGTAAACGCGCCAAGGACCGCCGACGCGGCCGACTCCCTCGCCTCCCTTACCCAGCCGAAGTTCGTCAGGCGCCCGGCAGCGAAGACCCGGCGAACCCGAAGAACCACACCGCGAAGCACAGCGCGGCGATCGCCACCGACACGATCATCACGCGATCGAGCACCCCGCCGCGCCGGTCGACCTTCCGCTCGCCGCGCATCGACCGTGTCCATCCCGGCCGGTACTCGTCGACCTCGGCGCCCGTCAGGCGGATGTGGGCGCGGTTCAGCGCCCCCAGGCCCATTGCCGACCACGGCCATGCCGACCGGCAGGCCGATGATGATCAGCAGGTACGGGCCCATGCTGGGGTTCGGGCGTGTCGGCGAGCTTGGACGCGAGATAGACCAGGCCGAGCGGCACGCCGATCCACATCACGACGCTGCCCAGTGCCATCAGCGCCACCAGCGCGATGGCGGCCGGTGACCAGGGGGATCTCAGCCCGCGACCCGCTCCAGGATCTCGGCGTCGACGTCGAAGTTCGCGTGGACGGCGTCCACGTCGTCCTGGTCCTCGAGCGCGTCGATCAGCCGCAGGACCTTGATGGCGCCGTCCTCGTCGAGCGGCACGAGCGTCTTCGGCCGCTGCGCGACCTGCGCCTCGTCGACCTCGATCCCCGCCTCGGTCAGCGCGGCGCGCACGGCGGCGAGATCGGCCGGCTCGCACAGCACCTCGAAGACGTCGGCATCCATCTGGATGTCCTCGGCGCCGGCGTCGATGGCGACCATCAGGTCGTCCTCGGAGTAGCGCTCGCCGTCGACCACCACGACGCCCTTCTTGTCGAACAGGTACGCGACCGAGCCGGGCTCGCCGAGGTTGCCGCCGTTCTTGGTGAAGATGTGGCGCATCTCCGAGCCGGTGCGGTTGCGGTTGTCGGTCAGCGCCTCGACCAGCACGGCCACGCCGCCGGGGCCGTAGCCCTCGTAGAGCACGGCCTCGAGCGCCTCGGCGTCGGCGCCCTCGCCGGTGCCCTTGGCGATCGCGCGCTCGATGTTGTCCTTCGGCATCGAGGCGTCCTTGGCCTTCTGCACGGCGAGCGAGAGCGCCGGGTTGCCGTCGACGTCTCCCCCGCCCTCCTTCGCGGCCACCGTGATGGCGCGCGCGAGCTTGGTGAAGAGCTTGCCGCGCCGGGCATCCACGATCGCCTTCTTGTGCTTGATCCCCGCCCACTTGGAGTGTCCGGCCATGGCCTCGCAGTCTAGATCGCGGCCCGGGCCAGGGCCTTCGCACCTTCGAGATCGAGCGCGCGCCCGCGCGCGAGCGCAGCGGCGAGCCGGTCGGGCCCGAGCCGGCCGACGAGCTCGCGGGCGCGGGCCGCGAAGGCGTCCAGATACGGGGCCGCCGGCCAGTCCTCGGTGGCGCCCAGAAGCACGGCGGCGATCTCCAGCTGCCCGCGCTGGGCCAGCACGGCGGCGAGCGCCATCAGCGACGTCCGCTGCGAGGCGGCCTCGCTGCGCTCCTCGTCGTACTGGATCGCCGCCCGCAGGTGCTCGACGGCGGCGTCGTGGTCGCCCTCCAGCGACGCCGCCACGCCCAGCGCGCGCAGGCTGAAGCGGACCATGTGATGGATGTCGGCCTCCGCCGCCCGTGCCAGCGACTGCTCGAGCCATTCCCGCGCCATGGCCGGCTGGGTGTCCATGACCACGATCCCGCTGATGAAGAGCGACCAGATCACCAGCCACGGCAGGTCGAGCCGCTCGGCCTCGTCGCGCATCTGCTGTGCTCGCTCGAGCGCGGCGCCGTGGTCGCCATTGGCCTGCAGGAGCTGCGCGAGGAAGCCGTCCGCCTCGCAGGCGATCGCGGGGTAGCCGGCAGCGCGGGCCAGGCGCGCGACCTCGCTCCAGGGCCCGGGGTCGCTCTCGCCGGAGTAGTAGGCGAGCTGCGCCAGCGTGCGCCGCGCCAGCAGGGCCGGCTCGCCGATGCCGGCTTCGAGCGCGATCGCCGCTTCGGCATGGCTCCGCGCGGCCTCGCGGTCGCCGATCGTCAGCGCGACGGTCGAGGCCGCGCCGAGCGCGTGCGGCCGGCGCGCGTGCGCGCCGGGCCAGCGCGCGAGGATCTCGTCCAGCAGCCGGGCGATCTCCTCGCCGTGGCGGGCGAGCGCCGGCCACCACAGCACCTCGGCCAGCGCGAAGCTGCGCGAGGGGTCGCCGTCCACGCTCAGGCACCAGCGCGTGGCGACGCGCAGCTCGTCGAACGCGTCGAGGAACGGCAGCCGGTGCTCGCGCCAGCCGGCGTCGACCATCTCGCGCGCCTGCGCGACGTAATAGGCGGCGTGCCGCTCCCGCAACGTGTCCCGCTCGCCGCGCTCTTCGAGCCGCTCGGCCGCGTACTCGCGCAGCGTCTCCAGCATCGTGTAGCTCGTACGGCCGGCGGCCATGCCGGTCACGAGCAGCGAGTGCGCCACGAGCTCGTCGAGCAGCCCGCCGACATGCGCGCGCTGCAGCCCGTCGCTCGCGCAGACCGCCTCGGCCTCGGCCAGCGAGCAGCCGCGCGCGAACACCGACAGGCGCTCGAACAGCCGTCGCTGCGGCTCCTCGAGCAGCTCGTACGACCAGGCGATCGCCGCTCGCAGCGTCCAATGGCGCGGCGCCGAGCGCCGCCCCCAGACCGCGAGCATGTCGAGCCGCTCGTCGAGCCGCTCGACGATCTCGGACGGCGCCAGCGAGCGGGCCCGGCCGGCGGCGAGCTCGATCGCCAGCGGCAGCCCGTCGAGCCGGCCGCACAGCTCGGCCACGGCCGGGTCGTCGGCGTCGACGCCGGCGGCCGTCGCGCGGTCGCGGAACAGCGCGACGGCCGCATCGCCGGGCAGGCCCATGAGCCGGATCACCTGCTCGCCGTCGACGCCGAGCGGCGCGCGGCTGGTGGCGACCACCCGCAGATCCGGACAGCGCGCCAGCAGCTCCTCGACGACGGCGGCCGCCCCGTCGAGGACGTGCTCGCAGTTGTCGAGCAGCAGCAGCCCCGTCCGCGGCGCGAGCTGTTCCAGGCCGCCCTCCAGCGCGAGCGCGTCGGCGACCGCGCCCGGCACGTCGGCGTCCGGGCCGACCGGTCCCAGCTCGCACCACCACGGGCCGTCCGGGAACTGGCCGGCGAGCCGCTCCGCGAGCTCGAGCGCCAGCCGCGTCTTGCCGGCGCCGCCCACGCCCGCGATGGTGATCAGGCGCGAATCGCGCACCAGCTCCTGGGCCCGCGCCAGCGGCTCCTCGCGGCCGAAGAAGCGGCTCGCGCGCGCCGGGAGCCGTCGCGTCGCGGGGCGGCTCGCGCCGGCCAGCGCGGGCTCGTGGACGAGGATCCCGCGCTCGAGCTCGCGCGTGGCGGCGCTCGGCTCGAGCCCCAGGTCGGCGAGACCGGCGCCGAGCTGCCGCAGCGCATCGAGCGCGTCGACCTGACGGCCGGATCGGTAGAGCGCGAGCGCGTGCGCCCGCACGAGCTCCTCGCTCAGCGGCTCGGCCGCGACCAGCCGCTGGAGCTCGGGCAGCGCGTCGTCGTGCCGCCCGAGCTCGATCAGCGCGCGCGCGCGACCCTCCGCGGCCCGCGCCCGCAGCTCCTCCAGCCGCCGGATCTCGGCCTGCGCGAAGTCGGCGTATGCGACATCTCCGAACGGCGCGCCGCGCCACAGCGCCAGGGCCTGCTCGTAGGCGGCGAGGGCGCCCGCGGGCGGCAGCGAGGCCGCCTCCCCGACCAGGCGCTCGAGCCTGACGGCGTCGATCTGGTCGAGGTCGGCGGCGAGCCGGTAGCCGGAGCCGTCGCGCACGAGCAGCGTCGACGGCGCGCCGGGCGCCCGGTCGGGCTCCAGGAAGGCGCGCAGGTTGGCGAGCCGGACGGCGAGCGAGCGCGTGGCGGTCTCGGGGTCGGACTCCGGCCAGGCCGCCTCGATCAGCGCGTCGGTGGGGACCACGCGCGCAGGCTCGAGCAGCAGCCGCGCGAGGATCGTCCGCTCCTTGACACCGGGCGGCGCGGACGCGTCTCGGTTGTGGATGACCTCGAGCGGCCCGAGGACCCGAAACTCCACGAGCCGACCCTATAGCGCGAAAGTCAACTGCGCTGGGGAGGGCTGCCGGGTCGAAAGTCAACTGCGCCGGGTGGGGAAGTGGGTGTGTCGGCCGAGCGAGATCTCGAAGCGGATGGCGCCTTTGCCGGACTATTGTCCGGTTAAAGCGCCATGGACCTCGGCGCCGCCCAACTCCGCCACCTCCCCTACCCAGCCGCAGTTCGCCCGCGCAACCACGGCGCCCGCCCCGACGCCCACTCCTCCTCCAAAGCCACCGCGTCCTTGTAGGTGTCCAGGCAGCGCCAGTAGCCCGTGTGGCGGTAGGCGGCGAGGGCGCCGTCGGCCGCCAGCCGCTCGAGCGGCGCGCGCTCGAGCACGCTGTCCTCGGACAGGTAGGCGAGCGCGGCCGGCTCGAGCACGAAGAAGCCGCCGTTGACCCACTGCTCGGCGCGCGGCTTCTCGCGGAAGCCCGTCACCCGCTCCCCGTCGAGCATCGCGATCCCGAACGGCAGCTCGGGCCGCACCACGGTCATCGTCGCGAGCGCCCCGCTCGAACGATGGCGGGTCACCAGGGCCGCGAGGTCGATGTCGGCGACCCCGTCCGCATAGGTCAGGCAGAAGGTCTCCGCGAGCCGGTCGCGCACGGCGTGCACGCGACCGCCGGTCGGCGTGTCGGGTCCCGTGTCGACGCACTCCACCCGCCAGGGCGCCGAGCGCGACCATGCGGCGACGGCCTCGCCCTGGTAGCCGGTCAGGAGCAGGAAGTCCTCGATACCCCTGGGCGGCGTAGATCGACATCACGTGCCAGAGGATCGGCCGCCCGCCGATCTCGATCAGCGGCTTGGGGCGCTCGCCGTTGAGGCGCGTGCCGCGCCCGCCACAGAGGATGAGGACCCGCATGCGGCGCGTATCCTTGCGCGCCGATGCCCACCGTGGCGCCACCCCAGATCTTCAAGGCCTACGACGTCCGCGGCCTGTACGGCGAGCAGATCGACGGCGACGTCGCCGAGGCGGTCGGCCGCGCGTTCGCGCGCGTGCTGTCCGGGCTCGCCGGCAAGCCCGCGAGCGAGCTGCGGGTCGGCCTGGGACGCGACATGCGGCTCACCGCCCCGGAGCTGGCCGCCCGCTACCGCGACGGGCTCACCGGCGAGGGCGCCCACGTCGTCGACGCCGGGATGGTCGGGACCGAGATGCTCTACTGGCTCGTCGGCTCGCGCGACCTCGACGGCGGGCTGATGTGCACCGCCTCGCACAACCCGAAGGCCTACACCGGCGCCAAGCTGGTCGAGCGCGGCGCGGTGGCCCTGTCGGGCGACGCCGGCATCGGCGACCTGCAGCGCACGATCGAGCAGGGCCTCGGCCGGGCTCCGGGCGGCGGGTCCCACGAGGAGGTCGAGATCTATGAGGACTTCCAGCGCGCCGCGCTGGCCTTCATCGACCCGCAGGCGGTCAAGCCGCTGAAGGTCGTGGTCGACGGCGGCAACGGCATGGCCGGCCCGATGGTGGGCCCGCTGCTCGAACGGCTCGGGCTCGACCTCGTGACCACCTACTGGGAGCCCGACGGCGAGTTCCCCGACCACGAGCCGAACCCGCTGCTGGAGGAGAACCGCCGCTTCATCGTCGACAAGGTGCGCTCCGAGCGGGCCGACCTCGGGATCGCCTGGGACGGCGACGCCGACCGCTGCTTCTTCATCGACGACACCGGCCGCTTCGTCGACGGCGACTTCCTCACCGCCCTGCTCGCCGAGTCGGTGCTCGAGAAGCAGCCGGGCGCCGACATCCTCTACGACATCCGCGCCTCGCGCGCCGTCCCCGACGTGGTCGGGCAACACGGCGGCAAGGCCCACGTCAACCGCGTCGGCCACGCCTTCTTCAAGCGCCGGATGCGCGACCAGGGCGGCGCCTTCGGCGGCGAGGTCTCCGGCCACTACTACTTCCGCGACTTCTACAACGCCGACTCCGGCACCATCCCCGCCCTGCTGATCCTCGAGCTGCTCTCCCACCGCGACGCGAAGCTGTCGGAGCTGCTCCAGCCGCTGCGCGAGCGCTACTTCATCTCGGGCGAGATCAACTCCGAGGTCGACGACCAGGACGCCAAGATGGACGAGATCGAGCGGCGTTACGGCGACGGCCGGATCTCCAAGCTCGACGGCATCTCGATCGACTACGACGACTGGCACTTCAACGTGCGTCCGTCGAACACCGAGCCGCTGCTGCGGTTGAACCTCGAGAGCCTGGTCTCCGCGCAGGACATGGAGCGCCGGCGCGACGAGGTTCTCGACCTGATCCGGTCGTGATCCACTGCCTCCCGATCCCGACGCCGTTCGCGGTCGGCCGGGTCAACTGCTACCTGATCGAGGACGAGCCGCTGACGCTCGTCGACACCGGGCCGAACTACGGTCGGTCGCTCGACGAGCTGGAGCGGGCGCTGGAGGAGCACGGGCGGCGGATCGAGGATCTGGAGCGGATCGTCATCACGCACCAGCACATCGACCACCTCGGACTGGTCGGGATCCTCGCCGATCGTTCCGAGGCCGAGGTCTGCGCGCTCGACCTGCTCGCCCCCGTGCTGGAGGAGTTCGGCGCCCACGCCGAGCGCGACGACGAGCTTGCGGAGGCGCTGATGCTGCGCCACGGGATCCCGCGCGACGCCGTGATCGCGCTGCGCGCGGTGTCGCGCTCGTACCGGGGCTGGGGCGGCAGCGCTCACGTCGACCGGCCGCTGCGCGACGGCGAGCCGCTCGAGTTCGCGAGCCGCAGGCTCCAGGTGCAGCACCGTCCGGGCCACTCGCCGTCGGACACGCTGTTCTGGGACCCCGAGCGGAGGGAGCTGATCGGCGGGGACCACCTGATCAAGCACATCTCCTCCAACCCGCTGATCTCGCGGCCGCTCGGCGGGCGCTCCGGGGAGCCCGGCGGCGGCCGCCCGCGCGCGCTGATGATGTACATGGACTCGCTGCGCGAGACGCGCGAGCTGCCGGCCGAGGTCGTGCTCGCCGGCCACGGCGAGCCGGTGACCGACCACGTCGCGCTGATCGACGAGCGCTTCCGCGGGTACGAGCGGCGCGCGGCCAAGATCGCCGGCCTGATCGCCGACCGGCCGCGCAGCGCCTACGAGATCGCGCAGGAGCTGTGGGGCAACGTGGCCGTGACCCAGGCCTTCCTCACGCTCTCGGAGGTGCTCGGCCACGTCGACCTGCTGATCGACCGCGGCGAGGTCCGCGAGGTCGAGGTCGGCGGCGTGATCCGCTACGAATCGACCTGATGCACGAGGTCGAGGCCGTCCTCGTCAGTCTGCTGGTGGCGATCGCCGTGCTCGGCGCCGCCGCGCGGGCGGTGAACATCCCCTACCCGATCGTGCTCGTGGTCGGCGGGCTGGCGCTCGGCTTCGTGCCCGGGCTGCCCGAGGCTCGAGCTCGAGCCCGAGCTCGTGCTCGTGATCTTCCTGCCGCCGCTGCTCTACTCGGCGGCCTTCTTCGCCAACCTGCACGACCTGCGGCGCGACCTGCGGGCGATCACGCTGCAGGCGGTCGGGCTCGTGCTGGTCACGATGTGTCGCCGTCGCCGTCGTGATCAAGGCGCTCGTCCCGGACATGCCGTGGGCGGCCGCGTTCACGCTCGGCGCCATCGTCGCCCCCACCGACCCCGTCGCCGCCACCACGATCATGCGCCGGATGGCCGTCCCGCGGCGGATCGTCTCCGTCGTCGAGGGCGAGAGCCTGATCAACGACGGCACGGCGCTGGTCGCGTACCGGACGGCGATCGTGGCCCTCGGCGGCACGTTCTCGATCTGGGAGGCCGGGCCTGGACTTCGTGGTCAGCGCCGCGGGGGGCGTGGCGATCGGCCTGGCCGTCGGCTGGGTGATCGCCGAGATCCGGCGGCGGATCGACGACATCCCGGTCGAGATCACGATCTCGCTGCTCAGCGGCTACGCCGGCTACGTGCCGGCCGAGGCGCTGGATCTCTCGGGCGTCCTGGCGGCGGTCACGACCGGAATCGTGCTCGGCTGGAGGGCGCCGGAGATCTCGACGGCGTCGATGCGCCTCCAGGGCTACGCGGTCTGGGAGATCCTCGTCTTCATCCTCAACGCGCTGCTGTTCGTGCTGATCGGGCTGCAGCTCCCGATGATCCTCGACGGGCTGGCCGGGCAGCCGGCCGGCGAGCTGCTGTGGTGGTGCGTGGCGGTCAGCCTCGTCGTGATCGTGACCCGCCTGGTCTGGGGTCAGACGATCCGTCTTCGTCATCCGCGCGCTCGACCGCCGCGAGTCCCAGGTCGAGCGGCGGGCGCCGTGGCAGACCCGGGTGGTCATCGGCTGGTGCGGCATGCGCGGGTCCGTCTCGCTCGCCGCCGCGCTGGCGCTCGACCCCGACTTCCCGCAGCGCGACCTGATCCTGCTGCTCACCTTCGCGGTCATCTTCTCGACGCTCGTGCTCCAGGGCCTGACCCTCCCGGCCCTGATCCGGCGGCTGGGCGTCGAGGACGACGGCGCCGACGCGCAGGAGGAGCTGCTCGGGCGCCGCGCCGCGGCGGAGGCGGCGCTCGCCCGGCTCGACGAGCTGGCCGGCGAGGAGTGGACCTACGACGACACCGTCGAGCGCATGCGCAGGTTGTACCGCTACCGTAGCCGCCGCTTCGCCGCGCGGGCCGGCGAGACCGACGACGGCGACGGCATCGAGCACCGCTCGCGCAAGTACCAGAAGACGGTCCGCGACGTGCTGCACGCGCAGCACGACCGAGCTGGTGCGGCTGCGCAACGCCGGCGAGATCTCGAACGAGGTCATGCACCGGCTCGAGCGCGAGCTCGACCTCGAGGACGAGCGGCTGGAGATCTAGCTACGGCCGGCGCGACGACGTCGGCGTGGCCATCAGCCGATCTCGTCGAGGTGGGCGACGTTCGCCCGATCGTCGTCGTCAGACGACGGGTGGCCGTCGAACCAGGCGTCGAGGATCTCCGCCAGCTCCGCCTCGGACGTCCTGCGCAGGGAGAGGGCGAGCACGTTGGCGTCGTTCCACCTGCGGGCGCCGGCCGCCGTCTGGGCGTCGCCGCACAGGGCGGCGCGGATGCCGGCGACCTTGTTGGCGGCGATCGAGGCGCCGGTGCCGGTCCAGCAGCACACGACGGCCTGCTCGGCGCGACCCTCGGCGACGTCGCGGGCGGCGGCCTCGGAGGCCCACGCCCAGTCGTCGCGCTCGTCGGCGTTGAGCGCGCCGTGCAGCAGCGGCTCGTGCCCGCGGGCGCGCAGCTGCTCGACGAGCGGGCGGGCCACGCCCGTGTCCTCGTCGGCGGCGACGGCGATCTTCATCGCGCCCGACCATACCCCCCGCCACCGGGGGTCTGGATCGTGATCGTGTCGCCGGGCTCCAGGGCCACGCGCGCCTTCGGGCCGAGCTTTCGCCGATTCAGCCGGTTCGATCCGGGCTTCCCGGGCTTGCCGCCGGCGGCGCCGCGCGGCGGGTGGCGGCGACGGTCGGACAGGATCGACGCCTCGCAGGCCTCCAGCACGGTGATCGAGCGGATCACGCCGTCGCCACCCGGGTGCCGGCCGTCCCCGCCGCTGCCCGCTCGCAGCGCGTAGCGCTCGACACGCAGCGGATAGGCCGTCTCGAGCGCCTCGACCGGCGTGTTGAGCGTGTTCGACATCGCCACGTGGACCGCCGAGGGACCGGGCCCGGCCGCCGAGCCGCCCTGGCCGCCGCCGATCGTCTCGTAGTAGGTGAACCGCGGCGAGCCGAACGTGAGGTTGTTCATCGTGCCCTGGCCCTGGGCGGGCGCGTCGACGGCCTTGCCGAACGCACGCATCAGGCAGTCCGTGATCCGGCTCGAGGTCTCGACGTTGCCCGCCACCACGGCGGCGGGCGGCCGGGCGTTGACGAGCGAGCCCTCGGGGGCTTTGACCTCGATCGGCGCGTAGGCGCCGCCCGAGGCCGGCGCGTCGGGATCGGCGATCACGCGCAGCACGAAGCAGCAGGCCGAGACGGTGACTGCCAGCGGGCAGTTGAGGTTGCCGCCGTGTTGCGGCGCCGTGCCCTCGAAGTCGACATGCACCTCCTCCCCGTCGATCTCGACCGCCGCGCGGATCTCGAGGTCGCCGTCGGCCGCCTCGACCGTCTCGGTCGCCTCGTAGCGGCCGTCGGGCATGTCGGCGATCGCGGCGCGGGTGCGGCGCTCGGCGTAGTCCCACACCTCGGCGCACGCGGTCCGGAACCAGTCCGCGCCGCGGCGCTCGCACAGCTCGGCCGTGCGCCGCTCGGCGAGCCGGTGGACGGCGAGCTGGGCGCGCAGGTCGCCGCGGCGCTCGTCGCCCGAGCGCGAGTTGGCGGCGATCAGGTCGATCAGGTCGTCGTCGAGCCGCGACGGCGGCAGGATCAGGCCCTCCTGGTGCAGCTCGGTCGAGTCGGCGGGCATCGAGGCGGCCGCCATGCCGCCGACGTCGGCGTGGTGGGCGCGCGAGGCGGCCCAGCCGAGCAGCTCGCCGTCGACGTGGATCGGCGACACGAGCGTGATGTCGGGCAGGTGCGAGCCGCCGAGGAAGGGGTCGTTGAGCACCCACACCTCGCCGGGCGCGACGTCCTTGGCCATGACCGCGCTCACCGAGGCGGGCAGCGCGCCGAGGTGGACGGGGATGTGCTCGGCCTGGATGACGAGCCGGCCGTCGGGGTCGAACAGGGCGGTCGAGCAGTCGCGCCGCTCCTTGATGTTGGGCGACAGCGCGCTGTGGATGAGCGCCGTGCCCATCTCCTCCGCGATCCCGCGCAGCGAGCCGACGGCGACCTGGAGCTCCGCGGCATTCATGACGTCAGCACCAGGATGCCGTGGTCGTCGGCCTCCCCCGCCCATCCGGGCGGGACGAGGCACGTGGTCTCGGGGAACTCCACGATCGCCGGACCCTCGACCTTCGTCCCCGGCGGCAGGCCGTCGCCGGTCAGCACCTCGGCCTCGACCTCCTCGCCGTCCCAGCGGATCGTGCGGCGGCTGCGCTCGGCGTCGCCGGTCGCGGTCAGCGTGACCTCGGCGCCCGGCGCCACGGCCGCGGCGCGCAGCGTCACGAGCTCGACCGCGCGCTCGCGGTCGGCATGGCCGTAGCGGCGCTCGTGCTCGGCGTGGAACGCGCCCTCGAGCTCGGCCGGGTCCTCGAACGGCACCAGCAGCTCGAACGACTGGCCGGTGTAGCGCAGATCCGCGGCGCCGCGCACCGACTCGCCGTCACGCGAACCGGCGAGCTCCTGCACGAGCGCCTCGAGATCGGACGCGTCGGCGAGCGGCTGCAGCAGGCTGCGCGAGGCGTCGCGACGGCGCTCGGCGGCGGCCAGGCCAACGGCGCTGAGGACGCCGCTGGCCGGCAGGCAGAGCACGCGGGTGGCGCCGAGCTGGGTGGCCAGCTCGCAGGCGTGCAGCGGCCCGGCTCCGCCGAACGCGAGCAGCGACGCGCCCGCCGGGTCGTGCCCGCGCTCCACGGAGACGACGCGCAGCGCCTGCACCATGGCGTTGACCGCCACCGCGACGACGCCCTCGGCCGCCTCCTCGGCCGACCCGATGCCGAGCGACTCGAGCGCGCGGTGCGCGGCCTCGACGTCCAGCTTCAGGCCGGCGGCGATCGGCGACTCCGCGGGCAGCCGCCCGAGCACGAGGTTGGCGTCCGTGACGGTCGGTTGCTCGCCGCCGCGGCCGTAGCACGCCGGCCCGGGGTCGGCGCCCGCGCTCTGGGGGCCGACGCGCAGCGCGCCGCCGCTGTCGACCCAGGCGATCGAGCCGCCGCCCGCGCTGACGGTGTGGATGTCGACCATCGGCAGCCGCACGGGCAGGCCTGCGACCTGGCGCTGCACGGTCAGCTCGGACTCGGCGCCGCCCTCGGCCAGGAGGAACGTGTCGCAGCTCGTGCCGCCCATGTCGAAGCCCAGTGCCGGCGGCTCGGCGACGATCCGGGCCGCCACCGCGCCGCCGGCCGGTCCCGAGAGCAGCATCGCGGCCGGGTGCTCGGCGGCCTGCTCGAGCGTCGCCACGCCGCCGGAGGACAGCATCACGTGCGGCTCGGGGAGCCCGGCGGCCTCGGTCGCCTCCCGCAGGCGGCTCAGGTAGCGGGCGGTCGGCGGGCCGAGCGCGGCGTCGACCGTCGCCGTCGTCGCGCGCTCGAATTCGCGCACCTCGGCGGCGACCTCGTGCGAGGCGACCACGAAGGCGTCCGGCAGCGCCTCGCGCAGGATCTCGGCGACGCGCGCCTCGTGCGCCGGATCGCGGAAGGCGAACAGCAGGCAGACCGCGACGGCCTCCACGCGGGCGCGCGCGAGTCGCTTCGCGGCGCGCCCGACGCTCGCCTCGTCGAGCTCGCGGATCACGCCCTCCGGCCCCATCCGCTCGTCGACCTCCACGCACAGCCGCCGCGGGACGACCGGGGGCGTCGGCGCCTCGTGCAGGCGGTAGAGGCTCGGGCGGGCCTGGCGGCCGAGGAAGAGCAGGTCGCGGAACCCCTTGGTGGTGACGAGCGCGGTCCGGGCCAGGCTGCGGGTGAGCAGACGCGTTGGTGGCGACCGTGGAGCCGTGCACGAAGTGGGTGACATCGCCGGGGTCGACGCCGGCGCGCTCCAACACCTCGCGGGCGGCGGCCACCACGCCCTCCTCCTGGCGCGGCGTGCTCAGCACCTTGGCGGTGACCATCCGCTCGGCCGAGACGAGCACCGCGTCGGTGAACGTCCCGCCGACGTCGACGCCGAGCGCACTGGTCACGCGGGCCTCCGCTCGCCATCCGGGCTCGCCGATCGGAGGCCGCGGTGACTCATCCGGCGACAACCGCCCGGGCGGCCTCGTCGCCGAGGCGGACCGCGTAGTTGGTCCCGCGATCCTCGGGATAGACCTGGGTGGTGTTCGCGAGCACGAGGCCGGGCACGGACGTCTTCAACGGCGGAATGCGCTCGTGATACCCGACCGTGACGATCGGCTGCGCGGCCGGCTCGCGGTGCAGCCACGCGTGCCTGACCCACGTGCGGTCGAAGGCCGCGTTGACCTTCCGCAGGCCGGGCAGATACCGCTCGAGCAGCGCGTCGGCGTCGAGCCCGAGCAGCTCGTGGCCGCGCTCGAGGTAGTTGGCCACGTAGAGGAAGCGGCGGCCGTCGTAGCGCTCGGGCTCGACGAAGTTGGTGTGCTCGATCAGCCCCACGAACGGCAGCTCGCGGTCGGCCACGTTGGTCCAGTAGAAGCCGCTGAAGGGCCGGTCGAGCTCGAGCAGCAGGCACAGCGCGGCGAAGTACTCGATCGGCGGCTCGGGCTGATCGACCAGCCGCGCGAAGATGTCGTTCGGCACGGTCGCCAGCACGCGGTCGTACCGCTCGGCGCCGGCGGGCTCGAACGCGCGCGGGTCGTGCCCGGCCCGGAACGACCCGGGCGCGCCGAACGTCACCTCGACGCCCGGCTCGATCCGGACCGCCGGCCGGTCGATGAGCACGCGGCCGCCGCGTCCCTCGATCCGCTCGCGCAGCGCCTCCAGCAGCGGCTGCCACGAGCCGGCCGGGTAGCCGAGCCGCTCGTCGCGCGCGTCCTCCCCCCGCCGCAGGCGGAGCTTGCTCCACAGCCACACCATGGCGATCTCCTCCGCGCGCTCGCCGAACTTCCCGCGCAGCATCGGCCCCCATACCTCCCGCCACGGCCCCTGCCCCATCCAGCGCTCGATCCACTCGCGGGCCGTGACGCGCTCGAACGGCGTCCGGTCGCCGCGCCGCTGGAGGGCGAGCACCGCGACGCCCATCCGCACCCGCTCCAGCAGGCTCAGCGGGCCGAAGCGCAGCAGGTCGAGCGGCGTCGTGAACGGCCACGAGCGCCCGTGCGCGAACATCGCCACGCTCGACGGCCGCCACTCGATCTGAAGGCCGAGCTCGTCGTACAGGGCGGCGATGTGGCGGTCGGTGGTGAACAGGTGGTGGTAGTAGCGCTCGAGCAGGTGGCCGCCGCCGACGTCGAGCGTCGCCGCCATGCCGCCGAGCCCCGGCCAGCGCTCGTAGACGTCCACCTCGTGGCCGGCCGCGCGTGAGCCGATACGCGGCGACCAGCCCGGCGACGCCCGCCCCGATGACCGCGATTCTCACTTCTCGAGGTTCGCCTTCTCGCGCACCACGTACAGCGGCCGGCGCTTGACCTCGTCGTAGATCCGGCCCACGTACTCGCCGATGATCCCCACGCAGATCAGCTGGATCCCGCCGAGCAGCAGGATGATCACCAGCGTCGAGGGGACGCCGCGCTCGTAGATGTTCGCGTAGCGGGCGACGACGGCGAGCGGGATGGCGAGGAAGGCGAGTGCGGAGAACGCGAAGCCGAGCAGCGTCGCGATCTGGAGCGGCCGGTACGAGAAGCTGGTGATCGCGTCGAAGCTGAAGCGCAGCATGCGCGGCAGCGTGTACTTGGTGCGGCCGGCGGGGCGCGCCTCGCGCTCGAAGGTCACCGCCGTCTGCGTGAAGCCGACCCAGACGCTCATCCCGCGCAGGAACCGGTTGCGCTCCGGCATCGCCAGCAGCGCGTCCAGCGCGCCGCGGCCCATCAGGCGGAAGTCGCCCGACTCGGGCGTGAGGTCGATGTCGGCCAGGCTGCGGAAGAGCCGGTAGAACCAGCTCGCGGTGGTGCGCTTGAACGCGGTCTCGCCCTCGCGGCGGCTGCGGACGGCGTAGACGACGTCGGCGCCGTCGCGCCAGCGGTCGAGCATCTCGGGGATGACCTCGGGTGGGTCCTGGAGGTCGCCGTCGAGCATCACGACGACGTCGCCGCTCGAGTGCTCGAGCGCGGCGGTGAGCGCGGCCTGGTGGCCGAAGTTGCGCGACAGCGTCACCACCTTCACGCGCTCGTCCGCCTGCGCGAGGCCGGCCAGCGCCGCCCCGGTGCCGTCGCGGCTGCCGTCGTCGGCGATCACCAGCTCGAACGGCACGCCCTCGAGGGCGGCGACGACGCGCGCGTGGAACGCCGCCACGGTCGCCTCCTCGTCGTGCATGGGAGCGGCGACAGAGACCATTGCCGGCTCGCGAGGCATAGTCGTCATATCCGAGACTGGATGTCGAGGTCGAATTCGCGGGTCCGGACGACCCGCGGAGGTATGTTCCCCGTTATGGTCGACGAGCGCTCCTTGGAGCAGGAGCTGCACGCGATCGGTTCGCGCCTCGCCGCCGCGATGCCGGTCACGCGCAACCCGCTGAAGGCCTTCGACGAGAAGGCGATGGACCTCGCCTCGCAGGACGCCGAGCTCAAGGCGGCGCTGTTCCGGTTCGTCGACGTCGTGCCCGCCTGCCGGAACCTGGACGACCTCGCGCGGCACCTGACAGGCTTCCTCGGCGAGGTCGAGACGCCGGCGCCGCCGATCGGGGTCGCGATGAGGATGGGCGGTTCGAAGGCCGGCCGCACGGCGCTCGGCGCGGCGGCCGCCGCGGGCGTGAAGCACATGGCGCATCGCTTCATCGTCGGCGAGGACCCGAAGGCCGCCCTGGGCGTGCTGCGCGACCTGTGGAAGGACGGCGTGGCGAGCTCGGTCGACCTGCTCGGCGAGGCGACGGTGACGCAGGCCGAGGCGCAGCGCTACGCCGACCGCTGTGCCGACGCCCTGGACACGCTCGCGGCCGCGACGGCGCGTTGGCCGGAGCGGCCGCAGCTCGAACGCGATCAGGCCGGCGCACTGCCGCGCGCGAACCTGTCGGTGAAGGTGTCGGCCTTGACGCCGCTGCTGCGGCCCGACGCCCCGCGGCGCGGCAAGGAGGACGCCGCCGACCGCCTGCGCCCACTGCTGCGGCGCGCGCAGCAGCACGGCGCGCACCTGCACATCGACATGGAGTCGATGGACTCGCGCGACGCCGTGCTGGAGCTGATCCTCGAGCTGCTGAGCGAGGACGAGTTCCGGAGCGGCCCGTCGGCCGGGCTGGTGCTCCAGGCCTACCTGCGCGACTCGCCGGCCGCGCTCGACACGATCCTCGAGTGGCTCGGGCGCGTCGAGCGCGCCCACCCGCTGACGGTGCGACTCGTGAAGGGCGCCTACTGGGACCACGAGATCGTCCAGGCGCGCCAGCACGGCTGGGAGTCGCCGGTGTTCGACGTCAAGGCCGACTGCGACCTCAACTTCGAAGAGCTCACCCGCCGCCTGCTCGACAGCCGGCCCGCGGTGCGCGTGGCGATCGCCTCGCACAACCTGCGCTCGGTCAGCCACGCGATCGCCTACAACCGCCTCTCCGGCGGCGAGGACAGCGACCTCGAGATGCAGGTCCTGCGCGGGCTCGGCGATCCGCTGCAGACGGCGATCGCCCGGCAGGGCCTGCGTGTGCGGACCTACTGCCCGGTCGGCGACCTCGTGGCCGGGATGGCGTACCTCGTGCGGCGGCTGCTGGAGAACACCTCGAACGAGAGCTTCCTGGCCGAGCAGGCTAAGGGGACGGCGCTGGACGAGTTGCTCGCCAAGCCCGTGGCGTCGGCCGCCGCATGAAGCCGTTCGCGAACGAGCCGATCCTCGAGCTGCGCCGCGCCTCCGTCCGCGCCGGCCTCGACGACGCGCTCGAGGCCCACGACGCCAAGGGCCCGCTCAAGGTCCCGGTGTGGATCGGCGACGACCGCCGCGAGGGCTGGGACATCACCTCGACCGACCCCGGCAAGCCCGACCGCGTCGTGGCCGAGGCCGCCGCCGCGCGGCCGGGCGAGGTCGATCGGGCGCTCGAGGCGGCGCGGCCCTGGGATGCGCCGGCGCAGGAGCGCGCCGGGACGCTGATCCGAGCGGCGCAGTGGATCCGGGAGCGGCGGCTCGAGATCGCCGCGCTGGCCGTGCGCGAGTGCGCGAAGCCGTGGCCGGAGTCCGACGGCGACGTCTGCGAGGCGATCGACTTCCTCGAGTACTACGCGCGCGGCGCGCTCGACCTCGCGCAGGGCGCTCCCCTGCTCCAGCCTCCCGGCGAGCGCAACGAGCTGCTCTACCAGGCCCGCGGCATCGTCGCCGTGATCTCGCCGTGGAACTTCCCGGTGGCGATCGCGCTCGGGATGACCGCCGCGGGCCTCGCCACCGGCAACGCCGTGATCCTCAAGCCGGCCGAGCAGTCGCCCGGCTGCGCGCTCGTCATCACGCAGGCGCTCAGAGAATCCGGCGTGCCGGCGAGCGCCCTCGCGCTGCTGCCCGGCGAGGGCGACGTCGGTGCCGCGCTCGTGCGCGACCCGCGCGTGCACACGATCGCCTTCACCGGCTCCAACAAGGTCGGGCTCGACATCGTGCGCGCCGCGGCCGAGACGCCGCCGGGGCAGAAGCACCTCAAGCGCGTGATCGCCGAGATGGGCGGCAAGAACTGCGTCATCGTCGACTCCGACGCCGACCTCGACGAGGTCGTCCCCGCGCTCGTCAAGTCGGCCTTCATCTATGCCGGCCAGAAGTGCTCGGCCGCCGCCCGCGTGCTCTGCCACGAGGCGATCCACGACGCGCTGGTCGAGCGCCTCGCGGGCGCGATCGAAGTGCTCGAGGTCGGCCAGGCCGACGACCTCGAGATCGACGTGCCGCCGGTGATCGAGCATGAGGCGCAGGAGCGCGTCGCGACCTACACCGCCAAGGCCGAGCAGGCCGGCCGCATCGCCGCGCGCGCTCGCAGCGTCCCCGCCGGCGGCGGCTGGTTCGCGACCCCGGCGCTCGCCGCCGACCTGCCCGCCGACTCGCCGGTGCTCAGCGACGAGATCTTCGGCCCGTTGCTGGCGGTCGAGCGGGTCCGCGACGTCGAAGAGGCCTGCGACCGCGTCGACGCCTCCCCCTTCGCGCTCACCGGCGGCCTGTTCGCCCGCAACCCGAGCACGGTCGACCGCGTGATCGAGCGCTCGCCCGTCGGCAACCTCTACGTCAACCGCGCGATCACCGGCGCGATGGTCGCCCGCCAGCCGTTCGGCGGCAACCGCCTCTCGGGCACCGGCACGAAGGCCGGCGGTCCGGGCTACCTGCTCCAGTTCGTCGAGCCGCGGGTGGTCACCGAGAACACGATGCGGCACGGACTGGTCGTCTGATCGTCCAACGGCGCCGCATCGCGGCGACCCGTCCGGGTACGGTCCGCTCATGCCGCTCCAGTGGGTCCTGTTCAACCTGACGGGAACGCTCGTCGACCCGACCGTGCTCGCGCAGCCGCTCGGCGACTCCGGTGCCGATGAGGACCTCGTGCTGGCCGCGCTCGACGACGCGATCGCGATGGCGATGGTGGACAACCTGACCGGTGCGATGGCGCCGCTCGACGAGCTCGTGGCGGGGGCGATGCGTCGGCGGCTGCGGCTCGCCGGCGCGGACGAGGGCAACGTGGCGAGCGCGCTCGAGCTGATGGGGACGATGCCGGCCTACCTCGAGGTCCCGGGCGCGCTCGAGGCGCTCCGCGCGCGCGGGCTGCGGCTCGGCGTCCTGGCCCAGAGCTCGGCCACGGCCACCGACTCCGTGCTGCGCTTCGCCGGCCTGCGCGACCGGTTCGAGCTCGTGCTCAGCGCGCAGGACGCCGGCGCCTACAAGCCCGACCTGCGCCCGTACCGGATGGCGATCGAGCGAACGGGCGCCGACGGCGGCGACATCTGCTTCGTGTCCACACACTGGTGGGACGTCGCCGGCGCCAAGCGCGCCGGGATGCGGACCGGCTGGGTCGCCCGCCGCGAGCGCGCACTGCTCGACACGGTGCCGCCGCCTGACTACACCGGCCGCGATCTGGCCGAGGCGGCGGACGCCATCGTCAACAGGGTGGCCGCCTGACGCCTTGTCGGTCGACTACCTGAGCCAGGAACAGCTCGTGAAGGCGCGTTTCTCCCACGATCTCCGGGTGGAACGAGATGACCAGCACGTTGTCCTGGCGGACTGCCACCGGATGACCGTCGACTGCGGCGAGGACTTCGACGTCCTCGCCGCAGACCTCCACCCACGGCGCGCGGATGAACACCGCGCGCACCGGCGGGCCGGCGATGCCCGGGATCCGCAGGTCGGCCTCGAAGGAGCGGATCTGGCGCCCGAAGGCGTTGCGGCGGCACTCGATGTCGAGCACGCCGAGATGCCGGCGGTCGAGCATGATCATGCCCGCGCAGGTGCCGAACACCGGGGTGCCCGAGCGCGCGAGGTCGCGCAGCGGCGTGGCCAGCCCCTCACGCTCGATCCCGAGCGTCATGGTCGTCGACTCGCCGCCCGGGATGACGAGTCCGTCGAGCCCTTCGAGGTCGGCGGGCACTCGGACCTCGCGCACGTCGGCGCCGAGGTCGCGCAGCATCCGGCCGTGCGCCTCGAAGTCGCCCTGGAGCGCCAGGACCCCGACGAGAGGGCCGGAGGCCCGGTTACGGTCGCCCATGGATGGCGACCGATCGTCTCAGAGGGCCGGCGGACGAAGGCCCTGGCAACTACCAGCCTCGGTTGGCCAGCAGCTGAGCCTCGTCGAGCTTGCGCGTCTCGAGCGAGCTCATGGCGCCGCCCAGGCCCTCGGAGGCGCGCGCCACGCGCACCGGGTCGGCGAAGTGCGTGGTCGCCTCGACGATCGCCGCCGCGCGCGTGGCGGGGTCCTCGGACTTGAAGATCCCCGAGCCGACGAAATTGCCCTCGGCGCCGAGCTGCATCATCAGCGCTGCGTCGGCCGGCGTGGCGATCCCGCCCGCGCAGAACAGCACCACGGGCAGCCTGCCGTCGCGCGCCACCTGGCGCACGAGGTCGAGCGGCGCCTGGTGCTCCTTGGCGGCGGTCGCCAACTCCGCGTCGTCCATCACCGTCAGCCGCTTGATCTCGGCGCTGATGCGGCGCATGTGGCGGACGGCCTCGACGATGTCGCCCGTCCCGGCCTCGCCCTTGGAGCGGATCATCGCCGCGCCCTCGGCGATCCGGCGCAGCGCCTCGCCGAGGTTGGTGGCGCCGCACACGAACGGGACCTTGAACTGCCACTTGTCGATGTGGTTGGCCTCGTCCGCGGGGGTCAGCACCTCGGACTCGTCGATGTAGTCGATCTCCAGCGCCTCGAGCACCTGCGCCTCGGCGAAGTGGCCGATCCGCGCCTTGGCCATGACGGGGATCGTCACGGCCTCCTGGATGCCCTTGATGAGCAGCGGGTCGGACATGCGGGCCACGCCGCCGTCGCGCCGGATGTCGGCCGGCACGCGCTCGAGCGCCATCACCGCCGCCGCTCCGGCGTCCTCGGCGATCTTGGCCTGCTCGGCGTCGACCACGTCCATGATCACGCCGCCCTTGAGCATCTCCGCCAGACCGGCCTTGACGCGGAAAGTCGCCTCGTCGCGCATACGAGGCAGGATATCGGGCGCTATTCCGGCAGCAGCCCGGGGGTGGCGACCGGGAACAGCCGCTCACGCAGCTCCCGGCACTCGGTGTCCTCCCACCGCCGCCGGCACTCGGGGCAGTCGAACCGGAAGACGTGGGCGGTCGCGCCGCACATCCAGCAGGGCTCGGTGCTCTCGGACACACTGCGAACGTACTCCCCCGCGCCCGGAAAGCCATTAGACCTCTGAGTAGTCTCGGATCGTGGTCGTCGAGGTCGTGCACGAGGAGCGCTACTGGTACCCGAACGACGGCGGGCAGGTCTGGCTCGCCGGCTACACGCCCGTCGACGAGACCGGCCGCTACCTCGGCCGGGACGCGCCGGAGCTCGAGGCGCGCGGGTTGCGCGTGGTGGCCGTGGCCGGCGCCGCGCGCCATCACGACCCCGGCCTGCAGGCGGACGCGGCCTCGCCCGGTCAGCCGCTCGAACTGCGCCGCGACCCCGCCAACGAGCACGACCCGAACGCGATCATGGTCCTGGCCGGCGGCGAGCAGGTCGGTTGGGTTCCGCGCGAGTTGGCGGCGGAGCTGGCCGGCGAGCTCGATGCCGGGCGCGCGTGGTCGGCCGCGGTCCTGCGCGAGCAGCGCGCCTCGCCGCGCGATCCCCGCAGCGGCCTGACGATGCTGCTGGCGCCGGACACCTCTGTATCGTTCGTGACGTGGCGACCGACGACCTCATCTCGCCGGACGAGACGGCCTTCCGGCTCGAACTGACGCCGGCGCAGCTCAAGATCACGCACTCCGCGCTGAAGTCCATGCTCACCGACTTCGGGCACGACCAACCTGACGTGCACCGCATCATCCGCGAGGTCCTGGCCAAGCTGCCCGACGAGGCGAGCATCCGGGCCATCGACATCTAATCAAGGCGCTCGCACGAGCTTGCGAGTGCGAGTAAGCCGCACTCGATTACTTGAGCTTGAACGCCCTGATCCGATCGTCGTACTGCGCGGCGTCGCGCGAGTAGACGCCGTAGGCGAGCGCCTGGACGAGCGACAGCAGGCCGGCGTGCGAGCGCACGAAGGCCGGTGAGTTCGACGAGTAGTAGAGCGTCCGCTCGGCGAGCTTGGAGACCTCCGAGAGCGTCGCGTCGACGATCGCCAGCGTCGACGCCTTGCGGTGCCGGGCGATCTTCATGGCGCGCACCACGAGCGGATGCGGGCGGCCGGCGCTCAGCCCGATCACCAGCGTGCCCTCGTCGATCCGGCCGAGCCGCGACAAAGCCTCCTGCGACGGCGAGGCCGCGATCTCGGCCCGCACGTCGAGCAGCATCAGCAGGTGGCGCAGGTAGGAGGCGAAGAACGCCATCTGGTCGGTGCCGGCGATCAGGATCCGCTCGGCGGTGGCGATCGTCTCGATCGCGCCCTCTACCTCGGAGCGGCTGACCCGGCGCGCGGTCTCCTCGACGTTGACGTGATCGGCGGCCACGGCCTGCTCGAACGGCGTCTGGTCGAGCGAGAAGAGCGGCGCGGCCTCGAAGCCGTTCGTCGCGGCGGCCGCGCGGTGGTGGTGGCGGTACTCCTCGCGCGCCGCCTCCTGAAGCTCCGGGAAGCCCTCGAAGCCGAGCGCCTGCGAGAACCGCACGACCGTCGAGGACGACGTGCTGGCGCGGCGTGCGAGCTCCTCCGCGGTGTGGAACGCGACCTCGTCCAGGTGGTCGACGACGTACTGGGCGACGTCCTTCTGCGAGCGGGAGAACTCGTCGAAGCGGGAGGAGATATAGGCGCTGAGTGTCTGGTGGCCGCGGGCGGCCGGGGGCATCGTGGCGGTCCTCGGCATGGCGGAGCCCTGGTTCGACGCCCGACCGTGCTAGTCCTTCCGGACATTGAGTGCGGCTTACTCGCATTCGCAAGCTCATGCGAGCGCCTTGATTACGGATGGAGCTACTGCCGACACGCCTCGAAGGACTGGTCCTGCTGGCGCCCACGCTGCACGGCGACGAGCGCGGCTTCTTCATGGAGACCTTCCGCGCCGACGCCTGGGCCGCGCACGGGGTGGCGACCGAGTACGTCCAGGACAACCACTCGCGCTCGCGCCGCGGCACGGTGCGCGGCATGCACTTCCAGACCTCGCCCGGTCAGGGCAAGCTCGTCCGCGTGGCGCGCGGCAGCGTGCTCGACGTGGTGGTGGACGTCCGCGCCGGCTCGCCCACCTTCGGCGAGTGGGAGGCGGTCGAGCTCGACGACGAGCGCGCCCTGCAGCTGTGGATCCCGATCGGCTTCGCGCACGGCTTCTGCGTGCTCTCCGACGTCGCCGACTTCGTCTACAAGTGCACGAGCTACTACGACCCGGCGACCGAGTCCGGCTTCAGCTTCGCCGACCCCGACGTCGGCATCGAGTGGCCGGAGGGCGAGCTGATCTACTCGCAGCGCGACCGCGACGCGCCGCGGCTGGCCGAGATCGCCGACTCGCTGCCGTTTTGAAGGGGCGCTTCGCGCCCAGTCCGACGGGCGTCCTACACCTCGGCAACCTCCGCACGGCGCTGCTCGCGTGGCTCTTCGCCCGCTCGGTCGGCTCCGAGTTCCTGGTGCGCATGGAGGACCTCGACACCGGCCGCGTGCGTGAAGGGCTCGCCGAGCAGCAGCTCGCCGACCTGGCCGCGATCGGCCTCGACTGGGACGGCGACGTCGTCTTCCAGTCGCAACGGCTGGAGCGCTACGAGGCGGCGATCGAGGCGCTCGGCGACCGTGTCTACGAGTGCTTCTGCACCCGCGCCGAGATCCGCGAGGCGGCCTCCGCCCCGCACGGGCCGCTGCCGGAGGGGGCCTACCCCGGGACGTGCCTGCGGCTGTCGGCGGCCGAGCTCGCCGCGAAGCGGGCGAGCGGCCGCGCCCCCGCCCTGCGGATCCGGGCCGACGGGGCCCGCGTCGCCTTCGAGGACCGCCTGCACGGCCACGTCGAGGGCGTGGTCGACGACTTCGTCGTGCGCCGCAACGACGGCGCGCCGGCCTACAACCTGGCGGTCGTGGTCGACGACGCCGCCCAGGGCATCGGCGAGGTCGTGCGCGGCGACGACCTGCTCGACACCACGCCGCGCCAGCTCTTCGTGGCCCGGGCGCTCGGCCTGCCGGCGCCGTCGTACGCCCATGTCCCGCTCGTGCTGGGGGCCGACGGCGCGCGGCTCGCCAAGCGCCACGGCGCCGTCACGCTGCGCGAGGTCGACCCGGCGGCCGCCCGCGCCTGGATGCTGCGCACGCTCGGGCTGTCCGAGGACGGCCCGTTCGACCCGAAATCGTTGCCTCGGGAGCCGACGGTCTATGAAGGGGACGGTCCGGCCCCCTCGAATGGGGGTTTGAACGGGGGTCTGGAGCGTCACTAGACTGCTCCGATGTTCGTAGGACGCGAACGCGAACGGGCACGGATCGACCGACTCCTCCAGGACGCGCGCGCCGGCCGGAGCGCCACGCTGCTCCTGCACGGCGAGGCGGGGATCGGCAAGACCGCGCTGATGCGCTGGGCGATCGGCCAGGCGAGCGGCATGCGGGTCCTCCGCGCACGCGGGATCGAGACCGAGTCCGACATCCCGTTCGCCGGGCTCGCCGAGCTCGTCACGCCGCTCCTCGACCGCCTCGACGACATCCCCGACGTGCAGGCGCGCGCCCTGCGCGGGGCGCTGGCGCTCGGTCCCGCCACGCCGCACGACCGCTTCACGGTTCCCGCCGGCCTGCTCAGCCTGCTCGCGGTGGCGGCGGAGGAGCAGCCCGTGCTGGTTTCGATCGACGACGCCCAGTGGCTGGACGAGCCGTCGCTGGAGGCGTTCCTGTTCGCCGGCCGCCGGCTCGAGGCCGAGGGGGTCGCGATGCTCGGCTCGCTGCGTGACGGGACCGCGGTGTCGACCATGGACGTGCCGTGGCTGGAGCGGATGCCGGTACCGCCGCTCGCCGACGAGGAGGCTCGCGAGCTGCTCGGCTCGGGCCAGCCGGAGCGGCTGGCGCCGTCGGTCGCCGATCGCCTGGTCAGCACCGCGGCGGGCAATCCGCTGGCGCTGCTGGAGATCCCGCGCCTGCTCTCGGACGGCCAGCGCGCCGGCCGCGAGCCGCTGGAGGAGCCGCTGCGGCCCGGGACCGGGGTCGAGCGGGCGTTCCGGCGCGCGCTCGACGCGCTCGACGACGACGCCCGCCGGGCGCTCCTGCTGGCCGCGACCGCCCACACGGGCCGGATCGAGGTGATCGAGCCGGCGCTGCGCGAGTGCGGGCTCGGGCTGGACCACCTGAGCGCCGCCGAGACCGCGCGCCTGATCACGGTCGAGGACGGCGAGGTCGACTTCCGGCATCCGCTGCTGCGCTCGACCGCCTATCACGCGGCGAGCGCCGCCGAGCGCCGCGCCGCCCACGCGGCGCTGGCTGCGGCGGCGCCGGAGGGCAGCCCCGAGCGCGCCTGGCACCTGGCGGCGGGCGCGGTGGCGCCGGACGAGGAGATCGCCGCCGCGCTCGAGGCGGCCGCCCTCGACGCCCGCGGGCGCGGCGCCCACGCCACCGCCGCGCGCGACTTCGGCCGCGCCGCCCAGCTCACGCCCGAGGACGAGCCGCGCGCCCGGCGGTTGCTGGAGGCGGCCACCGACGCGACGCGCTCCGGCGAGGCCGACCGCGCCTTCGCGCTGCTCGGCGAGGCCGCGCGACTGGCGAGCGACCCGCTGCTGGCCGCCGACGTGCAGCGGATGACCGGCCATGTGGAGATGCGCCGTGGCTCGCCGCTGGTGGCCAACGAGCTGCTGGTCGCCGAGGCCGAGCGCGTCCGCTCGCGCGACCCGCGGCGGGCGGCCGGCATGTTCCTCGAGGCCTCGGTCAGTCACATGATCACCGGCGACATGCACGCGCTCGTGGCCACCGCCGAGCGAGCGCGGGCGCTCGCCACCGCGGCCGACCCGGCCGTAGAGCTGCTGGCCACCACCGTGATCGCCGAGGCCTACCTCGCGCTCGGCGACGTCGAGCAGGGCGAGCCGCTGCTGAGCGCGTGCGAGCCGTACCTGCTCGAGGGCGACCCGCTGGCGGTCGTCGAGATCGTGGGCATGGCCGCCCACGCCTCGATCTGGATCGAGAAGTTCGACCGCGCCCAGCGGATCCTCGATCACCTCATCGCCGCCGCACGTGACGCCAGCGCGGTGAGCGCGCTGATCTACCCGCTGGCCGCCCGCTCGCACCTCGACTTCCGGCTCGGCCGCTGGGCGGCAGCCCGCGCCGGCGCCGCCGAGTCGGTCGAGCTGGCGCAGGACACCGGCCAGCTCCCGCTGCTGGCACACGGCCTCGCCGCGATCGCCCACATCGAGGCGGCCGGCGGCCAGGAGGACGACTGCCGGCGCCACGTGACCGAAGGGCTCGCGCTCGTCGCCCGCCTGCAGGGCGAAGCGACCGGCGCCTACCTCACGGCCGCGCGCGGGCTGCTCGAGCTCGGGCTGGGCCGGATCCCGGAGGCGATCGCGGCGCTCGAGGAGACCCAGCGCACCGCCGACCGGCTCGGCATGCAGCCCGCCCTCGTCATGTCGACGCCCGACCTCGTCGAGGCCTACGCGCGCGCCGGCCGCCGCGACGAAGCCAACGCCCTGATCGACGTCTTCGAGGCGCGCGGCCGCAAGACCGGAGCGCTCTGGCCGCAGGTCGCCACCGGCCGCCTGCGCGCCCTGCTCGCGCCCGACGCGGAGATGCGGGCGCAGTTCGAGGCCGTCCTCACGCTGCACGACGGCCTCCCGATGCCGTTCGAGCGCGCCCGCACGCTGCTGTGCTTCGGCGAGCGGCTGCGCCGCGCGCGCCGGCGGGCCGACGCGCGCGAGCCGCTCAAGGAGGCGCTGGAGACGTTCGAGCGCCTCGGCGCGCGCGGCTGGGCGGAGCGCACCCGGACCGAGCTGCGGGCGACCGGCGAGCAGCAGGCACGGCGGTCGGAGACGGCGGCCGAGCAGCTCACCCCGCACGAGCTCCAGATCGCCGTGCTGGTGGCGCAGGGCATGACCAACCGCGAGGCGGCCTCGGCGCTCTTCCTCTCGCCGAAGACGATCGAGTACCACCTCGGCCAGATCTACCGCAAGCTCGACGTCCGCGGCCGAGCGCAGCTCGCGCGCCTGATGGCGATGGAGCTGCCCGAAGGCGAGCGCGACCCGTCCGTGCTCGCCGAAGCCCTCTCGTGAGCCTCGAGCGCCTGAGCGAGATCTGCTCGGCGCTGCCGGAGGCCGAGCGCGAGCTGAGCGGACACCACGCGATCTTCCGCGTGCGCCGCCGCACGTTCGCCTACTACCTCGACGACCACCACGGCGACGGGATCGTCGGCGTCGTCTTCAAGACTCCGGCCAACGAGGGACTGATCGCCGCTCAGCCCGACCGGTTCTACATGCCGTCGTACATCGGCCACCGCGGCTGGGTCGGGCTGCGGCTCGACCGCGGGCCGGTCGACTGGACCGAGGTCGCCGACTTCGTGACCGACAGCTACATCGCGGTCGCGCCGAAGCGCCTCGCCGCCCAGCTCGAGCCGTAAGGGGGTCAGACCCCCTTACTCCGGGCCGTCCAAAGGGGTCAGACCCCCGTACTCCACTTCGGCGCTAAGGGGGTCTGACCCCCTTAGTCGGCCGCGGCCACTTAGTCGAGTTGTTCCTCGAGGCGGGCGACGGTGTCGCGGGCCTCGCCGGCGGCTTCGCGTGCAGATTCGAGCTCTGCCTTGGCCTCGTCGGCCTGCTCGCGTGCCTCCTCGGCGGCGGCGAGCGCGGCCTCGAGCCGGCCGGCCGCGCGGTCGGCGGCCTTCTCCGCCCGTTCGAGCTCGCGCTCACGGCCGCGGCGCTCCGCGCGCGCCTCGCGCAGCTCGGTCTCGAGCCGCTGGCGCCGCTCGGCCGCTTCGCGCAGCGCCGCCTCGCGCTCGCGCGCCGCGGTGTCGTCGCGTGCCGCCTTCTTGGGCGCCGGGGCGCGCCGCTTCGCCGGCCTCGTGGCCGGCACGTCGGCTCCCGGCACCAGGCCCCACGCGCCGGCGCCCTCGGCGTCGGTGACCACGCGGCCGCGGTCGAGCGCGCTGCGGACCTCCTCGTCGGTGGCCGCCGCCTGCAGCGTGGTCCGCAGCCGCTCCAGCGTCGCCTCGCTCGGCTTGCGGCCGCCCGGCTTGAGCTTCTTCGCGGCGTCGACGAGCGCGTCGACCGCCGCGCGCTCCGTGGCCGCCGCGTCGCGCAGCGCCTCGGCGCCCTTGCCGGCCACGGCGGCCTCCTGGGCCTCGCGCAGGTCGTCGACCGCGTCCAGCAGCGCGTCGATCAGGTCGCGGTGCTCGCGCACGAGCGCGTTGGCCGCCCAGGCGGCCTGGGTCGGCTTCGGCAGCTTGCCGACCGCCGCCGCGGCCTCGCGCTCCTTGGCCTTGCGCAGCTCGCGGGCGGCCGCGTCGCGCTCACGCGTGAAGTCCTCCAGCGGCAGGCCGTAGAGCCGGCCGGCGGCGTCCTCGACCGGGTCAGCCACCTTCGCCCGGGGCGACCGCCGTGAACAGTGCCCCCTCGCCGACGCGCCAGGCCCGGGTCATGCCGGGCGAGTTGAAGGTCGCGGCCACCTCGCCGTGGGAGCTGACCGCGATCAGGCCGCCGTCCTCGCCCCAGCGGCCCAGCCCCTCGATGGCGACGTTGCACGCCTCCTGCAGGGCGAGCCCGCGGTGGCGCAGCAGGGCGTCGACCTCGTGCGCGAGCGCCGAGCGGATGATCGACTCCCCGTGGCCCGTGCAGGAGACGGCAACCGTCACATCGTCGGCCCACGTGCCGGCGCCCACCAGCGGCGAGTCGCCGACGCGACCCAGCCGCTGGCCGGAAACGCCGCCGGTCGAGGTGGCGGCGGCCAGGCGGCCCTGCACGTCGCGCGCCACGGCGCCGACCGTGCCGCGCGCCGGTTCGACCGCACCGTCCAGGCGCGCCAGCGCCTGCCGCTCGCGCTCGGTCACGAACCAGGTCTCGGACTCGAAGGCGAGTCCGGCGGTGGCGGCGAACTCGATCGCGGGCGGGCCGACGAGCAGCACGTGCCGGCCCTCCTCGAGCACGGCGCGGGCCGCGCGGATCGGATTGCGCACCCCGCGGACGGCCGCCACCGCGCCGGCCGCGCGGGTCGTGCCGTCCATCATCGACGCGTCGAGCTCGACCCGGCCGTACTCGGTCAGCGCCGCGCCGCGCCCCGCGTTGAACTCGGGATCGTCCTCCAGGACCACCACAGCGGCCTCGACCGCGTCGAGCGCCGCGCCGCCCGCGGCCAGCACCGCGTGGCCGGCCTCGACGGCGGCAGCGGCGCCGCAGCGCATCCGCTCGAGCCGCTCCCCGTCGCGCGGCAGCCCGCCCGCTCCGCCATGGACCACGATCGCCAACTCGTCCATCAGCGGCGCACCCTACACGCGCCCCACGCCTCCCAGTACGGAGCCCGGCCCAGCATGTCGAGGTCGCCGGCGGGCAGCGGCGGCTCGACAGGCCCACCGCCGTGCGGGCGCCAGCGGACCAGCGCCACGGGCGGCCGCGGCGGGCGGTCGATCCCGCGCATCGAGATGTCGAGCTCCCAGGCGACGAGCGGGCGCACGTCGGGCGCCGTCCGCACCGGCGCGCAGCCGACGATGGCGTCGCGGCCGCCGGAGGCCGCGACGAGGCCGGGCAGCGCCTCGCGCCGGTCGGCGCGGGCGCCGACGTCGGAGGCCTGATCGCGCAGGTCGCCGGCCGTCACGGCGCCGACGGCGACGACGAGCACGGCCGCCGCCACGAGCGACCCGCGCGCGATCGCGCGGCGCACCCGCGGCACGATCGCCGGGAAGCCGGCCAGGCGGCGCACGATCGCCGCCCCCGCCCAGGCTGCGCCGTGCCCCGCGAGCACGCAGCCGAACGCCATCGCCGCCACCAGGTACCGGGGATTGCCGGCGTAGCCCGCCTGCGCCATCACCGCGACGATGACGATCCACGCCGCGGCGCCGCCGGCCAGCACGCGGGCGAGCCGCGGGCCCGCGACGGTGCCGGCGACGGCGGCGAGCGTGGCGGGAACGGTCAGGAGCGCGACGGCGTCGGCCAGCACGGCGAGGCCGGGGACGTCCTCGAGCGCGGCGCTGCCCAGGCTCGGCTCGCCGCGGGCGGCGCGCGAGGCGCTCAGCGCGCCGCCGATCCCGAGCACGTCCGGCCCCAGCCACAGCAGCGGCACCACGACACCCGAGGCGACGACCGCGGCGCGCTCCCCGGGCTCGTGCCGCCACAGCCACAGCCCGTAGAGGCCGAGGAACGGCCACACCTCGGGCCGCAGGAGCGCCGCCGCGGTCCCGAGCGCGAGCGCCGCGCGCCGGTGACCGTCGAGGTGAGCGATCACCGCCCACAGCGCGGACGCCGCCAGCAGGCCCTCCGAGTTGCCGAGCGCGGTGTTGAACATCCACCACGGGCTCAGCGCCATCACCAGCGCCGCCGCCGCTCCGGCGACCGTGCCGCCGAGCCGTGCCGCCAGCGTCCAGGCGCCGGCGAGCGCCAGCAGGCCGCCGGCGCGGGCCACCACCAGCCACAGCGCGGGCGCCGGATCGCCGGTCAGCGCAAGCGGCGTCGTGAGGAGCACCGGAAGCGGCTTCCACGACGGCCCGCCGCTCGTGTCCAGCGCGAGCCGGCCGGCGTCGCGACCCCACACGACCCACGCCTGCGGATCGAAGGCGAGCGCCCACGGCAGCAGCAGCGAGACGGCGGCGAGCGCCACCGCGGCCGGCACGATCGCTCGGGTCACGGCCCGCCCGCGACCGGCGGGTACGCGGCTGCGGCCTCGTCGGCGGGCCGCAGAGTCAGGTCACCCAGCTCACGATGAGCAGGCCGGCGACGAGCAGCGCCGCGACGAACACCAGCGCCGCGAGCCGCACTCCCCAGACCGCGAGCGGCGACCGGTGCGCGTGCGGGACGCGCTGGGCGGCGGCCGCGCGCGCGGCCTCGGCGCGGTGCTGCGCCGCGGCGCGGCCGACCTCGGTGCGCCGCGAGGCCACGAGCCGTCCCGCCGGCGTGGCCGCCGCCGGGACGTCGTCGGTCACGCCGTTGGCGGCCGCCGACGAGGTGGCGCGGCGATGCTCGGCGGTCTGGGCCTGCACGGCGTCGAGCTCGCGGCGCAGGTGGCGCGCCGCGGCGCGCTCGCGTTCGAGCTCGCGGGCGATCCGCTCGTACATGCGCTTGGCGGCCGCCTCGGCCTCGTCACCGTTCGCCTCGCCCGACTGCGTGGCCAGCTCCTCGCGCAGCCGCGCCGTCTCGGCCCGCTCCTCGCTGACCGTGCGCTCGGTCTCCTCGCGGGCGGCCTCGAGCTCGGCGCGCAGCCGCTCGGTCTCCTGCGCCTCGGCGGTGATCGTGCTCTCGGCCGCCTCGCGCGCGGTTGCCAGCTTCTCGCGCACCTCGGTGGCGGCGGCGCGCTCGGCCGCGAGCCGCTCCTCGGCCTCGACGGCGGCCGTCTTGAGCTGCTCGCGGGCGGCCGCGAGCTCCTCGCCGCGGATCGCGAGGTCGGCCGTCACGCGCTCGAGCTCGGCGGCGAGCCGCTCGCGCTCCTGCTCCGCCCCGGTCAGCGACTCGCGCGCCACCGTCAGCTCGGCGGTGAGGCGCTCGACGTCCGCCTCGCGGTCGGCCAGCGCCGCGTCGGCCTCATCGCGCAGGCTCACGAGCTCCGCGTCGCGCTCGGCCAGCGTCGCCTCGGCCTCCTCGCGGCGGAGGCGCTCATCGTGCAGGCGTTCGAGCGACGGGTCGGCCTTCGCGCGGGCCCGCCTGCGAGGCGGCGGCAGGTCGACGACGAGACGGCGGCCGACCTCGAGCACGACGGCGGTGATCGCCGCGGGATCGTCGTCGCACGCGAACGTCGCCCGCCACTTGCCGGAGCCTGCGGGCTGTCCGTCGGGCAGGGCGATGAGCCGGCGCCGCCGGTCGCCCGCCTCGACCGTGAGCACCGGCCGGCCGAGGCGCCGGCCCTGAAGCCCGCTCCAGCGGCCCACCACCTCGAGCCGCCCGGGCTCGCTCCAGCCGAAGCGCTCGAGCTCGAAGGCGACCTCTGCCTCGGGCATCAGCCCTCCGCTCGCCTCGCCGGCTCGTCTGCGGCGGGCTCGGCCGCCGTCGCCTCCGTCGTGTCCTGCCGGTGGTCGAGCACGGCGACCCGCTCACGCACCTCGCGGCCCTCGACCGCGATCGCGAACGAGATCCGGCCGACGCTCAGCACGGCGCCGGCCAGCATGACCAGCACCGCCGCGAATGCCAGCCAGGCGCCCTGCTCGAGCCCTTCGGCGCCGGCGGCGGGCGGCGGATCGACGAGCGCGGCCGCGACGAGCACCGCCGCGGCGACGACGATCGCCGGCAGCCACCGGCGGTCACCGAGCTCGAGATCGGGCACCAGCTGCCCGGCGGCGACGACGAGCGCCGCGACCGCCAGCGCGGCGAGCAGCACCTCCACGACCTCGAACGCCTCCCAGGCGGTCAGCGGGCCGTACCAGTCGAGGAACAGGCTCACCAGCAGCAAGATCGCTCCGAGCGCGACCAGGATGGGCCCGACTTCGAATCTCCGCGTCATTCAGCTTCCCCCCTGTGGTCGGGCCACAAAGCATCGCAAGCGTGCCAGTCGGATGGCGCCAGCCGGATTTCGGTCACCGTGGTGACCCGGAATCCGGGGCGGCGTTCCGACGCTGACCTCCCCCGGTTACCCGGCGATGATGACGGGGAGTCAGGACGTGGGCGTCCATCCCCCGGGACGTCTCCCTCCTCCTCTCGACCGGGCGGACGGCCGGTCCCGGCCCTCCGCCCGGTCGGGTGCCCTCTCAGTCGACGCTCGTCTGCTCCGGGTCGCTGCGCTGGCGCAGCGCGTTGTACGCCGACGCGCGAACGATGAGGTCGCCCTCCACGCCCGCCGGCACCTGGACCTCGACGGTCCCCTCGGGACCCGACACCCGCTCGGGCGAGCTCGCGAGCACGAGCTCGTCCTCGTCCGCGCGATGGAGCGTGACCAGGAGCCTGGAGGCGCGCCGCTGCGGGGCGGGATCGAGCGCGTAGTCGACCAGCACGCGGTCGCCCTCGCGCCGCGCCTCGACGTCCGTCAGCTTGGGATAGGTCGCCTTGCCGAGCTCCCGCACGAGGCGGCGGCTCTGGCGCAGTGGCGTCGCGGCCTTGGCGCGCCCGTGCCAGGTGGCAGGTTTGTCCCACTTCGCGCCCTGCCGCCCGGGGCTGGCGGGGCTCCGGCCGCCGAACCTGCCGCCGCCGACGCCGCGCGACGCGCCCCAGCGGCCGGTCCAGCGCGACCACGCGCCGAACTCCTCGACCGTCGGCAGCACCGGCGCCAGCGAGTCGTCGGGGTTGTCGACGCCGAACACGTACGGGTGCGCGCCCGGCTCGAAGTAACAGGCGTGCGAGAGCGGCGCGACGTACACGATCGGGTGCTCCCCCTGGCGGCGCGCCTTGTCCCAGTCGCGCGCCTCGGCGTTCGCGTGCTGAGAGTAGGTGAGCACGTCGGGCGTCTCGCCGTCGAGGCCGATCTGCACGACCTCCCAGTCGCCCTCGTGCTTGCCGAAGCCGAGCAGGTGCTTCGGGTTGTAGTAGGACCAGAGCCAGTACTGGAGCCAGGTCCTCCCGCCGTCCTCCTTCACCCGCCCGTACACGCGCTCGTGGTAGGCGGCGTCGCCCTGGAAGCGGCGGCTGGCGGTGAGGTGGTCGCCGGCCTCGTCGATGCGGTCGCCGTCCTCGACGTCGTAGGTCGCGAGCAGACCGAGCGACAGCCCGGAGCCGGCGCGCGCGACGACGGCGCCGTTCTCGCGCTTGAGCGCGTTGCCGCGGTGGTCGGTGATCGAGGCCGCCGACATCGCGCGGTAGGCCTCCTGCGGGTCGTAGACGAGGGCGGGCTTGTGGCGGTCGAGCCGCGGGTCGAGCGGGCTCATGGCTCCACCAGCGTCGACGCCGCGGCGCGCAGATGCTCGCGCAGCACGGACGGGCCGTCGCGCTCCAGCCCGCGCACGAGCGCGGCATGGTCGGCGGCGAGCTCGGCGGGCTCCACGTGCGGCCTGAGCGCGAGCAGGAACAGCCGCATCTCGCCGCTCAGGGCCGCGTGCGCGGCGGCGATGCGTGGGCTGCCCGCGGCGGCCACGATCGCCTGATGCAGGTCGGCGTGGGCCTCGTTGATCGCGCTCCACGGGGGGTCGTCGCCGTCACATGCGGCCTCGAGGCGTGCGAGCGCGTCGTGCACGTTCGCCGGCAGCCGCCCGCCGTTGCGCTCGAGCGCGAGGTGGGCGGCCTCGAGCTCGAGTGCCGCCCGCAGCTCGTAGAGCCAGCGAACGTCATCGCCGCTCAGCTGCGCGACACGGGCGCCCCGGTGCGGTTCGATCCGCACGAGCCCGTCCGCGGCGAGCGTGCGCAGCGCGGCGCGCAGCGAGTGCCGCGCGACCCCGTACGCCTCGCACAGCTCGCGCTCGCGCAGCCGGGAGCCTGCGGGAAGCTCGCCGTCGAGGATCTCCCGCCTCAGCGCATCGGCGAGCGCGTCGACGGTCGAGGTGCGGTGGAGCTCGCGCGGCGCGGCCATCGGGGCATCATGCCGTGGCGCGCTCGGCCGATGCAAGCGCCGGGGCGGGCAGGCGCACGCCGAGCGCGAGCAGGCCGGCCAGCACGAGTCCGGCGCCGGCGGCCGAGGTCGTGGTCATCGGCTCGGCGAGCACGACCGCGCCGAGCACGCCGGCGGTCAAGGGCTCCGCCAGCGTGAGCGTGGCGGTCTCGGACGCGCTGAGCCGCTTCAGGCCGCGCGCGAACAGCACGTAGGCGAGCGCCGTCGGAATCACGCCGAGGAACAGCGCGAGCGCGATCCCGTCCGCGTGCAGCAGCCAGCCCGGCTCGCTGAGCAGGAGCGCGGGCAGCAGCACGACCGCCGCGAGGCCGAACGCCGCGGCCATCACGGCCTCGGGGGCATGCCCGGCGGTCAGCAGGCGCTTGGCCGCGAGCGTGTAGACCGCGTACGACGCGCCCGCCAGGACGGCCAGCGCGATGCCGGGCGGCGAGACGCTGGCGTCGCCGCCGGCGAGCGCGAGCAGCGCCACCCCGACGCAGGCGAGCGCGGTGGCGACGACCCAGCGGGGCTCGGGCCGGCGGCGGTCGAGCAGCCACTCGAAGAGGCCGGCGAGCGTCGGCGCCGAGCCGAGCGCCACGATCGTGCCGACGGCGACCCCGGTGTCGGCGACGGCGGCGAAGAACGCGAGCTGGTACGCGGCGACGGCCGTGACGGCGGCGAGGACGGGCCTTGGCGCCCAGCGCGCGCCTCGGAACGCGCCGCGGCCGGTGAGGGCGACGGCGACGAGCAGCACGCCGCCGACCAGGATCCGGGCGGCGCCGACGCCGACCGGGTCGGCGCCCGAGGGGCCGAGCGCCTGGGCGGTGCCGGTGGTGGCGAAGCAGAGGGCGGCGAGGAGGACCTGCATGCGGGCGGTCGGCATCGTTCGCCGATTGTTCCACAATTCCTCAATCCATGTCAAGGACACGAACTTCGGCTGGGTGAGGGGCGGCGGAGCGGGCGGAGCGGCTCGTCCGCGAAGCGCATGGCGCCTTGACCGGCATATGTCCGGTCAAGGCGCCATCGACCCGAGGCCGCGGTCGATCCCGCCTCCCTCAATGCCCGAAGTTCGTCAGGGCGCGACGTTCGCCGGTGCAAGAGTTCCCGCCCATGGAGCTCGGACTCGAAGGCAGCGCCGTGCTGGTCACCGGCGCGTCCGGCGGCATCGGCGCGGCCACGGCGCGGGCGCTCGCCGCCGAGGGGGCGCGCGTCGGCGTCCACTACCACTCGAACGCGGCGGCGGCCGAGGCGCTCGCGGCGCAGGTCGGCGGCGTCGCGCTGCAGGCCGACCTGCGGGACGAGGCGTCCGCCGATGCCCTCGTCCCGAACGCCGTGGAGGCGCTCGGCCGCCTCGATGCCTGCGTCGCCAACGCCGGCACCTGGGACCCCGAGGACGTGCCGGTGGCGGCGATGAGCCTCGAACGCTGGCGGGCGACGCTCGACGCCAACCTGACGGCGACCTTCCTCACCGCCCGCTCCTACCTGCGCCACGTCGAGGCGACCGGCGCGGGCTCGCTCGTGCTCGTGGCGTCGACGTCCGGGCTGTTCGGCGAGGCCGGCCACGCCGACTACTCGGCCGCCAAGGCCGGGATCGCGCACGGCCTGCTGCTCTCGCTCAAGAACGAGGTGGTGCGTGCCGCCCCGCTCGCGCGGGTGAATGTCGTCGCGCCGGGCTGGACGGTGACGCCGATGACCGAGGGCGAGCTGACCGAGGAGGCGATCGCCCGGGTGACGGCCACGATGCCGCTGCGAAAGGTCGCGACGGCGGAGGACGTCGCGCGGTCGATCGTCTTCCTGTGCTCGCCGCGCGCGGCGGGACACGTGACCGGTCAGGTCATCACGGTCGCGGGCGGGATGGAGGGGCGGCTGCTGCGGCAGCCGTAGGAGCATGCTGCTGCGCGAGGTCGTCGAGGCGTCGGCCGCCGTCCGTGCCACGTCGGCGCGAGGCGGCAAGGTCGAGGCGCTGGCGGCGCTGCTGCGCCGGCTCGAGCCCGCCGAGACGCCGGCCGCCGTCGCGTGGCTGTCGGGTGAGCTCACCCAGCGGCAGATCGGCGTCGGGTGGGCCACGCTGCGCGACGCGCCGCCGGCGGCCGCGGAGCCGTCGCTCACCGTGGCGCACGTCGAGGAGACGTTCAGCCGTGTCGGCGCGCTCAGCGGCGCCGGCTCGCAGACGGCCCGCCGCGACGCGGTGCGCGAGCTGTCGCGCGCGGGACCGAGGACGAGCAGCGGTTCCTGACCGCCCTGCTGCTCGGCGACATCGGCCAGGGCGCGCTGGCCGGCGTCATGACCGACGCGGTGGCCAAGGCGGCGGACCTGCCGAAATCCGACGTCCAGCGGGCGCTGATGCTGCGCGGCGATCTCGGGGCGGTTGCCGCGATCGCGCTCGCGGAGGGCGCGGCGGGGCTGCGGGCGATCTCACTCGAGCTGCTGCGGCCGATCCAGCCGATGCTCGCCGCGCCGGGCGACGACCTCGACCTGGCGCTCGAGCGGATCAGCCCTGCCGCCGTGGAGTTCAAGCTCGACGGCATCCGCGTGCAGGTCCATCGCCGCGGCGACGAGGTCCGCGTCTTCACCCGCTCGCTCGACGACATCACCGCGCGCGTGCCGGAGGTCGCCGCGGCGGCGCTCGCGCTGCCGGCCGACGCGGTCGTGCTCGACGGCGAGGCGATCGCCCTGCGCGCCGACGGGCGGCCCGAGCCGTTCCAGGTGACGGCCAGCCGCGTCGGCGCCGGCCGCCTCACGGCACTGTTCTTCGACGTGCTGCACGCCGGCGGCGAGGATCTGATCGACCACCCCGGCGCCGAGCGCTTCGCGGCGCTCGAGGAGCTCGTTCCGGAGGAGGCGCGCATCCCGCGCGTGCTGGCCGCGGACGCCGCCTCGGCGCGCGCGGTGCTCGACGAAGCGATCGCGCGCGGGCACGAGGGCGTGATCGTGAAGTCGCTCGAGGCGCCCTACGCCGCCGGCCGTCGCGGCGCCGGCTGGCTGAAGGTCAAGCCGCGCCACACGCTCGACCTCGTCGTGCTCGCGGTCGAGTGGGGCCACGGCAGGCGGCGCGGCACGCTGAGCAACCTCCACCTCGGCGCGCGCCAGGGCGACGGCTTCGTGATGCTCGGCAAGACCTTCAAGGGCCTCACCGACGCGATGCTGGCGTGGCAGACCGAGCACCTGCTCGGCCTCGAGGTCGCCCGCGAGGGCCACGTCGTGCACGTGAGGCCGGAGCTGGTGGTCGAGATCGCGTTCGACGGCGTGCAGGCCAGCACGCGCTATCCGGGCGGCGTCGCGCTGCGGTTCGCTCGCGTGCTGCGCCACCGGCCGGACAAGCGGGCCGCGGAAGCCGACACGCTCGACGCCGTGCTGGCGATCCACGCTGCCGCGAACTGACGGCGTAGACTGCGGCGCCATGGACCTGATCGCGCTCAGCGACGCCTGGAAGGCCTCGATCGCCCTGATCGCGGTGTTCGGCGTGATCTTCCCCGCGCTCGTCACCGGGCTGCTCATCTTCGCGGTCGCTCAGGTCATGGCCGAGCGGCGCGAGAATTTCGAGCGCCAGGCCAAGCGTTAGAGGACGCCGGCGAGGCCCAGCGCGATCGCGCCCAGCAGGATCGCGACCAGCCCCAGCGCCACGACGCGCACCGCCCACAGCGCGTGACCGGAGGGCGGCGCGAGGCGGCTCTCCTCCGTGCGCGCGAGCCGGCGGGGCCGTCGGCGCGGCGCCTCGCTCAGCTCCGACAGCTCGCGCTCGAGCCGCTTGCGATCGCCGCGCGCGGCCACGAGCTCGGCCTCCACGCGCTCCCGGCCCGCCCGCGCCGCGATCAGCTCGCTCGCGAGCTGATCGCGCTCGGCCCAGGCGCCGGCCAGCTCGCGCTCGAGCCGCTTGCTCTCGCCGCCCGCCTGACGGGCCTCGTTCGCCGCGACCAGCTCGGCGCGCAGCCGGTCGCGCTCCTCGGTGGCGGCGACGAGCGCCGCACGGGCCTCGGCGCGCAAGCCCTCACGCTCCTCGTCCGCGGCGGCCAGCGCCGCACGAGCCTCGCCCGCCTCGGCGCGCAGCCGGTCACGCTCCTCGAGCGCCGCTGGCCAGCTCGTCAGCGTCGGCTGAGCCGGCCTCGTTGGCCGCGTTCGACTCGGCCAGTTCAGTCTCGAGCACAGCGACCCGCTCCGTGTGCTCGGTCTCGAGCGCGGCGACTCGCTCCGTGTGCTCCGCCTCGAGCGCGGCGAGGCGGCTCTCCAGCTCCGCGTGGGCGGCGCGCGCGGCCGTGAGCTGGCGCTCGGCCAGTCGCCGCGCCTCCTCCGCCTCGCGGGCACGCGCGATCGCCTGCTCGGCGGCCTCCAGAGCACGCTCGCGCTGGCGGTACTCGTCGTTGACGAGCCGTTCGCCGTCGGCGCGGGCGCGCTCGGCGTCCTCGCGGGCGCGGTCGCGCTCGTCGCGGACGCGGGTCAGCTCGTCGGCCCGCACGGTCGCGGCGTCGAGCGCGGCCTCGAGCTCGCGGCGCTCCTTGGTCGCGCTCAGCAGCTGCTCGCGCACGCGTTCGAGCTCGGTCGGCGGGCGCGGCTTGGCCGGCCGGGGCTTGGGAGCGGCGCCGCCGGGCAGAGGCAGGTCGACGACCAGCTCGCGGCCGACCTCCAGCTCGGCTCGCTCGGCGTCGAGCTTGCCGCCGTCCCACTTGAAGGCCGCCGTCCACGGCTCGCCGTCGTCGGCGGCCCAGGGCTTGTGGTCGAGCACGGCCACCAGCCGGCGGCGATGCTCGCCCTGATGGAGCCACAGCACCGGGCGAACGAAGCGCCGCCCGCGGACGCCGTGCCAGTGGCCGACGACCTCCACGCGGTCGCCGGACGCCGCGAAGCGCTCGACGACGAACGCCGGATCGGTCGCCGTACTGTCGGTAATCGTCGCCATCCCCGTGGCCAGGCTAGCGGCCCGCCCGAAATACCGGGTTTGAGACCTTCGAGCACGTGTGCCGACAGAGGCGGGCCGGGCCCGTCGGAATTGGTCACCGCTGCGCTCAGCGCCGTCATCTCGGTCGCCCAGTCGCCTTCTCCGCGCGTGCCGAGGTCGAGTACCTGCCGCAGCAGCCTGACGGCTCGCTCGGAACCGCTGTGCGAGGCGCGATCGAAAGGTGATACTCCACCCTCGATGATCGTCGACTGCGCGGTCTACGAGGACGGAGAGCGTTGCGCGGGCGACCTCCCGCTCGCCGAAGCCGGCGAGGCCGCCCAGCGCGACGGCTCGTTCGTGTGGATCGGCGTCTACGAGCCGTCCGAGGACGAGTTCGACGCGGTCCGGCGCGAGTTCGACCTGCACGAACTGGCGGTCGAGGACGCGATCGACGCCCACCAGCGCCCGAAGGCCGAGCGCTACGGCGACACGCTGCTCGTGGTGCTCAAGACCGTTCGCTACACCGGCAAGCTACGCGACGTCGAGACCGGCGAGATCCTGCTCTTCGTGAACCGCGACTTCGTCGTCAGCGTCCGTCACGGCCAGGCCGCCCTGCACGACGTCCGGCTCGAGATCGAGCAGCGCCCCGACCTGCTGCGCTACGGCTCGGGGGCGGTCCTGTACGCGATCGTCGACCGCATCGTGGACGACTACGAGCCCGTGGTGGAGGCGGTCGAAGCCGATATCCAGGACGTCGAGCACGAGGTCTTCGCGCCCACGCGCAGCAACCCGGCCGAGCGGATCTACACGCTCGAGCGCGAGGTGCTGGACCTGCACCGGGCGATCGCCCCGCTCTCCCCGGCGATCGACAAGCTCGCCCGCGGCCAGCACGAGCTCATCCACCCGGAGCTCCGTACCTACTTCCGCGACGTGCACGACCACCTGCTGCGGGTCAGCGGGCGGATCGACGGCTTCCGCGACCTGCTCTCGAGCGCACTCCAGGCGAACCTGACACAAGCCGCTGTGCGCCAGAACGAGGACATGCGCAAGATCTCCGCCTGGGTGGCGATCATCGCCGTGCCGACCGGCGTCGCCGCCATCTACGGCATGAACTTCAACTTCATGCCCGAGCTGGAGTGGCGCTACGGCTACCCGGTGGTGCTCGCCTTCATCGTCCTGATCTGCGCCGTGCTCTACTGGCGCTTCCGCCGCTCCGGCTGGCTCTGAGTCCGGAAACGGACGCAACGCCCGCGCGGTGAGCCCGCGATGAGGGTAGGCCTGCTGCCATGCCGAGCACAACCGAAATGGGCCAGGCCGCGCTGCCGACCTGGCGCGGCGCGATCGCCGACCGCGTCGCACCACCGGCCGCCAAGCGGATGCCGCTGTCCGAGGATCAGGTGCGCGCCGCAGTCGGCGGCGCGTTCTTCGCGCTTGCGACGTTCTACGTCGTGACCTCGCTGGTGCGGATGATCCGGGCCGCGAAGGGCTAGACGTCCTCCAGCGGCGAGTCGAGCAGTGCGTCGGCGACCGCTCGGGTATACCGAGGTCGTTCACATCCGGACCGGAGGAGATCCGAGTGACGATCATGGACCGGCGGGCGTTCCTGGCCCGCACCGCCGCGGCGGCCGGAGGCACGGTGGCCGGGACCGAGGCGCTCGCGCGCCTCGCCAACCGTGCGGCGCTCGCCGACCTGCGCCAGGCCGGCCGCGGCTACGGTCCGTTGCGCCCGAAGCGCGACCAGCGCGGGCGCACCATCCTCGCGCTCCCGAAGGGCTTCTCGTACGTCACGTTCGGCGACATCGGCTCGCCGCTGTCGGACGGCACGCCGACGCCGCTGGCGCTCGACGGCATGGCCGCCTTCAAGGGCCCGCGCGGCACCGTGCGGCTGATCCGCAACCACGAGGACCGCAACCTGCCGCCCGCCGCCAGCCTGCCCGCCCGCGCCGGCGCCTACGACCGGGCCGCGGGCGGCGGCACCACCACGCTCGACTACGACCCGCGGCGCCGGCGCCTCGTGCGCAGCTTCATCTCGCTCGACGGCACGACCGTCAACTGCGCCGGCGGCTTCAGCCTTCACCGCCGCAGCTGGCTGACGGGCGAGGAGACCATCGCCGGGCCGTCGCGCGGCTTCGAACAGCGGCACGGCTACCTGTTCGAGGTGCCGGTCGATCGCGGTCCGCGCGACTCGCCCCACAGCGCGCCGCTGAAGGCCATGGGCCGCTTCGCGCACGAGGCGGCGGCCACCGATCACCGCACCGGGATCGTCTATGAGACCGAGGACCCGGGCAGCGGCCGCGGTGCCGGCTTCTACCGCTTCATCCCGAAGAACCCGCGCCGCCTCGCCGCCGGCGGCCGGCTCCAGATCCTCGCCATCAAGGGCAAGCCGCAGTACGACGCGCGCGAGGGCCAGAAGCCCGGCCGCAAGCTGCCCGTGCGCTGGATCGACATCCTCGAGCCCGACCCCGAGTACGACAACGACGACGACCCGCGCGGCACCTTCCAGCAGGGCTGGCGCGCCGGCGCCGCCAAGTTCAACCGGCTCGAGGGCTGCTGGTACGCCGGCGGGAGCGTCTACTTCGTCTCCACCAGCGGCGGCGACGCCAAGAGCCGCGACGTCAACCCCGACGGCTACCGCGAGGGCTACGGCCAGGTCTGGGAGTACCGCGTCCGCTCTCGCCGGCTCATCCTGCACTATGAGTCGCCCGGCGGCGAGGTGATGGACTCGCCGGACAACCTCACGGTCACCCCGCGCGGCGGGCTGATGGTGTGCGAGGACGACGCCTCGGACGCCGACGCCGCAAACCCGAACCGCGTGATCGGCATCTCTCCCAGCGGGCGCGCGTTCCCGTTCGCGGAGAACGTCTTCAGCGCTTCCGAGCTCGCAGGTGTGTGCTTCAGCCCCGACGGCGACACGGTGTTCGTGAACCTCTACGGCGATTCGACGGGTACGCCCGGCGACCACGCCGGCGAGGGGATGACCTGCGCGATCACCGGCCCGTGGCGGAGGGGCCCGCTGTAGGCGCCGACACGCCACCATGTGCGGCCGTGGCGATCCTGGTCGACGAGCTGCGCGAGTACCCGCACACCCGGCTGCCGTTCCGGCACTGGTGCCATCTCGTGTCCGACCACAGCTTCGATGAGCTGCACGCCTTCGCAGCGCGGATCGGCATCCCGCGCCACCGCTTCCAGGGCGACCACTACGACCTGCCGCCGCACCTGCGCTCGCGGGCGGTCGCGCTCGGCGCGCAGGAGGTCGGCACGCGCGAGCTGACGCAGCGGATGGCGGGCCCGCGCGGCGATCGCGTGCGGCGGCGGCGGTCGGCGCGGTCGGGCTAGCGTGGCTCCGGCGAACGTCAACTGCGGCTGGGTAAGGGGGCGAGGGAGCCCGGCCGCGGCGGGTCTGGCCTCGGGCGATCTGGCGACTCTACGGCGATGATACGCCGTGCAACTCGCCAAGCGGCCAGCGCGTTGGCTGACTCGACGTCGCAATAGCGACGCATACGCGCCATCCGCGGGTCGATGGCGCCTTGACCGGACATATGCCGGTCAACGCGCCACGCCGCTTCGCGGCCGACCGGCGCGGCCGACCTCACCGCCCCCTTACCCAGCCGCAGTTGACGTTCGCAAGCGCCCTAACGACCCATGCGCCGCAGCCCGAACACCGCCAGCATCCCCAAGACGGCGGCCATCCCGGCCAGCGCCGCCAGCCCGGGCAGCGTGTGCTCGAGGCTCGGCTCGATGTCGACCACCGTCGCCTGCCGCGCCATCTCCAGCACGTAGGTGACCGGGTTCAGCGGCGCGACCACGGCCAGCCAGCCCTCCAGCAGCACCTCGGGCGTGTAGGCGGTCGAGAGGAAGACCGCGAGGAACACGCCCTGCTGCATCAGCGGCCCCGCCTGCTGCGTGCGGAAGGTGACCGCCATGAAGATCCCCCACAGCGCCGCGCACGCGCAGAAGGCGACGCACGCGAAGTAGAGGGCGAGCAGCCCGGCGACGCCGCCGGTCAGCTCGGCCCCGATCAGCAGGCCCACGATCAGCGCCACGGTGGCGGGCACGAGCGAGCGGGTGATCGCCCCGAGGATCGGGCCGATCAGCAGCAGCGGCCGCGGCACGGGCGAGACGAGCAGGCGGTCGAACCAGCCCTGCTCGATGTCGCGCGCCAGGTTCGAGCCGGTGGCGGCGCCCGCGAAGCCGGCGCCCTGCAGGCACGAGAGCGGCACGATCCAGGAGATGTAGGAGTCGGTCGGGAAGCCCTCGAGCCCGGTCAGCTGCCCGAACTGCCCGGTGATCCCGAGCATGAAGATGACCGGCGCGACGGTGGCCGGGAGCAGCGCGCCGCGGACCCGCAGGACCTCGTTGAGCGAGCGCCGCCAGAGCGTGAGGGCGACGCTCACAGCCGCCTCAGGCGCTGCTTGAGCGCCGCCGTCGCGACGACCACGGTGGCGATCGCGAGCCCGATCGCGGCCGCGAACCCGGCGGCCGGGCTGCCGAGGTCGCTGTCGCCGCCGAGCAGCGCGCGCACGCCCTCGACCACGTAGGTCAGCGGGTTGTAGACCGACGCCTCCTGCAGCACCGGCGTCAGCAGGTCCTGCGGGAAGAACGCCGGCGCGGTGAAGAGCATCACGAACATGAGCGGGAACAGGCTCTGGAGCAGCGACAGTGAGCCGGTGCGCAGGGCGATCGCCGACGACACGCCACCCATCGCGACCGCCGTGACGGCGGCCAGCACGAGCGTGCCCAGCGCCCCGGGAACGCCGCCGGGGAAGCTCGCGCCGAAGAGCAGCGAGACGAGCAGGAAGAACGTCGTCTGGAGCAGCGACAGCGCGAGCGTGCCGGCGAGCCGCCCGAGCACGAGGCTCGTGCGGTTGACGGGCGCGGCGAGCAGGCGGTCGAAGAAGCCGAACTCGATGTCCGAGGCCATCGCGATGCCGGCCGTCAGGCCCGCGAGGATCGTGCCCTGGATGATCGTGCCCGGCACCACGAAGGCCAGATAGGACTCCACGTCCGGGAACCCGCGCAGGCCCTGGGCGGCGCTCGTGCCGCTGGCGATGACGGCCAGCAGCATCAGCGGCAGCACGAAGGTCGGCATCAGCAGCTGCGCGCGGCGGAACTGCACGGACAGCGCGCGGCGGCCGAGCGCCGCGACGACCCGACCCTCCCTCATCCGGCGGCCTCGGCGGGCGCCGCCTCCAGCGCGGCGGCGCCCTCGAGGTGCGATCCGGTGACGGCCGTGAAGACGTCGTCGAGCGTCGGCGCCTCGACCTCGACGAACTCGACGGCGACGTCGTGCTCGTCGAGCGCGCGGATGATCGGTGCGATCGCCGCGCGGCCGGCCGCCGTGCGGACGCCGATCCGCGTCGGCGCGCGCGCCGTCGGGCGCTCGACCGTGCCGAGCCCCGCGAGCGCCGCGCAGGCGCGCGGCGCGTCCTCGGGGTCGGACATCTCGACGTGCACGGTGGGCTCCCCCACGCGCGCCTTCAGCGACTCCGGGGTGCCCTCGGCCACGAGGTTGCCGCGCGCGATGATGCCGACGCGGTCGGCGAGCTGCTCGGCCTCCTCGAGGTACTGCGTGGTGAGGAACACGGTCGTGCCGTCCTCGTGCAGCGCCCGCACCTCGCGCCACAACGCGGCGCGGCTCGTCGGGTCCAGGCCGGTGGTCGGCTCGTCGAGGAACAGCACGTGCGGGCGGTGCACGAGCGCGAGCGCGAGGTCGAGCCGCCGCCGCATGCCGCCCGAGTAGCCGCCGACGCGCCGGTCGCCGGCGTCGGTCAGGCCGACGCGGTCGAGCAGCTGGACGGCCCGCTCGCGTGCCTCGGGCCCGCGCAGCCCGTGCAGCGCGCCCTGCATGCGCAGCAGCTCACGGCCGGTCATCAGCGGGTCGATGGCCGCCTCCTGGAGCGCGACGCCGATCGAGCGGCGCACCGCGTCGCCGTCGCGCACCACGTCGTGGCCGGCGACCCTGGCGTGGCCCGCGGTCGGCCGCAACAGCGTGGTGAGGATGCGCACCACGGTCGTCTTCCCGGCGCCGTTGGGGCCGAGGAAACCGTAGATCTCGCCGTCGCGGACTTCCAGGTCGAGCCCGTCGACGGCACGGATGCCGCCCTTGAATTCTCGTACGAGCTGCTCGACTTCTACGGCGGCGGTCACGTGGGCATTGAGCCTACGGAATCGGCCGCGGCGTACCCCGCGCGCCGCCCGTGGCGATCGCCGCGTTCAGCCTGCCGAATCTGCCGGCGCCTTCGGGCCGGCGGGCGGAGCGGGCGGCTGCAGGGTCTGAGGAGTGAGCATCCGCTCCTGGTGCTGCTCGGCGCGGATCACGTGCATGACGGCGTTGATCAGCGCCAGGTGCGTGAAGGCCTGCGGGAAGTTGCCGAGGTGGCGGCCGGTGCGGGTGTCGATCTCCTCGGCGTAGAGGCCGAGCGGGCTCTGGTGTGAGAGCAGCCGCTCGCACAGGCCGCGGCCGCGCTCGAGCTCGCCGATCTCGCACAGGGCGGAGACGAGCCAGAACGAGCAGATCGTGAAGGTGCCCTCCTCGCCGGCGAGCCCGTCGTCGGTCTCCTCGACCTTGTAGCGCAGCACGAGCCCGTCCTGCGTGAGCTCGTCGGCGATCGCGAGCACGGTGGCGCGGATGCGCTCGTCGTCGGCGGGCAGGAAGCGCACCAGCGGCATCAGCAGGATCGACGCGTCGAGCGCCGTGGTGTCGTAGTGCTGGGTGAACACGCCGCGCTCGTCGAGCGCGTGCTCGCAGATGTCGGCGTGGATCTCGTCGGCGACCGTCCGCCACTGCATGGCCAGGTCCCAGTCCTCGCGCAGCTCGGCGAGCCGGGCGCCGCGGTCGAGCGCGACCCAGCACATGAGCTTCGACGAGGTGAAGTGCTTGGGGTCGCCGCGCACCTCCCAGATGCCGCGGTCGGGCTCGCTCCAGTTCGCGATCGCCGCGTCGACCTGCTGCTTGAGGAGCGGCCACACGCGCTCCGGCAAGAAGTCGCGTGACTTGGTGTGCAGGTAGACCGAGTCGAGCACCGCGCCCCACACGTCGTGCTGGTCCTGGTCATGGGCGCCGTTGCCGATCCGCACCGGCCGCGCGTTCTCGTAGCCGCTGAGGTGGTCGAGGACCTGCTCGGGCAGCTCCGCGCGGCCGTCGATCCCGTACATGATCTGGAGCTGGCCCTTCGCGGCCTCGGCGCAGTCGGCCACGAAGTAGAAGAAGTCGTTGGCCTCCCAGTCGAACCCGAGCGTGTAGAGCCCCCAGAGCGCGAAGGTGGCGTCGCGGATCCAGGTGTAGCGGTAGTCCCAGTTGCGCTCGCCGCCCGGCGTCTCGGGCAGCGACGTCGTGGCGGCCGCGATGACGGCGCCGGTCGGCGCGTAGGTGAGGCCCTTGAGCGTGAGCGCGCTGCGCTGGAGGTCCGAGCGCCAGGGATGGTCGGGGAACTGCCCGCGGTCGAGCCAGTGCTGCCAGTGGTGGGCGGTCCAGACGAGCTTGCCGTAGGCCTCCTCGAACGTGCGTGGCGCGGGATGCTCGCTCCACGACAGCGCGCAGAAGACCTGCTCGCCCTCCTTGATCAGGTGCCGGGCCGTCGTGCGCGGCCCCTCGATGCCGAGGTTGAGATCGCTCGTCAGGTGCAGCTCGAGGCCGCCGCCCTCGATCGCCACGTCTCGGTAGTCGTTGCCGGCGTACTTCCAGCGGCCGCGCTCGCGGCCGTAGTCGAACGCCGGCTCGCAGACGAGCGAGAGCTGGACCTCGCCGTTCACGCAGCGCACGGTGCGCAGGAGCACGTGGTCGGCGTCGTAGTCGGTCGGCGCGCGGCGGTGCGTGTGCGACCGGTCGTCGCTGTGGTGCCAGGGACCGATGAGGAGGAGGTCGCGGACGATGATCCAGCCGCCGCGGGTCCCCCAGGTCGTCTCGAGGATCATCGTGCCGGGCAGGTAGCGCCGCGCGGCAGGCACGTGCACGCCGGCCGGGCCGAGCCGGAACATGCCGGCGTCGCGGTCGAGGATCGAGCCGAAGACGCTCGGCGAGTCCATCCGCGGCAGGCACATCCACTCGACGCTGCCGGCCGGGGCGACGAGCGCCGTCGTCTCGCAGTCCGACAGGAAGCCGTAGTCGGCGATCGCGGGGAAGGGGCTCCGAGCGAAGCCCTTCGCCGACAGCTCCTCGATCATCCGGTGGTTAGCCAACAGCGCGAATGTACAGGCGTGAATGGCCCGGCGGGCGCAATCTGGAATATCCGGGCTCGCCCGGTCGTCCTGGCCTAAGGATGAGACGGATCACCGGAGCCGCCGCGCTTGCCTACGTCGTCCTGGCCGCGATCGAGAACATGGAGCTGCTCGGCATGCCGCGCCTCGGCGGCTCGCCGGCGGCGATCGAAGCCGCCTACGCCGACACCGCGCTCGGCGTGGTGACCGTGACGGCGGGTGCGCTGTCGCTGCTCTGCTACACCGCGTTCGCCGTCGGGCTCATCCGCCTCGCGGGCGCGTCGTGGCGCTGGATCGCGCCTGCGGCGGCGGCTGCGGGCGTGGCCGGCGCGGGCGTCGCGGCGGCCGCGCTCCTGGTGGCGGGTGGCGACACGGACCTGTTCGACCTCCAGCTTGCGCTGCGCTACTCGGCGGGCCCGTTGATGGCGCTGTTCCTGGTCGGCGCGGGCCGGTCGGGCGTGCTGCCGCGGCCGCTGAGCCGGGCGGCGGCCGTGATCGCCGTGCCGTTGCTGGCGTCGCCGCTCGCCCTGACCGAGGCGGGCTGGCTGCAACTTCTCGCCCAGCTCTCGTTCGCTGCGAACGCCTTGTGGATCTGGCTCGCGGGACTGTGGCTGGCCGTCGGCGCGCAGGGCCTCGTGCGGCGCTCGGCGTTCCTCATGCTCGTGCTCGCCGCCGGCCTTGTCGGCATCGCCCTGCTGGTCGTGCCCGACGCGGCCGGTGTGTTCTTCGCGTGGGACCTTCGTCCGGCGCCGCTGGCCGCGTTCGCCGGCGGGGTCTACGTGGCCTCGGCCGCGGTGTACGCCGTCGGGCTGGCCGCGCCCGCGCGCGAGGCGCACGGGCTCGTCGTCGCGGCCGTCGTGCTCTCGGTCTCCGTGCTCGCGAGCACGCTCGCACACCTCGAGCTCTTCGACTTCGGCCGGCTCCAGGCGTGGGCCTGGGTCGCGCTGTTCGCCGGCTTCGGCGTGACCACCACCGTGCTCGCCGTCCGCGGCCCGTGGTGGCGGGCGCCCGGGCCGCGGCTGCCGGCGTGGGCGCGGTTGCTGCTCGGCGCGGTGGGCGCGCTGCTCGCCGGCGTCGGCGTCGCGCTGTGGATCGACCCGAGCGCGTTCTCCCTGCCTCCCCTCGGCGGGCGCTTCGCGGGCTCGTGGGTGGCCATGCTGGCCACGCTCGCCGGCTACGCCGCGCTGGTCGACAGCCGCCGCGAGGCGCGGCTGCCGGCCCTCGCGTTGATCGCGCTCCCGGCGGGCGCGCTGCTCGCCGCCGCGCGGACCGACGGCCGCCCCGGCTACCTGCTCGCGCTCGTGGCGCTACTGGTCGCGGGCGCGGCGATCCTGCGCGTCACCGAGGCACCGGGTGGCGCGGCTCGTAGAGCCCGAGCGATCCGAACCCCGGCACCTCGACGGCTGCCAGCACCCCCCACCCCTGGTCCGACGGTTCAGACGCGATACTGACCCCGCGCTCGCGCAGCTCCGCGAGCGTGGCGTCGAGGTCGCCGGTCATCAGGTACAGCTCGTGCCGCGCCCCGCCGTCGTCGGCCGGGTGGACGGCAAGCTCCGCGGGCGGCAGCGCGAAGATCAGCCAGCCGCCGCCGGCATCGACCGACCGCAGGTTCAGCACGTCGGCGAAGAAGGCGCGCGCGGCGTCGGCATCGCGCGCGAACAGGATCGAGTGGACGGCGTCGATCAATCGAACAGCTCGTCGAGGAAGCTCTTCTTCTTGCGCTTCTTGTGCTGCTTGTGCGAGCGGTAGTCGGAGTAGATCCGCTCGGCCGTCCGGGCGTCGAAGCCGTAGCTGCTCTTGTGCTCCTTGCCGCCGCCGGTCATCTCGCGGATGAAGTCCTCGTCGTCGGCCGCCCCGACCACCTGGCGCTCGCGCTCGAGGATGCGGTCGAGCTCGCCGCGGTCGAGCCAGACGCCGCGGCAGTCGCGGCACGCGTCGATCCGGACGCCGCTTCGATCGATATCGACGAGCTCGCCTCCGCACGACGGACATTGCATGGCCATGGCCGGATCGTAGATGAGAGGCTTTCGGCATGGCAGGCCGAGAGACCCCCGCGACCAAGGCGGCACGGCGGGCCGGCATCTCGTTCACCGTGCTCGAGCTGGAGCTGGCGCCGGCCGACCTCGCGGCCCTGACCAGCGCCGAGACGGCGGCTCTGGCGCGACGGTGAGCGACCCGCTGCGCATGTACCTCGTGCTCCAGCGAGGAGCCATCGCCGACCTCGCGCGAGCCGGCGAGCTGGCGGGCGCCGCGGCGGTGGCGTGCGTGCGCGACCCCGCGTTCGCCGACGCCGTCGCGGCCTGGCGACCGCGCCCCGGCAAGGTCTGCCTGCGGGCGCGCACGAACAGCCAGTGGCAGCAGGTGCTCGAGGAGCCGCACGTGCTGGCGGGCGACGCCGAAGGCGAGGCCGTCGCGGCGCTGCCGCCGCGGCGGCGCTCCGAGCGCGGGCCGCTGCTCGAGCGCCTCCAGGCCATGAGCACCGACCTCGGAGCGGCCCCCGCGAGCGCGCCGCCCGAGCCCGGCGCGCTGACCTATCTGCTCAACCCGGCGGCACGGATGAGCTCGGGCAAGACGCTCGCCCAGATCGCCCACGCGGCCGTCATGGCCGCCGACAGCGGCCGCTTGGAGGACTGGGTCGCGGCCGGCTGCCCGGCGCGCGTGCTCGCGCCGTCGGCGAGACAGTTCGCCGCCGCCGCGCGCCGCGACGACCTCGCCGCCTGCGTGGCCGACGCCGGGCTCACCGAGGTCGCACCCGGAACCATCACGGTGCTCGCGCTCCCGTAAGGTCGGGACATGGCCGATGAGCTCGAGGAGTTGCTCCTCCAGGAGGAGGAGCTCCAGTTCGCCACCTTCACCAATGCCACCGCGTGGGAGCTCGGCTGCGCGTTCGTCGACGCCGCGCAGCGCGACCGCCTCGGCGTGACGATCGACATCCGCCGCGGCGACCAGCAGCTCTTCCACGCCGCGCTGGCGGGCACCGCGGCCAACAACGACGCGTGGATCGAGCGCAAGAACCGCGTCGTGCGCCGCTTCGGGCACAGCTCGTTCTACATCGGCAGCAAGCACCGGGCCGACGGCACCGACTTCGCCGAGCGCGAGCTGCTCGATCCGCGCGAGTACGCCGCGCACGGCGGCGCCTTCCCCGTGATCGTGCGCGGCGTCGGCATGGTCGGGACGGTCACGGTGTCGGGGCTGCCGCAGGCGGACGACCACCGGCTCGTGGTCGAGGTCCTGCGAGCGTTCCTGGCCGAGCGTTGACGCCGGCCCGCCGCTCTAGGGCGCTTGCGAACGTCAACTGCGGCTGGGTAAGGAGCTGGTGAGCCGACGGCGCCGATCTGCCGTGGGGTGCGTGCACGGTATTCGGCATAGATCGCCCCAACGCCGCAGTCGGCTCGCTGACTCGCGGTATGCGCGAGCGAACACACGCCAGCCGCCGAATCGACCCCTTCGCCGGCTCACCTGCTCCCTACCAGCCGCAGTTGACGTTCGCCGGAGCCACAGAGCGGCGAGCCGGCGTGACGATCAGGACGAAGAGGACGCCGCGCGCTTCGCCGGCCGCGACTTGGCCGAGCGCTTCGCGCGCTTGGCCGGCTTGGAGGCACGCGACTTGGCCGGCTTTGACGAGCGCGCCGTGGCACGTGACTTCGCGGGCTTCTTCGCACGCGACTTGGCGGGCTTCGACGTACGCGAGTTGCTGCTGAGCGCAGGCACCGGGCGCCGCTGCGCGGGCGGAACCTCCTCGGTGACGACCGCCTTGGTGAGCTGCGGGATCAGCTTCTGCAGGAAGGTCGCCATGCGCTCCTCCTGGCGGCGGTACGCGCGCGCGAGCTTGGCCGTGTCCCGATCGCGCAGCGCCTCGGCGAGCGATTCGATCGCGAGATAGTTCCCGATCTCCTCGTGCTCGTTCCAGAGCTCGGTCTTGGCGTTCTTGAGCAGCTTCTCCGCTTCCCCGGTTCCGCGTAGCGCATGCATCGGCCCCTTGGCCGCGGCCATCGCCTTGGTCGCTGCAGCCGTCGCCTTGCCGGCCGCCCCGGACACCGCCTCGGGCCCCGGCAGGTGCGCGGCCTCGGCCTTGCCACCGAGCTGCTTGATCCTGCGCTCGAGGCCGCGCGCCTGGGCCTTCGTCTCCTTCAGGTGGTCCCGCAGCCGCTTCTTGTAGCTCGCGCGACCGGTCATGCTGATGTGGGCCTGGAGCGCGGTCTCGAGCTGCTTCTCCTTGGCGTACGCCTCGTTCAGGTACTGCACCAGCTTTGCGTCGCGTGCGTTCAGCTCCGCCATGGCGATGCTCCTCTCCGTGGTTGCCGTCCCGGGTCCTTCCCTGCCGGTGGCTCTCTCAGACGTGCTTAATGCGAGGCGAGCACGGACTCGACCGTGTCCGCCTCCGGGACGGGTCGCCGGCCGACGCGCTCGCGCGCCCAGTCGGCGGCCGCCGTCAGGCTCACGCCGGCGAGCACGATCACGAGCGGCATCACGGGCAGGTTGCGTCGCGTGCCCGCGAGCAGCAGCCCGCCGATCAGGCTGATGCCGACGAGCAGGACGAGGAAGGGGAGCACCTCCCAGCGGCGGCGCACGATCAGCAGCACGAGCCCGGCGAAGCCGAAGACGAGCACCAGGTAGTGCACGACGCCGCCCGCCGGCGTGTAGCTCGGCGAGCCCGAGCCGTGCCACATGTGGGCGATCTTGCCGGCCATCATCTGCGCGACCGCGCGCGGCTCCTCGGTCGCCCAGCGCACGAGGTTCTCGCGGCCGACGCGCCCGAGCGCCTCGTCGCGCGGCAGCTGCGGATACTCCTTCGCGATCTCGTCGAGCAGCGGGTTCATCGGGATCTGGCGGAGCTGCTCCGGCGGAGGGTCGGTGCCGCGGAAGCGGTGGTAGAGGTGCTGCTTCGTGCGGTCGTGCAGCCCGTCGCCGGGGAGGTAGGTGCCGATGAAGAGCGCCTTGCCGCCGCCCGTCGAGACGGGGACGAAGCGGCCGAGGTCGTTCGAGGCGATCACCGCCCACGGCGCGATCGTGGCGGCGAAGGCGAGCGCCATCAGCCCGCCCGCCGCGACGCCGCGCAGCAGCGTTGAGCGCCGGCCCACGACGACGACGGCCAGCAGCGCGAGCAGCGCCGTCAGCACGAGGTACTCGGGGCGCAGGAAGGCGGTCAGGCCGAGCAGCAGCCCCGGCAGCAGCCACGCCCATGGCGTGCGGCCGGGATCCGCCGCCCACAGGAAGGCGAGCACGGCTCCCGCGACGGTGAGGATCGCGAGCGGCTCGCCGGACAGCAGCGACGTGTAGAAGAGCGTCGGCGGGTACACAGCGGCGATCCCGGCCGCCACGAGCCCCGCTCGCGGGCCCGCGAGCCGGCGGCCGAGCAGGTAGACGACGAGCACGGCCAGCGTGCCCGCCACGGCCAGGCCGAGGCGCGCGGCGACCGGGCTGACGTCGCCGATGAGGTTGTAGACGGCCGCCGCGAAGAGCGGAGCGCCGGGCGCGAAGTCGTACGGGTTGGCGGAGCCGGGGATGCCGAAGTCGCCCACGTGGAAGAGCTGCGCGGCGAGCCGCTCGTACATGTCGGCATCGCTGCCGTTGCGGAACTCCCAGCCGTTGACGGCCGCGACCGCGCGCGCGACGAAGGCCAGGGCGAGCACGGCGATGAGCCCCCACAGCACACCTCGTCCGCCGTGACGCTCGGGCAACGTCCTTGCCCATGCGCGCATCGCGTCGCCCAACCCAACCTCCCGTCCATCGTCGCTGCCACAGGCCCGGACTCCGGCCGGGTCGCCACAACCGTAGCGTCAGGTCGCGACAGCGACCAGAGGGGCTATGGCGTGGTGTCGGGGTCTACGAGGCGCAGCGGCGGCCGGCGAGGCGGCGGCGGTTGCTCGGCGACGAGCGTGCAGGTCTGGCACGTCACCACCGGCGGCCGCGGCGGCTGGCAGCCGGCTGCGCTCGTGCTCTGGCACGGCGGCGGCGTCGAGGTGACGGTGCCGCCGCCGGCGAGCAGTTCTGGCACGGCGCCGGTCGGCGGATCGGGCGGCGTCACGGGATCATCCGCCGGCTCGGGGTCGGCGGCCGGCGGCTCGGCGACCACGGCGACGTCGACGGGCTTCGGGTCCGGTCGCGGCCGTACGCGGCGCTTCGGCGCCTCGCGCGCGGGCGTGTTCACCACCGGCGGCGCGGCGACCGGCTCGGGCTGAGCGGCCGCGAGCTTCTGCGGCGAGGGCGTGCTCGTCTCGACGACCTTCTTCGGCGCCTTCGTCTCGACGCTTCTTAGCGCGCACGCGCGGCTTGCGCGTGCGCCGCTCGACCGGTTCGGGCGCCGCGACCACCGTGGCGGTCGGCTCCGCGGCCGGCGCCGCCACGAACTCGCGCGTCGGCGACTGCGCGCGGTCGGCGACCAGCAGCGCGAGCAGGAGAAGCACCGCGGCGGCACCGGCGGCCAGCAGGCTCCGGCGGCGGCGGGACGGCGGGCGCCGGCCGGCGCTCATCCGCTCCGCCGCCTCGGCGGTCGAGTCGCGCAGCCACAGCGCCGGCACCAGCAGCAGCCACTGGCGGTAGGCGACCGCTGCCTCCTCCATCGCCTCGAGCCGCACGCGGCAGGCGCCGCAGTCCATCAGGTGCCCGGCCAGCCACGGGTCCTCGAGCAGGCCGTCCTGGTGCATCGCGAGCAGCGGCAGCGCGCGGTCGCACTGCGGCGAGGCGGAGGCGACCGAGCCGAGCGCGGTCTGGCGCAGCCCGTCGCGGAGGTTGATCCGCGCGCGTGAGATCAGCTGGGCGACCGAGTTCTGGTTCATGCCCATGATCTGGGCGACCTCGCCGTAGGAGAGGTCCTGCAGCTCGCGCAGCGCGAGCACCTCGCGCTGGCGGGCCGGCAGGCTCTCGTTGGCGAGGCGGATCTGCTCCTGGTGGGCCTCGCGCAGCGCGGCGCGCTCGGGGACCTCGTGGTCCTCGGCCACGCCGAGCGGGACGGCGGACTCGGGGATCTCGCCGGTCGGCGCGGAGCGCTTGCGGCGCTCGATCGCGTCGTAGCTCGCATTCCGCGCGGCCGTCATCACGTAGGCGGCGAAGTTGAGCTCGCGGCCGTCGAGCCGCGGGAGCCGCTCGAGCACCTTCAGGAAGGTCTCCTGCGTCGCGTCGGCGGCGTCGTCGGCCGAGCCGGTGATGCGGTAGCAGAGGTTGTAGGCGCGGCGCTCGTAGCGGTCGTAGAGCGTCGCGAAGGCGGCTGCGTCTCCTGCGGCCGCACGGCGGGTAAGCGCTTCGTCCTGAAGGGGCATGGGGCCTTCCGTGGTCGCCATCCGTTGCTCCCAGTAACCCGCTGTGCCCTTCCGATTACGCGGACCTGTCCGATCGGAGAGTTCGAGCCGGCGCCGTAAGAAACCGGCGACGGGCCGGTTGAACGGTCATCACCCCGCCAAGGCCCGGCCAGGGGTTCCGGCCGTGCTCGTGACGGTCGACCAGGACTGCTGATTGCGTTCCCGCCGCCGTCAACAGCGAACCTCGAGCGCCACGTGAATCATGCAGCCGTACACGTCGTGTCGAGCGACCGGCTCGATCGCGACGTGCGGACTCGGCTGAGCCGCGCGGCAGCGGACGCCGGCTCGCCGGCAGGGACACGAGCGGCCAGCCGAGGTTCCCGTGGCAGATCCCCGGCCGGGCTCAACCAGTCCTGATTTGGAGTGGACCCCACGGGACCGCGCAACCGGGGATGTCGGCGGGTGTACCAACCACATTCCCGCCATGGCAGAACCGACCGACCCCGCCGCAGAGCTCAAGCCGCCCGTCCCGGCGTCGCCGTGGAAGGTCCTGGCGGGCGCGTGGCTGGCGGGGCCGGCGGTCGTCGCCGTCCTCGGCGCGCTCGTTGCCGCAGCTCAGGACTGCGATGACGGCAGCGTCTGGACGCTCGTGCTCCTCGCCGGCGCGGGGGTCGGGCTGGCCGGATGGTGGGCACGGCGGTGCCGCGCGCCGGCGTGGCTCGTCGGCTTGAGCGCCTTTGGCGGTGGCTTGTTAGGCGGCGTGGCTGGGACGTTCACCTGGTTCATCGTGAGCTTCGATCGCTGCTTCACGTTCTAGGTCCTGGCAAGTCTCCGCGCACGTCTCGGGGGACGGGTGGGGCAGGGATTCCGTCCCGGATCGCCCCTCCCCGAGGACAGCACCGAGGACAGCACCAAATCGCACTATCGGCACAAATCGCACAACGTAAACCGCGCTACAGCGCGATTCATGCCTTTTTGACGGTGGAAAATGGGCCGGGGTGGATTCGAACCACCGCGCGACGGATTATGAGTCCGCTGCTCTAACCACTGAGCTACCGGCCCGCTCCGGCCTCACCCTATCCCTCATTCCGCGAACCCCTGATGTGGAGCGAGACGCGCGGATGCTGCCCGGATCGCGCGCCGCGAGGTCGGCGACGTTGAGGGTCCAATCGCCGTCGACCGGCCGGAGCAGGAAGTCCTCCA
>CAWHNO010000003.1:0-180633 GCA_963830725.1 uncultured Solirubrobacteraceae bacterium | reverse complement strand
CGGCCCGCCTTGCCGAGGCCATCCAGCGCTTCGCGCACGGAACGCAGTGACTCCGACGAGAAGCCTCGAGACCGTGCGCTCCCTCTGCGAGACAGAAGCCGGGCGCAGCTCATGAGAGGACGGATGACTCCCGGACCGCTGCCACGGACCAACGGACCGGTGATCGTCAGCATCACGGAATTCACGGCGCGCCGACTCCGGGACCTGCCGGCCATCGTCGTCGACGGTGTCGGGCTCAGCCGAGGGTGGTGGGCAATGCCCGGCGCCATCGGCGTGCAGTTGTACCTGGACCCCGGAAAGAAGACGGGAGGGTCGCTGTCAGTCTGGGCAAGCGAAGACGATCTCCGTCGCTTCGTCGCGCTCCCCGACACAGAGCGATCATGCGCAAATACCGCAAGCGCGTGACCGTCCGATCGGCAATGTGGCAGACGGACAACTTCCGCACCGAAGACGCATGGGCGCAGCGCCATCAGCGCCTCGCAGCGGCGGACAGTCACGAAAAAATGAAACGCCACGTGCGTTGAAGATCGGCCAGGCGCCGCTCGGCTCGTCGAGAAACACGGACTTGGGGCCGGCCACCGGCCAGCCGGCGATCCCCGCGGCCCAGGCGAGCGCTTGAACGGCCTCGCGCCTGGTGACCTCCACCCGTGTCCGGCCGCGGTGCAAGCGAGGTGATCGCCGGCGGTGCGTCCTGGTGCCGCGACGCCGCGGTCCGCCAGCCACGCGCCGAACTACGCGAGCCGACCGCAGTCGGAGTACGTCGCGCGCGTCGTGATCGCTCATGTCATCGACGCTACGGGGTTCAGCCCGTCGCGCAGCGAAACGGCAGGCCGCCGTCGGCCGACGTGCTCGACCTCCAGATCGCGCTGCGCGTGCACGGCGCGTGAGAGCTCGTCGGCGCTGTAGGTGACCGCGAACGGTGAGCCGTCGGGCTCCAGCGTGCGTCCGTTCGCGAGCGGGCCGGCGTCGACGGGGTCGAACCCGATGCGGTCGATGAGGTGCATCACCGCGCGCACGGCGAGCCGGTCGTCGCCCGCCGCGCCGATCGCGATGCGGTCGTGCGCGCCTTGCGGGCGCCGAAGCTCGTCGAGCTCGTGGTAGCCAAGCTGGTTGAGGCTCTTGACGACCCGTGCAGAGGGGAAATGCCGCTGGACGACGGTGCTCGTGCCGTCCGGCGCGGCGGCGAGCTCGTCGTCGATGCCGTCGACGGGCTCCCAGTAGTTCATGGCGTCGATCAGGATCTTGCCGGCGAAGAGGTCGCTCGCGAGATCGCGGAAGCGGTGCGTGGGGACGGCCAGGACGACCACGTCCGCGTGTCGCACAGCCTCGTCGGTGGTGACCGCGCGGGCGCCGGGGGCGAGGACGTCGACGGTGAGCGCGATGTCGTCCGGCGGCCCGGAGGCCGCGGTCGCGACGTCGTAGCCGGCGGCGAACGCGGCACGGGCAAGCGTGGTGCCGAGCTTGCCCGCGCCGACGATGCCCAGGGTCATGTCGCCACTCCGAGGGCGGGCGTCTCGGCGAGCAGCGCCCGCACGCGCGGGATCACCTCGCGCCCGTAGAGCTCGATCGTGGCCAGCCGCTGCTCGTGGGGCACGCGTCCGAGCGCGTAGAGCAGGTCGAAGCGGCTCAGCGACAGCGTCCGCACCACGGCCGCGAGCCTTCTCGCGACGGTCTCCGGCGAGCCGACGTACATCGAGCCGTGGTCGACCTCGGCGAGGAACTGCTCGTAGGTCGGCGGCCGCCAGCCGCGCTCGCGCGCCGCCCACTCGAACTGCTCCTTGTAGTACGGCCACTGGATCTCGATCGCCTCCTCGTCGGTCTCGGCCACGAAGCCCAGCGAGTGCAGGCCGACCGGCAGTTGCGGCCTGCCGAACTGCTCGAGCGCGCGCCGGTAGAGCTCGACGTGGCCGGCGAAGCGCTCCGGCCGGCCGCCGATGACCGCGAGCATCAGCGGCAGGCCGAAGCGCGCGGCCCGCACCACCGAGTTGGGGCTGCCGCCGATGCCGACCCAGGTCGGGATGTGGCCCACGGGGATCGGCGGGCTCACGAGCTGGTCCTCGAGCTCCGAGCGGAACTTCCCCGACCAGGTGACGGGCTGCTCCCGCAGCAGCCGCACGAGCAGGTCGAGCTTCTCCTCGAACAGCTCCTCGTAGTCGGCGAGGTCGTACCCGAAGAGCGGGAAGGAGTCGGTCAGCGAGCCGCGACCGACGATCAGCTGCGCACGGCCGTTCGAGACGGCGTCCAGCGTGGCGAACTCGGTGTACAGCCGCACCGGGTCCTGCGTGCTGAGGACGGTCACCGCGGTGCCGAGCCGCATGCGTTCCGTCCGGGCGGCGATCGCGGCGAGGACGACGTGGTTCGCGGAGTCCATGAACTCCGTGCGGTAGTGCTCCCCGATGTTGAACGAGTCGATCCCGACCGTCTCGGCCAGCACGGCCTCCTCGACGGCGTTGCGGATCACCTGGTCGCCGCCGATTGGCCGGCCGGCCGAATCGACGCTGACGGGAAGGAACGTGTCGAGCCCGAATTCGAGTTCTTGCGACATGGCTTCATCTCCATGATCATGGTTATCTACCACTGTGGTAATTTACCACGATGGTAAAGAACCGCAAGTCGTCTAGTCTGGACGTATGACCACTGCCGAGCAGGTCACGATGTCGACGCTCCTGGCCGGTCTCGGCCGCGACACCACCGCCCGCGTCCGGCGCGTCATTCGTCCGCTCGGCCTCGGGGCCCAGGAGTTCAGGGTCCTCGAGCAGCTGCAGGTGCTCGGCGAGGCGAGCCAGGCGGAGCTCGCCGACGCGCTGGGCATCGACCGCAGCAACCTCGCCGCGATCGTCGCCGACCTCTGCGATCGCGGTCTCGCCGTGCGCACGCGCCACGAGGTCGACCGCCGGCGCTACGTACTGCGCCTCAGCCGCGCCGGCGAGCGACTGCTGCGCCGCGCCGAAGGCGCGATCGCAGCCGTCGAGGACGATCTCCTCGCTCCGCTCGAGCGCGAGGAACGTGAGCGGCTCTACGCCCTCCTGCGACGCCTCGCCGACGGTGTCGAGCTCTGCCCCACGGCCGACGACGCGGACTGACTCACATCGCACGAGCGTGTGACCCGGCTCCGTCCGGGCGTCGTTCCCGCAGCAGCGAGGCGCCGATCGCGGTGCCATGACGAGGATCGCCAGCGAAACGCCGATGCCGATCTCGACGACGTCGGTGAGCAGAAACATGGCGCCGATGCTGGGCGAGATGGCGCAGGCCGTCGGCGTCCGGCGCGGCCGCGATCTGCGCGACCAGCTCGCCAGCGTCATTGAGCAGGCAGACGTCGAGCCGACGGCGACTGAGATCCAATCCAGCGTGCAACATGATGACGGGCCTCCTTGAGCTCGCTCCTCGATGACACGCTGCGCGTCCCACCGGGAGGCCCTCTTTCATCGCAGTTCAGTGCGGGAGCCGTCGACTGGCGGTTCGGACGCCTGCTCCCGGTGCCGAAGCAAGAGCCCGGGATGTTTCGTTTGAGGATCCTTGATCGGCGCGCAACACCGACCACCGAAACGGGCAGATCGACCGAGCGCTCGTGTGGCGACCATCGGCGCTGACATCTCCGCCGCGACCAACCGTTACCGCGTAGAAACGCACGAGCCAAGCGCGCATCATCGCTAGGCGTGACGTGGGAACGACCGGATTGCGCGATTCGTCACGGTGCGTTGCGGTGTTCGAAAGCGTGTGCGGTTCTGTGCGAACCGCACTCAGGGGTCGGGAGGAGAGAACATGTCCGGGAGGCTTCGACGGGGTCTGCTCGTGCTCATCGCCACGGTGCCCGCGGTCCTGGCAGGCGCTGCTACGCCGGCGGGCGCGGAGCGGCGGGTCTCGTTGGACGACCTGCAGGTGGAGCGCGAGACGAAGCCGATCGGCATCGACGTCGACCGGCCCCGGTTCTCGTGGGTGATCGAGTCCGGCGCCCGCGGCACCGAGCAGCGGGCCTACCGCGTGCGGGTCACGACGGAGGGGCACGAGCGCGGGCGCGACCAGGGCGACGACGACCGCGCGGACGGCCACGACCGCCTCGTCTGGGACAGCGGCCTCGTGCGTTCGCGCGAGTCGGTCGACGCGGAGTACGACGGCCCGGCGCTCGAGGCCGCGACCCGCTACGAGTGGCAGGTCGACGTGCAGACCAACCGCGGAGCGGCCCGCGCCGAGTCGTCCTTCCGGACCGGCCTCTACGACGAGGCCGACTGGGCGGGCAGCGCGTGGATCGGCAACGCCCGCCGCCCGCGCGACGCGGACGGCCTGACCCTCGAGGGCGCGTCTTGGATCTGGACTCCCGAGGCGTCGCCCCCCGTCGCGCCGTCCGAGCCGCGGGCTTTCCGGACCACCCGTACCGCGCCGGCCGGCAAGGCGGCCATGAGCGCCGAGATCCTCATCACCGCCGACGACTCCTACCGCCTGTGGGTCAACGGGCGCCTGCTCGGTAGCACCGCAGGTGCGGAGAATGAGTGGCAGCAGTCGCGGCTGTTCGAGACGGCGCTCGACCCGGCCCGCAACGTCTTCGCCGTCCGGACCACCAACGGGGGCGGCTCGCCGGCTGGCCTGATCGCCACGATTCGGATCCGCTACGACGACGGCTCGGACGAGACCTTCACCACCGGCACGGACTGGAAGGCGGCCAAGAGCTTCGCGGAGGACTTCTGGCAGCCAGGGTTCGACGACGCCGGCTGGGCCACGGCCGTGGAGCAGGCCCGCTACGGCAGCGGCCCGTGGGGCCGCAACGTGCGCCCGCCGCGCGCCGACGCGCGGCCAGCCCCACTGCTGCGCCACGAGTTCGAGGTCGCCGGCGACGTGCGCAACGCGACGCTCTTCTATGCGGCCGGCGGCTACGCGGACGTGTCGCTCAACGGCGAGCCGGCGAGCGACGGCGTCCTCTCCCCCGGCTTCACGGACTACGACGACACGGTCCAGTACGAGGCGGCCGATACGACGGACCGGCTGCGGCGCGGGACCAACGCCATGGGCATGGAGCTCGGGCGCGGCTTCTACGGCATGACCGGCGGCAACGTGTGGCGCTGGGAGTCGCCCCCCTGGCACGACGAGCCCGTGGTGCGCGCGCGGCTGCGGATCGAGTACGAGGACGGCCGCGTCGAGGACGTCGTGACCGACGACTCCTGGCGGATCGCGGACGGACCGACCGTGTTCGACGACCTCTACGCGGGTGAGACCTACGACGCCCGGCTCGCCGTCCCGGGATACGACCTCCGGGGCTTCGACGACAGCGGGTGGGCGCGCGCGCGCGAGGTCGCCGGGCCGCGCGGCGTGCTCGTCAACCAGCGCCAGCAGCCCATTCGGGTCACGGAGGAGCTGCCCGCCGTCGAGATCACGGAGCCGGTCGAGGACACGTACGTGGTCAAGTTCCCGCGTGTCCTCGCCGGCTGGGTCGAGTTCGCGGCCCACTGCCCCGACGAGCTGCAGGCGTTCCGCGACAAGTTCGACGACCTCAAGTTCGATGACACGATCAAGCAGTGACCTCGGCGAGGCCGTCAGCGGCCTCATGGGCCGCGCCAAGGCCGATCTGGCCGAGCTGGTTGCCTTCCGCTCGGTCGCCGACGCCAAGCAGTACCCGCCGAGGAGTGCGACAAGGCCGCGCAGTGGGTGGTCGACGCGTTCACCGAGGCCGGCCTCCAGGACGTCGCCGCGTCGCCGACGAATGACGGCAGCAAGGCCGTGCACGGCCACGCGCCCGGACCGGTGGGCACGCCGACCGTGCTGCTCTACTCGCACTACGACGTGCAGCCGCCGCTCGGCGAGGACGCCTGGAAGAGCCCGGTGTGGGAGCTCACCGAGCGCGACGGGCGCTGGTACGGGCGCGGGGCCGCCGACTGCAAGGGCAACATCGTCATGCACCTCACGGCCCTGCGCGCGCTCAAACTCCTCGACGGCGGTCCCGTCCTCTCTCTCGCGAGGAACAGGGGACAGGCGGACTGGAGGCATTCGTCCCCGAGAACGCGGACCTCCTCCGGGCCGACACGATCCTCGTCGTCGACACCGGCAACTTCGCCGTCGGCGTGCCCACGCTCACGACGACGCTGCGCGGCATGACGAGCGTCGACATCACGCTCAGCGCGCTCGGCAGCGCGATGCACTCGGGCATGTTCGGAGGGCCCGCCCCCGACCCGGTCGTCACCCTCATCCAGATCCTGTCCACGCTGCACGACGTGCACGGCAACACGACGGTCGACGGCCTCGACGCGTCGCAGACGTGGACCGGCGTCGAGTACCCGGCCGAGCAGTTCCGGGCCGATGCGAACGTGCTCGACGGCGTCAAGCTGATGGGCGACGGCCGCGTCGCCGACCTGCTGTGGGCGCGCCCGTCCGCCACCGTGCTCGGCATCGACGTCCCGCCCGTGATCGGCTCGTCGTCCGCCGTCCAGGCGTCGGCCGCCGCGCGCATCAGCCTGCGGCTGCCGCCCGGCATGACCGGCCAGGACGCGCAGGACGCGCTCGTCGCGCACCTCGATTCGCGGATCCCGTGGAGCCTGCATCACACGATCGAGCGCGTCGCCGTCGGCGACCCGTTCATCGCCTCGCTCGACGGGCCGGGATTCGAGGCGATGCGGGAGGCGATGGAGGAGGCGTTCGGCCGGTCGATGACGACCGAGGGCCAGGGCGGCTCGATCCCGCTCTGCAACGTGCTCGCCGAGACGTACCCCGACGCCGAGATCATGCTGCTCGGCGTCGAGGAGCCGAAGTGCCTGATCCACGCGCCGAACGAGAGCGTCGATCCGGGCGAGATCGAGAGCATCGCGCTGGCCGAGGCGCTGTTCCTGCGCAAGTACGCGGCGCGCGGCGTGATTACGGCCGGCTTCGCGCGGCGGATGGCCCGCGCCGCCGACCAGGCCGCCGCGGCCGGTCTCACCGGCATCCTCGTCGCGCCCGGGCCCGACCTCATGTACCTCGCCGGCTATGCGCCGGTGGCGATCACCGAGCGCCTCACGCTGCTGGTCGTGCAGAAGCACCGCAACCCGGCGATGGTCCTTCCAGTGCTCGAGCGGCCGGACGCCGAGCACGCGCCGAGCGCGGGCACGATCGAGTTGACCGACTGGTCCGACGGCGGCGACGACCCATACGCGCTCGCCGCCGCGCTGCTCGAGCCCGACGGCGCCTACGCGATCTCCGATTCGGCGTGGGCGCTCCAGCTCCTGGGCCTGCAGGCCGCTGCGCCCGGCACGCGCTACGTCTCGATGACCTCGGCGCTGCCGATGCTCCGGGGGATCAAGGACGCCGACGAGCTGGAGCGGCTCGCGGCAGCGGGGGCGGCCGCGGACGCCTGCTTCCTGGAGCTGCTCGAGGTCCGCTTCGCCGGCCGCACCGAGAACGAGGTGGCGGCGGACCTGGCCGCGCTGCTCATCGACCACGGCCATTCGCAGGTCGACTTCACCGTCGTCGGCTCAGGCCCGAACGGCGCCAACCCGCACCACGAGGCGGGAGACCGGACGATCCAGGACGGCGACATGATCGTCCTCGACTTCGGCGGCCTCAAGGACGGCTACGGCTCCGACACGAGCCGGACCGTGCACGTCGGCGAGCCCACCGACGAGGAGCGCAAGGTGCACGACATCGTCCGCCGCGCGCAGCAGGCGGGCTTCGAGGCGGTGCGGCCGGGAGCCACGTGCCAGGACATCGATCGCGCGGCCCGGGCGCGTCATCGCCGACGCCGGCTACGGCGAGCAGTTCATCCACCGCACCGGGCACGGCATCGGGCTGACCACCCACGAGCCGCCCTACATGGTCGAAGGCGAGACGCACCCGCTCGAGCCCGGCATGTGCTTCTCGATCGAGCCCGGGATCTACCTCAGCGGGCGCTTCGGCGTCCGCATCGAGGACATCGTGACCGTGACCGAGGACGGCGGACGACGCCTGAACAACACCCCTCGCGAGATGCAGATCGTCGCGTGAGCGCTCGATCGGCAGGGCCGAGCTCAGAACCTGCTGCCGTCCGTGAGCTCCACGCCTTCGTACTGGAGCTGGGCCGCGCGCTCAGCCTCGCCGGTACGGCGGTCAGCGAGACACAGGAGCGCCTGACGAGGATCGCCGCGGCGAGCGGCGCACGCGAGGCGCGCATCGTCGTGCTCCCTACCGCGCTGATGATCGCGTTCGGGCGCGCGGGCTGGGCGACGATCGAGTCGATCCCACAGCTCGCGGGCACGATGCGCCTCGACCAGATCTCGGCGCTCTACGAGCTCATAGACGAGGCCGAGCGGGGCGGGGTCGAGCCCGCCGACGGGCTGCGCCGGCTGCACCGGATCCGCGCGATGCCGTCCCGTCACGGCGCGCGTCGTTACGGTGCTCGGCTACGCGGCGATGACCGTCGGTCTCTGCCTGGTTCTCGAGCCGACCCTCGGCGACGTGGCGGTCGCGGCCGTGCTTCGGCGCGCTCGTCGGCACGTTCGTGCTGGCCGCGCGAGGCCGCCAGACGCTCACCGTGCTTGTGCCCGTGCTGTCGGCCACGGTCGTCTCCGCGCTCAGCTTCGAGGCGGTCAAGCACGGCGCCGCAGACCCGGGGCTGCGCGCGCTGATCGCGCCGCTCGTCACGTTCCTGCCCGGCGGCGTGCTCACCACCGCGACGGTCGAGCTGGCCTCCGGCGAGATGGTCGCGGGCGCCAGCCGGCTGGTGTTCGGGAGCGTGCAGCTGCTGCTGCTCGCGTTCGGGATCGTCGCCGGCGTCGAGCTGGTCGGGCTGCCGAGCGAGGACGTGCTTCACGACGAACGGGCGAACCTGCTCGGCTGGTGGGCGCCCGTGGCTCGGCGTGATCGTCTTCGGCTTCGCGGCCGCGCTCTACTTCTCCGCGCCGCGCGGAGCGCTGCCGTGGCTCATGGTCGTCCTCCTGGTCGCCTGGATCGGCCAGCTGATCGGCGACCGGCTCGTCGGCCCCGACGTCAGCGGCTTCTTCGGCGCGCTCGCGATGACGCCGATCGCGCTCGCAATCGCCCGCCTGCCTAGCGGCCCACCCTCACAGGTCACGTTCCTGCCCGCGTTCTGGCTGCTCGTCCCCGGCGCGCTCGGCCTGATCGGCGTCACCGAGGTCGTCGGCGACCCGGCCACGGCCGAGCGTCGAAGACCTCGTCACGCCGATCGGGGCGATCGTCGCGATCGCACTCGGTGTCCTGAGCGGCGTCTCGCTCTACCGCGGGCTCGCCCTGGCGCCGCCGCTGCTACGGCGCGCCCGGTCGGCCTAACTCAGGCAGGTGGCGGTGGAACCGGCCTCGGGCCGTCGGCCGCTGTCTCGCTCACGTGCGAGTGCGGCTTACCCTCGCTCGCGTACCGCACCCACACCGCACCTCTCTCCTAAAGACGAAAGGGCGAAGTCGAGGCGCGAACGCCCGCCTCTCGCGCGAGCGGTCCAACAGTGCGCTGCCAGGCGGAAGCGAGAGCGCAGGCTCCAGAGCGCCGCGGACATTGTTGATGCTAGCCGTACTCATGCCTGTAGCGTGCTGCTGACTGGCACTACGGGCGGGGCCGCGGGCGTGGACGGTGTCGATGATCTCGGCCAGCGCCGGGCTGCGACTCTGAGCGACACGACCGGCAGGCGGGAGCGCGCTGGCGCTCCCGCATCGTCCGGACGAAGCAGGAGTGTCGGCGAGCATCCCTGTGGCTCTCGCGGGTCGTCCATTACGCAACAGATTCTCGGCACACCTCGGGCTTCTGCATTCGTCGATGGCCTCGCGCAGGCGGACGGAACCGGGGATTGCAGATCGGGTTGCAGCTAGCGGTCGATGACAACCTTCAGCGCCCTCGTCTCCGCGGCTCGGCCGAACGTGTCGTAGGCGTCCATCATCTCGTTGAGCTTGAAGTGGTGCGTGGCGAAGTTGTCGACGTTCAGCTTGCCGCTGGCGACCAGCTTGAGCAGCATCGGCGTCGTGTTGGCGTTGACCAGGCCCATGGATATCGAGATGTTGTGAATCCAGAGGTTCTGGAGTTGCAGCTCCACCGGGGCTCCGTGCACGCCGATGTTGGCCACGCGCCCGCCCGGCCTGACGATCTCGGTGCACATCTGGAACGTCTGCGGGACCCCTACGGCCTCGATCGCTACGTCCACGCCCCACCCGTCGGTGAGCGCCATGACCTGCTCTTTCCATTCCGGGGAGGCGGGGTTCACGCCGTCGGTGGCCCCGAACTTCTTCGCCTCCTCGACGCGGTTGGCGTCCAGGTCGATCGCGATGATCCGCGACGCTCCGTACAGGCCCGCCGTCGCCACCACCGCGAGTCCCACCGGGCCGGCGCCGACCACGGCGACCACGTCGCCCGGCTTGACCTGCCCGTACTGGACCCCGATCTCGAATCCGGTCGGCAGGATGTCTGAGAGCATCACGCCCTGCTGGTTGGTGACGGTCTCGGGCACCTTGTAGACGGATGTCTCGGCGTAGGGCACCCGCACGTACTCGGCCTGAGTGCCGTCGATCAGATGGCCGAACACCCAGCCGATCCCCGACGCCCCCTCGTCACCGAGGCAGTGCGCAAAGTTGCCCTGCTGGCAGAAGCTGCAGCGACCACAGGACTTGATGCACGAGATGATCACGTTATCCCCGACGGCGAGTTGGGTCACGGCGCTGCCAACCTCGGTGATCGTGCCGACGCCCTCGTGACCGAGAACGCGGCCGGGCGTAACCGCCGGCACGTCCCCCTTCAGGATGTGTAGATCGGTGCCGCAGATCGTGGTCGTGTCGATCCTGACGATGACGTCCGTCGGCTTCTGGATCTGCGGCTCGGGGACATCAGTCCAGGACTTCTCGCCGGGGCCGTGATACACGAGCGCTTTCATCGCGTCCTTTCCTCCGGATGCCGATTTGGTCCGCGTCAGCCGATGCTGATTCGACCAACGCTGGCGACCGGCAACTCTACAAGGACAGAGCAGCGCATCGCAGTGCTGCTTACGCCAGAGGCTGTCGCGTATGTCTGGCGAGTTGGTCGGGCCGGGTCGGGTTCGTCGACCGGCTCGGGACCGTCGGGCGCGGTCGTGATCGCTCGCGGCCGTTTCAGGCGGTTGCGAGCGTGTGGCGGTGGAGCTTTAGGAGGTTGTGTGTGGCGGTGATCAGACGCCATTCCGAGCGCACGGCGGCTCTGCCTCTTCGGTGGAAGCGATCGATCCCGCGGTTGTGTTTGGTCTGGCCGAACACGGGCTCGATCATCGGCTGTCGTTTGCGGTAGAGCTCGCCGCCGTGCTCTGTCGCGAGGACCCGGCGCATGAACGCGTATAGGCCGCCGTCCCAGCCCGGCCGCGCGCCCTTGCGCTTGCTCGCGTCCGGGGCAATCAGGACCGTGATGCCCTGGGTGACGATCCGTTCCATCTGGCGCTGGTGCCAGTAGCCGGCGTCGGCGAGCAACACGCCCGGGGTTTCGGTGACGCCGGCCGCGTCGAGTTCGCGTTGGGCGGCGTCGAGCATCGGCTCCAGGTGCCCGAAGTCCGGCGCGGCGTTCATCACCTCGGCCGCGATCACGACCTGATGCTCGTTCGTGACGGCCTGGGCGTTGTAGCCCTGGATGAACCCGCGCAATCCCTTCACCACACGCGAATCGGGATCTGAGACGTTGATCGGGCCCTCCGGCGTGGCCGGCGGCGTGTAGGGCTTGGGCGGCGAGTGCGCGCCCAACCGGCGCCCGTTGCGCATCCGCCCGCTCGCGCGGTAACGCTCATAGGCGGCGTTCGCGCGCGTCTCGGTCCACAGCTCCTCCTCCAGCCGGCGCTTGGCCTCGCGCAGCCGCTTGGGCCGATCACGCGGCACCGGCCGCGCCTCACGCTCGCGCTGCTCCTCCAGGCGCCGCTTAGCCTCGCGCAACCAGCCCCGCCGGCCTTGGCCGGTGCGCAACCGCTCGGGCAGCTCATCGCCGCGCGCGTCACCGTAGAGCTCGTCCTCGGCCGCATCGACCGCCCTGGCCTCCTCGAGGATCGCGCCCTGCGCCTGGGATTGCGCTAAGGGGCGCGCATCCGGCCCGACGTGGCCTCCTTAGGGGCCGACGCCGGCGTGATCGGGAACGAAGTGAGCCCCGCGACGCGCCAACGTCCGGGGCTCTGGCGGCGCGAGAGAGCCGCGCCACGCCATTCACGCTAGAGCACGCCGGAGGGCGCTGAGTCACGACGACCGGCGTGACTCGCGGCGTGACTCAGGGCGCCCGATCCGAGCGCGAGCGCGAGCGCCGGTCTCGGCGCGAGAAAGGGCCGCGATCGCGCGCTGCACCAGCGAATCACGGCCCTGCCAGTCCCTGCGAGGCCCTGGCTGTCACCGCCAGCGTAAAGACGCGCCCGAGAGGATTCGAACCTCTGACCTTCGGTTCCGTAGACCGACGGCCAAAGCGTCAAGACTCGCTCTAGGAAGCCAAATCTCGCGCCCCAACTCGCCAAAAACTCGCCAGAAACTCGATCATCGTCGACCCGGACACGCTCGCCCCCTCGCGGAACGAGCCGCGACTTCGGCCTCGACTCGGACGACCACGTGCCGTCCCTGGCGAGCGTGCGGTGCGGACGGGCGGAGACGCCCGCATGTGCAAGGCAGAAGCGAACAGGGTCGCCCGCCTCGCGCCGGGGCGACTGCTCGGATTCGTCCATCCCAGCAGCCAGCGGACGCTCGAACCGGTTCGCCTAGACGGCTGCTCTGCCGAGAAGCAGGAGCCTCACCCTGCGCAGGAAGGCGCGTAGTCGCGGTCGGGGAGCGCGTCCTCCCATTCGGTTCGGGTGAGCGTGCGACCGGCGACGGCGCAGGCGTGTCGTGCCCATGAGGCTGAGCGCACGTCCCAGCGGTAGGCGAGTCCGGATCTGCTGATGGCGAACAGGTGGGCACCGTCGGGCGTGAACTGGGGGACGATGGTCTTGTTCGGCAGGCCGGGGAGTGGGGCGCCGAGCGGCTGCTGCGTGCGCATGTCCCAGAGCCGGATCGTCCCCTCCGGTCCGCCGGTGGCCAGTGTGCGCCCGTCGGGGCTCATGGACTGCCATTGGACTCCTCCGGCGTGGCCGGTGAACTGGCGGCTGACCGGCTTCCACGTCTCGGCGGACCAGAGGCGAGCCCAGCCCTTCGAGCTCGTGCCCACGATGAAGCGTCCGTCGGGGGTGAAGCGGGCGATGTCCAGCACCGTCTCTGACTCTGGGAGTGTCGTGCGGCGCCGGAGCGTGCGCACGTCGCGAATCTCCACGCCCCCCGGGTAATGCGTCATAGCCAGCGTTCGCCCGTCGGGGCTGAGCGAAATGTCTCCGCTGGGCCCGCGAAGGGGATGACCGATTGGTCGGCCCGAGGGCAGCGCATACAGGCGGAAGGGCGGGCGGCGAGGGTCACAGCAGCTCGCCGTTGCCATCAGGCGTCCGTCGGCACTGAAGCTGGGGGTGAAGATCGTGCCGTGGTGGCCGGCCAGCCGCTTGACGATCCTGCCGTCGCTGGGGTCGACGAGGGCGAGGAAGCCGTCGTGGTTGCCGACGGCGAGCAGGCTGCCGTCCGGGACGTACGCCATGCCGCGGACCGGTCCGGCCGGGACGACGCGGAAGCGCGAGAGCGGCTGCAGCGTCCGGGTGTCGAACAGGGCGATGGTGCCGTCGGGCCGTCCGATGGCGAGGACGCGGCCGTCGGGCCTGAGGGCGTAGCGGGGGAATTCCGGGCTGTCCCGTCCGATCTTGAACGGGCGGCCGAGGCGGCGATCGCCGGCGAGATCCCAGGTGAGGAGCTGGCCGTCCAGGCCGCTGGTGTAGAGCGTCGAGCTGTCGCGCGTGATCGCGATTCCCGTGATCTGCCCGCCGTGGCCCGCGAGCGTCTCACCGGCGGCCGCCTGCTTGACGTCCCAGACGATCGCGCGGCCGTCCTCGCCGGCGGTGATCGCGTGTCGGCCGTCGGCGCTGAAGGCGGCCCGTATCACAGCGCCCGTGTGGCGTCCGGAGGCTGGCGTGACGTCACCGGTCACCAGGTCGACGAAGCGCACCGAGCCGTCGTGCCCGCCCGCGAGCATCGTGCGATCGTCGGTGCCGAGGGCCGCGGCCTGCGCCCCCTCGACAGGCGCGCGCTTCAGCGGTTTCAGTGTGCGAGCGTCGCGGATGACGAGGCGCCCGTCGCCAACCTGGGAGTTGTCCTTGGCGTCCGGCTCGTGCGCGACCGCGGTGACTAGGCGCCGGCCGTCGGGCGTGACCATCAGTGTCACCACGCTGAGGGGGTAGCCGATGCCGGCGGGTACAGGGGCGCGCATCTGCCGCTCGCGGCTGAGCGGACGGCCGCTCCGTGCGTCGAAGCGCTGGATCGTCGGCAAGTAATCCGGTGGTACCGCGAGAGCGGCGAACAGTGCCCTCCCATGCGGCGAGAAGCGCAGGCTGTAGATGAACCGCTTAGGGCGGATCCGTAGCCGAGCGACCACGCGCCGTGAGCGAGCGTCCAGGACGACCGGCTCCTGGCCGCCGAGTGCGAGCCGCGAGCCGTCGGAACTGAACTGCACGAGGTGGGGCCGGCTCACGTTGTCGAGAATGACGCCGGCGATGCCCGGGATGGTGGACGGCCGCCCTACGCGGCGCCGCGTGGCCGTGTCGACGAGCGTCAGCGTGCCGTCGTTGTCGATTAACGCCAGCGTGCGCTCGTCCGGGCTGAGGTCGAGGCCGATGTGCCGGTCGCCGTCGCCGCGCAGCACGCCGATCGCCGCCGGGCTCTTGAGCAGCGCCGCCAGCAGGTTGCCGCGGGTCTGCACCGAGTCGTGCAGCGCCATCCCCTGGCGGGCGAGCAGTAGCGAGCGGTCGAGGTCGTCCTCCACAAGCGCCTGCGCGCCGAGGCGCTGCGCGTCGGCGGCCACCGCCTCGTCGCGGGCGTGGCCGCGCTCGTTGAGCGCCACCACGCCGGCGATCCCGGCGACGAGCGCCAGGCAGGCCATGCCCGCGAACCCAGCGCGCAGGCGGCGCTGGGAGCGCTCGCTCGCCGCGCGACTGGCTTCAAGGAATCCGCGCTCGGTGGCGTTGAGCTCGGCCTCGTGCCCCGTGGACCAGTCCACTACGGAGGCCAGCCGCGCACCGCGGTAGAGCTCGCCCGGATCGTGGCCGCCGGCGTCCCATTCGCGCGCGGCCGCGCCCAGCTGTCGGTGCAGTTGCCGCCCGTGGGCGTCCTCTTCGAGCCAGCCGCGCAGCCGTGGCCATTCGCGCAGCAGCGCCTCATGCGCGACCTCGGCGTCGTGCTCACCGATCGTGATCAGGCGATCGGCGGCGAGCGCGGTGAGCACATCGGCGACGCGCTCGTCCTGGTCGGCGTCGAGCTCGGCTAGGGGCACGCGCTGGCGCACGGCGGCGTCGCCCTCGCCCTCGCCGGCGAGCCGAAGGAGGATCCGCCGCGCGAGTTCGCGGCGCTCGTCGTCGAGCCGCTCGTAGGCGCGCTCGGCCAGCCGCGCGACCGCGCCGCGCACACCGCCGGTCTGCTCGTAGGCGCTCAGGTGCAGCTGCCGGCCGTCGCGGTGCTGCCAGAGCTCCAGCAGCGCGGTGGACAGCAACGGCAGCGCTCCGGGCGCGCTCTCGACGTCGGCTATGAGCGCGTCGACGAGCCGGGGCTCGACGCTCAGGCGGACGCGCAGTGCGGGCCGCTCGATCGCGCGGCGCAGCTCGCCGCGGCGCATCGGTCCCACCAGCACGTGGCTGGCGCCCAGCAGCCGCGCCAGCTCCGGATACGCGGCGCAGCGCCCGTAGAAGTCGGCGCGAACGGCGACCAGCACCAGCGTGCGCCGTCGCTCGTCGCGCGTCGCCGCGACCAGCGCATCGACGAACGCGGCCCGCTCGGACTCGTCGCGGCAGGCGGTGAACGTCTCCTCGAACTGGTCAACCGCGATCACGAGCCTGCGACGAGGATCGCTTTCGGCGATTGCCTGCTCGAGCGCGCGCAACGGATGGTCGCCGGGGCGCAGCAGCACCACAGGCCAGCGCTCGCTGCCCGGAAGCACGCCGGCCTGAAGCGCGGCCAGAAGCCCGGCTCGCAGCGCCGATGACTTGCCGCTGCCCGACGGGCCCACCACGCCCAGCAGCGGCGCGCCCGCCAGACGCGCCACCATGTCCGCCACCAGCCGCTCGCGCCCGAAGAAGAACTCGGCGTCTTCGACGTCGAACGACGCCAGGCCCTTGAACGGACACGCGACGACGCCGGCGTCGCGCTCCTGCGGTTCGGCGCGCTCGCGAAAGGCCTGCAGCTCGATCACGTTGCCGGCCAACTCGGCCTCGGCCGCGCGCAGGCCGGTGCGCTCGCTCGCCGCGCGGCCCGCTGCAGCGCCGACGCGACGCGCGGTCTCGGTGCGCGCCCACTCGCGCGCGGCGCGGTGCACGCGCGCCGGAATACCGCCGCTCGCCACCATGAGCTGCTCGACCGGAATCTCCACGCCCTCGCGCGGCCCCGCGTACAGGCGCGCCACGGCACGCACGCCGTCGGCCTCCAGCGGCGCAAGGCTCACCGTCGCGTCGGCGCGCACCCGGGCCGCGAGCGCTGGATCCGCTGCCGTCGCGAGCACCAGCACCGGCAGCGCAGCTAACCCGAGCTCGACGAGCGCGGCCCGTATTCCCTCGCCGGCGCGATCGAGGTCGTCGACGACGAGCAGCGTCGGCCGCCGCGCGGCGCGGGCTTCTGCGAGCGCCGAGCGCACAGCATCCGGCGGGCTGGCGCATGAGGCGTACCGCACCGTTCCGCGCTCGCGCCTCACCTCACCAGCGAGCTCCGCCGCCAGGCGTGTCTTGCCGATCCCGCGCGCGCCCGCGACCAGCAGCAGCCGTCCGGCCCCGTCGCGTGCGCGGCGCCAGTGCTCGCGCAACCGCTCCAGGTCGGCCTCGCGGCCGGCCAGCAGCGTGCCGGCGTCGAGCTCGGGCGGCAGCTCGACTGCAGCGGCCGCCGGGAGCGAGAGCGCGGGATCATGCGCGAGGATCGCCCGTTCAAGCTCGCGCAGGCGCTCGCCCGGCTCGATCCCCAGCTCCTCGACCAGCCTCCGCCTGGCGTCCTGATACGCCTCCAACGCGTCCGCCTGGCGGTCACTCCGATACAGCGCGAGCATCAGCTGCGCCCGCAGCCGTTCCCGGTACGGATGCTCTCGGACCAACGCCTCGAGCTCTGCCACCACCTCGGCGTGGCGGCCGACCGCGAGCAGAGCCTCGATCCGCTGCTCGACAGCGCCCACCCGCAACTCCTCCAAGCGGGCGATCTCGCGCTCGGCGAACGGCGTGTCCGCGAGGTCGGCCAGCGGCGCGCCGCGCCACAGCGCGAGCCCCTGGTCGAGCAGCGCCGCGGCACGGTCCGCGTGGCCCTCCACGAGAGCGTCCTGGCCCCGCTTCATCAGTGCGTCGAAGCGCTGGACGTCGAGCTCGCCGTCGGCGACGCACAGCCTGTAGCCGTGTCCGTCCGTGGCGAGCACGCCGTCCCCGAGCGCCTTGCGCAGGCCGGAGACGAGGTTGTGCAGGCTGCGAGCGGCGGTCGCCGGTGGCGCGTCGCCCCAAAGCGCATCGATCAGCCGGTCCCGCGACAGCGTCTGGTTGGGATGCAGCAGCAGGACCGCGAGAAGGAGCCGCTGCCGGCCATGGGGCAACGGAACCGTCCGTGAGCCGTCACGGACCTCCAACCGACCCAGCAAGGCGTAGCGCATGGCGCGTCGTGCCGACCGTACCAGCGCCGCAAGCGCGTGTCGCGTGAGCGGCGTGTGAGCGCGCCATTACCGCCCTCCCGCAGGCTTGACCCGTCCAACGCACCGGGGTGACCGCGGTCCCGGAGGCGTTCGCGGGACCGCGTCCTACAGAGGGAGCACAACCATGTCAAACGGCACGCGACTCTCATCCACTGTCCGGCGCTGCGCCGCGACGGCCGGCGTGCTCGCGCTGGCGGCGATGGCCTGGGCGCTACCCGCCCCGGCGGACGTGATCAATCACCAGCGCTTCGCCGACTCCTTCGGCGACGACGACGAGCTGTGCGGGATCCCCGTGCACATCGACGGCGAGGAGAGCGGCTTCTTCCACCAACGGGTCGGCACGGGAGAGCTGGATACGCTCTTCTTCGCGCATATCAACGTCACGGCCACGGAAACGATCACGAACCCGGCGAACGGCAAGTTCCTCGTGATCGAGAGCCACGCGGTCATTCAGCAGACGAAGGCAACCCAGGTCGAGGGGACGATCTTCCGGGTCAGCGATGTCACGGCCGGCCAGCCATTCGTGCTGAGGGACATGACCGGGCGCGTCGTGCTGCGCAACCGAGGGGCCATCCGAAGCACCATCCTCTTCGACACGCTCGGCGACGACACCCCGGGAGGCGTGGTCCTGGATGTGATCAGCGTGCGGATCTCGGGACCCCATCCCGAGCTCGAAATGAACGAGGACGCGTTCTGCGCCGTCGTCCAGGACCTCATCGGCTGATCACCCAGCGCCGCTGCGACCACGTAACGAGCGTGCCATAGGGAGCGACGAGGCCGATGCCGACGCACCAGCCGGCCGTCCGCTCGTCGCGCGTCTCGGACGCTGTTGCCAGATCGCTGACTGCGCCCCCCGTCACCCTCATACACCACCAGGAGGTACATCATGCGCACATCACTGGTTGTGGTCGCGCTGGCCGGCGTCCTTGCTGCCGCGGCGACCGACGCGTTCGCGGGGACACCCACCGTGGACCCGTCCACACTCCAGCCCCCGCCGCCGCCGGGAGCGTCCTGCCGGCTCGACGGACGCTTCGTGATCTGCCAGACCGAGCTCCACGAGCGCCTCGACGCCGAGCCGATCCTCGAACTGCCGTGCGGGACGCTCTATGAGACCGCCCGTGACGACCGGGAGGGGATCCGCTGGTACGAGGACGGCCTGCTCGTCCGGCGCTTCGTCAGCCGGCACTTCTCCGGCTACTGGACGCTCTCCCCGACCGGCGAGGGCCCGCGCGTGACTATCAGCGGCCACTCGAACTTCTGGACCGAGTGGCTCGTCCCGGGCGACGAAGCGTCCGAGCGGGACACGCTCCACGGCCTCGACCTGCTGGCCAAGACGCCCGATGGCGGAATCGTCGCCCAGGTCACCGGCCTCTTCCTACCCGACGACACCCACCACGGCATCTTCCAGATCCCGGAAGACCCCTCGGTCGCGGCGGCGCTCTGCAACGCGCTCACCTAAACAGCCAGCAAGGGCTCAGGGCCTCGGCCTCCGCGGCCGAGGCCCGCCGCGGTGGTCGTTGCCCGCCCACAGGATGGCTGCAAACCGCCGCCCGCCGGGACGATCTGACGACCAGCCGCAACGTGCCCTGATGCGGCAAACGGGCCCGTGGAGCGAAGACGGAGCGTGCAAGCCCTCAGTAGGAGGGGCTGACGCCACGACAGTTTCTCCAGACCGCGAGATTCACACTCGAGGCCCCGCTCGGCGTCGCTCCCGCCTCGAAGCGAGCGCGCCGATGGCAGCGCCCGCTCGCGCTCGCCACGGACGAGCAGGAGGCGCCCGGCGGCGCGCGATCCGAGCCGGTCCCGCTGCTGCATTCGTGAAACGCAGCAGCGATGCCCTGACTGCTCGTATCCATGCATCTGGGCGGTCCTGCGTCGGGTCGACCCATCGGCTGGCGCCCTGCCGCTCAACGCAGTAACGGGCTCCGCAGTCACGAGCACCCCGGCTGGGGCGGCTGGGGCGGACGTCTTGCGCAGAACCCCGACGACCCGTCGGAGTCGAGCAGCGACGCCGTCGCTGACCGCGATCCGCAGGGCAACACGCCTCCGGACTTCGCCGCTCAACGGTGGTTCGGCGCCGCGCAGCGCGACTTTGCCGCGCGGATGCAGTGGAGCGTGACGCTGACGTTCGAGGGAGCCAATCACCACCCCAACGTGTCGGTCAGCGGCGGTCTCGACCGCACGGCACGACGCGGCGAGGTCGTCATGCTGAATGCCAATGCGACAGACCCAGACGGGGACGCCCTGACCTACAAGTGGTGGCAGTACCCGGAGGCAGACACCTACCCGGGCCGGGTGACCTTCAACGACCCAACCTCGGCACGATCGAGCCTCCGCGTCCCGGCCGACGCCGCTCGCGGACAGACGATCCACGCCATCCTGGAAGTGACCGACAACGGGGACCCAGCGCTCACGTCATATCAGCGCTTGATCATCACGGTGCGGTAAGGCGGGCACCATGCGCCTGGCACTGAATCCGGAACCATTCCCCACCGTGCCGTGACAGCGGCCGCGCCGTGGCGGCGATTGCGCCGCCACGGCTGGCCAGCGATCGGGTAAGCGCTCGCCTGTTGATCGGACTGCAGGACGACCATGTCAACAACTCGCCGCGTCGCTAGCACTCTTCGCGCGAAGCAGCACTCCGGGACCGCCCTGGCCGAGTAGCGCAGGCAGGCGAAGGGGGCAGTGCGCCGATGAGCACCGCATGGCGACCGGAGTGTCGGTCGCATGAACGGAGACGTCCGGTGCGTCGGTGACACGGCGGTTCGCTGCTCGACGCGCTCAGCGATCAACGTCTCTCGCGAGCATGCGCACAGGGGGCGCGGGCACGTCTTGACTTTCGCCCCCGGATGGGAGGAGAGTGGGTTCTACCCCAAGGGGAGCGTCCTCGGTCGGGAATCGGTCGAGGGGCGAGCAGGAAGTCGGGCTCGGAGTTATCCCGCAGCCAGGTTCCGGAGCGTCGACGCTTGGCGGTCGTTGTTCCGCGTGCTGCCGGTGTCGGTTAGCCCGGCGTCGCCCTGTTATGGCGCGCCCGATCGAGGGAGTCACCATGAGCACCACGCAGCTGAGCACCATCCCCTCGCCGCCCGAGGGTCAGGATCTCGCGACCGTCGCGATGAAGTTCGAGGTCACGCCGATTCCCGTCACCGATTTCGACCGCGCGAAGGCGTTCTACCAGCGCCTCGGGTGGCGAGTCGACATCGACCTGCAGTTCACCGAGCAGGTCCGCGGCGTGCAGTTCACGCCGCCCGGCTCGGCGGCGTCGATCCAGTTCGGGCCGGCGGGCGCGGAGCGCCTGCAGCGGCTGCTGCTGATCGTCGAGGACATCGAGGCGGCCCGCTCGGAGCTCGTCGACCGTGGCATCGAGGTCAGCGAGATCTTCCACGCGCTCCCGGGAGAGGCCCCGCAGTCGGGGCGGGACCCGCACGGGCGCTCCTACGTCAGCCAGGCCTCCTTCTCGGACCCCGACGGCAACCAGTGGTTCCTGCAGGAGGTCAGCGAGCGGATCCCGGGGCGCGTGTAAGTGATGACCGTCGCGGCTCTCGCTGCGCTGCTGCACGAGACGGCTGAGCATCACGACCGGTACGAGCGGATCGCCCCGCCGCACGACTGGTGGGACTGGTACGCGGCCTACATGGACGCCCGGCAGGGCGGAAGCAGCCCCGGCGAGGCCTCTTCGGCCGCCGACCGCTATATGGCGGAGGTCAAGCACGTCGTCGTGTCGTCCGCGTGAGCTCGTGTTCCCCGCGGAGACCCCGCCCACCCGGGCGGGGTCTCCGGTGCGAGCCGGCCCCGTCACGCAGCCTGGCCGAGCCCGCCAATCGCTGGTAGCGGCGCTGTCGGCCGTGCCTCCAGGCGGAAGTGGCACTGACCCAGCTGGCTGCGATTGGATGCCGAGTGTGCGCACAGCGTTCGATGCCTCGGCCGTAGCGTCCGAGCGCGACGACAACCTCAAGGCTCAGTACCTGGTGCTTGCGGAACACGCGGATGGCAGTGGCCGCAGGCTCGAGGTCCAGAGATCGCTCGACGTCCACGAGCAGGACAGGGCGCGAGGGCAGGACACGTATTGCTTGGTGACGGAGGAGCAAGCGACCCATTACGGCGGCGTCGTGGACTGGCGGATCGAGGGCTCGACGCTTCATCTCGAACTGACAGAGGCAGCGTGCCGAGTGCTGGGAGCGTCGCAGTTCCGAGTCACCGTCCCGGAGTCAGAGCGCGCCACCGTCCAGACGGCCTTGCTCGTGCTGCTCGCGTAGTGCTGCTCCGAGGCAGATCCGATGGCGCGCGCGATCCGCGCCGACCATCGCGATCGCGCGAAGCGACACGACGGACCGCGGAGCCTGAGTAGTGCAGGCAGGCGATAGGAGCAGCCGTGGGCCGCGTGGCGGCCCTCGACCGATTGGCGCGCTCAGCGGTTCAAGCAGTGGCGCTTATGCCGGGCACCGCGGGATGGCTTGGAACGCGACCGGGTTGTCCGGGTTCTGGAACGCGAACTGGTTCGGGGTTCCGGTGTGGATGTTCTGGTGGAAGCCGTAGAACCCCTGCGCGGCCTCAGGATTTGCGCAGACGTCAGGGCCAACCGGCAACTGCGATCCGTCTGGTAGCACGAGGAAGTGCTGGTGGGGGAAGATCGGCGGAGGCGCAGCTGCCAGCGCCACTCCCGAAGTTCCCAAGAACGACGCACCTACGACCAGCAAGACAGCAAACGTGCGCATGGCGGCTTACTCCTATCCGTGGGTAGAGCGACCTACAAGAGGTCGCGACTCTCTCACCGGGACACTCGGCGCGCAACCGGACAAGCGTCTAGATCGGCTGCACCTCAGGACGCGCTGCGGGATCGGATGGTCGCGCTATCGCTTGGAGGCAAAAGGAGTAGCCCGCGGCGCCACGGTGCCGACTAGGTGAATCGCTGCACGAACCGCAAGCGCGGTGTCGGCTACCTCCCGCCAGCCGCTGTCGATGGTCAGCGAGTGGCCGCGGTTGGGGACCTTGGTGATCTCCGTCACGGCCGGGTTGCGACGCTGTCGCTTGTAGGAGGCGTTGGCGATCGCCCACGGGACCGTATGGTCCATCTCTCCCTCAATGAACAGCAGCGGCCCGCGGTTCGGGTTGGCGGGATCCAGCCTCGCCTCGGTCCGCGGATTGAGATTGGCGTTGGCCATCTGCATGAGCGCAACCCCGGGCGTCGCCACGTGGTAGCTGTCGTAGAGCTCCTTGGCCTCCTCGTCGCTGAGCGCGTTCGCCCACCCGTACTTGAACTGGTCGAGGGTCAACGTCACGGCACGGTTGCGGTTCAGCGGATTGGCCAGCACCGGAGCCGCGGAGCGCAGCGCCGAGATTGGGAGCGGCAGCACGCCGCGGAACGGGCCCGGGTCGATGGCCACCGTGGCGGCAGACAGGCCACGGTCGGCGATCATCTGGGCGAGCAGCCCGCCGGTCGAGTGACCCATCACAACCGGCTTGTTGGTAAGGGCCCCGATCACCTCGGCGACATGGTCGGCGACCTGGCCCAGCGTCTTGCGGGCGAACACCTCGGGATGCGCGCGCGCTTCCTCGATCGTCTCCGGATCGTCCGGCCACGACGGGATCACCGCCGCATAGCCGGCCTGCTCGAACAGCTCGGCCCAGCGATCCCAGCTGCTGGGCAGCAGCCAGAGCCCGTGGATGAAGACGACCGGCGTCTTCTCACTGGTGTTAGCCCGCTCGACCTGCTCCGCCTCGCGGGACGTGATCGTTCCAGTCTGCGGGGTGACGGCTGCCATGTGCGCTCCTCGGTCGCGGGTGGCAGCGCGAACGCTGTCAGGAGAGCGAACGCCAAGCAAGCCCAAGTCGCGCTCAAGAGAGCGGAACCCGCTGGCAGACCCCTCGGCGAACCGACCCTGCGCTCAGTGCCGCGGGTGCCGGCTGCGGGCTGCGGACGAGCGTCGACCGTCGCGCCAGTCGGCACGACCGACCGCGCTCAGCTGTCGCGTCAAGGCACGCGCTGCAGTGCCCACACGTCGCCGGCCAGCGCTGCGCGCAGGCGGTTGCGAAAGAGGGCTCTCGGGCTCCGTGCTTTCGGTGGCTCACGCCCTGCCGAGGTCCTGCCTACTCACTGGCTTCGATCTCGCGGCCCGCTTGGCGCCGCCAGTGGCCAAAGTCTCGTGTGCGCGGGATCTAGGTGCGTCCTGAGCGATGAAAGCGGGAGCTGGCCGAAGCCTCGACCGGCGTCGAGCTGGGCCCTTGACTTTGACATCGTGTGAGGCCGTATCACTCCGTTCGTCATGTTGCGAGTGTCTACTACGCTTCGTGGATGAGTCCTCCGGCGACCCTTCTCATTTGGTTTCAGCTGCGTTCGCCGGAGCTGGCCGACGACTTTGAGCGTCTGATGACGGAGGATCGCGACATCGTCAGCGGGTCGCTGGACACGGTCTCGGATTGGCGGCTTACGCGGCCGGCGGACGTGCCCGGACAGTCCATCGGTCAAGCCGATTACGTGCTGATCGCCGAGATCGTCGAAGTGGAACGCTTCGAGCAACAGGCGAGCGAACACGTCCAACGGTTGGCGGACGACTTGGAGCATCTCATCTCAAGCCGGGGGATGCTCGTCCTGCGCCCCGTCCTTTGAAATCCGCGGTCGGTGGAGGGCGATCAGATCCGCCCTCGGTCCGAGCAGGTGCGAGCTCGCGATCGGAGGAGGTCGCTGTCGCGTTGAGGCATAAGCGGCACTGTGGCGGTGCTGGGGCGGCACGCCCGGACGCGCTGGCGGAATACCGCGCCGGGGCCACTGGATTGTCGAGCAGGACTCGCCTACCCTCGAGCAGTCGAGCGAGCGGGCAGGGAGGTGCTAGCGACATGAGCGACCGATGCCGACGCGGGCACGATCTCTCGGACCCCGCGAACGTCTACATCAACCCGCTGAGCGGTAAGCGTCGCTGCAGGACCTGCCGCCGGGCGGCCAATCGGGAATACAAGCTCCCCCGCGTGTTGCGGCGGGAGATCCTCCTCGAGCACGGCGATGGCTCGTGCGCCGAGTGCGGTCACCGGCCGCAGGATGTCACCGAGTTGGTGCTCCACCACGACGCGGGCGGCGGCGGGGAGCAGCGCCGCCGGTCGATTGGTCGCCCTGAGGGGAGCAACGAGGACTTCTATCGCTGGCTCCGACTCCACGGGTATCCGGACAAGCCAGCGCCGCGCACGCTCTGCCGAGAGGTGGCCCGCTTTCGACCGACCCTTGACAGCCGCATGCTGAACGTCCGCTGGCGGTGCTCGGAACGGGAACGGTCCGCCAAAGAGCACGTCCGGGTCGCTGTCGCTGTGCGCGGCGGCACGCTGGGATTATGAGAGCGCGCGTCACACCGCATTGACGCGCGTTGCGAGCCGGGGCGCGCGTGAAAATGTCCGGTCGTTCCGGCCATGGGGGAGAGGAGTTGTCCATGCGGCATCTAGCGCTTGGTTTCTGCGTGCTCGTCGTGTCGTTCACGACGGCCGCGAGCGCACAAGCGGCGAGCAGGCACGGGCTTGACATGTACACGGCGAAGGCGGACGCCCGGTCGCTCGCCGTGATCCACAGCGGCGGCTACGACGTCGCGGAATCGCACCTGGGCGGCGGCGATCGCGTCGACCTGGTGCTGACCGCGCGCGAGGCGGGCCAGCTCCGCGCGCGGGGCGTCGACGTCAGCCCGAAACGAAACGGAAGAGGGCAGACGGTCCGCGAGCAGGCCGACGCGATGGCGGCGTCCGGGTATCAGGTCTACCGCTCCTACGACGAGGCCGGTGGCATTCGCGACGAGCTGTACGCGCTGGCGCAGCGCAACCCGTCGATCGTGAAGCTGGTGGTGATCGGACGGACGCTCCAAGGCCGCGAGATCATCGCGCTGAAGGTGACCAAGAACGCCAAGCAGCTCGCGGACGGCGCGCGCCCGGCGACGCTCTACATGGGCACGATCCATGCGCGCGAGTGGATCGCGACAGAGGTGACTCGGCGGCTGCTCCGGCACTTCGTCGAGAACTACAACCGCGACGCGGAGATCACGAACCTCGTCAACACGCGCGAGCTGTGGTTCATGCCCGTAGCCAACCCCGACGGCTACCAGTACACGTTCAGCACTGAACGGCTGTGGCGCAAGAACCTGCGCGATAACAACGGCGACGGCACGATCGCGAACGGCGACGGCGTCGACCTGAACCGCAACTACAACGAGCGTTGGAATTACGACAACGAGGGCTCTTCGACCGAATCGGCCAGCGACACCTATCGCGGTGCGGCGCCGGCCTCCGAGCCCGAGGTCAAGGCGCACCAGGCGCTGATCGACCGGATGAAGTTCAGGTTCCTGCTCACCTACCACTCGTACGGGCCGCTGCTGCTGTACCCCTACGGCTGGCAGGTGAAGACGCCGTCGCTCGATGACCCGCTGTTCATGGAGTACACCGGCACGGACGCGAACCCCGCCGTGGCCGCACGACCCGGGCGTCGGTGCCGACCTCTACACGACGAACGGCACGACGGACGACTACGCGTACTCCAAGACCGGCGCGCTGAGCTGGACGCCCGAGCTGTCCGAAGGCCGCGACGGCTGCGGATTCGTCTTCCCCGACGACGAGGCGCTCGTCCAGGCGGAGTTCGAGAAGAACCTTCCGTTCGCGCTGCGGCTCGCGCGCTCGACGCCGGACCCGGCGAACCCGGTCGGCGCGACGATGAAGCCGTTCTATCTCGAGACCGCGAGCCTCGACCCGGAGAAGTCGGGCAACCCGCTGAGCAACCTCAGTTCAGCGTGTCCTACGGCGATCCGCAGCCGGTCCAGGTGATCGCGAAGCGCAGCCTTGGCGCCGTCGCGCTCAAGTACCGGATCAATGGCGGAGCGGTGCGCACAGCGGCGACCTTGGAGGCCTCGGGCGGCGAGCGCTACGGCTCGGGCGGTGACGTCTACTACCGCCTGATGCGCGGAACCGTGACCGGGACCAACGTCGGCGACAAGGTGGAGGTCTGGTTCGAGGACGCCGACAATGCGGCCGCCAAGAGCGAGTCCTTCATGTACACCGCCGTGGCCGAGAGTGGGCGGCGCGTCCTCGTCGTCGCGGCCGAGGACTACACCGGCATCTCACCCGCGTACAAGCGCGGTCCGCTCTACCTGTCCTACTACCTCGACGCGCTCGCCGCCAACGGCTACGCCGCCGACGTCTATGACGTCGACGCGAACGGCAGGACGGCGCCCAGCCCGCTTGGCGTGCTCGGGCACTACGACGCGGTCGTCTGGTACACGGGCGATGACGTCATCACACGCGACCCGGGGATGGTGCCCGGGACGGCGTCGCGGCTGGCCAACGACGAAATGCTGGCCATGCGTCAGTATCTCGACGAGGGAGGCCGCCTGCTCTTCACGGGCAAAACGCGGGCCTGCAGTACGCCGACGGGTACGAATTCGACCTCGAGCGCGGGCTCGCATGTAACCCCGACTCGGCGGCCGACGGTTGCGAAGCGTTGTCGAACGACTTCCTGCAGTACTACCTAGGGGCGTATATCTACAACGACGACGCCTGCACGAAGGCGAACGGCCAGCTCTACGACGTCCTGGGCGTCGCCGATCCGTTCGGCGGGCTGACGTGGTCGTTCGGCGGACCGAGCGCCACAACCAGGACCACAGCGCCTCGTTCATCGCGACCAGCGGAATCCTGCCCGCGCAGACCTACCCGCAGTTCGACAGCTGGGCCTCCGCGAGGTACGTCCGGCCGGGCGGGCCGTTTGATCCGCATACGGGCACGTACTACGCGTACCCGCAGATCGCCGACGTGTCCTACAAGCGGCTGACGCGCACGATCGACCTGACCGCCAGCGCGAACGGCAACCTGTCGTTCTGGATCTCGCGCGACACCGAGCAGGACTGGGACTACGTGTTCGTCGAGGCGCACACCGTCGGCCAGGATGACTGGACGACGCTGCCGATGCCAACGGGCACACGAGCCAGAGCACGGGGCCGAACGACCCCGATCTCGCGAGCTGCCCGGGGGCTGGCACGAGCTGCATCTGTGGCTCGCCCGCTACCAGACGTTCGACGGCACCGGCGCGTGCACACCGACCGGGACGACCGGCGAGTGGCACGCAGCGTCCGGCCGCTCGGCCGGCTGGGAGCAGTGGTCGATCGATCTCTCGCGCTTCGCCGGCAGGCAGGTCGAGGTCTCGATCGCCTACGCGAGCGACTGGTCGGTCCAGGGTCTCGGTGCGTTCGTCGACGACACGGCGATCTCCACCGGTGCGACGACGTCCTTCGAGGACGACCTCGGCGGCTGGTCGGTCACCGGTCCACCGCCCGGGAGCGGCCCGAACACGAACAACTGGACCCGCACGACCGCGGCCGGGTTCCCCGAGGGCGCGGCCGTGTCAACGCCCTGGTCGATCTACTTCGGCTTCGGGGTCGAGGGCATCGCGACGCCCGCCGCGCGGAGCGCCGTCATGGGCCGCGCCATCGGCTACCTGCTGCGCTGACAGGCGAACGCGGGCGTACGAGGGCGGGCCTTCGGCCCGCCCTCGTCGCCCTTGCGCGGGCCGCGACAGCGAGGCCGCCCGACACCAGATCGGCGTTCACGGCCGCCCTATCCTGAACCAGCCGCCACGCGAACCCGCGGCGCCCGCCGAACAGCGGGGCCGCGTGGAATGGATCATCTAGGCGGTATACCAGCCGGCGGGCCTGTTGCGCAGCCCGTGGCGGGCGATGAGTTGAAGGAATTGCGCCGCCGCCAGGTACTCGCGCTTGGGCCGGTTCGGATCGATTCGGAACTTTCGGCACAGCCGGTTGTAGGCGGCTGTCGTCACCGGGCCGAACACGCCGTCAACGGCGAGGCGCTCCCCGTTCAGCCAGTTGCAGGCGCTCTGGATGATCCGAACATCCCGCCCGGACGACGAGCCGGGCGTGGTATTGAAGTCGAGCGGGCCGCTGGTGGTCGGATGGTTGATGTCGAAATGAATGTGGTCCACGTGCCCCGAGTGGGAAAAGGTGAGCACCTCGGGGAAGTACACCCGCAGAGACGCCGCCACCGCGATGTAGCGGCGATGCTGTTGCAGGGAGGCCCCGTCGCGCCAGGACATGTTCATGTCGACGAAGTCGCCTCTGCCCTCGGCCAGGTTCCAGAAGCGGATCGCACCCAGATCCATCGCGATCGCGTTCGGGTGATCGGCGTTGTTGCCGTAATCATGGTGGGTGTAGCGCACCACGAAGTAGCTCAGTCCGAGCCTCGGGACCGTCGAGGTGACCAGCATGTCCCAAAAAGCCTGCGACCAGCGATTGCACTGCCGGTAGAAGTCCGGACGGGAAAGAATCTCCGAGCGCCCGGGGTGTACTCGTGCATCCCGTAGCCGTTGAATCCTCCGGTCCACTTTCGGAGACCCCAATGGACATTGCCGATGTGATTGCGACTGATCAGGGATCCGTGCGCGGGGGCAGTGGTCGGCATCGCTGCGGCGATCGCTGTTCCGGCCGAGCCGAGAAGGAACGTCCGGCGGTTGATCGACTTCGTCATCGAAAGTCCTCCCGCAGTCTGTGGTGGATTGCTGTTCGGACGTGGTGCGGCACTGCACGGGTCCGTCGGTGGCGGCCGACAGGATGTGCAATTGCTTCGGATCTCGGTCGACGTTCCGGTCGCGGAACAGTTCCGGGTCTTCGCCCTTGTAGTCGTGCGAATGGATCTGCACCCCCGGCGAACTCCTCGCTGCCCGGGAAAGGCAGCTCCGGCCAGCGCGGGCCCCAGTGGTGCCCGTTCGCCACGATCAGCGCGTCGAAGGAGCGCGCCTCGCCGCTCTCCAGCGTACCTCCCCGGTGCGGTTCGCGGCAATGCCCACGCGCTCGACCGCGGTCTCGAACGTGATCCGGTCGCGGAAGCGGAACTGGTCGACGTACGCGCCGAAATACTGGCGATCCGCTCGTGGGCCGGGAAGTCGGGCAGCGACCGCGGCATCCGGAAGGCGGCGAACGGCATCCGGTCGTGCGAGGTGTTGATGTGCAGCGACCTGGCAGCGCCGGACCCGGCGAGGCCTGCTTGTCGTGAGGTGCTGCGCATGGACATCTGTTCACCTTTCGTGACGTCTGCCTGCGACGCGGCGGCCGCCGCGCCCACACCCTCATGCCGGAGCCGGCCGGCCGCAAGACCGTCCTCACGGTCTTCTCAGCACCCCCTCACAGTCGTCTCATACGTCAGAGGCGCACACCCAGGGGCGGACGTGCCGGCCCCCGCGGCACGCTCACGGCGCCGAAACGTCCGCGACGTGAGAGATCCCCGATCGGAGGGAGCTCGAGCACGTCGCTGTCGCGACGCCTGCGTCCGTCTTGAGGAACGTCTGATCGCTACCCAGACGCTCACTTACGCGCGGGCGCGTCGGGGCTGTCGGCCGGCTCGATCCAGCGTCTGAGCGAGCAGTGCCAAGCCGAGCACCCGCGTTCTGCCAGCGCGGCCTGCGCTCCCACCGGAACTGCTACGGCCCGCCAACCCGCTGTTGCCGCCGTGATACCGCCTCGTCGCCGCGCTGCAACCACGCCCATGCACGATCGGCATCGACGTCGACCCACAACACAACCGGGCGAGCCGCCGAGCGGCCCCCCCGACAGGAGACCGTCATGGGCAAGGCAATCCCCACACAACACCCCGCAGTCGTGCTCCGCTCCCACTACGTGCAGCTGCGAGCGCTGCTCGCCACTGCGATGATCGCCGTGCTCGGCCTCACCGCCGCCGTCGTGATCCTCGCCACCGACGACGACCGTGCCACGAGCGCCGGCTCGGTGACGCAGGTGACCGCGCCCAGCGCGGCCGGCAGCAGCCGCTACGACGGCGGCCCCGACGAGGGCACGCGCGGCATCATCCCCGCCCCGCAGCCGGGCGTCCGCTACGACGGTGGCCCCGAGGAGGGAACAGCCGCGCTCACCCAGCGCTCGGCAGTGGCGACAGTTGACCCGAATTCGATCAAGAGCTCGCCGGGCGTGCGCTACGACGGCGGCCCCGAAGAGGGCACCCGCGGCGCGCTGTCCTTCGGCGCGGCCTCGGAGGTCGTGCCGGGGACCCGCTACGACGGCGGCCCCGAGGAAGGCAGCAGGGGCGCCCGCCAATAGCCCTCCCCCAAGACACGGCGGCGAACGGGCTCCCCGGTCGGGCGAGCCCGTTCGCTGTGCAACGCCCCGGGGGACGCGTCGCGCGCGCGTATCCCATTGGCACGGCCAGCCGCCTGCCAGGGCCGCCGACCTGGTCGACGAAACGAGGCGAGGTACTCGTCGACCTCGGCCTCCAACGCCGCGGCGATCTTGCGACGTGCGCCTTCCCGAGCGAGATCGTCATGCGTACCGCGATCTCGCTGCCCTCCCCGACGGAGCGTCCCGAACATCCTGCACGGCGTGCCTTCCTTCTCGGCCTTGCGGTCGGTCTTGATCGGCCGGGAAGGGATGCCGCTGTCTTCCTCAAGCCCTCCCCAACTTCTGGGTATGGCTCCCGCGCGGGGCCGCTGTACGTTGGATCTAACTGTCCCCCGCGTCCCTCCCTTCTCGCATCGACTTCCGCGTCCTCGGTCCGCTTGAGGCACTCGCCGGGCGCCGCGAGCTCGCGCTTGGAGGCAGCAAGCAGCGGGCGCTGTTGGCCTTGCTTCTGCTGCACGCCAACGAGACGCTCAGCACCGACCGGCTGATCGACGAGCTTTGGGGGGAGCGTCCCCCGGCCACCGCTGCGAAGACCGTGCAGGTCTACATTTCCCGGCTGCGCAAGGCGCTCGCGGGTGGGGACGGCAGCGGTTCGGCCGGCGTGGTCGCGACCCGCGAGCACGGCTACGAGCTGGAGCTCGATCCCGAGCGCCTCGACGCGCACCGCTTCGAGCGGCTGGTCGCCGAGGGCAGCAGCGAGCTCGCCGCGGGCCGCCCGGAGCGCGCCGCTTCGGCGCTCGAGGGGGCCCTGTCGCTGTGGCGCGGCCCGCCCCTGGCGGACCTCGCCGACGAGCCGTTCGCGCAGCGCGAGATCGCCCGGCTCGACGATGTGCGCGTGGCGGCGCGCGAGCAGCTGATCGAGGCGAAGCTGGCGCTCGGCGCCCATGCCGAGGTGGTGGGTCCGCTGGAGACGCTGATCGGCGAGCATCCCTACCGGGAGCGCCTGCGGGCGCAGCTGATGCTGGCCCTGTACCGCAGCGACCGGCAGGCGGAGGCGCTGCAGGCCTACCAGGACGCGCGCAGGACGCTGGTCGAGAAGCTGGGCATCGAGCCGGGAGAGCGGCTACGCGAGCTCGAGCGGGCGATACTCGCGCAGGACCCGGGACTCCACTTGGTGGCGGAGGACCCGGCGGCGGCCGAGCCTGCGGCGGAGTTTCCCCGCAGCGCGTTTGTGGGCCGCGAGCGCGAGCTGGACGAGCTGGTCGCGGGTCTCGATGATGCCTTCGCCGGCCGCGGGGGGTTGTTCCTGCTCGTCGGCGAGCCCGGCATCGGCAAGAGTCGCCTCGCCGAGGAGCTGATCGCACACGCCAGGGCCCGCAGCGTGCGAATCCTGGTCGGCCGCTGCTGGGAGGCGGGCGGCGCCCCCGCGTACTGGCCCTGGGTGCAGTCCCTGCGGCCGTACCTTCGCGAGACCGATGCGGAGAGTCTTCGGTCCCTTCTTCGCGAGGGAGCCGGCGACGTGGCCCGGCTCTTCCCCGAGCTCCGCGACGTCCTCGCCGATCTGCCGTCGGCGCCCCCGATCGAGTCGGAGGGAGCGCGCTTCCAACTGTTCGATTCCATGACCGCGTTCCTGAAACGCGCGGCGGCCGCGTCGCCGCTGGTGCTCGTGCTCGACGACCTGCATGCGGCCGACGAGCCCTCGCTCCTGCTTCTCCAGTTCGTCGCCCGCGAGCTCGGCGACAGCCGCATGCTCATCGTCGGCGCGTACCGCGACGTCGATCCTAGCCTCGCCGATCCGCTCGCGACGACCCTCACCGAGCTGGCTCGCGAGCCGGTCACGCGCACGCTTGCGCTCGTCGGCCTCGGCGAGGCCGACGTCGCCCGCTTCATCGAACTTGCAGCACCCGGCGCGCCCGCGGCGGACCTGGGCCCGGCGGTGCACGCCGAGACCGATGGCAACCCCCTCTTCGTCAGCGAGACCGTGCGGCTGCTCGCCGCCGAGAGACGCCTCGATGAGCCGGCAACGGCGCCGCTTGCCATCCCGCAGAGCGTGAGGGAGGTGATCGGCCGCCGGCTGCGCCACCTCTCGGACGAATGCAACCGGCTGCTCACCTTTGCCTCGGTGCTGGGGCGTGAGTTCGATCTCGATGCGCTGGCGGGTGTCAGCGGACTCGAGCGTGGCGGGATCCTCGAGTTGCTCGACGAGGGGATCGAGGCGCGCGTCGTCGCGGAGGTCCCCGGCGCAATCGGCCGCATGCGCTTCGCCCACGCCCTGATCCGGGACACCGCATACCACCGCCTAACGAGAAGTCGCCGGGTCCAGCTCCACCGCCAGGTCGGCGAGGCCCTCGAGCTCCTTTACTCCTCGGACCTCGACGCCCATCTCGCTGAGCTCGCACATCACTTCTTCGAGGCGGCCGCGGCTGGAGACGGCCAGAAGTCGGTCGACTACGCCCGGCGGGCCGGCTCCCGCTCAGTCGCCGTGCTCGCGTACGAGGAGGCGGTACGCCTATATGACATGGCGATCGAGGCGCTCGGGCCCGACGCCGCCGCAACCACCCGGCTCCGCTGCGAGCTGCTCCTGTCCCTCGCCGACGCGCAGGGCCGGGCGGGGGACGGCCCGGCGGCCAAGGCGACCTTCCTGCGCGCGGCCGTGCTCGCCAGGACGGCCGAGCTGCCCGAGATGCTCGCCCGCGCGGCCGCCGGCTACGGGGGAAGGTTCCTGTGGACGCACGCTCTAGCCGACGAGCGGCTCGTCCCGCTGCTCGAGGAGGCGCTCTCCGGTCTGGGCGAGGAACACGACCTGCTGCGCGTCCAGCTGCTCTCGCGGCTCGCGGCGGCGCTTCGCCACGCACCTTCCCGCGAGCGTCGCGAGCGCATCAGTGAAGAGGCGCTCCAGATCGCGCGCGGGATCGGCGACCCCCCAACGCTCGCCTATGCCCTCGCCGCGGCGGCAGCCGCCCTGATCGCGCCCCACAATGCCCAGGCACGGCTCGCCGAAGGGGACGAGATCGTCTCCCAGGCGGCCGAGGGTGGAGACAGGGAGCGGCTGTTCGACGGACACGAGCACTCGTACTGGGCCGCTTGGGAGCTCGGCGACCCCGACCGCCGCGCGGCCGAGCTCGCCTCGATGGCCCGGGTCGCGAACGAGCTAAGCCAGCCGGCCCAGCTCTGGACACTCGCCGCAGCGGAGGCCACGCTCGCGCTCTCACAGGGCCGATTCGCCGAGGCCGCGGAGCGGATCGAACGAGCGGCGGCAGTCGGCAGCCGTGCCCTGGCCTGGAGTGCGGTGGCGACGCGAAGGCTGCAGCTGTTCATGCTGCGCCGCGAACAGGGACGACTCGGCGGCTTCGAGCGCGAGATCAAGGACAACGCGCACGAGTTCCCCTCACCGCTCATGCATGGCGCCGTGCTCGCTCGGGTCTACGCCGGCACGCAGCAAGCCGAAGCGGCGGCGACCCTACTCAACGAGCTCACGCGCCGCGACCTCGCGAACTGGCACGTCGACGAGGAGTGGCTCGCCAGCATCTGCCTGCTGGCCGAGACCTGCGCAATCCTCGATGACGCCGAGTCCGCCCGTTCCCTGTATGAGCTGCTCATGCCCTACGGCTCGCAGAACGCCGTCGCCCTACCCGAGCTCGCGCTCGACTCCGTCAGCCGGTCGCTCGGCATCCTCGCGACCCTGCAGGGTCGGTTCGAGGACGCGGCGCGACACTTCCAGGAGGCGCTGCGAATGAACGAGAGGATGGGAGCTCGTCCGTCGGTGGCACACACGCAGGAGGACCATGCCCGAATGCTGCTCCGGCGGAACGCCAACGGAGATCGAGAGCACGCGGACGAGCTCCTGTCACGGGCGCAGGCGACCTACCACGAGCTCGGCATGCAGGGCAACGCGGCCCAAGCAGCGGCGCTCGCGAGGACCGGGGCGCACGCATAGTCTGGTCCGAGCTCGCGACCGCTGTTCGGACCGTAGCTTCCGAAGCCGATCCGTCGCCCCCCGGAAGGCCCGGCTGACCGGCCCGATCCGCTGACCGCCTGAGGGTGATGCTGGACATTGGATTCCCTTCCGGTGAGTTGCTTGTCAGCGGGTATGACCTGGGCTCGTTGCGATGCGTCGGCGCTCCCGCAACGCGCAACGCGTGGGAATGCGCTCCACACCGGCCTACGCTGTGCCGCGTGCCCAGGGGCTACTGGATCGTGTCCGCGACGCCGGTCGCGGTCTGCGCGCTGGGTCTGCTCGCGCTCGGGCTGCTCGACCTGGCCGGTGCCGAATGCGTCTACCCGAACACCCCGCACGCACTCGACGGCGAGGCAACGTGCAACGGGCTGGGGAGCATCCGCGACGAGATCGGCTGGTCGGTCCTGCTCGTAGGCGTCGTGACGCTGCCCGTCGCCGCGATCCTCCTCGTGGGCGGCGCCGCCGCGTCGTGGCTGCGCCGGCGGCGCTACCCGAGGAACACCTCGGCCGTCTCGTAGAGGGCCGGGTCGAGCAGCTTGGGCTCGGCCAGCGCCTCGTCGAGCGGGACGCGCACGATGTCGGTCGCGCTCGTTGCCGGTGAGCGGCGAGCGGATCCGCAAGACCAAGGTCGAGCGCGAGCGGGACGCCCGTCGCGGTGCAATGAACGGGGGCCGACCGGCGTATCACGGCCCATGACCAAGCAGAGCGCCTCATGGCCGCGGCATCTGTCGCGACCGCGATCGCCGCTTCCCTGAAGCGGCGAGTGCTGCTCCAACGAGCCAGGACGCCGCGCAGAAGATCACGAAGATGGCGATGGACTCAGCGGTCGCCCAGAACATCACGCTCAAGCTGCCGGCCTTCCGGTAGCTGCGCGCAAGTCAGGGCTAGGTGTCGGCGGCGCCGAAGTAGAAGGCGACGACGGCGGCGAGCGCGTCCATGTAGGCGCGCAGGGCCTCGGGGTCGGGCTGGGCGACGAAGGCGACGATCGGCAGGGCGGCGGTCAGGCCGAGCGCGAGCAGGGAGCGGACCCAGTCGGTGAGGGTGGCGGGACTCACGCCGTGGGCGGTATTGGGCGGTGTGCGGCCTCGCGGCGGGCCTGCCCGGCGGCCTGCTCGGGCGCGTCCTCCATGTCCTCCATGTCCTCCATGTCCTCCGTGTCCTCCATGTCATCCATGTCATCCATAACGACGGGGCTCAGGGCGACCGCGGCGCGGCGGCGGACGGCGGCGCCGAAGTAGAAGCCGATGCCGGCGATGGCGAGCGTCTGGGCGGCGGTGGCGGCCTCGGGCGAGGTGGCGTCGCCGAGGACGAGGGCGACCAGCGTGGCGGTGAGGATGACGGCGATCAGGCTGCCGACGACGACGGTCAGGCGGCGGGCGCTGACGGCCGGCAGTCGGATGCGGCGCGGCTTTCGTCGAGGCGTTATCACGGTGGTCCCCCGTGCGCGGGCGGCGTCGAGGGACACCAGGGCGGCTTGTGCGGTGTCGCGCGTGTTCTCGGCGGCGACGGTGGCGGCTTGGGTGTCCTCGGCGCGGGGCCTCCCCGGGGCCGCGCTGATGCGGTGGGCGGCGTGGGCGGCCACCCGGGCGGGTTCGCGGGCGCGCATGATGGCGCGGACGGGCACGCCGAGCTGCGCGGCGGCCTCGGCGGCGTGGTCGGCGGCGCGGGCGGCGGCCAGGGCGGCCTGGCGCAGGCCGGGCGGGTCGGCGCGGGCGGCGGCGAGGGCTTGCTCGGCGGCGTCCGCGGCGACGTGGGCGTTACGGCGCAGGCGGCCGGCGCGGGTGTACGGCAGCAGGGCGCTCGGGCCGCGGTGCGCGTCGGCGACTTGGCGGGCGGCGTCGGCGGCTTCGGCGGCCGCGGTCGCGGCCCGCCAGGCGGCTTCGGATACCTCCGGGTCGGGGACGGCCGGGGTCGCGGGCGGCGTGGGCGGCATGCGGCTGGGGGGTTCGCCGTGGCGCGGACTGGTTCCTGCGTGGCGCGACGCGGCTTGCACGGTCCGTCGGGAGATTGCGGGCTGCGCGCCGGACATGGCGACAGGTCGTGAGCGCGCGGCAGATAAAGGGCTAGCTCGTGGACGCGTCGGGCTCAACCCGCTCGAGCACGTCGAGCCCTTCGTTGCGGCTCGAGTTGATCCGCGGGCTGATCGGGTAGACGCCGAGCCGACCGTCGGGGAGCGGCTGGGCGAGTTCGATCGCGCCGTCGAGGTCGACGTCCGGGGTCAAGCCACGCCCGTTCGGCGTCGGGGCCGTCGAGCACGACGGGCATCCGGTGGTTGACGAAGGCGACGTCGCGGTCGGCGGTGGTGGTGACGACGGCGCAGGAGGCGATCTTCTCGTCGGCGTCCTTGGGCTGCGCGACGGTGGACAGGGCGTTGCTGCCTGGATTGCCCGGTCGGCCGTGCACCTGGACGGCTCCCGTATCGCGGAGCGGATCGGTGATCGCAGCCGCGACGCTAGCCCGTCGGATGCCGGCTAGAACAGGACGCCTGAACCCGGGTCGACGCCGATCCGCCGCCGGGCTTGCGGTGAAGGAGAGCAACGATCGATCGAAGGTGCAGTCACGCTCAGCTGGAGGTAGGCGCCTGGAGACGACTCTGGGCGACTTGAAGAAATCGCGTAAGGCGGCAACTCGTGGTCATTTCGTGGTCATTGTCGGCTGCGCCCTGATGGACCGCGAGCTAGGAATTTAGCGCTTTGCAGCGGTTTCTTGATGCCGGAGGAGGGACTCGAACCCCCGACACGCGGATTATGATTCCGCTGCTCTAACCGACTGAGCTACTCCGGCGGGGAGGGGAACATTAGCGGGACTAGCGGGGTCATCCTGGCTCTTGCTCGACGTCCACCTCGAGCGTTTTCGCTCCTGAGCGACGCCATGCCGGCATGCCTGAAGGTGCGTGCGCTGGCTGCTCGGCCGGCACCGTGTCAATCGTGTCCGCCCGCCACGCCTACGAGGCACGGCGCTCGACGCGCGATGCCCGCGGGTCCGTTGTGTGTGAGGCAGGCCCGGCGGGATCAACTGTTCGCGATCGGTTCGACCGGGATAAACCAGTCGAGGCCTTCGAAGCGGGCGAACCCGCGGTCGGCAGTCGCCAGCCGGCAGCCGTGTGAGAGGGCGAGCGCCGCCAGCCACGCGTCAGGGACGAGCGGGCCGCGCGCCTGCTCGTCGCGCGCTGCGATGATCCGAAGGCGCTCCCAGGTCGCTGCCGTTGGCGCGAGCTGTCGAACGCGCGGCCCGGCGAGCAGTGCGTCCACGAACTTCATTGCGAGCGGTGTTGGCGCGGGGTCGGCCATGATCCTCGGGCTTGTGACGATCCGGATCATCCCGAGGAGAACGGTCTCGACCAGCGCGAGCTCTGAGCGGGCGAGGGCGAAGGACAGCCAGTTCGCGTAGCGGTCGTGGTCGACCGCTTCGCGCCGAAAGGCATAGACCAGGACGTTGACGTCGGGGAGGATCACCGGCCTGCGTCGGCGTCGAGCGCTTCCCAGAGCGCCGCGCGGTCGGCGGGATCCACCAAGAACCGCCCTGACGGCTCGCCGTACGCCGGCAGTTCTCGTGGCGAGTAGTGCTCAGAGGGTGTCTCGAGCACCGTTCGCAGGCCCTCCTCGACGACGCTGGTGAAGGTCCGTCCCTCTTCTGCGGCTCGGCGTTTGGCCGCTTCTGCGAGCGCGTCAGGCAGATTGATGGTCGTGCGCATGCATACGAGCATACCGATGCAGTCACATGTGCATCACGCCAAGCGGTGACAACGACCCGTCAGTCGTAGTAGCGCCGGACGCTGGAACCGATCCGCGTCACGTCCGTTCCAGCGCGTTGGCGTCGATTTGCCGGCGCCCTACCGAGAAGCAACCGCTCGGCTGTGCACTCCGCGCCATGCGAACCCAAGAGCTTCGACCTCGGACCAACGCGGAGACCGCCGGCCTCGGGCGCCTCGGCGCCTGGGCCTCCGACCACCGGCGGGCCATCGTGATCGCGTGGTTGGGCATCGTGCTGGTGCTGGGCGCGCTGTCGCCGTTCGCGGACCGCGCGTTGTCGGGCGCCGGCTGGGAAGCGGTCGGCTCGGAGTCGGTGGCCGCCCGTCACGAGCTTGAGTCGAGCTTCCCCGGCCGCGGCACGTACGCGCTGTCGGCGGTCATCGCCGGCGCAGAGCTGGACGACCCCGCGATCGCTCGCGTCCGAGCCATGCTCCGACGCGACCCGGCGGTGGCGGATGTCCTCGCGCCGCGGGAAGGGCACACGATCTCGGCGGATCGCCGCACGGTGATCGTCACCGGCCTGGCCGCGGAGCCGCCCGCTGAGATGGTCGAGGCGGCCGCGCGGCTGAGTCCGCGGCTCGCGCGGCTGTCGGCTCCCGGGCTGACCGTCCGCCTGACGGGGACCGCCGCGATGTGGGCGGACTTCAACGCCGCGAACAAGGCGGCGATGCTGAAGTCCGAGCTCCTGACCTGGCCGCTCACGCTGGCGCTCCTGGTGCTCGCGTTCGGGACGCTGGTCGCCGCCGGCCTGCCGCTGCTCCTGACCATGGCCGGGCTGCTGGGCGCGGGCGGGCTGCTGTTCGTGTTCGGGCAGTTCGCCGACGTCTCGATCTGGGCGATGAACTTCGCGATGATGTTCGCGATCGCGCTCGGGATCGACTACGCGCTCTTCATCGTCGTCCGGTTCCGCGCCGCGCTCGCCGCGGGGCTCACGCCGCGCGATGCGACCACGGAGACGATGGCAACCGCCGGCAAGGCCGTCCTCGTGAGCGGGCTGACGGTCGTCGCCGCGCTGCTGGCCGTCACGCTGGTCCCGGTGCCGGCCTTTCGCTCGGTCCCGCTCGGGATCGGCCTCGCCGTGGCGATGGTGCTCGCCGCGACGCTCACGTTGCTGCCGGCGGCGCTGTCGGGCCTCGGACACCGCATCAACGGCGGGCGGCTGCGCTTCAGCAGCGGCGTCGATCACCGCAGCGAGCGGTTCGGCGCCTGGGGCCGCCGGCTGTGGCGACGGCCGCTGCCGTACGGCGCCGCGGCGCTGGCGATCCTGCTGCTGCTCGCCGTGCCTGCGCTCGGGCTGCGGACGGGGATGCCGGCCGTCACGGCCCTGCAGGCCGACGCGGATTCGCGCGAGGGACACGAGCTCGTGCAGCGGGAGTTCGGCGCCGGTGCCGCGAACGCCCTCCAGATCGTCGTGGCAGAGCCCGACCTGGCCGCTGCGGTGTCGGCCGTCGAGCGGGATGCGGGCATCGCCGGCGTGACGCCCGTCGAACGGTCGGCGGGCCGGGCGCTGCTGACCGCGATCCCCACGGCGGGGAGCGATCGCGACGAGCTGCGCGCGACGATCGACCGTCTCCGCGACCGGCTCCCCGCCGGCGCGCAGCTCGGGGGTCCCGCCGCCGAGACGCACGACCTCGAGCGTGCTCTCGTCGCGCGCCTTCCCGTCGTCGTCGGCATCGTCCTCGGACTCGGCTTCGTCCTGCTCGTCGCCCTGCTGCGGGCTCCGCTCGCCGCAGGCGCCGCCGTCGTGCTCAACCTGCTCGGGACCGCGGCGGCGTTCGGCGTCGCCCGGCTCGTGTTCCAGGAGGGTGCGTTCGAGCAACTGCTGGGGTTCGAATCGCAGGGCTTCGTCGACGCCTGGGCCCCGATCTTCTTCTTCGCGCTCGTGTTCGCGCTGGCGATGGACTACACCGTGTTCCTGCTCGCCACGGTCCGTGAGATCCACGACCGCACCGGCGACCCCGGCCAGGCGGTCGTCGAGGGAATGGCGCGGACGGGGCGCGTCATCAACGCGGCAGCCGCGGTGATGGTGGTGGTCTTCATGATCTTCGCGCTCGCCGGCCCGCTCGCGCTCAAGGAGATGGGCGTGATCCTGGCCGTCGCCGTGCTGCTCGACGCGACGCTCATCCGCCTCGTGCTCCAGCCGGTCGTCCTGCGGCTGCTCGGCGCGCGCGCGTGGTGGATGCCGGCGTGGCTCGATCGCGTCGTCCCGAGCATCGGGCTGAGGCATGCCGAGCCCGCTGACGGCTGGTAGCGTCGCCGCGGGATGGACTTCCGCCTGCTCGGCCCGATGGAGGTCGTCGACGGCGAGACGCCGGTCGCGCTCGGTGGGCTCAAGCAGCGCGCGCTGCTCGCGCGGTTGCTCGTGTCGCCCAACCGGACGGTCGCGGTCGAGCGGCTCGTCGACGACCTGTGGGGCGAGGCCGTTCCGGACACGGCGGCCAAGATGGTCCAGATCTACGTCTCGCAGCTGCGCAAGGTCCTGGCTCCCGGCACGCTCGTCACGCGGCCGCCGGGCTACCTGGTGGAGGCCGAGCCGGAGGCGATCGACATCGCGCGCTTCGACCGCCTGCGCCGCACGGGTCGCGCGGCGCTCGAAGCGGGCGAGGCGACCACCGCCGCCCTACGGCTGCGCGAAGCGCTTGCGCTGTGGCGCGGCGAAGCGCTGGCCGAGTTCGCCGAGCCGTTCGCGCAGACGGAGCGCAACCACCTCGACGAGCTGCGCATGGGCTGCCTCGAGGACCGCATCGAGGCGGATCTGCGGCTGGGCCGGCACGCCGAGCTGGCGGGCGAGCTGGCGGCCGAGATCGCCCGCTTCCCGCTGCGCGAGCGCCTGCGCGGCCAGGCGATGCTGGCCCTCTATCGCTCCGGGCGCCACCCCGAGGCGCTCGACGTCTACCAGGACTTCCGGCGCACGCTCGCCGAGGATCTCGGGCTCGAGCCCTCGCCCGCCCTGCGCGAGCTGCAGGGCCGGATCCTCAACCAGGATCCGACGCTCGAGCCGGAGCGCGAAGCGACGCCCGCGCAGGTCGTCGCGCCGGACGACATCCAGGCCGGCGTCGAGGCGCTCGGCCGGGGTGCCTGGGAGGACGCCAAGGCGGCCTTCGAGCGCGCGCTCGCGGGAGGCGAGCAGGCCGAGGCGCTGGAGGGCTGGGCGCAGGCGGCGCGCTTCCTGGGGGAGGGCGACGCGAGCCTCGAGGCGCGAGCGCGCGCCTTCCGCGCCTATCGCGGCCGCGAGGAACCGCGCTCGGCCGCGCGCACCGCGGCCTGGCTCGCGTTCGACACGCTGGTGTTCCGCGGCGACGACGCGGTCGCGCAGGGCTGGTTCGGACATGCCCACCGGCTGCTCGAAGGCGAGGAGGAGGGCGACGCCCACGGCTGGCTCGCGTACCTGGAGGGCGAGGCTGCGCTCGTCGCGCACGGCGATGCGGGGCGGGCCGGCGAGTACGCCGGGCGGGCGCTCGAGATCGGCCGCCGGACCGGTGCGATGGACCTGGAGATGCTCGCGCTGTCGCTGACCGGTCTCGCGCGCGTCGCCGCCGGCGAGATCACCGACGGCATGCGCGAGCTCGACCAGGCGACGGCCGCCGCCGTCGCCGGCGAGTTGTCCGGGCTGCACATCGCGGGCGCCGTCTGCTGCCACATGATCTACGCGTGCGAGCGCGTCCGGGACGTCGAGCGCGCGAGCCAGTGGTGCGACACGGTGAGCGGCTTCAGCGAGGAGTGGAGCGTGCCGCAGCTGTTCGGCTTCTGCCGCTCGCACTACGCGTCCGTCCTGATGTGGCGGGGCCGGTGGGACGACGCCGAGGCCGAGCTGACCGCTGCGACCAGGGCCTTCGAGCTCGGGGCGCCCGCGCTCGTCTACGAGAGCATCCTGCGACTGGCGGAGCTGCGCCGTCGCCAGAGCCGGCTGGACGAGGCCGCCGGGCTATGCGAGCAGATCGCGTGGCATCCCGACGCGCAGCTCTGCCTCGCGGAGATCGCGATCGACCGCGGCGACGTGCCCGCCGCCCGCGACCTGGTGGCGCGGCACCTGCGGGCGCTGCCGCCGGGTGAGCGCCTGGGGCGGGCGGCGGGGCTCGAGCTGGCCGTCCGCGTGCACGCCGTCGCCGGCGACATCCCGGCCGCCGAGGCCGCCGCGGAGGAGCTGGAGCGCCTCGTGGATCCGCGGCGCGACCGCGCCGCTGCGCGCATCGCTGCGCTTTGCGCGAGGACTCCTGGCCAGGGCCCGCGGCGACGTGGAGGCGGCCCGCCGCGAGCTCGAGGACGCCGTCGACCTCTGGAGCCGGCTGCGCGCCCCCTACGAGCTCGCGCGCGGACGCATCGCGCTGGCCGAGCTCGCGATCGAGGCGGGCCGCCGCTCCGAGGCCGAGCGCGAGCTTCGGCTCGCGCGAGCGGCGCTTGAGGGCCTCTCCGCTCGCGCCGATCTCGAGCGGGCCGAGGCGCTGCTGGCCCTGACCGCCTGACCGTTTACGGCCCCATGGAATATCCGCGCCGCGGGTGCGTCTTGGGAGGTCAAGAACCGCAACTCCGCCCCCAAGGAGACCCGCGCAATGTTTTCCGCCACCGCCTACGTGATCCGAGATGCCCGTGTCGACGACGTGCCCGAGCTGGTTCGGCTCGGCTGGTCGACCGAGGATGAGTGGCCGTCCGGCCAGGTCATCGTCGGCGAGATCAAGGGCGTCGTCGCCGCGGGCCTCGCGATCGACGAGAACCGCGCCGTGACGGCCGCCATCGCCGGCGCCCCCTACCTGCTCGCGCACATGCGCGCGCGTGCGGCCGGGATCCTCGCCCACCGCCGCACCCCGTCGGTCGCCGACCGCATCCGCGAGCGGATGCACCCGCCCGTCGCGGTCGACGCCTGACAGCCGGACCGCCCCCGAGCCGCCGACCCCCCGCAGCGGGCTCGGGGGCGGTTCTGATACGACACGGCAGCTGTCCCTGCTCGCCGTCCCCAACGTCTCAGAAGGCCGCGACCCCGAGGCCGTCGCCGCCATCGCGCGCGCCTTCGGCCCCGGCCTGATCCACCACTCCTCCGACCCCGACCATCACCGGTCGGTCTTCACGCTCACAGGCGAGCCGGGAGAGCTCGCCGAGCAGGTCGTGAACGGGGCGCGCGAGGCGATCGCCCGCATCGACCTGACGCATCACGCGGGCGCGCACCCGCGGGTGGGCGCCGTCGACGTCGCCCCGATCGTGTACCTGCACCCCGACCAGCGCGGCGCGGCGATCGCCGAGGCGCTGATCCTCGCCGACCGGCTCGGCGACGAGCTCGGGGTCCCCGTCTACCTCTACGGCGACCTGGCCGGCGGCCGCACGCGGGCCGAGCTGCGTGGCGGCGGGATCGAGCAGGTCGCGCCCGACGCGGGCCCGAGGCGCCTGCACCCGACCGCCGGGGCGACGCTCGTCGCCGCGCGCCCGCCGCTCGCCGCCTTCAACGTCGAGATCGACGCCCCGCTCGGCACGGCCAAGGAGATCGCGGCCGAGATCCGCACCCTGCCGGGTGTGCGGGCGCTCGGGCTCGAGCTCCCCTCGCAGGGCATCGTCCAGGTCTCCACCAACGTCGAGGAGCTCGAGCGCACCACCCCCGCGGACGTGGTCGCCGCCGTCCGCGAGCACGCCGTCGTCACCGGCGCCGAGCTGGTCGCGCCCGCTCCCCGCAGCGCGTTCGAATCCTTCCCGGAGGACGTGCCGCTGCGCGGTGCGCCGCTCCTGGACTAGCTGATGGCTACCCTCCACACCAGCCATGGCACAGACGAAGCGCAAGCGCCGGTCCAAGCACCGCGGCAACGCCGCGGGCGTCGTCGAGTCGCGCGGCCGCACCGGCCGCCGCCCGACCACCGAGGAGCTCAGCAAGGCGAGCAAGGAGACCGCGCGCGAGCGCCGGATGAACAAGCCGCCGAGCTGGAACAGCGCGTTCCTGAAGGCGGGGCTGATGGCCGCGCTGCTGTTCCTCTTCACGCGCATCGGCGTGTTCGGCAGCGAGGCGCCGGTCAGCCAGTCGATCCTGCTGTCCGTGTTCGCCCTCGTGCTCTACACGCCGCTCGCCTACGTCACCGATCGCTGGGTCTACCAGCGCGCCCAGCGCCGCAAGCAGCAGCAGCAGCAGTGAACGCCCGCGGCCTCACCGTCGGACCGCTCCAGGAGAACTGCTGGATCATCGACGGGGGCGAGCGCGCGATCGTGGTCGACCCGGGCGACGAGGGCGACCGGATCATCGAGGCCCTGACGGCGCCCGTCGAGGCGATCCTGCTCACGCACACGCACTTCGACCACGTCGGGGCGGTCGCCGAACTGGCCCGCCACACGAAAGCTCCCGTGTACTGCCCGCGGATCGAGGTCCAGATCCTCAAGGACATCAACAGCTACCTGTTCCCGGGCTACGGGCCGTACGAGCCGTACGACCCCGAGGAGACGCTCGAGGGCGGCGAGCAGCTCAGCCTCGCCGGCCTCGACATCGACGTCATCTTCACGCCCGGCCACAGCCCCGGCCACGTCAGCTTCTCGCTCCCCGAGCACAAGCTGCTGGCCTCGGGCGACGTGCTGTTCCAGGGCTCGATCGGCCGCCCCGACCTGCCCGGCGGCGACTACGACACGCTGATGGCCTCGATCGCCGGCCTGCTCGACACGCTGCCCGACGACACGCGGGTGCTCACCGGCCACGGGCCGGCCACGACGCTCGGCCGCGAGCGCGCAAGCAATCCGTTCCTGCACGAACTCGCGTCTTGAGCGAGAAGATCAAGACCCCGCGCGGCACGTTCGACGTGCTGGGCGAACAGGCGCTGGCCCGGGCCGAGCTCGAGCGCACGGCCAAGGGCATCCTCGAGCGCGCCGGCTACTCGCGCATCGAGACGCCGACCTTCGAGTCGACCGCCCTGTTCGCGCGCGGCGTCGGCGAGTCGACCGACGTCGTCCAGAAGGAGATGTACACCTTCGACGACGGCGGGGGAGACTCGCTCACCCTGCGGCCCGAGGGCACGGCGCCGGTCTGCCGCGCCTACCTCGAGCACGGCATGCACAAGCTCGCGCAGCCGGTGAAGCTCTGGTACCTCGGTGCCTACTTCCGCGCCGAGCGCCCGCAGCACGGCCGCTATCGCCAGTTCTGGCAGGTGGGAGCCGAGGCGATCGGGTCCGACGACCCGGCGGTCGACGCCGAGACGATCGTCCTGCTCGCGGAGATCCTCGAGGCCGTCAAGACGCGCGACCTGCGGCTGCGGCTCTCGAGCCTCGGCACGCCGGAGACGCGCGCCGAGTACAAGGCCGAGCTGCAGGCCTACCTGCGCGAGCACGAGGCCGAGCTGAGCCAGGAGGTGCGCGACCGGATCGAGCTCAACCCGCTGCGAGCCTTCGACGCCGACCACCCCGGCACCAGGCAGGTCATGGCCGCGGCGCCGCTCCTGATCGATCGCCTCAACGACGAGGACCGCGAGCACTTCGAGACCGTCAAGGGACTGCTCGACGGCGCCGGGCTGGCCTACGAGGTCGACCCCGCGCTCGTGCGCGGGCTCGACTACTACACGCGCACCGTGTTCGAGTTCACGTCCGACGCGCTCGGATCGCAGTCGGGGGTCGGCGGCGGCGGCCGCTACGACGGGCTGATCGAGCAGCTCGGCGGCCCGCCGACCCCGGGCATGGGCTGGGCGGCCGGGGTGGAGCGGATGCTGCTCGCCGCCGACCCGCCGCCGACCGCGCCCCCGCCGGTCGACCTCTACGTCGCCTACGCCAAGCCCGAGTACAAGGACGACGCCTTCCGGCTGGCCGCCGACGCGCGACGTGCCGGCCACTCGGCGCTGCTCGAGCTGGGCGGCCGCAGCCTGAAGGGCCAGCTCAAGCAGGCGGACCGCACGCAGGCCCGCTACGTTGCCATCCTCGGCGACGAGGGTACGGCGCTGAAGGACATGGAATCCGGCGAGCAGCGCACCGTGGAGGCCGACACCGTGATGCATCACATCCGCCGATGAGACCGCCGCGGGCCAACCCCTATCGCGATGCCTGGGCAGGCCAGCTCGACGCCTCGCGCGTGGGCGAGCGCGTGCGCGTGGCCGGCTGGGTCCACCGCCGCCGCGACCACGGCGGGCTCGTGTTCATCGACCTCCGCGACCGCTCGGGCATCCTCCAGCTCGTCTTCCATCCCGAGGACTCGCCGCAGGCGCATGCGCTCGCGCAGCAGCTGCGGTCCGAGCACGCGCTGAGCGCGGCGGGGGAGATCGTCCGCCGCGAGGAGGGGAAGGAGAACCCGAAGCTGCGCACGGGGGAGATCGAGCTGTCGGTCTCCGAGGTCGACCACCTGGCCGCGTCCGAGACGCCGCCGTTCCCGCTCGACGACGACACGCCGGTCGACGAGGCGCTGCGCCTGCGCCACCGCATGCTCGACCTGCGGCGCGACGCCATGCGCGACTCGCTGACCCTGCGCCACACGATCACGCGCGCGATCCGCGACTACCTCAACGCGCACGACTTCCTCGACATCGAGACGCCGATCCTCACGCGGTCGACGCCGGAGGGAGCGCGCGACTTCCTCGTCCCGGCCCGCATCAACCCGGGCGCCTTCTACGCGCTGCCGCAGTCGCCCCAGCTGTTCAAGCAGCTGCTGATGATGTCCGGCTACGAGCGCTACTACCAGATCGCACGCTGCTTCCGCGACGAGGCGTCGCGCGCCGACCGCCAGCCCGAGTTCACCCAGCTCGACCTCGAGATGTCCTTCGTCGAGGAGGACGACATCATCGAGACGATCGAGGGGATGCTCGCGCGCGTGTTCGAGCAGGCGGGCTTCGAGGCGCCGCCTCCGCCATGGCCGCGGATGGGCTACGACGAGGCGATGGCGCGCTACGGCTCCGACCGGCCCGACCTGCGGTTCGGGCTCGAGATCGTGGAGCTGAGTGAGGCCGTCGCGGGGACCGAGTTCAAGGTGTTCGCCACGGCGGAGGTCGTGCGCGGCCTCAACGCGGGCGCCCGCGAGGTGCCGCGGTCGGAGCTCGACGCCTTGACCGACCTGGTCAAGCGATTCGGCGCCGGCGGCCTTGTATGGGCGTTCGTGCAGGACGACGGCTCATGGCGATCGCCGATCGCGAAGTTCCTCTCCGACGACGAGCGCGCGGCGATCGGTCGCCTGCTGAGCGCCCAGCCCGGCGACCTGCTGCTCGTGGTGGCCGACAAGCCGGCCACCGCCGCTCAGGCGCTCGGCGAGCTGCGGCTCGAACTGTCGCGGCGCTTCGACCTCGACCGCGGGCGCCGCGCACGCGCTGCTCTGGGTCGTCGACTTCCCGATGTTCGAGTGGAACGAGGAGGAGGGGCGCTGGGACGCCATGCACCACCCGTTCACGGCGCCCGTCGGCTCCTTCGAGGATCCGGGCGCGCTGCGCAGCCGCGGCTACGACGTGGTGCTCGACGGCTCGGAGATCGGCGGCGGCTCGATCCGTATCAACCGCCCGGAGGTCCAGCAGCAGGTGTTCCAGGCGCTCGGCATCTCCGAGGAGCAGGCCGAGGCGCGCTTCGGCTTCCTGCTCGAGGCGCTGCGCTACGGGGCGCCGCCGCACGGCGGCATCGCGCTCGGCATCGACCGGATCGTGGCGCTGCTCGGCGGCCGCGACTCGATCCGCGACACGATCGCCTTCCCCAAGACGGCAAGCGGGTCCGACCTGCTGACGGGCGCCCCTGCGCCGGTCGACACGGCGCAGCTCTCGGAGCTGGGCATGCGCCTCACGGTGCCCCCGCCGGTATAGGGCCGGCACCCCAATCCGGCTCAACTTTCGTGGCCCACGTGCCGATACGCGTGGTCGTGAGCCAGATCTCCCCGCCGATCCGAATCCTTCTAGTCCTGACCGTCGCCGCTCCTGGGCGTCTACATGCTCTTCCTGCGGCCCAAGCCTGTCGAGGCGCCGCCCCCGACGCCGGCCGCTCCGAACCTCGAGACCGACGCGCCCGCCGTCAGCCAGCCCGGCAAGCTCGCCGAGAAGGCCCAGGAGGCCGCCAAGGCCTCGGAGGACCATGACGCGCGCGTGCAGAACAAGCTGGATGAGGTCGACGGCGGCGAGACCGCCGCGGGAGTCGCGAAGGTCAAGCCCGGCGCGCCGGCTGCGGCCGGGGCGGTCGCCGCGGAACTGAAGGGCTTGCCGAAGCCGGTCGCGACCGCGCTCCGCAAGCAGCAGGTGCTCGTGCTGCTGTTCTGGAACGGGCGGTCGGCGGACGACAAGGCGGTGCATGCGGCTCTCAAGCGGGTCGATCGCTGGAACGGCCACGTCTCCGTCCAGAGCGCCCCGATCAGCCAGATCGCCCGGTACGGGCGGATCGCCCGCGGCGTGGACGTCCAGCAGTCGCCGACCGTGGTCGTCGCCGACCGCAACCTGCAGGCAGAGACGCTCGTCGGCTACGTCGACGCCGCGACGATCAACCAGGTCGTCGTTGACGCGCTGCGCAACAGCGGCCTGATGTTCACGAGCAGCTACCTGCGTGCCGTGGACAAGGTGTGCTGGCAGCACGGCAACGCGATGCACGCGATCCCGGACTTCTATGGCAGCAGTGTCGGCCGCGCCGATCGGCGGATGACCCGCTATCACGCGCAGTTCCAAGACTACGTCGCCGCTTTCAGGAGCATCAAGGCGCCGAAGCGGTACGCCGGGTTCAAGGCCGCCACGCTCGAAGACCTCGCCGCCGGCGGCGCCATCATGGCGAGCTTCGGCAACTCGGTGACCCCGAGCAGCAGCGTGGCGGGCGTCCTCGCGGCGCAGAGCAGCTTCAAGAGCGAGGCGCGCCCGATCGAGAAGCGGGTCAACCGCCGCTTCGACGCGCACGGCCTGTACCGCTGCGGCTCGCAGTTCTGACCCTCGATCTGCCACCACGGCAGATCGTGGGCGACCCGGTGAGCCCGGCCTAGACTGCCTGCTCGTGGAGGCCTTCCGCGAGCACCTCGAGCATCCCGCCGGGCTGGGTGTGAGCCCGCCCGGCGCCCACGATGGCGCCGCCGGCGGCGCCGCGTGCGGTGACCTGATCCGCATCTCCGTGGCCGTCGTCGGCGAGCGGGTCACGGGCGCCGGCTTCGAGGCCTCCGGCTGCGGGGCGATGACGGCGGCCGGCTCGGCCGCCGTCGCGCTGGTCGACGGCGCGCACGTGCTCGACGCCGCGCGCGTGAGCCCGCATGCGATCGCCGCCGAGCTGGGCGGGCTGTCGCCGGGCAAGTTCCACGCCGCCGATCTCGCCGCCGACGCGCTCCACCGCGCGCTCGGCGCCGCCGCCCGCGCCGCTGCGGCGGTCGCGCCCGACGGCGCGCGCACGCTGGTGGCCATGAGCGGCGGCGTCGACTCCGCCGTCGCCGCGCTGCTGGCCGGCGAGCAGGCGGTCGCCGTCACGCTCGAGCTGTGGGCCGACCCGGAGAACGACGCCGAGGCCTCCTGCTGCTCGGCCCACGCCGTCCGGCTGGCGCGCTCGCTCGCGCACCGGATGGGGATGCCGCACTTCACGCTCGACCTGCGCGCCGAGTTCCGCGCCGGCGTCGTCGACCCGTTCCTGGCCGGCCACGCGGCCGGCGTCACGCCCAACCCGTGCGTGGGCTGCAACGGGCACGTGCGACTCGACGCGATGGTCGAGTTCGCCGACCGCCTCGGCGCCGCCACGCTGGCGACGGGCCACTACGCGCGCACGACCGCCGACGGGCTGCTGCGCGCCGCCGCCGACCCCGCCAAGGACCAGACCTACATGCTCGCCGCCGTCGCGCCGGCCACCCTCGCGCGCCTGCGGTTCCCGCTCGGCGACCTGACCAAGCCCGAGGTCCGCGCGCTGGCCGCCGAAGCGGAGCTGCCCGTGGCCTCCAAGGCCGAGTCGCAGGACCTCTGCTTCCTGGCCGGCACCGGCAAGACCGCCTTCCTGGCCCGCCACGGCGGGCTGCCCGAGCAGCCCGGCGACCTCGTGGACCGGGCCGGGCGCGTGCTCGGCCGTCACGGCGGCCACCACGGCTTCACGGTCGGCCAGCGCAAGGGACTGCGCCTCGCCGCCCCGGAGCCGCTCTACGTGCTGGCCAAGGACGCCGCCACCAACCGCGTGACCGTCGGGCCGCGCGGCGCGCTCGCGACGCGCGCCGTCGCCGTCCGCGGGGCGCGCCTGCACCGTGCCGGCGCGGAGGTCGACGCCGTCAAGCTCCGCTACCGCTCGCGCGCCGTGCCCTGCCGCGTGGCCGGCGATCCCGCGGCCGGCACGCACCGCCGGCTCGAGCTCGAGCTCGCCGCCCCCGTCGACGGCGCGGCGCCCGGCCAGACCGCATGCCTGCTCAAGGGTGATGTCGTGGTCGGCTACGGGACGATCGGCCTGACCTAGACTCACCTCGCCATGACCACCGACGACATCCGCCGTCGCTTCCTGGAGTTCTTCGAGTCGCGCGACCACACGCGGCTGCCGTCGGCGTCGCTCGTGCCGACCGCCTACGACCCGTCGACGCTGCTCATCAGCGCCGGGATGCACCCGCTCAAGCCGTACTTCCTGGGCCAGGAGCAGCCGCCGCACAACCGGCTGACCACCTGCCAGAAGTGCTTCCGGACGGTGGACATCGACAACATCGGCTCCACCTACCGGCACCTCACGTTCTTCGAGATGCTCGGCAACTTCTCGGTCGGCGACTACTTCAAGCAGGGCGCCGCGGAGTTCGCCTGGGAGCTCTCGCTGGAGGGCTTCGGGTTCGAACCCGAGAAGATCTGGGCGACGGTGTTCGAGGGCGACGACGAGCTCGGCCTCGGCCCCGACGAGGAGGCGATCGAGGTCTGGCTCTCGATCGGCGTCCCGCGCGAGCGGATCGTCCTGCTGCCGCGCAAGGAGAACTTCTGGCAGGCCGGTCCGACCGGTCCGTGCGGGCCGTGCAGCGAGCTGTACCTCGACCGCGGGCTCGAGTTCGGCGCCGAGGATGACCTGCCCGGCGGCGAGAACGAGCGCTTCCTGGAGTACTGGAACCTCGTGTTCATGCAGTACGACCAGGAGCCGGTCAACACGCTCACGCCGCTCCCGGCCAACAACATCGACACCGGGCTCGGCCTCAACCGCCTCGCGGCGATCATGCAGGGCACGACGTCGGTGTTCGAGACCGACCAGATCCGCCCGCTGATCGACCTCGGCGAGCAGCTCAGCGGCAAGCGCTACGGCGAGACGTTCGACACCGACCGCGCGCTGCGGATCCTCGCCGACCACACGCGCGGGATGAGCTTCCTCGTCGCCGACGGCGTCGTGCCCTCCAACGAGGAGCGCGGCTACGTCCTGCGGCGGCTGATGCGCCGCGCGATCGTGCAGGGTCGCCGGATCGGCATCGAGCCCGGCTTCCTCATCCGTTACGCGGATGTCGTGCATGAGCTGATGGCGGCCGCGTACCCCGAGCTGCACGAGCACGCCGACACGATCCGGATGTGGCTCGGCCGCGAGGAGGAGCAGTTCGGCCGCACGCTCGAGCAGGGCATGCGGCTGCTCGACGACATCGTCGCCCGCGCCAAGGACGCGGGCGAGGAGGGCATCGGCGCCGACCAGGCGTTCCTCCTGCACGACACCTACGGATTCCCGTTCGACCTCACGCTCGAGCTGGCGGCCGAGCGGGGCGTCGGCGTGGACGAGCAGGGCTTCGAGGCGCTGATGGAGCAGCAGCGCGAGCGCGGCCGCGAGGGCGCCGGCCGCGGCGTCCGCGACGAGGAGCGCGAGCGGATCGCCGCGTTCGCGGAGACCACCGAGGCGACCACCTTCACCGGCTACGAGACGATCGAGCAGGCGACCGCCGTCGCCGCGCTCGCGAGCGAGAACGGGCGCGTGCTGGCCAAGCTCGTCGAGTCGCCGTTCTATGCCACGGGCGGCGGCCAGATCCACGACGACGGCGTGATCGAGTGCGAGGACGGCGGCTGCGCCGCGCGCGTGCTCGATGTCGTGCGCGTCGGCGACGACCAGGCGCTCGTGCTCGAGCCGGTCAAGGGCGAGCTGCACGAGGGCGAGCGCGTCATCGCTCGCGTCGATCCCGTGCGCCGCCTGACCGAGCGCAACCACACCGCCACCCATCTGCTGCACGCGGCGCTGCGCGACGCGCTCGGCACCCACGTGCGCCAGGCGGGCTCCTACGTGGGCCCGGACAAGCTGCGCTTCGACTTCACCCACGGCGCGCCGCTGACCGAGGACGAGGTGCGCGCGGTCGAGGACGCGGTCAACCGCGAGATCGTGTCCGACCACCCCGTTCGTGCTTTGACGACCACCCTCGACGAGGCGAAGGCCCTCGGCGCGATGGCGCTGTTCGGCGAGAAGTACGGCGACGTGGTGCGGATGGTCGAGGTCGGCGACGGCCAGTGGTCGCGCGAGCTGTGCGGCGGCACGCACGTGCGCAGCACCGGCGTGATCGGCGCGTTCAAGATCACCACCGAGACCTCGTCGGCGGCCAACGTGCGGCGGATCGAGGCGGTCACCAGCCAGGTCGCGCTGGAGGAGCTGCGCCGCCACGACCGCGTGCTCGCCGAGGCCGCGAAGGTCCTTCGCACCACGCCCGACCAGGTCGCGGAGATCGCCGCCGACCGCGAGCGCAAGCGGCGCGAGCTCGAGAAGCGCTCGCAGCAGGCGGCCCCGGCCGACGACTCGTTCGACGTCGCGGCCGAGGTCGACGGCGTCAAGCTCGTGCTCGAGGTCAAGCAGCTCGACGACCCGAAGGCGCTGCCCGACCTCGCCGACCGCATCAAGAACCGCATCGGCGACCCCGCCGTGGTCGTCATCGGCGTACCGGGCGACGCGCGCGTCAACCTGCTCGTGGCGGCCACCCCCGGCGCGGTCGAGCGCGGCGTCAAGGCGGGCGCGGTCGTCAAGGCGGCGGCGCAGGCCGTCGGCGGCGGCGGCGGCGGGCGCGACACCATGGCCCAGGCGGGCGGGAAGGATCCGGAGAAGCTCCCGGACGCCCTGGCCGCCGCGCGCGCGGAGATCGAGCGCGCGCTGGGCGCTTGAGAGTCGTCGCCCTCGACTACGGCTCAGCCCGCTGCGGCGTCGCGGTCTCGGACCCGTCGGGCACGCTCGCCACGCCGCTCGAGCCGATCCTGCGGCCGGGCACCAAGGTCGGGCTGAGGCAGATCGCCGCGCTGGCGCACGAGCTCGGCGCCGAGCGGATCGTCGTCGGCCTACCGGTCTCGCTGGGCGGCGGCGACTCGGCCCAGACGCGCGAGACGCGTCAATTCGCTGACCGCCTCGGCGCGGTGACGCGGCTGCCGATCGAGTTCTACGACGAGCGCTTCACCACGTCGCTGGCCGAGCAGGCCGGGGGAGAGGCCGCGCTGGACTCTCGCGCGGCGGCCGTTCTTCTCGACGAATGGCTGATGGTGCACGGGGCTCCTGCCGACCGAGGGGGCAAGGAGTGACGAACCGGTTCCGCGAGTTGAACCCTGCGTTTGCAAGACTGGTGGGGGGTACCAGGAGAACGCGTTCGCGAAGGCCGTGTGGCCGTCGCCGCACGACCGCGCCGGGTATCAGCAGCAGCAGGAGCAGCTGCGCCAGCTTGCATCGGGGGAGATCGAATCGGTGGACGTACAGAGCACGTACATGCATGGCCAGGGTCGGCACACCAGCTGATGGCCTCTCGGCCGCAGTCGAGATTCCGGTGAGCGCTCCGCGGAGGAGCGCGCCCGCGCCGCGGCCGAGCGCGCGGCACGGCGCGCGCAGCCACCGCCGCCGGCGGCGGCCTTCCTGGACGCCGTACCGCCCGAGCCGGCCCACGATCCTCGCGAGGTCCCCGTCGAGCGGAGCCCCGATCCCCCGGACCGCCGCGAGGAGCCATACGATCTGGCGTGGGATGAGCCCGAGCACCTCCACGAGCCGTCTCCGTCCGTGACCGCCGTGCAGGATCGCCCGCCCGCTCCGCGCCGTGTCCCGTCGACCCGCCGCCCGGTCCGCCGCCGCCCGCCGCCGCGGCCGCGGCAGCGCGGCACGTGGGGCCGCCGCATCGGGGCCGTGGCGGCGCTGCTGGCCATCGGCGGGGCGCTGTACCTGATCAACGCGACGTTCCAGCCGTTCCACGACGGCGGCGGGGGAGAGCCCGTCCGCGTCTCGATCCCCGAGAACACGGACGCGGGCACGATCGGCGATCTGCTGGCCGCGAAGGGCGTCGTCGCCAGCGGCCGCTTCTTCGAGCTCAACGCCACGCTCACCGGCCGCCGCGGGAAGCTGCGCCCGGGCGCCTACACGCTGCGGCAGGACATGAGCTACGGCGACGCGATCGCGGCGCTCGAGAAGGGGCCGAAGGTCAAGGTCGTGCCGACGGTCGACGTGACCGTGCCGGAGGGGCTCTCGATCCGCGAGGCGGCGCCGGTGGTCGACAAGCAGCCGCTGAAGGGCAGCTACCGCAAGGCGGCGAGCGAGAAGCGCGTGCTGCGCCGCATCCGCCGGCTCGGGGCGCCGCGCGGCACCCGCACGGCCGAGGGCTTCATGTTCCCGGCCACCTACACGCTGGTCGCCGGCAGTCCCGCGCGCGACCTCGTGTCCAAGCAGCTCGCCGCGTTCCGGGACAACTTCAAGGGCATCGACATGCGCTACGCCAGGCGCAAGAACCTCACGCGCTACGACGTGCTGATCATCGCCTCGATGATCGAGCGCGAGGTGCAGATCGACCGCGAGCGCCCGCTCGTGGCCGCCGTGATCTACAACCGCCTGGCTCGCGACATGACGCTCGGGATCGACGCCACGATCCGCTACGAGCAGCGCAACTGGGACCGGCCCCTGCGCGTCAGCGAGCTCGAGGAGATCACGCCCTACAACACGCGCAAGGTGCCGGGCCTGCCGCCGACTCCGATCGGCAACCCGGGCCGCAAGTCGCTAGAGGCGGCGGCCAACCCGGCGCGCGAGGACTACCTCTTCTACGTGGTCAAGCCGTGCGGCGAGGGCGCGCACAACTTCTCGTCCACGGACGCCGAGTTCGCTCGCGACACCGCGGCCTACGACCAGGCCCGCGAGGAACGCGGCGGCAAGTCGCCCGTCAACTGTTGACGACCTACCTCGGCGTCTGCGGCTGGCCCGTGGCGCACTCGCGCTCGCCGCAGATGCAGAACGCCGCGCTGCGCGCCGCCGGCCTCGACGGCTGGCGCTACCTGCGGCTGCCGGTGCCTCCCGAGCTGTTCGAGGAGACCGTGCGCGCGCTGCCGGCAGCCGGCTTCCGCGGGGTCAACGTGACGATCCCGCACAAGCACGCGGCGCTCGCGCTCGCCGACGAGGCCTCCGAGGCCGCGCGGGCGATCGGAGCGGCGAACACGCTGACCTTCGACGGCGGCCGGATCGAGGCCGACAACACCGACGCGCCAGGGTTGCTGGAGGCGATCGGAGAGCCGGTGGCGGATCGGACCGCGCTCGTGCTGGGAGCGGGCGGCGCAGGGCGCGCCGCGGCGTGGGCGCTGGCGGCGGCGGGCGCCCAGGTCGCGGTCTGGAACCGCTCGGCGGATCGGGCGCGCGCGCTGGCGCTCGCGCTCGGCGTGCGCGCCGTCGTCGCCCCCGAGCCGGCCGAGATTGTCGTCAACTGCACGTCGGTCGGGCTACACGAGCGGGACGAGACGTTCAAGGCACTTCCGATCGAGGCCGATGAACTGTCTGCCGGAAGCCTGGTTGTGGACCTGGTCTACCGGGCCGGCGGCACGCAGCTCCTCGAGGCGGCAAGAACGCGAGGGGCACGCGTGGTCGACGGTCTGGAGATCCTGGTCGCTCAGGGCGCTGCGTCGTTCGAGCGCTGGACCGGCAAAGACGCCCCCCGCGACGCGATGCGACAGGCCGTGACCATTCCATGAATCCTTCGACCACCAACGGGATCACCCCGCCGTCCCGGCGCGGCGGCTCCGGCCGCCTGCTCACCGACGTCATCGTCGATCTCGGGTTCGTCGACCGGCCGACGATGGACGACGCGGTCGAGCACGCCAACGGGACGTCGGCGGAACGCCGGCTCGTCGCCCGAGGCGCGCTGACGGAGGAGGCACTCGCCCGCTCCGTCGCCGAGTGCTTCGGCCTCGACCACCTCGATCTCGCGCGCTATCGCGTCGATCCGGACGCCGCCAAGCTCGTCACGGCGCCGGCCGTGCGCCGCTACCAAGCCGTGCCTGTCTCGTTCGCGGACGAGCGCACGCTGGTGGTGGCGATGTCGGATCCCGCCAATGTGCTGGCGCAGGACGACATCGCGATCATGACCGGCTACCAGATCCGCCCGGCCGTGGCCTCCCCGGCCGACATCGAGCGGCTGCTCGCGCGCCTGGCGGACCCGAACTTCGGCAACGGCGCCACCGCCCCGGTCGAGGAGGAGGACGATGTCGAGCTCGAGGTCGCACCGTCCGCGCCGTCCTTTGTCGCCGACGACGCCCCGATCGACTTCGGCGCCGAGGACTCGTCGGTCATCCAGCTCGTCCACCGGGTCATCAAGGAAGCCGTCGAGCGCGGCGCCTCGGACGTGCACTTCGAGCCCGGCGAGGAGCAGATGCGCGTCCGCTACCGGATCGACGGCGTGCTGCTCGAGGCGGCGGTCATCCCGCGCGAGGCCGTGCCCGCGGTCGTCTCCCGCGTGAAGATCGTCTCCGACCTCGACATCGCGGAGCGACGCCTGCCCCAGGACGGCCGCGTCTCGCTCGAGGTGGCCGGCAAGCCGATCGACGTGCGCGTCGCCACGCTGCCCTCCGCTTGGGGCGAGACCGTCGTCATGCGCATCCTCGACCAGGCCCGGGTCATGATCCAGCTCGAGGAGCTCGGCATGCTCCCGCAGGCGCTCGAGCGCTTCACCAGGGCGTTCTCCCAGTCCCACGGCGCCGTGCTCGTGACCGGCCCGACCGGATCCGGCAAGTCGACGTCGCTTTACGGCGCGCTCAACCTGCTCAACACGGTCGAGAAGAACATCATCACGATCGAGGACCCGGTCGAGTACCAGCTCGAGGGGATCACGCAGGTGCAGGTCAACAACAAGGCCCGCCTGACGTTCGCCAGCGGCCTGCGCTCGATGATGCGCTCCGACCCCGACATCATCATGGTGGGCGAGATCCGCGACCGCGAGACCGCACAGATCGCGATCGAGGCGGCCTTGACCGGCCACCTCGTGCTCTCCACCCTGCACACCAACGACGCCCCCGGCGCGGTCACGCGCCTGATCGAGATGGGCACCGAGCCGTTCCTCGTGGGCTCGGCGGTGGACTGCGTCATGGCCCAGCGCCTCGCCCGGTTGCTTTGCGAGGAGTGCAAGCGGCCCACGACCATCCCGGCCGACGTGATGCGTGCCAACGGGTTCGACACACAGCTGGACTTGGAGGCGCACGAGCCGGTCGGCTGCGCGCGCTGCGGGGGGTCCGGTTACAAGGGCCGGATCGGCCTCTACGAGGTGATGCTGGTCTCGGATGACATCCGGACGCTCGCCGTCTCCCGCGCGCCCGCCGACAAGATCGCGCGGGTCGCGGTCGACGAGGGCATGATGCGCCTGCGCGAGGACGGGCTGGAGAAGGTCCGCCGCGGCCTGACGTCGGTCGCCGAGATCGCTCGCGTGGCCGGAACGCGCTGAGCCCCTTCAGGCTCGGACCGCACGTGCCGATGTAAGGCTCGTGAGCATCGACTATTCCGAGATCTTTCTGGCGGTCGTCGAGAACAAGGCGTCCGACCTCCACATCACCGCCGGCGCACCGCCGATGCTCCGCATCCGGGGCTCGCTCGTGCCGCTGGAGGGCCAGCCGGTCCTGACGCCGGCCGACACGCGTGAGCTCGTCTACGCGATCCTCAACAACTCGCAGCGCCAGAGCCTCGAGACCGACTGGCAGTTCGACTTCGCCTACTCGGTCCCCGGCGTCGGCCGCTTCCGCGTCAACGCGTACTACCAGCGCGCGACGATCGGTGCCGCGTTCCGTCTGATCCCGACCGACACCGTGCCGATCGAGACGCTCGGCCTGCCGTCGGTCATCCGCACCTTCGCCGGCAAGCCGCGCGGTCTCGTGCTCGTCACCGGTCCGACCGGCTCGGGCAAGTCGACGACGCTCGCCTCGCTGATCAACGAGATCAACGAGACGCGCGACGAGCACATCATGACCATCGAGGACCCGATCGAGTTCCTCCACGAGCACAAGCGCTGCATCGTCAACCAGCGCGAGCTCGGAGCCGACGCGCCCTCGTTCGCGCTCGCCCTCAAGGCCGCGCTGCGCCAGGACCCCGACGTGATCCTCGTCGGCGAGATGCGCGACATGGAGACGATCGGCACCGCGCTGACCGCGGCCGAGACCGGCCACCTCGTGTTCGCGACGCTCCACACCCAGGACACGCCGCAGACGATCGACCGCATCATCGACGTCTTCCCGGCCACGCAGCAGGGTCAGGTCCGTTCGCAGCTGGCGGTCGGCCTCCAGGGCATCGTGACCCAGACGCTGCTGCCCACCGCGGACGGCCGCAGCCGCTGCGTCGCGGCCGAGGTGCTCGTGCCGACGCCGGGCGTGCGCAACCTGATCCGCGAGGGCAAGACGCACCAGATCTACTCGCTGATCCAGACCGGCGGCGAGCACGGCATGCAGACGATGGACTCCTCGCTGGCCGGCCTCGTCCGTGAGGGCAAGATCACGATGGCGGTCGCCGAGAGCCGCGCGTCCCAGCTGATGGAGATGCGCAAGCTGGTGCACAGCGGTGGCCCGGCGCCGAGCACGGCGCCGCCGGCAGCGGTGGCTGCCTGATGGCCGCCGCGACGTTCACCTACTCGGCGGTCGACGCCGCGGGCCTGCCCGCCAAGGGGGAGGTCGCCGGCGCGACCAAGCAGGCGGTCATCGAGGAGCTCAGGTCCCGTGGCCTCACGGTCATGGACCTCAAGCAGAAGAAGACCGGCCTCCAGATGGAGATCACGCTCGTCAAGCGCGTGAAGGCCAGCGAGCTGACGGTCATGAGCCGCCAGCTCGCGACCATGATCTCCTCCGGCATGACGCTCCTGCGGGCGTTCTACGTGCTCGAGCAGCAGATCGAGAACAAGCTCCTGCTCGAGACGGTCTCGGGCGTGCGCGAGGACATCGAGGCCGGCGTCTCGTTCTCGGACGCGCTCGCCAAGCATCCGAAGGTCTTCAATCCGCTGTACGTGGCGATGGCGCGGGCAGGCGAGGCCGGCGGCGTGCTCGAGGAGTCGCTCGAGCGGGTGGCCGACCAGCTCGAGAAGGAGGACTCGCTGCGCCGCCAGGTCAAGGCGGCGATGGTCTACCCGGCGGTCGTCCTGAGCTTCGCGTTCGCCGTCCTGCTCGCCCTGATCGCCTTCATCGTCCCGGTGTTCGTGGGCGTGTTCAAGGACTTCGGCGGCGACCTTCCGGCGATCACCAAGTTCACCGTCGCGCTCTCCAACGCGCTCACCTCGCGCTGGTACCTCCTGCTCGCCGGCGCGATCGCGCTGGTGTGGGGCTTCAGGAAGTGGCGCAAGTCCTCGTGGGGACGCCCGCAGTGGGACCGCTTCCGCCTCAAGATCCCCATGAAGATCGGCAAGACCGTCCAGAAGATCGCGCTCGCGCGCTGGTCACGCACCTTCTCGGCTCTGTACGGAGCCGGCGTGCCGATCATGCAGGCCATCGAGGTGACCGGCCAGACGGCGGGCAACGCCGTGATCGAAGACGCGATGGACGCGGTCATCGAATCGGTCAAGGCCGGCGGCTCGATCGCGACCCCGCTCAAGGACACCCCGATCTTCCCGCCGATGGTCGCGCAGATGATCGCGGTCGGCGAGGAGACCGGAAACCTCGACCGGATGCTCTCCAAGGTGGCGGACTTCTACGAGGACGAGGTCGCGGCCGCGATCAAGGCCCTCACCTCGATCATCGAGCCGGTCATGATCGTCTTCGTCGGCGCCGTCGTCGGCTTCATCGTGATCTCGATGTACATGCCGCTGTTCAAGGTCTACGACGCGATCAAGTAGCCGCGCCGAACACGTCTTGAGGGTCCGCGAAGGCCGCCCACCGGGCGGCCTTCGTCGTTCCGGAAAACGGGCGCGTCGGCGAGGTAACACATCGGCGGCGGCTGACGCTGACCGGTGCATGCAAGCCAAGATGCTCACTCTCGCCTGTGTGATCGCCACAGCCGGGGCGTCCCTCGTCCTCGCTGTCTCAAGCACGCACGAAGGCCACGCCGACGCAGGTCATAGTCACATCGTCAGGGCTGCCGGCCCGACGCAGAAGACGGTGGCCTTCCACGACTCCATGAGAAGGCTCTGGGAGGACCACATCACGTGGACCCGGCTGGCCATCATCAGCTTCGCCCACGACCTCCCGGATCTGCCGGCCACGCAGGCCAGGCTGCTCCAGAACCAGGTCGACATCGGCAATGCCGTCAAGCCCTACTACGGCAGGGCCGCGGGCGACCGGCTCACGGCGCTCCTCAAGGAGCACATCACCGGCGCTGTCGCCCTCCTGCAGGCTGCGAGGTCCGGCGACCAGGCGCTCATCGAACAGCGGACCGACGAGTGGTACGCCAACGCCATCGAGGTCGCCGACTTCCTCCACGAGGCGAACCCACGCAACTGGCCGAAGAGGGCCATGCGCCGCATGATGAGGATGCACCTCGACCAGACGCTCAGCGAGGCGGTGAACCGACTCGGCGGGAAGTACGAGGAGGACGTCCGCGACTACGACGAGATCCACCACCACATCCTGCGGATGGCGGACACACTCAGCGCCGGGATCATCAAGCAGTTCCCGCGCCGTTTCCGCTGATTGCAGGAACGACGACGCGCCCGCGCGGCGTGTGCCGCGCGGGCGTGTACGGGCACCCGCACCGGGGTATGCCGGCCGCCCCGGTGCGCGTTAAGGTCGGCCGGGTGAACACGGCACAGCTCAGGCGCTTCGTGCCCGGACTCGCGCTGCTGGCCGGGCGCCGCGGACCCGGCCTGCGCCGCGACCTGCTCGCCGGGGTCGTGCTCGCCGCCCTGCTCGTCCCCCAAGGCATGGGCTACGCGCAGCTCGCCGGGCTGCCCCCGATCACCGGACTGTACGCGACGCTCATCCCGCTGGTCGCTTACTTCCTGCTCGGCCCCAGCCGCATCCTGATCATCAGCCCCGACTCGGCGGTCTGCCCGCTGGTCGCCGCCGCGATCATCCCGCTGGCCGGAGCCGACCCCGACCAGCGGGTCGCGCTCGCAGGGCTGCTGGCCCTGGTCGTCGGAGCGATCATGCTGGCCGGCGGCCTGGCCCGGTTCGGGTTCGTGACCGAGCTGCTCTCGATGCCCGTCCGGGTCGGCTACCTGGCCGGGATCGCCCTGACCGTGATCGTCTCCCAGCTCCCCAAGCTGTTCGGTTTCTCCGTCGACTCCGAGAACTTCCTCGCCGCCGTCGGCGAGTTCATTCAAGGCCTCGACCAGACCGACCCGACCGCGCTGGCCTTCGGGGTCGGCTGTTTGGCCGTGATCCTCGGGCTGCGGCTGATCTCCCGCAAGCTGCCCGGCGTGCTGATCGCCGTCGTCGGCGCCACTGCCCTGGTCGCGCTGCTCGGGCTCTCAGACGAGCTGCCGATCGTCGGCGCCGTCCCGTCCGGACTGCCCGGGTTCGGCTGGCCTGACGTGGCGCTCGACGACGCCACCGTGCTGCTCGGAGCCGCCGTCGGGATTGCGTTCGTGGCCTTCGCCGACACCAGCGTCCTGTCACGCTCCTACGCCGCCCGGCTGCATCAGCCGGTCGACCAGAACCGGGAGCTCGCGGCGCTCGGCGCCGCCAACCTCGCCGCCGGGGTCTTCCAGGGCTTCCCCGTCTCCTCCAGCGGCTCGCGCACCGCCGTCGTGGAGGACATGGGCGCCCGCAGCCAGCTCGCCGGCCTCGCCGGGGCGATCACCCTCGCCGTGCTGCTGATCGCCGGCACCGGCCTCGTCCACGACATGCCGCTCAGCGCCCTGGCCGCCGTGGTCATCGTCGCCGTGCTCGGCCTGTTCGACCTGCGCGCCATACGGCGCCTGTACAACTGGCGGCGGACCGAGTTCGCGCTCTGTCTCGCCGCGTTCGCCGGCGTCGCCGTGGTCGGCGTGCTGTGGGGCGTCGGGATCGCGATCGCGCTGAGCCTGCTCAACTTCATCCGCCGCTCCTGGTACCCGCACGACGCCGTGCTCGGCCGCGTCGAGAACCTCAAGGGCTACCACGACACCCGCCGCTACCCGGACGCGACGCTGATCCCCGGCCTGGTCCTGTACCGCTTCGACGCGCCCTCTGTTCTTCGCCAACGCCGACAGCTTCAGCGCGCGCGTCCGTGCGCTCGCCGAGCACCGACGGCACCCGCTGGGTGGTGATCGCCGCCGAGCCGATCACCGACATCGACGCCACCGCCGCCGAGACGCTCGCCGACCTGCAGGCCGACCTTGACGCGAACGGGCGCACGCTCGCATTCGCCGAGCTCAAGGACCCTGTCCGGGACCTGCTGCGCCGCTACGGGATCGAAGCCGCCATCGGCCCCGAGCGCTTCTACCCGACCGTCGGCGTCGCCGTCGCCACCTACCTGGCCGAGACCGGCACCGCCTGGACCGACTGGGAGGATCGCGCCGACGGCGACGGCAACACCGCGCCGCCCGGCTGAAAGAGCCACGCCCCCTAGTAGGATCGACCCTCAGCCATGGCGGCATCCCAGAAGACGCTCCCGAGCGATGAAAGCGCGGAGGCGTTCATCGCGGCGGTGCCGGACGACGCTCGGCGCGAGGACGCGCAGAAGCTCTGCGCCTCGCTGTCCGAGTGGACGGGCGAGCCGGCGGTGATGTGGGGTGCGAGCATCGTGGGCTTCGGGCGCTACGACTATCGCTACGACAGTGGCCGTGAAGGCACAGCGCCGCTCGTCGGCTTCTCACCTCGCAAGGCGAACCTCGTCGTCTACCTCGTGGGCGGCGTCCAGGACCGGTATCCGAGGCTGCTGGAGCAGCTCGGTCCGCACAGGTTGGGCAAGGGCTGCCTGTACCTGAAACGCCTCGACGACGTCGATCAAGCGGCGCTCCGCGCTCTGGTCGAGCGCACGGTTCGAGTGCATCGCGGCGCCGACCGACGAGCGAGCCCTGGCGACTGACGTCAGGGTCGCCGCCCGGTCTGTCAGGCGTCCCTGGGCCCGCGATTGCCGTCGCGGCCTTTGAGTGCCAGCACGGCGAGCACGACCAGGACCACGAACGCGGCGCTCAACACCAGCTTCTCGATCAGCCGCGGCAGAAACGCGATTGCCCAGCCGTCGATCAGCACGATCAGCAGCAGCGCCGCGGCGAGACAGATCAAGACCGACGCCCAGCGGCTGGCCATTCGGGCATCGTAGACCCGATCCGCTCACGGGGTGGGTGCGAGCCGGCCGCGCCGTCGAGACCCGCCACCAGCGGTGATGAGCCACTGCCCAGACGCCGCGGTGGCTCTGGTGACGATCCCTTCCGGTCGACGGGCCGAACCGTGTTAGATGCCGCCATGGCGCAGCCGCAGCCGCCGTCGGGCCCAGAGCACGTAGAAGCCGCAGGCCAACCGCCCGCGGTTCCGACGCCGCCGTCCGAGCTCGACCAGGCGCGACGCACGTCGATGGCCGCGGAGCGCACCTGGCTGGCGTGGTGGCGCACAGCGCTGGCCGCCAGCGTCGGCGCGCTCGGTGTGGGCCGGCTCGCCCCGGAGCTGCTCGACGTCGCTGCATGGCCCTACGCGGTGCTCGGCGTCGGCTACGCGTCTCTGGCGATCGGGCTGTTGATCGTTGGCGCGCAACGCCAGCGCGAGTTGGAGCATGCGCTGCGAACCGGCGGCCACGTCCCGCTGCGGTTCCGCACCGTCGCCGTGTTCACGGTCGGCGGCGTCGCGCTGGCGGCAATGACCGTCGTGCTCGTGATCGCGCAAACCTGACCTGCCAAAGTGCTCTGAGACGACGACGCGCCCGCGCGGCGGGGCCGCGCGGGCGTGTATGGAGGAGGGGTCGTCGTCGGGGACTCGACCGCCCGCGGGCCCTGTCGGGCCGCGGTCAGGTCACCAGGTCGAGTCGAAGGCGCCCGGCCGCTGCACCGGGGGAATCTCACGCACGGTGGGGAGGGAGAAGGCGTGAGCGGCGGCGGCGGGGCGGCGGGGTGTGACGGTGACGGTCACGGGGAAGTCCTAGGCGGCGCGACGTCCGCGGCGGCTCAGGCGCACGGTGTGCGCGGCGGCCGCGTGGATGAGGTTGATGTCGGTCGGGCTCATGGCAGGAATACTCCCGCCAAGCACCCGATGCCTCTATCGCGCTGCCCAGCGTCTTCGAGTTCGGGCCGCCACCGCGCACGTACGGCCAGCCGCACCAGCTCAGAAGTACAGTGCGGTCATGGTCGAACGACTACGAGACATGCCCGCGGGGACGATCGGCTTCCGGGCCAGGGGCGAGATCGAACGCGATGACTACGACGACGTGCTGGTCCCCGAGCTGCGCCGCGCGGTCGAGAGCGGCGAGAAGCTGCGGACGCTGTACCTGATCGAGGATCTCGACGAGGTCGAGGCCGGCGCGCTGTGGTCGGACGCCAAGCTGGGATTCGACCTCGGCGTGCGTCACCACGACGCCTGGGAGCGCTCGGCGATCGTGACCGACATCGAGTGGATGGCTCGCGCCACCCGGATGTTCGCGTGGATGATCCCGGGCGAGGCGCGCGTGTTCAGCGTCGCCGAGCTCGAGCAGGCGAAGGACTGGGTGTCCGGCGGCGATAAGCGTCGTACCCTCCCCCCCACTCTACCACCCTATCGCTGGCTAGCTCGTCCCTATGGGGAACCTCCGGACGGCCGGGCTCGTAGGCGCCTGCCTGCTGATCTGGGCGCCGGTCGCCGAGGCGCGCAGCTGGACGGTGCGCTCGCCGGACGGGACGGTCAGCGCGGCGGTGCGGGCCGCCGGCGGGGCCGTGACCGTCACCGCGCGGCACCGGGGACGAACGGCCTTCCGGGCCCGGCTGAAGGCCCGGCCCGGCCACGTGGAGATCCTCCGGCGCCGCGTGGCCGACCGGTTCGAGACGCCGGCGGGCAAGCGCCGCGTGCACCGGCTTCGCGCCGCCGTCCTGTCGCTGCGGCTGACGGGCGGGCGACGGGTCGAGGTCCTGGCCGCCGATGACGGCGTCGCGATCCGGCAGCGCGGCGTCGGCGCCCCGCGCTACCGCGCGCCGGCCGGCTCGCGCGCGTGGCTCCAGCGCTACGTGAGCAACTACGAGGGCGCCTACCGGGCCACCGACCTGCGCGCGGCGCGCGGCGCGTACGGCTACCCGGCGCTGGTCTCGACGCCGGCCGGCGTCTGGGCGCTGCTGTCGGAGGCCGGCCTCGGCTCGCGGCACGGCGCGGCGCGCCTGGAGGCCCGCGACGGCCTCCTGCAGGTCACGCGCGACGACCCCGGCATGAGCCCGTGGCGACTCGCCGTGATCGGCGACCTGCGGAGACGTGGTCGGCTCGAGCCTGCCGCTCGCGCTCGGGCGACCGTCGCGGATCCGCGACGCGTCCTGGATCCGCCCCGGCCGGGCCGCCTGGTCGTGGTGGTCGGACTCGTCCAGCCCGCGCCGTCCGGAGACCCAGCGGCAGTTCGTCGACGCCGCCGCCGCCCGCGGCTGGGAGTACGTGCTGGTCGACGAGGGCTGGGATCCCGCGTGGCTGCCGGAGCTGGTCCGGTACGCGGCCGGCCGCGGCGTGCGGATCCTGCTGTGGACGCACTGGCGCGACCTGCGCGACGCCCGCCGGCGCGCCCGGCTGCTCGACCGCTGGGCGGAGTGGGGGGTGGCGGGCGTCAAGGTCGACTTCCTGCAGTCCGACCGCCGTCCCCGCATCGCGGTCTACGGCGCCATCGCGCGCGCCGCCGCGCGCCGCCGGCTCGTCGTCAACTTCCACGGCTGCACGCTCCCGCGCGGCATCCAGCGCACGTGGCCGAACGTGCTGACCATCGAGGCGGTGCTGGGCGCCGAGCACGCCAAGGGCGCCGGCGCCGTCGGCGCGGCGCACGACGTCAACCTCGTGTTCACCCGCAACGCCGTCGGCTCGATGGACTACACGCCCGCGCTCTCGGCCGGCGGCTCGACGCCGGGCCACCAGCTCGCCCTGGCCGTCGCGTTCGAGTCGGGACTCCAGCACCTCGCGGACCAGCCGGCCGCCTACGAGTCGCGCCCCGCCGCGGACGCGCTCCTGCGCGCGCTGCCGGTGGCGTGGGACGAGACGCGGCTGCTCGGACGGCGCGCCCGACTCGCACGCCACGCTGGCCCGCCGCGCGGGCGGGGAGTGGTGGGTCGGCTCGGTCCACGCCGGGCCGGCCACGGACCGGACCGTGGCGCTCGGCTTCCTGCGGCCCGGCCGCGCCTACCTGGCGACGGTCGTCGCCGACGATCTGCGCACGGCCGAGTCGACCGTCACCGCCGCCGACCGGCTGACGGTGCCGGTCGCCGCCGACGGCGGCTTCACGATCCGCCTCAGGCCCGCGACAGCTCGTAGCGGGCGCGGCGCTTGGCGGCCTCGGTCTCGCGGTCCTTGGGCGGCGCCGCCGTCACCAGCTCCTCGAGCAGTCGGCGCGTGGCCTCGGTGACGGCCTCGACGGCACGGTCGAACGCCGCCTCGTTGGCGCGCGACGGCTTGGTCGATCCGCTGATCTTGCGCACGTACTGGAGCGCGGCGTCGTGGACCTCCTCCTGGGTGGCGGGAGGTGCGAAGTTGTGCAGGGTTCGGATGTTGCGGCACATGCACAGAGCGTACGCTGCCGGAGCGATGCTCTCGTCGACGCGCGTGCGCCTCGACCCGATCACCCCGCGCCAGGCCCGCGCCATGCTGCGGGGGAGGCCGGAGCCCGACCTGCCCTGGGAGGAGGGCTTCCCGCTGCCCTCCGTGCGCGGAGCGCTCGAGCGCATCGTCACCGCCGACGGCACCGGCCACTCCCTCGAGCCGTTCTTCGCGTACGTGATCGTGCGCCGGTCCGACGGCCGCGCCGTCGGCGACGCCGGGTTCCACGGCCCGCCGGACGAGGACGGCGAGGTCGAGATCGGCTACGCGCTGGTCCCCGCCGCCCGCGGCACCGGCCTGGCCGCCGAGGCGACAGAGCTGCTGGTGGAATGGGCGCGCGTGCAGCCCGGCGTGCGCAGCGTGATCGCCCGCGTCGAGCCGTCCAACGGGCCGTCACGCCGGCTGCTCGAGCGCCTCGGCTTCGCGCGCGACGGCGAGCGCGGCGGCCTCGACTGCTTCGTCCTGGGGCCATGAGCTACAGCTACGCCGACGCCAATCTGCTGCACCGCCTCATCCGGCGGTTCGCGGCGACGCGGCCGGGAGCGTGGTTCTTCGCCCGCGCGCTGCACCACCTCGACCGCGTCGTCTACCGGCTGACACGCCAGCGGACGACGCTGGCCGCCGTGCTGTCGGGCCTGCCGGTGGTGATGCTCACCACGACGGGCGCCAGGAGCGGCCGCGAGACCACGGCGCCCGTCCTCGGCATGGAGATCGAGGGCGCGGTGATCGTCGTGGCCTCGAACTACGGCCAGGCCCACCATCCGGCCTGGCGTCACAACCTGCGCGCCCAGCCGCGGGCGCGGATGGAGGTGCGGGGCGTGTCGCGCGACGTCGTGGCCGAGGAGCTGGAGAGCCCCGAGCGCGAACGCTGCCTGGCGGTGGCCGCCGAGATCTACCCCGGGTACCCGGTGTACGTGAAGCGGGCGGCGCCGCGCCGCATCTCGATCTTCAGACTCATACCCCCAGAGGGTATGTGATAGCCTGGCGGCCCATGTCGACCCACGCCACCCAGTCGCTCAACCGGCTCGCTTTCAGCGCCACCGTGCACTGCCTCACGGGCTGTGCGATCGGCGAGGTGCTGGGCATCGTCATCGGCACCGCGCTCGGCTGGTCTGACCTGGCCACGATCGCCCTCGCGGTCGCGCTCGCCTTCCTGTTCGGCTACTCGTTCACGAGCTGGCCGCTGCTGCGCTCGGGCATGACGCTGGCCGCCGTGGCACCGATCGCCTTCGCCTCGGACACGATCTCGATCACGATCATGGAGATCGTCGACAACTCGGTGATCCTCCTGATCCCGGGCGCCATGGACGCGGGGCTTGACGACATCGGCTTCTGGGCGGCGCTGGCCGTCGCGCTGCTGATCGCCGGCGTGGCGGCGTACCCCGCCAACCGCTGGCTGCTCGCCCGCGGCAAGGGGCACGCCGTCGTGCACCAGCACCACTCACACTAGAGGTCGTTGGGCCACCATCACGGACACTCCCACGGCGTCTCGGCCGACGCGGACTCGCGCCGGCTGGCGATCGCGCTCGCCCTGATCGCCGGCTTCATGTGCGTGGAGGTGGTGGTCGGCATCCTGGCCGGCTCGCTGGCCCTGCTCTCCGACGCCGCGCACATGCTCACGGACGCCGGCGCGCTCGTCCTGGCGCTGGTGGCGATCCGGCTCGCGCGCCGCCCGGCCGCGGGCGCGATGACCTACGGGCTCGGCCGCAGCGAGATCGTGGCGGCGGCGATCAACGGCTCGACGCTGCTCGTCCTCGGGCTCCTGTTCGTGTACGAGAGCGTCCGCCGGCTGATCGACCCGCACCCGGTCGCGGGCGGCGCGGTGCTGGTCGTTGCGATCGCCGGCATCGTGGTGAACCTCGTCGCGACCGGGGTGCTGGCCGGGGCCAACCGCGAGTCGCTCAACGTCGAAGGCGCCTTCCAGCACCTCCTCACCGACCTGGCGGCGTTCATCGCCACCGCGGTCGCCGGCGCCGTGATCCTGCTCACGGGCTTCGAGCGCGCCGACGGAATAGCCGCCATGTTCGTCGCGGTGCTGATGCTGCGCGCCGCCTACTACCTACTGCGCGAGTCCGGCCGCGTGTTCCTGGAGGCGGCGCCGCGGGGGCTGGACCCCGAGGCGATCGGACTGCGGATGGCCGGGCAGCCCGGGGTGATCGAGGTGCACGACCTGCACATCTGGGAGGTGACCTCCGGCTTTCCGGCACTGTCCGCGCACGTGTTGGTCGGCCGGGAGAGCGACTGCCACGACGCCCGCCGCGAGCTCGAGGCGATCCTGCACGACGAGTTCGGCATCGAGCACACGACGCTGCAGGTCGACCACGAGGGCGGCGAGCTGCTCGAGATCGAGGTCAGCCCGCGGGAAGGATCACCCAGCCGGCAATCGCCACGAAGTGGGTGACGGCGGCGGCGATGACCAGCGCGTGGAAGATCTCGTGGAAGCCGAACGTGCGCGGCCACGGGTCGGGCCGCTGTAGCGAGTAGACGACGGCGCCGGCCGAGTAGAGCAGGCCGCCGGCGGCGAACAGGACCAGCGGCGCGACGTCGAGCTCGCTGACCAGCCGGGGGGCGGCGATGACCATCACCCAGCCGAGGCCGAGGTAGGTGAGCGCGAACAGTACCCGCGGCGCGGTGATCCAGGCGACGCTCAGCGCCACGCCGGCGAGGCAGCCCGCCCAGACGGTGCCGAGCACGACCCAGCGCAGCGTCCCGTCGAGCACCAGTAGGCAAACGGGCGTGTAGCTGGCGGCCACGAACAGATAGATGGCGCCGTGGTCGATCCGGCACAGCACCGAGCGCAAGCGCGGCGAGCAGTTCCAGCGGTGGTAGAGGGCGCTGGCGGCGAGCATCGCGCACAGCCCGGCGCCGTAGATGAGCGCCGCGACCCGCGCCACGCCGGCCGGCGCGAGCGCCACGAGCGAGACCGCCGCCGCGAGCGCGCACCAGAACGCCCACTGGTGGGACACGCCCCGCAGCATCGGCACGATCTCGGTTCTCTCCACGTCGCTGATATACCCGAGAGCGATGCCCGAGCTCATAAATACCCCCTCAAAGGTTGAGGCCGCGGGGACCAAACCCAAGACGATCGAGGAGTACGTCGGCCGGGTGAACAACGGCGAAGCACGGGTCAGCGTCGCCCGCATGCGCTCGCCGGAGGGCTGGGTCGAGCCGGGTCAGCGGCCCGAGTTCGACGAGTACACGCTGGTGCTGGAGGGTTGCCTGCGGGTCGAGCACGCAGAGGGGGCGCTCGACGTGCGCGCCGGCCAGGCGGTGCTCGCGCGAGGCGGCGAGTGGGTGCGCTACTCGACGCCCGAGCCGGGCGGCGCGTCGTACGTCGCGGTCTGCCTGCCGGCGTTCTCACCCGAGAGCGTCCACCGCGACGCTTGAACCTTTCAGCACGAGCGCCGGTGTGCCGATATTCCTGGCATGCGCACGGCGCGGCGAGGCACTCCGATCTGGGTAAAGCTCCTGCTCCTCGCCGTATTCGTCGGCGGGCCGGCGTGGTGGCTCACGGAGCGTCATGACCGTCTCGACAACCAGGCGCGGCTGGGCGAGATCGCGAGCGCGATCGCCGGCCGTGACGTGGGCGTCCGCTGCCCGGGGGTTGTCGGCCACATCCTCACGTGGGACACCGTCGAGGGCAGCGTGCAGTACGACGCGGAGGGCCGTCCCTCCGACGAGGCGAAGCTGCGCGCGTTTGCCTGCGACGAGCTCGACGCGCTCGCTGAGGGGCGCCGGGCCGCCGAGCTCTCCTGCGCCGAGCGGGGCGAGCCATGCGGCGATGACCTTGCGCGCGCCGTCGACGTGCTGGCACACGAGTCGTGGCACCTCGCGGGCGTCGCCGATGAGGCTGTAGCCGAGTGCCGCGCCGTGCGCGCGCTCGCCTGGACGGCGCAGCGGCTCGGCGCGACGCCTGAGCAGGGCCGCGCCCTGACCGCGCGCTACGTCGCGACCGGGTACCAAGAGCTCCCCGATCGCTACCGATCCGGCACCTGTAGCTAACTTCGCGGCGCCGCCGCGCCGATGACAGAACTGATGTCGTTGCCGCCGCCCGCCACCCCTTCGCGCGAGTACACGCTCGAGCTCGAGCCGTCGGGACAGCTCACGCTGAGCGCGACGGGGGCCGTGATCACGTTCGAGCAGGCGCTGCAGATGCCGCTGCGGCTGCCGCTGGGGACGCTCCAGCTGGGGCTCGTCGAGTTCGGTAGCGGGGGCGACGGGCGCTTCCCGGTCCTCAAGCGGCTGAGCGCGAGCCAGGTAGTGCCGCGCGAGCGCGGGGTCGAGGGCTGGCTCTGGACGAAGGGTGGCGGCTCGGCACTCACCGTGCTCGGCGACGCGCGCGACGCGCCCAACGCGGCGCTGCTGTTCACCCGGCCGCTCGGCACCGCGGCCGTCGCCTGCTTCGAGCCGGAGGCGGCGCGCGAGATCGCGGCACGCTCGCCGCTCGGCGCCGCAGCCATCCACGGGCTGCTGTTCCGGGTCCACGATCCGGTCGAGGCCGAGACCGTGTTCCGCCGGTTCGGCCTGGTGCGCCCGCTCACCGACCGCGAGGTGCCGCCGACCCTGCGGCGCTCTCTCCCGACCGACCGCCAGGCCGGTCCGGCGGTCTCGACGCCGCTCGACGACGCCCGAGCGGCGTCCTCCGTCGCCCCGCCCGGTCTGGGCTAGCCGCTACCGTGGCGGCGGTGAGCACCGAGCCCGCCGAGCCACACGATCCCCAGCGCTGCACGCCCTGCCGCGGAACCGGCAAGGTGATCTCCGACCCTGGGCGGCACGCCTGAGCCCGTGACCTGCCCGTGGTGCGAGGGCACCGGGCGCTACCAGCCCGGCCACGACGCGCAAGCCGCGCGCGGCGAGCGCTCCTAGCCCTCGCGGATCACGAGCGTCCCGATCTGGCGCTCCTCCTGGAGCAGCTCGATCGGGTACTCGCCCGGCTTTCCGGCGAGCAGCGAGAACCGCGCCGGCGATTCGTGGGGTCGACCGCGTCGATCCGGCCGAGCACGCTCACGCTGTCAGGCTCGTCGCCCTCGACGCTCAGCTCGACCAGATCGCCCGAGCGCACGGTCACGACCGCGTCGTCGTCGTCCGCGCTCACCGACTTCTCGACGGTCGTGACCGTAGGCGAGCCGGCGGGCGCGGGCGTGGGGGTCGACGCCTGCCGCTCCTCACGCGGGCGTCTGCTGCCGCGGCGCCACGCTCGCCGCAAGGGCCGTCAGGCCCATCAGGACCGCAACGAGGATCAGAAACCGGCGGCCGAGCATGAAGCGAGAGTAGTCCTTTCGTCCAAAATCCCTCTAAGCGGGGCTTAGGCTTAAGGCTTCCGGAGATTTGCCGATGACTCCGGGTGCCAGAACCAAGGTGTCAAAGGCAAATCGTCCGTGAGGGCGAGGCGCAAAGCCACGAGGCTCCCCGGATGGGAGCGAGTCGGGCTGCCACCTCCTGTGGTTTGGGACCGAGGACCTGGCAAGCAGTTCACAGGTTCAACGATCCCTCAGGAGGGACCACCACATGCTTCACAAGATCCGCAAGCGCGCCCAGAGCGAGAAGGGTTTCACCCTGATCGAGCTTCTGGTCGTCATCCTCATCATCGGCATCCTTGCCGCTATCGCCCTTCCGGCGTTCCTCGGCCAGCGCGCGAAGGCTCAGGACGCCGACGCCAAGTCCAACGCCCGTAACATGGTCAGCCAGCTGGAGTCCTGCTACGTGGACGCGCAGACTTACAACGTCGCGCCTACCGTGAACCCGGCGACTGCCACGACCGTGGACACCTGCCTGGACACCAAGACCGGGCTTGACATCGGCACGACGGCGGGCAAGGTTGACGTGACGGTCGTCGGCGCCGACTCCTACACGATCGTCGCCCACTCGAAGTCCACCAAGGACTTCTGGATCACGAAGGATTCGAGCACTGGCGTCACCAGCCGCACCATCGGCGGCGCGGCCACTGCTCCCTGGTAGATCGCACTTCCCACTGTCGCAACGCAGTCGCGAAGCGGGCCTCCGGGCCCGCTTCGTCGTTAACCAGCAAGGACAGGAGTCGCGTCAGCAGGACTGAACACGCGAATACGGTCGACACCCCATTTGGCGCGAAGCCGCGTCGGCCGATACTCGAGTCGTGGCAAGGCCGCCAGAACGCTCTGAAGTCTCGCTCCTGAACACCTATGGCGGCTGGCAGGGCGCGGTGTCGATGGATCGGCAGGTGCTGATGGTCGAACAAGCGTCGAGCGCCATCAAGTCCGCACGGCTGATTGCCGTTACACACTGATGATGAGGCATGACATCCCCATGGCCGGCGACCAGCGCGGCTTCACGATCGTCGAAGTGATCGTCGCTTCGTTCGTGCTCCTGGTCGGGGTCCTCGCCACGCTCGCCCTGTTCGACCGCGCGAACGCCGCGACCGTCGTCGACCGGCAGCGCGAGGCGGCCACATCCCTTGCTCGCGAGATCACTGAAGGCGCGCGAAGCGTCCCGTTCGACCATCTTGTGAGTGCCACAAGTCTGAACACAGAACTTCAGAAGATGCCAGGTCTTCGCGACCTCGACGGAGATCCGTACACAATCCCGCGGGGTCGGACGGCCTTCACGGTGGCGACGGAGGTCTGTACCGCGGACGACGCCAAGGACGGCGGTAGAACCGGACCCAGCAGCATCAAGTTCTGCGACGACACGCCGGGCGGTGGCCCGAAGGACTCGAACCCGGAGGACTACCGCCGTGTCACGGTCACCGTCTCGTGGAGGAACAACGGCGTCGTCCGCAGCGTGACGCAGACCGAGATCGTGAACAACCCAGGTAGCGGTCCCGGCGTACTGTCGGTGGTCCCCGTTGTCTCCCCGCTGTCATACGTCATCAAATCAACCGACCCGAACCTGACTCTCGAGATCAACACCTCTACTCCGGCGAAGGTGATCAGCTGGAGTGTCGATGGGATCGCCCAACCAACGACGCCCGCCCCGCCGCCTGGCGACACGAGCGGGCTCGTGTGGCGTGTCAACTGGCTCGTCGCGGGGCTTCCAGACGGCGCCTACGTGATCACCGCGGATGCGTTCGACGCGAACAGCACATCCGGGCCGAGCCGAAGCGAGACGATCACGCTCAATCGCTACGTGCCAGACCCACCCACGGGGCTTGTCGGCGGGTGGAACGGTTTGGGGGACGTCGACATGGAGTGGCGCGCAAATACCGAGCGCGACATCGTCGGCTACGAGGTTGAGCGGACAAATCAGAGCGGCGGCGACACAAGCGACACAGGCGAAATAGTGTCCGGGTGCAGCTTCGCTGAGCAGAAGCTCGCGACGTCATGCCGCGATTCGTCGCCCTTGAATGACAACCCGATCTACTACCACGTTCGCGCCTACGACAGGGACCCGGACACGGGAGCCCCACGTGCCGGCAATTGGTCGGCACCGCTAGCCGTCGTCAAGAGCAATGAACGGCCGTACGCGCCGCTGGAGCCTGTCACGGCAACGACCACCGGCCGGGGCACTTCGTCGGCGGTCGTGACGCTCACGTTCGGGCGGCCGGATCCCGAGGACCCCGACGAGGATGACTCGATCGCGTTCTTCCGCATCTATCGAGACGGGACTCGCTATGACCGCTGGTACGGCGCCGGCACGACTCTCACATGGCAGGACGGCAATACCGGCGGAACCTCGCATACATATCAGGTCTCGGCGGTAGACACGCGGTACGGGGAATCGCCCAAGACAATCGCGGTAATCGGCGGATGAGCCGGCTCCGTGAGCAGCGAGGGATGACCCTCGTCGAACTGATGGTCAGCATGGTAATCAGCCTGCTCATCCTTGGCGCGACGCTTGCGGTGATCGATGGCATCTGGCGCAACGACCGGCGCGCGCAACTCGTCAACGACCAGCAGGCGTCGGTCCGTGTGTCACTCGAGCGCATGGCCCGTCAGTTGCGCAATCTTGCAAGCCCCACGGACATCACGAACGTCCTCGAAGCGCAGCCGCGCTCGGTCGAGCGGAACGATCCCAACGACCTGATCTTCCTGGACGTCGCCGGCACTAAGCCCGACGGCAGCCTCAATTCGGCGAACGTTCGACGGGTGCGCTATTGCGTCGATGCTGCGACGGCGACGCTGTGGATGCAGACGCAGACCTGGACCGGCCCGACAACGCCGACGATGCCTCCGGGAACGAGTTGCCCGGGACCGGCCATTTGGAACGGCGAAATGCAGGCGGTGGCGCAGAACCTGGCGAACGGTCCAGGGCGTCCCGTGTTCACCTACTCCGGCGACGGAGGCGTGATCACCGCAACTAACGACGAGGCGCACGCCGACATCGAACGGATCGGCGCCAACTTGTTCCTGCGTCTCAATGTCAAGAACGCCCCTCCAGAGAGCGAGCTCATGACGAGCGTGTTCCTGCGCAACCAAAACCGTGAGCCGCTAGCGCAGTTCATTCCGACTCCCGGCGCTGCGAGGACAATTCAGCTGAATGGCTCCGCGTCTCAGGACCCCGAGGGCCGACCGCTGAAATATGTCTGGAACGTTGATGGCAAGGACCTCGCTACGCCCACGGGCATTCTGGTCCAGATCATGCTCGCCAAGGGTCCGCACATCATCTACTTGAAGGCCGTCGACCCCGCGGGTCTCGAAGGAAAGTCCAATCCGAGGCAGGTAACCTGTGATAACTCGTTGTGCACTGTATCGCCTGAGTGACACTCGTGGCAACGCGCTGGTCGTCGCGCTCATCGTGCTGACACTCCTATTGGCGTTCGGTCTCGCCCTGCTGTCGCAGGTGGACGGCGAACAGCAAGAGGACGGGCGCCAGCGCGCACGCGAGTCATCCTTCCAGGTCGCCGAGGGCGCGCTGAACGCCCAGATCTTTCAGCTCTCAACGCGGTGGCCGGACGCGGCGACGCCCTATCCCGCCTTTTGCGACAAGGACCACATGGACGACGGAGATTGCCCGAGCGAGAACGCAATGCCCTCGACCTTCAACAATGTCGACCAATCCAAGAGCACGGATTGGACCACTCACGTTCGAGACAACGACATTGCCGAGCCCAACTATTGGAACGACCAGCTGTTCGATCCCGACGGTGCACGTCATACGACGCCAACGGAGACGGCTACCTGTGGGTACGCTCGACCGCGGTCGTCGTGGGTCGGCGGCGGACCATGGTCGCGTTGATCAGAGCCGGAATCCACGCCGCTGAGCCCCGCCTCGAGACTCGGTCCTCACCGCTGGCTACTTCCGCGTGACCAACAAGGGCGCGCCAACGATCATCGACACGAACGGAGCCGGCGATCAGTTCTCGGGTCAAGTCCTGGTGCGCTGTACTTTCCTAGACGGTTTGCCGCCGGAGCCGGCATGCGCGGAATACGAGGAGTCCAATCAACCAGCCAAGCACGAGATTGATCCACCAATTGTGAACTCGAGGCCGGGATTGGCAAATCTCACTACGCCGGAGGAGCTCGATGCGCTTCGAGCGAAGGCCGAGATGGACGGTAACCCCGTGACCGCTGGCTGTCCGGATAGCTTGGCTGGGGACAAGCCGGGCGAGACCGTCTTCATCGAGGACGCGTCAACCTGCAAGATCTTCAATGGCGACTACAACACTGCGGGAGAGCCAGGGGTTGTGGTCATCGCTAACGGCCCGATCACCTTGGGCGGAAATGCTAACTTCTACGGGCTGATCTATCACGCGAATGTGGACAACTCCGACGCAACGCTAGTCACTATCCAGGGCACGGGAACCGTCCACGGAGCAATTTCTATCGATGGGAAGGGGGGGGCTGATTTGGGCTCGAATGCGTTGAACCTGATCTTCGACCCATACGTGTGGGTTAAATTCGAAGGCCTCAACGTGCATGGCACCGCGAGCATTGTGCCGAACACGTTCCGCGAGATCAGCGCAGCCTCCTGACGCTCAAGCAGTGCTCGGCGGCTGCCGATAACGGAGTCCGTGTTCAAGAGAAAGCAGCCCGCCACCCCCGTCGTCGGGCTCGAGCTCGACCCCAGCCACATCGCCGCCGCCGTCGCCAGCGCGAACGGCTCCGTCTCGCTCACCCGGGAGCCGTGTCCGAGCTGCCGCCCGGGCATCCTCCGTGATGGCGAGGCCTCCGACCCGATGGAGCTGGCCGACGGCGCTGAGGACGCTCTTCACCGAACACGAGCTGCCCACCCGCGTGCGCCTCGGCATCGCCAACCAGCGCATCGTCGCGCGCACGCTCGAGCTGCCGGTCATGCCGTCGGCCGAGGCGCTCGAGGCGCAGGTCCGAAGCCGTCGCTCCCGACCACATCCCGATGCCGATCGACGAGGCCGTGCTGGACTTCCACGCGCTCGGCGAGGTCGAGACCGCAGCCGGCCCGCGGACGCGCGTCGTCGTGGTCGCCGTCCGGCGCGAGATGGTCGAGCGCCTCCATGCGGCGTGTGACGCCGCGGGACTTCAGGTCGAGGGCGTCGACCTCGCGGCGTTCGGCATGCTCCGGGCGCTGCCCCGGCCGACCGGAGCGACGCTCTACGTCGCCGTCGGCGGCCTGGTGAACGTCGCCGTCGCCAACGAGTCGGGCTGCCTCTTCACGCGAGCGGCCGCCGGCGGTCTCGAGGCGATCGCCTCCTCGCTGGCCGACCGCGCGGGCTCACGCTCGAGCACGCGCACCAGTGGCTCCGGCACGTCGGCCTGCTCGCCGACCTCGACGACGTCGAGGGAGAGAGGCACGTCGTCGAGGCGACGCGCGAGGCGCTCGAGGAGGGCGTGCGCGAGCTCGCCGACACCGTGCGGAACTCGCTGAACTTCTACCGCACGCAGGAGAGCGCCGAACCGGTTGAACGGGGGCATCGTCACCGGTCCCGCGCTGGCGATCCCCGGCTTCGTCGAGGCCCTCTCCGAGCAGCTGAAGCTGCCGCTCGAGGCGGCCGTCGTCGCAGCCGAGGACGCGGATGCCGACGCCGCTCGGCTGACCGTAGCCGCCGGCCTCGCGGTCGACGAGATCGCGTGAGCAGAACCTAATGTCTGCGTGCCTCCGGGAGGTCCAGCCGTGATCGCCGCCGTGCTCGGAGCCGTCTTCGGCTCGTTTCTGAACGTCGTCGCCTACCGGCTGCCGCGCGGCGAGTCGCTGTCGCGGCCCCGCTCGCGCTGCCCGCACTGCGAGACGCCGATCCGGCCTTACGACAACGTCCCGGTGCTGTCGTGGCTGCTGCTGCGCGGCCGCTGCCGCTCGTGCCGGGCTGCGATCTCGCCGCGCTATCCGCTCGTAGAGGCGGCCACAGGGCTGCTGTGCGGGCTCGTTGTCATCGTCAAGGGGGCGGACGCCGACGCGCTGCTCGGGCTCGCGCTCGTGCTGCTGCTGGTCCCGATCACGCTGATCGACCTCGACCACCGGATCATCCCGAACCGCCTGACGTTGATCGGCGCGGTCGTCGCGCCGCTACTCGTCGCGTTCACCGATCCCGGCGCGCTGCCCGAGCACCTGATCGCGGGAGCCGCCGCCGGCGGGTTCTTCCTGATCGCATTGCTCGCGTACCCGAGCGGGATGGGGATGGGAGACGTCAAGCTCGCGGCGGTCCTGGGCCTCTTCCTCGGCCGAGCCGTCGGGCCTGCGATCTTCATTGCCCTGGTCGCCGGCACGCTCGTCGGAGCGCTCGTCATCGCCCGCAAGGGCACGCGCGAGGGCCGCAAGACCGCGGTCCCGTTCGGCCCGTTCCTCGCCCTCGGCGGCGTCGTCGCCCTGTTTGCGGGCGACGAGATGGTCGACTGGTACCTCAACACGTTCGCTTAGGCGCGGACGCCTCAAGAGACCTCCGGCGTCTGCCGATACCCCAAGCGATATGAAGGCCATCAACCTGCTCCCCCCGGACCTTCGCGGCGCGTCCTCGGTCGCGACCCGGAAGGCGCCGGCCGACGAGCCGGGCGGCATTGCCGCCTTCGTCGTGCTCGGCGCGCTCGCCGCCTGCGTGATCGCGCTTGCCGCGTACGTCCTGACTACCAACATGGTCAAGGACCGCCAGGCGAAGCTCGAGACGGTTACCGCCAAGGCGGAGACCACGACCCAGCGCGCCAATCAGCTGAAGCCGTACGCCGATTTCGAGGCGATGGCCCAGACCCGCATCCAGACCGTCAAGGACCTCGCGTCCTCGCGCTTCGACTGGGAGCAGGCGCTGCGTGACGTCTCGCGCGCCATCCCGGCCAACGTGACCCTGACGTCGCTCAACGGCACCATCGCGAACGGGGCCGGCGGCTCCGCGAGCGGTGGCGGCTCGTCGGTCAGGTCCGCGATCTCCGCTCCCGCGATCCAGCTCAACGGCTGCACGCGGACTCAGGAGGACGTTGCGACGCTGATGTCTCGCCTGCGCAATGTCGACGGCGTCACCCGCGTGAGCCTCGGCAAGTCGCTCAAGCCGGCGCCGACCGCCGGCGCGGCCACAGCCGTCGCCCAAGCCCAGGCAGTGGCCACTCCTGCGGGCACGACCGGGACGCCGTGCCCCGGCAGCCGCCCGCCCACCTTCGAGCTCGTGATCTTCTTCGAGGGCAGCGAGGTCCCGGCGAGCGTGCAGGACATCACCGTCCAGGGTTCCGCCGCCGAGCCGCAGAACGCCGCAGGCGGTACGGACCCCGTCCGGGACGGATCAGTCGGCCTCGGGCGACGCGACGCCGCCCGCCGACCCCGCCGAGGGCGACCCCGCCTTCACCGGCCCCACCGACGCTTCCGCGCCGCAGGGAGGCGGTACCGAATGACCCGCACGAACAAGATCCTCGCCGCCGTCGTGGCCGTCGGCCTCGCGGTGGGCGCCTTCTACTTCCTCGCCCTCGCGCCCAAGCGCGAGGAGATCGCGAAGCTCGACACCGACGTCGCGGCCAAGGAGGCGGAGCTCACCCAGGCGCAGCAGATGCTGGCCGGCTACGAGCAGGCGCGCAAGACCTACAAGTCCAACTACACGACGCTCGCCCGGCTCGGCAAGGCCGTGCCGGTCGACGACGACGTCCGCTCGCTGATCGTCCAGCTCGAGAGCGCTGCCGACCGCAGCGGCGTCGACTTCGAGAAGATCGAGCTCGGCTCCGGCCTCGCCGGCGCCAGCGGCGCCACGCCCGCTCCGGGCGACGGGCAGTCGACCGGCGGTGAGCTCGCCTCCGCGCCGGGCGCAGTGCCCGTCGCGGGCGGGGCGATGTCGGCGATGCCGTTCAGCTTCACCTTCAACGGCGGCTACTTCGACCTCTCGACCTTCATGTCGCGGCTCGAGCACTTCGTGACCGTCAACAACGAGCGCGTGAACGTCACCGGCCGGCTGCTGCGGCTGGAGAGCGTGTCGATCGTGCCCTCCCCGGCCGGCTTCCCGCAGATGCAGGCCCAGATCGGCGCGGCCACGTACATCGTGCCGCCGGTCGAGCCGGTGTCCGGCGACACGCCGGGCGCCGCCCCGCCTGCGCCGTCGCAGTCGGCGAGCACGCCGCCCACGACCACTGCTAACGCAGGAGCCGCACAATGAACGTCGTCAAGTCCACCTGGCACCAGCTGGTGAACCGCCGGCTGTGGCCGGTCGCCGTGGTGCTGCTCGTCGCGCTCGTCGCGATCCCGGTCGTGCTGGCGCGTGATCCCGAGGCCGCCGAGGTCCCGGCTCCCGCCCCAGTAGGGGGGACCAACGTCGACGACTCGCTCGCGACGCCGGTCGTGGCGGAGGCCGCGGCCGAGGATCGCGACCGCCGCCGTCGGGTGCTCGGCGTCCGCAAGGACCCGTTCAAGCCGGCCCCGGTGAAGCAGCCGGAGCCGACCACCCAGCAGGCCACCGCGCCGACTACCGGCGGCTCGCCTGACCCGGGCTATAGCACGACGACGATCAAGCCGCCGTCGTTCCCGGGGAGCAGCGGGGGGAGCATGCCGAGTCCGCTCCCGTATCCGATCCCGGCCCCGGCCGCGCCCGAGAAGAAGACCTACCCCGCCAACTCCGTCATCGTCCGCTTCGGCGACGCGAAGAGCGACTCGCTCGAGCGCATGCTGCTTCCCAAGCTCGCACCGCTGGGCGGGGAGGGCGAAGACGAGACGCCGGTGCTCATCTACATGGGCCTGACGAAGGACGGCAAGCGGGCCAAGTTCCTTGTTGAAGCCTCCGTCGAGGTGGACGGGGATGGCGTCTGCAAGCCCCATCCGAGCTCGTGCGAGGTGGTCGAACTCGCCGTCGGCGAGACCGAGTTCCTCGACGTCTTCGACCCGGAGGCCGAGGTGGCCGAGGGCGAGGACCCCGAGCCCGTCGCGCAGTACCAGCTCGACCTCGTCGACATCAAGCGCAAGGGCGACACGGACGTCAAGTAGGGGACGTGCCACTCCGCCGCGGCTTCCACGGGAGCCGCGGCGGATGAGCGCTACGTAGCATTGACGCCGTGCCGCTGCGCGTCGTCACCGCCGGGGAGTCCCACGGGCCCGGCCTGACCTGCATCGTCGAGGGTCTCCCGGCGGGCCTCGAGCTCGACCTTGCCGCGATCGATCGCGACATGGCCCGCCGCCAGCTCGGCCACGGCCGCGGCGGGCGGATGAAGATCGAGCGCGACAGCGCCGAGATCACCTCCGGCGTCCGCCACGGCCGCACGCTCGGCGGGCCGATCGCCGTGCGGGTCGCAAACCGCGACTACGCCAACTGGGAGGAGCGGATGAACCCGTGGCCGGTCGAGGCCGACGTGCCCGAGGTGCACCTCCCGCGGCCCGGCCACGCCGACCTCGCCGGCGTGCAGAAGTTCGGCTTCACCGACGTCCGCAACGTGCTCGAGCGTGCCAGCGCGCGCGAGACGGCCGCGCGCGTGGCCGGCGGCGCGCTGGCCAAGGGCTTCCTGGCTGCGCTCGGCGTGCGGGTCTTCTCGCACGTCACCCAGATCGGCTCGGTGCAGGCGCCGGAGCCCGACGGCCTGGTCCCGGACGACTTCGCGGAGGTCGACGCCTCGCCGGTGCGGTGCCTCGACGAGGAGGCCTCGCGCGCCATGGTCGAAGAGATCAACGTCCTGCGCAAGCGCAACGAGTCGCTCGGCGGCGTCTTCGAGGTGCGCGCCTTCGGTGTCGTGCCCGGGCTCGGCTCGCACGTGAGCTGGGAGGAGCGGCTCGACGGGCGCATCGGCATGGCCATGCTCTCGATCCAGGCCATCAAGGGCTGCGGGATCGGCGACGGGTTCGACCTCGCCGGCCGCCCCGGCTCCGCGGCCCACGACGAGATCTTCTACTCGGACAAACGCGGCTACTACCGCGAGACCAACCGCTCGGGCGGCATCGAGGGCGGGATGACGACCGGCGAGCCGCTGATCGTGCGCTGCGCGATGAAGCCGCTGCCGACGCTCACCAAGCCGCTGCGGTCGGTCGACATTGCGACGCGGCAGCCCGCCGAGGCGCTGCGCGAGCGGACGGACTCCTGCACGGTGCCCGCCGCCGGCGTGGTGGGGGAGGCGATGCTGGCGATCGTGCTCGCCGACGCCTACCGGGCGAAGTTCGGCGGCGACCACATCGACGACGTCCGCGCCGCCGTGGAGGCCTACGAGCGGCGCATCGGATGGAAGCGCCGGCCCTAGTCTTCATCGGCTTCATGGGCGCGGGCAAGACGTCCGCGGCGCGCGCCGCGGCCGGGGTGCTCGGCGTCCGCGCCGTCGACGCCGACCACGAGCTCGAGCGCCGGCTCGGCACCACGATCGAGAGCTACTTCGAGGCGCACGGCGAGCCGGCCTTCCGAGCGCTCGAGGAGGAGCTGGTGTGCGGCTGGCTGGAGCGCCCGCCCGCCCCGGTGCTCTCGCTCGGCGGCGGTGCCGTCACCTCCGAGCGCGTGCGCGCGCTGCTGGATCGCCATACGGTGGTCCTGCTCGACGTCGACATCGAGACCGCGTGGCGGCGGGCCGGCAACAAGCGCCGGCCGCTGGCGCGCGACCGCGAGCGCTTCATGGCGCTGCACGCCCAGCGCACGCCGCTCTACGACTCGCTCGCCGACGCCGTGCTGCTCGACTCCTCGCGCGACGAGGTCCGCAAGGCCGTGCACGCGCTGCGCTCGCTCGCGCGCGCCCCCGCGGGCACGAAGCTCCTGTGGGCGCCCGCCGCCTCGGGCAGCTACCCGGTGCACGTCGCCGAGGGCCTCGTCGGCAGCGATTTCTGGCCGGTGCCCGGCCGGCGCTTCGTGATCACCGATGAGTCGGTGGGCGCGCTCTACCGCGTCCCCGACGCGGCCGGTGAGCTCTCGATGCCGGCAGGTGAGGAGCACAAGACGCTCGCCACCGTGGAGCGCCTGCTGCGCGGCCTCGCCGCGGCCGGGATGGACCACGACGACCACGTGGTGGCGCTGGGCGGCGGTGTGGTCGGCGACGTCGCGGGCTTCTGCGCGGCCGTCTACCAGCGTGGGGTCAAGGTGGTGCAGGTGCCGACGTCGCTCGTGGCCCAGGTCGACTCGGCGTACGGCGGCAAGACGGGCGTCGACCTGCCGGAGGGCAAGAACTACGCCGGCGCCTACCACCAGCCCGCGGCCGTGCTGGTCGATCCGTCCACGATGGCCACGCTGCCGCAGGCCGAGCTCGCGGCCGGCTGGGCCGAGGTGATCAAGACCGCGCTGATCGCCGGCGGCACGCTGTGGGAGCGCGTGCGCGCGGGCGCCCCGCTCGACCGCGACCTCGTGCTCGCCTGCGCACGCACCAAGCTCGCGGTGGTGGCCGGCGACGAGCGCGACGCCGGCCGGCGCCAGATCCTCAACCTCGGCCACACGGTCGGGCACGCGATCGAGACGGTCACCGGCTACCGGCGCTACCGCCACGGCGAGGCGGTCGGGCTCGGCATGCTGGCCGCCCTCGAGCTGTCGGGCCAGGCCGCGCTGCGGGCCGAGGTGGCCGCGCTGCTGGCCGCGCGTGGGCTGCCGACCTCACTCGACAGCGCCGTCGAGCCGGGCGCCGTGGTCGCCGCCACACGGCGCGACAAGAAGCGCCGCGGCGGGCGCGTGGGCTTCGTGCTGGTCGAGGCCCCGGGCGACGTGCGGCCCGGCCGTCCCGTCGAGGAAGCCGAGCTGCGGCGCGCCGTGGCAGAGTTGCGCGCGCCATGAGGAACCGGGTGGCCGTGCTCCACGGCGTCAACCTCGACGCGCTCGACCGCCGGCCGGCCGAGCACTATGGCGGGCTCACCTTCACCCAGCTCGAGCAACGGATCGACGGCTTCGCGCGCGCGCTCGGCCTCGACGCACGCTTCTTCCAGACCAACCACGAGGGGGAGTACGTCGAGGAGATCCACAAGGCGGCCGACTACGCCGACGGGCTCGTGCTGAACCCGGGCGCGTGGACGCACTACTCGTGGGCGCTCCGAGACGCCGTCGAGGTCTCCGGACTGCCCGCGGTGGAGGTGCATCTGTCCGACGTGGAGGCGCGTGAGGAGTTCCGGCGCGTGTCCGTGTTCGAGGGCGTCTGCGTGGCCAAGGTCAGCGGCAAAGGCCCCGACGGCTACCGCGAGGCGCTGGTGGCGCTCAGGGACGCGCTGTGAGCCGAGCCGATCGCGTCGCCGAGCGGCTCGAGGAGCGCGGGCTCGACCTGCTGCTGGTCACGAACCTCGTCAACCTGCGCTACCTGACCGGCTTCACCGGGTCCAGCGGCATGGCGGTCGTGGGCCGCGACGTGCGCCGTTTCATCACCGACTTCCGCTATGTCGAGCAGGCCGCGGAGGAGGTGCCGGACTTCGACCGCGAGCAGGGCCCGCAGGAATTCATCACCGCGCTCGGCGAGGGCTGGCCGGAGGGCGAGCTTCGCGTGGGCTTCGAGGACGACCACGTCTCCGTGCGCCGCCATCAGCGGCTCCGCGAGGTGATCCCCGACCGCATCGAGCTGGAGCCGGCGGGTGGGATCGTCGAGGCGCTGCGGGCGGTCAAGGAGCCGGAGGAGATCGAGCGCATCGCCGCAGCCGCCGCGCTGGCCGACGAGGTCTACGGAATGCTGCGCGAGCAGGGGCTGGTGGGCCGGACCGAGCGGGAGGTGGCGTTCGCGCTCGAGACCGAGATGCGCCGGCGCGGAGCGGAGCCGAGCTTCTCCTCGATCGTGGCCTCGGGCCCGCGTGGCGCGCTGCCGCACGCGGCGCCCACGGACGAGGCGATCCCGCGCGGCACGCTGGTCACGCTCGACGTCGGCGCCCGGATCGACGGCTACTGCTCCGACTGCACGCGCACCTGGGCCACCGGCGACCTGCCCGACGACCTGGCGGAGGCCTACGCGCTCGTCCAGCGAGCCCAGGCGGAGGCGCTGGCGGCGGTCCGGCCGGGCCCGGAGGGCCGCGAGATCGATGCCGTCGCGCGCGACATCATCGAGGCCGCCGGGCACGGCGAGCACTTCGGACACGGGCTCGGCCACGGGGTCGGCCTCGAGGTCCACGAGGGCCCGCGCCTGGCCCGCACGGGCGACGCCCGGCTGGTGGCCGGCAACGTCGTCACGGTCGAGCCCGGCGTCTATCTGCCGGGCCGCGGCGGGGTGCGGATCGAGGACCTCGTGGCGGTCACCGAGGAGGGCCACGAGGTGCTCACCGGCACCACCAAGGACCTGACAGTCGTCCAGTAGGACTCAAGCTCGGGCGGGCGCCCGCCGATACCCGGGGCGATGAAATCCCGAGCCCGCACCCGCCCAATGCTGCGTCGCGCCGGCCAGTTGGCCGCGCTGACCGCACTCCTGGTGCCCGCCGTCGCGGGCACGGCCACTGCCGAAGCCGCCAAGAGGCCCGTCGTCGAGCAAGTCGCGCCGACGGACGTGGTCGTCGGCCAGACGCTGACGCTCCGAGGCCGCAACTTCCGGCCCGGCATCGGCAAGAACGCCGTCGCCTTCAAGCGCAAGGGCGCGAAGGTCGTGTTCGTCCGGTCAGACAAGAGCACGAAGAAGATGCTCAAGGTCAAGCTGCCGAAGCGGCTCGAGAAGGCCCTGCCGGTCGTGAACGGGACGCCCGTGGCGACGCGGCTCCAGCTGCGCGTGCTGTCGACGCGGTTCGGCCGCAGCTTCACATCGGTCGCCATGTCGCCGATCGTTGGACCTCAGCCGCCGGCGCCGCCCAAGTCGCCGATCGTTGGACCTGAGAAGCCGCCGGCGCCGGCCAGCCCGGCGATCGTTGGACCTGAGAAGCCGCCGGTGCCGCCCGTGCCGCCGGTAGTCGAGCCCAACGCCGATTGCGACAACGACGGCGTGGCCAACAGCGATGACGCGGATGACTGACAACGACCTGCTTTCCGATGCCGAAGAGGCGGAGCTCAGCAAGCTGCTTGACGCCTGCCGGGCGGACACCGACGGCGATGGTGTCGAAGACGGCTACGAGTACCAGTCGGCGCTCGACCTCAACGACGACCAGCTACCAGGGACCCGCACTCGTACAGCCGTACCCGAGCAAGCAGCCGTACCCGAACCCGCTCGACGGCACGGACGCGCAACACCGACCACGACGGCGACGCCCTGACGCTGCTCGAGGAGTTCGCGCTCTGGAAGCGTCGCCGCGCCCGCGGCGCGCGCGAACGCCCTGAGCTACTCGGCCGGCAAGCAGTACTCGCTGCAGCGACCGTGTGCCGGCGTCGGCCGCCGCACGCCCACGCAGCCGGCGGCCGTGCAGCCGAGCAGTACGACTTACGCGTCGACGGTTCGTCGACGGCGACGGTGCGCTGGCTGCGCGACCGCAACCGCGTCTCGATCGTCGATCTCGGTGACGTGACCTGTCCTCGCCGGACACGGGATCCCGGACTGGTGGACGACGAGACGCGCAGCCTCCGCGACATCGCGTCGACCTCAACCAGTACGACGACGCTCGACCCGAGCGACGTCGACGCCGAGCTCCGACTACGACGGGACGACCTGACTCGACGACTCCGACGCGGCAACGCTGGCTCGACGACTCCGAGCGCGACGAGGACGCCGACGGCCTGACGAACTGGGCGGAGACACGTGGCTGCATGACACGCCGGGCTACTGGGACGGCCTGCTACGACGAGGAGACGCCCTGACTCACCTACCCGGGCACCGACGTGCAGTCGACGACCCGGACACGCGATGGCGACGGCATCCGCGACGGCGCGGACGACCAGGACCACGACGACGTGCCCGAACGTCATGGAGCTGCAGCCGCAGCCTGCGCGCTCGATGGCGTGGCGCTCGACCCGCCGAATGCAGCATGGACCCGACCGGCGTCGGACCGTCCGTGGACAGGGCTCGCGTCGAACCCGTTCAACCCCTGCCTGCCGTACGTCAAGTCGCGCACCTGCAAGCGGCATCCGCCGATCGAGGGCAGGCCTGGGCGCCGTTCGACCGGACGACAAGCGCTACCTGATCCTCAACTGAGGCGCCGGGAACCGAGGCCCGCCATCACGGCCTCGGTCGCTCGTGCATGGACCCGAGGCCCGCCATCCGGCGGGCCTCGGTCGTTTCGTGAAAGAGTCCCGCCGCACACACCCGCAACCGGGAGGAGATCGATGGCCGACAGCGTCTACCGCGTCACCGAGGTGATCGGCGTGAGCAGCGAGTCGTGGGAGGCCGCGGCGCGCAGTGCGGTCGAGACGGCCGCGAAGACCGTCCGCGACCTGCGCGTGGCCGAGGTCGTCCGCGAGGACGTGACGATCGAGAACGGGGCGGTGAGCGCCTTCCGCGTCCGTCTCGCGATCTCGTTCAAGTACGACTCGGGCGACTGATCGGCTGAACATCGCTGTCGCCAGGCACTACCCTGGCGACAGCGGTGTCGTACCAGCCAGCCAACCCCGACCTGCGTGCCTCGGACCGTGATCGCGAGGATACGGTCGAGCGCCTGCGCACGGCCGCGCTGGAGGGCCGGCTCGACGGCGATGAGCTCGAGGAGCGCCTCGAGGAGGCCTATCGCGCGCGCTGGTGCTCGGAGCTGACACGTCTGACGGCCGACGTGACGGTGCCCGCGCCGCCGCCCGAGCCGCTGGTCTTCGTCCAGCCCGCGCGGCGGGTGAACGCCCTCGCGATCGTTTCGCTGATCGCCGGCTTCATCTGGTTCGGCTGGCTCGGCTCGATCGCCGCGGTCATCCTCGGCCACGTGGCGCTGGGTCAGATCGCACGCTCCGGCGGCAGGCAGATCGGGCGGTCGGCGGCGCTGGTCGGCTGCGCGTTGGGCTACTTCGGGCTCACCACGCTGCTCGCGATGATCGTGTTCTCCGCCGCGATCTGAGCGCGCGCGTCGGCCTGCGCCAAGACGCGCAGGGCGTTGAGGGTGATCATCTCGTTCGGTCCGCGGCCGCTGCCGCGCACCCACGAGCCTCCGGCGCGCCAGCGGCCGTCCTTGAGGCGCTTCTGGCGCAGCACGTCGAGGGCATCCCCGGCGCGCGGGTCTCCGACGCGGCCCATGCGGCCGAGGATCAGCAGCGCGTGCAGGATGTCGTAGTGCCAGAACGGCGGGTGGTGCAGTCGCAGCCAGTCGGGGTGGATCGGCTCGCCGGTGTCCTTGCGACGGAAGAGCCGGTGATCGAGCAGCAGCTCGGCTGTCCGGCCCGCCGCCCGCCGCGCATCCTCGTCGCCGGTCGCGACCGCGTACTCGTGCAGGCCGTAGGCCGGGATCAGCGACTCGTGGAAGGAGGAGCGGCGGCCGCCGGCCTTCGGGTCGCAGTTCCAGCCGCCGTCGGGCCACTGCCAGGCGACGAGGTCCCGTGCCAGTCGCGCGACACGGGGGTCGCCGGCCATGCCGAGCCTGGAGCAGACCGCCAGCGCGTTGCCCTCCTGTGAGGCGTGGACCCTCGGCAGGCCATCGATGGTCTTGATCGAGGCGCGGTGGCGGTCACCGGTGAGCCACGCGAGGACGGCGTTCGCCGCGGCGATGAGCCGCTCGTCCGCGGCCGCCTCGAGCTCGACGAGGGAGACCAACCGCCAGTGCGCGCCGTCCCACTTGCTGTACGGGTGCACGCGTTCGTCATTGAGGCCGTCGAGCAGGGCGCGGACCCTGGGACCGGCGGCGGGGGCGTCCTCGACCGCCTCGCCGAGAAGGTCGCGGCGAGCGAGGCGCCGGATGGCCGGCTCGTCCGAGTCGAGCAGCCATTCCACGGCCCGCGTGGTCATATCCGATGCAAACACGTGTAGATCCGTCACACGATCCTCGCCACGATCGGCCCCATGCCCACCGATTGTCGAGTTTGTTCCCCCCACGGGAACAAACCCATCACTCGACCCGATGTGGTGGTCGCCCGTCTCGCCGCGGAGCAGTGGGGCGTGATGTCGCTCGACGAACTGCGCATGTGCGGGCTGACTCGCAAGGAGATCATGGGACGCGTCGGCAACGGGCATCTCCACCCCCTTTACCGCGGGGTTTACGCCGTTGGCCACACCAACCTCCCACCGGAAGGCCGCTTCCTCGCCGCCGTCAAGGCCTGCGGCCCAACCGCGGTCCTCAGCCACTTCTCGGCCGCCGCCCTCTACGGGCTCGTCCGCTGGGACGACCGCTTCCCCGAGGTGACGACGACCACCGCGAGAACCCACAAGGGCATCCGCGTCCACCGCACTTCAAAGCGAGATGTTCGCGACGTCACCCGACACAAGGGCATCCCCATCACCACCCCTGCCCGCACCCTCATCGACCTCGCCGCCACCTTCCACTACCGCGCCCTCCGAAGAACCGTCCGCGAAGCCCAGCGAAGCCTCGTCACCGTCCGCCAGATCCTCGAAGCCGTCGACCGCCTCGGGCCCCGCCCGGGGATCGCCAAGCTCACCAAGATCCTCGCCACCGGCCACGCGCCCACCCGCAGCGAGCTCGAGGACACCGTGCTCGATCTCCTCCTCACTGCGGGGTTCAAGCATCCCGACGTGAACCGACCGCTCACGCTCAACGGCCGCAAGCTGATCCCCGACTTCCGCTGGCCGGAACAGCAGCTCGTGATCGAAGCCGACGGCGCCGCCTACCACGACGACCGCCTCACCCGCGAGGACGACGCCGAGCGCCAGGCCATCCTGGAAGCGCACGGCGAGCGCGTGATCCGCGTCACCTGGGCGCAAGCCATCGCGCAGCGCGCCCAGACGCTCGAGCGCATCCGCGCCGCCGGTGCGCCGACCTAGAATCAACAGCCGATGATCTCGACGAACCAGTTCAAGAACGGAAACCACATCGAGGTCGAGGGCACCGTCTTCAAGATCCTCGAGTTCCAGCACGTCAAGCCCGGCAAGGGCGGGGCGTTCGTGCGCACGAAGCTGCGCCGCGCGGCAGACGGCGCCGTGATCGACCGCACGTTCCGGGCGGGGGAGAAGTTCCGGCCCGTGCGGACCGAGGCCCGCAAGATGCAGTTCCTCTACGCCGACGGCACCGACGCCCACTTCATGGACGAGACGAGCTACGAGCAGCTCGCGATCCCCGAGGCGGGCGTCCAGGAGACCCTCAAGTGGGTCAAGCCCAGCGAGAGCGTGGATCTGCTCTTCATCGACAACGAGCCGAGCGACATCCAGCTCAGCGCCTCGGTCGAGCTCGAGGTCACCCACACCGAGCCGGGCGTGAAGGGCGACACGGCGTCCGGCGGCGGCAACAAGCCCGCGACGCTGGAGACCGGCGCGATCGTCAACGTGCCGCTGTTCGTCAACATCGGCGACCGCGTCAAGGTCGACACGCGCTCCGGCTCGTACATGTCGCGTGCGTAGGTCCGAGCAACGGCGCGCGGCGGTCTTCGCCCTCTACCAGCACGACGTCACCGGCCGCCCCCTCGACGAGATGTTCGAGCCCGCAGCAGGCCCGTTCACCAGAGCGCTCGCCCACGCCACCGCCGACAACGCGGACGAGCTCGACGAGCACATCGCCCGCAACGCCAAGGGCTGGACGATCGACCGGATCGCCCCGCTCGAAAAGGCCATCCTCAGAACCGCCCTGCTCGAGATGCTGCACCCCGACCTGGTCGAGGCCGACCACCCGATCCCGCCCGAGGGGGCGATCGACGAGGCGGTCGAGACCACCAAGGCGTTCTGCGGCGCCGACGCTCCGGGGTTCGTGAACGGCATCCTCGGTGCGGTCCTGCGCGAGGTGCGACAGAATGGCGGCGCGCATGCCGCCTGAAGCCCTCGATCGGATCGTCGAGCGCCTCGAGCGCACGGCCGCCGAGCTCCGCGCCGGCGACCTGTCGCCCGACCGGGCGGCCGCCCTGGTCGACGAGTGCGCACGCCTGGCCGGCGAGGCCGGCGCCGAGCTCGACCGCGAGGTGCGCGCCGCCGACGCGGGCGGCGGGCCGGCAGGGCAGCTCGCGCTCGAGTCTTGAGCTACCCGGACCACCTGCGCGAGCAGTTCGAGCAGTACCTCGACGGCCTGCACTTCGCCGAGGAGGCCGGCACCCACGGGCTCGAGGAGGCCATGCGGTACTCACTCCTCGCGGGCGGCAAGCGCATCCGGCCCGTGCTCGCGCTGGCGACGGCAAGCGCCCTCGGCCGCGAGCCGAAAGAGGTCCTGCCGCTGGCCGCCGCGCTCGAGCTGATCCACACCTACAGCCTGATCCACGACGACCTGCCCGCGATGGACGACGACGACCTGCGTCGCGGCCGTCCCACGTGCCACGTCAAGTACGGCGAGGACATCGCCATCCTCGCGGGTGACGGCCTGTACGCCGAGGCCTTCCGCCACCTGCTCCAGCACCAGCGCGCCGAGCCGGCGAACCTGCTCGCCGCCGCCGCCGAGCTGGCCACCGCCACCGGGGTCAACGGGATGGTCGGCGGGCAGTACATCGACGTCCGCGGCCTGGTCCCGCACGGCGACGTCAGCCTGCGCCGTCTGCACGAGCTCAAGACCGGCCGTCTGATCGGCGCCTCGGTCGAGTGCGTGCTGCTCCTCACGAGCGACGAGGCGTCAGCCACTAGACTGGCTGGCTTCCGTGCCTTCGCGGCGGAGCTTGGGGTCCTGTTCCAGATCGTCGACGACATCCTCGACGTGACCGGTACCGAGGACGCCCTGGGGAAGCCGCAGGGCAGTGACGAGCGCCATGGGAAGCTGACCTACGTGAGCCAATACGGTCTCGACGGCGCGCGCCGGATGGCCGCCGACTCGCATCGCAGCGCGCAGGAGGCCCTTCAGCGAGCGGGCAGCGCGGACGATCTCGAGCACATCACGGACTTCATCTACACGCGCACGTCATGACCACGATCCTCGACCGCATCGACAGCCCCCAGGACCTGCACGGCCTCAGCGAGGACGAGCTGCAGCAGGTCGCGCAGGAGGTGCGCGAGCTGCTGATCGACACCGTCGGCGAGATCGGCGGCCACTTCGGCGCCAACCTCGGCGCCTGCGAGATCGCCGTCGCGGTCCATTCACTGCTCGACTCGCCACGCGACAAGGTGATCTGGGACGTCGGCCACCAGGCCTACCCGCACAAGGTCCTGACCGGCCGCCGCGACCAGCTCCAGACGATCCGCAAGTACCACGGCCTCGCGCCGTTCTGCTCGATCGCCGAGTCCGAGCACGACATCATGGGCGCCGGCCACGCGTCGACCGCGATCGGCTACGCGGTCGGCCTCAAGGAGGCCATGCGCCACGGCGCGGGGCAGGACGGCAAGGTCGTGGCCGTCGTCGGCGACGGCGCCATGACCGGCGGCGTCGCCTTCGAGGCGGTCCACCAGGCCGGTGGCCTCGGCACCCCGATCGTCGTGATCCTCAACGACAACGGGATGTCGATCGCTCCCAACGTCGGCGCGCTGTCGCGCTACTTCAACCGCGTTCGGCTCGAGCCCAAGTTCTGGCGCGCCCGCGAGGGCGTGGAGGAGAGGCTCACGCGGTTGCCGGGCGGCATCGGCGCCCGCTTCGAGCGCCTCGGCCCGCAGCTCAAGGAGTCGGTCAAGGCGCTCTGGCAGCCCGGCCTCTGGTGGGAGGAGCTCGACTGGGCCTACGTGGGCGTGATCGACGGCCACGACGTGCGCGCGGTGCGCAAGGCGCTGAGCGCCGCGTTCGAGGCCGAGCGGCCCGTCGTCATCCACGTCGCCACCGTCAAGGGCAAGGGCTTCGCGCCCGCCGAGGAGGGCGGCCTGGAGGGCATGGAGAAGTGGCACGCCGCCAAGCCGAACTCGATCGAGCACCGCCGCCCCGCTCCGTCCAAGCCCAAGAAGAGCGTCGCTCCACCGCAGTACACCCAGGTGTTCGGCGAGGCGATGGTCCGCGAGTGCGAACGCGACGAGCGCGTCGTCGGCATCACTGCCGCGATGAACTCCGGCACCGGCCTCTCGATCCTGCAGAAGGCGATGCCCGACCGCTATTTCGACGTCGGCATCGCCGAGCAGCAGGCCGTGCTGTTCGCGGCCGGCCTCGCGCTCCAGGGCATGCGCCCGGTGGCCGCGATCTACTCGACCTTCCTGCAGCGCGCCTTCGACCAGATCGTGCACGACGTCTGCCTGCAGAACCTCAACGTGACGTTCAGCCTGGACCGCGCCGGTCTGGTCGGCGACGACGGTCCGACGCACCACGGCGCGTTCGACATCGCCTACCTGCGGCCGCTGCCCAACATCACGCTGATGGCGCCGCGCGACGAGGCGATGCTCGGCCACATGCTGCACACCGCGCTGCGGACCGACGGCCCGGCCGCGATCCGCTACCCGCGCGGCGAGGCGGTCGGCGTCGAGATCCCGCGCGAGCCGACCGTGCTCGAGGTCGGCACCGGGGAGATCCTGCGCGAGGGCGAGCGGGTGGCGATCGTCGGCTACGGCACCGGCGTCGGCAAGGCGCTCGGCGCCGCCGACCTGCTGGCCGAGCACGGGCTCGACGTCACCGTCGCCGACGCCCGCTTCGCCAAGCCGCTCGACGCCGGCCTGCTGGCCCAGCTCGCCGCCGAGCACGACCTGGTCGTCACCATCGAGGAGGGCGTGCTCATGGGCGGCTTCGGCAGCGCGGTCTGGGAGTCGCTCTCCGACGGCGGCGCCGCGCCGCGGATGCTGCGCGTCGGCCTGCCCGACCGCTACGTCACGCACGGCGCGCCGAAGCTCCTGCACGAGGAGGTCGGCTACACGGCCGAGCGGATCGCCGAGCGGATCGAGGCCGCGGTGCTCGAACCGCGCGGCTCGCTGGTCTGACCTTTCGTCCATAGACGACGTGTCGGCGCCGCGGATAGGGTCGCGCGAAACGACGGCGGGGTGAGGAGCAGGATATGAGGAAGGGATTCTTCGCGCTCGGCACGCTGGTCGCGCTGCTGGCCATCGCGCTGCCGGCACAGGCCACGGTGATCCAGCACGAGCACTACACGGACTCGGGCACCGATGGGTTCACCGAGTGCGGGTTCGACATTCGCGTGGATTACACCGCCAGCGGCAACGCTCCGCATTCGTGTCGGCAAGGACGACCTCGACACCGCGTTCTTCGGGCTCGACAACTATGAGTTCACGGCGAAGTGGACGAACACGGCCAACGGTCGGTTCTTCACGGTCTGGGGCAACGGCATCGTCCGCGACGTCAAGGCCACGCACGTAGAGGGCTCGATCTTCCAGTTCACGACGGTCGAGTCCGGCCGGTCGTTCAACCTCGTGGACGCGAGCGGGCGCTTGGTCTTGCGGGATCGCGGCGCGATCCGGGAGACCTACCTGTTCGACACCGACCCTGTGAACAGCCCAGGACCGGGCGGCATCTTCCTCGAGCAGCTCTCGCTGCGGCTGTCCGGGCCGCACCCCAGCTTCGTGTCCGACGAAGAGTTCTGCGCGGCGATCACGCTTCTGCTCGGCTGAGCAGCTCGCTGGCGTACGCGCGCCAATCGGTCGCCCCGGGTTCGTGGAGCCGCACGATCAGCTCCCGGATCCGGGGCGTCATCGCGATCAGGTAGCGCGCCGGCTCGGCGATCGAGTAGGCGTGGGGCGTTCCCGCGGGAACGCCCACCGCCTCGCCGGGGCCGGCCCGCACCTCCTCGTCGCCGACCTGCACGACCAGAACGCCTTGCAGTACCAGCCACGCCTCGTCGTCCTCGTGGAGCGCGTCGAGGGGCGGCTCGCCGAGGGGGAGAAGATCAAGGTCTACTCCGAGGCCAATCCCGGCCGCGCGTTCCCGGTGAAGGTCGCGGAGCTCACGAGCGGCCAGATGACGTGGAGCGGCGGGATGCCGCTCGGCCTGTTCAAGGGCGTGCGGACGTATCGCGTCGTGCCGGAGGGCGACCGTACGCGGTTCACGATGCGCGAGGAGTACACCGGCCCGCTGCTGCCGCTGATCTGGCGCTCGATGCCCGACCTGCAGCCGTCGTTCGACAAGTTCGCGCGCGGGCTCAAGGCGCGCGTCGAGGGCGCGTCCAGCGCGTAGGATCGCCCCGGAACGCCGGTCCCGTCCACGGTGAGGTGGATCACCGTTACCTTGTTGCGCGGATGCCCCGGGTCCGGCTCGACAGCCTGCTGGCGGAGCGCGGCCTGTTCGCGTCCCGCACGCGCGCCGCTTCGGCGATCCTCGCCGGGCACGTGCACGTGGGCCCGGGCCGCGCGCGGGCGGCCAAGCCGGGCCAGCTCGTGGACGACGACGTCGAGCTGGCGGTCGACGCCCCGCCGCCGTACGTCTCGCGCGGCGGCGTCAAGCTCGCCAACGCGCTCGACGCCGTCGGCCTGGACGTGGCCGGGCGGCGGGCGCTCGACGTCGGCGCCTCGACCGGAGGCTTCACGGACTGCCTGCTGCAGCGCGGCGCCGAGCACGTGGTGGCGCTCGACGTCGCCTACGGCGAGCTCGACTGGCGGTTGCGGGGCGACGAACGGGTAACCGTGATCGAGCGCACCAACGCGCGTGCGCTGGAGCTCGCGATGCTTCCCTACGCGCCGGACCTGATCGTGGTCGACGTCTCGTTCATCTCGCTGACGAAGGTGCTGCCGGCGGTGCTGGCCTGCGCCGCCGAGGGCTTCGACTGCCTGGCGATGGTCAAGCCGCAGTTCGAGGTCGGCCGCGGGCGTGTCGGCAAGGGCGGGGTCGTGCACGAGCCGGCGCTGCGGCGCGAGGCGGTCGCGTCGGTCGCCGCCGCGGCGCGGGCGAGCGGCGCCTCGGTGCTCGGGTTCGCTCCCTCCGGCCTGCCCGGGCCGGCCGGCAACCGGGAGACGTTCGTGTGGCTGGGGCAGGGCGGCCGCGCCGAGGCGCCCGAGGACGCGCTCGCGGGGGTCGAGGTGTGAAGGCGGCGAGAGTGCTCACCCACCGGCGCGTCGCGGAGACCGCGTCGGCCATGCGCGAGCTGGTCGCCGCCGCGCGGCGGGCGGGCATGGTGCTGCGCTTCGACGCCGACGAGACGGCCAAGCACGACCTCACGCCCGGCGACGGGATCGATCTGGACTCGACGCAGCTCGAGGACGTCGACCTGTGCGTCGTCCTGGGCGGCGACGGCACGATCCTCACCGCGCTGCGCGACTACGCGGGCACCGGCGTGCCGGTCTTCGCGGTCAACTTCGGCGAGGTCGGCTTCCTGGCCACCGTCGACCCGGACGGGCTCGGCGCGCACTTCGACCGCGCGTTCGCGGGCGAGTTCGAGACGCTCGAGCTGCCGACGATCTCGGTCGGGCGCCCCGAGGGCAGCTGGACGGCGATGAACGACATCTCGATCCACCGCAAGCCCGGCCACCGCGTCGCCGACCTCGCGTACGGGCTCGCCGGGGAGGAGATCGGCCGCGTGCGCTGCGACGGGCTGGTGGTCGCCACGCCGCAGGGCTCGACCGGCTACAACCTCGCCAACGGCGGACCGGTCATGGCCTGGGGCGTGGAGGGCTACGTCGTCTCCTTCGTCGCGCCGCACTCGCTGACCGCGCGGGCGCTGGTCGTGGCGCCGGGCGACCTGCTGACGGTCAACAACGCCTCGCGCGAGGAGCCGGTCGAGGTGCACGTGGACGGCCGCCCGACCTGCGAGCTGCCGCCCGGCGAGGACCTCCACATCGGCTTCGCGCAGACGCGCGGCACGCTCGCGCAGCTCCCCGGAGCCAGCTTCTACCACCGCCTGCGCGAGCGTTTCGGACGTCTCGCGCGCTAAGCCTGAATCCACCGATCCCCGCGGCGCCTCGACACCGTGGCCGTTCGCCAGAGCCGATCGGCCGCGACCCAAGTGGATCCACCACGAGGATGCGCGGCCGATCGACTCTGACTCGGCCCACGGCGCCGAGGCATCCACGGGTCATCGGTGGATCCAGGCTGAGAGGTTCCCCCTGCCCCGTCCGGGGGCAGGTCTGATCGAGACTCGCCGTCCGTGGCTCGGTTGACCGGGCTTCGCCCTTTCACTGGCGCTCCTCGAAAGCGTTACAACTTCGTGCCGATTCGCGGCTCCGTCGGGAGGCGCTGATAGACCCTCGCGCCGTGCTCCACGAACTGCGCGTCGAGAACCTGCTGCTGATCGAGCGGGCCGAGCTGGGCCTCGGCCCCGGCCTGAACGCGCTGACCGGCGAGACCGGGGCGGGGAAGACCGTGCTCGCGCACGCGCTCGACCTGCTGCTGGGCGGCAAGCCACGGCCCGGCATCGTGCGGCCGGGGGCCTCCGAGGCGTACGTCGAAGGCGTCTTCGCGCTGCCCGCGGCGCTGCGCGAGTCGCTGGCCGAGCGGCTGCCGGAGGAGGCCGACGAGCTCGTGCTCGCCCGGCGCGTGAGCGCCGAGGGCCGCACGCGCGCCTACGTGGGCGGCCGGAGCGCGACGGCGGGCGACCTGGCGGAGATCGGCGGGGCGCTGCTCTCCTTCTACGGGCAGCACGAGCATCGCCGGCTCACGCTGGCCTCGGCGCAGCTGGAGATCCTCGACGGATTCTGCGGCTCCGACCAGGCGGCACGGCGCGAGGCGTTCGCGGCGGCGTACGCGCGCGAGCGGTCGCTGCGCGAGGAGCTCGACGAGCTGCGCGCGCGGGCCGGAGCGCGCGACCGCGAGCTCGACCTGCTCGAGTGGGAGCTCGAGGAGATCGACCGCGCGGAGCCGAGCGAGGCCGAGGAGGAGTCGCTGCTGGCCGAGCGCGAGCGGCTCCGCCACCTGGCGGCGCTCATGGGCGCCGCCGCCGGCGCTGTCGCCGCGGTGACCGGCGACGACACGCGCCGCGGTTCGTCGCGCGCGCGGCGTTCAGCGGCTCGTCCGAGGCCGGTTACGGCGACGGCCCGCCCGGCGCGGCCGCACCCGCCCTCGCTGCCGCGGCCGCCGCCCTCGAGGCCGTCCGAGGCGTCGACGCCGCGCTGGACGCCCTCACGGACCGCGTCCAGGCGCTCGCCGTCGAGGCCGACGACCTCGCGGGCGAGCTGCGCCGCTACGCCGAGGCCGTAGACGCCCCGCCGCGGCCGGCTCGACGAGGTCGAGGAGCGGCTCGCCCTGCTCGACCGGCTCAAGCGCAAGCACGGCGGGACGATCGCCACCGTGCTCGCCCACGCCGAGGAGTGCCGCCGCCGGCGTGACGAGCTGGCCGGCGCCGAGGAGGCGCTCGAGGCCGGCGAGGCGCGGCTGGAGGCGGCCCGCGCGGAGCTGGCCGCGCTGGCCGAGGACCTGCGGGCCGCGCGGCGCGAGGCCGCGGGGTCGCTGGCCGAGGCGGTCGTCGAACGGCTGGCCGGGCTCGCGATGGAGGGCGCGAGCTTCGAGGCGCGCGTGGCCGAACGCGACGGCTACGGCCCGAGCGGCGGCGACGACGTCGAGTTCCTGATCGCGCCCAACCCCGGTGTGCCGGCCGGACCGCTGCGCGAGACCGCCTCCGGCGGGGAGCTGTCGCGCGTGATGCTCGCGTTGATGGGCATCGCGGCCCAGGCCGGGCCGGCGACGCTGGTGTTCGACGAGGTCGACGCCGGGATCGGGGGCCAGACCGCGCGCGCGGTCGGCGAGCAGCTGCGCGATCTCGCCGAGGGTCGCCAGGTCATCTGCATCACCCACCTGCCACAGATCGCCTCGCTCGCCGACAGGCACTTCACGATCGTCAAGGACACGTCCTCGGACACGGCCACCACCACGGTCACGCGGCTCGAGCGCCGCGACGTGGTCGGCGAGCTCGTGCGCATGCTCGGCGCCGAGGACGGCGACGCCGCCGCCCGCCGCCACGCCCGCGAGCTGTTGAAGGCGGCGTGACCCTCCCGCCGCCACGTCGCGAGCTGTTGAAGGCGGCGTGACCCTCCTCCCGCCGCCACTCCGCGAGCTGCCGAAGGCAGCCTGACCCTCCCGCCGCGGGGCGTTCTAGACTGGCCGGGCAGGAGGATCGCGAATGCCTGAGTCACGCCCCCGCACCCGATTCATCTTCGTCACCGGCGGGGTCGTCTCCTCGCTCGGCAAGGGCATCGCCGCCGCCTCCATCGGCCGTCTGCTCGTGGCACGCGGCATGACGGTGGCGCTGCAGAAGTTCGACCCGTACATCAACATCGACCCCGGGACGATGTCGCCGTTCCAGCACGGCGAGGTGTTCGTGACCGAGGACGGCGCGGAGACCGACCTCGATCTCGGGCACTACGAGCGGTTCACTGACGCCAACACCTCGCGCGGCTCCAACGTCACCGCCGGCGCCATCTACAACTCGGTCATCCGCAAGGAGCGCCGGGGCGACTACCTGGGCGGCACGGTCCAGGTCGTGCCCCACATCACCGACGAGATCAAGCACCGCATCAAGCTGATCGCCGAGAGCCAGGACGTCGACGTGGTGATCACCGAGATCGGCGGCACGGTGGGCGACATCGAGTCGCTGCCCTTCCTGGAGGCGATCCGCCAGTTCCCGGTCGACGTCGGGCGCCGCCGCTGCATGTTCATCCACCTGACGCTGGTGCCGTACATCGGCCACGCCGGCGAGCTCAAGACCAAGCCCACGCAGCACTCGGTCAACGAGCTGCGGCGCATCGGCATCCAGCCCGACATGGTCGTGTGCCGGTCCGAGGGCGGGCTGCCGAGCGACGTCCGCAAGAAGATCGCCCTCTTCGCCTCGCTGCCGCAGGAGGCGATCGTCTCCGCGCGCGACGTCGACAACATCTACAAGGTCCCGCTCTACTTCCACCCCGAGGGCGTGGACGACTTCGTGCTCGAGCACTTCGGCATCGAGGACGTCCCGCCGCCCGATCTCGGGGACTGGGAGCGCCTCATGCGCCGCGCCAGCGAGGCCGCGAGCAATGACCCGGTGCGGATCGCGCTGGTCGGCAAGTACGTCAAGCTGGAGGACGCGTACCTCTCGGTCGCCGAGGCGCTGCGCCACGCCGGTTTCCAGCACGGCTGCCCGATCGAGATCGACTGGGTCGACTCCGAGACGCTGGCCGACGAGGAGGTCCGCGAGCGCGTCGGGCAGGCCGACGGCATCCTCATCCCCGGCGGCTTCGGCGTGCGCGGGATCGAGGGCAAGATCACCGCCTCGCGGATCGCGCGCGAGCAGCGGATCCCGTTCCTCGGCATCTGCCTCGGCATGCAGATGGCGGTGGCCGACTTCGCGCGCCACGTGGTCGACATGGAGGGCGCGAACTCGACCGAGTTCGACCCCGAGACCCCCTACCCGGTGATCGACCTCCTGCCCGAGCAGAAGGAGGTCGCCGACATGGGCGGCACCATGCGCCTGGGCGCCGACCCCGTGAAGCTGCACGAGCACACCAAGGCGCGCGAGCTCTACGGCGAGGCCGTGATCTACGAGCGCCACCGGCATCGCTACGAGGTCAACAACTACCTGCGCAAGCGGCTCGAGGCCGCCGGCCTCGTGATCTCCGGCACGTCGCCGGACGACCGGCTGGTCGAGATCATCGAGATCCACGACCACCCGTTCTTCGTGGCCTCCCAGTACCACCCGGAGTTCAAGTCGCGTCCCGAGCGCCCGGCGCCGCTGTTCCGCGAGTTCGTGGCCGCCGCGCTGGGCCGCGCGCGTGAGCGCCGGCCGCAGGAGATCACGGCGCACGAGGCCGCACACAGCACGTGAGGCCCGCCTCCGAGGCCGAGAAGGCCCGGCTCGCCGAGCTGTTCGCCGACCTCTGCCGTATCCCGAGCCCGTTCGGTCACGAGCGCGCCTGCGCCGACCGCGTGATCGCCGAGCTGCGCGGCATGGGCGTTCAGGCCGAGGAGGACGAGACCGGCAACCTGCTCGCCCGGATCCCGGGGCGCTCGGAACGGTCGCTGCTGCTGTGCGCGCACCTCGACACCGTCGAGACCGAGGCGCCGATCGAGCCGGTGCTGGTCGACGGCGGCTGGGAGAACGCCCACGACGGGATCCTCGGGGCCGACAACAAGGCCGCCGTGGCGGTGATGCTGGAAGTGTCGCGGCGAGCCTCCGTCGAGCGCGCCCCGGTCGGCCTCGAGCTGCTCTTCACCGTCTCCGAGGAGGACGCGCTGGTCGGCGCCAAGGCGTTCGACGTCGGCCGCCTGCGGTCCGATTTCGGCTACGTGTTCGACCACGCGACCCCGATCGGCGACGTCGTCGTGGCCTCGCCGACCTACTTCCGCCTCGACGCCGCCTTCCACGGCAAGGCCGCGCACGCCGGCATCCGCCCCGAGGACGGCCGCAGCGCGGTGCTGGCGGCGGCGCTGGCGATCGCCTCGATGCCGCTCGGCCGCATCGACGACCAGACCACGGCGAACGTCGGCTCGGTGCGCGGCGGGACCGGCTCCACCAACGTCGTCCCTGACCGCTGCCGCGTGCTCGGCGAGGCCCGCTCGCTCGATCCGGCGCGCGTGGAGGAGGTCGTGGCGGGCATGGTCGACGCGCTGCACGACGGCGCCGCGCAGGCCGAATGCGACGTCGACGTCGTGTGCGAGAAGCTCTTCACCGGCTTCCGGGTGCGCTCGAGCGCGCCCGAGCTGGTCGCCGCCGAGGCGGCGCTGCGCGCCTGCGGCTACGAGCCGCGGCGCATCCAGACCGGCGGCGGATCGGACGCCAACGCGTTGCAGGCCGCCGGCTTTCCGTGCGTCAACCTCGCCAACGGCACCGAGCGCAACCACGAGGCGACCGAGCGCGTCTCGGTGGCGGCCCTGGAGGGGATGCTCGACGTCGCGCTCGTCCTGCTCGAGGAGGCGGCCGCGGCATGAGCTCGCGCTTCGAGCCGACCGGCGAGGAGATCATCTACGAGGGCGGCTTCTTCACCGTCGTCCGCCGCCGCTTCCGGCACGAGGACGGCGAGGAGGTCGAGCGCGAGATCGTCACGCACCCCGGGGCGGTGGGGATCGTGGTGCTCGACGGCGACGACCTGTGGTTCGTCCGCCAGCCGCGCGAGGCGATCGGGTCGCCCGACCTGCTCGAGCTGCCCGCCGGCAAGCTCGACGAGGAGGGCGAGTCGCCGCTCGACACCGCCAGGCGCGAGCTCGCCGAGGAGATCGGCAAGCAGGCCTCCGGGTGGGAGCCGCTCGGCTCGTTCTACACGTCGGCGGGGTTCAGCGACGAGGAGGTGCACCTCTTCCTCGCCACCGGTATCTCCGACGTCGAGGAGCGCCCGGAGGTCGACCACAACGAGCGGATCGACGTCGAGGTGCGCCCGCTGGCGGACCTCGACGCCGTCCTCGCCGAGACCAGGGACTCGAAGACCCTGATCGGGCTCTACGCGCTGCGCGAGCGGCTCGGTCGCTGATCGGGCCGCCGGCGGCTCACTCGCAGAACGGGATGTGGGGCACGCCGATCGCGTTGATCCGCTTCGTGTCGACCGGGACCGAGAAGCGGATCGGACCGCCGTCGCTCTTGGGCACGCGGACGAGCCAGAGCCCGAAGATCTCCTCGGTCTGCTTGTTCACCTTCGCTCCGGGATAGGCGTCCCTGATGTCCTTGATGCGGTCGCCGACCTTCACGCCGCGCGCCCGCGCGCCCCGCGTGATGAGGACGTTGCGGATCGTGCGCGGGCTGGTGGTCGTGAGGTTCACGAAGCCGCGCAGCGGCGAGCGGAGCCGGGCGATGCGCGTGTTCGGGCCGCCGAGCTCGCAGCCGGGCCGGAGCTTGCCGACCAGGCCCTTCTCGCGGGCCTCCTGGAACGTCATGCCGAGCTTGACCTGACCGACGCCCGCAGCCGTGATCTTCTTCGCGGCGATCCGGGCGGTCGGCGGCGTGTCCGCGGAGGCGCTGATCGCGATGGCGCCGGTGAGGACGAGTGCGCCGGTGAGAATCGATGTGCGTCGCATCTGCGGACCCTAACCGCCGACCAGGACGAGCGCGAAGTGAGTCGTAGCCCTTCGAGCCGCCGGCCCGATTCGTTCGCCCACTCCATGGGCGGAGGATTGCAGCGCGCAGGAGCGGACGGCCGCGGCGGCGAAGGAGATTGGTCCGATGGCCATCGCCGCGCACACCCAGGCGTTCGAGCACCTGCTGCTCGACTTTCTCGCCTACCTCGAGTTCGAGCGCGGCCTGTCGCGCAACACGCTCGAGGCGTATCGCTCCGACCTGCTGCAGCTCGGCGCCCACCTGCGGCGGACCGGGACCGAGGCCCTGGAGGCGCGGCACGGCGACCTCGCCGACTTCGTGGCCGACCTCGCCGCCGGGGCCGAGGACCGCCCGGCGGTGTCGCCCGCCACGCTCCAGCGCAAGGTCGCCTGCCTGCGCTCGTTCTACCGTCACCTGCGCCGGCAGGACCTGATCTCCGACGACCCGACCGTGCACCTACGCGCGCCCAAGCAGGGCCGGAAGCTGCCGCAGGTGCTCACCCGCGACGAGGTCGGCAAGCTGCTCGAGGCCCCGCGCGGAACCGAGCCGGCCGCCCTGCGCGACCGCGCCCTGCTGGAGCTCATGTACGCCTGCGGGCTGCGTGCGTCGGAGGCGATCGGGCTCGAGCTCGGCGACGTGGACCTGGAGAGCGGGATCCTGCGAGCCCGCGGCAAGGGCTCGAAGGAGCGGCTCGTGCCGATCGGCTCGGCGGCCTCGCGCGCGCTCGTCGCCTACCTCGGGCGTGGGCGGCCGAAGCTGGTCGGCGACCGCATGGAGGCGCGGCTCTTCGTCAACCACCGCGGCAGCGGCCTGACGCGCCAGGGGCTCTACAAGATCGTCCAGCGCCACGCGCGCGCCGTCGGGCTCGACGGCAAGATGAGCCCGCACACCCTGCGCCACACCTTCGCGACACACCTGCTCGCCGGCGGCTGCGACCTGCGCTCGCTGCAGGAGATGCTCGGGCACGCCGACATCGCGACGACCCAGGTCTACACGCATCTCTCCGCCGAGCGCCTCAAGGACGTCTACTACGACGCCCACCCGCGCGCGAAGGCGTCGTGACCAATGCGCCGGAGCTTCGACCGCGAGCACTAAGCCTGCATCCACGATGATCGGTGGATCCAGGCTACGCTGCCCGGCGTGCGCCGGGCCTTCGTGATCGTCATCGACGCGTGCGGGGTGGGCGAGCTCCCCGACAGCGCCGACTATGGCGACGCCGGGGCCAACACGCTCGGGCACGTCGCCGAGGCGGCGGGCGGGCTCGATCTGCCGGTCATGACCGGCCTCGGGCTCGGCAACATCATGCCGCTGGTCGGTGCGCCGCCGGTCGCGGACCCCGTCGTCCACGGCCGGTTGCACCCGCTCGGCCCGGGCAAGGACACGATCACCGGCCACTGGGAGCTGATGGGGGTGGTGACGCCGGTGCCCCTGCGCACCTATCCCGAGGGCTTCCCCGACGACGTGCTCGACGCGCTGCGCGCGGCAACCGGCCGCGGCATCCTCTGCAACCGGCCCTACTCCGGCACCGAGGTCATCGACGACTTCGGCGAGCAGCACCTGGCGACCGGCGACCTGATCGTCTACACGTCGGCCGACTCGGTGCTCCAGATCGCGGCGCACGAGCGGGAGGTCCCGCTCGCGGAGCTCTACGAGGCGTGCGCCGCGGCGCGGGCGATCATGACCGGCGAGCACGCCGTCGGCCGCGTGATCGCACGCCCGTTCCGGGGTGAGCCCGGCGCCTTCGTGCGCACCGAGGGGCGGCGCGACATCGCGCTCGACCCGCCCAGCCGGTCGTACCTGGACGAGCTGCAGGCCGAGGGCGTGCCCGTGCACACGGTGGGCAAGATCGGCCAGGTGTTCAACGGCGTCGGGGTCGACGAGCAGCACAAGGGCTCGACGAACGCCGCCGCGCTCGCGGCCACCGAGGAGCTGATCGATGAGCTCGACGGCGGGTTCGTCTTCGCCAACCTGGTGGAGACCGACCAGGTCTTCGGGCACCGCAACGACGTCGAGGGCTTCCACGGCGCGCTGCGCGAGATCGATGCGGCCGTGGGGGAGTGGCTCCCGCGCCTGGACCCCGACCGCGACCTCCTCGTCCTGACCGCCGACCACGGCGTCGACCCGACCCACCCGGGCACCGACCACACGCGGGAGCACGTCCCGCTGCTCGCCCGCTTCGCCGGCCACGGAGGCCGCCACGACGGACCGTTCGCCGACGTCGGCGCCTCCGTCCTGCGCTGGCTCGCCGGCCGCGACGCGCCCGGCCTGCCGGGCACGCCGTTCACACCGTGACGACGGCCGCCCAGGCTCGTCGCGCATCGGAGTGCGGTCGGGTCGGCGCCGAGAGTTCATCGCGTGCGCAGGGCGGCCGGCGGCGTCGCGCTCGCGCTCGTCGTCGGCTGCGGCGGTGGCGACGATCGGGCGCCGCGGCCGACGGACACGCCCGGGACCCCGGCCGAGCGGCCGGAGCCGAGCGACGAGCAGCAGATCGCCGAGGTCCTGAACGATCGCGCGGCCGCGCTCGAGGCCGGCGCACGCCGCGCGTACGCCGCCACCGCGTCCGGCGCCCAGCGGCGCCGCGACCGCGCGGATGCCCGCCGCGCGCGGCGCCTCCGGCTCCGCGACGTCACGCTCGAAGCGCGGCGCGTGAACGTGTCGGGCGACCGCGCGACCGTCCAGGTTGCCGCCGCCTACGGGATCGAGGGCGTCCGCGGCACGTTCGAGTTCGACCGCCGGGTGCGCGCCGTGCGCACCGGCGACGGCTGGCGGGTGACGGCGGCGAGCGGTCGCCGCGGGCTGCCGCCGTGGGAGGTCGACACGTTCCGCGAGCGCCGGTCCGAGCACTTCGTCGTCCTGGCGCCGCCCGGGGTGCCGGTCGACCAGCTCGTCGTCGCGCTCGAGGACGGCTACGCGACGATGAGCGACCTGCTCACGCGCGGACGCCTGCGCCGGCGCTACCTCGTGGTGGTCGCCGCCGGGCCCGAGCAGGCCCGCGCGCTGACGGTCCAGATCCGCGGCGTCGAGGCGCTCGCGGCCCTGTCCGACGCGAGCGTCATCCAGCGCGGGCCGGCCGCCCGGACCACGAAGGTGGCCTCGGTCAGGCTCGTCGTCGTCTGGCCGCCGTTCGCGGCGCTCGACTCGGTCGGGCGCCGCCGGGTCGTCACGCACGAGCTCACGCATGCGGCGCTGACCGGCTCGACGTCCGGCCGCACGCCGGCGTGGCTCACCGAGGGCGTCGCGCTCTACGTCTCCGGCGACCGCCTGGCCGCGCTGCCGGGTGCCGACCTCGCCGCGCTCTCGCGCCCGGACGCCATCGCGCGCCTCAGCGGCCGCGCGCAGGCGACCGCCTACCACGCCGGCTCGGCCGCCGCCTACGCCATCGCCGACCGCTTCGGCCACGAGCGCCTGCTCGAGCTCTACGAGGCGTTCAACGACCCCGACCTGCGCGGAAAGGCCGGCCCGCGGCTCGTCGACCGCGCGCTGCGGCGCGAGCTGGGCATCACGCTCGAGGAGCTCGGCTCGGCGCTATAGGTTTCGCCCTCCGGTCGCCGGAAACCCCCGCCCGGCGACCTTCGTGAATATAGGGTTTCGCCCTCCGGTCGCCGGAAACCCCACCCGGCGACCTGCGTGCGACGTTAGCATATGCCAGAGCTCCCCGAAGTCGAGACGATCCGCCATCACCTGGCGCCCCACGTCGAGGGGCGGACGCTGGAGGGGCTCGAGGTGCTCGACGGCCGCTGGTGCCTTCCGCTGGCCGGCGACGAGCTCGCCGCCGCCCTCGAAGGACGCAGGGTCGAGCGGCTCTCGCGGCGCGGCAAGTACCTCGTGTGGGAGCTCGAGGGCGATGCGTTCCTGCTCATGCACCTGCGCATGACCGGCACGCTCCTGCTCGACCCGCCGGGCGCGCCGCCGTACGTGCGCGTGTGGCTGCGGCTCGGCGACCACGCGGTCGCGTTCTCCGACCCGCGGCGCTTCGGGACCGGCGAGCTGGCGCTCGGGCCCGCGGCGCTCGAGGCGTTCTTCGCGGCCCGGCTCGGGGTCGAGCCGCTCGACGGCGGGTTCACGGCGGCGCACCTGCACGCCATGGCCCGCAGCTCGCGCGCGCCGATCAAGGCGTTCCTGCTCGACCAGAAGCGGATCGCCGGCGTCGGCAACATCTACGCCGACGAGGCGCTCTTCCGGGCCCGGATCCACCCGCTGCGGCTCGCCAACCGACTCACCCGACCGCAGGCAGAGGCGCTACGCGACGCGGTCGTGGAGTCGCTCAACGCCGGCATCGCCGCCAAGGGCGCGACGATCGACGACTTCCGCGACCCCTACGGCGTCAGCGGCACCTTCCAGGACCAGTTCCTCGTGCACTTGCGCGAGGGCGAGCCGTGCCCCCGCTGCGGGCGGAGCATCCGCAAGCTGCGCGCCGCCGGTCGCGGTACGTACGCGTGCGAGGGCTGCCAGCCGCGGCCGCGCGGCACGACCCGCCGGCGACCGGCGGCTGCGCCGACGACGCGGTCGGGCTGACGATCGCCGGATCGCCGACGCGCCGTCAGGCCGCCGCTTCGGCGAGCTCGGCCAGGCTCCCCGCCCGGTCGAGCTGAACGAGCTCCTGGTAGCCGCCGACCGGGGCGTCGTCGATGACGACCTGGGGGAACGTCATCATCCCGGTCAGCTGCACCAGCTCGGTGCGTCCGATCGGATCCTTGGCAAGGCTGATCTCTGAAAAGGGGACGTTGCGCTTCTGGAGGAGGGACTTGGCCACGCGGCAGAAACCGCACGGCTCAGTCGTGTAGATGGTGACCCGGGACATTACTTCACAAAATATAGCGTGGGCGTTGGCCGATGATCGGAGGCGAGCGTGGCCGGCAGCCTGAAGACCGAGGGCATCGTCCTCCGCAGCCTCCGCTACGGAGAAGCCGACCGCATCCTGCACCTCTATACCCCGCATCGCGGGCGGATCGGCGCGATCGCGAAGGGCGTCCGCCGCTCGCGCTCGCGCTTCGGAGGAAGGTTAGAACCATTCTTCCGGCTCGACCTCGTGCTCTACCAAGGCCGCGGCGAGCTGCTGACCGTCACCAGCGCCGAGACGGTCGCCGCCCACCCGCGCCTGCGCGAGGATGCACGTGCGCTCGACGGGGCCGCCCGCGCCTGCGAGGCCGTCGCGCGCGTGTTCGACGACGGCGACCCGCACGCCGGCGTGTACCACCTGCTCGCCAACCAGCTGGCGCTGCTCGACCGCGAGCCCGCGCTCGCCACTCGCGCCAACGCGCTCGCGTTCCGCCTCAAGCTGCTGCTGGCTGCCGGCTTCGCGCCGCAGCTCGCGGCGTGCGCGTCGTGTGGCGAGCAGGACCACGTGGTCGGCTTCTCGGGGGCCGCGGGCGGAGTGGTGTGCGCGGCCTGCGAGGCGAGCGCCTTCCCGCTCGAGCAGGAGGCGCACGACTTCCTCGTGGCCGCGCTGGCGACACCGCTGGCCGAGGCGCCGGACGCCTCGCCGCGCGCGCTCCAGCAGGCCGAGCGGGCGATCCTCGAGACGCTCGAGCACCACGCGCACCTGCGGCTGCGGCCGGTGGGCCCCACCCGCTGACCGGCAGCGGCTGCGACCCGTGGGCGGGGGTAGGATCGCGGCGATGGCCGACGAGCAGTGGGTCTACGACTTCGCCGAGGGCTCCATGGACATGCGGGAGCTGCTCGGCGGCAAGGGCGCCAACGTCGCGGAGATGACGCGCGTCCTCGGCGCCGACAAGGTCCCGGCCGGCTTCACGATCACCACCGAGGCGTGCGTGGCCTACATGACGGCCGGCCAGAAGGAGCCCGACGGGATGGCCGACCAGGTCGCCGAGGCGCTCGAGCGGCTGCAGGAGCACGCCGGCAAGCGGCTCGGCGACGACGAGGACCCGCTGCTGGTCTCCGTCCGCTCGGGCGCGCGCGAGTCGATGCCCGGCATGCTCGACACGGTCCTCAACCTCGGCCTCAACGACACCTCCGTCGAAGGCCTCGCCCGCGCCACCGACAACGAGCGCTTCGCCTGGGACTCCTACCGGCGCTTCGTGCAGATGTTCGGCAACGTCTCGCACGGCATCCCTGGCGAGAAGTTCGAGCAGGCGATCAAGGAGATCAAGCAGGATCGCGGGGTCAAGGAGGACACGGAGCTCGACGTCGACGCGCTGAAGGAGCTCACCGCGCGCTTCAAGGAGCTCTACGAGTTCCCGCAGGACCCGCAGGACCAGCTCGAGCAGGCGATCCGGGCGGTGTTCGACTCCTGGACCGGCGAGCGCGCGGTCGAGTACCGGCGCCTGAACCGCATCCCCGACGAGTGGGGCACGGCGGTCAACGTCCAGCAGATGGTGTTCGGCAACAAGGGCGACACCTCCGGCTCGGGCGTCGCCTTCAGCCGCGACGAGGTCACCGGCGAGAAGGAGCCGAGCGGCGACTTCCTGCCCAACGCCCAGGGCGAGGACGTGGTCTCGGGCGTCCGCAACGCGAAGGACATCTCCGAGATGAAGGAGTGGCTGCCGGATGCCCACAAGCAGCTGATGGAGATCCTGCGGACGCTGGAGAAGCACTACAAGGACATGCAGGACACGGAGTTCACGGTCGAGGAGGGGCAGCTGTTCATGCTCCAGACGCGCAACGCCAAGCGGCCCGCGCAGGCCGCGGTGCGCTTCGCGTGCGACGCCGTGGACGAGCGCCTGCTCAACAAGGAGGAGGCGCTCGCGACGATCGACCCGAGCTCGCTCGACGCGCTGCTGCATCCGACCTTCGACCCGAAGGCCGAGTTCGAGGTGCTGGCCACGGGCGTCAAGGCCTCGCCGGGGGCGGCGAAGGGCGAGGTCGTGTTCACCGCCGCGGACGCGGTGGCGGCCGGGCAGGACGGCCGCGACGTGATCCTCGTCAGACCGTTCACGGAGGCCGACGACGTGGCCGGCTTCCACGCCGCCAAGGGGATCCTCACGTCCCAGGGCGGCAAGGCGAGCCACGCGGCGCTCGTGGCGCGCGGCATGGGCCGCCCGGCGGTGGTGGGGGCGTCGGCGCTCGCGATCGACCTCGAGCAGAAGTGCATCACCGTCGACGGCACCAAGATCTCCGAGGGCGACCGGATCGCCATCGACGGCACCAAGGGCTGCGTCACGCTCGAGGACGTCCCGCTCGTCGACCCCGAGGTCAACGAGTACTTCGAGCGCGTGCTCAAGTGGTCGGACGAGATCCGCCGCCTCGGCGTGCGCGCCAACGCCGACACGCCGCACGACGCCATAGAAGGCTCGCGAGCTGGGCGCCGAGGGCATCGGCCTGTGCCGGACCGAGCACATGTTCATGGCCGAGGACCGCCAGCCGAAGATGCGGGCGATGATCATGGCCGACGACGAGGAGGGCCGGCGCGAGGCGCTCGCCGAGCTGCTCCCCTTCCAGCAGGAGGACTTCGAGGGCCTGTTCGAGGCGATGAAGGGGCTGCCGGTGACGATCCGGCTGCTCGACCCGCCGCTGCACGAGTTCCTCAAGAACCTGCCGGACCTGCGCGCGCAGGTCGAGCGCGCGCGGATCGAGCGCACCGACGACCTCGAGCAGCTCGAGAAGACGCTCGCCCGCGTCGAGGAGATCCACGAGGAGAACCCGATGCTCGGCACCCGCGGCTGCCGGCTCGGGATCCTCTATCCCGAGATCTACGAGATGCAGGTCCACGCGATCATGCGGGCCGTCGCGGCCATGGACTCCAAGCCGCACCCCGAGATCATGATCCCGCTCATCGACTACGAGCACGAGCTGGAGATCCTGCGCGAGCTGGTGGTCCGGATCGGTGACGAGCACGACCTGCATGCCCCCGATGACTACACGGTCGGGACCATGATCGAGCTGCCCCGCGCGTGTTTTGTTGCAAATCGGATCGCGAAACACGCGGATTTTTTCTCTTTCGGCACGAATGACCTGACGCAGACCGCGCTCGGGTTCAGCCGCGACGACGTCGAGTCCAAGTTCGTGCCGGTCTACATGGAGCGCAAGATCATCGACCGCTCGCCCTTCGAGACGATCGACGCGCCGGGCGTCGGCTGGCTCGTGCGGCTCGCCGCGTGGGTGGGGCGCGAGGCGCACCCCGGGCTCAAGCTCGGGATCTGCGGCGAGCACGGCGGCGACCCGGAGTCGATCGACTTCTTCCACATGGCCGGGCTCGACTACGTCTCATGCTCGCCGTTCCGCGTCCCGATCGCCCGCGTGGCCGCCGCTCAGGCGGAGATCGCGCACCGCGACTAGACGGAGGCGCCGCCTCCTACCACGGTCGGATCGCAACGAAATCGTGGAAATTCGCCGCAGTTCGCCCGGCCGCTCCGGCTCGACGGTCACAATGAGGGTGTGCTCGTGGCCGACGACTACGCCGCCCGGATCCAGGCCTGGGAGGAGACCCACCTCTCGCCGCTCGCGGCGCGCTCGTATCCGGCCGACCGCGCACTCGAGGAGGACGACTGCGGGCTGCGCACCCCCTTCCAGCGCGACCGCGACCGGATCGTCCACTCGAAGGCGTTCCGGCGGCTCAAGCACAAGACGCAGGTGTTCGTGGCGCCGGAGGGCGACCACTACCGGACGCGGCTCACGCACACGCTGGAGGCAACCCAGATCTCGCGCACCGTGGCGCGGGCGCTGCGGCTCAACGAGGACCTCACGGAGGCGATCGGGCTGGGGCACGACGTCGGCCACCCGCCGTTCGGCCACATCGGCGAGGCGGTGCTCGACGCCTGCGGGCGCGAGCGCTTCGAGCGCGGCTTCCGCCACAACGAGCACTCGCTGCGGGTGGTGGAGAAGCTCGAGCGGCTGAACCTCACCGCCGCGGTGCGGGACGGCATCCTGCGCCACTCCAGCGGCGCCGGCGAGCCTTCGACGCTGGAGGGCAAGATCGTCCGGCTGGTCGACCGGATCGCCTACATCAACCACGACATCGACGACGCGCTGCGCGCCGGGGTGCTGGACGCGGACGCGCTGCCCGCGGTCGAGATCGCGATCCTGGGGGACACCGGCTCGGCGCGGATCGACCGGCTGGTGCACGACCTCGTCGAGCATTCCGAGCGGGCGGGGGACATCGTGCAGGGAGACGAGGTCGGCGGCGCGATGCTGCGCCTGCGCACGTTCATGTTCGAGCGCGTCTACCTGGGGCCCACGGCGCGCGCCGAGCACGAGAAGATCGAGCGCGTCCTGCGCGGGCTGTTCGACTGGTACTGCTCGAACCCGGACGAGCTGCCGGAGGGCGACTCCCTGGCCGACCGGGTGGTCGACTGGCTGGCGGGGATGACCGACCGCTACGCGATCCGCGCCTGGGCGGAGCGCTTCGTGCCGCAGGGCCTCGCGGTTTGATGACCGGATACCGATAGCCATCTGATGCGATACACCCAGGACTCGCGCGAGCGGGTGCGCGACGCGGTCGACTTCGAGGAGCTCGTGGGGGCGCGGACGGAGCTGCGGCGGTCGGGCGCGCGGCGCCTCTCCGGGTTGTGTCCGTTCCACGAGGAGCGCACGCCGTCGTTCGGGATCGACCCCGTCGAGAAGCTCTTCCACTGCTTCGGCTGCGGGGTCGGCGGCGACGTCTTCTCGTTCGTGATGGAGACCGAGGGGCTCGACTTCGGGGGCGCCCTGGAGTCGCTGGCCGACCGCTACGGCGTGCAGCTCGAGCGCGAGGCCGAGGATGCAGCCGACGCCGCCCGCCGAGCCGCGCGCGATCGCCTGCGCGCGCTGCTGGAGCGCACGGCCGCCTACTACGTGCGCGTGCTGTGGGAGTCGCCCGAGGCGGCGGACGCGCGCGCGTACCTGACGGCTCGCGGGCTGGAGGAGGACACGCTGCGCGAGTTCCGCGTGGGGTTCTCCCCGGGGGCGTTCGACCGGGTGCTGAGCGCGTCGGCGGCCGCGGGCTACAGCGCGGAGGAGCTCGTCGCGTGCGGGCTGGCGCAGGAGCGGCGCGACGGCCGCGGGCTGATCGACCGCTTCCGCGGCCGGATCATGTTCCCGCTGTGCGACGAGCGCGGGCGGGTGCTCGGGTTCGGCGCGCGGGCGCTGCGTCCCGACGACCGGCCGAAGTACCTGAACTCGTCGGACAACGCCGTGTTCCACAAGAACGAGGTGCTGTACGGGCTCGACCTCGCGCGCTCCTCCGCCGCGCGCGCCGGCCGGGTCGTGCTGGTCGAGGGGTACACGGATGCGATCGCGCTGCGGCAGGCGGGCGTGGCCGAGGTGGTGGGCTCGATGGGCACCGCGTTGACCGAGCGGCAGGTGTCCGCGCTCGCGCGGGTCGCGCCGATGGCGCTGTTCTGCCAGGACCCCGACGCGGCCGGCCAGGAGGCGGTCTCGCGCAGCGTCACCGCGCTGCGTGACGTCAACCGCGCGCGTGCGGGGCGCGGCGTCGAGTTCCGGATCGTGCGACTGCCGCCGGGGTCCGATCCCGCCGACGTCGTGCAGCGCGACGGCGCCGACGCCATGCGCGCGCTGCTGGAGCAGGCGGTGCCGATCGCGCGCTTCGAGGTCGAGCGGGCGCTGGAGCGCGGCGAGACGGGCACCGCCGAGGGCCGCGACCGCGTGCTCGAGCAGGCCGCGGCGGCGATCCGCCCGCTTCCGCCGAGCGTGCTGCGCGAGGAGCTCGTCCAGCTCGTCGCCGGCCGGCTCGGCCTGACGGAGAGCCTGGTCGCGTCCGCGCTGGCCGGCGTGACGCGGTTCGGCGGGACTTCGAGCGCGGGTCGCCCGATTCGGGCCGACGGCGTCGCGGGCGCGGCCCGCGGGGTCGGCGGCGCGGCCCGCGGGGTGGGCGGCGAGTCCAACGGCGCCCGCGCCGCGCTCGACCGCCGCGAGCAGACCGAGCGAGCCTTCCTCGCGTACTGCCTCGCGCTGCCCGACGAGGGCGAGCAGCGGCTCGCGGCCGCCGACCTCGACGAGCTCTTCTCCGCCCCCGCGACCCGGCGCGCGGCCGAGTACCTGCGCGGCCGCCTGCGCTCCCCGGCCGGCGAGCTGCCGGCCGGCGACGAGCCGCTGGCCCGGCTCGTGGCCGAGCTCGTGATCCGCGCCGGAGAGCTCGACGCGACGCCCGCCAAGCTCGAGCTCGAGGCCCTGCAGCTCGACCTCCACAACCTCGACCGCCGCATCGCCACGGCCCGAACCGAGGGCCACGAGCGCATCCACGACCTCGCCGCCGAGCGCCAGCAGGTGCTCGACGCGATCCGCCACCGCCTGAGCTGATTCCGTCCGCCACACGAACTAGTGTTCGTGTCATGGAGGAGGCATGGCTGGCATCACGGCTCGAGGCAGGGCGCTCGATCGAGTCGATCGCCCGCGAGGCCGGCAAGAGCCCCTCGACCGTCGCGTACTGGGTCAACAAGTACGGCCTGGCGTCACAGCACGCGTCCAAGTACCGCGCCCGCGGCGGCGTCGCACGTGAGACGCTCGTCGCGCTCGTGGAAGAAGGGAGGTCCGTGCGAGAGATCGCGGCCACGCTCGAACTCAGCGCCACGTCGGTCAGGCATTGGTTGCGGAAGTTCGATCTGCGGACCCGCCCGCGCAGGACCACGTCCGACCTGCCAGAGCTCGTGCGAGAATGCGCGCGGCACGGCTGGACGACCTGGATCCGCGCCGGCTCGGGGCGTTACCGGTGCAAGCGGTGCCGCGTCGAAGCCGTCAACGCTCGTCGACGTCGGGTCAAGCAGATCCTTGTCGAGGACGCCGGCGGGGCCTGCCAGCTCTGCGGTTACGAACGGTATGCAGGCGCGCTGCAGTTTCACCACATCGATCCAGCGGAGAAGACGTTCGCACTGTCGAGCCGCGGCGTGGCGCGTTCGCTCGCGAAGGCGCGGGCGGAGGTGGCCAAGTGCGTACTGCTCTGCGCGAATTGCCATGCGGAGGTCGAGGCCGGGCTCGCTACTATTGCCGCGGCAACGGGCCGATCATCGATCTAGATCGCGGTAGATCAATACACCGGTCGGGGGTAATTCAATTGGCAGAATGCTCGGCTGTTAACCGAGTCGTTGTGGGTTCGAGTCCCACCCCCCGAGCTTGAGGAGCGGCCTCCGGTGATTCCGGAGGCCGTTGTCGTTCGAGGCTGCACTGGAGCTCGACGACCTGCGCGTCGATCGCGTCCGCGCCGACGGCTCGCGCCACGGACACCCGGTGGTGGCCGTCACGGAGGTAGTGCATGCCGTCGACGCGGTAGACGGAGACCGGCGGCAGCGGCGTTCCGCGCTGGGCGGAGAGATACAGCTGCATCCAGCGCCCGCGGCTCCATGGGGGAGGGCGGAACTCGCGGTCGAACGCCGCTGCCTTCTGGGGGTCGGTGGTGCCGACGATTGAGTCGACGGAGATCGTCTGCAGGCCGAGACGGCGACGCGCCGCGATCGCCGCCCAGCCGGTGTCGTCAGCCAGGTACGCGAGGCCCGCGAGCGGTCGGCGGCGCAAGCGGCTGCGGCGCTCGCCGCGACGGCGGGCGCGTGCCAGGCGGAGGAACGCCTGATCGGCCCCGGCCGCGGACGAGCCGGCGAGATCGAGCAGCAGGTCGACGGCCAGCAGCACGGCGGTGAAGGCGAGCAGGAAGCCCGCCACGCCGCCCACGGCGACGGCGCCTGCCGCGAATCCCACGGGGAGGAGCTGGCGCGCCGTCATGCCTCTTCCTCGTTCCAGCCGCCCGCCGTGTGACCCGACACGCTAGGTTCGCCGCGTGCATCAGAGAATCATGCGGCGGTACCACACGATCATCCAGCGGACCGGCATCCGCCCGGAGCGGGCGCTCGAGGTCGGCGGGCTCATGGGGGAGAAGTCGCTGCTGCGCTTTCCCGAGCTCGCCCAGGCGGAGCGCTACTGCCTGAACCTGTACGAGATGCCGAGCGAGGACGGGATCAAGGCGGTCGAGGGCAATGCGAACGACATGCGGGACGTGTTCAAGGACGACCATTTCGACCTCGTGGTCTGCTGCGCCACGCTCGAGCACGACAAGCACTTCTGGCTGTCGGTCGCCGAGATGCAGCGCGTGCTCAAGCCCGGCGGGCTGCTGATCATCAGCGTCCCCGGCTACGTCCAGGACCCGGAGCGCGACCAGGGCCGCTCCACCCACACGTACCGCGTCCACTACAAGTTCGACTACTACCGCTTCAGCGAGCAGGCGGTCCGCGAGGTGTTCTTCGACGGCATGAGCCGGGTGCGGGTCAAGCCGATGATGTTCCCGCCCCGCATCATCGGCCACGGCTACAAGCCGACGCGGACGGAGCGCCGACGCCGCGCCCTCGGGGGCTACCGCCGGCGAGCGGCCCGCCGGGCCAGGCGAGCGGCCGGCCGCGCCAGGCGCGCGGCCCGGCAGATCCGTCACCGCGTGTAGATGGTCGAGCAGCTCCGAGCCTTCACCTACGAGCGCCAGCGGCTGGGCCGGGCGGCGCCCAACGCCGCCCGCGCGCTGAAGGACATCGTCGCGGTCTACAGCTCGCACCCGTCGGCGCCGCTCTCGCTCCACGCCCGCGCCAGGACGATGGACGCCAAGGCGTTCCACCGGCTCGATGTCCTCCGCATCCCCGCCATGCGGCAGTCGATCCACCTGCTGCCGGCGGCGACCGCACACCTCGCCTATCGCGCCACGCCGGCCCCGCCCGCCGACCGCAAGAAACGGATGAAGCACTTCAAGCTCACCGAGACCCGCTACGAGGAGCTCCGCAAGCAGATCCTGAAAGCGGCCAAGGAGCCGCTGACGCTGCCCGAGCTGCGCGAGGCCGTCGGCGCGGCCGCCGAGGAGCTCAAGGGCGTCAGCGCGCAGATGACGCGCGACGCGGAGCTGGTCCGCGTCGGCGCCAAGGGCCTGCGCTCGAACGAGCTCCGCTACGTCGCCGTCCAGGTCGACCAAGCCGACGCCGACGAGGCGCTCGCCTGGCTCGCCGGCGAATACCTGCGCGCCTTCGGCCCGGCCCGCGTCAAGGACTTCGTCTGGTGGGCCGGCGTCACCGCCGGCCGCGCCAAGCAGGCGCTCGCGGCGCACGAGACCGAGGAGCTCGACGGCGGCCTGCTGGTCCTCGCGAAGGACCGCAAGGCGTTCGAGAAGGCCAAGCCGCCCAACCAAGCCGTCGACCTGCTGCCCAAGTGGGACAGCTACACGATGGGCTACGCGCCCGACGGGCGCGACCGCTTCGCCGACCCCGACGTGGTCAAGCAGTGCTACGACTTCCGCGGCGACGGGCGACCGGTGATCCTCGTCGACGGCCGGGCGGCCGGCACGTGGGACAAGGGCGAGGTCGACCTCTTCGAGAAGGCGACCGCCAAGGTCCGCAAGGCGATCGACGAGCGGATCCAGGCCGTCAACGCGTTCCTGGACGGCTAGCAGCGGCCCAGCGCTCGATCTCCTCGCACGCCCGCGCCCCCGCGTCGTGGGCGGCGATCCAGCGCGCGACGGCCCGCACCGGCTCGCGAGGGCGGCCGAGCGCCCGCCGCACCGCCAACCGCACCCCGCGCGGCGTGCAGAGGCGCCGCGGCAGCCGCACCCCGAGCCCTGCCCAGTCGACCCGCGCGGCGTTCTCGGCCATGTCGCCGCCCGCCGGCGAGACCACCACCGGGCAACCGCACGCCGAGCGCCCGCATCAGCGTCCCGTGACCGCCGTGCGTCACCACCAGGTCGCAGGCCGGCATCGTCCGCGAGTACGAGAGCCACGGGACCACGACGGCGTTCGCCGGCGCCGGCAGCGGTGGATCCGCCCGCCGGCCGTTCCAGGTCGCGATCACGCGCACGTGCTCGCCGGCCAGCCCCTCCAAGGCGGCCCGCAGCAGCCGGTGCGACGGATCCTGCGCCGTCGAGGGCGCGATCAGCACCACCGGACCCGACCCGGGCGGCGGCGCCACCGGCTCGGACGGCGGCTCCCACATGAGCGGGCCGATCACGCGCAGCCACGGCGGCCAGTCGCGCGGGTACTCGAGCTGCGGCAGCGACGCCACGAGCGCCAACGACCGCGACACCCCGGTGTGCACGTACGGCAGCGGCCCCAGCCCGAGCCGCGCGCGGCATTCGTTGTACTCGCGCCGCCCGCGCTCGAGCCCGCGCGCCACCAGCGGATCGAATCCGCGCCACAGCGCCCGGCCGACGCCAGTCCGCGGCAGGCGCGCCCCGATCGAGTACGGCGCGAAGCCCGGCGGCAGGTCCGGGAACACGTGCGGTACGAGCGTCGCCACCGGCACGCCCTCGAGCTCGGCCGCCAGCGCCGGCGCGGGCGTCAGGATGTCCGACACCGCCACGTCGGGCGCGAACGCGCGCACGACCGGCCGCGTCTCGGCCGCCGCCCGCACGGCCGCCGCGTACGGCCTCAGCGGCGCCTCCGCGGTCGGGAACACCTGGTACTCGGGCGCCGCCGCGAACTCCATCCCCGCCGCCTCGGCCGGCTCCTGCCAGCGCCGCCAGGTCTGCAGCGCCACGGCATGGCCCCGCGCCACCAGCGCCTCGCCCAGCGCCAGCATCGGGAACGCGTGACCCGGATCGCCGAAGGCGCCGAGGAGGATCCTCAAGGGTCGGTCCAAGAAGATCCGGGCCGGGGTTCTTGGACCGACCCTAAGCCGCCAGCTCGGCGACGAGCTGGAGCTGGCGCAGCCGGTCCTCGAACGTCCACGCCATCGGCGAGACCATGAGCGTCCCCACGCCGGCCTCGCGGAACACCGCGAGCCGCTCGCGCACCACGTCCGGCGGCCCGCACAGCGACACGGTGTCGATCAGCGCCTCGGGCAGCGCCGCCATCGCCTCGTCGCGCTTGCCCTCCAGATACAGGTCCTGGACCTCGCGAGCGGCATCCTCGAACCCGTAGCGCTGAACCAGCGCGTTGTAGAAGTTCTTGTCGCGCGACCCCATGCCGCCGACGTACAGCGCCACGTACGGCCGCATCGCGTCGCGCGCCGCCGCCACGTCGTCGGTCACGAAGACGTTCACGGTGGGGGCGATCTCGAAGTCGTCGAAGCCCTTGCCGTTCCCGGCGCGCGCGAACCCCTCCTCGAGCAGCGGCCGGAACTCGGCGACGTGCTCGGGGGAGAAGAGCGTGGGGATCCAGCCGTCGGCGATCTCGGCCGCCAGCGTCGTGTTCTTCGGCCCGATGGCGGCCAGGAACACCGGGATCCGGTCCTGCACCGGCGCGATCGTGAGCTTCAGCGCCTTGCCCGGCCCGTCCGGCAGCGGCAGCTCCAAAGTCTCGCCCGAGTACTCCAGGCGCTCACGCGACAGCGCCATGCGCACGACCTCGACGTACTCCCGCGTGCGCTGGAGCTGGCGGCCGAAGCGCTGGCCGTGCCAGCCCTCGGCGACCTGCGGGCCGGACGAGCCGATGCCCAGGATCATGCGCCCGCCCGAGAGCTGATCGAGCGTCGCCGCCGTCATCGCGGTCATGGCCGCCGAGCGCCCGGGCATCTGGAAGATCGCCGACCCGAGCCGGATCCTCGACGTCGCCTGCGCGAGCCAGCCGAGGATGGTCGCGGCGTCGGACCCGTAGGCCTCCGCCGTCCACACCGAGTCGTAGCCGAGCCGCTCGGCCTCCTGCACCAGACCGAGCTGGTCCTCGGCCGACAGGCCGAGACCCCAGTATCCGACGTGCACGCCGAGCTTCATGCGGCGCGCGACGCTATCAGCCGGTGGCGCCGATGCGGTCCACCAGCCGCAGCAGGTGCAGCGGCGAGAACGGCTTCGTCAGGAAGAGGTCGGCGCCCGCGGCCAAGGCGCCCCGCTCGGCCTGCGGCCCCGACGCTCCGGTCAGCATCACGATCGTCGCGCCCGCCGTCGCGGGATCCGAGCGCAGCCGCCGGCACGCCTCGATCCCGTTCACCTCCGGCATGTCGACGTCGAGGAACACGATCTCGGGACGCGCCTCGACGGCGCGGGCGACCGCTTCGGCTCCGTCGGCCGCCTCCTGGAGCCGATAGCCGGCGACGTCCTCGAGCGTGGTGGCGATCAGCTTGCGGATTCCCGGATCGTCGTCGACGATCAGGATGGTCTTCGTCACGCGACCCCGTCCCGCAGGGCCGCGAACCGCGAATCCGGGATCGTTTCCAGGGCTTCGACCACCGCGGGGTCGAACTGCGAGCCGGCGTGGGCGCGGATCTCCTCCCGCGCGCGCGAGAAGCGGGTGGCGCGACGGTACGGGCGGTCGGTCGTCATCGCGTCGAGCGCGTCGGCGACCGCGAAGACGCGCGCCGCCAGCGGGATCGCCTCGCCCGCCAGCCGGTCCGGATATCCCGCTGCCGTCCCAGCGCTCGTGGTGGTGGCGGACGACCAGCTTGCCCTCGCCGAGGAACTCGACGTCGCTCAGGATGTCGGAGCCGATCGCGGGGTGCTGGGCGATGAGGGCGAACTCCGACTCGTCGAGGGGCGCCGGCTTGAACAACACGGCGTCGGGCACCGCGACCTTGCCGACGTCGTGCAGCAGGAAGCCGAACTCGATGCCCGGCGTCAGGTCCGTGTCCAGTCCCGCGGCCCGCGCGAGGGCGATGCCGTAGGCGGTCACCCGCTCGGCGTGCTTGCCGGTGTATGCGTCTCGCGCCTCGACCGCGTTCGAGAGCGCTTGGACCGTCGCACGGTAGGAGTTGCGAAGCTCGAGCGTCCGGTTGCGCTCCTGCTTGAAGACCTCGCGCAGGTCGGCGGCGTAGCGCTCGAGCTGGCGCTGGCGTGCTGATGCCTGCCGCTCCGTGCGGTCCAACTGAGCACGAAGGGAGACGACGGAATCTGTTCCTGTCACCGCGATAACCCGTCCTAAGTAACGCGTGGGCAAGCGTACTGCGAGCTTGAACGTCGATGGGAGCGTTTGATTGCGGTGTTGGCTCAGATCGCCTCGCCCGGCCGCTGGAAGACGATCTCGGGGATGACGCAGGCAGGAGAGAGCTCGAGCAGGAAGCGCACCGCCCCCGCGATGTCGTCAGTCTTGATCATGTCCTCCTGGTTCACCTGCTCGCGGATGAACTCGGTCATCGGCGTGTCGACGAAGCCCGGGCACAGGGCGACCGACTTGATCCCCTCGCCGTTGAGCTCCTTGTTCATGGCCTGCGTCCAGCCGACCACCGCGGCCTTCGTGGCCGAGTAGACCGACAGCCACGGCTGGCCCGACTTGCCGGAGATCGAGGAGAGGTTCACGACGAGCGCGTTGCGGTGCTCGGCGCCCGCCGCCCGCAGCAGGTCCGCGCATTCGCGGTAGAAGAGGACGATCGCCCGCAGGTTGAGGTCGAGCTGCATGTCGGCCCGCTTGGTCTGGATCTCGGCCAGCGGCGCGCCGACCCCCACGCCGGCGCTGTTGACGAGCACGTCGAGCCGGCCGAAGCGCTCGCGGTGGGCGGCCACCACGCGCTGGACGTCTTCCTCCGAGGTCAGGTTGGCGGCGACCTCCTCGACCTCGTAGCCCTTGTCACGGAGCTGCTCGACGGCGCCCGCGAGCTTCTCGGGGCGGCGCGCGGCGACGGTGAGCCCGTGGCCCGTCGCGCCCAGAACCTCGGCGATCGCGAGCCCGATCCCGCTCGAGGCTCCGGTGACGAGGGCGGCTCGGTCTGGCATCGATCTGACGTCCTTTCGGTGGTGGACCCGCTATCCAATCAGGGATGCGGACGCCCTTCGCCGTCATCGCCGTGCTCATCGTGGCGCTGCTCGGCCTGTGGTACGTGACCGAAGGGGACGAGGAGGCCGCGCCGGCGGCCGCGCCGGTCGACGTCATCGCCGACCGGGTCGAAGCGCTGCGCAAGCTCGAGTTCGATCGGCTCCCGGAAGCGGTGGAGGTCACGCCCGAGCAGGCACGCCGCGAAGGGCTCGACAGCCTCGACCGCGACTACCCGGCGGCACGCCGGCGCGCCGACGAGAGCGTGTACAGGCTGCTGGGCCTGATCGAGCCCGACGCCGACCTGCGCGAGCTCGGCGCCGACCTGTTCGGCGAGGGCGTCGCCGGCTACTACGACCCGCGCGACGGCCGGCTACGGGTCGTGGAGGGCGCCGGCACCGGGACACGCGTGCTCGAGGAGATGATCCTCTCCCACGAGCTCACCCATGCGCTCGAGGACCAGCGCTTCGGGCTCTCGACCGCGCCGTCCACCGACGACCGGACGCTCGCGCGGCAGGCGCTGTACGAGGGAAGCGCGACGGCGCTCATGTACGGCTACGTGGGCGAGTACTTCTCGGCGGAGGAGACGCTCGGCGGCCTGCTCTCGTCGGCGTTCGAGGACACGGGCGACCTGCCGCCCTTCATCCAGGCCCAGGTGCTGTTCGCCTACGTCGGCGGCGAGCGCTTCGTCAGCGACCTGCTGCGGCGGGGCGGCTGGGGTCTCGTCGACACCGCCTACGAGGTCCGGCCTCCGTCGTCCACGGAGCAGATCCTGCACCCGCAGGCCTACTTCGACGCCGACGAGCCGAAGCCGGTGCGGATCCCGCGGGTGCTCGGCGGCGATTGGGAGCGCGCGCATGCCGGCGTGTGGGGCGAGCTCCAGACGCGCGAGCTGCTGGGCGGTTCGACCAGCGCGGCGGCCGGCTGGGGCGGTGACCGCTACGAGCTCTGGCGCAGCGGCGACGACGAGGCGCTGGTGATGCGCTGGCGCTGGGACACGCCGCGCGACGAGGCCGAGTTCGCCGCCCGGCTGCGCGACGTGATGGTCGGTCGCGTCGTGGTGCGCCGCGGCGGGACGGTCACCCTGGCGATCGCCCCGAGCCGCGACCTGGCCGAGCGGCTGGCGCGCGCATGAAGGAGCCCCCGATGTTCGCGAAGCGAACTCGCAAGGCCGCGCTTGCGCGGCCCCTCGACCGCCGCTCGCTCTCGCTGCTCGGCGCCGGGCATCTGTGCGTCGACCTGTGCCAGGGCGCGGTGCCGGCGCTGCTGCCGTTCCTGGCCGCCGAGCGCGGCTACTCCTACGCGGCGCTGGGGGCGCTCGTGCTGTTCTCGACGATCGGATCCTCGATCGTCCAGCCGCTGTTCGGGCTGCTCTCCGATCGCTTCGCGCGGCCGTGGCTCATGCCGGCCGGGCTGGTGCTGGCGGGCGTCGGCATCGCCCTGGCGGGCCCGGCGCCCTCGTATGCGCTGACCGCGCTGGCCGTCGCGGTCAGCGGCCTCGGGGTGGCGGCCTTCCATCCCGAGGGCGCGAAGTTCGCGGGCCTGGCCTCGCGCGAGCGCCAGGGGCGGGGGATGAGCCTGTTCTCGGTCGGTGGCAACGCCGGCTTCGCGCTCGGGCCGCTGCTGACGACGCCGCTCGTGCTGATCTTCGGCTTGTCGGGGACCCTGGCGCTGGCCGTTTTCCCCTTCACCGCGGCGTTGCTGATCGTGCGCGAGCTCGGGCGGCTGCGCCGGCTCGAGCAGGCCGAGGCCGGCGTGGTGGTGGGCGGCGGCCGCGACGACTGGGGCGCCTTCGGCCGGCTCGGCGGCATGATCGCCCTGCGCTCCGGCGTGTACTTCGGCCTCCAGGCCTTCATCCCGGCGTACTTCATCGCCGAGCTGAGCACGAGCGAGGCGGCCGGCAACGCCGCGCTCACCCTGATGCTGGCGATGGGCGCCGTCGGCACGCTGGTCGGCGGCGGCCTGGTCGATCGCTGGGGCGCCCGTGCGGTGCTGGTGGGCACGCAGGTGCTGCTCCTGCCGCTGCTCGTCGCGCTGCCGCTGGCGGGCGCGGCGGGCGCCACCGTGCTGCTCGGCCTCGCCGGCTTCGTGACGATCGCCAGCTTCTCGATCACGATCGTGCTCGGGCAGGCGTACCTGCCGAGCCGTGTCGGCCTCGCGTCCGGGATCACGCTCGGGCTCGCGATCGGGCTCGGCGGCGTGTCGGCGACCGCGCTCGGCCTCGTCGCCGACGCGGCCGGGCTGCCCGCCGTCCTGTGGACGATCGCGGCGCTGCCGGTGCCCGCGCTCCTGCTCGCCCTCAGCCTTCCCTCGGTGCCGCCGGCGGCCCGCCGGGGACGCCTGGTTGTGAGAATGGCCGGGACCGAGGGAGGAAGGTGACCGAGCAGCGCCGCTCAGCCCGGGTGCAGATCGAGAAGCCGTGCACGCTGCACCGCCGCAGCGGGTCCCCGATCGATGCCCGCACGCTCGATCTCGGGCCGGGCGGGATGCGCGTGTGCACGCGGCGCCCGCTTGCCACCGACGAGCTCCTGCGCTTCGAGCTCGAGGGCATCGCCGGGCGCGCGCGGGTGCTGCGCCAGCAGGGCCACGACACCTACGCGATCCGCTTCGAGGCGCTCGGCGAGCCGGCGCAGGCGGAGCTGCGCCGTCTCATTTCCTAGGAGCGGCGCAGCCCGACGTACTGGAGTGTGGCGAGGCCGGCGACGAGGACGGCCTGGATGGCGATCAGGACCTGGCCGGCGGTGGTGGGGGCGAACCAGTCGAGCGCGAGCGCGATCAGGCTGTCGACCACCCACAGCACGTTGGCGGCGATGACGGCCACGACGGCGGCGCGCGGCATGATGGGCAGCGTGGCGAGCCGCAGCACCAGCGCCCCGTAGACGATCAGCGCGGCGCCGACGACCATCAGCAACTCGGTCGGGAGGCCGAGCCAGCCGTCGAGCAGCGGGGCGCCCACGAGGTAGAGCACCCCATTGGCGCTGGTCGCGACGCCGTCGAGCGTGAGCGCAAACCGCAGCAGGCCGCGGGTCGCGTGATGGGGAGTGGCGATGGCGTGAGATTCCATGGCCGGTACCGTGGCACCGGCGGGGAAGGGTCTCAATTACCCGGCAGGTAATCGGATGGCGGCTACCTCAACCGCCCAGCAGGTACTCGGCCGTCGCGCGGTCGGCGGGGAAGAACGCCTCGATCGACAGCTCGGCGAGCGTGATGTCGACCGCTGTGCCGAACGTGGCGATCGTGCTGAAGAAGGCGAGCTCGCGCCCGTCGTGGTCGAACCGCAGCGGTACGGCGATGTCGCCGCCGGGCCCGTGCACCTCCGCGGTCTCGCCCGGAAAGGCGCTGACCTCCTCGTAGAGCGCGGCGAGGCGCTCGTCGGCGGTGAGCGCCACCTGGCGCCCCAAGCGGTCGAGCAGGTGCCCGCGCCACTCCTCGTAGTTGAGGATCCGCGAGGCCATCCCGTCGGGGTGCAGGCTCACGCGCAGGACGTTCACCGGCGGCTCCATCAGGTGCGCGGGAACGCCATCCGTGAACATCGCGATGCTGCGGTTGGCGGCCGCGAGGTTCCACCAGCGGTCGACGACCACGGCGGGATACGGCTCGTGACCGGTCAGCACGCGCTCGAGCGCCTCGCGCACCGGCGCCATCTCCGGCGCGTCGATCGCCCGCTCCTCGAAGGCCGGCGCGAAGCCGGCTGCGAGCAGGAGGTGGTTGCGGTCGCGCAGCGGGACTTCGAGCTGCTCGGACAGGTGCAGGACCATCTCGCGGCTCGGCTTCGAGCGGCCGGTCTCGAGGAAGCTGAGGTGTCGCGCGGAAACGCCGGCCTCAAGCGCCAGGTCGAGCTGGCTGAGACGGCGGCGCTGACGCCAGTCGCGCAACAGCGTGCCGAGCGGGGCGGTGGCCGTGCTCATGCCCGCACGCTAGCGAGCGTGGCGCGGCCCGGCACCTACGTCGGAGGTAATCGACACGCCGCGGGCCGGCTGGTTTGGTGGAGGCATGACGAACATCAACACCATCGTCGACGGCTACATCGCCGCGTGGAACGAGCGTGACGCCGCCAGTCGGCGCGCGATCGTCGCCGAGGCCTTCGCCGACGACGCGACGCTACGTCGACCCGCTGATGGCGGGCGAGGGCACGGACGGGATCTCCTCGATGATCGGCGGCGCACAGCAGCAGTTCCCGGGCCATCGCTTCGAGCTGTCCGCCGGACCGGACGCACACCACGACCGCGTGCGCTTCGCCTGGACGCTGCTCGGGGCCGACGACGGAACGCCGGTCGCGGCCGGCGTCGACTTCGCCACCGTCGCCGACGACGGCCGGCTGCGTGCGGTGACCGGCTTCCTCGACCCGGTCGAGGCGTCTTGACCCGACCTGTCTGCGCTCCCGCCGGGCGGCTACACGGGTGCGGCTCGCGGTCAGCGACCGCGCGATCGTCCACAGCGCCTCGACCGGGCGGACGGTCTACATCGAGCGCGGGCTCTGCATCCGCAAGTGAGGACGGCGCGCCGGCGCGGGCACATGCCCGCGCCGGCCGTCGGATAACGCCTACGCGTTGATCGCGACCTCCGGCTCGGCCGCGCTCTCCCGCGCGCCGACCTTCCCGAACACGCCCGCGAGCCGGACCGACAGCGCGCCGAGCAGGGCGCCGACAACGAGCGAGACGAACACGCTCACGATCACCGCGATCCACGACATCGACAGCAGCCCGCCAAACGCGCCGGTGCCCGCCGCCAGCGGCGTGTTCGTGATCGCCGCGATCACCGCTTCCGCGTTGTGCGGCCCTTTGCCGCCGGGCACGAAGTTATCCAAGCCCGTCGCGATCCACCAGAAGAACACCGCGGCGTAGCAGCAGAACGCGGGCGCCGGCGCGAACCGGTCGTCTTCGACGGCGGTGGAGAGCACGATCAGTCCCGCCCCGGTGATCCCGATCATCAGCGCCAGGCCCCAGAAGTCGGGCGACTCGGCGAGCATCGGGCCGATCCACATCGCGATCCCCGCGCCGGCCGAGCCGGTCGCCGCCGCGATCACGGTCTTGCCGAGCGCCGCGCCGAGCAGGAAGTACAGGCCCCACGAGACGAAGAGCGCGGGCAGGATCAGCTGCACGTTCTGCGGCACCCCGTACGCCCCGAACACGCCGTTCTCCACCGTCACCCAGTGGAACGTGAAGTTGAGCGCCACCTCGGACGCGAGGAACGCCAGCAGACCGATCGACAGCGTGAGCGGCAGGGCCGCCTTCAAGCGCGTGGACATGAGTCTCCCCCTCGTCGTGCCCTCCACGCTTGCCGCGCGGCCAGGACCGGCGCAGTGTTCATACGCGACGCGTGCCGCGCAAGAAATCCCTGAATCCTGGGAATTACGTCCGAGCGGCGGTCTCGAGCAGCGCCGGCGGCAGCACCGAGTCGGCCGAGCTCGTCACCTCGATCCCCGCCAGCCGTCCGTAGAAGTCGAAGTGGAGGACGATCGAGCTCAGCGCAGGAACGCCGTCAGCCGCCTCGAGCTCGTCGAGCGCCACGGAGTCCCGTATCTCGCCACCGGATCCTGTCGCGAGATCTATGTACGCCCGGCCGGTCGCGTCCACCGTCGTCCGGATCTCACTCACTTCATCCTCCTCTCGACCTCGCGACCGTACAGACACTTCGTGACGCTTCTCGGTGTCCCGCGGGCAACGGTCATCGCACGTGGTGCGGAGGTTTCGCCGTCGCCGACGTGCGAGGCCCGTTGTATGACCCGGCCCGTCTGGGCGCCGGACGAGCACCAGGACGACGAGCCCGAGGACGACGAGAGGACGTGTGGTGACGTCTCAGCGGCTGGGGCTTCTACACGGAGGGCAGGGACCTCGCCCCTGAACGGCAGGAATGGCAGGTCATGTGCCCGAGCGGGAAGAAGGCGCTCGGCGGCGGCGTGCACACGGGTAACTCCTCGCGGTACGTGACGCGGATCTTCGACAGCGCACCCGCCGGCGCCGCTGACGGCCGGCACGTCGGCGTCTACCACAACACGACCCAGACGATCCGCATGTACGCCTGGGTGATCTGCGCGAAGGTCGTGCTCTGAGGCGCAGACCTCGCGGCCCCCGGGCCCGCGAGCCGGGCCCCACGGGAGCGATGGACCGTACCTGAGCACCTCGACCCCGCTGACGCGGCGTTGCGACCGCCCTAGGATGCGCCGATGAACGCTCGGGTCCACCTGTGCGGCCGGTTGCAGGTCGAGTGGGATGGCGAGCGGCTGGAGGGCGCGTTGCCGGGCCGCCAGGGCCGCCTGCTGTTCGCGTTCCTGACACTGCATCGCGAGCGGCTCGTGCGCCGTGACGAGCTGGTGGAGGCGCTGTGGTCGGAGGAGGGCGCGCCGCCCGGCGGCGACGCGCTGCTGCGTGCTCCGCTCTCGCGGCTGCGGAGCGCGCTGGGGCCGGGCCGACTCGAGGGCCGCGGCGAGTTGGCCGTCCGCTTCCCGGATGACACGTGGATCGACCGCGACGCGGTGCGCGACGGGTGGCGGGCGAGCCGCGCGGCGTATGGGGCAGGGAACGCCGGCGACGGCTGGGAGGCGGCTCGGGAGGCGCTGGCGATCGCCGAGCGCGGGCTGCTGCCGGGGCTGGAGGCGCGCTGGCTTGAGCCATTCCGGGCGGAGCTCGAGGAGCAGCGCCTCGACCTGCTGGAGACGGTCGCGCTCACCGGCGCCCGGCTTGGGGCTGGCGAGCTGCCGGAGGCCGAGCAGGCGGCCCGGCGGGCGGTCGAGGTCGCGCCGTTTCGCGAGTCGGCGCGTCTGGCGCTGCTCGAGGTCCTGCGCCGGCGCGGCAACGTGGCCGAGGCGCTGGTCGCCTTCGACGAGTTCCGGACATTCCTGCGCGACGAGCTCGGCACCTCGCCTGGCCGCACCCTGCTCGGGCTGCACGAGGACCTGCTCCGCGCGGAGCCCGCTACAAGGCCGACTCCCGACACCCACCCGGTGCCGGCCCCGGCGCCGGCCCGGCGGCTCCCCGACCGGCTCGCCCAGGCGCTGGGCGCTCCGTGGGTGGGACGCGAGGCGGCGCTGGCACGGGTCCGCGAGCTGGCGGACGCGGCGGCCGCGGGTGATGCCGGGCTCGCGCTCGTCGTGGGCGAGGGTGGAATCGGCAAGACGCGGCTGGTCGCCCAGCTGGCGGACGGCCTGGCGGGCTTCGACGTCCTTTACGGGCGCTGCGACGAGGAGGAGATCTTCCCGTACGGGCCGTGGGTCGACATGCTGCGGCCGCGCCTCGAGCGCATGGGCGACGCGGAGCTGGCCGCGGTGCTCGGGCCCGAGGCGGCCGATGTCGCACGGCTCGCGCCGGAGATCCGCGAGCGCCTGCCGCACGTCGGCGGCGCCGTCCGCTCGACCGACCCCGAGACCGAGCGCCGCCTGCTTTTCGTCGCGGTCACGCGCGTCCTCGGCCGCCTCGCGCGACAGCGGCCGCTGCTGCTCGTCGTCGACGACCTCCACTGGGCCGACCGCTCGTCGCTGCTCCTGGGCCGCCACCTGGCCCGCGAGCCGCGGCTCGGCCGGGTGCTCTTGCTGGGCACGTTCCGCGACACGGAGCTCGAACCGGGACACCCGCTGCCCGACCTGATCGCTGACGTCGAGCGCGACCGGCCCGTGCCGCGGATCCGGCTGGACGGCATGAACGAGCGTGAGGTCGCCGCGTTGATCGGCTCGTGGCACGGCGCGCAGGTCGAGGAGGCTGCGGTGCGGGCGATCCGGGCGGAGACGGACGGCAACCCCTTCTTCGTCAAGCAGCTCGTGCGCCACTTCGAGGAAGTGGGGGAAGGCGAACGCCTGGCGGTCACCGGCGGGCTCGGCGTGCCGGAGGGCGTGCGCGCCGTGATCGCGCGCCGCGTCGCCCGCCTGCCGGAGCACGCCGGGCATGTCCTGGGCGTCGCGGCGCTGATCGGCCGCGACTTCGACTACGAATTGCTCGAGCGCGTGACCGAGGTCCCGGCCGAGGAGCTGCTGGACGTGCTCGACGCGGCGGTGCGCGGCTCGCTGCTGGTCGAGGTGCCGAGCGCCCCGGGCCGCTACTCGTTCGCGCACGCGCTGCTGCGTTCCACCATGGAGGCGGAGCTCTCAGCGACGCGCCGGGCGCTGCTGCACCGGCGAATCGGCGAGGCGATCGAGCAGCGCCACCGCGACCGGCTCGATCCGTGGCTCGACGATCTCGCCCGCCACTTCGCGGAGGCGGGACGCCAGGACGTGGACCGTGCCGTCGACTACGCCGTTCGCGCCGCCGCGCAGGCGACGAGCCGTCTCGCGTATGACGAAGCGGTGCGGCTGCTGGAGCGGGCGGTGACCTTGCTGCGGGGCGACGATCCGGTCGATCAGGGCGAGCTCGCGCGGCGCGAGATCACTCTCGCCACCGCGCAGTCGGCGGCGGGTCGCTGGGAAGCGGCGCGCGCGAACTTCGCCCGCGCCGCCGATGCGGCCCGCGCGGCGGAGTCCGGCGCGTCGTTCGCACGCGCGGCGCTCGGCCACTCCGGCGGCGCCTGGGAGCAGTACGGGCGGGACGACCCGGCGAGCGTCGCACTGCTCGAGGAGGCGCTTGAGCACCTGCCGGCGGGGGACTCGCGGCTGCGGTGCGAGGTGCTCGCACGGCTCACGGTGCTCATCTACTTCGGGCAGGACGCCTCGTGGGAGCGGGTGCAGAGCACCGCGGACGCGGCGGTGGCCATCGCCCGCCGGCTCGCCGACGGCGATGCCCTGTGTGCGGCGCTGGCCGCGGCGCAGTGGGCGCGATGGCGGCCCGGCCGGGCGCGGGAGCGGCTCCCGGTCGCCGACGAGATGCTCGAGTTGACGCAGGTCCGCGGCGCGCTCGTCGAGGAGGCGGATGCACACATCTGGCGCGCGGGCGCGCTCCTGGAGCTGTGCGAGCTCGAACGGGCCGAGGCGCACCTCGCGCGCTACGGCGAGATCGCCGCGCAGCTCCAGCAGCACCAGCTACTCGTGGTACGCGACGCGACGGCATCGATGCTCGCGGTCCTGCAGGGCGAGTACGAGGCCGGCGCAGCCGCGGCCGGCGAGATGCTCGAGTGGGGCCGGCGCGCCCAGATCCAGGGCTCCGCGCCGCTGCCGATGATGCTGCGGGCCTACGGGGTGCTGATGATCGCCCTACTGAACGAGCGCGACGAGCTCGGCCGGATCGTGCCGGAGATCCAGCACATGGTGCGCGAGATGGGCGGGCTGCCGGGGTGGCGGGCGGCGCTCGCCTGGGCGCAGGTGCAAGCCGCGCGACCGGAGCCGGGCCGCGCGGAGCTCGAGGAGTTGAGCAGGCACGGGTTCGCCGCTCTCCCGCGCGACTCGACCTTCCTGCCGACGATGGCCATGGCCGCACACGCCATCGGAGAGCTCGGCGACGCCGTACTGGCCGCGCGGGCCGAGCCGCTCCTGGAGCCGTTTTCCGAGTTCTGGGTCGTGTTCGGCATCGGCGTGTCGACGCTCGGGCCCGTCGCGTACTCGCTCGGTGTGCTCCAGCTCCTGCAGGACCGGGCGACTGACGCCGCCGCGACGTTCGAGCTGGCGCTCGAGCGGTCGACGCGGATGCGCGCCCGCCCGTACGTCGCGCGCTCGCGCGCGGGGCTGGCGGAGGCCCTGCGCCGGCGTGCCGGGCCGGGGGACGCCGCCAGGGCGGAGGAGCTCTCCGCCCTGGCGGCCGCCGATGCTCGCGAGCTCGGCATGTCCCGCCTGCAGCGCGAGCTCGGGCTCGACGCGGTCAGAGCGCCTTGACGGCCCGCTCGACGGCGGCGGCGTGGTCGGCGCCGGCGGCGGCGTAGACGACCATCACTTCGCCGTCGACGATGAGCTTCGCCGACCGGGGCGCCGACGCCCGGACCTTGTCGGAGACCTCGTCGGCGACGTCGGCGTCCTCCATGACGAACAGCGCGACGACCTGCTTGTCCTTCACCGCGGTGGCGGCGTTGCTGTAGGACGCCTGCAGGCCCTGCTTGCGGGCGTCGCCCGGCACCGGCGCGGCGACGAGATTGACCTTGGCGGCGCGCTCGATCCGGGTCTTGGCGTACTCCGGCGTGGCGCTCGCGGCGCCGCTGCCCGCGTCCGAGCCGCAGGCGGCGAACGCGAGCGCGGCCGTGCTGGCGAGGGCAACGATGGTGGTGCGGACCATGACTCAGCCCGCCTTCCGTCCCACGGCCACCAGGTACTCGGCGCGGAAGAGCAGCGTCCCGTCCGTCGCCTCGTTGCGGCGCTCCGCCATCGCCACGATCTCGGCGCGGCAGGCGTCCCAGCGGCCCTCGGGGCTGAGGCGCTCGCGCGCCTTGAGCGTAGGGCCGTACGAGGTCTCCATGAACGCAACCCACTGCTCGGCGGAGTCGAAGCGCCACGGGTTGTGGCCGATGTCGAACGTCAGCTCGACGCCGGTGCCGGCGAAGAGCTCGCGCACGTGGGCCTCGCTGCCCCAGAGCGGCGGCGCAGACGCGTCCGGTGGCGGCGCGGGCAGGTAGCCGCTCATGATCTTGAACAGCTCGCCGATCGCGCCGGTAGGCGTCCAGTTGACGAGCCCGATGTAACCGCCGGGGCGGCACACGCGCGCCAGCTCGGCCGCCACGACCTCGTGCCGCGGGGCGAACTGGACGCCGAACACCGAGAGGACGTGGTCGAAGGATGCGTCGGCGAACGGCAGCTCCTCCGCGTCTCCCTCGATCCAGTCGACCGCGACGCGGTACTCGGCCGCGCGTCGGCGGGCGGCGACGAACAGCTCCGGCGCAAGGTCTAGGCCAACGACGCGAGCGCCGGCGGCGGCCGCGCGCAGGGCCACGTTGCCCGTGCCGGTGGCGACGTCGAGGACGTCATCGCCCGGCGCGATGGCGACGCGATTGAGCAGGTCGCGCGGCGGCACCGCGTCGATGTGCTCCGCGACGGCGGGGTAGTCGCCCGATGCCCAGGTGGCGCGATGCGCCTGCTTGAGAGCCATGAGTGTGTTCATGGGCGGCATGGTTCGCTGCGCGGGTTGCGGCGGCGTTGGCACCGCGTTGCGGAGCGGCGTCCTACCGCCGAGGCCGGGCAGCCGGACCTACGACGATGCTTCGGTGCCAGAGCCGCTCTCGTTCAAGGACCAGTTGCGGTGCTGGCGGCTCGGCGACCTGCCAGCGTTCGGGCGGGTTCCGCCGCCCTCAGAGCGGTGCGCCCCCGGCGCGTGCTGCTCGGTCCCTCGAGATCCGACATCCCGCCACCCCATGCAACCGGGCGGCGCGGGCCGACTGCTCGTATTCGTCCGATTCAGCAGCGAGCGGCTGCCCCAAGCGGTGCGCCAGGGCTGCTCCTTTGCCCACGCGAAGGCGGAAGTCCGGACTGGCAGCGCACGACGTGCGACGCCGCTTCTGGGGCCGCGCCGAATAGGGAGCGGCGACGGCTGACCGTTCTCGTCGGCGTTGACGGCTCGGGCGAGTCGCCTCGCAAGGGACTCCGGGTCGTCCCGCGGACGAGCGGCAGGCGCCACGGCCGCACCTCCGAACCCGCCTGAGCTGCCGGGCGCGGCTGCGGGAGTTCCTGCAGCGCCGGCGCGTGTGGCGCCGGTGCCGCCGATCGCCGGATCGGGCCGGTCAGCCGGGCCTTCCGGGGGCGACGGATCGGCTTCGGAAGCTACGTTCCGGACAGGGGTGGCGAGCTCGGACCAGCCTGCGCGTGCGCCCCGGTCCTCGCGAGCGCCGCTGCTTGGGCCACCTCGTCCTGCATGCCGAGCTCGTGGTAGGTCGCCTGCGCCCGTGACAGGAGCTCGTCCGCGTGCTCTCGATCTCCGTTGGCGTTCCGCCGGAGCAGCATTCGGGCATAGTCCTCCTGCGTGTGTGCCACCGACGGACGAGCTCCCATCCTCTCGTTCATTCGCAGCGCCTCCTGGAAGTGTCGCGCCGCGTCCTCGAACCGACCCTGCAGGGTCGCGAGGATGCCGAGCGACCGGCTGACGGAGTCGAGCGCGAGTTCGGGTAGGGCGACGGCGTTCTGCGAGCCGTAGGGCTTGAGCAGCTCATACAGGGAACCGGCGGACTCGGCGTCATCGAGGATTGCGCAGGTCTCGGCCAGCAGGCAGATGCTGGCGAGCCACTCCTCGTCGACGTGCCAGTCCAAGAGGTCGCGACGCGTGAGCTCGTTGAGGAGGGTCGCCGCCGCTTCGGTTTGCTGCGTGCCGGCGTAGAGCCGAGCGAGAACGGCTCCGTACATGAGCGGCGAGGGGAATTCGTGCGCGTTGTCCTTGACCTCGCGCTCGAAGCCGCCGAGTCGTCCCTGTTCGCGGCGCAGCATGAACAGCTGCAGCCTGCGCGTCGCCACCGCACTCCAGGCCAGGGCATGGCTGCCCACTGCCGCCGCTCGCTCGATCCGCTCCGCGGCCTCGGCGAATCGGCCCTGTGAGAGCGCCAGCGTGGCCTCCGCTGCGGCGAGTGTCCAGAGCTGGGCCGGCTGGCCTAGCTCGTTCGCGACCCGGGCCATCGAGGCGAGCTCGGCCGCGCGGCGGTCGGGGTCGCCGAGCTCCCAAGCGGCCCAGTACGAGTGCTCGTGTCCGTCGAACAGCCGCTCCCTGTCTCCACCCGTGGCCGCCTGGGAGACGATCTCGTCCCCTTCGGCGAGCCGTGCCTGGGCATTGTGGGGCGCGATCAGGGCAGCTGCCGCCGCGGCGAGGGCGTAGGCAAGCGTTGGGGGGTCGCCGATCGCGCGCGCGATCTGGAGCGCCTCTTCACTGATGCGTTCGCGACGCTCGCGGGAAGGTGCGTGGCGAAGCGCCGCCGCGAGCCGCGAGAGCAGCTGGACGCGCAGCAGGTCGTGTTCCTCGCCCAGACCGGAGAGCGCCTCCTCGAGCAGCGGGACGAGCCGCTCGTCGGCTAGAGCGTGCGTCCACAGGAACCTTCCCCCGTAGCCGGCGGCCGCGCGGGCGAGCATCTCGGGCAGCTCGGCAGTCCTGGCGAGCACGGCCGCACGCAGGAAGGTCGCCTTGGCCGCCGGGCCGTCCCCCGCCCGGCCCTGCGCGTCGGCGAGGGACAGGAGCAGCTCGCAACGGAGCCGGGTGGTTGCAGCGGCGTCGGGCCCGAGCGCCTCGATCGCCATGTCATATAGGCGTACCGCCTCCTCGTATGCGAGCACGGTGACTGAGCGGGAGCCGGCCCGCCGGGCGTAGTCGACCGACTTCTGGCCGTCTCCAGCCGCGGCCGCCTCGAAGAAGTGATGTGCGAGCTCAGCGAGATGGGCGTCGAGGTCCGAGGAGTAAAGGAGCTCGAGGGCCTCGCCGACCTGGCGGTGGAGCTGGACCCGGCGACTTCTCGTTAGGCGGTGGTATGCGGTGTCCCGGATCAGGGCGTGGGCGAAGCGCATGCGGCCGATTGGGCCGGGGACCTCCGAGACGACGCGCGCCTCGATCCCCTCGTCGAGCAACTCGAGGATCTCGCCACGCTCGAGTCCGCTGACACCCGCCAGCGCATCGAGGTCGAACTCGCGCCCCAGCACCGAGGCAAAGGTGAGCAGCCGGTTGCATTCGTCCGAGAGGTGGCGCAGCCGGCGGCCGATCACCTCCCTCACGCTCTGCGGGATAGCAAGCGGCGCCGTTGCCGGCTCATCGAGGCGTCTCTCGGCGGCGAGCAGCCGCACGGTCTCGCTGACGAAGAGGGGGTTGCCATCGGTCTCGGCGTGAACCGCCGGGCCCAGGTCTGCCGCGGGCGCGCCGGGTGCCGCAATTTCGATGAAGCGGGCGACGTCGGCCTCGCCGAGGCCAGCGAGCGCAAGTGTGCGCGTGACCGGCTCGCGAGCCAGCTCGGTGAGGGTCGTCGTGAGCGGATCGGCGGGGGTAGGATCGACGTCGCGGTACGCGCCGACGATGAGCAGGCGGCTGTCGCCGAGCTCGCGGGCGACGAACTGGAGAAGCAAGAGCGAGGGCTCGTCGGCCGCATGCAGGTCGTCGAGCACGAGCACCAGCGGCCACGCGGCCGCCGCGCTCTTTAGGAACGAGGTCATGGAATCGAACAGTCGGAAGCGCGCTCCCTCGGACTCGATCGGGGGCGCCGACGGCAGATCGGCGAGGACGTCGCGGAGCTCGGGGAAGAGCCGGGCCACGTCGCCGGCTCCCTCGCGAAGATGGGAGCGAAGACTCTCCGCGTCGGTCTCGCGAAGGTACGGCCGCAGGGACTGCACCCAGGGCCAGTACGCGGGGGCGCCGCCCGCCTCCCAGCAGCGGCCGACCAGGATTCGCACGCTGCGGGCCCTGGCGTGGGCGATCAGCTCCTCGGCGAGGCGACTCTTGCCGATGCCGGGCTCGCCGACGAGCAGGAACAACCCCCCGCGGCCGGCGAAGGCATCATCGAGACCGGCGACCAGCTCGTCCAGCTCGCGCTCGCGGCCCACAAACGCGCTGCGGGGAATCTCCGTCGCAGGCTCAGCCGCCGCCGGGTCCTCCGCCGCCAAGTGGAGTCCCGGGTCCTGCGCGAGTATCGCCCGCTCGAGCTCGCGTAGCCGCTCTCCCGGCTCGATGCCCAGCTTCTCGACCAGCGTCCTGCGCGCGTCCTGGTAGGCCTGCAGCGCCTCCGCCTGCCGGTCGCTGCGGTACAGGGCCAGCATCAGCTGCGCCCGCAGGCGCTCCCGGTAGGGATGCTCGCCGATCAGCGTCTCCAGCGGACCCACCACCTCGGCGTGGGCGCCGAGCGCCAGCTTCGCCTCGATCAGCTGCTCGCGCGCCGCCACGCGCACATCGTCGAGCCGGGCGATCTCGCGCTGCGCGAACGGCTCGTCGGCGAGGTCCGCCAGGGGCGGGCCGCGCCACAGCGACAGGGCCCCCTCGAGCGCCGAAGCGGCGCGCTCCGGGCGGCCCGCGGCGAGCTCGCTGCTGCCCTCGGCGAGCAGCCGCTCGAAGCGGTGCGCGTCGAGGCGCTCGGGATCGAGCTCCAGCTCGTAGCCGTGCTCGCGGGTCGCGACCAAGCCGGCCGAACCGTTGCCCTCCCCACCCGCGAGCGCCTTGCGCAGCCGGGAAATGTAGACCTGCACGGTCTTCGCAGCGGTGGCCGGGGGACGCTCCCCCCAAAGCTCGTCGATCAGCCGGTCGGTGCTGAGCGTCTCGTTGGCGTGCAGCAGAAGCAAGGCCAACAGCGCCCGCTGCTTGCTACCTCCAAGCGCGAGCTCGCGGCGCCCGGCGAGTGCCTCAAGCGGACCGAGGACGCGGAAGTCGATGCGAGAAGGGAGGGACGCCGGGGACAGTTAGATCCAACGTACAGGGGCCCCGCGCGGGAACCATACCCAGAAGTTGGGGAAGGGCTTGAGGCAGAAAGCGGCATACCTTCCCGGTTGATCAGACCGACCGCCGCAAGGCCGAGAAGAAAGGCACGCCGCGCAGGATGTTCGCCACGCTCGCCTCACCTCGTTCATCGACGAGATCGGCGGCCTTGGCACGCGGCTGGCCGGGCGCAATCGTCACGCGCGCGCGACGCGTCACGGTCGGCTCGGGGACCGCGCGGATCAGTGCGCCGGCGCATAAACGACACGCGCCGATGAGGAGACCGGGGAGCGCAAGAAGCTCAGCTCCAGGATTCTGCGGGCGACAAGCGGCGCTCGTCGCCGAAGGTCACCGACGTGCGGCCGATCCTGCACCTGCGGCCGCCCCTGCGAAGGGATGGGGGGACTACTTCCCCCGGGCGTTGCACAGCGAACGGGCTCGCCCGGCCGGGGAGCCCGTTCGCCGCTGTGTCTTGGGGGAGGGCTAGTTGCGGGTGCCCCTGCTGCCTTCCTCGGGGCCGCCGTCGTAGCGGGTTCCCGGCGCGACCTCCGAGGCCGCGCCGAATGACAGCGCGCCGCGGGTGCCCTCTTCGGGGCCGCCGTCGTAGCGCACGCCCGGCGTGCTCTTGATCGAATCCGGGTCAAGTGTCGCCGCCGCCGAGCGCTGGGTGAGCGCGGCTGTTCCCTCGTCGGGGCCACCGTCGAAGCGGACGCCGGGCTGCGGCGCGGAGATCACGCCGCGAGTGCCCTCCTCGGGGCCACCGTCGTAGCGGCTGCTGTCGGCCGGGCTGGGCGCGGTCACCTGCGTCGCCGAGCCGGCGCTCGTGTCACGGTCGTCGTCGGTGGCGAGGATCACGACGCCGGCGGTGAGGCCGAGCACGGCGATCATCGCAGTGGCGAGCAGCGCTCGCAGCTGCAGGTAGTGGGAGCGGAGTACGACTGCGGGGTGTTGTGTGGGGATTACCTTGCCCATGACGGTCTCCTGTCGGGGGCGGCTGCTCAGCGGCTCGCCCGGTTGTGTTGTGGGTCGACGTCGATGCCGATCGTGCATGGGCGTGGTTGCAGCGCGGCGACGAGGTGGTATCACGGCGGCAACAGCGGGTTGGCGGGGCGTGCGGCGGGAGCAATCGCCACAACTGTTGTGGATGACATGGCGTGAGGGCGCTCAGGCGGCCACCTCCTCGTGTGTCATCTCGTGGTGGTTCTCGTCGTCGGTGACGCGGATGCCGTCCTTGGACTTCACCCCGGCGAGCAAGTCGGCGACGAGCTCGTGGCCGTTGAAGCGCCGCCAGCGCCGGCTCGCGGCATCGAGCCGCTTGTAGGCCATCGCCAACGCGGCCTCCTTCGAGCCCGCGCCCTTCGTCACGCGCGTGCGCAGCTTGAGGGTCGCGAAGCTCGACTCGATCGGGTTGGTCGTTCTGAGGTGCCGCCGGTGCTCCGCGGGGCAGTCGTGCCAACATCTCTGCTCTCGTGCGTCGGGGAACACGTCCCTGAGCGCGACCCACGCGCCGAGCGCGCCGTCGCCGGTCACGAGCTTGGGCGTATCGTGCCCGTCGCGCTGACTGCGCGTATCCATGCAACTCGGGCGCGCCGACGGTCATCTCCCGCACCCCGGCGCGCTCGCCCTTTGGTTCACGCAAGCGAGCGTCGCCGAGTTCAGGCGTCAAACGCTCGACCCGGACGCGATCAGTAGCGCGGGTCCCAGGCGGTCTGATCTCTGAAAGCCCCCGAGTTCATCGGGCGGCGCTTCCCGACACGATCGGACGAACGATCGCCGGCATTGCTCGCCACGTCCCGTCCCTTCTGTGCTGGACGGAGAAGCCGGCTGCCGCGATCAGCTCCACTGTTGCGCGGTTGCAGCGGCAGCCTTCGGCGAATCGTTTCCATGGTCTCTCGAGACGGTCCTGCCACGCCGCCAGCCACGCCGAGTCGGCCCTCACGTGCTCGAGGAACAACAGACGTCCGCCCGGTCTGAGGACGCGCTTGATCTCGTCGAGAACGGCGACCGGCCGGTCGACGGTGCAGAGCACCAGCGTCGCCACCACGGTGTCCACCGAGCCGTCGTCCACGGGCAGCCGCTCGGCGGTCGCGTCGAGGATGGTCGCGGTGATATTGCTGCGACGGACGGCCTTCGTCAGCCGCCTTCGCATCGGGGCGGCGGGCTCGGCAAGGATGAGCTCGTCGAGATCGTCCGGGTAGTAGGGCACGTTCAGTCCGGTGCCGCTGCCCAGCTCGAGCGTCCGGCCGCGCGCCAGCGCGAGGAGGTCGCGGCGACGCGAGCGCATCCCCGCCAGCTCGCCCGCCCACAGGACGGGGTTGTAGATAGCGGCGAACAGCCGTCCCCACGCGCCGGCACCAACCGGAGGGGTGACGTGGTCCGTGGTCGTGGTCATGCTCGCGACGATAGGCCGGCGGTGCCGGTCGCGCATCGCCTCGTCCGGTCATCTGCCGGCGATGGCCGAATCGGGTCATCGCAGCTCAGAGAAGACCAAGCCGGACGGCTTCGGCGACCGCTGCGGCGCGAGATCCGCTCCCGAGCTTGTGCCTGATGTTCGCCACATGACGGTGCACGGTGTGATGGCTGACCGCGATGCGTTCGGCGATCTCGCGGTCGCTCAGCCCGTCGGCGACGAGCGTGAGGACCTCGCGCTCGCGTCGCGACAGCAGCACAGCCGCGGCGGGGTCGACTGCGCGGGTACCCGTGAGAAACGAGCCGAGCGCTCGCGACACGGACATCCAATCGCCGACCCACGGAAGATGAGCGTCCCCGTCGACGCTCACAAGCCGCGCCCCCGGGATGGACCCGGCGAGGTCTCGCCCACACGCGTAGGGAATCGCGCGGTCGGCGCGGCGATGCACCACGAGCGTCGGCGCGCGCACCTGCTCGAGCAGCGGGCGCACGTCCATCCGGTAAGCGAGCTCCAACAGGGCCGCCGCCGTCTCGGCCTGCGCGGACGCCCGCTGATCGCGCACGAATCGCCGCCGCGCCTCGCCGTCCTCCACGCCGACGAAGGCGTCGGCTAGCACGCGCGACCCCAACCCCCAGTGCGCACGCACCGCGGCGGCCAGCGCCTCGCGGACGTCGTCTGGCGCGATCGATGCTCCGTGTGCGTACGCCCCATACAACAACAGCCGATCCACCCGCTCTGGAAACCGCGCCGCGAAGGCGATCGCAGCACACCCACCCGACGAACCCCCGACCAGAGAGGCGCGATCAAGCCCCAGCTCGTCCATGACGGCTCCGAGCAGGGTGACCTCGTCGTCGAGCGTCAACGCAGTGGGATCGACTTCGCGGTCCGACATACCCGTCCCCGGATGGTCGTAGCGGACCAGTGCATGGCCTGCTGCGGTCGACCCCCAGAAAGACCGGCACGCCTCGTCGCGCCAGTCCAGCTCGAGATGGCTCACCCACCAGGCGGCCGCCACCAGCGGCGGCCCCTCACCGCTGACCGCGAACGCCACCCGCGAGCCAGCGAACCGCAAGAACCGGATAGCCGTCCCGAGCTCCGTCACCTCACGCGGAGGCTACTCGGGCGGCCCCCCGACGGGCCCCGGGGCCAGGCCCATTCCGATGGCGAGACCCGGACTGAACCGGGGACACCACGATCTTCAGAAGGCGATCCGCTGTGCACTCCGGACGCTGCGCTCTTGTCGTCGTCCTGAGGTGCGTGCGCCTGGTGTCCGAGACGCTCGCAAACCAGGCGGAAGGCGACAGTCTCGGTGGAGGCACCAGGCGGCGCATGGAACGCGATCGCATGGCAACTAAGCTAGGGCCCGCTCAGCAGATCACGTCGATGTCGGCGGTGTTGTTGTTCTCGTTGGACTCCTTGACTTGGTCCGTCGGATCGACGACCGCGTGGGCCGAGCCGACTCCGCAGCCGTGATCGGAGCCGAAGGTCTCTGATGCGCCGGGCGCGAGGCCCGCGCTCGTCATCGGCGGGTAGCCCGTCGCGCTGATGGAGAACGGGCCGGCGGGGCCGCCACCCTGGTTCTTGACGGTGAGCGACAACGTGTTGAAGGCCGTGATCACGAGGTCTGGCTTGTTGTTCGGCGGCGGCGTAGGCGTGGGCGTCGGCGTCGGCGAGGGTGTCGGCGTCGGGATCGGCGTCGGGACGGCCGGCAGCGGGGGCGGCGCGTCGATCTTGAGCGTCGACATCCGGAGGCTGAACTGGCCCTTCTCCCCGTTTTGCATGCTCAGACGGCCGGAGAGCCGCTCGCCGCCGGTGTCCTCGCGCGTGATCTGCGGGCCGGGCACGTAGCCGAACGACACGGCCGTGCTGCGGTCGAACGGATTGACGTCGCCGTCGTCGTCGAAGCCGTAGAGGTAGTCGTCCTCTTCGAGCGACACCCAGACCGGCACGATGTCGCTCGTGCGGTGGTCGCGGCTCATGCTCGCAATGGCCGTGCGGTGGTCGTCCTCGATCCACTTGTTGACCACCTTGGACGCGACCGGTCGGCCGTTGAGGCGGACTGCAAAGGACTGAAGAAACCACCCTCCCCCTGCGCCGTCGCGCGACTTCTCGATCTGGGCCATCGTGATGTCCTTCACCGACAGCCCCGCGCGCGTGACGGCGTCCAGCGGCACTGCATAGGTGTCGTCGTCGCCGCGCTCGAAGTCGTTGTAGGCCCGTTTCTCCAAGTCGAACCTGAGCCCGTTGTTGACGCGCAGGTAGACGTCGTCGTCCGTGCCCGCGAAGCGTCGGTCACCGGTCTTCACCTGCACGGTGAGCGTCGACACCGGCGTGCTCGCCCGCCAGTCCGCCGGCACCGAGCGGATCCAGGTGAACGAGCCGTACGGCTTGGGGAAGCTGAACCGATCGTGATCGTGGATGACCGGAGAATCGAAGTCCTGTCCGCGGATGCTCGCGTTGACGTAGAGGTCGGCGTCGTCGGGGCCGGGGTCGCCCAGCGCCCAGTCGTAGCCGCGCATGCGCGGCACCTCGAGCTTGACGAGCCGCGTGCCGAGCTGTACGTCGCGGGTGGACGCCGGCTCGGCGACCCGCTCGGTGCCGTGCTGCTCGTCGAAGTTCGACGCGAAGTCCTCGAAGCGCTTGCGCGCCGGCGATTTGCGATTGTCCTCGTGGTAGCTCTTGATCGCCGAGCGCAGGCCCAACACGCTGCCGGCCCAGCCGTAGAGGTCACCGCAGAAGATGATCGCCTTCGCGCAGGGCTGGCCGTTGCCCTGCCAATGGCCCGAGTACTTCGAGATGTCAAGCGATGCACGCAAGTCGGCCTTGAGGCCCGACGGCGCCGCGAGCCGCTGCGCGCGAGCCCACAGCGCGTCGTCGTTGAGCCACCCGCGTGCGGCACGAATCCACTGACGCGACGCGAAATACGCGGTGACGTACGACTTCTCGTACAACGGACGCCGCGGCCAGTCCTTGTTCATCCCGTGCTCGTGCGAGTCGTTGGTATCGGTCTGCCACTTGCCGTGCGGGCGCGAGACGCCCTTGACCGCCGAGTACACCGCCCTGGAGTCCCGCGCGCTCTTGGGGATGTCGAAATAGGTAGGGAAGCTGCCGTACGCCGGGCTCCACCCCGGGCCGTCCGGTGACCCCAGCTTGCCCGCCGTCTCCACCCAGCTCGTGTGGGCGTAGAAGTCCTGGACGGTGTGCAGGCTCATGCCGACGATGGCCATGACCGTCAGCGGATCTCGCGAAGACTTCGCCTGCGCCAGCGCGCTGCGCGTGACCCGCATCAGCCGCTGCCACTCCGCGTCGACGCCTTGGGGGTTCGAAAGGTCGGGGAATCCCGGCTGCGACGAGTCGAAGTGCATGTGGTTCGTGCCGTCGACGACGAACTGGGGCCAGTACTCCTTGATCGCCGGATCCGCGTTGGCGAGCATCTCGGTGAGCATGTCCCCGTGCCCGGAGAACGGGTTCTCCTTGGCGTTCCAGTAGTAGTCGACGAACCAGTTCTCCACCACGCCGACGTTCGCCGCATTCGAGCCGAAGCCCTCCGCGGTCAGCGCGTCGCGCGTCATGTCGGTGTGCGGGCCGGCGTCGAACGCGCGCGCAGGGGCGGCAGCGAGCGCGAGGGCAGCGACCACGGCGGCTGCGGCGGCGACGATCGCGACCGCCAGCAGGCGGCGAGAGTGGGTGAGGGTCATGGTGGTCCTTCCGCTCAGTTGGGTCGCCAGAACACGGGGTCCTTGGTCACGTCGCCCTGGAAGCGCACGCGGTCGAGCTCGCTGCCCTTGGGCAGCAAGACGGCCGAGCAGCCGGTGAAGCTCTCGCCGGGGCGCAGCTTGGTGTCGCGGCTCTGCGGGCAGGGCTTGAACGTCCCGCCGAGCACGATCAGCGTGGCCGGCCGGTACTCGCGGCCGTCGCCGTCCTCGACCGACGGGCGCAGCAGGTTGCGGCTGAGCTCGAACTTGCCGAGGTTCTCGAACTTCGCGTCGAGGTAGTACGGCACCGACTGGCGCTGCTTGCGGTCGAGGTCGAAGTCCTCGAGGTCGGCGATCCGGCCCTTGCGTACGCGCAGTACGCCGACGCCGACCTTGGTCGGCGTCTCGCGGGCGCCGCCGTAGTCGACGAACGGCGACACCGCCCGCTGACCGAGCGCTAGCGCGTCGCCGTCGAGCTTGACGTCGGTTTCGCCTATCGCCGCCGCCGGCCGGCCGACCGAGTCGGAAGGCGAGCCGTCGCTTCCGCACGCCGCGACCGACAACGTCAGCGCGACGGCGGCGACCAGCATCGTGATCCGTGATGTCACCTGGGTTCTCCTGGGGTTGGGGTTGGTGGTCGGTGGCGACAAATCGGCCGGCCCGCCGCATCACCGGCGGCGGACCGGCAGTTAGCCCGGCTCAGCGCATGTCCTGGGGGGAGCGGATGGAGTAGCGGGTCGCGACGCCGAAGCCGGTCCAGGTGGCGAGGCGGTCGCCGCTGAAGCCGACGGCCACCGCGCGCAGCCCGCCGTCGAAGCGGCCGATCTGCAGTGACCTCAGCGGGCGCAGGCCGTTGCCGTTGCGCATGACGGCGAGGGGCGCGCGTCCACCGGCGCTGTAGCGCCAGCTGGTGCCGGAGCTGACGGCGATGTCATCGCGGCCGTTGCCGTCGAAGTCCGCGACGACCGCGTCGTTGAAGTTGCTCGTCAGCTGCGCGTTCAAACGCGCCCACGACCGCGTGCTGGCGCTCGAGTACGACCACGCCTTGTTGCGCACGGCGACAACGTCGGTGCCAGGCACGAGGTCGAAGTCACCGAAGAGGAGGTCCTTGACCTTCGCGGTCGAGGTCTGCGTCGGCGTCCAGCGACGGGTGCTGGCGTACCAGACGTACCACTGGCCGTTGCGGGTGTGGAACATGTCGGTGCGGCGGTCGCCGTCGAAGTCGCCGAACCGCAGCTCGGAGACGGGGACCGGGAGGGTGGTCAGCGGGGTGAGGGGCGCGGTCCCGCTCTTGTGGTAGCCGAGCCTGCCGGCGCCGTCGCGGACGAGCACGTCGGTGCGGCCGTCACTGTCGATGTCGGCGAAGGCGAGCTCGCCCGTGCGTGCGGTCGACTCCCTCAGGAACTCCCATTGCTTTACGCCCGCGCGCGAGTACCACCATGCGGTCCCGTTGGCCACGAAGATGTCGGTGCGGCGGTCGCCGTCGAAGTCGCCGCTGGCGATCTCGGTCGAGTAGTCGGCGTCGTAGCGGTTACGACCGGGGCGGAAGTTGAACTTGCCCTGGTTTTCGCCGATCCCCAGCCCGCTGAGGCCACCGGTGGTCAGAGAGACGGCGGCGTCGAGGTTGTCGTGCACGAGCACGTTGCCGCGGAACAGCATGCCCTCGGCGACGCGCCCGCGCAGCATGACCGCGGGCCGGGTCTTGACGACCTTGTAGCCCTGTTCGCCGCGGATCGTGTTGGAGGCGATGTCGAAGAACGTGCCGGCCGGTCCGCCGTAGCCGCCGTCGCCGACGCCGTGGACGTCGAAGTGCTGGTTGTAGTAACTGCCGTTCTCCTTGATGCCGTTGTCCAGCACGTAGTTGAACCTCGCGACGTAACCGCTGAACGCCTTGCCGCTGGCCGCCACGGCGTGACGGTTGTTGTCGAACACGTTGCCCGTGACGGTGACGTAGGCGCCGCCGCCGACGACGACGCCGTAGCCCTTGGCGTCCATGACGTTGTCGTGCATGTAGTTGCGCTCGACGCGCACCAGCGACGCGTCCGCGGGCACGGGCTTCTTCCACGCCGCATCCCACTCGCTCGGGAGCCGGACCTCGTGCGCACCGCGCACGCTGACGCCGGCGCTGCTCCACTGCTCGAACTCGTTGTCGTCGATCAGCACGCGCCGCCCGAGCTGCTGGTCGAAGTCCTCGAGCACCTGGATCGCCTGCACGGTGGGCTCGGTGCGGTCATGGGTACTCGCCGGCTTGGGGCCCAGGAAGCGGATGCCCGCGATGCGCACGTCATTGCCCGTGACCCGCAGCAATGCGTACCCCGTCGAGATGTCGCGCGCGAACAGCGTGGGGCGGCTGCCCAGCGCGCCGCGCTCGCCGACGATCTCTACGCCGGACTTCACCGGGAGGTCACGCAGCGGCTGACCGGTGGGGCCCTTCATCTCCCAGACGGCGTCGCGCGGGATGATGATCCGCCCGCGAAATTCGGAGTTCAGGACGTCGGCCAGATGACCCGGCGAGCACGCCCGGACCGAGCCCTGCGGCGGCGCCACGGCCGCCGGACATGACGGGTCGACCGGAACCGCCGCACCGGCCGGCACGACGCCCAGCAGCGCGAAGAAAACAGCAAGCAGGATGGACGGGCGCAGGTATCTCATGGCAATCACCTTCAAGGGGTCTCGGTTCGTCTGGGGCACTCGCCGCAACTGCGCGAGCGAGGGTCGCCTCAGCGTCCTGGCCTGGCGCTCGCGCGGTCGCAATCGTGAAGTGATCGCGCACCAGGGCGCTGGTCCGGGCTCGGGCTCACGGCGACGATGGTGCCCCGCCCGATGTGGCCATGTCGCTAGCCGACCCCTCCCAGAATTTCGCCCTGGGGGCCTAGCGTTGACACGTCACAGACATGCGCGGGGGAACTCCCGGCGTCGGTCGTCGGATGGAGAACGCGCTGCTGCATTGGCCTGGCGGCGCGGATTGAGGTCGCGCCCGGGGCGAGGGCTCGGCTAGCGTTCCCGCGCGCAGCCCGATCCGGGCAGGGCCGGCGAATCGACGAGCAGCAGCGAAACGACGGCCAGCGCTCGATAATCACTCCGGTGGATGCGATCGCCGAATTGGAACGAGGTCGCGAGTTCTACGCCAGAAGCGAGTGGAGGAAGGCGTTCGAGTCGCTGTCGAGCGTCGACCGGGCCGCGCCGCTCGGCCCGGAGGATCTCGAGCTCCTTGCCCGCGCGGCCTACATGCTCGGCCGCGACGACGACTACCTCAGCGGTCTGGAGCGGGCCCATCAGGCTCACGTCGACGCCGCGGGGGTGGCGCGCGCTGCCCATTGCGCGTTCTGGATCGGTCATAACCTGCTCTTCCGCGGCGAGCGTGGGCGAGCGAGCGGATGGTTCTCGCGCGGCAATCGCTTGCTCGAGGGCGTCGATGAGGATTGCGTCGAGCGCGGCTACCTCCTGATCCCGGTTTGGCTCGAGCAGATGGGATACGGCGATTACGAGGCCGCCCAGACAACCGCGGCCGAGGCCGCCGAGATCGGCGAACGGTTCGGCGATCGCGACCTGCTGTGGCTCGCTCGGGATGACCAAGGCTGCGCCCTGGTGAGGCAGGGTCGGGTGGCCGACGGTCTTCGGTTGGTCGACGAGGTCCTGGTCGCCGCCACCGCGGGCGAGCTGTCCCCGATCGTCACCGGGATCGTCTACTGCAACACGATCGCCTTCTGTCGCGACGCGTACGAGCTGCGCCACGCGCGGGAGTGGACGGACTCCCTGAGGCGATGGTGCGACGCTCAGCCCGAGATGGTCGCCCACAACGGGCTCTGCCTCGTCCATCGCGCCGAGATCATGCAGTTTCGCGGCGCGTGGCCGGACGCCCTGAAGGAGGCGCGGCGGGCCGCCGCGCGGTTTACAGAGGGGGTGCTCAATCAGCTCGCCTGCGGCAAGGCCCACTACCGAGAGGGCGAGATCCATCGTCTGCGGGGAGAGTTCGACGCCGCGGAGGATGCCTACCGGGAGGCGAGCCGATGGGGCGTCGAGCCGCAGCCGGGCCTGGCACTGCTGCGATTGGTCCAGGGTCACGGCGACGCCGCAGCCGCCGCAATCCGCCGCGCGGTAGGCGAGACGACGCAGCCGCTCAAGCGGGCGGCGCTCCTGCCCGCCTACATCGAGGTCATGCTCGCGGTCGGAGAGCACGAGCGGGCGAGTGCCGGATGCCGCGAGCTGGAGGAGCTCGCGGAGCGACAGGCGAGCGACGCGCTGCGCGCGATGGCGGCACACGCTCAGGGAGCGGTCGCCTTGGCAGAGGGTGACGCCGAGGGGGGATTGGTCGCGCTGCGTCGCGCCTTTGCCCTGTGGCACGAGCTCGCCGCGCCCTACGAGGTCGCGCGGGTGCGGGTGTTGATGGGGTCTGCCTGCCGGGCGCTTGGCGACGCGGAGCAGGCATTCGCCGAGCAGCCGCTGGGGCTCCCGTCGCGGGCAACGCGCGCAACCGCCATCGGCGCGTAGGCCACGCCCCTCTCCGTGAAGAGCGTGCCCCGTGTGGGGGACGCTCTTCACGCGCTACGTCCGCCACGCGGTGCCGATTTTTCTTCGCCCCACCAGCGAGTGTCTGAGGCAAGGCTCGGAACATCTGGCGGATCCTGCGGTTCAGCATTCCTGGTGACCAGCAGCCCCGCGAGGTGTACGCGAGCGTCAAGAGGCCGGCGCCCGTCTGCTTGACCTGGCGAAGCAAGCGTGAGCTCTGCGACACGCGCGCCGATGCCGCTGCCTGGAGCCGCTCGAGGGAATCGCGCAGTCCAGCGACCGACCGACCGCAGGCGGGCCTCTTCGGTGATGCAGCGGGTTGCGGTTCTAGAGGTTGTAGCCGGTGACGTTCCCGGCGCCGCACGTCGTGTAGAGACGCTTGATCGTCGGGCGGCCCTTCGTGCGGATCACGACGGCCCACGTGCCGGCGGGGAGACCCCGCATGTCGACCTGGACGGTCCGCTTGATGCGATTGACCTTGAGAGCGTTGGTCGCTCCCGAGACCTGAGCGCGCACCTTGCCGACGCCCTTGTACGACCGGGGCAGATGGATCGTCACCTGACGGCGCGAGACGCACTGCTTCGGGTGTTCGACGACGACGCGCGTGATCACGATCGTCGTGGTGACGCCGTTCTGGCCGTCGGCCCCGTTCTCGCCGGCGGGGCCCTGCGCCCCGGCGGGACCCTCGGCACCGTGCGGACCTGCCGGACCCTGCGGACCCATCGGGCCGGTCGGGCCGATCGGGCCCTCGGGACCCATCGGGCCCTGCGGGCCGGGAGGACCGGCAACGCCGGGCCCACCGGGCTCGCCGGGGAGGCCTTGCGGGCCCTGCGGGCCAGGAGGACCGGCCGGACCCTGCTCACCGGCGGGACCCTGCGAGCCGGCCGCGCCGCACTGCTGTGAGCCGGTCTTGGTCGCCTCGGCGGATCGATCCACGCCGTCGATCCTGATGATCCACTTCGCGCTCTCATCCGAGGGCGCCCAGACGTGGAACGAGTACTGGCGGGTGCCGCTGACGAACTCTTCGATCCAGAGCTGCTGATTGCCGTTGGTGAAGACCATCGGCTGGCCGCCGACCAGCAGCCTGTTCTGCTCGTTGCCGTTCGAATCGCCGGCCTGGATGTACTCGGTGCCGGAGAAGCCCGAGGCCTGATAGGTGAACGTCGCCCAGTAGCCGTTGGGCGTGGGCGTGACGCACTCGACCAGCGGCTGGACTACCTCACCAGCCGCAAGAGCGGGGCTCGGGAGCGCGAGAGCGCCGAGCGTGAGGGCCGCGACAATGAGACGTGCCTTCATGGGGTCCTTCCGCTGAGGGACGCGGCTCACGCGCCGCTGAGCCATTCCTGGGGAGGTCGACCGGCGAACCGGTCGGTGGCGCGTTACGCCCCTATCGGCAGCGGCGCGCGATGGCTTAACTGCGCCTTAGGTCGCTAGGCGACGGCGCGCGCCGAGTGGGCGCCGCCTCCGAGGCGCTCGTCCGGACAGCGCTCGTGTCGTTCGAGCGCGATGGCTGGCGCGTCCGGCACTCACTGGACTGGCCCGGACGCGGCGATATGGACCCGTGGTGCGCGCCCCGTCGGGCATCGGGTTCGTGATCGCGACGGCGTGACGCAGATGCAGATGCAGGTCGGACGCCCGAGTGGATCCCTACTCGGGGTCGAAGGGTGCGCAGGCGCCGGTCACGCCGACGGGATACTGGCCGGCCGGGCAGTCCTCCGGCTGCGCGGCTGGAGTAGGAGGATGAGCCGGGCCCAGGCAAGATCCGTCGTCGGCATAGGCCGAGTACGGATCGCCACCGCAACCGAGTGGTCCGAGCCCAGGCGGGAGCCCATCGTTGCGGGCCTGCGCCGCACGTACGAGATCGGCGGCAGCAGCAGCCCGACGCGCCTCGCGCGCCGCACGCCTGCGCTCCACGCGAGCCCGGCGGCGCGCCTCCTCCACACCATCCCGGCGCCCGGCGCGCAGCCCGGCCCGCTCGCCCGCAACAAGTCCGCGTCGGCGGCCGACGGCACGACCGCGACTCTCGGCGACTGGAACCGCCTCACGCTCGGCCCGGACGCGAGCACTCGCGCGGCTCGCTTCTTGAAGCCGTGAGGCCTGACCGGCACTCGGTTGGGCTCCGGTCCCCACGGCGTAGCCGAGAGCCCCGGCCAGCACCACAAAACCGGCGACGATCAGAGCGGGCGGCCGACTCAACACTGGATGCCTTCCCGTAGAGCTTCGGCTCGGCCCTCGGCAGTCCCAGGCCCGCACAGGGCCTCGGCGGAGTTCTCCTGCGCGATCTCATCATCGGTCGGGCAGTACCCCTCAACGAACAGCGGCGCACCGCAGTTGCGTGTGCGCTCGGCGGTCTCGGCTGCTGCCGCCGCCGCGCGGGCAGCGGCCGCTCGACGCTCCGCTTCGAGCTCGCGCTCGCGCCGGCGGGCGGCGGCGGCCGCGCGCTGACGCAGCACACGCTTCGCGGCCACGCGGCCGGCGCGCTCGCCGGAGCGCTCGCCGGAGCGTCGACCGCTGACGCGCCCGCTCGCCTCGCCGGATGCGCTCGCGCGCGCGTACGCGGCTTGCTCGCTCCGCGCGAAGGCCGCGAGTCGAGTTCGCTCACCCGCAGTGTCCGCCTGCTCGCTCGAGACGTGCTTGGCGCTGCCAACAGAGAAACCGCCTGCGGCGACTATCACCGCCGCCGCGGTCAGCAGTGCCGCACGCCAGCTCGTCATCATTGGTGCTCCTTGAGCGCGGTCCGATACGCGCGGCGGTAAGCCGGCCGGTAGGTCGCGCGGTAGCTGGCCCGACGGCCGATTCGCTCGCCGGCGGCGAAGCCGCGCGCGGCCCCCCGCGTGGCGCCCTGCTGCTGTCCGAGACTCTGTCCGCGCGACTCCGCGGCCGCGAGGTCTGCGCCACCACTCCCGCCGAGGAGATAGCCACCTACCCCGGCGACAACGACGACGAGGAGCCCGACAAGGCTGCCACGTAGGTGCTGCTTTGCTTGCATCTCTAACCCTCTGGATCGTCTTGAGTTGACGTTGCGGAGCACACGGCAGACCGAAATGCCGGGTTACGTGCAGAGCGGCGCCCAACCGCCGAGGCCGGCGAGGCGGGCGCGGTCACACAGACCCCGAGGACGGTCAGCAATAGCGCGGCGCGGATAACCGTTCAGCCGCCCGCGGAGAAGCGGATGGCCTTGCCGCCGTTCGTGCAGCGGTAGATGCCACCGTCGCCGTAATAGCCGATCAGCGAGCAGCGCCAGTTCCGAATCCGCACGTTACCGCCGCGGTAATCGGCTGAACGTAGAAGCCGCTTGCCCTTTCGGCACGTGACGTTCCTTACGGACAGATCCCCGTACCACAGGGCGGTGCTTCCCAGCGGGTAGTTGCCGGAGCACGACCGCACAGTGTCGGCGGATGTGGTAGCCAGCGCCGCGCCGCTGGGGAACGCGGCCCACGCGCAGAGGGCCACACCAATCAGAGTCACTCGCCGGCGCATTGGCCGCCACTTTGGTGCGCCGGGCCGGATTAGCAGCCATCTGCGCGTGTCGCGCGAGTGCTTCTTCCTCCACAAGGGCCTCTTGCCGCTCATGCCTTGGCTTTCGCGGGTTCACCGAGGAGCTGCGCGGCGAGCTCGACCTCGACGGTCCCTCGCAGCAGGGCGGCGACGTCTCTGCGCCAGGCCATGTCGCCGGTGGCCGGATCGAACGCCAACGCCGTCCAGCGGCCGGTGTGTGCCTTAAGCGAGCCGGTCAAGATGCGGTGGCCGTCGTGGCCGATTTGGATCTTCGGGAACCGCAGCACGTAGCCGTCGGCCTCGGGGTTGGTCTTGGTCGTCATGCCTTCGCTTCGCTTCCGTCGGTGCGGACTTTGTTGGCAGTATGCTAACGGGCTCTTGACGGATCGCCAACAACTCTTAGACTCTCGTTATGAGCCCGACGCCGAAGTTCAGCCGCCTCAGTCCCGAGCATCGGCGCGAACAGATTCTCGAGGCCGCCAACGCGCTGTTCGCCGAGCGCGCCTACGACGAGGTCTCGATCGAGGACATCGCGAGCGCGGCCGGCGTCACCCGCGGGCTCGTGCACCACTACTTCGGCGGCCGCAAGGACGTCTACATCGGGCTGCTCGACCGGCTCGGCGCCCAGCGCGAGGACCAACTCCAGCCCCCGGCGGGCCGCAGCGCTCGTGCGCGCGTGGCGGATAGCGCGTCGCGCTGGCTCGACTGGACCGAGGCCAACCGCACCATCTGGCTTGCCACGATAGGGCACGGCGAGGACATCGCCGACCCCGACGTCAGACGGGTGGTCACCGACCTCGTGCGCCGCGCCGTCGCGCTGCTCGCGGCCTTTCACGCCGAGATCGCCGAAGACTCGCCGCGGCTGCGCTACGCGCTCGAGTGCTGGACAGGGCTCAACCGCGCCGCGACGCGACGCTGGCTGCACGGCGAGGCCACCCGCGAGGCCACGCACGAGTTGCTCGCCTCGACACTCGAGCACGTCCTGCGCACGTTCGGCGCTCCACCGCCACCAGACGGGCGCACATCTCCCCGCTAGATGAGAACCGTCGAATTCCATGCCAGGCTTCATCCGGCCCCACCTCCGTCCGACGGGCGGCCCACAGTTCGAGCTTCATCAGGCTCGAGCGAGAGGCGCCGGAGGGAATGGGATCCAGGGTGGAGTTGTTCGAGCAGATCAGACGCGACCGCGATCGCGAGGGGCTGTCGATCCGGGCGCTGGCGCCAATCCCTCCCGAGGAGAAGCCGATGCTCCCCGAGCCGACCGCCCAGCGAAGAGCCGACCCACCGCCGGCCGAGGTCATCCTGTGGGACCTGGCCGGCGAAGCTGGAGCGAACCGAGGGCGAGGTCGTTCGCGACGCCGCGGACACGCTGCTGCTCTGTGCAGGCCTGCGCACGAGGGAGGTGGGGGAGTACCTGGTGGCAAGTGTGCGCGCCTGCGGGCCAGAGCCCCCGTCGCTCTCCTGAGGGAGCCATCCGGCGGGCTCGGCGCCCAGAGCACGGTCGTTAGCGACGACCGCGGTCAGCCGCAGACGTCGATGCGAAAGCTCGCGCCGAACGACTCTCCCGGCGCGACCGTCCGCAGCCCGTTGCCGCTGCGCAGCGCGTCGACCGGAGCGGTCATCGGCTCGAACGCGATGACGTCCTCGTTGCCCGGGGCGAACAGCTGCGCATGGGAATAGCCCTCCAAGAGGCGCAGGTCGATCGTTCGCGACGCCGCGCGCACCCGCAGCCAGGCTCCGGTCGCCGACTGGTAGCCGTGGTCGAACGTCCGGTCGCCGAGCGCCCCTGAAGCCACGCGCTCCGAGCGGACCTCGCCCGTCGGCACGGAGCTGCGGTCGAGAACCAGCTGCTCGGACACGTCGGACTCGATCTCCCAGGTGGAGCGCGGTACGTCGGGAGGCCGAAGGTACGGGTGGTAGCCGAAGGCGACGGGAACGGCAACATCGCCGGTGGCGGTGAGGGTCGTCGTGATCTGCAGCCCCACCGGGTCCAGCGCGGCGTGCACCGCGAGCTCGTGGGCGAAGGGGAACAACCGCATCCGGCGGCTGTCCGCGCCGAAGTCGAACTCGGCTCGCAACTCGGTCCCCGTGTGTTCGGTCACCACCCAGCTCGTCTCGCCGTGCAGCAGCCCGTGAATCGGGAGACCGTGCTCATCGGGCCGCACGTGCGCCGATCCGCGCGCCAGCTCGACTTGGCGGCCGTCGACGTCGTAGGACCATCCGCTCAGCCGATTCGCCCACGGGTGCAGCAGCGGAATCCCCATCGTCTTCCCGCGCTGCGCCCACGCCTCCAGCCCACCGCGCGTCCCGAGCAACTCTTCGCCACGGTGCTTCAGCGACGAGCCCACAAGGCTCAATCGAGGCACGAAGGTCGCCGCGAGGTTTCCCGCTGCGAGCGTGATCTCCCTCATCAGGACGCGAAGCCTAAGCGTTCAGGTGGCCGAGTCGGCCGCCCGGCGCGAGAGGCAGGCGGCGGGCGCGACGTGTTCGAGCGGCGGCGCTCTCCTAAGGGGGTGGGGATGTGGGGGTCTCCGTTCGGGCTCGATTGCACCGCCGCCAATGCTGCCGAGAGGATCGACGTCGCCGGCCACTAATCGCGACGCCTGGCCCTGAGCGGCCACGCCGCACGTGCACCCGGGACCACACGCCTGCGTTGGACGACCTGCGCGAGCGCTGCGGCACGAACGCCGACTTCCGCAGCCGCTGCCGTAAGCAGGCGTGTGGCCTGGCGCTACGCGGACTGCTCCCGATCGTCCATTCCGGTCGTCTCACGCTCGACTTGCGAGACGCTCGCAATCGGGGCGCGGTAGAGGGCGAGCCGATCGCGGCGTACCGTGACCTCGGCCTCGAGACGCGGCAAGTCTCGTGAGAGGCGGCTCGCGTGCTGTGCCTGGCTGGCCGCGCGCCGGGACGGGCGCGGTGCCTCCGGTTGAGTCTTGGCTCGGGCGTTCCAAGCCCGTCCACGAACGCGAATTCACCGCGCCACTTGGCACCATAGTCCTTGGGCGCCCGGGTAAGCTTTGGCCGTGCCGGGCCCGGCCGTTGATCGCTGCAGCCTGCGGGCTCGGTGGGCGGCGCCGGAGCCGCTCGGAAGGGCCGCCTGCGTGGTTCGGGGCGGAGCAGTCGACGTAGAGGAGCAGAGGGCGAGCGGAGCGATGGAAGGCGAGCAGAAGGCGCTGGGAGAGACGCGAGCGAGGATCTCGAAAGAGATCGTGCGCCTGCAATCCGAGTACTACGGCAAGGGCCCGACCAAGGCCAAGACCTACATCGTCGACGACCTCGTGGTTGTCGTGTTGGAGGAGTCGTTCACGCGCGCCGAGAAGACGCTCGTCGAACGCGGCGAGCGCGAGGCGATCCAGCACATCCGCCGCCGGTTTCAGCAGCAGATGGCCGAGAGCTTCATCAGCATCGTCGAGCAAGCCACCGGGCGCAGGGTCAGGGTGTTCCTGTCAGAGACAGACGTCGACCAGGACGTCTCGGTTGAGACGTTCCTGCTCGCCGAGGACCGGACCGACATGACGGCGTTCGAGGACGCCTGACCGCCAGGGTCGACACGCCTGGCCGGGACTGCCCGCGCGACACTAGTGCGCAGCGGGGCGCACGGGTTCGAGCACGAAGACCTCGACGGCGAGGTCGGGGTCGATGTGGTTGTCGCTCATGAAGCCGATCACCTTGCGGCCGGTCAGCCGCTCGACTTCCCGGCTGATCTCGACTTGCATGACGCGTTGCCAGCGTCGACGCAGATCGAGCACGGCCGCGCCCTCGCCGGCCTCGGCGAGGCTCCGCTCGCCGACCGTGAGCGTGTCTTGGAGCACGACGAAGACACCGTTCTCGCCGAGCGTGGTCTTGGCCTTGGTCGGACCGCGGCCGGTGGTGCGGGCGAGCACCCCCACGATCGTGTTCGAGATCGCCGCCGCCAGCTCGCCCTCGGGCGGTCGGCGGTCGGCGGTCATCGTCGTGCCTCGGACATGACGGCCGTCGACCACGGTCCGCCACGAGTCCGGCGCACGTTTGTCAGCGGCTCCCGTTCGATGGTGCCCGCGGACCGGGCGGTCGCCTCGCGCGGGGATCCGGCGGAATCGCTCATGGCGCAAACCAGAGGCTATCGCCCCCGCCGTCGCCGGTCTCGGCGGCGACGATCGGACGGTCCAGCGCAATCGGCCGCGGCTTGAGCCGACGAATAGGACGCGGCGTCCCTGCGCCCGGCCGTCGGCTGGCCGATCCACTCATCGCGATCAGCGGGTGGCGCGGGCGAGCTCGCGAACGCGTTCGCGAACGCGCGCCAACCGGCGTGTGCGTTCCAGCCGCTCGCGTGCCGCCGCACCCGCCGGTGACAGAGCAGCATCATGCGTGCGGTGATAGCGGTCGTGGACCACAACGCGTTGCGCGTCCCGGTGCTTGGCGGCGAGCTCGGCCTCGGTGCCATTCGTGTGCTCTGAGTCCGGTTCCGGCGCGCCGCTGTCGTCGGCGCGCCAGGTGCGCTCATCGGGAACGAAGTGGACTTCCGTCATGGGTCTCCTCCCGCGGACGTCCGCCTGCGCTCGCCGGCGCGCCCGCTGCGTGGCTTTCCGTTCGCGACGATCTCCCGTGGCCCGGCCCCCGGACGCCTCCGCAGATGCCGGCGCGGACGCGCGCGCGAGCTGGGCCCACACCCGCGTGCCGCCCGCGGCCACGCGCTCGAGCCCCCAGCGTTCGCACAGCCCTTGGACGAGGTTCAGTCCGAAGCCGCCGCGCCAGATCCGGGGCCCGCGGAGCGATCACACCGCCGCGGCCCGGGTCCTCGCACCTCCAGGCGCACCATCGTGCCGGTGAGCTCAACGCGCACGACGATTGCGCCGTCGGACGCGCCGCTGTGGCGCACACCGTTGGTCACCAGCTCCGACACGACCAGCAGCGCGTCCTCCAGGACCAACGCCGGAACCCGACCACGCAAACGCCCCACCACGATCCGCGCCGCGCCGGGCGCCCGCGCGTCGAGCGGCAAACGCACCTCGAGCGCGCCACCCTCGCGCGCCGCGCCATCGCCGCCCTGGCGCCCCATCCGTTCGTTGGCGGACCGCAACTCGGCGTTCTCGGCCCTCAGCGCCGCGGCCCCGCTGCGCAGGTTCGACGCCACCGCGCTCAGCTGCTCGATCACGCGCGCCTGGCGCCGACAGACCAAGCGCAAGCCGTCAAGCTCCGAACTCGCACCGACTGATTCGGCCGGCGACCGTGGCCGACCGTTGCTCAAAGCGCCCTCGTGTGGCTGCATCGGAACCGCCTCCCGGAACCCCTCTCGGCGCCCGGCAATCGCGTGCCCGAGAAGTGTTCGGCGAATTGCGGAGGATCACCCCGACGCTTCCCGCACCGATACCGTCGTCCGGCCCGAGCCGCATCAAGGAAAGGCTCCCTATCAACGCCAAACCATACCCGGCCCCAACGCCGCCTACGCCTCGACCATGCCCCCGGCGCGGATTTCTGACCTGCGACATCCGGCCCGACCCGCCACGTTCGCTCGTTCACGTCCCCACGAGCCAGCTACACGGGGTCCTGACGGCTCTCGCGTGGCTCGCGCGCGCTCTCGGCCGAGAGCGAGCCGTCACCCTCATGGTGGCGTAGCGGCTTATTCAGCAACGTAATTCGAGGGACCGCCTGCTTTAGCCGGTCCGCCTGTTCCTCGGCGGCACGCCGCCGCTCCTCAAGTTCCTTTGGGTCCACGCTGGACCTCCAATCCACACGGTATGGAGACCAGGTGGCGCTAGCCGACGTCAGGAGGACTCCCCGATGAGCACACCGTACTCCTGCGCGACGGCAATCGCGTCTCCGTTGGCCACAGCGCCCCGCCGCAGGCGAGCCGTCAGTGGAGCTGCCGGGCGAGCCGTCAGAGCTCAGATGGTGCGCACGTTGGTGGCGTTCGGGCCCTTGGGGCCCTGCTCCTCCTCGTACTCGACCTTCGCGCCCTCCGCGACGAGACAGTGACCCACGCTGATCGTCGGTTCTCCGCCAGCGATGAGTCGGAGAGCCACTGGAAGTTGGCGGTCGCCCGCCTGCCCGCGCGACCGCAAGGCGGCGATGGTCTGCGATGAGCAGTGTCCACTATCGAGAGGACCACGCAAATGACAGTCATCCGCAGACACCTCGCGGCGCCCGCCATGGTCGTGGCCTGTGCCGCGCTGATCGTCGCGCTCGGCGGCGTCAGCTATGCGGCCGGCGTGCTACCCAAGAACTCGGTCGGTACCGCCCAGCTGCAGAAGAACGCCGTCACGGCAGCCAAGGTCAAGAACAGCTCGCTGATGGCCGCTGACTTCAAGGCCGGCCAGCTCCCCGCCGGCCCGCAAGGGCCGAAGGGCGAAACCGGGCCGCACGGCCCTAAGGGCGACCCGGGCGCGCAGGGGTACGCGCGGGTTGTGGTGAACGCCTCGGGGGCTACGGTGGACGGCCTTCGCTCGAGCGGCGTAAGCCAGTCGAACGTGACTCGACCGGGACCCGGCAGGACCTGCTTCAAGGGGCTGGCGTTGACCCCTAAGGCGGCCGTCGCGACCGTGGACCTTGACGGTCCCGGCATTTCGCTCGCATCCGTGCTGCTCACGTCGGCGACACTGACAGACATGTGCGGCGTCGGCGCGCAAGCCGCCGTCGTCACATGGGCACCCAATGGCGCATCCCTCGTCGACGCGCCGTACTACGTGATCTTCGAGTAGATAGCGGCAAAGACGAGCGCGCTTGCGCTCTCGCGGATGCGGACGGGTTCGCTGACGCCGACGACACGCCTGCCCCAGACGATCTGCGCTGAGTGGCCATCGATCTCCCCATCGTTTCGTCCTGATCGGCGTGTGTTTCCGAGCGCCTTGTCAAGCGAGGCGTGCCGGAGGGCGGGCGTGAAGAACCCGGAGGAAGTGATGGAGATCTTGGATGCGTTCGATCTGACCGGCACGCTGCGGGCGCGGCGGAGCTGGTGGGTTGTGATCATAAGACGGTCGCGCACTGGGTGCGCGCCCGCGAGCAGGCCGGCGGCGGGTTGCCGGCGTCGGTGCGTCCGCGGCCGCGGGTCGACGTGCTGGCCGTGGGGCCGGGGGCGTGCGAGTGGCGGGTTGTTCGGCGGGAAACCGCCACGCGTGTGTCGGTGATCCGCAGGCTTGTGGCGGCTCTTCCTACAGACGGCGTGGGGCGCGGGTGAGAGCGTCGTTCGCCATGTTCAATCGTTGTCTCGTGACGGCGCTCGCGCTCTCGAGCGTCGCTCTCCTGCCCGCTAGCGCCGGGGCTGCAGGGATCTCCTTCGCACCGCTCACGCGGGCGATCTCGGCGTCGGACCTCGGCAAGCACGCATCTGCGGATCTGCGCCGCGGCGTGGAGCGGGCTGGTGTGCACTACCGCGAGCGCCGCTACTGCGCGTCGCTGAAGCGGCTCGGCGGCGTCGTCGAGCGGGCCGCGACGCTTCGTCGCGGCGCGCGTGTCGAGCGCTCGGCGCGCAACCTGCAGCGGACGGTCTTCCTCAAGCGAGCGGCGCACCGTGGCCGCTGCGGCCTGGCGCCGCCGCGCTTCCGGGTCGCCCGCTCGGTCAAGCCGGCGGTGAAGCGCCTGCCGTCGCTGGCCGACGGTCACCCGCGTGTCGTGGCGCGGCTGGCCGGCGCGCACGGCGTGACGACGGACTTCGTCCAGGACGAGCTGGTCGTCGAGGGCCGGCGCGGCGCGGCCGCCAGGCTCGCCGAGCGCTGGCACGGCAAGGTTCTCGCCCGTGACTCGCTGCGCGACGGCGGCGGCGAGACTCACCTGATCCGCGTTGACGCGAGCCGCGCTCCGACCGGCGACCTGGCGACGGACCTCATCAGGATCGATCCGCGGGCACGTGGCGCGTTCAAGGTCTCGAGCCCGGCGGGCCTCGGGCTGGTCGCGGTCGCCGCCGACGCCGCCGCGCATGGCCTGAAGGTCGCGCCGAACCTGCTCACCGAAGGCGCGGGCGTGCGCGAGCGCTCCACCGCCGAGGGGGCGGTGCCGGCGAACAAGCCCGCCGACCCGCCGTGGACGCTGAACGCGTTCGGCCCCTGGTACACGACCTCTCTCGGCACGGGCGATGCGTGGCGCGCGCTGGCGATCGGCGGCAAGACGACCAACCGCGCCAAGCTGGCCGTGCTCGACGGCGGGTTCTCGAGCGCGGGTCTGCCGGACCTCTCGCCCGCTTCGACGGGCGCCGACGACAAGCCCAACAAGATGAAGTGCACCGGCGGCGCCGACTGCGCGTGGCACGGCACCGAGGTCGCGTCGGCTGCGGCGGGCATGATCGACAACGGGCTCGGCGCGTTCGGGTCGGGCGGCCAGGTCGCCGACGTGATGATGTTCCACAACGACGGCGCGCTGTTCAGCGCGCTCGGCGCCGTCTACGACGCGGCCGACGCCGGGGCCAAGATCATCAACATCTCCAGCGGCTACGAACTCGACGCGACCGTCTCGTTCTTCAACATCCCCTACGAGGACGCGACGCAGACGGCGCTCGAGCGCGGCGCGCTCGTGGTCGCCTCGGCCGGCAACGACGGCCGCGACGTCGACGCCGAGGACTGCTTCGTCGTCTGCTGGGAGCAGGAGTGGATCGCCCCCTGCGAGAACGACCCGGTGATCTGCGTCGGCGGCATCGACCCCCGATGGCCGCCGCGACGTGAAGTCCAACTACGGGCGCGAAGCATGCGCCACGGCGCAGGACTGCGACGTCGACATCTTCGGCCCGATGAGCGTCTGGGTGGGTCCCGACCGGCGAGAACCCCAACCCACATATCAAGGGTGGCACGAGCTTCTCGTCGCCCTTCGTGGCGGGTGTGCTCGCGATGATCATGGCCGCCGACCCGAGCATCAGCCCGACGGGCGCCAAGCAGGCGCTGCTCGACACGGCAGAGCGCAGCGCCGACGAGACGGTCTCGCGCATCGTCGACGCCGTCGACGCCGTGATGGACGTCACCGACGGCAAGCTCGGGCCGCTGGTCGAGATCAGCCAGGCGGACCCGAAGCCGCTCTACGGCGGGTTCAACACCACGACGCTGAAGGCGACCGTCGACTCGATCGGCCCCTGCCAGTGCACGATCGAGTGGAGCTCGGACAAGGACGGCGCGATGGGCACCGGCGCGAGCATCGACTACGTCTACCCGTCGGTCGGCGAGCGGACGATCACCGTCAACGTGAAGGACGCCAACACGGGCGCCACGGCCACCGACCAGGTGAAGGTCGAGGCCACGAACGAGCGGCCGTCGGCCCGGATCACCAAGCCGACTGCCGACGCGCATGTCTATTCGGGCCAGCCGTTCAAGCTCGAGGGACACGCCGACGACCCCAACCAGCCCGGCGGCCTGCCGTGCGACGCGCTGTGGTGGTCGTCTCCGGGCAAGCCGGACATGGCCGGCTGCTCCCCGACGATGACCCTGTACGGCGACAACGCGACCACGTGGGTCACGCTGAAGGCGACCGATGCGCACGGCGCATGGACGTCGTACACGGTCACGCTGCATGTCGACAAGCCGCCCGCCCAGTCGCCGCCGCTCGTGACGATCCTCAGCCCGAGCGAGGCCGAGCAGCTCGAGCCGAACGACGTCGTCACGCTCCAGGGCACGGCGACCGACCCCGACGCGGGCCCGCTCACCGGCACCTGGTCGGTCAAGTCGGAAGCACGACGAAGGTCATCGGCCAGGGCAACACGCTGCAGTGGAAGCCGTCCAGCCACGTGCCACAGCGCTGCGGCAACGTGGACGCGACGCTGATCTTCAGCGCCACCGACCCCGACGGCACCTCAAGCGACCAGGTCGCCATCAAGGTCCACTACCCCGTCTGCTGACGAGACCGGCCGATCCTCTCGGACCGGCGGTGGCGGTCGGGCGATTCACCGGAATCTTCCGTAGGGGCGGCCGTGAACGCCGATCTGGTGTCGGGCGGCCTCGCTGGCGCGGCCCGGGCAACGGCGACGAGGGCGGGCCGAAAGCCCGCCCTCGTGCGCCCGCGTTCCGCCTCTCAGCGCAGCAGGTAGCCGATGGCGCGGCCCATGACGGCGCTCCGCGCGGCGGGCGTCGCGATGCCCTCGACCCCGAAGCCGAAGTAGATCGACCAGGGCGTTGACACGGCCGCGCCCTCGGGGAACCCGGCCGCGGTCGTGCGGGTCCAGTTGTTCGTGTTCGGGCCGCTCCCGGGCGGTGGGCCGGTGACCGACCAGCCGCCGAGGTCGTCCTCGAAGGACGTCGTCGCACCGGTGGAGATCGCGGTGTCGTCGACGAACGCACCGAGACCCTGGACCGACCAGTCGCTCGCGTAGGCGATCGAGACCTCGACCTGCCTGCCGGCGAAGCGCGAGAGATCGATCGACCACTGCTCCCAGCCGGCCGAGCGGCCGGACGCTGCGTGCCACTCGCCGGTCGTCCCGGTCGGCGTGCACGCGCCGGTGCCGTCGAACGTCTGGTAGCGGGCGAGCCACGGATGCAGCGCGTGCCAGCCCCCGGGGCAGCTCGCGAGATCGGGGTCGTTCGGCCCCGTGCTCTGGCTCGTGTGCCCGTTGGCATCGGGCAGCGTCGTCCAGTCATCCTGGCCGACGGTGTGCGCCTCGACGAACACGTAGTCCCAGTCCTGCTCGGTGTCGCGCGAGATCCAGAACGACAGGTTGCCGTTCGCGCTGGCGGTCAGGTCGATCGTGCGCGTCAGTCGCTTGTAGGACACGTCCGCGATCTGCGAGTACGCGTAGTACGTGCCCGTATGCGGATCAAACGGCCCGCCCGGCCGGACGTACCTCGCGGAGGCCCAACTGTCGAACTGCGGGTAGGTCTGCGCGGGCAGGATCCCGCTGGTCGCGATGAACGAGGCGCTGTGGTCCTGGTTGTTGGCGCTCGGTCCGCCGAACGACCACGTCAGCCCGCCGAACGGATCGGCGACGCCCAGGACGTCGTAGAGCTGGCCGTTCGCCTTCGTGCCGGCGTCGTCGTTGTAGATATACGCGCCCAGGTAGTACTGCAGGAAGTCGTTCGACAACGCTTCGCAACCGTCGGCCGCAGAGTCGGGGTTGCATGCGAGCCCGCGCTCGAGGTCGAATTCGTACCCGTCGGCGTACTGCAGGCCCGCGTTCTTGCCCGTGAAGAGCAGGCGGCCTCCCTCGTCGAGATACTGACGCATGGCCAGCATTTCGTCGTTGGCCAGCCGCGACGCCGTCCCGGGCACCATCCCTGGGTCGCGTGTGATGACGTCATCGCCCGTGTACCAGACGACCGCGTCGTAGTGCCCGAGCACGCCAAGCGGGCTCGGCGCCGTCCTGCCGTTCGCATCGACGTCATAGACGTCGGCGGCGTAGCCGTTGGCGGCGAGCGCGTCGAGGTAGTAGGACAGGTAGAGCGGACCGCGCTTGTATGCGGGTGAGATGCCGGTGTAGTCCTCGGCCGCGACGACGAGGACGCGCCGCCCACTCTCGGCCACGGCGGTGTACGTGAAGGACTCGCTCTTGGCGGCCGCGTTGTCGGCGTCCTCGAACCAGACCTCCACCTTGTCGCCGACGTTGGTCCCGGTCACGGTTCCGCGCATCAGGCGGTAGTAGACGTCACCGCCCGAGCCGTAGCGCTCGCCGCCCGAGGCCTCCGAGGTCGCCGCTGTGCGCACCGCTCCGCCATTGATCCGGTACTTGAGCGCGACGGCGCCAAGGCTGCGCTTCGCGATTGCCTGGACCGGCTGCGGATCGCCGTAGGAGACGCTGAACTTGAGGTTGCTCAGCGGGTTGCCCGACTTCTCCGGGTCGAGGCTCGCGGTCTCGAGATAGAACGGCTTCATCGTCGCGCCGACCGGGTTCGCCGGGTCCGGCGTCGAGCGCGCGAGCCGCAGCGCGAACGGGAGGTTCTTCTCGAACTCCGCCTGGACGAGCGCCTCGTCGTCGGGGAAGACGAATCCGCAGCCGTCGCAGCCTTCGGACAGCTCGGGCGTCCAGCTCAGCGCGCCGGTCTTGGAGTACGCGTAGTCGTCCGTCGTGCCGTTCGTCGTGTAGAGGTCGGCACCGACGCCCGGGTCGTAGCCGGCCACGGCGGGGTTCGCGTCCGTGCCGGTGTACTCCACGAACAGCGGGTCATCGAGCGACGGCGTCTTCACCTGCCAGCCGTAGGGGTACAGCAGCAGCGGCCCGTAAGAGTGGTAGGTGAGCAGGAACCTGAACTTCATCCGGTCGATCAGCGCCTGGTGCGCCTTGACCTCGGGCTCGGAGGCCGGCGCCGCACCACGATAGGTGTCGCTCGCCGATTCGGTCGAAGAGCCCTCGTTGTCGTAGTTCCACCGCTCGTTGTAGTTGCGGTTCAGGTCGACGCCGTCGCCGTTCGCGATCGTGCCGTCGCCGTTGTTATCGCGCAGGTTCTTGCGCCACAGGCGTTCGGTGCTGAACGTGTACTGGTAGCCGTCGGGGTTGGCTACGGGCATGAACCACAGCTCGCGCGTGTTGACGAGGTTCGTGATCTCCGCGTCGCGGTTGTAGTTCTCGACGAAGTGACGGAGCAGCCGCCGAGTCACCTCTGTCGCGATCCACTCGCGCGCATGGATCGTGCCCATGTAGAGCGTCGCCGGGCGCGCGCCGTCCGCGAGCTGCTTGGCGTTCTTGGTCACCTTCAGCGCGATGATCTCGCGGCCTTGGAGCGTCCGTCCGATCACCACCAGCTTCACGATCGACGGGTTGCGCTGCGCCAGCGCGTACAGCTCGTCGCGAATGCCACCGGCCTCGTCGTAGGAGCGGTAGACCTGATACCCGGACGCCGCCATCGCGTCGGCCTGCTCGCGGACCGTCTGCCCTCTTCCGTTTCGTTTCGGGCTGACGTCGACGCCCCGCCCGCGGAGCTGGCCCGCCTCGCGCGCGGTAAGCACCAGGTCGACGCGATCGCCGCCGCCCAGGTGCGATTCCGCGACGTCGTAGCCGCCGCTGTGGATCACGGCGAGCGACCGGGCGTCCGCCTTCGCCGTGTACATGTCAAGCCCGTGCCTGCTCGCCGCTTGTGCGCTCGCGGCCGTCGTGATCGACACGACGAGCACGCAGAAGCCAAGCGCTAGATGCCGCATGGACAACTCCTCTCCTCCATGGCCGGAACGACCGGACGTTCTCACACGGCGCCCCGGCTCGCAACGCGCGTCAATGCGGTGTGAAGCGCGCTCTACATCCCAGCGTGCCGCCGCGCACGGCGACAGCGGCCGGGACATGCTCTTTGGCGGACCGTTCCCGTTCCGACACCGCGAGCGGACGTTCAGCTGCGGCTGTCAAGGGTCGGTCGAAGAGCGAGGACACTCTCGCCGGTTGCAACTGGTCCACTCGAATCGCGGAGGCGACTGGCCGCGGTATGGACCGAGTGCTTAGTGGCCGCGGACGTGTCGCCGTCCCGAGCGATACGTCGTCATGTGGCGTGCTCGTCGACGTTCCACAGGATCTCTTCCCCCACGCTCAGGTCCGGGTCGCCCGAAGAACCGCGTGTCCCGATCGATGCCGGCGTCGAGATCGGACACCGGGACACCGGCAATGAGGTGGTGCCCATGATCGTCTGCACTCTGCAGATCCGTCGCCGCACTGAAGCACGGGTTGGTGTTCGTCCACGGCGCCTGGCATCACAAGCCGACCCGGTTCCTCGCGGGTGAGCAACCCGCCGGGAAGAAGGTCTGGCACCGGTCACAGAATTTCGAGATGATCGTGCTGCGCCCGTGACCGCCCCACGCACCCAATCACCGTCCGGGTCGAGCTCGCACTGGTCGACGCTCCAGAAGGTCGTGTCCGGGCTGGCGGCGCTACTCGGGTCGACGGCAGCGATCATCGGGGCATTGGCCGCACTCGGAGCCTTCGGGGCCTCCGAGGACGAGAACGAAACGCCACAGTCGCTTGCCGCGGTGCCAATCAGCATGCAAGTGGAGTCGGCGACGTCGTGGACGCGATTCACAAAGCTCAATGTGCGGACAGTGCCGCCGGACACCCGAATCCAACTGAGGTGCGACGGCGGCGGGTGTTTCGAGGGCACCCGTGAGCGCTACGTCCCGGGTGGCAGCGAGATCGTGTTCCTCGCGACCCAGGTGCCACGCAGGCTCAAGCCGGGCGCGGTCCTGGAGGTCCGGCTCGTCAAGCCCGACTACGTTGGGAAGATCGTCCGGTACCGCGTGCTTCGGCGCAAGGTTCCGGACTCCTCCGTAAGGTGCCTGCCACCGGGCGAGGCGGAGGTGATCTGCTAGCCGGCGTGCGTTCGTGCGCTTGCCCGGCTCGGGCAGCGCGAGCACTTCACCGGCGACGACGACCTCGTGTTCAGCAACGTGCTCGGTGAGATCGAGAACGACGCGCTCCTGCGCCGCCGCTACCGCCGCGCACTCAAAGCCGCCGGGCTCCCGCCCGGTGCGGTTCCACGACCTGCGACACGTGTTCGGCTCGACGGCGGTCAAGGCGTTCCCGCTCTCGGACGTGCAGGCGATGCTCGGACACGCGCACGTCACGACCACGATGCGATACGTCCACCATCGCCCCGGCGCCGACGACGCCGCACGGCTCGCCGCCGCGTTCGCCGGTGGCTCCGTGTCCCCAGTTGTGTCCCGAAACGGGGACATAGAGCGCAACTCAGCGCAACTCACCGACACGGGCAGCACTCTGTAGAGCCAAACGGCTACAGACGTCGTCGCCTGCAAAGCCGCGTACACGGGTTCGATTCCGGTCGGCGCCTCTCCGTGCAACGCCTGCTGCGGATGCGCAGCGGCGGCTAGGCGACCGTCGGGTCCTTCGACAGCTCCACGACCCGACGGGCAAGGGCGCGCAGGACCTTGCGCTCGACGCTCGGGCTCTCGTCCAGCAGGCTGCGAAAGTCCCTGGCGGTGAGCACGAACACGCGCAGCGGGGTCTTGGCGGTCACGGTCGCCGTCCTCGGCGTCTGCTCGAGCAGTGCGATCTCGCCAACGAACTCACCGCTGCCGCGCATGGCCACCTTGCGCCCTTTCCGGGTGATCTCGACCTTCCCGTCGACGATCACGAAGAACTCGTGCCCGATCTCACCTTCCTTGCACAGCGCCCTGCCGGCGGGGATCTCCATGTCCTCGCTGACGCGCGCGAGCTGGGTCAGCTCCTTGCGCGAGAGCCCCTCGAACAGGGCGGCGCGCCTAAGCGCCTCGACCTTCGTGTCCTGACTGAAGAGCCTCATGCGGCTAACCCTAGTCGCGGCCGATCGCCGAGTCGAGCCGCAAACAGGTGCCAGTCTCCCGGCACGCCCTTGAGCGATCGCACGCCGCGCTCCTCGAAGTCGATCCCCGAGCCCGCCGCCAGGTCACGGACGATGCTCGAGACGAGCACCTCACACGGCCGCGCCTCGGCCGCGATCCGCGCGCCGATGTGCACCGCTATGCCCTCGACCTTGCCGTCGATCATCTCGACCTCCCCCGTATGCACGCCCACCCGGATCTCAAGCCCGAGCTCCGCCACGGCGTTGACCGCCCTGTGCGCACACGCGATCGCCCGCGCCGGCCCGTCGAACGTGGCAAAGAACCCGTCTCCGGTGCCGCGCACCTGCTTGCCGCCGTACCGTGCGAGCTGGGCGCGGACCGCGGCGTGGTGGGCCTCGAGCAGCTCGGTCCAGCGCCGATCGCCGAGCTCAGCCGCGCGCGACGTCGAGTCGACGATGTCGGTGAACAGCACGGTGGTGAGGACGCGCTCGGGCGCGCTGTCCGTGCGGCCCTCGGAGAGGAAGCGCTCGATCTCGTCGGGGATCTGCGGCTCGGCGTAGATGCTCTTGTCCGTGCCGGTCAGCTCGACCATCTCAGCGTTCGGGATGCGCTCGGCAATGTAGGCTCCGCCGGCCCACCACTCCGCCCGGTGGAGCAGCAGCGTGGGCACCGAGATGGCGGGCAGCACCTCGCGGATGTCTGTCTCCAAGAGGACTCGCATGAACCAGGCGGCGGCGCCTGGGCTGGCGGCGAGGCGCTCGTGGTTGACGTACCACTGCTCGAACACCGGGTCACCGACGTAGCTCGGGTAGTACTTGCGCAGCTGGCCGAGCTGGTAGTCGCGTTCGCCCCAGCGGACGCGGACCTCTCGCACGCGGCCGTGCCACTTCTCGACCGGATCGCCGGCCGGGAAGTCCGGCGCCTCGGTGACGCGCGGCCACGTGTTCTGAAGGATCAACGCGGTGACCCGCTCGGGATAGGTGGCGGCGAACACGGCGCACACCTGCCCGCCCGGCGAGCCGGCGCCGAGCAGGGCGGCGCGCTCCGAGCCGGCGTGGTCCATCACCGCCCGGACGTCGTCCATCCGCGTCTCGAGTGTGGGCAGCTCGCGTGGTCGGTCGGAAAGCCCGGTGCCGCGCTTGTCGAGCAGGATCAGCCGTGCGAACGAGGTGATCCGTCGGCAGAAGTCGACGAAGATCGGGTGCTCCCACGCCCACACCAGGTTGATGATGTAGGGGACGAGCACCACATCCACCGGCCCCTTGCCGACGACCTGGTACGCAATGCTGATGTCGGCGCTGCGGGCGTAACGGACGTCCGGCGTCTCCAGGTTCACGCCGAGAAAGATAAGCGCGGAGCACGGCCGCGGCACTCGCGATGCCGAGCGGTCCCCGCCTCGTTCGTGGAGCCCAACCCGACTCAGCGCGCGATATCGCTATGGGCGAGAGCAGCGGCCAACGAGATTTCGCCTGAGTGTTGCGTGTGCGTCGATGCAGCAGCGCGGCGACGTTCGGGTTCGCTGCTCGCCGCGCTGCCGCTGATCGTCCATGGTGTGAGCGAGCGGCGGCGTCATCCTGTTTGGGGTTGACCGGCGGATCGTCGGGCGGGAGGCTGGCCCCGGAAATGCTTTGAGCCGAGGAGGCCTGGTGTCCGACGACGCACAGCCGAAGCGCGAGGTCCTGCCGATCCCGGACGTGATGCCGGTCGGGTTGACGACGTACGACGCCAAGGATCCCGCGACGGCGTTCGCGCCGATCACGCCGCTGCGGCCGCCGGAGGGCGCGCCGAACGTGTTGATCGTGCTGATCGACGATGTGGGCTTCGGTTCGTCGAGCGCGTTCGGCGGGCCGTGCAACACGCCGACGTTCGATCGGCTCGCCGGCGAGGGCCTGCGCTACACGCGCTTTCACACGACGGCGTTGTGCGCTCCGACGAGGGCGGCACTGCTGACGGGGCGCAACCACCACTCGGTCGGCATGGGCAGCATCACCGAGACGGCGACGTCGGCGCCGGGCCAGAGCTCGCTGCGCCCGAACACGAAGGCGCCGCTCGCCGAGGTGCTCAAGCTCAACGGGTACTCGACCGGCCAGTTCGGCAAGTGCCACGAGGTCCCGGTCTGGCAGACCAGCCCGATGGGCCCGTTCGACATGTGGCCCACCGGCTCGGGCTTTGAGTACTTCTATGGCTTCATCGGCGGCGAGGACAACCAGTGGAACCCCGCGCTGTATGAGGGCACGACGCCGATCGAGCCGCCGAGGGGGCCGGAGGAGGGCTACCACCTGACCGAGGATCTCGCCGATAAGGCGATCGCGTGGGTGCGCCAGCAGAAGGCGCTGATGGCCGACAAGCCGTTCCTGATGTACTTCGCGCCCGGCGCGACGCACGCACCGCACCACGTCCCGACCGAATGGATCGACAAGTACAAGGGCCAGTTCGACGAGGGCTGGGACAAGCTGCGCGAGGCGACGTTCGCGCGCCAGAAGGAACTCGGTGTGATCCCGTCCGACGCCGTGCTGACCGAGCGCCACGCGGAGATCCCGGCCTGGGACGAGATGCCCGAGGAGATGAAGCCCGTGCTCGCTCGGCAGATGGAGGTCTATGCCGCCTTCATGGAGCACACCGACCATCACGTCGGCCGGCTGATCGACGCGATCGATCAGCTCGGCGTGCTCGACGACACGCTGGTCTACGTGATCGTCGGCGACAACGGCGCCTCGGCCGAGGGCACGCTCAACGGCGCCTTCAACGAAATGGCCAACTTCAACGCGATGGCCGCGCTGGAGACGCCCGAGTTCATGGTGTCCGTGCTGGACAAGTTCGGCTCGCCGGATTCCTACAACCACTACTCGGTCGGCTGGGCGCACGCGTGCAACACGCCCTACCAGTGGACCAAGCAGGTCGCCTCCCACTGGGGCGGCACCCGTAACGGCACGATCGTGCGCTGGCCGACCGGGATCACGGCCAGCGGCGAGACGCGCGATCAGTTCTGCCACGTCATCGATGTCGCCCCGACGATCCTCGAGGTCGCCGGCCTGCCCCATCCGACGATGGTCAACGGCGTCATGCAGGCGCCGATCGAGGGCACGTCGATGGCCTACAGCTTCGATGCGCCGCAGGAGCCCGAGCGACACGACCTGCAGTACTTCGAGATGTTCGGCAACCGCGGCGTCTACCACAAAGGCTGGAGCGCGGTGACCAAGCACCGCACGCCGTGGATCATGGGCGCTGCGCAGATTCCGGCGTTCGACGACGACGTCTGGGAGCTCTACGACGGCACCCAAGACTGGACCCAGTCCAAGGACCTGTCGAAGGAGATGCCCGACCGGCTCCACGAGCTCCAGCGCCTGTGGCTCATCGAGGCGACGAAGTACAACGTCCTGCCGCTCGACGACCGGACCGCCGAGCGACTCAACGCCGACATCGCCGGCCGGCCGCAGCTGGTCCGCGGGAACTCGCAGGTGCTGTTCGGCGGGATGGGCCGCCTGTCGGAGTCCAGCGTCCTGAGCATCAAGAACAAGTCGTTCTCGGTCACGGCCGAGGTCGTCGTCCCGGAAGCGGTGGACGGCACGATCATCGCCCAGGGCGGGCGCTTCGGCGGCTGGTCGCTCTACGCCAAGGAAGGCCGGGCGGCGTTCGTCTACAACGTGCTGGGGATCCAGCAGTTCGCGACCGAGGCCGAGACGGCAATCCCGGACGGCACGCATCAGGTTCGCATGGAGTTCGCCTACGACGGCGGCGGCCTGGGGAAGGGCGGCGCGGTGACCCTCTACTACGACGGCGCCCAGGTCGGCGAAGGACGCGTCGAGGCGACGCAACCGTTCATCTTCTCCGCCGACGAGACGACCGACGTGGGCTACGACGCCGGGACACCGGTCTCTGCCGACACGCCGACCGGGAGCTTCACCGGCACGATCAACTGGGTCCAGCTCGACGTCGGGACCGACACCCACGACCACCTCGTCGACCCCGACCACCTCATGAGCGTCGCGATGTCGCTGCAGTAGACCAGGATCGATCGAACACGCGCGCCCGGATATCGCCACCCGCGGCGGCCAGCTCACCGTGCTCGTATGTCTTACATGCATCCTGAGCGGGCCGCCGGAGCTGGCGCAGAAGACGACGCTGGCGGAAAGCACGCCATCCTCGAGGTCGCGGCTCCGCATTCTTCAGCTGGCGTGGCATCGACCGGTCTTCGACAGATGACGACGCCCAAGCCTGCGGGACGCCGTCCGTCGATCCTATGGCCTTGCCCATGACCGCTGGCGGTTTACGTGCGAGCACACGACTCTGCCAAGAGTCGCTCGCGACCAGCCGGCGGCCCTCGTGAGCACCCGGAATGGAGCCCGTCACCGCTTCGTTCTACACGGCTAAAGCACTGCACCCGCGGGCGAGCCGCGAGCCCCTGCGCTGCTCCTTATCCGCTAGGAGCAACGAGGGGTCGTGCCGCGCCGCTGCTCCGCCTCGAAGCAGCAGCGCGGGTGCCTGAGAGGGGCTGCTCCTGATCATCACGGGCACGCTCGCGTACTCGCTAGGCGCCGGTTGGAGCGTCGTGGACGGGCTATACGTCGCCGTCGCGACGCTCACGACATCGAGCATCCTCGATCTAAGTGTCCGCAGATCCGGTCAGCTGGGTCGCGTGACGACTGCTGAGATGACTGCTGATCGCATCAGCGCGCATTCTCGGCCCGCGGTCGCCCGGAGAACCTCGGCCTGCTCAAAGCGATTTCGGCCCGGCGAGCGCTGCCGCCGCCGCTCAGCGGAGTTCCGGCGCTCCTCTAGCTCGTCGCGCAGGCCTTCGCGTTAGCCGGCCCGATGCCTCGTCGCGGGCCGCCGGTTTCGCGCCGCTCGCTCACCTGGCCGACGCGAGGCGCGTCGGGCGGACGTCGTAGTCCGTCAGCAGTCGCGCCACAGCGAGGGAGATCAGCCCGATGAGCAGGCCGGCGAGGTCGTCCACGACGTAGTGCCAGCCGTGGTAGATCGTCGTCACCGCGGTGAGGACGAGCCACGTCCACAGCGCGACCCTGAGGCGTCGGTTCAAGCGCAGCCGATGCGCCACGACCGCCGCCGAGAAGCTCATGGCTATGTGCAGCGACGCGAACGCGGCGATCGCTTGCGGGGTCCCCGTCTCGGTGTTGCGCAGGAACCCGCTCCGGTCGTCGAGCAGCATCTGCTGCAGGTTGGTGACCTGGGAGTGCGGAAGCGCCGCGAACGCCCCCGGATCGGCGAACGCGGGTCCGAGTGACGGCAGGAGGAAATAGCTGGCGATCCCGAGCAGCCAGTTGATCGACAGGGCGGTCGCGAAGAACAGACTCGTCGAGAGGTCGGGCGAGAAGACGAGGGCCACCGCCAACGACAGCGGCAGGAACACTATGAACGCGGCGTACAGCCAGGCGAGGAGATGGGTGGGGATCGGCCCCACGCCGAGCAGGGAGTGCAAGAGCGCGGCCGGATCGTGGCCGCCGAACAGCGCGCGGTCCACCGAGGCCAGCTGGCGGTCGAAGAGGTCTCCCGGGCGCAGTATGGGCAGCACGCCCTTGAGGTTCCGATAGGCCAAGTAGCCCACGTAGAAGCTTAGGAGCGCAGTGCCGGCCGCACCCATCCGCTGCCATGTCCAGCGAGCGCGGCGAACCTCGCGCATCAAGGCGCGCGACGGCCGCCGGGTGCCGGTCATGCGAGCGGCTCTGATCGCCACGTCCAGGCCGACGAGCAGCGCGGCGGCGGAGCCGACCAGGACAAAGTATCCAGCGGCGACGTTGTCGGGGTCGCGAAAGCGGACGTCGGCGGCATCCGTGGCGATCAGCGCCGCGACGAGCATGGCGAGCCCGACCGCCGGAGGCGCCGCGACCTCCCGCCACCGCGGCGGCGACGTCGCGCGGAGAGCGGTGGAAGACTGTTTCTCCCCCGGTGGATGGACCCCGCTCAGGCGCGCGACGCCGGCGGCGGGCAGCTGCATGTCAGAATCGGTGGGCACGCGACGCGCCACATATACCGTGTTCCCCGGTTCGACCCGGCTGCGGACGCGGCGTGCATGACGCCCGAGGCACTGGGCGCTGGGATCACCTCGCTCGCGGCAACCGCCAGAACATGTGGGTTGGACCGGTACTCCCCGGGCTCCCGAACGTCGAGGTCGGCGTGGCGTTCATGGGCGCCGGCCGTCTCGCTGCCGTCTATGACACCAGACAGGCCAAACTCTGGGACGTGCGGCCGTCGTCGTGGCTGCGCCGCGCGTGCGCCGTAGCCGGCCGGCCGCTCACCCGGCAGGAATGGGCCGACGTGCTGCCCGGACGGGAATACGAGCCGGCCTGCAGGCCCATGATATGCGCGGTCTGACGACTCGCTCGGCAACGCGCTTCGCGGTGACCCTGCCGCGTCGTACGCGCGGCGCGGCTGGAACCGCTGGGCCCTGCCGCCATCGCGTCCCAGAGCAAGCCGGCTCGCGAGCCAGCGGACCGCTGCTTCCTATCGACTCGACCCTGAGGCGGGTGACCGGTTACTGAACGGCTGAACCAGTCCTCGCCGTGCGGCGCGTCTACCCGACAGCTTGAGGCGATCCTGGCCGTTCGCTCGCATGGGAATATCGCGCAGTGACCGCGGAGGAACAGCCAAGACAGAGACGCGGGACGGCGGGCGTGGTCGCGCCGCCCCCGGTCATCTACCTGGCGTTCCTGGGGCTCGGCTTCGTGCTCGAGGGTCTGTTGCCAGGAGCGGAGCTTCCCGGGTGGGCGCAATGGACCGGGGCCGTGGTCATCGTCGCCGGCGTGGTGCTGGTGATCTCGTTCGAGCGAGCCTTCAAGCGCGCCGGCACCGATGCGAATCCGTATAGGCCCTCGACGGCGTTGGCTACCGACGGGCCCTACGGCTTCAGCCGCAATCCCGCGTATCTGGGCATGGCGATCACCTACATCGGAATCACGCTCGCGGCCGAGGCGCCGTGGGCGCTCGTGATGCTCGTTCCGGCAACCCTCCTCATGCAATACGGGGTGATCCTGCGCGAGGAGCGCTACCTCGAAGGACTGTTCGGCGACGAGTACCTGAGCTACAAGCGGACCACTCGGCGCTGGATGTGAGGTGATCGCCTTCTACTCGCTCGCGCTGCTCGTGAGCGCGGCGCTCCTGTTCCTGCTCGCAAGTGGGTCGAGCGGCTTGCCGACCTCGACCTCCGGCGGCGGGAGCGGTATACCGACAACTTCCCGACCCTGAAGGTACCTGCAAGGCATCGACAACACCGACACGATCGACACCGTCCACTCGCGCCGCGCACCGATGGTCCCCGCAGACAGCTCGCTCCGGCGCTACCGCGGCACCGGCACCGGCTACGCCGGCCCGGCATCACTCTCAAATGAACGACTGAGTGGCCCAGTTTCAACCGGCGCGAATGTCTCAACGTGCAGCCGGCCTTGACGTCTCGTGGCCTACAACTGAGACGCTCGCAATCAGGCGACTGCAGCACTCGGGCGATGCGCCCGGCCAGGCTTGCCAGCGGGTCACCGGCCCTTGCACGGGCTAGCAGGCGGGCGCGTAGTCGCGCCCGGGGAGCGCGTCGGTCCACTCGCTGCGGGTGAGCGTTCGGCCGGCGACGGCGCAGGCGTGCCGCGCCCATGAGGACGGGCGCACGTCCCAGCGGTACGCTCGCCCTGTGTCGGTGAGGGCGAACAGGTACGCGCCGTCGGGTGTGAATTGGGGCGCGACGGCGCGGTTCGGCCGTCCTGGCAGTGGCGCGCCGAGCGGCTGCTGGGTGCTTATGTCGAACAGGCGGATCGTGCCGTCCGTGCTGCCGGTGGCCAGCGTGCGGCCGTCCGCACTCGTGGATTGCCAGAGCACCTCACCGGTGTGTCCGGCGAGCGGCCGGGTCGTCGGCCGCCACGTTTCGGTGGACCAGAGCCGCGCCCAGCCCTCGTGGCTTCCGCCCACGATGTAGCGCCCGTCCGGTGTGAACTGCGCGAGCAACACCGACTCGGATGCCGGCAACGTTGTGCGTAGCCGCAGCGTGGCCACGTCGACGATCGCCACGCCCACGCGCCGCGACGGCCAGCGTCCGCCCGTCGGGGCTGAGCGACACGCCCCGGCTACCAAGACTGGGGAAGTAGCGCCGGGGACGGCCGACCGGTCGACCGGACCGCAGGGTCCAGACCAGCACGAGTGTCGTCGTGGCTCGCGGTCGCCATCAGCCGGCCGTCGGCGCTGAAGGCGGGCGCGAGGAGCGTGCCGCGGTGGCCGCGCAGGCGCTGGACGAGCGTGCCCCGGCGCGGGTCGACCAGTGCGAGGAATCCGTCGTCGCCGCCGACGACCAGCAGCCGGCCGCCCGGCACGTAACCCATGCCGCGGAGCGGTCCGTTCGGGACTGCGGGGAAGTTCGAGAACGTGCGCAGCGTCCGGGTGTCGATCAGGCTGACGGTCCCGTCGCGCTGTCCGACGGCCAGGACCCGGCCGTCAGGGCTCAGCGCGTGGCTCAGAACGGCGGCGAACGGGCCGCTCGCCTCGGGTCGCCCGATGGCGAACGGGCGGCCCAGGCGGCGGTCGCCGGCGAGGTCCCAGATCACGACCGCGCCATCCAGCGATGACGTGTAGAGCGTGCGGCCGTCGCGACTGATCGCCAGTCCGGTGATTTGCCCGGCGTGGCCCTCGAGCGTCTCGACGGCCGCCGCGCGCCTGACGTTCCACACGATTGCACGCCTGTCCTCGCCCGCGGTGACGGCGGTGCCCCCGTCCGCGCTGAAGGCCGTGCGCACGACGGCGCCGTCGTGGCGTCCGGAGCCCTTGGTCACTTCACCGGTGACGAGATCGAGGAAGCGCACCGAGCCGTCGCGATCGCCGAGCAGCAACGTGCGATCGTCGGGGCCAAGGGCCGCCTGCTCCGCGCCGGCCGCCAGCCGCCGCAAGGGGCGCAGCGTGCGGGCGTCGCGGACCACGGTCGGACCGCTCTCGGAGCTCGTCACCACGCGCCGGCCGTCGCGCGTGATCGTTAGGCTGACGGTGGCCGGCCACGCGCCGCGGCCGACCCGCCGCGGCGTGGCGAGCGGCCGTCCGCTGCGGGCGTCGAAGCGCTGGATCACGGTGTTCCCCGCGTCGTCGATGGCGGCGAACAGCGTGCGCCCGTCCGCCGAGAAGCGCAGACCGTAGATGTACCGCCACTCGACGGACGGCAGCCGAGCGACCACGCGATGCGTGCGAGCGTCCAGGATGACCGGCGCTTGACCGCCGACCGCGAGCCGTGACCCATCGTCGCTGTACCGCAGGACGTCGTGGGCGGGCCCGCTCCGTGGAAAAGGCCGGTGATGGTCTGCGGCCGCCCCACCGGCCGCCGCGTCCGCGTGTCGACGAACCTGAGCGTGCTGTCGGTGTCGACGAACGCCAGTGTCCGGTCGTCCGGGCTGAGGGCGAGGCCCGTCAACCGGTCGCCGTCGCCGCGCAGCACGCCGATCGCCGCCGGGTTCTTGAGCAGCGCGGAGAGCAGGTTGCCGCGCGTCTGCGAGCGTGTCGTCCAGTGCCACGCCCTGGCGGGCGAGCAGCAGCGCGCGGTCCAGGCGGTCATCGGTGAGCGCCTGCGCGCCGAGGCGCTGCGCCGCCGCCGCGGTCGCCTCGGCACGTGCGTTGCCGCGCTGATCGAGCGCGATTCCGCCGGCGATCACTGCGAGCACCAGCAGGGACGCCACGCCCGCGAGCACCATGCGCAGGCGGCGCTGCGCCCGCCCGCTCGCCCGCCGGCTGTCATCCAGGAACGCGCGCTCGGTCGCGTTGAGCTCGGGTTCGTGGCCGGCCGCCCAGTCGAGCGCGGAGGCGAGGCGCGCACCGCGGTACAGCGCGCCGGGATCGCGGGCGTCCGCGTCCCACGCGCGGGCGGCGTCGCCGAGCCGGCGGTGCAGGCGCCGGCCCTGGGTGTCTTCTTCGAGCCAGGCGCGGAGCCGCGGCCATTCGCGCAGGAGCGCTTCGTGCGCGACCTCGACAGCGCCATCGCTCACCGTCAGCAGGCGGCGGTCGGCGAGCCGGGCAACCACATCGGCGCTGCGCTCCCCCGCCAGCTCGGCGAGCCCGATCCGGCGGCGCACGATCGCGCCGCTCTCGTCCTCGTCGGCAAGGCGCAGCAGCAGCTTGCGGGCCTCCGCCTGCTGCGCCGGATCGAGCTGCACGAACGCGTCCTCGGCCAGCCGCGCGCCCGCGCCCTGGACGCCGCCGCTGCGCGCATACGCGGCCAGGCGCAGGCGCGACCCGTCGCGCCGGCGCCAGAGCTCGAGCAGCGCCGTGGACAGCAGCGGCAGGGCGCCCGGCCGGCCCTCGACGTCGGTCAGCAGCGCCTCGACGAGCTCGGGCTCGACGCTCAGGCCGACCCGCTGCGCCGGGCGCTCGATCGCGCGCCGCAGCTCGTCGCGCGACATCGGTCCGACGAGCACGTGGTTGGCGCCGAGCAGGCGCGAGAGTTCGGGGTAGGCGGCGCAGCGGCCGTAGAAGTCCGCGCGGACGGCGAGCACGACGACGCAGCGGCCGTCGCGATCGCGGGCGGCGCGCACGAGCGCGGCGACGAACTCTTCACGTTCCGCCTCGTCCTGGCACGCCGTGAACAGCTCCTCGAATTGGTCGACCGCGAGCACGCCGCTCCGCTCGCGCGCGAGCCGCCGGGTCGCGCGGCCGAGCGCGCGCATCGGCTGCTCGCCGGGACGGATCAGCGCCTGCGTCCAGTTCGCGCTGCCGGGCAGGACGCCGCCCGCGAGGGCGGGGAGCAGCCCGGCCCTGAGCACGGACGACTTGCCGCTGCCCGACGGGCCGACCACCGCGAGCAGCGGCGCGCCGACGAGCCGTGCGACCAGCTCGGCGACGAGCTGCTCGCGTCCGAAGAAGTACTCGGCGTCCTCGGCGTCGAACGTCGCGAGGCCCTTGTAGGGGCAGACCACCGGCGCGTCGGCGTCCTCGCCGTCGTGGCCGGCCAGGCCGGCGCGTTCGCGGGTCGACTGCAGCTCGACGACGCTCCCGGCGAGCTCGGCCTCGAGCGCGCGGGCGTCGGTGCGGCCGGCCGCTGCGCGCCCGGCCGCCGCGTCGACGCGGCGCGTGGCCTCGCGCCGCGCCCACTCGAAGGCCGCCTCGTGGACGCGGCGCGCCACGCCGCGGCTCGTGGCGAGCAGCGTGTCCACCGGCACCGCGTCGCCGCCGGCCGCCGGCGCGTAGAAGCCTGCGATCGCCCGGACGCTCTCCGCGTCGAGTGGCCCGAGCACGAGCGACGCCTGCGGCTCGAGCCGGTCCAGCGCCGCGGCCTCCTGACCGGAGGCGAGCACCAGTGCCGGCAGGCGACCGAGCGCCGGGCCGAGCGCGCGCAGCGCGGCTCGCACGTCGGCGGGCGCGCGGTCGACGTTGTCGAGCACGACGAGCGCCGGCCGCCGTGCCTCGCGCACGCGTGCGATCGCCGCGAGCACGGCCTCCGGCGGCCCCGTCCCGGCGGCGTACAGGACCGCCGCTCCTTCGCGGTGCGCGTCGCTCGCGATCTCCGCGGCCAGCCGGGTCTTGCCCATCCCGTACGCGCCGACGAGCGTCACCAGCGCGCCGTCGCCCGCGGCAGCGTGCTGCCAGCACACCCGCAGCACGCTCAGCTCGTCGTCGCGGCCGACCAGCGGGGGCGCCGCCGCCGCGTCGAGCTCGCGCGGGAGCACGGCCTGCGCCGGCGCGACGTCCAATGAAGGGTCCTGGCGCAGGATCGCGTCGTGCAGGCGCCGCAGCTCGGGCGACGGCTCGACACCGATCTCGTCGACCAGGGTCTGCCGGGCGTGGCGGAACGCCTCGAGCGCGTCGGCCTGGCGCCCGCACCGGTACAGCGCGAGCATCCGCTGCGCGTGCAGCCGCTCCCGCAGCGGGTTCTCCGCCAGCAGCGCGTCGACGTCGCCGACGACCTCGTAGTGGCGGCCGGCGGCCAGGTCCGCCTCGATCGCCAGCTCCCCGGCCGTGAGCCGCAGCTCGTCGAGCCTGCGGATCTCGGCGCTCGCGAACGGCTCGTCGGCGAGGTCCGCGAGCGGCTCGCCGCGAAACAGCGCGAGCGCCTCTCGCGCCGCCCCGTTGGGCGCTCCCGCCTCGGATGCGCGTGCCGCCTCGGAGACGAGCCGTTCCAGGCGACAGGCGTCCACGAGCTCGCGATCGATCCGTAGCTCGTACGCGCGCCCGCGCGTGACGATCTCCGCGCCGCCGTCGCCGGCCAGCAGCTTTTGCAGCCGCCAGACGTCGTTCTGGACCATCTTCGCCGCGCTCGGCGGCGGCTGCTCTCCCCACAGCCCCTCGATCAGCCGGTCGGCCGTGACGGCCCGGTTGGCCTCGAGCCCGAGCATCGCCAAGACGGCGCGCTGCTTCGCTCCGCCGAGCGCGACCGGGCGGTCGTCGACGCTGGCCTCGAGGTGTCCAAGGACGCTGAGCCGCATGCGTGAGACCAACCCAATCACCTCCTAGATGGCCGGACAACTGCCGTCGGGCGAGGATGCGCAGCATGCCGGGGTGTGGTCTACGGCCGGTCTACGCGGTTCGGTCTACGAAGCCGTGAGCGACGCAGAACCGGCGGAGACCAGGTCGCTGGAGCGTACGGAGCGTCCCCCACCGGCCAGGAGGCCACCATGTCCATCACCCGCCGCATTCACGCCCGAACCATCGCGCGCGCGCTGCTCGCGTTCCGGCGATCACCAGCGCGGCCGCCGCGAGCGCGGATGCGAAGTGCGTACATGCTCCTAGTCGCAGCTTCGGCGCCGTAGAAGTGCGGTGGCCGAACGATTCGACCGAGACGAACACGGCCCTCCGCGAAGCGATCTTCAGCCTCGGACCACACATACGCTACGTCGCTTTCGGCAACGGACAGCGCGTCGAGACGGCACGCGCGACGGGATCGCAGCCGCGTCCGCCGCCGACTCTGACTTCTTCGAAGAGTCCTCCTCACCCAGTGCTGCTTACGCTTGCGCGTCAGCGTGGCGATCTCGACTGTGGCGGCCTGCTCACGTGATCGTCGGCTACGGGAACTTCAACGAGGTCGTCGTTCCCACGCCCTCGGGACACGTCTGGTCTGCGTACAGCGCGACGCCGACGCAGCTGGCGTTGCGCGCGACGTCGCCGAGCTGTTCTTCGAGCGGCCGTGACGACCCCCGGGTCGTTCCGCCCGTGGGGCGTAAACGTCCGCGCGACCACGCAGGCAGCTCTACTCACCGCTCCCTCGTGGATCAGCGTCTCGCTCGCTGAGTGGCGCAATCGCTCGCCTTCCACGAGGTCCAGACGACGCGCACCGCGGCGTCGGCGGCCTCAACCTCCTGGCTCTACTGCCACATGCCGGTCCCGCCGGTCGGCCTCGCGGCGGCCTCTCAGCGCTGTTGCTTCAGCCATGGCGATGGCATCAGCAGCGTCGGGATCGGACTCTTGGCCGGCGGGAACCCGTGATACCGCAGCACGACGACGGCGAGGACGACGAAGAAGGCCACGATGAATAGAGCAGGAACGGCCGCTGCGCCGATGGGACTACTTCACTGTCCGGCGAACAGCCGCCACATCTTCGTCGGCGCCGGCGACCGGCCGTGCGCGATCCTGATCATCGGTATGCGGCCGGACGACAGGTACTGCGTTACCCGGTCAGCGAGGTCGCGGCCGAAGTTACGGCGCGTCTGCTGCCAAGGAGACCGACGAACCCGACCAGGCATACGCCGACTGGCCCGGCGAGTACCTGCCCGTGCGGCTGCCGTGGCCGGTCGACCCGACACGAAGCCGTGACGGATCATTACCTCCGCCACGAAGCCGCATGCGCGCTCCCGCTTCCACACTCGCGTCGGCGTAGGCGCGGCGCGGCGGCGCTGCTGCTTCCGGCCTGCAGGCGCGGTGGTCATTCCGCTGACGCCGACGAGACGCGTGCCGCGGACGACCTCCGAGGACGCTGATCGATCTCGCCCAGACACCTGGATCGCCCTGGCGGACCACTCGTCGACGTGTCGAATCGGTCGGAGACCCTCCCGAGTGTTGATCCCGAGAGTCCGCATCACCCGTTGGCCGAGCAGCGCCTAGGGCCGCCCGATCACGCAGAACTGTGGGAACCGGGCGCAGGCTTCATGGAAACACTCGGCGTCCACGGAGAACTCGGCCGAGCAGGATCCTCGCTGAGCCGGTCCGCCAGGTCGCGAGCTCGGCCGGGCCGCGCTGTTAGCGTCCCAGAAGAGATAAGCAACCGCTCCATCGGGGGCGAGATGCCGCCGGAATGATCCCCGTAGCGCCTCCCTGGGCCACGCCAGCAGGGCGCGACGTTGAAGGCGAAGAACCTTGTCGAATCGCTCGTCCCCGAAGTCCGCCTTCTCGAGCGTGCCGTCTTCAGCACCGCCCTGCCTCCCGCGACGCGCCGCGCATCCGCGACGCGCGGCCATCTCAATCATCTTCTTCGAGCGATCGATCGCGGCGATCCGTCCGCTGGGCCGGCAGCCGCTCGCAGACCAGCGAGACGGCCACGCCGTGTCCGCAGCCGACCTCCAGCACGCGATCGGCTGGGTCGAGCGCCAGGGCGTCCACTGCCCACATGAACCGTTCCGAGGGTCTGCTGGCCATGCCCTACGGTCCGCCCTTTCCGAACAAGGGCCGCACATCGGCGATGTCGTACGCCTACCGGCACACCGAGCGTGTCGCCGCGCCTTGCCGTTGCGGGTGCTTCGGCGGAGGGTTTTGACGGCTGCTTGCGTCTCACAGCGCTCAAAGAGGTTGACGCGGCC
>CAWHNO010000002.1:0-580510 GCA_963830725.1 uncultured Solirubrobacteraceae bacterium | reverse complement strand
AACCTGATCGCGGCGATGCGTCAGGCCGGCGTCGAGCGGATCACGGCGACCGCGATCACGACGGTCGCCACCGACGATGACCCGCGCCTACCGGGTGAAGGTGACGCTGAGGCGAGTAGGCGCGCCCGTCAGGCGACGGGCGCGACCGGCCCGCAGGCCAGCAGGTCCTGCACGAGCTGGTCGGCGCTCTCGCCGGTCCAGCGGCCGCTGGCCATGAGGTGCTCGGCGAGTGCCTCGATGTCCTGCAGCGAGGCGCGCGCGTCCTCGAGCCCCGCGGCGAAGATCAGGGTGTCGGCGGCGTCGCGGATGCGGTCCTGCTCGGCGGGCTGGAGCTTCGCCGGACCGACGTCCTCGAGCGTCTTGATGACGCGTCCGTAGGCCTGTGTGCGGTCAGAGGTCATGGTGCTCATGTCATCGTCAGGTTAGGCGCCCGACTGCAGCCGATCCGGCGATCTGGAGTGATATGGGTCACTCCTAAGGGTCGAATCGGGGGCTGGTGCGGGTCATTCCCAATGTGAATGCGGACGCCGCGCCGCCATGGTTCATTCCCATGATCGACGAGACCCCTCCCGAGACCCCGCCCGACGAGACCCCGCGGCGCCTGACCCGCTCGGGCTCGGACGCCATCATCGGCGGCGTCGCCTCCGGGCTCGGCCGCTACTTCGACGTCGACCCGCTGCTGTTCCGCATCGGCTTCGTCGTGCTCTCCTTCGCCGGCGGCTTCGGCGTGCTCGCCTATCTGCTCCTGCTCGCGTTCATGCCCTCCGACGGGACGACGGGCCCGGGCGGGACGAGCAAGGCCGCCGCGGCCGCCGGCGCCGTCGTGCTCGGGGTCGCGCTGGTGGCGTTTCTCGGTACCCCTTTCTTCTTCTTCGGTCCCGGCCTGCTCGTCCTCGCCGTGGTCGGGCTGGCCGGCGTCCTGCTCTGGCGCGCGCTCGGAGGAGAGGCCGCCGAGGATCCGGCCCGCACCGCGGGGCGGGTCTTCCTCGCCGTCCTCCTCGGCATCGCCGTCGCCGGCGCGGCCCTGGGGGTCGGGCTCGCCGCTGCCCTGGGCGGGGGCGTGGTGATCGCCTCGCTGGCGGTGGTGACCGGGCTCGTCCTGATCGGCACCGCCTTCGTGGGCGGCACGCGCTGGCTGATCGTGCCCGCCCTGGCACTCGTACTGCCGCTCGGCATCGTGGCGGCGGCCGACATCGACCTCGACGGCGGCGTCGGCGAGCGCGACTACCGTCCCGCCACGATGAGCGAGCTGCGCGACCACTACGCGGTCGGCATCGGCGGCCTCGACGTCGACCTGACCGAGCTCGAGCTGCCGAGCGGGCGCACGAACCTCGACATCGACGTCGGCCTCGGCGAGGCCGTCGTCTACGTGCCCGACGGCGCGTGCGTGACCTCCGACGTAGAGATCGGTGCCGGCGCGTCGGACATCTTCGACCGCGACAACGACGGCGTCGACGTGTCGTTCGCGCAGGCGGCGACCCCGCCCGCCGGTCGCCCGGTGCTGCACATCGATGCCGAGATCGGCGTCGGCGTGCTCGAGGTCGTCCGCGAGGGCTCGCTGCCCGACCTCGGGCGCCACCGCCAGCGGTTCGAGATCTTCGACGAGACCGAGGACGCGCGCTTCGAGGGCGGCACAGGATGCGCGTGAGTCGGCTCGACCGCACCACGCTCGTCGCCGGGCTGGTGACCACCGTGGCCGGCCTGATCCTGCTGCTCGACCGGCTCGACGAGATCGACCTCGACCTGGGCTACGGTCTGCCGCTGTTGATCGCCGCCGTCGGGGCGATCTTGCTGACCGCGGGGCTCGAAGGGCCCCGCGACCGACACTGACGGTGCCAAGATCTCCCCGATGAGCGCCTCCGCCGCCGCTCCGATCCGCCGCGACGCCTCGCGCGGGGTGCTGGCCGGCGTCGCCGCCGGGCTTGCGCGGCGGCTCGGGATCGATCCGCTGATCGTGCGCGTCGGCTTCATCGCCGCGTCGGCCGCGGGCGGTCTCGGCCTGGCGCTCTACCTGCTCGGCTGGGCGACGATGCCCGACGAGGACGGTTCGAGCGCGCCGATCGAGCGGATCGCCGGCCGGCGCGAGACCTGGCTGGTGGTGGCCGGGATGGTGATGCTGGCGCTCGCCGCGCTGCTGCTGCTGCGCAAGTGGGGCATCTGGTTCAGCGATGCCGTCGTGTGGCCGGTGATCCTCGCCGCCGCCGGCGGCGCGCTGATGTGGCGCCTGTCGACCGCCGACACGGCCGAGGAGCCACCTCAGCCGGTCGCCCGCGCGGCGCCGCGTGCGCTTCACCTGCCGCGCGACGCGATGGGACGCGCCCTGGTCGGCGCCGCGCTCGTGGTCGGCGGCGGGCTCGTCTTCCTCTGGCTCAACGACGCGCTCGCGCCGGCGCGCGACGTGCTGCTCGCCGTCGTCGTGGTCGTCGTCGCGCTCACCCTGATCCTGGCGCCCTGGTGGCTGCGGCTCGTGCGCGGGCTGACGGCCGAGCGGACCGAGCGGATCCGCTCGCAGGAGCGCGCCGAGGTCGCCGCCCACCTGCACGACTCCGTGCTCCAGACGCTGGCGCTGATGCAGAAGCGGGTCGATGACCCGCGCGAGATCGCAGCGCTCGCGCGCCGGCAGGAGCGCGAGCTGCGCGCGTGGCTGAACGGACGGCGCGCGGCGGGCGAGGAGACGGTGGCCCTCGCGCTCGAGTCGGCGGCGGCCGAGGTCGAGGAGGCGCACGGCGTCCCGATCGAGGTCGTGGCGGTCGGCGACGCGCCGCTCGACGAGCGCGCGCTGGCGCTCGTGGCCTCCGCCCGCGAGGCGCTGGTGAACGCGGCCAAGTTCGCCCCCGACGGCCCGGTGGCGCTCTACGCCGAAGTCGATCCCGAGCGGATCGAGGTCTTCGTGCGCGACCGCGGGCCCGGCTTCGACCCGGCGGAAGTGCCCACCGACCGGCGCGGCGTCAGCGAGTCGATCATCGGCCGCATGGAGCGGCACGGCGGCCGCGCCGTCGTGCACTCGGCGCCCGGCGAGGGCACCGAGATCGAGCTGGTGATGGGGCGATGAGCACATCGGTCGTGATCGTCGACGACCACCACCTGTTCCGCTCCGGCGTGCGCGCCGAGCTCGACGGCCTGGTGGACGTGCTGGGCGACGCGGCGACGGTCGAGGACGCGGTGCGGCTCGTGATCGGCGCCGAGCCCGACGTCGTCGTGCTCGACGTCCAGATGCCCGGCGGCGGCGGCGTCGAGGTCATCCGCCAGGTGGCCGAGCGGCGACCCGGCCAGCGATTCCTCGCGCTCTCGGTCAGCGACGCCCCGGAGGACGTGATCGCAGTGATCCGCGCCGGCGCGCGCGGCTACGTGACGAAGACGATCTCCGGGCCGGAACTGGCCGACGCGATACGGCGCGTCGCCGACGGCGACGCCGTCTTCTCACCGCGGCTCGCGGGGTTCGTGCTCGACGCGTTCGCGGGCGGCCTGCCCGCACAGCAGGTCGACCCGCAGCTCGACCAGCTGTCGCCGCGCGAGCGCGAGGTGCTGCGCCACATCGCGCGCGGCTACCTCTACAAGGAGATCGCGCAGCGGCTCTCGATCTCCACCAAGACGGTCGAGGCCCATGTGTCGGCGGTGCTGCGCAAGCTCCAGCTCTCCAACCGGCACGAGCTGAGCCGCTGGGCGGTCGAGCGCCGGCTGGTCGACTGACCGCCGTTTACCCAACCCCAACCGGATGTTGGGCGCCACGGCGTTTGATGTGCCGATGGCGCGCCCCAGCCCGGTCCTCTTCCTCTGCCTCTTCGCGTCGCAGGCGGCGATGCTCGTGCTGTCGCCGATCCTGCCCGAGGTCGCGCGCGAGTTCGGGATCACGACGGCGACGGCCGGCCAGCTGCGGTCGATCTCGGGCGCCACGGGCGGTCTGACCGCCGTCCTGCTCGCAATGGCGCCGCGGCGACCCGGGCTGCGCGAGCTGCTCAGCGCCGGCGCCGCGCTCGTCGACGGCCGGCTCGGTGGCGAGCGCCGCGGCACCGTCCTTCGCCGTCCTGGCCGCCGCGCAGGCCGTGCTCGGCGTCGGCGTCGGTCTGCTGGTCGCCGTCGGCATCGCAGCCGCCTGGGAGTGGTCCGCTCCGGAGCAGCGCCCGCACGTGCTCGCGTGGGCGATCGCCGGCATGCCGGCGGCGTGGATCGTCGGGATGCCGGTCGTCGGGGCGGTCGCCAACCTGGATTGGCGCGCCGCCTGGCTCGCCGTCCCGGCCGTCGTCGGGCTCGCGACGCTCGCGCTCGTCCGGCTGCGGCCCGCGGATGCCCCCACGCGGCGGAAGGCCGGCTCGGCGGGCGCGTGGCGGCGTCCCGAGGTCGCCCGCTTCGCGGCCGGCGAGCTGCTCGCCAACGGGGCGTGGGCGAGCGTGCTCACCTACGGCGGCGCGCTGCTGCTCGACAGCTATGGGCTCACGCCGGCCGTGGTCGCGCTCGGGTTGGGCGCGATGGCGGCGGCGATGGTGCCCGGGACGTTCGTCGCCCGCCGGCACGCGGCTCGCGCGACGCCGACCATGCTGATGGCGCTCACGGCGTTCCAGGGCGGCGCGGTCCTCGTGCTCGGGACCGTGCGGCCCGTGGCCGCGGTGACGTTCGGTCTGTTCGCGGTGATGGCCTTCGTCAACGGGTGGCGCTCGATGATCGCGAGCGCGCTCGGCATGGGCACGGCCCCCGAGGACAGGGTCGCCGTGATGTCGATGCGCGCCGCCGCAAACCAGTTCGGCTACCTGCTGGGCGCCGCGGTCGGGGGCCTGGCGATCGCGCTCGGCGGCTTCTCCGGCCTCGGGATCACGCTCTCGGCCATGTTCGCCGTGGCCGTGCTCGCGCACGTCCCGGCGCTGCGTCATTCGCTCGGGCGGACGAGCCCGGTGCCGACGTCGAGCAGCGACGGCTTGACCTGGAGCTCGGGGATCGCCGCACGGATCCGCGTCGCGGTGCGCCGCGCTGCCGCCTCCGCCGCCTGATCGTCGCCCTCGAACGCCGCGCAGTCGGTGTGGGCGACCACCTGTACCTGCGTGACGCCGAGCCCCCGCGCGAGCCGCAGCCCGCGGGCCACGTCGTCGCTCCACTGGCCGCCGGCATTGCGGAGGACGACGGCGTCGCCGACCGTGAGCCCGAGAGCACGCAGCGGGTCGATCCGGCAGTCCATGCAGGTCAGCACCGCGAGCTGCCGCGCGGGCTCGCGCGCCGGTGGTTCAGTGACCGGCGCGAGCGGGGCCGGATCGGGCGCCGGCCCCGCCCGTCGTGTCGGCCCGAAGGGCTCCCAGCTGAAGCTCATGGCCCGCCATGATGCCTTAGCGACCGCCCTCACCACGGCGGCGCACAGCAGCAATGCGATCGTCAGGATGCGCTTCATGGAAGCTGGATTTCCCCTGTCCTTGGATGATCTGCGGGACGAGATCCGCAACCACGCGGGCTGCGGGTTCAAATCGTGCGAGACCGCGACCAACATGGTGCCCGGCGAGGGGAATCCGGATGCCGACGTGATGCTGGTCGGCGAGGCGCCGGGAGCGAGCGAGGACGAGCAGGGCCGGCCGTTCGTCGGCCGCGCCGGCAAGCTGCTCGACGAGCTGCTGGCCGAGGCCGGGCTCGAGCGCGAGCAGGTCTACATCACCAATGTGGTCAAGGCGCGGCCGCCGAAGAACCGCGACCCGAAGGCCGGCGAGGTGGCGCACCATATGCCGTGGCTCGAGGCCGAGCTCGCTCTCATCCAGCCGCGCCTGGTGATCCCGCTCGGCCGCCACGCGCTGTCGCACTTCACCGACGACGCGAAGATCTCCGAGGTGCACGGCACCGAGATGACGGAGCGCGGCCGCGCGCTGTTCCCGATGTACCACCCCGCCGCGGCGCTCCGCGGCGTATCGCTGCGGGAGACGCTGTTCGATGATGCCCGGACGCTGAAGAGCGTCCTAGAGCGGTAGCTCGGCGCGAACCAGCGTCCCGTCGCCGGGCGGGCTCGTGACGGTCAGCGTGCCGTCGGCGGCGCCGACGCGGTCGGCGAGGCCGCTCAGCCCCGAGCCGGGGCTGGCCTGGGCGCCGCCGACGCCGTCGTCGCGCACCTCGACCGCGTAGACGCCGTCCTCGCGCGCGATCCGCACGGTCGCGTGCGACGCCTCGGCGTACTTGGCGACGTTGGTCAGCGCCTCGGCGACCGTGAAGTAGGCCGTCGCCTCGGTGGCGGGCGACAGCCGGTCCTCCGGCAGCTCGATGATGTCGACCGGCAGCGGCGCGCGTGAGACGAGCGCCGAGATGGCGGGGACCAGGCCGCGCTCGGTCAGCACCGCCGGGTGGATCCCGCGGGCCAGCTCGCGCAGCTCGGCCGAGGCGTCGGTCAGCTCCTTGCCGACCCGCTCGAGGAACGGGCCCGCCACGCTCGGATCCTTGTCGACCCGCGCCCGCTCGAGCCGCACCTCGAGCGCCAGCGCGACCAGGCGCTGCTGCGCGCCGTCGTGCAGATCGCGCTCGATCTTGCGGCGCGCGGCGTCGGCCGCCTCGACGATCCGCCTCCGCGAGGCGTGAAGCTCCTCGCTGCGGGCCCGGTCGATCTCACGTGCCCGCGCCGCCTCCTCGGCGGCGCGTCGCTCGGTCACGTCGAACAGGGCGCCGTCGCACCACAGCCGGCCGCCGGAGCCGCTCACGAGCTGGCCGCGGTCGAGCACCCAGCGCACCTCGCCGTCGGCGCGGACGATCCGGTATTCGAGCCCGAACGGCTCGCCGTCGTCGCGTGCTTCGTTCAGCGCCTCCTGGATCTTGGGCCTGTCGTCGGGATGCACGATGCTCCAGAGCGTGCGCTTCTTGCTGGCGATGAAGTTCGCCGCCGGGTAGCCCGAGATCCGCTCGATCTCGTCGCTGATCAGCTCGAGCGTGAAGTTCGCGTGCCACGCCGAGCGGTAGATGGCTCCCGGCACGTTGATCATCAGGGCCCGCACGATCGCGTCGTCGGCGCGCTGCTGGGCCGCGCGCAGGCCGGCGCGGGCGCGGGCGAGCAGCTCGGCGCGCGAGAACGGGCGATGCAGGTAGTCGTCGGCGCCGGCGTCGAGCGCGGCGTCGGCGGTCCGCTTGTGCGCCGCGATGGTCAGCGCGAGCAGCCAGGCGTCGTCGGCGCGGTGGTCGGCGCGCAGCCGGCGGCACACCCCCGGCACGTCGAGCCCGGCGGGCTCGCGATCGACGATCACCAGGTCGGCCGGATCGTCATCCAGCGCGGCGAGCGCGGAGTCGACGTCGCGGACCGCTCGCACGGCATGGCCGGCCGCACGGACCCACGGCTGGATCTCCGGCTCGGCCAGCCCGACGACGAGCACGCCGGCCTGGCGGCGCCTCACTGATCCCGAATGGGGCACGCTCAAACGGTACCTTCGTCGCGTGCGGGAGTGGAGTGCTGATGCCGTTGCGTGAGCTCGAGCTCGTGGGGGCGGGTGGTGAGCCCGTCGACCTGCGGCGCACGCTCGGCTCGCACGGCGTCGCCGACCTGCTCCCGAACCGGCTCGACGAGGCGGCGTGGACGCTCGAGACCACGCTCGCCGTGAACGGCCGCGCGCGCACGCTGCGCGTGAGCGAGGGCCGGCCCGGCTACGCACGGGTCGAGCTCCTCGACGACCGCGATGGCGAAGCGCTGCTCGCCCAGGTCCGGCACATGCTGCGGCTCGACGAGGATCTTTCGCGCTTCTACGCCCTTGTCGCCGACGACGGCGAGCTGGCCTGGGTGACCCGCGGCGCGGGCCGGATGCTGCGCAGCCCGACGGTCTTCGAGGACGTGGTCAAGACCGTCTGCACGACCAACTGCGCCTGGTCGGGGACCGTCCGGATGGTGACGGCGCTCGTCGAGCACCTCGGCGCGGCGGGCCGTCACGGACGCGCGTTCCCGGCGCCGGCCGCGATGGCCGAGGCGGGCGACGACTTCTACAAGGACGTCGCGCGCGCCGGCTATCGCGGGCCGTACCTGCGCGCGATCGCCGCCGCCGTCGCCGATGGCACGCTCGACCTCGAGGCGCTCGACGGCCGCAGCGACCTGCCCGACGACGAGGTCGCCGACCGGCTGCTCGCGCTGCCCGGCGTCGGCCCGTACGCGGCGGCGCACATCATGATGCTGCTCGGCCGCTACGGCCGCCTGATCCTCGACTCGTGGACGCGGCCGAAGTACTCGCAGCTCACGACCGGCCGCAAGATCGGCGACAAGACGATCGAGCGCCGCTTCCGCCGCTACCGCGACTTCGCCGGCCTCGCGTTCTGGCTGTACCTCACGAAGGACTGGGTCGAGGACTAACCGATCCCGAGCTCGTCGAGTGAGACGAGCAGCTCGGCCGCGTCGCGGTAGACGCGGTAGGCGCCGGCGCGCTCGAGCTCGTCGGCGCCGTAGCCGCCGGACAGCAGGCCGATGCTGAGCATGCCCGCGCGGCGCGCCGCGAGCAGGTCCCAGACGGCGTCGCCGATCACGTAGCAGTCGCCGGGCTCGGCGGCGAGGCGGCGCGCGCACTCCACGAACAGGTCCGGCTCCGGCTTGGCGCGCGCGACGTCGCCGCGCTCGACGACGATCGTCGCGGGCGGGACCCCGAGCGCCTCGAGCGAGGCGTCGATCTCCGGCCGCCGGCCCGAGGTCGCGATTCCGTGCGTGACGCCGGTCTCGCGCAAGTGGGCGAGCAGCTCGGCGGCGCCCGGAAGCGGCCGCCGCTCCGGCAGCAGCTCTCGGAACAGCTCGCCGTGGACGGCCTGCACCTCGGCGGCCTCGTCGTCGGTCAGGTCGCGCCCCAGTTCGCGCGCCACGGCCCGCGTGAAGAGTCCGCCGCTCATGCCGATCCGGCGGTGGATGCGCCAGCCGTCGATGGCCAGGCCGCAGCGGGCGAGCGCGCGCTGCCACGCGAACACGTGCGCGTAGACGGTGTCGACCAGCGTCCCGTCGAGGTCGAAGATCAGCGCCGGCATCCGGGCGGCACGATAGCCGCCCGCGTTTATGCGCCGGACACCCGCCTACGTGCACGTAGCCTCAGCGTGGCCTTCACGTAGCCGCCGGGCTGGAGCGTCGTCACCGTGCCGCGGAAGCCCTTGCGCGGCGTGCGGGCGAGTGGCACGCGCAGCGTCCGCGTGGCGCCGGCCGCGATGTCGAACGGCGCCGAGCCGAGCCGGCCGCGGCGGTCGCGCAGCACGAGCCGGCCGGCGCAGCGGCCGACCGAGCCGAAGCAGCCGACGCGCACGGCGGCGCGGTCGTCGCCGAGACGGGCTCGCTTGCGGGCGATGGCCGCGAACGGTGGCGAGCCGGTGCCGCTGCTGCAGGTCGGCTGGAACGCCGGGTCGGCGGGCCCCGGGCGCCCGAGGGCGTTCATCGTCCACTGGAGCGCGATCGGGTCGTAGATGATCCCGACGTGGTCCGTGATGTCCTCGGGGCAACGGTCCTGGAGGACCACGTTCGTGGCACCGGCGAGCGCCTGCGACCGATACGGCGTGACGACCTCGTCGAGCTTGGTCGACACGACCGTGTAGGACGGCGGCGGCGGCGCCTCCGGCGGGGCGTTGAGCTTCTGCATGAACGGCGAGCCGGCTGCCTGCTCGGCGCACGCCGGGCAGATCAGGCCCGCGCCGGGCGCGAGCGGGTTCGTCGTTCCGTGGCTCGACGGGGCGAGCCCGACGATGTCGTCGATCACCGCGAGCTTGTCCCGGAAGCGGGCGACGTAGCGGCCCAGCATCCCGCCCTGCGAGTGGCCGACGATCGACACCGTGGGTGCGCCGGTGCGCATGCGCACCTCGTCGATGAACGCCGCCAGCTTGTCCGCCGACTGGTCGATCGGCGCCATCCCCCGCCGCACGAGGTCGAGCGCGAAGACGCAGTAGCCGGCCGTCTTCAGCGCAGGCGAGACGAGGTTCCAGGACACCGTCATGTCGCCGAACGTGCCGTGCACGAGGATCACCGGCACGGGATGGACGGTGGAGCGGCAGTCGAAGTCGTTCGCTCCGGGCGGCGGCACGCCCGGCGCCTGAGCGCCCGCCGGAGCCGCGGCCAGGAGCAGACCGGTGGTTGCGAGCACGACAGCGAGCGCGCGCCTTCTCATCCGGTGCTCAGCGTCTCACACCTGCGCCCGCTGTGCGCAGGCTTCGCGCGGACGTCCTCGCACCGAGCCCGTACCGGGGCGGGAGCGGCGCGCCGGCCAGGGCGGCGGCCATCAGCTCGGCCATCGCCGGCCCGTGCTTGAAGCCATGGCCGGAGCCGCCGCCGAGCAGCCACACGCCGGGGTGCTCCGGGTGGCGGGCGGCGATGAAGTTCGAGTCGGGCGTCAGCTCGTAGCGGCAGGCGCGCGCCTCGGTCAGCGGCGCGTGCTCGAGCGCAGGGAAGCGGTCGTGCAGGTAGGCGCGCACTGCCGGCTCGGTCGTCGGCGCGTCGACGAGGTCGGCGTCGGGGTCCAGCGGCGGCCCGTCGGTGTCGAGCGCCGCCTTGACGCCGAGGCCGTCGATGTCCGCGGTGCCGTACATCGCGCGGTCGTAGTCGACCCAGCCCGGAACGCCTGGCGCCCGCCAGGCCGGTCCGCCGTCGACGAAGATCAGCTCCTGGCGCGTGACGGCGAGCGTGACGAGCTCCCCGAACAGGCCGGCGAGCCAGCCGCCGCACGCCCACACGACGGCGTCGCCATCGAGCTTGCTGCCGTCCTCCAGCAGCGCCGCCGCACCCTCCGGCCGCGCCCGCCCTCTCAGCACGCGAGCGCCGTGGGCCTCGGCCTGTCGCGCCAACGCGCGGACCGCGCGCTGGGCGCGCAGCACGCCCGCCTCGGGCTCGAGCAGCACGAACGCGACGTCGTCGCCGCGGAAGCTCGGGAACAGCCGCGCCGCCTCGCCGGGGTCGAGCCGTTCGACCGGGATCCCCTGGGCGGCCAGCGTCCGCTCGGACGCCGCGTCCCAGCCGTCGTCGCCGTGCGCGAACCACGCGACGCCGTGCTCCAGCATCAGCTCCTCGCCGCTCTCGGCCTCGAGCTCGCGCCACAGCGTGCGCGCCCGGCGCGCCATCGCGGTGTAGTCCGGATCGGCGCCGTGCGAGCAGCGGATCAGCCGCGTCTCGCCGCCGGAGGTGGCGCGCCGGTCGCCGGGCTCGAACTGGTCCACCAGGGTCACGCGCTCGCCGGCGCGCGCCAGCCGCCAGGCCAGCGAGGCGCCGAACGTCCCCGCTCCGACGATCACCACGTCCATCACGCCGCGCCGACGATCCGGCCCGCCGCGTACTGCGCCAGCCCCATGACCGTGAGCTGCGGGTTCACGTGCACGCTCGTGGGGAACACGCTGGCATCGCAGAGGTAGAGGTTGTCGAGCCCGTTCACGCGGAAGTCCTCGTCGACCACGGCGCCGAGCGCGTTGCCGCCCTGCGGATGCGCGCTGGTGAGCAGCAGGTCGCCGGACTGGAGGATCCGCTTGGGCAGGTCGGCGAGCGCCTTCGGGTCGCGGTACTCCTGCCAGGCGAACGTGGCCGGCATGACGCGCTCGGCGCCCGCCTGCAGCCAGATCCGCGCCGCGACCTGGAGGCCCTCGACGACGGTCCCGCGATCCTCGTCGGACGCCGTGTACTCGATCTCGGGCCCGGTCTTCGACGCCTTCACGCGGCCGGGCGCCGTCGTGCCGACCAGCACGCCGGCACACGCCATGTGCCGGTAGCGCCGCATGTTGTGGAAGTGGCGGTCGAACCAGCCGGGCATGGCCAGCGCCTGCGTCGCGGGCGGGTTGAACCAGGTCTCGACCAGGTAGCGCGGGACGCCGTCCGACGACCGGTAGGCGTGTGACATCTGGATGCCGGCGAAGGAGTCGATCGGCTCCGGGAAGTCGGCCGTGATCGGGGAGTTGATGTTGAAGTGCAGGTCGCGCCCGACGGCGTCGCCGCCGAGGCCGCTGCGCTGGAGCAGGTAGCTCGAGCCGATCGCCCCGGCCGCGATCACGATCTCGTCGGCCTCGACCGCGACGCGCTCCCCGGTCGGGCGGTGGCGCCCGACGGCGCGCACCGCGCGCCTGCCCTCGCGCTCGATCCGCTCGACCTGCACGTCGGCCAGCAGGTCGAGCCCGAACCGCTGCTGGGCCTGCGGCAGCACCGTGTCGAGCGTCGAGAGCTTCGCTCCGTAGCCGCAGCCGATGTTGCAGTAGCCGGTGGCGCGGCAGGCGGCCGAGACGTTGGCCTCCATCACCTCGAACACCCCGGGCAGGTCAAGCTCGCCGACCGCCTGCTGGAACCGCTTGGCGGCGGCGGTGGTCGTCGTCGCGCGGATCGGCGCCACCTCGAACCAGGCCCGGACCTCCTCGATCGCCTGCGTGAGCCCGGCGCGGTCGAGCCCGCGCGGCTCCCACTGCTCCAGCACCAGGTCGGGCGGGTGCAGGCAGAGCGCGTTGTTGATCGTGGTGCCGCCGCCGACGCACATGCCCTGGAGGACCTGGAGGCTGAAGTCCGTGGCGAGCTGGAGCGCGCCCTCGTTGTAGAGGCGCAGGTACTGGGCGACCTCGTCGTCGTTGAAGCGGCGCGGGTCGACGTGCGGGCCGCGCTCGAGCACGAGCACCTTCCGGCCGGCCTCCGCGAAGCGGTAGGCGAGGATGCCGCCTGCCGCGCCGGAGCCGATCACGATCGTGTCGTAGCGGCGGTGCGGCGGCCCGGCCAGCGGCTCGAGCGGCGGCTCGATCGCATCGTCCGGGAGCGGTGGCCGGCCGTCCGGCCGGCGCTCATAGACGGTGTAGCCGATCGAGTCCCACGAGTCGCGGTCGCCGTAGTAGCCGAGGTAGGACATCTGCGACCCGGTACGGATCAGCGCCTGCACGATCGGGCGCAGCGGCTGCAGCACGCGCCGCTCGACGATCTCGTCGACGAAGCGCTTCTGGAGGAACTTCTTGCGCGAGGCAGGGGCGAGCGTGGCCAGCGGCGGCCGCGCGGTCAGCAGCGGCCACAGCCCGAGGACCGTCAGCGCGACCTGCACGCGGTTCTTGCTGCTCGACTCCAGGTCCGCCAGGTAGCCGTCGACGTTGCGCGCCACGCGCTGGGGCGGGATCACCTCGCGCTCGCCCTCGATCAGCACCTCGGCGACCGCCGCCAGGGTGTGGAACGCGAGCGGATTCAGAAAGCGCAGGCCGTGCTGCGCGCGCGCGGAGGCGAACCAGAGCCAGGTGAACAGCACGGCGAGCACCACGTCGATGCCCATCCAGGCCAGCAGCGCGGCGGTGGCCGACACCTCGCCGAACAGCGGCACGTCCGTCGCCGGCGCGCCGCCCCAGATGAGCGCGGCGATCTCACCGATCACGAGCGCGACGTAGCCGCCGGCGATCACGAGCGCCAGGCCGCCGAAGCGGCGCACGTCGGCCGCCGCGACCACCGACAGCGCCACGAACAACGCGTCCTTGGCGAACGAGTTCGGCATGCCGACGACGGTCCGGGTGTCGCCGTCGACGATGTAGCCGACCGCCAGCAGCGCGCTCAGGATCGCGTGGGCGATCAGCACGCCGCGCAGCCAGCGCTCAGGCTTACTCAGTTCGCCCTGCACCCGCCGAAAGTATCCGCACCCCGCCGCTGTGTCGAGGTCGGGCGTAGGCTCCGCGCCATGGCGCGGCTCGTGCTGATCCGCCACGGCGAGACCGAATGGAGCGCCTCGGGCAAGCACACGAGCGTGACCGACGTGCCGCTGCTCGACGTCGGGCGCCGTCACGCCGAGCGCCTGCGCGGCCGGCTCGCCGGCCGGGAGTTCGCGCTCGTGCTGAGCTCCCCGCGATCGCGGGCGCGCGAGACGGCGGGCCTGGCGGGGATGGCCGTCGAGGTCGACGACGATCTGGTCGAGTTCGACTACGGCGCATACGAGGGGCTGACCACGCCGGAGATCCGCGAGCAGCGGCCCGGCTGGAGCGTGTGGTCCGACGGCGCGCCCGGCGGCGAGACGGTCGAGCAGGTCGGCGTCCGTGCCGACCGCGTGATCTCACGCGCCCTGGCGGCCGGGGGCGACGTTGCGCTGTTCGCCCACGGCCACCTGCTGCGCGTGCTCGCCGCGCGCTGGCTCGGGCTGCCGGCGGCCTATGGCGGCCACCTCGCGCTCGACACCGGCTCCGTCTCAGAGCTCGGGTTCGAGCGCGAGCGCCGCGTGATCTGGCTCTGGAACGACACCTCCCACCTTCACTCGCCCGGCTCGAGGTGATCGCCGCCGCCCGCGAGCGCATCGCCGCCCGGGCCGCCGGAAACCACGTCGGTCCCAGGCCCGCCGTCGAGCTGGTCGTCGCCCTCGCCGCCGTACAGCGTGTCGTCGCCGTCGCCGCCGTCGATCCGGTCGCGGCCGGCGTCGCCGAACAGGGCGTCGTCGCCGTCGCGGCCGTCGATCACGTCGTCGCCGCCGAGGCCGCAGATGACGTCGTCGCCGCGCGTGCCTTGGAGCTGGTCGGGGCCTGGCGTTCCGGTGATCGTGCACGGGCGCGGTGAGGCGCTGAACTCCTCGACGCCCATCACCGGCCGCAGCGCGTGCTCGACGTCACCGGTCGCGAACGCGCGCCGCAGGACGTCGTGCCCGAGGGCGTTGCCGATGGCGGCCATGATCATGCCCTGGTCGAGCGAGAGGTAGGAGTTCGACACCCGGCCGGTGTCGACGTTGACCGAGTCGCGGAAGCCCCAGGGCGTGTAGACGCCGAAGTCGCGCTCGAGCCGCGTCGAGGTTGGCCAGCGTCTCGTGCGCGGGCGTAGCGCAGGGCGAGGAACGCCGCGTGCGGGGTGACGACGCCGTTGGTGTACGCGCTCGGCGGCGGGTCGGGCTGCGGCCGGCGGTCCGGGCAGCCGGGCCAGCCGTGGTCGATCAGCGTGTCGTCGTTCGTTCGGACGGGTAGCCGCCGGGATCGCTGCCGATGCCGTCGACGCCGTAGGTCCGGTAGCCGCCCTCGGGCACGTTGGCGGGCGAGAAGCCCCAGTAGCCGTAGCCGGCCTCGCGTCAGCCCGTGGTGCTCCTGGGCGGCGACGGTGAGCGGGTGGTTGGCGCCCCAGCTCCCGGGCCCCCAGCGCTCCTCGGGCAGGAACAGCGCCGGCATCAGCGCCTCGAACATCGAGCCGCCCCAGCTCGGCGTGACGAGCGTGCCGTTGTAGGGCAGCGAGCCGTCGTAGACCTGCGTGCCGTAGTAGGTGCGAGTGAAGCCGACGGGCTTCGTCTCGGTCCAGGACCAGTCGCACGTGTCCGGGAACGAGCGGAACTGGCCGAAGTGCACTCGCTCCGGGACCTCGCCCTTGGCGATGCCGATGTAGGCGCCGATGCGCGACTCGCTGACGATCGTGTCGTAGCAGCACGCCTTGGCGCCGGTGTCGGGTACGTAGTGGAACAGCATGCGGTTGACGTCCGGCCGGTAATAGAAGCCGAAGTCCATGTCGTCGTAGAGGACACGGGCCCGGTGCGAGACCTCGGGCACGCGCTCGGCGACGATCTTCAGGCCGACCGCGAGCCAGCCGTTGTCGACCGTCGAGAGGATCGGCGTCAGCGGCTGGCCGGACGGCGGCCACGTCGTCAGCTTCTCGCCGGTGCGGTGGTCGTACCAGTTGTAGAACTGGCCGGTGTCCTCGAAGCGCTCCATCCCTTCGAGCGTGCTCAGGGTGCGGCGCAGGCGCGACACCAGCTCGGACCGCCCGATGATCCCGAGCCTCTCGGCCGCCACCGCGCTCCACATGTAGGCGCCGATGTTCGTCGTCGACGTCTGCACGGACGTCGTCCCATCTGCGTTGAGGATGTCCGCGGGCAGCCCGCTGCCCTCGTCCGTCATCGCCTCGAACGAACGCCACGTGCCTTCGGCGTAGCGCTCCAGCTGGCTGTCGTCCGCCGCCGCCGGCGCCGCCAGAATCAGCGCGGCCGTCAGCGCCACAAGCCCTGCCACGACCCTTCTCATGCGACTCCCCCCGAGTTTCGCCGATCGGTCGACGAAACCGTATCGCGTCACACAGAGAATTTCTTGAGCCGGCGACGCTGAGTGCGTCGAACGCTTCAGACCACACGCAGCGCGTCGGCGCCCGCCTGCACCTCGTCGCCGCGATGAAGCTGGCGGCCGCGCCGGTCCTCGGGGTCGCCGTTGACGGTGACGGGCGTGGCGGCGAGGAACGCCTTCGCCTCGCCGCTGGAGTCGATCAGCCCGGCGAGCTTGAGCAGCTGGCCGAGCCGGATCATGTCGCCGCTGATCTGAACCTCGCGCACCCGCACAGCGTAGGATCAGGACCGTGCGCTACTGGCTCCCGCTCGTCGCCGCGCTCGTATGCCTCTACGTGGCGAGCAAGACCGCTTCGCCGCTCGTGGCCTTCGTGCTGATCATCGCCGCCTTCGGGCTGGTGATCGAGGTGTCGTCGAAGCTGCTCGGGAACGCCGGCAAGGCCGGCGGGCTCCACGATCACCGGCAGTAGCGCCGGTACACGCGGCTCTCCCAGGGCCGCAGCCCTTCGCCGGGCTCGCCGATCACGACCTCCGCGTCCGCCCAGCCTGGGACGTCGATCGTCACATCCTCGCCGGAGAAGTTGCCGAGCACGAGCAGCTCGACGTCCTCGTGGCGGCGCGTGAAGGCGTAGACGCGCTCGTCCTCCTCCAGCAGCATCGTGAAGTCGCCGTGCACGACCGCCGGCTCGCTGTGGCGCAGCTCGATCAGCCGGCGGTAGTGATGGAAGACCGAGCCGGGATCCGCTCGCTCGGCCTCCGCGTTGATCTCGACGTGGTTCGGGTTGACGGCCAGCCACGGCGTGCCGGTCGTGAAGCCGGCGTGCTCGCTCGCGTCCCACTGCATCGGCGTGCGCGCGTTGTCGCGGCCCATCGCCAGCAGCGCCGGCAGCGACTGCGGGCCGGCCTCCGCGTAGTGGTTGAGCGATTCGATGTCGCGGAACTCGTCGATCGAGGCGAACGGGAAGTTCGTCATCCCGAGCTCCTCGCCCTGGTAGACGTACGGCGTCCCGCGGTGCAGGTGCAGGACCGTGCCGAGCATCTTGGCGGCCTCGGGACTGCCGTCACCGAAGCGCGACACCACCCGCGGCTGGTCGTGGTTGTTCCAGTAGAGGCTGTTCCAGCCCGTCTCGGACAGCCCGTCCTGCCAGCGGCCGAGCGAGCGCTTGAGGTCGCGCAGCCTGAGCGGGTGGACGTCCCACTTCGACGCGCCCTGGTCGAGCTGGACGTGCTCGAACTGGAACACCATGTCGACCTCGCCGCGCGCCGGGTCGGTGAACAGCCTTGCGTTCTCCAGCGTCACGCCCGGCATCTCGCCGACGGCCAGCAGCTCCTCGCGGCCGGCGAACACCTCGCGGTGCATCTCCTGCAGGAACTCGTGGATGCGCGGCCCGCACAGGTAGAACGGCGACCCGTCGCCGCCCGGCGCGTCCGGCAGCGCGGGGTCCTTGGAGAGCATGTTGATGACGTCCATGCGGAAGCCGTCGACCCCGCGATCGAGCCACCAGCGCATCATCGTGTGGATCGCCCGCCGGACCTCGGGGTTCTCCCAGTTCAGGTCGGGCTGCTTGCGCGAGAACAGGTGCAGGTAGTACTCGCCGGTCGCCTCGTCGAGCTCCCACGTCGGACCGGAGAAGAACGAGCGCCAGTTGGTCGGCTCGGGCCGCCACCAGTACCAGTCGCGCTTGGGGTTCTCGCGGCTCGAGCGCGACTCGACGAACCACGGGTGCTCGTCGGACGTGTGGTTGACCACGAGGTCCATGATCAGCTTCATCCCGCGCTCGTGGACGGCGGCCAGCAGCGCGTCGAAGTCGGCCAGCGTGCCGAAGGTGGGGTCGATGTCCTGGTAGTCGCTGATGTCGTAGCCGGCGTCGTCCTGTGGCGACGGGTAGACCGGCGAGAGCCACAACACGTCGACGCCCAGCTCGGCCAGGTGGTCGAGCCGCCCGGCGATCCCAGGCAGGTCACCGATCCCGTCGCCGTCAGAGTCGGCGAAGCTGCGCGGATAGATCTGGTAGACGACGGCGCTCTGCCACCACGCCACTACGCCGTACCCCCCGGCACGGCGATGCCCGACTCGTAGGCGAGCACGACCGCCTGCACGCGGTCTCGGATGCCGAGCTTCATCAGCAGGCGCGCCATGTGGGTCTTGACCGTGGTCTCGCTCACGATCAGCTCGGCCGCGATCTCGGCGTTCGACATCCCGCGCGCGACGAGCTTGAACACCTCGACCTCGCGTGCGGTCAGCTCGTCGAAGCCCGGCGGAGGCGCGGCGGCCGGCGCCGCGCGCGCGAACTCATGGATCAGCCGGCGCGTGATCGACGGCGCCAGCAGCGCGTCGCCGCGCGAGACGACGCGGATGCCGGCCGCCAGCTCCTCGGGCGGCACGTCCTTGAGCAGGAAGCCGCTGGCGCCCGGCGCGCAGCGCCTCGTAGACGTACTCGTTGAGGTCGAAGGTCGTGAGCATGAGGACGCGCGAGGGGGTCTCGCCGCCGCCGGCGATCACGCGCCGCGTCGCCTCGATCCCGTCCAGCTCCGGCATGCGGATGTCCATCAGCACGACGTCCGGGTCGAGCCGCTTCGCCTGCTCGACCGCCTCGTTGCCGTCGGACGCCTCGCCGATCACGTCGATGTCCTCCTCGGCGTCGAGGATCATGCGGAAGCCGGCGCGCACGAGCGCCTGGTCGTCGGCGATCAGGACACGGATCACAGTGGCAACCTAGCGACGACCTCGAATCCACCGCCGGCCCGGCGGCCCGTTCGCAGCTCGCCGTCGTAGAGGCGGACCCGCTCCTCCATCCCCACGAGCCCGTGGCCGCCGCCGTCGCCGTTCGTCGCCGTGGATGCCGTTGTCGACGATCTCGAGCTCCAGGTGCGCGGGCTCCCAGCGCACGGTGACCTCGGTCGGCGCGGCCCCGGCGTGCTTGATCGCGTTGGTGAGCGCCTCCTGCACGACGCGGTAGGCGGCGAGGTCCATCCCCGCCGGGAGCGAGCGCGGCTCGCCCTCGACGGTCAGCGATACCGGCAGGCCGGCGGCGCGGGTGCGCTCGACGAGCGCGTCGAGCTCGCGCATCGTCGGCTGCGGGGCGCGCTCGTCGCTGTGGTGCAGCACGCCGAGCAGTCGCCGCATCTCGGTCAGCGCGGCGCGCCCGACGTCCTCGATGTGGGCCGCTGCATCGACGGCGCGCGCGGGGTCGCGCTCGAGGATCCGGCGCGCGCCGCCGGCCTGGACGACCATCACCGACACCGAGTGAGCGACGACGTCGTGCATCTCGCGCGCGATCCGGCGGCGCTCGTCGGCCGCCGCGCGGGCGACCTCCTCCTCGTGCGCCTCCTGCGCCTGCACGGCGGCCTCGTGCAGCTCCTCGGTCAGCCGCGTGCGCGTGCGCACGCCGCGCCCGGCGAGCCATGCGATCAGCACGAACGCGGTGGGGAAGACGTAGTCCGTGAAGACCGGGTTCGGCCACGTCATCGTCACGCCGGTGACGCCGGCGACGATCACGAACGGCGCGGCGCGGGCCGCCCGGCCCTCGCGTGTAGGCGCCCATCGCGTAGCCCATCACGAGCGAGGCGATGAGCGGTCCCTGGATCGACTTCACGTCGTCGCCGAGCACGTTGAACGCGATCCAGGCCGTGAACATCGCCGCGCCGGCGACGAGCGGACGGCTGCGGCGCCAGAGCAGGGTGAGGTAGCCGAGGGCAACGATCGCGACGCTGACCGGACCTGGACCGCCGGGCACGCGCGCCAGCAGCTCGATCACGCCGGCGACGAGCAGCACGCCGGCGATGGCGCGGTCGAGCCAGCGGCGGTCGAGCCGCCGCAGGCGGCGGATCCAGCGCATCATGCCGGGCCTCCGAGCGGCAGCCGCGCTCTGACGACGTGGCCACCGTCGCGGCGGACGCCGGCCCGCAGCTGTCCGCCGGACAGCGCGACGCGCTCGCGGATGCCGAGCAGCGGTCGCTCCGGCGCGCCGCCGTCGTCGTCGACCTCGAGCTCGACGTGGTCTGCGCCGTAGCGGACCAGCACGCGCGCGCGGCCCGCGTGGCCGTGTTCGAGCGCGCCGCCGAGCGCCTCCTGCACGACGCGGTACGCCGTCAGGTCGACGCCGATCGGCAGCTCGCGCGCTTCGCCCTCGATGCCGAGCTCCACGGGCAGCCCTGCCGCCTGGATCTTGCGCACCAGCGAACCGACGTGGCGCAGCGACGGCTGCGGCGCCAGCGCCAGCTCCTCGTCATCGCGCCGCAGGACGCCGAGCAGGCGCCGGATCTCGGTCAGCGCCTCGCGCCCGCTCGACTCGACCGCCTGGAACGCGTCGGCGGCGCGGGCAGGGTCGCGCTCGGCCAGCCGACGTGCGCCCGCCGCCTGCACGACCATCGCGCTGAGCGCGTGCGCGACCACGTCGTGCAGCTCGCCGGCGATCCGCGTCCGCTCCTCGACCGCGGCGGTCGCCGCGCGCTCCGTCCGCTCGTGCTCGAGCCGCTCGGCCTTCTCGCGCAGAGCCTGGTTGAGCCGCGCGCGGCTGCGGATGACGCGGCCGACGCAGGATCGGCGCCAGCACCAGCGCGCCGATCGTCAGCAGGTAGTTGCCGGCCGTGTCGTCGGTCCCCTCGACCGCCGTGAAGATCGCCATCAGGACCGACGCGTAGGCGGCCAGCGCCCACACGATCCGGCCCTCGAGATGGCGGCCGACGCCGTAGACGAGCAGCAGCGTGGCGAAGAACGGGCTGACCAGGTGGTCGACGTACGCCTTGTCGAACAGCGGGTAGGCGGTGAACACGGCGAACCCGACCACGGCGGCCACGATCGGGCGGCGGCGGCGGATCGCCAGGCAGCCCGCCAGGCCGGCGATCAGGCAGCGCCACGAAGCCCTGATTGCCGGTCTCCTCGGGCACCAGCAGGGCAACCTCGAGCAGCCCCTCCACGAGGAAGGCGGCAGCCAGCAGCAGGTCGGCCCGATACGGGTCCAGTGCGCGCAACCGTGCGAGCATCTGCGCCAACGTTAGCCGCGCAGCGGGCCGGCAACGTCGTCCTCGATGACGATCGCCGCGTCATCCTCGAGGATGACGGCGAATCGTCCGGCGGGCGCGCCAGGATCGTCACGGCGGCCGACGACACGCGACGCGGCGGCGGCGAGAGTGCCGGTCATGAGGACATGGACCGCCACGACGACCACCGCCGCACGTCCCGAGGCCGTGCTCGACGTGCTCACCGACCCGGAGGCCGCCGCCCGTTGGGCGCCGCTGCCGTTCGACGTCGACGAGCTCGACGGGCACCGGCTCGCGACCGGCAGCCGCGCCCGCATCAGCGGGAAGCTCGCCGGCCGGCGCGTGGGCTTCGACCTCGAGGTCCACGAGGCCTCCGGCGACGGGCTCTCGCTCGCGGCCGACGGCCCCGTGGGGTTCGACGTCGACTACCGCCTCGCCGCCGTCGAAGGCGGCAGCGAGGTGCACGCGTCCGTGTCCGTTCGCCCATCCCGCGGGATCATGGGGCGCCTGCTCGCCGAGGCGACGAGCGCCCTGTTGTCCGCGGGTGCCCTGGAAGCCGCGCTTTCACGTGTGACGCGTGAAGCCGTGGCGTACTGAGAAAGGACTCCCCTTGGCTGCTCTCCTCGAAGCACCGGTCACGTCGCATGCCGTGTCGGCGATGGCGCTGACCCGCACCTACGGCCACGGCGACTCGGCCGTGCACGCCCTGCGCGGCGTCTCGCTCGACCTCCCGGCCGGCCAGTTCACCGCCGTGATGGGCCCGTCGGGCTCCGGCAAGTCGACGCTCATGCACCTGCTCGCCGGCCTCGACACGCCCACCGCGGGCACGGTCAAGGTCGCCGGTCAGGACATCACCCGCATGAAGGACCGCGATCTGACGCGCCTGCGCCGCAAGCACATCGGCTTCGTCTTCCAGTCCTTCAACCTGCTGCCGACGCTGACCGCGGAGGAGAACGTCCTGCTGCCGCTGGCGATCGCCGGCTCGCGGCCGCCGGCCGATGAGCTCGACGCGCTGATCGCGCGGGTCGGGCTCCAGGATCGGCGCGACCACCGGCCGTCCGAGCTCTCCGGCGGCCAGCAGCAGCGCGTGGCGATCGCGCGGGCGCTGATCACGCGCCCGACCGTGCTGTTCGCCGACGAGCCGACCGGCAACCTGGACTCCGAGGCCGGCGCCGGCATCCTCGCGCTGCTGCGCGACGCCGTCGACATCGACGGCCAGACCACGCTGATGGTCACGCACGACCCGCGCGCGGCGGCGATCGCCGACCGTGTGCTCTACCTGACCGACGGCCGCGTGGTGGCCGACCTCCAGCGCCCGACGGAGGATGACGTGCTCGCGGTGATGAACCGATGACACGGGTCACGCTCAAGGGGCTCGCGGCGCGGCCGGTCCGCACGCTGCTGAGCGCGCTCGCCATCGTCGTGGGGGTGGCGTTCGTGTGCGCGGCCCTCACGCTCACCAACGCCATGCGAGGCGCCGCCGACTCGCTGTCGAGCGCCGCCTACGACGGCACCGACGCCGTCGTCACCGCCAAGACCGCGTTCGAGCCCGGGATGGACTCGTTCGCCCAGAAGCCGGCGCTGCAAGCATCCGCACTGGACGAAGTCCGTGCGGATGCCGGAGTCGACGTCGCCGTCGGTGACATCTCCGACACGGCGCAGATCGTCGGCCGCGACGGCAAGCCGGTCGGCGACGGGCCCTACTTCGGCTCGGGCTTCGACGCCCGCACCCCCGGCTCCGAGCGCCTGACCCCGTTCCGCCTCGGCGACGGCCGCTGGGCCACCGCTCCTGGCGAGGTCGTCATCGACCAGGGCAGCGCCGAGAAGGAGGACTACGCCGTCGGCGACCGCATCACCGTCGCCACGCGCGGCGAGGCGCAGAAGTTCGAGGTCGTCGGCATCGCCACCTTCGCCGACGTCAAGTCGCTCGGCACGGCCACGTTCGCCGTGTTCGACCTGGCGGCGGCGCAGAGCCTGTTCGACAAGGCGGGGCGGTACGACCGGATCCTCGTCGCGGGCGAGCTCGACCAGGCGCCCGCCGGGACGCAGGTCCGCTCCGCGGCGGCCGACGACCGCTTCGACCTCGAGGGCCTGAAGTCGTTCGTCGACATCCTGCGCACGATCCTGCTCGCCTTCGCCGGCGTGGCGCTGCTCGTGGGCGCGTTCACGATCTTCAACGCGCTCTCGATCGCGATCGCCCAGCGGACGCGCGAGCTCGGGCTGTTGCGGATGGTCGGCGCCAGCCGCCGGCAGGTCCGCCGCGCCATCCTCACCGAGGCGCTGGCGATCGGGCTCGGCGCCTCGGCCATCGGCCTGGGCGTGGGGATGCTGCTCGCCTCCGGGCTCGAGAGCCTGTTCGGCTCGATGGGCCTGTCGCTGCCGATCGCCGGCATGTCGCTCAGCGGCGGCACGGTCGTCGCCGCGATGCTGGTCGGCGTCGGCGTGACGGTGCTGGCCGCGCTGCTGCCGGCGCGGCGGGCGACCAAGGTCGCGCCGGTCGCCGCGCTGCGCGAGGCCGGCGACGCCGCCGGCCGCCTGCGGCTCCCGGGCCGCGTGCTGCGCGCCGTGACCGGCCTCGTCGGGCGCCCGTCGGCGCGCATCGGCGGCTCGGCCGGCAAGCTCGCCCGCACCAACGCGATGCGCCATCCCGGCCGCACGGCGTCCACGGCGTCCGCGCTGCTGATCGGCGTCGCGCTGGTGACCGCGGTGACCGTGGTGGCCAAGGGCCTCCAGGACGTCTCCGCGGGCTCGCTCGAGCGGCGCGTGCAGGCGACGGCCGTCGTCGCGTCGACCGACGGCTGGTCGCCGATCGACCCCGCGATCGAGCAGGCGGCGGCCTCGGCTCCCGGCGTGACCGCGGTCAGCTCGCTGGCCCAGGACGGCGCGCTCGCCTTCGGCGAGGAGGAGGGCGTCAACGCCGTCGACCCGGCCACGGTGACCGAGCTGTTCGCCTACGACCTCAAGGCGGGCGACGAGGCGGCGATCGCCGGCCTCGGCCGCGGCGGCGCGCTCGTCGACGACGGCTGGGCGACCGAGCACGGCCTGAAGCTCGGCGACGCGTTCAGCATCACCTCGCCCAAGGGCACGGAGCTCGACCTGACCGTGCGCGCGATCGAGGAGTCGCCGGTGCTCGACGTCCTGAGCCTGGGCCCGATCACGATCTCGCGCGAGGCCTTCGACGGCGCCTTCGCGACCGAGCGCAACCGCTTCACGCTCGTGAGCGGCGGCGAGGTGGCCGGACTGGAGAAGGCCCTGGCCGCGTTCCCGGAGGTCGAGGTCGCGACCAAGTCGCAGTTCATCACGACGCAGACCGAGTGGATCGGCCAGATCCTGGCCATCCTCTGGGTGCTGCTCGCCCTGGCCGTGATCGTGTCCCTGTTCGGGATCGTCAACACGCTGGTGCTCGCGACGTTCGAGCGCCGCCGTGAGCTGGGGACGCTGCGGGCGATGGGCATGTCCCGCCGCCAGCTGCGCCGGATGGTGCGCCACGAGAGCGTGATCACCGCGCTCATGGGCGCCCTGCCCGGCATCGCCGTCGGGCTCGGACTCGCGGCGGCGGTGGTCGCCATGCTGCGCGAGTACGGGCTGGAGTTCGCGATCCCCGCGCCCGCCCTCGTGGCGGTCGCCCTGATCGCGGTGCTGGCGGGCATGGCTGCGGCCGTGCTCCCGGCAAGGCGCGCTGCGAGGACCGACGTCCTCACTGCGCTCGCCTACGAGTAGGGGAGTGACGGGGGCCGGCGAGCGATCGCCGGCCCCCCGGGGAGCTTCAGCCGCAGGGCAGTCGCGCGGTGAGGGTGGTGCCGTCGCCCTCGCGGCTCTCGAGGTCGAGCTCGCCCCCGAGCGCCTCGACGCGGTCGCGGAGGCCGCGCAGGCCGGAGCCGCCGCGCAGGTCGGCGCCGCCGACGCCGTCGTCGGCCACCTCGACCACGGCGCGACCGTTGGCCCGGCTGACGCTCACGTTCACGCACGAGGCCCGGGCGTGCTTGGCCGCGTTGGTGAGCGCCTCGGCCACCAGGTAGTAGGCGGCCGCCTCGACGGGCGGCGGAAGGCGGCCGTCGAGCGATGCGCACAGCTCGACCGGGACGGTCGCGCGGCCGGCCAGCATCTCGAGCGCGGGGACGAGGCCCTTGTCGGACAGGATCGCGGGATGGATGCCGCGGGCCAGCTCGCGCAGCTCCTCGAGCGCTCCGGCCAGGTCGTCGCTCGCCTGCTTGAGCAGCTCGCCCGCCATCGGGTCGCCGGCGGCGAGCTTGCGCTCGCACAGCCGCAGCTCGAGCGAGAGCGCCACGAGGCGCTGCTGCGCGCCGTCGTGCAGGTTGCGCTCCAGCCTTCGCCGCTCCTCGTCGCCGGCCTGGACGATGCGGGCGCGCGAGTCGGCCAACTGCCTGGCGCGCCTCGGCGTTGGCGAGCGCCACCCCGACGAGCTCGGCGAAGTCTGCGATCCGCTGCTCGGCCCCCTCGGGGAACGGCGTCTCCTCGACGCTCGAGACGAGCACCGCGCCCCACAGCCTGCCGCCGAGCCGGATCGGCGTGCCCACGCTCGAGCGGAGCCCCAGGTCGCGCAGCAGGTCGGCGGTCGAGCCGGGCGTCTCGGAGTAGTCGTCGACGCGCTCGGGCTCGCCGCTGTCGCGGATGAGCGCCGCCACCGTCGGGCCGTCGAGCTCGACGCGTGTGCCGACCGGCACGTTGCGCGCGCCGCCGGTGCTCCAGCCGCCGGTCACGACCGCTCCGCCGTCGGGCTCGTAGCGGATCATGTTCGACGTCTGCGCGCCGAGCAGGCGGCCGAGCTCCTCGGTCACCAGCTCGAACACCTGCGCGGGGTCGGCTTCGCGCGCCACGACCGTGGCCACGCGGCGCAGGGCGGCCTGCTCGGCCGCGAGCGTGCGCAGCTCGTGCTCGTTGCGCCGGCGCTCGGTGACGTCGCGCAGGAAGCCCGTGAAGAGCGGCGGCCCCGGCAGCCGCGGCCGCGTGATCGCGATCTCCACCGGGAACACGGTGCCGTCGGCCCGCATCGCCGGCAGATCGACGGGGTGGCCGACCATCCGGCCCTCGCCGGTGGCGACGTAGTGCTCGACGCCGCGGCGGTGCGCCTCGCGCAGGTCCGGCGGGATGATCAGCTCGGCCAGCTCGCGGCCGACCATCTCGCTCGCCGTGTAGCCGAAGGTCTGCTCGGCCGCCCGGTTGACGTCCACGATCCGGCCCTCGGCGTCCATCGTGATGATGCAGTCGAAGGCGGCGTCGAGGATCGCCTGAAGGAGAGGCTCGGCGTTGGGCTGCTCCATCGCCGATAACGGTACGGGGTGCCGACGGCCGGGCCGGCCGCCGGCACCCCGCGTGCGTCAGCGGATCAGTCCGCCGAGCGCGCGCCGAAGCAGATCCGCCCGCTCCCCCTCCGTCGCGAGCTGCTCGACGCCGAAGCCGAGCAGGAGCGTGTCCCGCGTCGACGTGCCGGCGTAGAAGTTGATCAGCTTCGGGCCGATCTCCCACGCCGCCTCGTTCCCCGGGCTGCCCTGCGGCGGGCCGGTCACGGCCCAGCTGCTCGTCGCGCCTTCGAACCCGTCGGCCGTCGTCACGCTGTCGACCGTGAGCCGCGTGTCGTCCACGAAGGCGCCGACGCCGCCGGTTCCCGGATCGGTCACGTAGGCGATCGAGACCTCGACCTGGCGGCCCGCGAACGCCGACAGGTCGAACCGCGACCTGCTCCCAGCCGGCCGTCGGCGTCGTTGAACGCGTTCCACGTGCCGGTGGAGCCGGTCGCCGTGCACGGCTGCGTCCCGGTCCCGCCCAGGTAGTGGCGCAGGTGCGGATGCATCGTCAACAGGAAGCCGCCGCCGACGCACTCGGCCGGCACGGCGGTGCGTCGTTCCGCCGTTGAGGTCACGGCAGCGTCGTCCAGTCGTCGCCGCCCGGCCGTCCGGGCCTCGACGATGCACGTGGTCGTAGGCGGTCTCGATGTTGAGCGAGAGCTGGAACGCCAGCTCGGCGCTAGTCGCTGCCGCGCGAGGTCGATCGTGCTTGCGTCAGCCGCGTGTACGAGTGGTCACCGTGCAGCGCGCCCGCGTACCGCTCGCCCTCCACGGGCGCGAACGGCGGATGGCTGCCGACGAGGTAGTACGCGCGGCAGCCTGGCTCGCGAACTGCGGGAACTCCCCGACCGGCAGCACCTCGCTGGTCGGCTGGAAGACGCCGGCCTCGTCGAGCGGGTTGTCCTCGGTTGCGGGCCGCCGAACTCGCCCTCGTAGCCCTCGATCGGCTCGGCGATCCCGGCCACCGACTCCGGGCTGGGGACGTCGACTCGCGCGAAGCCGCCGAGCCAGTACTGGCGGAAGTCGTCGGCCAGGATCAGGCAGTCCTCGAAGAAGCCCGGGACCGTCTGGATGACGCACTCGGCGGTCGGGTCGCCATCGAGCCCGTAGTAGAGGCCGCCGACCGCGTCGCTGATGCCGAGCAGGCCTTGGTGCTGCGCGCTCTCGCCCGCGTGGACCAGCTTGCCGCCGCCGTTGAGGTAGTCACGGACGGCGAGCGTGAGGTACTGCTGGCGCTCGGCCACGCCGATGTCCGGCAGCTGGCCGAACGGCGTCGAGATCAGCTCGTCCTCGGGATCCTGGGTGATGCGGTTCTCGCCCGTGGTACCAAAGGACCGCGTCGTAGTGGCCGAGCACGCCGAGGTCGTGCGGCACGCCCTGGGCGTCGACGTCCCAGACGTCGGCGTCGTAGCCCGCCGCCTCGAGCGCGTCCACGTGCGCCGTCGGCGTACTTGGGCGCGTTCGTGCCCGCCGGGTAGGTCGGGTTGACGCCGGTGTAGTCCTCGTTGGCGATCACGAGCACGTCGGCGCTCGTGTCGCGCTCGACCGTGTACGTGAAGCGCTCGCTCTCGACGTCGCGGTCGCGCCCGCCGGCGCTGCCTCCTCGGCGCTGAACCAGACCGTGACGCTCGTCACCGCGGTCGGCGCCGCGGACCTGGCCGCGGTACTCGGCGTAGTAGCGGTCGTTCTCGTCGCCGTAGCGCTCGCCGCCGCGCCACTCGCGCGACGCGACGTCGTGTGCGTGCGGCCGCCGTCGATGCGGTAGTGCATGCGCAGGTCGTCGAGCTCGCGCTTGGCCACCACGGCCACCGTCTGCGGGTCGCCGTAGGAGACCTCGAAGGTGTCGACGCGGAAGTTCTCCGGCCTCGCGGCCGATCGACCGACTCCGGATCGTCCGGGTCGTCGGCCGATTCGGCGATCGAGAGCGCGAACGGGATGTTCTTCTCGAACTCGGCCTGCACGAGTGCCTCGTCGTCCGGGAACTCGAAGCCGCTGCCGCAGTCCGCGGCCTCCCACTCGTCGTCCGGCACGGAGTCGGACGCCGCCTCGCAGGTCGACATCTCCGGCGTGAAGCCGAAGACACCGTAGTTCTCGGTCATGTGCGTGTCGGTGTCGCCGTTCGTGGTGTAGAGCTCGGCCGAGATGTCCGGGTCGTAGCCCTCGACGGCGGGCTCGGCGTCGTCACCGGCCAGCGCCTCGGCGATCACGTCGTCGGGTGTCGGCGTGGCGACCTGCCAGCCGGTGCCATAGAGCAGCAGCTGGGCGGCCGAGTGGTAGTTGACGAAGAACTCGAACCCGACGCGGCGCACGAAGGCGTCGAGCGCCTGGGTCTCAGGCTCCGAGTTCGGGCCCGGGCCGCGGTACGTGAGGTCTCGTCGGGTCGGGTGACGAGCCCTCGTTGTCGTAGCCCCACTTGATAGGCGAAGTTGCGGTTGGGGTCGACGCCGTCGGCCGCGGTGATCGCGCCGTCGCCGTCGTTGTCGCGCAGGTTCTTGCGCCACAGCCGCTGTCCCGGGGTGAAGGAGTAGTCGTAGCCGTCCGGGTTGGCGACCGGCACGAACCACAGCTCCCGCTCGTCGACGAGCTCGCGGATGTCGCGGTCGCGGCTGTAGCCGTCGAGGAAGTGGTGCGCCAGGCGGCGCACCATCTCCGGGCGTGATCCACTCGCGCGCGTGCTGGGCGCCGATGTAGAGCACGGCCGGGCTTGCGCGCCGTCGCGGTGGCTGCGGGCGTTCTTGGTGACCTTGAGGGCCACGATTTCCTGGCCCTGCCATGTGCTGGCCGATGCTCTGGAGCTTGGCGATCTTGCGGTGGTCGCGGGCCATCTGCTCGAACTCCGCCTTCAGGCCGTCCGCGCCGGCATAGGTGCGGAAGACCTCCATGCCCTGCGCGGCCAGCGCGGTTGCGCGCTGGGCGACCGACTGGCCGTCGATCCGCTTCACGTCCATGTCGATGCCGTCGCGGCGCAGCTCGGCCGCCTGGTCATTGCTGAGGATCACCTCGACGCGGACGCTCGAGCCCTTGGCTCCGCCGATCGCCTTGAGCTCGAGCTCGTGCCGGTCGATGCCGAGGGCGACGATGTCGGACAGCCGCTCGCGCGGCACATCGCCGACGTAGACGTCGTACCGGTCGGCAGCGCCGGCCGCGGCCGGGCACACCAGAACGGCGATCGCGATGATCGCCGGCAACACCTTCCTCATCAGATTCCCCCCTGAAGCCAAACGAAGCGGGCCAGTGTGTCGCGCCCGCGCGGGATTTCAACCCGCTCTGGTCACCTTGAGGACTATGCGATCGCCGGCGCCTCCGGCAGCCGCGCCAGCGCCGCCTCCATGTCGGCCTCCGAGAACTCGGGATCCTCGAGGCTGCCCGACAGGAACGCGTCGTAGGCCGCGAGGTCGAAGTGTCCGTGGCCGCAGAGGCCGAACAGGATGACCTCCGCGTCGCCGCGCTCGACCTCCTCGATCACCGCGCGGATCGCGTGCGCCGGCTCCGGCGCCGGGATGATCCCCTCGCTGCGGGCGAAGCGCACCGCGGCCTCGAACGTCTCGTTCTGCTTGTAGGCGCGCGCCTCGATCCGGCCCGCCTTGACGAGGCCGCACAGCATCGGCGCGTCGCCGTGGTAGCGCAGGCCGCCGGCGTGCACGGGCGGCGGCACGAAGTCGTGCCCGAGCGTGTACATCGGCATCAGCGGCGTGAGCCCGACGGTGTCGCCGAAGTCGTAGTGGTAGACGCCCCGCGTGAGCGTCGGGCAGGCGGCCGGCTCGGCGGCCACGAAGCGCGCGCTCGACCCGGCGCGCAGGAACGGGAACGCGAGCCCGGCGAAGTTCGAGCCGCCGCCGACGCAGCCGACGACCACGTCCGGCTCGTCGCCCGCGAGCTGCATCTGCAGGATCGCCTCCTGCCCGATCACGGTCTGGTGCAGGAGCACGTGGTTGAGCACCGACCCGAGCGAGTAGTTGCAGTCCGGGTCCTGGGCCGCGACCTCGACCGCCTCCGAGATCGCGATGCCGAGCGAGCCGGTGGGGTGGGCGGCCTGCGCCAGGCCGGACTGCGTGCGGTCGGAGGGCGAGCGGTGCACGGTCGCGCCCCAGGCCTCCATCATCGAGCGCCGGTACGGCTTCTGGTCGTAGCTCGAGCCGACCATGAAGACCTCGCAGTCGAGCCCGAACAGCGAGCACGCGAAGGCGAGCGAGGAGCCCCACTGGCCGGCGCCCGTCTCGGTCGAGAGCTTCTTGACGCCCGCCTTGGCGTTCTCGTACGCCTGCGGGACCGCCGTGTTCGGCTTGTGCGAGCCGGACGGCGAGCCGCCCTCGTACTTGTAGTAGATCCTCGTCGAGGTCCCGAGCTCCTTCTCGAGCCGCCGTGCGCGGAACAGCGGGGTCGGCCGCCACAGCCCGTACGCCTCGCGCACCTCGGCCGGGATCTCGACCTCGGGCTCGGGCGAGACCTCCTGCATGATCAGCCCCATCGGGAAGATCGGTGTCAGGTCGTCCGGCCCCGCGGGCCGGCCGGTACCCGGGTTGAGCGGCGGCAGCGGCTCGCCCGGCAGGTCTGGGAGGAGGTTGATCCAGTGATCGGGGATCTGCTCCTCGCCCAGCAGATACTTGGTCGGCTCGCTCATGGCGAGCGATCCTATTCGCGCGCGTACGGGTCGCGAAGCGCCCGCGCGGCGCGCACGAGCAGCAGTGCCGCGAAGATCGGCCAGGCGTAGCTGATGACGCGGTTGCCGACGCCGTCCTCGAACCAGGTGCCGGCGATGAAGTGCTTGACCGAGGAGGCGAGCAGCAGCGGCACGACGAGCGCCGCGATCCAGACCAGCGGCTCGCGCGCGAGGCTCGACTCCGGGGGCGCGGTCACGCGGCCCAGGCGCGCGAGCAGCGAGCGCAGACGGTGCGCCTGCTCGCCGGCGCTCTGCGACCGCATGCGCGCGTCGTCGGCCACGGTCCACAGCGTGCGCAGCGTCTCGAGGTCGGTGTCGCCGCGCCGGGCGAGGGTCTGCACCTCGAGCTCGCCGCCCCGCTCGTCGTTGACGGCGGCGCGGATGTGCAGGAGCACGGTCCGGTCGGCGGCCGCGGGCGACGGCGAACACGCCGCCGGGCGCGGTCGGCGCGGGCGGCTCGCCACAGCCGCACGGCCGGGCTGCGGGCGATCACGCGCCGGCGGCCCAGCCCAGGCGAGCGCGGCGCCGGCCAGGCCGGCTACGCCGATGGCCACCGCGGTCGCCGTCGGCGCCGCTTCGTCACCGCCCGAGAACATCGCGATCACGAACGTCGCGCAGCCGATCCAGACCACGCCGCGCAGCTGTCGCAGCTGCGGCAGCCGCGTGGGCTTGCGGCGCTCACGGTCGAGCCTCTCCGGCCAGAGCCGCGGGTGTGGCAGGCGCGGATCAGGCCGCTCGACGAGCAGCGGCGCCAGCGACGCGGCGGTCCAGCGCTCGGCCGGCGCCAGGGACACGCGGCGGGCGAGCTCGGCGGCGCCGTCGTCCGTCAGCGGCTCCGGCGCCCAGCTCGCGTCGACGACGGGATCGAAGCCGTCGTCGGTTCGCGGCCCCGGCGCCCAGCTCGCCTCGACGACGGGATCGAAGCCGTCGTCGGTTCGCGGCCCCGGCGCCCAGCTCGCTCCGACGACCGGATCCATGCCGTCGCCGGAGCGTACGAACCGCCCGCGAGCGTCCCGGCGGAGCCTGTCGCGCCGCCGCGCGGCGCGCCGACCGAGCCTGCGCCGCAGCCCGAGCGCGGCGAGGCCGTGGCTGAGGCGGAGCGCATGCGCGCTGTCGGCTCGCAGCGCGATCTCCGACAGCGCGGCGACCGCGTCCTCCGCCCGCCCGCCGTCGTCCTCCTCGATGACGCGCTCGGCGAGCACCCGCAGCTCGACGTCGGCGGGATCGCCGGCGGCACCGCGCACCCACAGCAGCTGGACGCGCACGACCCCGGGCGACCGCAGCACGGCGACCGTCGCGCGGGCCTGGCGATCGTCAGCCGGCGCGACGGCGTGCCCGCCCGCGCGGCGTCGCCGCGCCGCAAGGCGGCGCAGGGCGCGGACCGCCCGCCGCAGCAGCCAGCCGCCGCCTGCGGCCGTGGCGATGGCCACGACGGCGAGCCCGAAGCCGCGCGGGACGTCGATGGGATCGGGGTCGCCCAGGCCGCCGAGCAGCGGCACGAGCGTCCCGGCCACGGCCATCGCGAGCCCGACCGCGGCCACGACCGCTCCGGCGAAGGCGACCACGCGCCAACCGACCATCGCGAGCGCTTCACGGACGCCGGGCGACGCCGTCGTGCAGCCGAGCCGGTACAGCTCGCGGTCGGTCAATCCGACGTGGCCGGCCAGCTCGGCGCGCGGCACGATCTGGACGGGCGCCTCATCGACGCGCCGGTACAGCTCGGCGGCGCCGGCCGGCTCGAGCGGATCGAGCGTCTCGGCGATGAGCGTCACGTGGTGACGAGTACCCGCTCAGGCGTAAAGTCGTTCGGGTGGATGGGCGGCTGGTCCTCCTCGGCCTGATCGTGGTCATCGCGTTCTTCGTGGCGCGCGACATGGAACCCGCCCGCTCGGCCGCGGTGCTGGCGCGCGAGCGCGCGGTCGACACCGTGCTCGTGGAGGTCGACCGCACGCAACAGTGCTACCGGCAGCGGCGCCATCGCTACGCCGACACGGTCCCGTCGCTGCAGTTCGCCGGCGGCCACTTCATGCGCACGGCGCTCCGTCATGGGCTCGACATCCACCTCAGCGCCGACGGCGACCGCTACGTGCAGCGCGTCACCGGCGACGACGTCGACGCCACGCTCGAGCGCAACGGCGTCGAGCTGGTGCGGCTCGAGGTCGGCGACCGCGCGCCGCCCCGGCTGGCGGGCGGCTGCTAAGCCTGGATCCACCGATTCTCGCGGCGCCTCGCCACCGTGGATCACCGCCGGATGCCGATCGGCCTCGCTCCAAAGGGTCCACCCTGAGGATGCTCGGCCGATCGACCCCGGCGGCGCCCACGGCGCCGAGGCATCCACGATGATCGGTGGATCCAGGCTACGTGGCCCACGACCGCTAAGCGTCGCGGCTCATGGTCCGCCACGCCCCGGCGAGCAGCGGGATCGTCGTCCAGGCGATCAGGACCGCGATGCCGGCCGTGAGCGACATCTGCGTCACCGGATCGCCCGCGGTCATCCCGGCGGGCATCACGCGGTCGAGGCCCGAGATCACGAGCAGATCGAACAGCCAGCCGTCGGCGTCGAAGCTCTGGACCAGCGGGGTCACGACGAGCCAGAGCGCGAGCAGGACCGCGATCGAGCCGCCCGGCGAGCCGACCACCGAGGCGACGCCGAACGCGAGCGCGAAGCCGACGGCGGTCGTGAGCGCGAGCCACAGCCCGCCTTTGACGATCACGCCGGTCTCGGGGGCGACGGTGCCGAAGCCGTCGAGCGAGGCAGGCTGCGAGCCGGCAGAGAGGAACCCCGTCGCGACCACGATCGCGAACCCGGCGGCGGCCGCCGAGAGCACGAGCAGCAGCCCGGCGGGCACGCGCGCCGCGTAGAGGTCGAGCCGCGACCGGCCCGTCACCACCAGGTCGCGGAACACGCCGGAGGTCACGTCCGCGGTGCCGATCGTGGCGCCGACGAGGATGCCGCTCACGAGGCTGAGCATCGCGACGACGCCGAACTGGTCGGCGAAGCTCCGCATCCCGCCCGTGTCGAAGTCGCCGTCGCCGGTGACCACCATCATGATCAACGCGGGCACGACGGTCAGGGCGAACGCGGCGAGGACGATGCCGGTGCGCTTGTAGAGCTTCAGGAACTCGGCACTCACGAGCCTCATGACGTCACCTCCAGGAACCGCTCCTCGAGCGAGGCTCGCGCCCGCTCGAAGCGGCGGATCGCGACGCCGCCCTCGACCAGCCGGCGGCCGATGTCGTCGGCCGCCGCGTCCGCGTCGACGTCCGGCAGCAGCGTGATGCGGATGCCCTCGTCGGCGAGGTCGATCGCGTCGACCGCGCGATGGCAGGAGACGATCGCGAGCGCCTCCTCATCGTCGCTGGTGGCGATCACGATCGCCTCCGTGCCGCCGCGGGCGAGGTCGGTGATCGGCCCCTGCGTCACGACGCGGCCGCGGTCGACGATCGCGACGTGGTCGCAGATCCGCTCGACCTCGCCGAGCAGGTGCGAGGACAGGAGGACCGTGCGGCCCTCGGCCACGAAGCCGCGGATCATCGCGCGGAACTCGTGGATGCCGGCCGGGTCGAGCCCGTTGGTGGGCTCGTCGAGGATCAGCAGCTCGGGCTCGGCGAGCAGCGCCCGGGCGACGCCGAGCCGCTGGCGCATGCCCTGCGAGTAGCGCTTGACCTTCTCGCCGGCCCGATCGGCGAGCCCGGCGCGTGCGAGCGCGCCGTCGATCCGGGCATGAGCCTCGCGCTCGCGGGCGGCGGCGACGATCGTCAGGTTCTCCCGGCCGCTCAGGTAGCCGTGGAAGCGTGGCTCCTCCACGATCGCGCCGACGCGCGCCAGCGCTAGCCGGCGCTCCTCCGGCAGCGGGCGGCCGAGGAGCGACATCGTGCCCGCCGTGGCGTTCGTGAGCCCGAGCAGCATCCGGATCAGCGTCGTCTTGCCGGCTCCGTTCGGCCCGAGGTATCCGAACGCCGAGCCGCGCGGGACACGCAGCTCCACGTCGTCGACGGCGATCCGGCCGCCGAAGCGCTTGGTGAGGCCGGAGGCCTCGATCGCGTATGGGGAGTGCATGACGCGACCGTACGCCGGAGGCCCTCCGGCTCGAGCACGGTTCGGCTCGTGCTCACGGAGGGTCTTCGTCTCGTCCTCAGGGACGAGGCCGCACGAGGCCGACCTGGTACGCGAGCACCACGGCCTGGACGCGATCGCGCAGGCCGAGCTTGCGCAGCACGCTGGAGACGTGAGTCTTGACGGTCGTCTCGCTGAGGAAGAGCCGCTCGGCCAGCTCCGCGTTCGAGAGCCCGCCGGCGAGCAGCGTGAGGATCTCGCGCTCGCGCTCGGTCAGGCGCGCCAGCTCCGGCGGCGGTTGCGGCTGCGCGCCCGGGAGCTGGTCGGCGAAGTGGTCGAGCAGCCGGCGCGTGACCGACGGCGCGAGCAGCGCCTCGCCGGCCGCGACGACTCGGATCGCCTCGACGAGCTGCGCGGGCTGGACGTCCTTGAGCAGGAAGCCGCTCGCGCCGGCGCGGATCGCCTCGTACACGTACTCGTCGAGGTCGAAGGTGGTGAGGATGAGGACGCGGGCGGGCGAGCCCGCGGCCGCCAGCCGCCGCGTCGCCTCGACGCCGTCGACGTTCGGCATCCGCACGTCCATCAGGATCACGTCCGGGCTGAGCCTGCGGGCGAGCTCGACGGCCTCGCGGCCGTCCTCCGCCTCGCCGACGACCTCGAGATCCTCGCGCGTCTCGAGGATCAGCCGGAAGCCGCTGCGGACCAGTGCCTGGTCGTCGACGAGCAGGATGCGCAGACTCACGACACCGGCTCCCCGACCGGGATCCGCGCGCGGACCGCGAACCCGCCGCTGGGCGCGGGGCCGGCGCTGAGGTGCCCGCCGAAGAGCGCCGCGCGCTCGCGCATGCCGATGATGCCGTGGCCGGGCGTCAGCGTCTCGGCTCCCTGCCCGTCGTCGACGATGTCGATCTCCAGCGTGCCGCCGGTCTCGCGCACCTCGACGCGTGCCGTCGTCGCGTGGGCGTGCTTGAGCGTGTTCGTCAGCGCCTCCTGCACGATCCGGTACGCCGACAGGTCGACGCTCGGCGGCAGCGGCGCCGGCCCCCGGTCGACGGTCAGCTCGACGGCCAGGCCCGCCGCTCGGACGCGCTCGGCCAGCGCGTCGAGGTTGTCGAGGCCCGGGGGCGGGGGCGAAGGCGCCGCTGTCGTCCGGCTGCACGCCGGCCAGCAGCCGGCGCAGCTCGGCCAGCGTCTCGCGGCCCGTCGACTCGATCGCCCGCAGCGCTTCACGGACCTGCGCCGGCCGGCTGTCGAAGGCGTCGCCGGCGGCCGCGGCCTGGATCGTCATCACGCTCACGCTGTGGCCGATGATGTCGTGCAGCTCGCGCGCCATCCGCGCCTGCTCCTCGGCGGCGGTGCGCTGCACGTTGGCCTGGCGCTCGGCCTCGAGCCTGGCGGCGCGCTCGCGCCGCGTGCGCAGGTTGTCGCCCAGCAGCCAGGCGGCCGCGAACACGGCCTCGATCGCCGCGATCTCCCAGAAGCCGAGACCACTGTCTCCGAGCAGCAGGAGCGCGAGCGCGGCAGCGGTGGCTCCCGCCGCGTACAGCGAGGTCGGCCGGCCGACGTGGGCGCCGACGCTGTAGAGCGCGACGAGCGGGCCGGGGAACGGGAAGCTGTCGTAGGCGACGTCGGCGGCCAGCGCGGCCGCGAGCGTGACCGCGAGCACGGGCAGAGGCCGGCGCCGCCGGAGCGCGATCGGGAGCGTCGACAGGAGCGTGAGCAGCACGAGCGCGCCGGACGGGCCGGGCGGGTCCTCGCCGTCGGCGCGCGCGGCTCCGTCGGGCAGCAGCACCGAGTACAGGTAGTCGCCGCCGTCGCGCAGGACGATGCGGGCGCTGTAGAAGCCGGCGCTGCCGGTCGGCCGCGCCTGCGTGGTCGTCCACTCGCCCGTCGTCGTGCTCTGTGCCGTGACCAGCGGGAGCGCCTTGCCGTGGAGCGACTCCGGCTCGCCGTCCTCGAACACGGCGAGCCGCACGTTCCAGACGGCGCCCGGCTTGGCGTCCTCCGGTGGCGGGTTCACGGACCACGTCGGCGCGGGGCCGGACGATTCGGCGGCCGGGCGGCCGCTCTCCATGAGCGCGAGCGCGACCAGCGTCAGCACGACCGCGAGCAGAAGGTCGGCGAACAGCGGGCGCAGCCGCAGGCGGGACATCACGCCAACGGTAAACCGGTCCGCCTCGTGCGCGAGGACGAACGTGCTCGTCCGAAAGGATTACGCGCGAGCGCGAGCGCGGGCGGCCTTGACGCGGGCCGTCTGGTCGAGCGCCGCCTTGCGCAGCCGCACGGCGTGCGGCGTCACCTCGACCGCCTCGTCCTCGCGCACGAACTCGAGCGCCTGGTCGAGGCTCAGGCGGCGCGGCGGCACGAGCCGCACCAGCACGTCCGAGGTCGACGAGCGCATATTCGTCAGGTGCTTCTCCTTGCAGGCGTTGACGTCGAGGTCCTCGGCGCGGGCGTTCTCGCCGACGATCATGCCCTCGTAGACGTCCTCGCCGGGTTCGACGAACAGCACGCCGCGCTCCTGCAGGTTGAAGAGCGCGAAGCTGGCGACCTTGCCGCGCCGGTCGGCGACGAGCGAGCCGGTGGGGCGCAGGCGCAGCTCGCCGGCCCACGGCTCCCAGCGGTCGAAGACGTGGTGCAGCAGGCCGGTGCCGCGCGTCTCGGTGAGGAACTCGGTGCGGAAGCCGATCAGCCCGCGCGCGGGGACGAGATAGTCCATTCGCACCCAGCCGGTGCCATGGTTGACCATCTGCTCCATCCGGCCCTTGCGCAGCGCGAGCAGCTGGGTGACGACGCCGACGTAGTCCTCGGGGATGTCGATCGTCATGCGCTCGACCGGCTCGTGGGCGGTGCCGTTGAGTTGCCGTGTGACCACCTGGGGCTTGCCGACGGTCAGCTCGAAGCCCTCGCGCCGCATCAGCTCGACCAGCACGGCGAGCTGCAGCTCGCCGCGGCCCTGGACCTCCCACGTGTCGGGCCGCTCGGTCTCCAGCACGCGGATCGAGACGTTGCCGATCGTTTCGGCGTCGAGCCGGTCCTTGATCTGGCGGGCCGTGAGCTTGTCTCCGTGCTGGCCGGCGAGCGGTGACGTGTTCTGGCCGACGGTCACCGACAGCGACGGCTCGTCGACGGTGATGACGGGCAGCGGGCGCGCGTCCTCGGGGTCGGCCAGAGTCTCGCCGATCGTCACCTCCGGCAGGCCGGCGACGGCGATGATCTCGCCCGGTCCGGCCTCGTCGGCCTCGACGCGGTCGAGCGCCTCGGTGATGTAGAGCTCCGCGACCTTGGCCTGGGTGATGGTGCCGTCGGCGCGGCACCAGGCGAGGTTCTGGCCGCGTCGGATGGTTCCGTGCCGCACCCGGCAGATCGCCAGCCGGCCCAGGTACGGGCTCGCGTCGAGGTTCGTCACATGGGCCTGAAGCGGGTGCTCGGGGTCGTGCAGCGGGGCCGGGACGTGCTCCACCAGCAGGTCCATCAGCGGTGCGAGGTCGGTTCCTTCCTCGCCTTCGGTGAGGCTCGCCCAGCCGGCCTTCGCGTTCGTGTAGACGATCGGGAACTCGATCTGGTCCTCGCGCGCGTCGAGATCGAGGAACAGCTCGTAGACCTCGTCGACCACCTCGGCGATGCGTGCGTCCGGCCGGTCGACCTTGTTGACGACGAGGATCACCGGCAGCCGGCCTTCGAGCGCCTTGCGCAGCACGAAGCGCGTCTGCGGCAGCGGGCCCTCGGAGGCGTCGACCAGCAGCAGCACGCCGTCGACCATCGTCAGCCCCCGCTCGACCTCGCCGCCGAAGTCGGCGTGGCCGGGCGTGTCGACGATGTTGAGCTTCACGGCGCCGTACTGGACGGCCGTGTTCTTGGCCAGGATCGTGATGCCCTTCTCGCGCTCGAGGTCCATCGAGTCCATCACGCGCTCGGCCACGTCCTGGTTCGCGCGGAAGGCGCCGGACTGCCACAGCATGGCGTCGACGAGCGTCGTCTTCCCGTGGTCGACGTGGGCGATGATGGCGACGTTGCGGAGGTCCTCGCGGCGCTGCACCGCGCATCGAGGCTAGAGCAGAGCCGAACCGACCGCGGTGCGCGGGCGTATGTTGGGCCGAGCGATGCGCCGGAGAACGCTCATCCTGGCCGCTGCCGTGCTCGCGGGATGCGGAGGAGGCGGCGACGACGATGCGACGGTTCGCCGCGCCGAGCCCACCGTCACGGCCACGGCGACGCCGGCCGCGGAGCGCACGCCGGAGGCGACTCCGGGGCGCGTCCGCGTGCGACTGCGGGCGTTCCCGGTGCCGGCGGGATCGCATCCGCACGACGTCGCGCCGGCGCGCCGACGGGAGGGTCTGGTACACGGCCCAGCACACCGGCAGGCTCGGGCTGCTCGACCCGCGCACCGGCGACGTCGAGGAGATCGAACTCGGCCAGGGCTCCGCGCCGCACGGCGTGATCGTGGGCCCGGGCGGCGCCGCGTGGGTGACTGACGGCGGCCTCAACGCGATCGTCCGCGTCGACGACCGGACCCATCGGGTGCGCGTCTTCCCGCTGCCCGCCGACCGGCCGGACGCGAACCTCAACACGGCCACATTCAGCGGCCGCACTCTGTGGTTCACAGGGCAGTCGGGCATCTACGGCCGGCTCGACACCCGCACGGGCGGATGCGCGTCTTCGACGCCCCACGCGGCGGCGGTCCGTACGGGATCGACAGCACGCCCGCCGGCGAGGTCTACTACGCCTCGCTCGCCGGCAGCTACCTCGGCCACGTCGACCTGCGGTCCGGCCGCGCGACGGTTCTCGACCCGCCGACCGCCGGACAGGGCGCACGGCGAGTGTGGTCGGACTCCGCGGGCCGGTTGTGGATCAGCGAGTACGTCGCCGGCCGCCTCGGCCGCTACGACCCGGCGACGCGCCGCTGGCGCGAGTGGAAGCTCCCCGGCGAGGCGCCGCAGCCCTACGCGATCTACGTCGACGACCACGACATCGTCTGGCTCAGTGACTTCGGCTCCAACCGGCTCGTCCGCTTCGACCCGCGCACACGCCGCTTCCGCACCTACCCATGGCCCGCCGACGGCGCGGCGGTGCGCCAGCTCCTCGGCCGCCCGGGCGAGCTCTGGGGCGCCCAATCCGCAGCCGACTCGCTCGTCGTCGCCCACACCAACTAATCAAGCGGTCCCCTGGCGGGGTTGGCCCGGTGCACCGACGCGCGCGTGCCACTACCTCGACTTCGTCGCGCTTGCATGATCGCGCTTGACAACAGAGGTACGGTGGACCGGTGGTCGGACCACCCGCGTTCGGCACCGTCACGAGGGAGGCGGTACCGCAGCAGATCGTCTCGCGCCTGCTGGACCTGATCCAGCAGCGCCATCTCGGCCCCGGCGACCGGCTGCCGGCCGAGCGCGAGCTGGCGGCGTCCATGGGCGTGAGCCGCTCGTCGCTGCGCGAGGCGCTGCGCGCGCTGACCGTGCTGGGCGTAACCGAGATGCGGCACGGCGCCGGCACCTACATCTCGTCGCTCGAGCCCGAGCTGCTCGTGCGGCCACCTGACCTTCGTGCTCTCGCTCGTCCGACCACGCCTCGGACCAGCTGTTCGAGGCGCGCAAGGTGGTCGAGCCGGCGATGGCGGCGCTCGCCGCCGCAGCGCATCGACGACGGCACGCTCGATCTGCTCGAGGCGTGCGTCGAGCGCGCGCGGCGCGGCGATCGGCGACGCCGAGGCGTTCATGGAGACCGACATCGAGCTGCACGACGCGATCCGCGTCGCCGCCGACAACGCGATGCTCGGTCGCTTCATGGAGTCGATCCGGCGCGCTCGGGCTCGCCAGCCGCCGCCGGACCGGCGCCCGCCGCGCCGTGCAGGAGCAGACCGTCAAGGACCATCGCTCGATCGTCGCGGCGCTGCGCGCGCGCGACGGCGACGGCGGCGTCCGCCGCGATGCACCGTCATCTCGAGAACGTCGAGCGCAACGCGCGCGAGGAGGAGCTGTGACGCGGATCGTCGACCTGACGCTGAAGATCGGCGAGGACACGCTGAGCCCGCCGTCGGTCAACAAGCGGCTCGAGCTGACCAGCCACCACCGCGGACCGGGCTTCTGGCAGGCGAGCGAGATCAACATGCTGCTGCACACCGGCTCGCACGTCGACTTCGGGCGCCACTGCGCGGCCGACGGCGAGACCGCCGCCGACGTCTCGCTCGACCGCACGTGCGGGCAGGCGATCGTCATCGACCTCACGTTCCTGGGCGAGGACGAGCCGATCACGGTCGAGCTGCTCGAGCAGCACGCGCCGCCGATCGAGCAGGGCGACGTCGCGCTCTGCCGCACCGATTGGACCGAGAAGGCGTGGGGGCGCTTCCCCGACTACTACATGCGCTCGCCGTACTGCGAGCCCGAGGCCGCCGGCTGGCTGGTGGACCAGGGCGCCAAGGTCGTCGGCTTCGACTGCTTCAGCGAGCGCTCCGCCCGCGAGCCCGACTTCACGTCGGAGGACTTCGTCGTCCACAAGGCGATCCTCGACCGCGGCGCGATCCTGATCCAGCAGCTGACCGGGCTCTCGCAGCTGCCGGTCGGCAGGCGCGTCCCGTTCTTCGCCGGCTTCGTCCCGATCCGCGGGGCGGAGGGGTCCCCCGGGCGCATGTTCGCCCTGATCGATGAGGAGGAGAGGTGATCAAGGAGTACCTGCTCCCGGACTCCGCCGAGAGCGCGGTCGCGGAGCTGAGCGACGCAGTGGTCATGGGGGGCGGCACGACCGTGATGCCCGCCGCGCACGCCGGCGCGCTCGCGGCCGAGCGCGTGATCGGCCTCGCGCGCGCGGGACTCGGCGGCATCGACTCGTCCGGCATCGGCGCGATGACGTCGCTCGCCGCCGTCTCCGCGCTCGACCACACCCCCGCGCTCTCGTCGGCCGCGCGCGCGGTCGGCGGCCCGGCGCTGCGCAACATGGCCACGGTGGGCGGCAACCTCGTGGTCGGCGGCGACGTCGCCGTCGCGCTGCTCGCGCTCGATGCCGAGGTTCGGCTGTCGTCGCGCACGCTGCCGATCGAGCGCTTCTGGGACGAGTTCCGGCCGGGCGAGGAGATCGTCGTGTCGGTTTCGTTCGAGGAGGATCCGGACAGCGTCTTCGTGCGCTGGGCGCGCCGGGCGGCGAACTCGCCGGCCGTCGTGTCCGTGGCCGTCAGCGGCGGGCCGCGTTGCTCTGGGCGGCGTCGCGCCGCACCCCGTCCGCTCGCCGGGCGCCGAGGGTTCGTTCGACGATCCCGCGGCGGCGGGCGCCGCGGCGGCGGCCGAGCTCGATCCGCCGACCGACGCGATCGCCAGCGCCTGGTACCGCCGCCGCATGACCGAGTTGTTCGTGCGCCGAGCCCTGGAGGCGACCCATGCCGTCTGAGGTCTTCGAGTTCGAGCTCAACGGGCGCGCGACCGAGGTCATGGCCGGCCCGCTGGCCACGCTCAACCACGTGCTGCGCGAGCAGCTCCAGCTCAAGGCCGCCAAGGCCGGCTGCCGGCAGGGCGGCTGCGGGAGCTGCACCGTGATGGTCGACGGCGAGCCGGTGCTCTCCTGCCTGCTCCCGGTCGCCAACGTCGCCGGCCGGTCGGTGCAGACGCTCGAGGGCTGGAACGACGATCCGCTGCAGCGGGTCTTCCACGAGCGCTTCGCCGTCCAGTGCGGGTACTGCGCGCCCGGGATGCTGATGAGCGCCCGGGCGCTGCTCGACCGCAACCCGTCACCGACGCGCGAGGAGATCGCCGAGGCGATCGCCGGCAACGTCTGCCGCTGCACGGGCTATGAGTCGATCATCGCCGCCATCGCAGGAGGCCGCGGCATGAGCACGCTGAGCCGGCAGCCGTTCCACGTCATCGGGCGCGGCGTCGAGCGGCGCGACGGCATGGGCCACGTCACCGGCACCACCGAGTACGTCGACGACGTCCGCTACCCCGGGATGCTCCACCTCAAGATGGTCCGCAATCCGCTCGTGCACGCGCGGATCAAGGGGATCGACTTCAGCGAGGCCGAGAAGGTCCCCGGCTTCGTGACCGCCCTCACGGCCAAGGACGTGCCGAAGAACGTCTACACGATCCTCTGCCTGATCGGGGTCGAGCCGGACGAGGAGCAGGTGCTCGCCGAGGAGCGCGTGCGCTACCGCGGCGAGCCGATCGCGGCGATCGTGGCCGAGAGCGAGGAGGCCGCGAACGAGGCGGTCAAGCGGGTTCGGTTGGACCTCGAGGAGCTGCCCGCGGTGTTCGACGTCGAGGAGGCGCTCAAGCCGGACGCGCCGCGCGTCACGCACTGGGACACGAACCACTTCTGGTACGAGGGCCACCACTGCCGGCGGGTCCGCTACGGGGATGCCGCGGCGGCGCGCGCGACGGCCGACCACGTGATCGAGGGCGTCTACCAGACCAGCCCGACCGAGCATGCGCCGACCGAGACCACCGGCTGCATCGCCAAGCCCGAGGCCGACGGGCGGATCACCGTCCACACCAACACGCAGGCGCTCTACTTCTCGCTCGACAACACGGCGATCATCCTCCAGATCGAGCCGAGCCGGCTGCACTTCATGGGCGGCACGGTCGGCGGCGGGTTCGGCGGCAAGGTCGACGTGATCACCGAGCCGATCGCCTGCCTGGCGGCGATCAAGACGGGCCGGCCGGTGCGGTACGTCTTCACGCGCGAGGAGGAGATGCGCGTGTCGTCGACGCGATCGGGCAACCGGATCAAGATCGTCGACGGGGTGATGAGCGACGGTCGGATCGTCTCGCGCGAGGTGACGTCGTGGCACGACGCCGGGGCGTACTCCCGGCATTCGCCGTACGGGGCGACCAAGCACGCGGCCAACGCTTCCGGCCCGTACACGATCCCCAACGTCTCGATCGACGTGCACTGCGTGTACACGAACCGCCAGCCGTCGAGCGCGTTCCGCGGCTTCGGCGTGACCGAGGCATCGTTCGCGACCGAGCTGCAGATGGACCGCATCTCGCGCGCGATCGGCGTCGACCCGTGGACGCTGCGATTGCTGAATGCCTACAAGGACGGCGACGAGCGGCCATACCGCAAGATCGTCGAGGACGCGACGCTGATCGAGACGATCAAGGCCGCCGCCGAGCTCGTGGGGCACGAGCTATGAGCCTCCTCTACGGACGTGGCATCGCGGCGGTCAACTACCCGACCGGCATGAACCTGGGCGGCGACCCGACCCAGGCGCTCGTGCACGCCACGACGGTCGGCAACTTCGTCATCACGCTGTCGAGCGTCGACCTCGGCCAGGGCCTCAAGACGGTGCTGGCGCAGATCGGCGCCGAGGCGCTCGGCGTGCCGTTCGAGACCGTGCGCGTCGACACCGGCGACACCGACACCGGGCCGCACTGCATGGGCACGTTCGCCTCGCGTGCCACGCACCGCGCCGGCAACGCGATCATGCGCGCGGCGGACGAGGCCAAGAAGGTCCTGCTCGAGGTGGCGGCCGAGGAGATGGAGGCCTCGCCCGAGGACCTCGAGACCGACGGCGAGGGCAACGTGCGGGTGATCGGCTCGCCCGGCTCGTCGATGTCCGTGGTGGACGTCGCTCTGGCGGCGCACTTCAAGCACGGCAAGACGATCTCCGGGCGCGGCATGTACATGAAGCCCAAGAGCGAGGTCGTGCCGGAGACGGGCGAGATGGATCCCGACTCGACCGAGGCTCATGCCTGCACGGTCGCCGACGTCGAGGTCGACACCGAGACCGGCCACGTGCGCGTGCTCAAGCTCTCCAGCGCGTACGAGATCGGCTGCGCGATCAACCCCGAGCTCGTCCAGGGCCAGATCCGCGGGGGCGCGTGGATGGGCATGTCGCACGCGCTGTACGAGACGACCGCGCCGTACTACCCGGCGGTCGACCATCCCCCGGGCGACTTCAGCACGTATCTGATGCCCGGCCCGCTCGACCTCCCCGAGATCGAGGCGGTCGTGCTCGAGATGCCGTCCTCGAACGGCCCCTACGGCATGAAGGGCGTGGGGGAGATGACGGCCAACCCGCCGATCCCGGCGATCGTCAACGCGGTCACCGACGCGATCGGCGTCCAGATCACCGACCTGCCGATCACGCCCGAGAAGGTCCTGCGGGCACTGGAATCCAAGGAGGCTGCGTAGTGCTCAAGGTGTTCTCGCTGATCAAGCGCCGTGAGGATCTTTCGCTCGACGAGTTCCGCGACTGGGTGTTCGAGAAGCACGCGCCGATGGGCAAGCAGCTGCCGGGCCTGCGCGAGTACCACGTCAGCGTGGTCGAGCAGGACGATCCCGACCTGCCCTACCACGCGGTGACCGAGCTCTATTTCGACGACGAGGACGCCTTCAAGGCGGCGTTCGCGAGCGACGCGGGCCGCGCCGCCGGCGACGACGTCGCACGGCACGCGGCGGGGCGCGTACGCCTGCTCACCCGCGAGGAGCGCGTCATCTGACGAAGGCGACGTAGCGCTGCATGGGCTCGCCACCGTCGGCGCCGAAGTAGGCCAGCAGCCGGGAGGTGTCCAGCCACCGCGGAGCCGTGCCGCCGACAACGGCGGCATGGCTCGCCCACGGCCACTGCTCCGGCTCGTCGCACAACCCGGCCTCGACGGGATTCAGCGCGATGTACCGGGCAACCGTCAACAGCTGCCCGGCCCGCCGCATCACCACGGCGCCATACCGGCCCTGGAACACGTGGCCGGAGTGCCGATGCCGCTTGTTGAAGGCTTGGGCATGCATGCCGTGCAGGCGCTGCATGCCCGCGCCGAGGTTCGGCTCGGGCGTTTCCACGAGCAGGTGGACGTGGTTGTCCATCAGGCAGTAGGCCAGGCACCGCCAGCGCTGGCGCGCGACGACCTGCCCGAGGAGCGCGAGATACGACTCCCGATCGACATCGTCGGCGTAGATGACGTGCTTGCGATTCCCGCGGGCGTAGACGTGAACCACAGCCCCCGGGAACTCCTCACGAGGTTTGCGCGCCATGCCACCTGTAGGCGCCAACTCACGACCCTCGCCCCCTAAGGGGGTCAGACCCCCTTACGCGGGCGCGCGCGTAAGGGGGTCAGACCCCCTTACGGCTGGTGGCGAGGGGCTTGTTGAAGACGAGGACGTCTCCGGGGGCGTTGAGGTGGGGTGCGGCGTGGGGCACGTACTCCTCGAACGGGACGGTGCGGATGACCGAATAGCCCAGGCGCGAGTACCAGTCGCGGAGCCGCTCCTTGCCGGGGTGCGTTCCGTGTCGCGGGACGAGCAGTTCGAGTTGCATCGTGGTGACGTCGCGGGAGCGTGCGAGGTCCTCGGCGGCGTCGAGCGAGGGCGCGTCCGATGCCGCCGCCCCAGGCCTGCGGATCGGCGGCGATGAGCCCGACGTCCGCCTTGGTCGCGTCGAGGATTCGCGTCCGCGCGCAGCCGACGATCCGGCCCTCGCGGGTGGCGACGAGCATCTGCCCGGCTCGGATCGACTCGGCGACCTCGCGCGGGTCGATCCGCTCCTCCGTGCCGTCCCGCCACAGGCCCGCCTCACCGATCTCGTACGCCCGGTTGATCAGGCCGGCGAGCTCGGCCGCGACGCGCTCGTCGCCCCGCGCCGGGAGCAGCTCGACGCCAAGGTGCATGAGATCCCAGCGTAGGCCGCCGCCAGCCAGCCCGTCCGCCGGGCCGGCGAGCGAGCGTGCCGCAGCCGCGGTCGCGTGGCGGAGGGCGGTGACGAGCTCGTCGCCGAGCGCGAGGCGGGCGGCGGCGGTGCCGGCCAAGACGTCGCCGGCGCCGGTGGCGTCGACGATCTCGGGTGCCGGCGCCGCCGCGAGCTCGAACCGGGCGCCGCGGCGAGCCAGTCGAACCGCGTGCGGCTGCGCCCATCGAGCCGCTCGAGCCGCTCCGCGGCGTCGACGAAGAGGCCGCGCGAGCCCATCGTGACGGCCACGGCCGCGGCGCCGAGATCGCGCACCCGCGCCGCGGCGGTGGCGGGGTCGGTCGTGCCGAGCAGGGCGCGCGTGTCGTCCGGGCACGCCGGCGTGACGAGCGCGGCGTGCGGAGCCACGCGCTCGAGCGCCGCGCGCGCCTCGCTCTCGCTGGTCAGCCGCGCGCGGAAGTTCGGGTCGTAGACCACGTGGCCGCCGGCGGCCGCGACCGCCGCGTCGACGGCCGCCGCGCACGACGGCGACAGCGCCTGCGTGATGCCGCTCACCACGACCGCGCCGGCGTCGCGCAGCGGCGCGCGCGCCACGTCGTCGGGCCCGAGCGTCGAGCCTGCGCTGCCGCGGCGCGCGTACACGAACTCCCCGCCCGCGCCCGCGAAGTAGACGCCGTTGGGCTCGGGCCGCCGCCGCACGTACGCCGTGTCGATCCCCCGCGCGGCGGCGAACTCGACGATCCGGTCGCCCAGCTCGTCGTCGCCGACCGCTGTCACCAAAGCGACCGCGGCGCCGGCCGCGGCGGCCGCCGCAGCCGCGTTGAGCGCGTCGCCCGAGCACGACAACCGCAGCGTTGTCGCGCGCCGCAGCGGCACCGGCGCGGTGAGCTCCACCAGCACCTCGCCGAGGACCAGCACATCGTGTTTGCGGCCGCCCATCTCGGGCAAGGATGTTCCCAGTTTCCATCTGAGCGAATCACGTTCCGTCACATGGAAAGCATCTACAGCGCAGGGGAACTGCTGCACCTCGCCCAGGACGTCCTGGAGGACGCAGGGGCACCGCCGGCGACCGCCGCCGCGGTCGCCGAGTCGCTCGTGGAGTCGAACCTGCGCGGGCACGACTCGCACGGCGTCCGCCGGCTCACCCCGTACCTGCAGTTCGTGCGCGATGGCCAGGTCGATCCCGCGGCCGAGCCCGAGGTCGTCGAGCGCCGCGGGTCGGTGGTGATCGTCGACGGCCACGGTGGCTTCGGCCAGGTCGCGGCCCGGCTCGCGGTCGCCGAGCTTGCCGGCCTGGCGCGCGAGGAGGGCGTCGCCGCGGCGGCGGTCCGGCGCGCCAACCACGTCGGCCGGCTGGGCGAGTGGGTCGAGCACCTTGCCGACGAGGGCCTGGTCGCGCTCGCGTTCTGCAACGCCGAGCCGACGGTGGCGCCGTTCGGCGGCCGCGAACGCCGGCTGGGCACCAACCCGCTGGCCTGGGCCGCGCCGCGGCGGCCTCCGGCAGCGCCGCTGGTGATGGACTGGTCGACCGCGACGATGCCCGAGGGCAAGCTGGCCGTCGCCCTCGCCCGCCAAGAGCGGGTGCCCGACGGCGTGCTCGTGGACGCCAACGGCGAGCCGTCGCGCGATCCCGCCGACTTCTATGCGGGCGGCGCGCTGCTGCCCGTGGGCGCCCACAAGGGCTCGGGACTCAGCGTGATGATCCAACTCGTCGGCGGCGTCCTGGCCGGCACCGGCGTGTTCGGCGAGCAGGGCGAGGCGGCCAACGGCACGGTGCTGATCGCGCTCGACCCGGCCGCCTTCGTGCCGCCCCACGACTTCGAGGACGAGACCGAGGCGTTCTGTTCCGCGCTCGCCGCCAGCAAGCCGGCGCGCGGCTTCGACGCCGTGCTCGTCCCGGGCGAGATCGAACGACGCACGCGCGCGCAACGCGCGCACGAGGGGGTCCCGCTCCCGGCCGCGACGTGGTCGGAGCTCGAGGCCCTGAAGGGAGGAGCACGGGCATGAGCCGTTTCATCCGGGAAGGGCAGGAGCCGCCTGCCGACAAGACCGCGCTCCGGCGGGTGGTTGCCGGCGCCACGGTCGGCACGGCGCTCGAGTGGTACGACTTCTTCATCTACGGCACGGCCGCCGCGCTGGTGTTCGGCGACCTGTTCTTCGACCCCGCCTCGGGGTCGGGCACGCTGATCGCGTTCGCCACCTTCGGCGTCGGCTTCGTGGCGCGGCCGTTCGGCGGCATGCTCTTCGGCCATCTCGGCGACCGTATCGGCCGGCGCGAGACGCTGATCATCACGACGCTCGTGATGGGCCTCTCGACCGGCGCGATCGGCCTGCTGCCGACCTACGAGAGCGTCGGGCTGTGGGCTCCGGTCCTGCTCGTCGCGCTGCGCGTGATCCAGGGCCTCGGCGCGGGCGCCGAGTTCGGCGGCGCGGCGACGCTGCTCGCCGAGCACGCGCCGAAGGAGCGGCGCGGCTTCTTCTGCTCGTTCGCGCAGACCGGGGTGCAGATCGGCCTCGTGCTCGGCACGCTGGCGTTCCTGCTCGTGGCGCTGCTGCCCGACGAGGCGCTCAACGCGTGGGGCTGGCGGGTCCCGTTCCTGGCCGGCTTCGTGCTGATCGCCGTCGCGCTGTGGGTGCGGCTGCGGGTCGAGGAGTCGCCGGTGTTCCAGGACGTCCAGCGCCGCCAGAAGGTCGTCAAGCTGCCGCTCGTCGAGGCGTTCAAGCGCTACCCGCGCAGCGTGCTGGTCGGGATCGGCGCGCACGTGTGCGATACGGCGGCGGCCTATATGTACGCGACCTTCACGGTCGCCTACGCGACCGACGAGCTGGGCATGTCGAAGGGCGTCGTGCTCGCCGCGGTGGTCACCTACGGTGTGCTCGTGATCGCCACCCAGCCGCTCTACGGCGCGCTGTCGGACCGGATCGGCCGGCGGCCCCTGAACCTGTTCGGCGTGATCTTCACGGGCCTCTGGGCGTTCCCGTTCTTCGCGCTCGTGCAGACGGGCGAGCCGGTGTTCGTATGGGTCGCGCTGATCGTCGCCGCGGTGGTCGGCTGGGCGCCGATGATCGCCGTGCAGCCCGCGTTCTACGCCGAGCTGTTCGGCGCCCGCGTGCGCTACACGGGCTTCGCGACCTCGCGCGAGCTGGGCGCGGCGGTGGCCGGCTTCTCGCCGCTGATCGCGGTTGCGCTGCTCGGTGCGGGCGGCGGTGAGCCGTGGCTGGTGGCGGCGTTCTTCGCCGGCCTGGCGGTCATCTCGCTGATCGCGTTCCTGTTCTCGCGTGAGACGAAGGACGTCGACATCGGCGAGCCGGACCCGGCGCAGGAGGCGATCGTCAGCGCCGCGGCGGTGACCGAGGAGCCGGTTCTGAGCCGGTGATCGTCCACCTCGGGCTCGGGGCGTTCCACCGAGCTCACCAGGCCGTCTACACGCGAAGACAGCGGCTGGGAGATCTGCGGCGTCGCCTGGCGGCGCCGCACGGTCGCCGACGCGCTGCGCGCGAACGGCTGGCGCTACACGGTGATCTCGCGCGGGCCGGAGGGCGACGAGGCGCGCGAGATCTCCGTGATCCGCGACGCGCTCGTCGCCGCCGACGAGCCGGACGCGGTGGTCGAGCGGATCGCCGCCGCCGACATCGTCACGCTGACCATCACCGAAGGCGCGTACGAGCGCGGCGGCATGCTCGAGCTGCTCGCGCGCGGGATCGAGGCCCGCCGCGGCGAGCCGCTCGCCGTGCTCTCGTGCGACAACGTGCCGCGCAACGGCGAGGTGCTGCGGCGCCTGCTCGGCGACCACGAGAACGTTGCCTTCCCGTGCACGATGGTCGACCGCATCGTGCCCGTGCCCGCGGACCCGCTGACCGTGGTCGCCGAGCCCTTCAGCCAGTGGGTGATCGAGGACTTCCCGGGCCCGCGGCCCGACTGGCCGGGCGTGCAGATCGTGCCCGACAGCCGCCCGTACGAGCTGATGAAGCTGCGGCTGCTGAACGCGAGCCACTCGGCGCTCGCCGCGCTCGGGATGCCCAGGGGCCACGAGACGGTGGCCGAGGCGATCGCCGACCCGGAGCTCGAGGAGTTCCTCGGCCGCCTGCTGGCCGAGGAGCTGCTCCCGACCGTGGACGCCGAGCCCGGCTACGTCGAGCGCATGCTCGAGCGCTTCCGCAACCCGCGGATCGAGCACCGGCTCGAGCAGATCGCCGCCGGCGCCGAGCACAAGATCGCGCAGCGGCTGCTGCCGGCGGCGGAGGAGCTGCGCGCCGCCGGGCGCGAGCCGGTGCTGATCGAGCGCGTGGTGGCTAGCGCGCTCCCAGCCGCTCGCTGAGCGCGTCCGCCGCGGCGACCACGCGCGGCCCGAGCTTCAACGCATCGTCGAGGGTCAGCTCGACGGTCAGCGCCGACACGCTGATCGCGTGCGTCGCGACGCCAGTGTGATCGCGCACCGCGGCGCCGACGCAGCGGATGTTGCGCTCGTTCTCCTCGTCGTCGATCGCGAAGCCGCGCTCGCGCACGCGCTCGAGCTCGGCGCGGAGCGCCTCGGCCGAGACCAGCGTGCGCGGCGTCCGGCGCACGAGCTCGAGCCGCGCCACCGCGTCGTCCGGCGTCGCGGCGAGCAGCGACTTGCCGATCGCCGTGCAGTGCAGCAGGATCCGGCCGCCCACGCGCGAGGCGAACTGGTACGGCAGCCCCGGGTCGACGAGCTTCTCCAGGTACACCGCCTCGTCGTCGACGAGCATCGCGAAATGGACCGTGTGGCCGACGTCCGCGTGCAGCGAGCGCAGGATCGGCCCGGCGAGGGCGGTCGCGTCGAGCCGGTGGAGCATCTCGCCCGCCATCGTCAGCACGCGCGGGCCGAGCACATAGACGCCGCCGCCCTCGGCGCGCGCGTACCCGCGCTCGACCAGCCGCCGCAGGATCCGGTGGACGGTCGACTTCGGGAGCTGGGCGCGCTCGGAGATGTCGCCGAGCCGGCTGCGGGCGCCGTCGAGCGCATCGAGCACGCTGAGCGTCTTCTCGGTCGCGTCCACTCGTCACGCCGCCGTCATGCCGCCATCGACCACGAGCTGGCTGCCCGTGGTGAACTCGGCGGAGGCCAGGTACGCGATCGCCTCGGCGATCTCGTCCGCCGTGCCCAGCCGCCCCAGGGGCTGGCGGGCCACCAGCGCGTCGCGCGACTCTCCCAGCTCATCGACCACGCGGTCGATCCACGGCGTGTCGATCGTGCCCGGGCAGACGCAGTTCACCCGCACGCCGTCGTGCGCGTGATCGACCGCCAGCGCGCGCGTGAACGCGATCACGGCGCCCTTCGAGGCGCCGTAGGCGGCGCGGCCGGGCACGCCGACCATGCCCGCGACCGACGCGACGTTGACGATCGCGGCCCCGCGGCGCATCCGCGGGAGCGCGTGCTTGCAACAGAGGAAGGTGCCGCGGGCGTTGACCGCGAAGGCCTGCTCCCAGTCCTCGAGCGCGATCTCCGGCGTGCGCTCGGTGGAGGCCAGCACGCCGGCCGAGTTGACCAGGATGTGCAGCTCCGGCCCGACCGCCTCGAACAGCGCCCGCACGGAGTCCTCGTCGGATACGTCGGTCCGGATGAAGCGCCCGACGTCGCTCTCGCTGCGATTCGCCACGATGACCTCGGCGCCGCCCGCCGCCAGCCGCAGCGCGGCCGCGCGACCGATTCCCGACCCGCCACCGGTGACCACGGCGATCTTGCCGGCAAATTCCATCTCCCGGAACATGATTCCACACGAGGAACTCCTACCCCGTTGGTAGGATTACCGGCGTGATCTTCACCACGAAGGCGGAGTACGGCGTCCGCCTGCTGATCCAGCTCGGGCTGCAGGGAGGAGCGGCGCCGGTCTCGCTCAAGGCGGTGGCCGATGCCGAGAACCTCCCGCTCGCCTACCTCGAGCGCATCGCGGCGCTGCTGAAGAAGGCGGGGCTCGTGCAGGCGACGCGCGGCGCCCACGGCGGCTACGTGCTCGCCCGCCCAGCCGAGGAGATCACCATGGACTCGGTCGTGCTCGCGCTCGAGGGCGCGATCGCGCCGATGGATTGCTTCATCGACGACCGCGAGTCGCGCGTGCTCTGCTCGCACATCGCCGACGGCGAGCACTGCGCCACCAAGCTGCTGTGGACGCGCGTGCAGATGGGCGTCATCAAGTCGCTCCAGCGCACCACGCTCGCCGAGCTCGTCGATTTCGCCTCACCCACCGAGAAGACCCTGGAGATTCATGGCTGACCTCGAGATCAAGAACCTGCACGTCTCCGCCGGGGACAAGCAGATCCTGAAGGGCGTGGACCTGCACGTCCGCAGCGGCGAGTTCCACGCGTTGATGGGGCCGAACGGCTCCGGGAAGTCGACGCTCGCCAACGCGGTCATGGGCCACCCCAACTTCGAGGTGACGGACGGCCAGATCCTCTTCGACGGCGAGGACATCACGGAGGCCGACCCCGACGAGCGCGCCCGCTCCGGTCTCTTCATGGCCTTCCAGTACCCGGTCGCGATCCCGGGCGTGACCGTCGCCAAGTACCTGCGCATGGTCATGAACGCGGCCCGCGAGGCGCGCGGCGAGGACGAGATCTCGCTGAAGGACTTCCGCAAGACGGTCGAGGCGGCGATGGAGCTGACCAACGTCCCGCGCGAGTTCTCCAACCGCTACCTCAACGACGGCTTCAGCGGCGGCGAGAAGAAGCGCATGGAGATCCTCCAGCTCGCGCTGCTCAACCCGCGCCTGGCCGTGCTCGACGAGACCGACTCGGGGCTCGACATCGACGCGCTCAACACGGTCGCCGCCGGCGTCAACACCGTCGCCCAGGGCTCCGACATGGGCGTGCTGATCATCACCCACTACCAGCGCATCCTGCACATGGTGATTCCGCAGTTCGTGCACATCATGTTCGACGGGCGGATCGTCAAGGAGGGCGGCCCGGAGCTGGTGACGGAGCTCGAGAAGCGCGGCTACGGGTGGATCCGCGACGAGGTCACCGCCGCCGCATGAGCCTGACGGTCCCTCCCGCGACCGAGTTCCCCGTCCTCGCGCAGGAGGGCCTGGTCTACCTCGACTCGGCCGCCACGTCGCAGACGCCGCGGTCCGTGATCGAGGCGATGGACCGCTACTACAACGAGTACCGCGCGAGCATCCACCGCGGCGTGTACCCGCTCGCGGCCGAGGCCACCGAGGCGTATGAGGTCGCGCGCGAGAAGGTCGCGGCGTTCACGGGCTCGACCGCCGGCGAGACGGTCTTCACCAAGAACGGGACGGAGGCGATCAACCTCGTCGCCTACACGTGGGGGCGCGCGAACCTCGGCCCCGACGACACCGTGGTGCTCACGCAGATGGAGCACCACTCCAACATCGTCCCGTGGCAGCTGCTCGGCTGTCGGACCGAGTGGGTGCCGATCACCGACGACGGGCTGCTCGACATGGACGCGCTCGACGCCGCGCTCGCCCGCGGGCCGAAGCTCGTGGCGGTCGCGCACGTCTCGAACGTGCTGGGAACCGTCAACCCGATCGACGAGATCGCCCGCCGCGCTCACGCGGTCGGGGCGCTCGTGGTGGTCGACGGCATGCAGGCGGTGCCGCACCTGCCGGTCGACGTGGCGGCGCTGGACGTCGACTTCTACGCCTGGACCGGCCACAAGGCCTACGGCCCGACCGGCATCGGCGTCCTGCACGGGCGCCGTGCACTGCTCGAGGCGATGCCGCCGTTCCTCGGCGGCGGGCACATGATCGGCCGTGTGACCGAGGAGGGGTTCACCGCCGCCGAGCCGCCCGCCAAGTTCGAGGCGGGCACGATGATGGTCGCCGAGGCGATCGGCCTCGGCGCGGCGACCGACTTCCTCTCCGGCATCGGCATGGAGGCGGTGTGGGAGCACTCGCGCGACGTCGTCGGCTACGCGGTCGAGCGCCTGCGCGAGGTCCCGGGCCTCACGCTCTTCGGGCCCGACATCGAGCACCGCGGCAGCGTCGCCGCGTTCGCGCTCGACGGCGTCCATCCGCACGACGTCGCCGAGATCCTCGGCCGCGAGGGCGTCTGCGTGCGCGCCGGCCACAGCTGCGCGCAGCCGCTGATGCGCCGGCTCGGCGTCTCCGCCACCACCCGCGCGTCGTTCGCCGTCCATTCCACGCGCGAGGAGGTCGACCGTCTGATCGACGCGCTCGGTACCGTCCGGGACGTGTTCGCCTGATGGACGACCTCTACCGCGAGAACATCCTCCAGCACTACAAGAACCCGCATCACTGGGGTGAGCTCGAAGACTTCGACTATGAGGCCGACGACCTCAACCCGCTGTGCGGCGACGAGCTGAAGGTCCAGCTCAAGGTCGACGGCGAGGGCAAGATCGAGGACGTCCGCTTCTCGGGCCACGGCTGCGCGATCTCGCAGGCGTCGGCGTCGATGACGTCCGACGAGGTGATCGGCATGCCGGTCTCCGAGCTGCTCCAGCTCGATCGCGGCTTCGTGCTCGACCTGCTGGGGATCGACATCTCGGCGACGCGCCTGAAGTGCGCGCTGCTCTCGCTCAAGGTGCTCAAGAGCGCATCGCTCGGGCATGCCGCCGCATGGGAGACTGATACTCCGCCGAACGCGGCGGAGAGCGACGAAGCCGCGTAGGAACACCACAACGAGGGGGTCGGGGATGTGTCTTCCGGGCACGGTCGAGGCGGTTCGTGACAGCCAGCCGACGATCACGCGGCGTACGGCGCTGGCCGGGGGCGGCGCCGCGGCGCTGGCCGCGCTCATGCCGGGCGAGGCGCTCGCGCACAAGCGCAGGCGCCACGGCCACAAGTCGCGCGGCAAGGTCGTGGACCTGACGCACGACGTTCACGGCGGGGTTCCCCGTCTACACCGGCAACCCGCCGGCGCGCCGGACGCTCACGACCATCCCGGCGAACGGGTTCTACAAGCAGGAGTGGACGTTCGACGAGCACTCCGGGACGCACATGGACGCCCCCGCCCACTTCGTCGCGGGTGGCCGGTTCACGCCGCAGCTCGAGTTGCGCGAGCTCGTGCTGCCGATCGTCGTGATCGACATCTCGCGGCGCGCGGAGTCGGACCCCGACGCCGTCGTCGACGCGGACGACCTGCGGCGCTTCGAGCGGCGGCACGGGCGGATCCCGGACGGCGCGCTCGTCGCGATGGACTCCGGCTGGGCCGGAAGATCGGCGACGAGGCCGCCTACAAGGGCGGCCCGCTCGGCGACTATCACTTCCCCGGCTTCGGCGACGAGGCGATCGCGTACCTGCTCGAGCGGCGCGACGCGGCGGCGATCGGCGTCGACACGCTGAGCCTCGACAACGGCCAGTCCACGACGTTCTCGGTGCACGTCAACTGGCTCAACGCCGACAACTTCGGGCTCGAGAACCTCGCCAACCTCGACCAGCTGCCGCCGAGCGGCGCCACCGCGATCGTCGGCGTGATCCCGTGGCAGGACGGCTCGGGCGGCCCGGCGCGGGTGCTCGCGACGTACTAGGCCGGCGCCTTCGACCACTCCGCCTTGTGCAGGCGCTTGGCCGACTGGTAGTCGGCCAGCGCCTGCGCCGAGTCGACGTCGCCGAGCGTCGGATGCCACGGCACGAGCTCCTGCGCCGCCTCGACGCCGTAACGCTTGGCGAGCACCGAGCCGAGCGCCTTGATCTTCATCTCGCCGAACCCGGGCAGGGCGGCGAGGTTGGCGCGCAGCGCGGCGCCGTCCTCGGCGTCGGTCCAGATCCGCGCGGCGTCGCCGTCGTAGTTGTCGCGCACGTGGACGGCCAGCTCGTGCACCCGCCTGGCCATGTTGGCCGGGAAGCGGTGGATGGCGGGCCGCTGGCGGAACACGGGCTCGAGATCCGCCTCCGCGAGGGTGGCGGCGTCGAGCGAGCCGAGCCGCTCGCGGATGGCCAGCGGGCCGGAGAAGGCCTTCTGGACGGAGACCTGCTGGTCGAGCGCGAAGCCGACGAGCAGGGCCATCGGATCCGAGGCGATCAGCGCGTTGGCCTCGTCGGATTCGGTGAAGTAGAGGCGATCGGGCACGGCTCGATCGTATCCAGCCCGTGAAGGCTCTACGACGCTCGCAAGCTCGCGTCGTACCGTGGAAGGGGATGTCGTACGTCGACCTGCACTGCCATCTGCTGCCCGGCCTCGACGACGGGGCGCCCGCGATGGCGTACACGATCGCCCACGCGCGCCGGCTCGAGGCTGCCGGTGTCACCGACGTGGCGTGCACGCCGCACATCAAGCGCATCGACTTCCCGCATGTCGACCTGAGCCGGCTGGCGGCGCTGCGCGACGAGGCGGCGCAGGCGATCGCGGCCGCGGGGATCCAGGTACGGCTGCATCCCGGCGGCGAGCTCGCCCACGAGGAGGCGCTGGTCCTCGCACCGGACTCGCTCGAGCTGATCGCGCAGGGCCCGGAAGGGGCACGGTGGCTCCTGCTCGAGTGTCCGTTCGAGGGCATCGAGGACGACTTCACGGCCGCCGCCGAGCGGCTGTGGGAGCTCGGCTACGACGTGCTGCTCGCGCACCCGGAGCGCGCCGCGCCGGTGGCCGGCGGCGACCGGCGGCTGCACCGGCTGGTGGATCGCGGCGCCCTGCTCCAGGTCAACGCGACGTCGCTGTTCGGCCGCCACGGCGCGCGGGCGCGGGCCGCCGCCGAGCGGCTGCTCGGCGACGGCATGGTCTGGTGCCTGGCGTCAGACGGCCATCCCGGCACGCGCGACGACACGCTCGAGCGCGGCTTCGAGGCGCTCGTCCGCCGCGGCGCGAGCGAGCGCCTGGCGGCACTGCTCACGCAGGACAACCCGCGGCTGCTGCTCCTCGAGGGCGCCGCGCACCTCTCGCTAGCGGCCTGAGTCGTAATAGCTGACGGTGAACACCGCGCCCTGCGGGTCCTTGAGCAGAGCGACGCGAACATGCCCGGCGTCGTAGGGCTCTACGACGACCTCGCCGCCCAGCTCGGCCGCGCGGGCCGCGGTCGTGTCGGGGTCGTCGACCGTGAAGGTGACCGCCCAGCGTGACGGGCCGTCGTCCTCCACCAGCCAACCGATGCAGTCGGTGAAGCCATCGGGCGCGCCCGCCTCCTCGTGCATCTTGCGGATGCCCGGGTTGCGCGCCTCCAGCGTGTCGCCGTAGCCGGGCCGGGTCCACATGATCGCGGAGACCTCGCCGAACGAGACCGGCCTGGCCTCCCAGCCGAACAGGGCGCGGTAGAACGGCTCGGCGAGGCTCGGGTCGGGCGTGTAGAGGTCGCTCCAGTTCCACGTGCCGTTGACGTTCACGAGCTGGGCGCCGCGGTGCTCGCGGGGCTCCCAGGTGCGGAACACGCCGCCGGTCGGATCGGTGATCACCGACATGCGGCCGGCGCCCGGCACATCCATGGGCGGCATCGGGACCTGGGCACCGAGCTGGAGCGCGTCGGCCGTGGCCTGGTCGGCGCCGGCGACCTGGATGTAGGTGTTCCACGACGGCTCGTCGTCGGGCCGCAGGCCCATGCCGGCGACGTTGAGGCCGTCGATGGTCGCCATCCAGTACAGGCCGGGCGTCCACTCCTCGAACTCCCAGCCGAAGAGCCCTCCGTAGAAGCGCTGCGCAGCGTCGATGTCGCGCTGGTTCGTGTCGATGAAGCAGGGCACCCCGTCGGGGTAGCCGTCGCGGCTGCCGAGGATGGGCGCGCTCTCTGTGTTCTGCGACATGGATGGCACGATACGGCCGGTTTAGGTCAAGATCTGTCCTCGATGCCCTCGAGCCGCCTGCTCACCCTGCTGTCCCTGCTCCAGACCCGCCGCGACTGGCCCGGCGGCGAGCTGGCGGACCGGCTCGAAGTGTCGCGGCGGACGATCCGGCGCGACGTCGAGCGCCTGCGCGGGCTCGGCTATCCGGTCGAGTCGTTGACCGGCCCGGCCGGCGGCTACCGGCTGGCGGCGGGGACGGCGATGCCGCCGCTGCTGCTCGACGACGACGAGGCGATCGCGATCGCGGTCGGCCTGCGCACGGCGGCGCGGGCGTCGGTCACGGGCATCGAGGAGACGTCGGTGCGGGCGCTGGTCAAGCTCGAGCAGGTGCTGCCCGCGCATCTGCGCCGGCGCGTCCAGGCGCTCGGCGCGACGACGATGTCGCTCCCGCCCGAGGGCCCGACGGTCGACCCGCAGTGCCTCACCGTGCTCGCCGGCGGCTGCCGCGACCACGAGTGCGTCCGCTTCGGCTACCGCGCGGCCGGCGGCGAGTTCGGGCGCCGCGACGTCGAGCCGCACGCGGTCGTGAATCGCGGCCGCCGCTGGTACCTCGTCTGCTGGGACCGCGGCCGCGACGACTGGCGCACCTTCCGCGTCGACCGGATCACCGAGCCGGTCGCGCTCGGCACGCGCTTCACGCCGCGCAGGCTCCCGGCCGCCGACCCGGCGGCGTTCGTCGAGCAGCGGTTCTCGGCGCTGCCGAGCCGCTACGAGGCGCGCCTCACCGTGCATGCGCCCGCCGACAGCGTGCGCGTGCCCGCCGGGTGGGGGACGGTCGTGCCGCTCGACGAGGACCGCTGCGAGTACCGGAGCGGCGACGACAACCTCACCTGGCTCGCCCTCCGCGTGGCGATGCTGGGCGTCGAGTTCGAGGTCCACGAGCCGCCCGAGCTGGTCGAGGAGCTGCAGGCTCTGTCCGGGCGGCTCGCGCGCGGCGTCACCAGGCGCTGACGATCACCCCCACCAGCAGCAGCTTCACGAGCCAGTCGCCGCCGTGGATGATGGCGAGCCTCAGCGGCGTGTTCTCGTGGATCACGGCGCCGATCCACAGCACGAGCGGGAACCCGATCCACAGCGCGACGCCCAGCAGCAGGCCGCCGGTCCACGTGTCGATCCGCCCCTGCGAGGCGAGGCCCGCGACCACGGCGGCGAGGACCAGGCAGCGCAGGACCTCGACGGCGAGCTTCCACGGCGGCATCGGCTCGTTCGCCCCGGGCAGCTGCGCGCCGACCACGGCGTAGTAGGCGCCGCCCGAGACGAACGCCGCGGCGGTCGCGGCGAGGACCGCGACGAGCTCGATCTCAGGCATCGGCCGCGAGCTGCGCCTTGAGGGTGCTCAGGCGCTCGCGCCAGAACGCCTTCATCCGGGCGGCTTCGCCGGCGTCGGCGAGCCGTGCGTGCTCGACCGCCGCCGTGCTGCTGGAGCCCTTCGCGATGAAGGTCACGTTCACACGGGTCGTGCCGTCGGCCCAGTCGAAGCGGGCCGACTTCGGCTTGGTCGCCGTGCGCTCGCGCAGCTGGTCCTCGGGCAGCCAGCGCGCCCGCAGCGAGCCGTCGACGAACGCGTCGAAGAGCCGGTCGACCGGCACCCCCACGGTCTTCTGCGCGGTGACGGCGAAGCCGTCGGCACGCTCGCCGGCGGCGCGCAGCCCGCGGGTGCGCTCGTAGCTCATGGTGATCGCCTGGGCGTTCCAGGCGAGCGGATCGATGCCGAGCTCCGCGGCGACCCGGCGCGCGATCTCCCGGTGCTGGTTCAGGCCCCACTCGTCGAGCAGGTCGAACCACTCCTCCCAGCCGCGTCCCGTCCGCTCGCGGATCGCCTCGTCGGACGTCGCGAGCCACGGCTCGGCCGATTCGCTCGCGGTGAGCAGCATCGCGCGGGCCGCGGTGTAGCTCTCGCCGGTCTTCTCCATCCGGGCCCGCACGAGGCGCTTGAACGATTTCTGCCTGGTCATCTCGGTGCACCTTTCGAACTGGCGGCGGCCCCGCGACTCACGCTCACGACGCCCCGCCGGAAAGGGCAGCACTGACCGGCGTCCCAAGGGCTCGAGCCCCCTTTGCCCCCGCTCGGGCCGGCGGCGTGAGCGCCGGAATCGGGGGTTGGGCGCGGGACCGCGCCGCGACGAAGACTACCGCCTGTCGGGAGCGTTAGCCTTCCCATCGATGCGCCCGCCGGTGCCGCCGTTCACCGAGGAGACCGCCCGCCAGAAGGTCCAGGCGGCGGAGGACGCATGGAACACGCGCGACCCGGAGCGGGTCGCCGCCGCGTACACCGAGGACTCCCGGTGGCGCAACCGGGACGAGTTCCTCAGCGGCCGCGCGGAGATCGTCGACTTCCTCACGCGCAAGTGGGCGCGCGAGCTCGACTACGCGCTGCGCAAGGACCTGTGGGCGTTCAGCGGCAACCGGATCGCCGTGCGCTTCCAGTACGAATCGCGCGACGCCTCCGGCCGCTGGTGGCGCAGCTACGGCAACGAGCAGTGGGAGTTCGACGCCGAGGGCTACATGCGGCGGCGCGAGGCGAGCATCAACGACGTGGCGATCGACGAGTCCGAGCGCCGCATCTTCGGCCCGCGCCCGGAGAGCGAGCGCGGCGACCCGATCCCGCTCGCGTGATGGCCGGGCTCGAGGCGTTCATCGGCGAGTGGACGATGACGGTCGGCATCCCCGAGGCGCCGCAGGGACGCGTCCTGTTCGAGTGGATGCCGGGCGAGAAGTTCCTGATCGAGCGCTGGGACATCCCGCACCCCGACGCGCCCGACGGCGTCGCGATCATGGGCTTCGACGAGGGCCGCGGCACGCTGCTCCAGCACTACTTCGACTCGCGCGGGGTCGCCCGCGTCTATGAGATGGCGCTCGAGGACGGCGTCTGGACGCTCTCACGAACGAAGCCGGACTTCTCGCCGCTGCGGTTCTGGCAGCGCTACAAGGGGACGTTCAGCGAGGACGGCCGCACGATCGAGGGCGACTGGGAGACCTCGACCGACGAGGGCGCCACGTGGGAGCTCGACTTCCATCTGACCTTCACGAAGGTCACGCCAGCGGGTCGCTGACGGTCCGCGAGCCGAAGCCGTAGTCGCCGAACGGCTCGTCGCGGGCGCGGACGGCGGCCTTGAGGTCGCCGGCGGCCGCGCGCGAGAACTCGGTCCCCTCGGGCGTGTGGCGCGCGGCGCCGTCCAGCAGCGTGCCGAGCGTCTGCGTCGCGGCCAGGCCCTGCTGCTCGACCGCCGTGTTCACGAGCGTCTTCATGAACTGGAGCTGGTTGGCGGGCAGGCGCGCGACCCGCCGGCAGAGCGCCAGCGCGGCCGCGTCGAGCTTCTCGGCCGGATACGCGCCCGAGGCGAAGCCCCACTCGGCCGCGGTCGCGCCGTTCATCGGGTCGCCGGTCAGCAGCAGGCGCTTGGCGCGTTCGAGGCCGAGCCGGTGGAACCACATCGCCGTGGTCGGCGAGCCCCAGACCCGCGCCGGCGGATAGCCGATCAGCGCGTCCTCCGCGCACAGCATCAGGTCGGCACACAGGGCGAGGTCCGAGCCGCCGCCGACGCAGACGCCATGCACCTGCGCGACGACCGGCTTCGGCGATCGCCACAGCGCCATGTAGCTGTTCACGTAGCGGCTCATCGTGCGGTGGTCGGCGGCCGGGTCCCACGGCCCGGCGAGGTCGCCCGCACGCATCAGCTCGGCGGCCCACTCGAGGTCGTAGCCCGAGCAGAACGCGCGCCCGGCGCCGCGCAGCCGGATCACCCGCACCGCATCGTCCTCGATCGCCGCGGCGAGCGCGGCATCGAGCTCGTCAACCATCCGTGGCGTGACCGCGTTGAGCCGCTCCGGCCGGTTGAGCGTGAACGTGGCGACGGCGCCGTCGGTCTCGACGAGTAGCTCTGCCTCCACGCGCGACATGCTAGGTCAGGCGAGGAGGGCGATCAGCGGCAGCCGCTCTTCAGCTCGCCCAGCCCTGGGCTGAGCGCGGTGCGAATCGGTGAGCGCGTGATGGGCGCCTACGGCAGCGACGAGCACTACGACTTCGTGCTCGACCAATTCCTCAGCGGGCTGCGCTCTCCTGGCTCTGCGGCGGGCTGACGTTCACCATCCAGCTCACGCCGAACCGGTCGACGCACATGCCGAACTCGGCGCCCCACATCTGCTTCTCGAACGGCACGGTGACGGTGCCGCCGGCCGACAGCTTGTCCCAGTAGCCGCGCAGCTCGTCGCCGTCGTCGCCGCTGAGGCTGACAGCCATGTTGTTGCCCGGGCTGTGCTCCATCCCGGGCGCGAGGTCTGAGGCCATCAGCGTGAAGCCGCGGTCGGTCTCGAGCTGGGCGTGCATGATGCCCTCGGGGTTCGGGGCGTCCCCGCCGAAGTCGCCGAACGTGTTCACGTCCAGGTTCCCGCCGAACACGTCCCGGTAGAACTCCATCGCCTCCCGGGCGGTGTCGGGGAACGTGATGTAGGGATTGAGGCGTGAGGTCATGGCGTCAGCGTCCACTCGTGGTCGGGGTCGTTGGCGACGGCCCAGGCGCGGACGGGGCCGGCCATCACGTTGAGGTAGTACAGAGCGTAACCCGGCGGGGCGGAGACGGTGTGGTAGCCGCGCGGGACGAGGACGGTGTCGCCGTCGCGCACGACGAGCGTCTCGTCGAGCGAGCCGTCGGCGGTGTAGACGCGCTGGAGCGCCGAAGCCCGTGCGGCGGGCTCGACGCGGTGGTAGTAGGTCTCCTCGAGGAAGCGACTCCTCGGGCATGCGCGTCGCGGTCGTGCTTGTGCGGCGGGTAGCTCGACCAGTGGCCGGGCGGGGTGAGCACCTCGCAGACGAGCAGCGAGTCGGCCGCCTCGTCGCCCATCAGGATCGGGTGGATCGTGCGCTCGTGGGCGCCGTCGCCGCGGGTCTCGAGCTCGATCGCGGTCGCCGGGCAGCACGCGCGCCGGCGCGCCCGCCGAGCGCGGGCGCGCAGCAGAGCCCGACCTCGGCCGTCGCCGCTCGAGCACGTAGCGCGTGCCGGGCGGGAGGTACGCCGCGTCGGGCAGCGCCGGACGAACGGGTCGGCGCGGCCGCCGAGATCGTGCCAGTCGCCGTGCTCGCGAGCGCACGTGCAGCGTCCCCGACGAGCACGACGATGCAGAGCTCGCGAGCGCCGGTCGTCGCGCTCGACCGACGCGCCGTCGAGCCGAGCCTCGAAGCCGACGTAGCGTCCAGCCGGCCGACTCGGGCGTGACCGGCACGACGCGCGTCGACGCCGGCTCGGCGCGGCGACGACGAGCTGCTCATGGGGCTCGATGTAGTGGCGCTGGGCGCGCGGCGCGCTCGTACTCCGCGCGCGCCGCGCGCACCGACTCGTCGGTCGGGACCTCGGCGACCGGCACGTCCCACCAGCTCTCGTAGCTCGGCACGCCCGCGTAGCGGTCGACCTCGACGTGCACGACGACCGGCCCGGCCGCCGTCGCGCGCCGCCGCCAGCGCCGTCGCGCAGCTCGTCGATCGTGCGCGCCCGCATCACCCGCGCGCCGAGGCTCTCGGCGTTGGCGGCGAGGTCGACCGGCAGCGGCTCGCGCTGCGGCCGCTCGTCGGTCGGCAGCCGAGCCGTTCGCGCGCGAGCGGTAGAGCGTCCCGAAGCCGGCCGAGCCGACCGAGCGCGACAGCGCGCCGATCGACGCGTAGCCGTGGTTCTGCGACGAGCACGATCGACGAGCTTGATGCCCTCCGCGACCGCGGTCGGCGAGCTCGCCCGGGCAGCATCAGGTACGAGCCGTCGCCGACCATCACGAAGACCTCGCGCTCGGGCGCGGCGAGCTTGACGCCCATGCCGCCGGGGATCTCGTAGCCCATGCACGAGTAGCCGTACTCGACGTGGTAGCCCTTCGGGTCGCGCGCGCGCCACAGCTTGTGCAGGTCGCCGGGCATCGAGCCGGCCGCGCACACGACCACGTCCGGTCTCGCCGGCGGCGTCGTTGACGGCGCCGATCACCTCGGCCTGGCTCGGCAGCGGCTCGTGGCCCGCGCGTGACGAGGCGCGTCGACCTCGGCCGCCCAGGCCGCGGCCTCCTCGGCCGCGCGCGCGCGCCCACGCCGGATCGACGCGGTGGCCGGCCAGCGCGTCGCTGCAGCGCCTCGAGCGCCAGCCGCGCGTCGGCGACCACGGCCAGCGCGCTGTGCTTGGCGGCGTCGAAGCGCGGCGACGTTGATGTTGACGAAGCGCACGTCGGGGTCCTGGAACGCCGACTTGCGAGGCGGTCGTGAAGTCGCTCCAGCGCGTGCCGACGCCGATCACGAGGTCGGCCTCGCGCGCGAGCCGGTTGGCGGCCGGCGTGCCGGTCGCGCCGATCGCGCCGAGCGCGCAGCGGGTGGTCGGACGGCAGCGCGCCGCGGCCCGCCTGCGTCTCGCCGACCGGGATGCCGGTCGCCTCGGCGAGCGCGGCAGCGCGTCGGTCGCCTCGGCTGTAGATCACGCCGCCGCCGGCGACGATCAGCGGGCGCTGCGCCGTCGCGGACCAGCTCGGCGGCCCGCGCGAGCGCCTCGGGCGCCGGCGGCTGCCGGTAGACCGTCCACACGCGCGGCTCGAGGAACGCCTCGGGCACGTCGACCGCCTCGGTCTGCACGTCCTCGGGCAGCGCCAGCGTCACCGCGCCGGTCTCGGCCGGGTCGGTCAGCACGCGCATCGCCTCGAGCGCGGCGGGCACGAGCTGCTCGGGGCGCGTCGATGCGGTCGAAGTAGCGCGACACCGGCCGGAAGCAGTCGTTGACCGACAGCGTCGCGTCGTGCGGCGCCTCGAGCTGCTGCAGCACCGGGTGCGGCGCGCGCGTGGCGAACGTGTCGCCCGGCAGCAGCAGCACCGGCAGCCGGTTGATCGTCGCCAGCGCCGCGCCGGTGACCATGTTCGTCGCGCCCGGCCCGATCGACGTCGTGCACGCGAAGGTCGCCGAGCCGGTTGCGCTGGCGCGCGTAGCCGGCGGCGATGTGGACCATCGCCTGCTCGTTGCGGGCCTGGTGGTAGGGGAGCAGGTCCTGGTGCTGCTGGAGCGCCTGGCCGAGCCCGGCGAGGTTGCCGTGGCCGAAGATGCCGAAGCAGCCGGCGAAGAAGCGGCGGCGCTCGCCGTCGCGCTCGATCTCCTGCGCGGCGAGGAAGCGCACCAGCGCCTGGGCGACGGTCAGCTTCATGCCCGCACCTCCTGCGGCTCGATGTCTTCAAGCGACGGCATCGCGTCCGCGCACGCGAGCCGCGCCGCCACGTGCGCGCCGGCAGCGTTGGCGAGCCGGATCGTCCGCTCCAGCGGCCACCCGTGCAGCAGGCCGTAGACCAGCGCGCCGCCGAACGCGTCGCCCGCGCCCAGGCCGCACACGACGTCGACCGGCACCGGCGGGACCTCGACCAGCTCGTCGCGCGTGCGCGCGAGAACGCCCTCGGGCCCGCGCTTCACGATCGCGAGCTGGACGCCGAGTTCGAGCAGCGCGGCCGACGCCGCGTACGGGTCGCGCGTGCGCGACCGCGACCGCCACCTCGTCGCGGTTGCCGACCGCGACGGTGGCGTGCTTCAGCGCCGCGCGCGCCCAGTGGCCGGCCTCGCGACTCGTCGGACCAGAACATCGGCCGGTGGTCGAGGTCGTGGACGGTGATCCCGCCCTCACGCGCGGCTCGAGCGCGGCCAACGTCGCCGTCGCGGCTCGGCTCGGCCGACAGGCCGGTGCCCGTGGTCCAGAACACCCGCGCGGCGCGGATCGCGTCGAAGTCCAGCTCGTCCGCGGCGAGCGTCATGTCCGGCGCCTGCGGCTCGCGGTAGAAGAGCAGCGGGAAGTCGTCGGGCGGGTGGATCTCGCAGAACACGACCGGCGTGCGCAGCGTCGGGTGCGTGCCGACGCAGCGGTCGTCGACGCCGAAGCCGCGCAGCGCATCGCGCACGTACGGGCCGAACGGGTCGTCGCCGACCTTGGTGATCACCGCGGCCCGCACGCCCAGCCGCGCGGCCGCCACCGCCACGTTGGTCGCGCTGCCGCCGAGCGACTTGGCGAACGTCTGCACCTCGGCGAGCGAGACCCCGATCTGCTCCGGATAGAGGTCGACGCCGACGCGGCCCATGGTGATCAGGTCGTGCAACTCAGGCTCCTCTCCAGCCGGCGCAGCTGGTCGTCCAGGTCCGGCAGCTCGACGCCGAGCGCGGCGGCGGTCGCCGTCGCGTCGAGCCGCGTGTCGTACGGCACCGGGAACGCGCCGGCGCGCGGCGGCGGGCCGAAGCTCGAGCAGCGTCGCCGTCGAGCCCGAACGCCGCGACCGTGCGCTCGCGCGAGCGTCCGCCGGTCGACGCGACTCGCCGCCGCAGCAGTGGAAGATCGCCGGTGCGGCCGCCGGCGCTCGATCGCGCGGCGATCAGCGCGGCGGCGTCGGACGCCAGCGTCGGCGTCGCGACCATGTTGATCTCGGCGCCCTCCCAGACCGTGAACGCGCTCGCCGGCGCGCAGCGCGCGCACGATCGACGGCGACGAAGTAGCCGAAGCCGGCGTCCTGGCTGCGCGGCGCGTCCGAGCGACGCCCTGCACGGCCGGCGATCCGCGCGACCGCGCCGCCCGCTGTCGACCACCAGCTCGCTCGCCGCCTTCAGCATGCCGTAGAGGTTGATCGGGTTCGGCGGCGTCGTCCTCGTCCGCCAGCCCGCGTCCCGTCGAACACCCAGTCGGTCGAGACGAGCACGACGTGCGCGCCGCCGGCGCGCCGCGACGACGTTGCGCGTCGCGCCGACGTACGCGCCCCAGCCGCTCGCGCTCGAGCCGCGGCGAAGTCGTTGAGGATCGCCGCGTGGACGATCGCGTCGGGCCCGTACGCGGCGACGCTGCGGCGCACCGCCTCGGCGTCGGTCACGTCGACCTCGGCGTGCGACGGCGCGCCAGCACGTCGTCGAACGCCTCGCACGAGGTGCGAGCCGACGAAGCCGCGATGCCGCCGGTCAGCCAGATCGCGTCGACGCCGCGTCGACCTCGCTCGATCGGCGGACCGGCCGTCCCTCGCGCAGCGACTGCCAGGCGGCGAGGCCGATGACGAGCGGCGCGCGGGCGTCGGCGGCCCGTGACCGGCGGCGTCGCGCCGGTCCGCGACGGCGTCGCACGAACGCCTCCCACTCGCGCAGGTAGCTCGGGATGTAGCGCTCGAGGAAGAAGTACGGCAGCGTCGGCCGCGCGCGTGCCGTCGCGGTGCGCACGACGCGCCGTGTGCGCGAGCGGGTTCTCCGACGCCGCCATGCCGCGCGAGCCGAACACCTCGACGCGCTGGTCGTAGCCGTAGACGGCCTGGCGGCTGTTGTCGATCGCCGTCAGGCAGCCGTTGGCGTGCACGAGCGTGACCAGCGCGGTGTCGACGTCGTCGGCCTCGCGCGAACGCCGGGTCGACGCGCACCGCGCCGCGGGCGTAGACCTCGACGACCTCGCTGCCCGGCGACGTAGCGGGCCATGTCGAAGTCGTGGATCGTCATGTCGAGGAAGATCCCGCCCGAGCGCGCGCACGTACTCCAGCGGCGGCGGCGCGGGGTCGCGGCTGGAGATGCGCACGAGCTGCGGCTCGCCGACCTCGCCGCGCGGCGACGGCGTCGCGCACCGCCTGCGTGGGCGGGGTCGAAGCGGCGGTTGAAGCCGATCTGGAACGGCACGCCGGCCGCGTCGACGGCGGCCAGCGCGCGGTCGACCTCGGCGAGGTCGAGCGAGATCGGCTTCTCGCAGAAGATCGCCTTGCCCGCGCCGCGCGGCGGCGACGATCAGGTCGGCGTGGGTGTCGGTGCTCGATGCAGATCGCGACCGCGTCGACGTCGGCGGCGCCGAGCAGCTCCTCGACGCTCGACGCGCCGGCACGCCGAGCTCCGCCCGACGCGCGCGCGCCGTCCGGCGTGCGGCGTCGTAGACCGCGGCGACGCGTCGCGCCCGGGCACCTGGCGCGCGAGCAGCTCGGCGTGCATGCGGCCGATCCGGCCGACGCCGATCACGCCGATGCCGCAGCGTCGCGGTCGCGTCGCGATCATCGACACGTCCTCCCAGCGGCCCGCTGCGGACCGACTCGCAGCAGCGCCGCCTGCACGCGCACGAACGCCAGCGCGTCGTCGAAGCCCGGCGCGTGCGGGCGGCCGCTCGGCGACGCGAGCGCAGGAACTCGAAGTCCTCGATCACGACCAGGTCCTCGAAGCCGATCCCGTTCGCGCTGCCGGGCACGAAGTTGCCGTGGTAGGGGAAGCGGTCGCCGCCGAACACCGTGCGGTAGCCGGTGTGCAGCTCGTCCTCGGCGAGGTAGACCTGCAGCTCGTTGAGCTGCTCGAGGTTCCAGCTCAGCGCGCCCTTGGTGCCGTAGACCTCGAACGCCATCTGGCTCTCCGGGCCGACGATCGTGCGGCTCGCCTCGAACGTGCCGCGCGCGCCGGACGCGAACTCGCACAGCATCCCGGCGTAGTCCTCGTTGGTGACCGGCGCCGCGCGGGTCGTCGGCGCTGCCGCGCCCGTAGTGCGTGCCGGCGGCGGTCGACCGGGCGCTCGCGGATGAACGTCTCGGTCGTGCCGACCACGCGCGCGATCGGGCCGAGCAGCATGTGCGCGAGGTCGACGGCGTGGCTCAGCAGGTCGGTCGATGACGCCGTGGCCGGCCTCGTCGAGCAGGTAGCGCCAGGACAGCAGGCTCGAGCGGGTCGCTGCCGTACATCGAGAAGAAGCGGCCGCGGTAGTTGGTGATCTCGCCGAGCCGGCCGTCGGCGATCAGCTGCCGCGCGTACTGCACGAGCGGCGCCCAGCGGTAGTTGTAGCCCACGCCGGTGATCACGCCGGCGCGCGCGCGGCGGCCGCCGCGCGCTCGGTCTGCTCCGGCGTGCCGCCCACCGGCTTCTCGCAGAAGATGTGCTTGCCGGCCGCCGCGGCGGCCTCGATCAGCTCGAGGTGGAGCATGTTCGGCGCCGTGATGAACGACGACGTCGACGTCCGGGTGCTCGACCACGCGCCGCCAGTCGGCCGCCGCCTCGGCGTAGCCGAAGGCGCCGACGGCCTCGTCGCTGGCGCGCCGGCACGGTGTCGGCGCAGATCACCAGCTCGGCGTCGAACGGCGCGGTCGGCGAACAGCGTCGGGATGCCGCAGCAGCGAGCGGCTGTGGGCCTGGCCGAGCCAGCCGAAGCCGATCAGGCCGACGCCGATCCGCGTGCCGCTGCCCGCCGCCGAGCGCCTCGGCGGCGGGCGTCGACGGCGTCATGCGGTCACCGGCACCCGCTCCAGCTCGTGGGTGAGCTGCTCGAGCTCGGCGCCGCCGGCCATCATCTTCACCAGCTCGTCGCGGGTGATCTCGCCCTTGTCCCAGGCGCCGAGCATCCGGCCGCGGTTGAGGACCACGAAGCGGTCGCCGACCGGGTAGGCGTGGTGCGGGTTGTGGGTGATGAAGATGACGCCGAGCCCGCGGTCGCGCGCCTGCACGATGTAGCGCAGCACGACGCCGGACTGCTTGACGCCGAGCGCCGACGTCGGCTCGTCGAGGATCAGCAGCTTGGCGCCGAAGTAGACCGCGCGGGCGATCGCCACCGCCTGGCGCTCGCCGCCCGACAGCGTGCCGACCATCTGGTCGGGGTCGCGGACGTCGATGCCCATCTTGGCCATCTCCTCGCGCATCACCGTCTTGCGCCTGCTTGATGTCGATGCGCCGCAGCGGGCCGGTGCCCTTCGTCGGCTCCGAGCCGAGGAAGAAGTTGCGCCAGATCGACATCAGCGGCACCGTCGCGAGGTCCTGGAAGACGGTCGCGATGCCGCGCCTCCTTGGCCTCGCGCGGCGAGCCGAAGTGCGTCGGCTCGCCCTCGACCAGCAGCTCGCCCTCGCTGTGCTCGTGCACGCCCGAGAGGATCTTGATGAACGTCGACTTGCCGGCGCCGTTGTCGCCCAGCACGCAGGTCACCTGGCCGGCGTTGACGACCGTCGAGATGTCCTTCAGCGCGATGACGTTGCCGAAGTACTTCGACGATGCCGCGGACCTCGAGCAGCGGCGGTCATCGACCGGGCCCCCTTCCGCGCGCCGGCGGACGTAGGTGTTGACCAGCACCGCGGCGAGCAGGATCACGCCGAGGAACAGGTAGCGCCAGTCGGTGTTCCAGCCGCGAGAACTGGATCCCGATGAACGTCATCCCGATGATCAGCGCGCCCATCGCCGCGCCGATCGCCGAGCCGAAGCCGCCGGTCAGCAGGCAGCCGCCGGCGACCGCGGCGATGATGTAGTTGAACTCCTCGCCGATGCCCTGGCCGGCCTGCACCGAGCCGAGCCGCAGGGCGATCATGATGCCCACCAGCGCGGCGCACATCGAGGTCATCATGAACAGGCCGATCTTCACGCGGTTGACCGGGACGCCGACGTTGCGGGCGGCGATCTTGTCGCCGCCCACGCCGAAGATCCAGTTGCCGACGCGCGTGCGCCTCAGCACCCAGGTCGCCAGCGCGCGTGATCACGATCCACCAGATCACGCTGATGCGGAAGTTGTGCGGCGCCCAGAAGTCGCTCGCGAAGATCTTCTGCGCGCTGTCGTAGCCCGGCCGCGTCGCGCAGGCCGCCGACCCGCACCGTGTCGGTGATCGCCTTCGTCCCGCCGAGGTTGACGCCCTGGAGGATGAAGAAGGTGGCCAGCGTGACGATGAAGCTCGGCAGCCCGGTCCTGATGACCATGTAGCCGTTGATGAAGCCGATCGCAGGCGGCGAACACGAACGTCAGCACGATCGCCAGCCAGATGTTCATCCCGACCTCGGTGGCGAGGATGCCCATCAGCAGGCCCGGCGGTGCCGGTCATCACGCCGGCCGACAGGTCGAACTCGCCGCCGATCATCAGCAGCGCGACGGCCACGGCCATGATGCCCGAGCGTCGAGGCGACGTCGGTCCAGCGCGCGATGCCGCTGAGCGTCGCGAACTGCTCCGCCGTGACCGCGAAGAAGAGCAGCACGACGCCGGCGCCGAGCATCGCGCCGAGCTCGGGGCGCTGGAGCAGCTTCGTGAGGAAGCGAGACCTTCGCCAGCCGCTCGTCGACCGCTGTCGGCGGCGGCTCCGACGTCGGCTGGAGCGTTGTGCTCATCGCGTGCCGGCCTCCGCCAGCTTCTCGATCTCCGCGGCGTTGGTCTTGTCGACGAAGCCCGGGCCCGGTGAGGACGGGCTGGCCGCCGCCGACCGTGTTGAGGTTCGTCTTGTTGAGCGTGAGGAAGACGACCGGCAGGTAGCCCTGCAGGTACTGCTGCTGGTCGACCGCGAACAGCGATCTCGTCGTCCTTGATCGCCTTGATGACGTCGCCGGAGAGGTCGAACGTGGCGAGCTTGGCCTCCGAGCTCGCGCCCGCGACCGCGTCACGCGCGGCGACCGCGATGTCCGGGTTGAGCGCCAGCACGCGCGTCGATCGACTTGTCGGCCTCGAGCTTGGACTGGATCTCGGTCAGCGTCGTCGAGATGTCGCTCGTGCCCGCGACCTGGACGTTCTCGACCTCGCCGCCGAAGCCCTTCTTGGCGCCCTCGCAGCGCTGGTTGAGGCCGATGTTGCCCTGCTCGTGGATGACGCAGATGCATCTTCGTGGCGCCGGCCTCCTTGAGCTTCGCGCCCGCGCCCTCGCCGGCGATCGTCTCGGTCTGGCCGACGTGGGTGATCGCGCCGAGCGACGCCGACTCCTCGGCGCCCGAGTTGAGCGTGATGACCGGGATGCCGGCGTCGACCGCGGTCTTGACGCGCGTCGCTTGATCGCGTCCGGGTTCGGGGCCGAGACGGCGAGGCCGTCGACGCCCTCGGTGACCGCGGCCTCGATCAGCTGCGCCTGCTTCTCGGGGTCGTTGTTGGACTCGGAGTACTTGAGCGTGACGCCCATGGTCCTTCGCCGCCTGCTCGGCGCCCTTCTTGGCGACCGACCAGAACGAGCCGCCGTCGCCGTGCGTGACCATCGCGATCGTCATGTCCTTGCTCCTGGGTCAGGTCGACGTTGTCGTCCGCCGCCGCCGCCGTCGTCGTCGCCACCGCCGCAGCCGGCGAACACGAACACGCCGGCCGCCAGCACCAGGAACAGCAACGCAAGTCGCCTCATGACTCAGCAACCCTCTCTCTCCGCGTGGAGCCAGCGATGTGCAGGTACTCGATGCTCGTCCGCACATCGATGACCGGACCGCTTCCCACCGGCGGCTCCTCCCCGGTGATCGCGGTGTCCTGCTCGAGCACGAGCCAGCGCTCGTACCCGTCGCCAGCGCATCGACGACCTCGTCGATGCGCGACGTCGCCCTGCGCCGAGCGGCCGGAACAGCCCGGCCTGCGTGGCCTGCACGAGCGTCAGCTCGCCGGCGCGCAGCGTGCGGCGATGCCGCGTCGACGTCCTTGAGGTGGACGTGGACGATCCGCTCGCCGTGGCGGCGCGCGAACTCGGCCGGGTCGGCGCCGCCGATCAGCAGGTGGCCGGTGTCGAGGCACCAGCCGACGTCGCGTGAGCGCGAGCATCCGCTCGACGTCCTCCGCCGTCTCGACCAGCGTGCCCACGTGCGGGTGCAGCGCGAGCGTGAGGCCGTGCTGCTCGACGCGGCGCTCGATCTCGGCGAGGTGGCGCGCCAGCGCGCGTCCAGGCGTCGTCGTCGAGCGCGAGCGGGGGAGACCAGCCGGCGTCGGCCACGACGGCGGCGACGAAGACCTCGGCGCCGGCGGCGGCCAGCACGCGCGGCGATCCGCTCGGCGCTCGGCGGTGTCGAGCGTCGGGCTCGTGCAGCACGAGCGGCACGAAGCCGCCGACGAGCCGCAGGCCGTGGCGGTCGAGCGCGCTCGCGGATCGCCGCCGGCTCGAACGGCAGGTAGCCGATCGGGCCCGAGCTCGGTCGCGCGCAGGCCGAGCGAGGCCATCTCGGCGAACACGCGCTCGGGCGTCGAGCTGCTGGCCCCAGCCCGGGCACCTCGCACACGCCCCACGAGATCGGCGCGCGCCGCCAGCCGGTTGTCGATGTCTGCCATTAGAGCGCTCTAATCCGAGGCACGAAAATCGGGCGGCTCCCCGCCACCGCAACGTTGACCCTCTCCGGAGCGCTTGCTAACCGGGTTACGATTAGAGCGCTCTAACGGAGTCTTTCACCAGATGGCCCAGAGCTGTCAACCCCGCCCACCCGACGATGGAGGACGTCGCGCGCGCGGCCGGGGTCTCGCGGGCGCTCGTCTCGCTGGTCATGCGCGACAGCCCGAAGGTCAGCGACGAGCGCCGCGCCCGCGTGCTGGAGGCGGCCGCGCAGCTCGGCTACCGGCCGAACGCCAACGCGCGCAGCCTCGCCAGCCGCCGCACGCGCACGGTCGGCGTGCTGCTCAACGACCTCCACAACCCGTTCTTCGCCGAGATCGCCGACGGCATCGAGGACCTCGCCTCGCGGCTCGGCTACCGGCTGCTGCTCAGCACCGGCGGCCGCCGGCCCGAGCGCGAGCGGGCGATGCTCGAGGTGCTGCTCGAGTACCGCACCGACGGCGCTGATCCTCGTCAGCCCGCGGATGGAGACGCGCGACATCCTCGCCGCGACGCGCTCGACCGCCGGTCGTCGTCACCGGCCGCGTGCTGCGCAGCGACGCGGTCGACTGCGTCGAGACCGACGAGGCGCTCGGCGCGCGGCTCGCGGTCGAGCACCTCGTCGAGCTCGGCCACGAGCGGATCGTGCACATCGACGGCGGCCGCGGCGCCGGCGCCGCGCCGCGCCGGGCGGGCTACCTGCGGGCGATGCGCGAGGTCGGCCTCGAGCGCGCACGCGGCCGTGCATCGCGGGCGAGTTCACCGAGACCGCGGGCGTGCGCGCCGCCGAGCGGCTGCTGCGCCGGCGGCGACGCTGCCGACGGCGATCTTCGCCGCCAACGACCTCGTGGCGCGCGGGCGTGCTCGACCGGCTCGAGGACGACGGCGTGCGCGTGCCGGAGGACGTCTCGGTCGTCGGCTTCGACAACACGTTCCTCGCCGCGCTGCACCACATCTCGCTGACCACGATCAACCAGCCGCGGCGCGAGATGGGCCGGCTCGCGCTCGAGCTGCTGCTCGAGCGGCTCGACGGCCGCACGGACGCCGAGCGGCGGCTGACCGAGCCGACGCTCGTCGTCCGCGGCACGACGGGGCCGCCGCGATGAGGCTCGCCGCCGCTGCGTCGCCGGCGCTGCTGCTCGCGCCGCGCGTCGCCGCCGCGCCGCCGCGCGCGCCGCGAGGTCGTCACGCGTGGCGCGTGGGGCACGACGCGCGCGACCGGGTTCGTGGCCGGCGACGGGCGCGTGGTCACCGTCGCGCACGTGCTGGACGGCGTCGCCGGCGACCGGTGACGCCGTCGGACGGCGCGCGCGGGCGACCGTCGCTGCGCGTCGACCGCCGGCTCGACCTCGCGCTGCTGCGCGTGCCCGGGCGTCGAGCGGCGAGCGCGCCGCGGCTCGGCGGCGGGCGGCGACACGCGCCTGCTCGGCCGCGCCGCGCCCGGTCGTCCGCCGCATCAGCGCGCGCGTCGACGGCGGCCTCGCCGCGGCCCGGCGCTCGAGCTGCGGCGCCGACGTGCGCGGCCGGCGACTCCGGCGCGCCGCTCGTCACCGCCGACCGGCCGCGTCGCCGGCGTGGTCTTCGCGCGCTCGCGCGACGCGTGAGCGCGGCACCGCGCTACGCGGTCGATCGCGACGCGCGCGCTCGCCGCGCTGCTCGAGTGTAGATGAACTCGCCGGCCAGGGCTTCGACGAGCCCTTCGAGGTCGTCCGCGCCGCCGGCCAGCTCGCGTCTGACGCGCGGCACCCGGAGCGGCGGCGAGCTCCTCGACCTCCGCCAGCGCGCCCGCGCAGCCGAGCTCACGAGCGTGCGGGGCGCACGCTCGAGCAGCTCCGCCAGCCGGTCGCGCACCGGCCGCCGGCACGACGCCGCCGGCTCGACCAGCCGCGCCTCCATGCCGTCGCGGGCCGCGAGGAAGCGGTTCTCGTCCAGCACCTCCGGGGGATCCGCAACCCCCGGCTCGCGCTCGGCCTCGAGCCGCACCAGGCACTGCACGAGCGCCGCGATCGCGGCCGTGTCCGCCACGCGCGTCTGGGCGTCCATGATCCGCACCTCGAGCGTCCCGAAGCGCGGCTGGAGCCGCGCGTCCCACCACAGGAACGTCGGCTCGGGGATGGCGTCGCAGCGCACCAGCACGTCGATCGCCTCGACGTAGTCGGCGTAGGAGGGGAACCAGCGCGGCGGCCCGGTGCGCGGAAAGGCCTGGAACGCGGGCGTCCGCGCCGAGGCCAGCCCGCTGTCGCGGCCCTGCCAGAACGGCGAGTTGCCCGAGAGCGCGAGCAGGACCGGCAGGTGCCCGCGGATCGCGTTGAGGGCGCGAAGGGCGGTCTCCGCCTCCGGGACGGCCACGTGGACGTGCAGGCCGAAGGTCGGCTCCCGCCGCGCCAGCTCTCGCATCGACGCGTGCACGAACTGGTAGCGCGCCCCCGGCGAGACCTCGACGTCCTCCCAGCGGGCCGTGGGGTGGGTGCCCGAGGCGGCGGCGCGCAGGCCCAGCCCGTCGAGCGTGGCGGCGAGCGACGCGCGCATCGACGTCATCTGCGCCGCCGCCTCGACGACCGTGCGGCTCGGCGCGGTCGCGAGCTCGAGCGCCGATCCGTGCGTCTCGGCGCGTGCGCACTCGGCCACGTGGCTGGGCAGCGCGCTCAGGACGTCCTCGCAGCGCGACTCGGGCAGCCACGTCTCGGGCGAGACGAGCATCACCTCTTCTTCGATCCCCACGGTCCAGACCGCGGAGCTGTCCTCGTTCCACGTCGCCCAAGCGGGCAGCACGTCTTCCGTCGCCATCCACACAGCCTTCCCTCCCAGGCGCCGAGCCGCCTGGGCCTCCGAGTACAAGCCGGGGCGACCGATGATCGCCCCCTGGTCGAAGTCCTACCCGAGCAGCGTCACGCCTACGCGGCGCGGCGCTCGCGCGCACCGGACGCGGCGTCCATCAACGCCTCGAACACCCGCGCGTGGCGCGGGAGGTGCACGAGCGTCTCGACGTGCCACTGCACGCCGAGGTAGAGCGCCTCGCCGTCGCCCTCGATGCCCTCGACGATCCCGTCGTCCGCCCACGCCACGGCGCGCAGGCCGCGACCCAGCCGCTCGACGGCCTGGTGGTGGAAGGCGTTCACGTCCAGGTCCTCCGGGCCGACGATCTCCGCCAGGCGCGAATCGGCCTCGATCCTGATGTCGTGCGACGTCTCGCGCCCGGACGCGGTCTGGCGGTGGGCGACCGAGCCGTCCGAGACATCCGGCACGTGCTGGTGCAGCGTGCCGCCGCGCGCCACGTTGAGGACCTGGCAGCCGCGGCAGATGCCGAGCACGGGGATCCCGCGCTCGTCCGCGCGGCGGACCACGGCGAGCTCGAAGGCGTCGAGCTCCGGCTCCACGGGACCCAGGCGCGGGTGCGGTTCGGCGCCGTAGGTCGCGGGGTCCAGGTCCGGGCCGCCGGACACGCAGACGCCGGCGAGATGCTCGACCAGCGGCGTCACCGCTTCGTCCTCGACCGGAGCCAGCACGACCGGCAGGCCGCCGGCCTGCTCGACCGCGCGCGCGTAGACCACGCCGAGCGCCAGCTCGGGCTGTTGCAGGTCACCCTGCGGGAGCGGCTTGGCGTCCTTCTTGCGCCGCACCTCCGAGGTCGTGACGCCGATCAGCGGGCGAGCACCCATGTGTCCTTGAACCCGCCGTTCTGGGTCGAGTTGACGACCACCGCGCCCTCCTCGGCGGCGTAGCGCGTGAGGCCGCCCGGCATCACGCGCGGCTGGTCGGGGCCGTGCATGAACACGAACGGTCGCAGGTCCACGTGCCGCGGCGACAGCGCGCCGTCGACGAGCGTCGCGTGGGTCGAGAGGTCGACCAGCGGCTGGGCCACCCACTGCTCGGGGCGCTCTCGCACGCGTTCGCGCAGCTCGTCCACCTCCGCGGGCTCGGCGTGCGGGCAGACGACCACGCCGACGCCGCCCTGCGAGGCACGCGTCTTGATCACGAGCTCGTCGAAGCGGTCGAGCGCGTGCTCGAGGTGGTCGCGGCGCGCGAGGTCGAGCGTCTGGACCGAACGCACACGGGGCTCCTCCCCCAGATAGAAGCGGATCATGTCCTCGACATAGGCGTGCGTGAGCTTGTCGTCGCCCACGCCCGTGCCGAACGCGTTCACCAGGCCGACCGTGCCGGCGCCGACCGCCGGCGCCAGCAGCGTGCCGACCTCGGTGTGGAGCACGTCGGCGTCCGTGCGCCGGTAGATGCCGTCGACGCGGCGGGAGCCGTGGAGCAGCCGGTCGCCGTCGAGCTCCAGCTCCTCGGGCTTGACGAGCGCCAGGCCGAGCCGCTGCGCCGCCCATGAGTGCTCCCAGTAGGCGCCGTTGTCGGGTCCTTCGCTGAGCACGATCAGGTAGGGATCGCCGTCGCCCGCCGCGGCGGCGCGCAGGGCGCCGGCCAGCAGCTCCGGCACCTCGTCGTAGCCGCGTGGCCGGTCGCCGTCCGTCAGCTCGAGCGCCCCGGCGACCGCATCGCGCGCCGCCGCCGCGTAGCCGAACCCGCTCGGCGTCTTGAGGTTGTCCTCGAGCACGAGGAACTCGCCGGACGGGTCGCGAACGAGGTCGAGGCCCGCGATGCCGACCCAGAGGCCGCCCGGCGGCTCGACGCCGACCATCTGCGGCTCGTACTGCTCCGCGGTCTCGATCACGCGCGCGGGCACGACGCCCTCCTGCACGATCCGCCGCTCGCCGTAGGCGTCGGCGACGAAGGCGTTGAGCGCCGTCACGCGCTGCCCGAGCCCGAGCTCGAGCTCGTCCCATTCGGCGCCCGGCAGGACGCGCGGCACGGGATCGAGCGGGAACGAGGTCCGTCCCTTGCCAGGACGGTGCAGCAGCCCGGCCCGCTCGACCCGCGAGCACGCGGCCGCCTGCAGGCGCGCGAGATCGCGCTCCGAGAGCGGAACCGTGGCCTCCTCGAACGGTGTCATCGCTCGTCCGCCTACCCGCCCGGCCGCTAGACTAAAACCGACCCCGTGAGTCGGACTTTTGTGGAGATATGCCCTGTCGACGAACTTCCCCCCGGCGCCAAGCGCGTCGTCACGTGGGAGGAGCTCGAGATCGGCGTCGTCAACTGCGCCGGCGACATCCTCGCCATCGAGGACCGCTGCTCGCACGACGACGGCGACCTGATGGAGGGCGACGTCGACGACGAGACCTGTACCGTGGAGTGCCCGCGGCACGGATCGGTGTTCGACCTGCGGACCGGGAAGCCCCTCAACCTGCCTGCCTACGTCCCGATCGACACCTTCGCGGTGACGGTCGAGGGGGGCCTGATCAAAGTGGAGGTCGACTGACTCATGGCTACGCCTGAGGTGATCGCCGAGCAGCAGGGGCTGGTCGGCATCAACGCTGACTACAAGGAGAAGTTCGGCTTCCACGACCCCGAGAGCGAATACGCCTTCAAGTCGCCCAAGGGTCTCTCCCGCGAGCTCGTGCAGCAGATCTCCGAGTTCAAGAACGAGCCGCAGTGGATGCGCGAGTTCCGCCTGAAGGCGCTCGAGCACTTCCTCAGCCGCCCGCAGCCCACCTGGGGCTCGCCGATGCTGGCCGAGGTCGACTACGACAACATCCACTACTTCGTCCGCGCCTCCGAGAAGTCGTCGAAGACGTGGGACGACGTCCCCGAGGACATCAAGAAGACCTTCGACCGGCTCGGCATCCCCGAGGCCGAGCGCAAGTTCCTCTCGGGCGTCGGCGCCCAGTACGAGTCCGAGGTCGTCTACCACCAGGTCCGCGAGGACCTCGAGAAGCAGGGCATCGTGTTCATGGACATGGACTCCGGCCTGCGCGAGCACGAGGACCTCGTGCGCGAGCACTTCGCCACGATCATCCCGCCGAACGACAACAAGCTGGCCGCGCTGAACAGCGCCGTCTGGTCGGGCGGCTCGTTCGTCTACGTGCCCCCGGGCGTCCACGTCGAGATGCCGCTCCAGGCCTACTTCCGCATCAACACCGAGAACATGGGCCAGTTCGAGCGGACGCTGATCATCGCCGACGAGGGCTCCTACGTGCACTACGTCGAGGGCTGCACCGCCCCGGTCTGGACGACCGACTCGCTGCACTCCGCGGTCGTCGAGCTGATCGCAAAGCCGGGCGCGCGGATCCGCTACACGACCGTCCAGAACTGGTCGCAGAACGTCTACAACCTCGTGACCAAGCGCGCGGTCGCGCAGACCGACGCAACCGTCGAGTGGGTCGACTGCAACCTCGGCTCCAAGCTCACGATGAAGTACCCGAGCGTCTACCTGATGGGCGAGCGGGCGCACGGCGAGGTGCTCTCGATCGCCTTCGCCGGCAAGGGCCAGCACCAGGACGCCGGCGCCAAGATCTACCACGTGGCGCCGAACACGACCTCGAACATCTTCGCCAAGTCGATCTCCAAGGACGGCGGGCGCGGCTCCTACCGCGGCCTGCTCGAGGTCGCCAAGGGCGCCCACGGATCGCGCTCGAAGGTGGTCTGCGACGCGCTGCTGCTGGACGAGCACTCGCGCTCGGACACCTACCCGACGATCCGGATCGGCGAGGACGACGTCGACGTCGGCCACGAGGCCTCCGTCTCCAAGATCGGCGAGGAGCAGCTGTTCTACCTGATGGCGCGCGGGATCTCCGAGGAGGAGGCCGGCAAGCTGATCGTGAACGGCTTCATCGAGCCGATCGTCAAGGAGCTCCCGATGGAGTACGCGGTCGAGATGAACCGCCTGATCGAGCTCCAGATGGAGGGCTCCATTGGCTGAGGTCACGGCGCTCGAGCTCCCGACCTTCAAGGGCCGGCCAGGCTGGGAGTTCACGGATCTGAGCCGGCTCGACCTGTCGGCCTTCAGCGCGCCCGAGGGCGGCTCTCTGGACGATGTCCCCGAGGGCCTGTTCACCTTCGAGACCACGCGCCTGGACCAGGTCGACGACGCGGTGTCGGAGGGCGTGGCGGTCGAGGACGGCCCCGTGGTGCTCCCGCTGTCGGTGGCGCGGGAGCGCCATCCGGAGCTCGTTGACCCGCATCTGGGCCGCGTGGTCGCGGCCGACGACGTCTTCACGCGCTGGAACGAGGAGTCCTGGGAGGGCGGGGCCTTCGTCTGGATCCCCCGCGGCGTGCGCGTGGAGGATCCGATCCTCCTGACCGCCGTCACCGCCGCCACCGGCACCGCGCTGCAGCGGCGCGTGCTGATCGTGCTCGAGGAGGGCGCCGAGGCCGAGGTGTGGGAGCAGTACCTGTCCGGCTACGATGAGTCCGAGACGCTCCTCAACACCGTGGTCGAGCTGGTCGTGGGCCAGAACGCGCGGTTGCGCTACGTCTGCGGACAGGACCTGAACGAGAAGTCGTGGATCTTCGGCGCCCAGCGCGCCGAGGTGGCGCGCGACGGCTCGCTCGACTGGGTGGTCGTCGGCTTCGGCGGCGCGAACGGGCGCGTGCGCACCGAGACGCTGCTGGCCGGCGAGGGCGCCCAGGGCAAGGTCACCGGCGCCTACGCGCCGCACGGCCGCCAGCACGTCGACTTCGACACCACGCAGGAGCACGGCGCGCCCAACACGACGTCGGACCTCGCGTTCCGCGGCATCATCGCCGACCGCTCCCACGCGGTCTGGCGCGGCGTCATCAAGGTCGACCCGGGCGCGCAGCAGACCGACGCCTTCCAGGAGTGCCGCAACCTGCTGCTCTCCAAGCGCGCCCACGCCGACGCCATCCCGGGCCTGGAGATCCTCGCCAACGACGTCCGCTGCACGCACGCGGCGGCGATCGCGCAGATCGACAAGGAGCAGCTCTTCTACCTGCGCGCCCGCGGGCTGGGCGAGCCGGTGGCGACGCGGATGGTGATCGAGGGCTTCATGCAGGAGCTGGTCGAGCGCTTCGAGGAGGGCCCGATCCGCGAGGCGATGTCGGGCGCCCTGGAACGCCGGCTGTCGCGCATCCTGGACTGACGTTCGTTACGCGGGTGTGGCTGGGGCCGGGCCGCGTCATGCCCTCCCGGGGCAGCGCTCGCAAGCTCGCGCTCGAGCGCCCCGGGAGGTCGCGGATCGCCGCGGCCTGCGCGCACCGGGCACGCGCAACATCCGCTGCTTCGCGGCAGCCGATCTACTCGAGCCTGCGGCGTATCGCGAGTCACGTGATGCCGCTTCGGAAGGCCTTGGCGTCGAGGAGCCTGCAGGCGCGGCGCACTCGAACCCATCCGGGAACAACCGACGGCCGCGGCCCTGCACGACGGGATAGACGAAGAGCCGGTACTCGTCGACCAGGCCGGCCTCGATCAGGGTGTGGCACAGCGTGATGCTCCCGGTCACCACGATGTCCTGGCCCGGCTGCTGCTTGAGCGCCCGGACCTCCTTGACGGGATCGCCGGCGAGCACCGTGGAGTTCTCCCACTCCGGGTCGGTCAACGTCGACGAGACGACGTACTTCTGCACGCGATTGAGGTAGTCGGTGATGCCCGTGGGGTCGTCGGTCTGCTTCGGCCAGTAGCCGCGCAGGTCCACGAATGTCCGCCGGCCCACGAGGAACCCGTCCGCCTCGCGGCAGATAGGACCCGGACGCGGCGCAGACTCATCGGGCGAGCCGGCCTGTCGGCCGTGGCGGGCCCTGAGGGCGCCTGACCGGCGCCGCCGACCCGCGCCGCGACGGCGCCGCCGTCGGCCGCTGACCGGCCCGCTCCCAGAGAGTTGAGCGCTTCAGCCGCCGGTCTGCGCCACGGCCCACTCGCGCAGGCGCGGCGTGAGTTCGGGCGAGGCCGCCCCCGACACCTCGACGATCGCGTCGGCCGGCACGTTCGCCCGCTTGGCGGCGGCCCGGATGGCGTCCGGGGAGGGCGCCTCGTAGAGGCAGTAGGTATGGCGCCGGTCCGCGCTCAGGAACGAGAACAACCAGTGGACGCCCTCGTCGGCGTTGATCTCGTCGATCAGCCGGACGTCCTCGCTCGTGAGGTCGAGCTCCTCGGCGAACTCACGCTCGATGACATACAGCGGCATGGGCCGACCGTACCACCGGTCCTACGCCTCGACCAGCCCATGGCGGTGGGCATATGACGCCGCCTCGGTGCGGTTGGCGCAGCTCGTCTTGCGCAGGATGCTGCGGATGTGGTTGGCAGCCGTGTGCTCGCTGATGAACAGCGCGCTGCCGATCTCGCGGTTGCTCAGCCCCTTGGCGACGAGGCCGAGGATCTGGACCTCGCGGAACGACAGGCCGTCCGGCGGACCCGGGACGGCGCGCGGCGCGCCGAGCGCCCGGACGCGGCCGGCGAGCGCGGCCATGCCGATCTGCTCGGCGAGCCGGTCCGCCTCGCCGAGCAGCTCCTCGGCGCGGTCGCGCCCGTCGCGGCCGCGCCGCAACAGCATGCGGCCGTACTCATAGGCCGTGTGGGCGACCCAGGTGCGAGCGCCCATCCGCCGGTTGAGCGTCATCGCGCGCTCGAAGTGCAACTCGGCGCGCTCCCACTCGCCGAGCGTGGCCGCGAGCATGCCGAGGTGGCGGTCGGCGGCGCCGTAGCAGGCGACCATGTGACCGATCATCACGTTGGTGCCCGCGTGCGCCGCAAGCTCGGGGTAGAGCAACGCGGCCATCGCCTCGTCGCCGAGCGCCGCCGCCGGCATCGGTCAGGTACGTCAGCGACGGCGAGCCAGAGCGACGCGCGGAACTCGTCGAGCCCGTCGGCGGCGATGCCGGCGAGCTCGCGGCGAGCCTCGGCCTCCATCCCGATCTCGGCGAGCAGCGAGGCCAGGCCCGGCCGCCAGGCGCCGCCGCGCCCCGGCTCGGCGGCCAGCAGCCGGACCACCGGCGCGAGCTCGGCGAGGCGGCCCTGCTCGCGCCGCAGGCCGAACATCTGGATCCCGTAGACGCCCGACGCGTCGCGGCCGGTGAGCAGCCGGCTCCACTCGTGCGAGCGCTGGGCCATCGCCTCGGCGTCGGCCAGCCGGCCCTCGCACAGCGCGATCGCCGAGCCGCAGTGCTCGGCGACGTGGAGGTGGAACGGCTGCGCCGTCCGCTCCGCCGTCGCGCGCACCGCGGCGACCTCGCGGCGCGCGGAGTCCATCGTCGAACAGCGCGAGGAACGCGCAGACGCGCCAATTCATCGCCTCCGCCCGCAGGTCGACGTCGCCGAGCGTCGCCGGCGAGGTCGCGCGCCTCGGTGAGCATCGCGAGCACCTTCTCGGGCGAGCTGCGTCCGCGCGATCCCAGTAGCTCGCCGACCAGCACGCGCGCGAGCGCGCGCGCGGTCGCCGAGCCGCCGCGCCATCGCGATCGCGTCGTCGCGCACGGCGGCCCCGCGCGCGTGCTCGCCGCGGATCTCGAGCGCGCGCGCGAGGCCGCCGAGCACGCCGACGCGCAGCTGCGACGGCTCGCTCGCCGAGCGCCGCGCGCCGCGCGCTCGAGCAGCTCGACCGCGAGCTGCGTCGGTGATCACCGGCCGCCAGCACGCCTCCTCGTAGCCGATCGCGGCCTGCGCCAGCAGCTCCGCGTCGCCGAGCTCGGTGGCGATCTCCGCTGCCTCGGCGAATGCGGCTGCAGCGCGTCGACCGCCCGGCCCGCGCGGTGCCGGGCCGTCCCGAGCTCGAGCAGCAGCCCGGCGCGCTCGGCCGGATCCTCGATGCCGAGCTCGAGCGCCACGCGCAGCCGCTCGGCCGCCTCGTCGTAAGTCGAGCGCCGCCGCTCGCCGCCCGGGCGGCGCGCACGTTGTACTCGATGCCGCGCTCCGCGCCGCCGAACGGCGCGGCCGCCGCGAAGTGGTGCGCGAGGTCGGCGACGGAGCGAGCGCCCGAGCGCTCGAGCGCCTCGCCGACGCGCAGGTGCAGCTCCGCGCGCCGCACCGCCGTCAGCCCGTCGTAGAGCGAGCGCCGGACCAGCTCGTGCGTGAACCGGTAGGCGAGCCCGCGTGACGGGAGCTCCTCGATCATGCCGCTGCGAGACCGCCTCCTCCAGAGCGCGGCAGCAGCTCGCGTGCTCGGCCACGCGGCGCGCAGCACCTCGAGGTCGAACTCGGCGCCGGCGGTCGCGGCCAGCTCGAGCAGGTCGGCGGTGGCCGGCCGCAGGCGCGCCAGCCGCCGCGCCGACGACCTCGCGCACGCTCTCCGGCGTCGCGAGCTCGTCGAGCTGACGGCTGAGCCGGATGGCGCCGCCGGCGATCTCCACCGCGCCGCTGTCGACGAGGCCGCGCCACAGCTCGCAGACCAGGAACGGGTTGCCCGCCGTCATGTCGGCGATCGCGCGCGCGAGCTCGGGCAGGCCCTGCTCGCCGCCCGCCGCGCGGCGCACGAACTCGGTCACCTCGTCGCCGGACAGGCCGCGCGAGGCGCAGCCGGACGACGTCCTCGGAGCGGCGCAGGTCGGCGAGCGTCTCCGACAGCGCGTCGGGCATGTCCGCCTCGGTGTCGCGGAAGGTCGCGAGCAGCAGCAGCCGCGCGCGGACGCCCGCCGCGCGCCAGGTGGCGCAGCAGGCCGAGCGTCGGGGCGTCGGCCCAGTGGGCGTCCTCGAGCACGAGCAGCACCGGCCGGCTGCCGGCCGACGCCGCGCCAGCAGGTCGGCGACCGCCGTGTGCAGGCGGTGGCGCTCGGTGTCCGGGTCGGCGGCCGACCGGGGCCGCCGGTGCGCCCGTGCGGGCCGCGTGGTCGGGCAGCAGGCGGGCCAGCTCCCCGCCCGTCGTGCCGAGCGCGGCGTTGAGCTCGCCGGGTCGGTGACCCGCGCGAGCTGGTCGAGCGCCTCCACGAACGGGCCGTAGGGCGGACGGACCATCGCGTCGCACGCGCCGTACAGGACGAGGGCGCCGCCGTCCGCCGCCTCGGCTGCGAACTCGCGCACGAGCCGGCTCTTGCCGGAGCCCGCCTCGCCGCCGACGAGCACGATCCGGCGCCCGTCGTCCGCCGCCCACGGGACGAGCGAGCGCAGCGTGACCAGCTCGCTCTCGCGCCCGACGAACGGGAACGCGGAGCTGAGGCGACAGCGGTCCGGGCAGCGTGCTGCATAGTCAGATCTGACCATTGCCGCCCGCTCGAAGCAAGCCGGTGAGCTCGGGAAAGTCGATCAGGGCGCGTCATGACACGGCCGCGTGCGGCCGCTCATAGCGTCGGCGTATGAGCACACTCATCAACTGCCCGCGACGAGCTCGCCGGGTTCGGCGGCCGCCTCATCGAGTCCGGCGACCCCGCCTACGACGAAGCGCGCGCCGTCTACAACGCGATGATCGACCGGCGGCCCGCGCTGATCGCGCGCTGCGCCGGAGCCGGACGACGTCGCACGGGCGATCGCCTTCGCCCGCGAGCACGACCTGCCGATCGCGATCCGGGGCGGCGGCCACAACGGCGCCGGGCTCGGCACGTGCGACGGCGGCGTCGTGATCGACCTCTCCGACCTCAAAGACGTCGAGGTCGATCCCGCAGGCGCGGACGGTGCGGGTCGGCGGCGGCTGCACCTGGGGCGAGGTCGACCGCGCGACGGGCGAGCACGGGCTCGCCACGCCGAGCGGCATCATCTCGACCACCGGCGTCGGCGGCCTCACGCTCGGCGGCGGGCTCGGTCACCTCACGCGCGCCTTCGGCCTGACGATCGACAACCTGCTCGAGGCCGACGTCGTGCTCGCCGACGGCCGGCAGGTCGCGCGCGAGCGCGGAGGAGAATCCCGACCTCTTCTGGGCGCTCCGCGGCGGCGGCGGCAACTTCGGCGTCGTCACCTCGTTCCGGTTCCGCCTGCACGAGGTGGGCACGATCTTCGGCGGCCCGACGTTCTGGGCGGTCGAGCAGAGCGCGGAGGTCCTCGTCCGCCTATCGCGAGTTCCTGCCGGCGGCGCCGCGCGAGCTCAACGGCTTCTTCGCCTTCCACACGGTGCCTCCGGGGCCGCCGTTCCCCGAGTCGATCCACCTGCGCGAGGTCTGCGGCATCGTCTGGTGCCACCTCGGCAGCGAGGAGCAGGCGCGCGCGGACATGGCGCCGTTGATGGACGTCGCTGCCCGAGCCGCTGCTGCACGGCGTGCACGACATGCCGCACGCCCAGCTCCAGAGCGCCTTCGACGGGCTCTACCCGCCGGGCGAGCAGTGGTACTGGCGCGCCGACTTCGTCAAGGACGTGCCCGACGAGGCCGTCGCGCCTGCACGCGCACTTCGGCGCCGCGATGCCGACGATGAAGTCGACCATGCACATGTACCCGGTCGACGGCGCGGCGCACGACGTCGGCCTCGTCCGACACGGCCTGGAGCTACCGCGACGCGCGTTGGGCGACGGTCTTCGCGGGCGTCGACCCCGACCCCGCCAACGTCGCCGCGATCCGCAGCTGGAGCGTCGACTACCAGGAGGCGCTGCACCCGTACTCGGCCGGCGGCGCCTACGTGAACATGATGATGGACGAGGGTCGCGAGCGCGTCCGCGCCAGCTACCGCGGCAACTACGACCGCCTCGCGCGCGTCAAGGCGGCCTACGACCCGGCCAACGCGTTCCGCATCAACCAGAACATCCACCCGGAAGAGCATGATTCGCGGTCGACGAGATCGGCGAGGACGTCGCCCGCGACGGCCTCAGGCGGCACTTCGAGCGCGACTGATCCCCGCAGCCCCGGCGGGCCGCCCTCAGCGGGCGGCCCGCCCGGCGGCGTTCGAGTTACGGGCGAAAAGGGAGCGATCCTGCCGCCTCGGCGACCAGCTCGAGCTGGCGCGCCTCGTCGCCCAGCGGCCACACGTAGACGCGATCGCAGCCTGCGTCCGCGTAGCGCGAGAGCAGCTCGGCGCAGTGCTCCGCCGTGCCGACGCAGACCTGCGCGCGGAGTTCGTCGGGATCTCGCCTCAGGATCGGAGACAGGACTTCGGCGAGCACGCGATCGCCCTCGGCCCGGTTGCTCGATATCCACGTCCACATCGTCGCGAGCGCGTTGGGGAAGCCGTCCGGATCGCGCCCGCGGGCCTCGAGCGCATGCCCGAGGGCCGTGCGGGCCTCGGCGAAGCGCTCCGGCGTCGTGTTGTACGCCGACGCGAGCCAGCCGTCAGCCACCCTCGCGACGCGCGCCATGCCCGCGCGCGAGCCCCAGCTTCCGATCCAGAGCGGGATGCCGTCGTGCCCGTGAGGGCCGGGCGCGAGCTCGGTGCCGGGCGGCAGCGGGTAGAAGCGCGGCCGCTCCGGCATCGGTTCGCCGTTGAGCAGCGCTCTCAGCACGTCGATCGCCTCGTCGAATCGCTTCCAGCGCTCATCGAAGGGGATGCCGAGAACCTGGTAGTCGCGCTCGGAGGAGCCCGGGCCGACGCCGGCGATGAGCCGTCCCTCGGAGAGGACGTCCAGCGCGGCCAGCGCCTTGGCCAGCGCGACCGGGCCGCGGAGCGAGGCGAGCGAGATCGTCGTGGCCAGCGCCATCTCGCCCGACCGTCCGATCGTGCTCGCGAGGGCGGTCAGCCCGTCCAGCCACGGCGTCCGGAAGACGAGATGGTCGTTCGCCGCGACCGCCGCGAACCCGCACTCCCTCGCGGCGTCGACCGTCGCCTCGAGCCGCTGGAGGGACAGCTTTTCCTCGCCGAACTGCATCAGCGGGAGATGGACGCCGAGCTCCACGCGCCAATGGTGCCAGGGAGTACCCTCGGTGGGTGCGCGCGGTCGTCGGCACGGCGAGGTACTGGGCGCCGCTGCTGGGCGGCATGCTGTGCCTGGTGGCGGTTCTGTTCGTCGGCGCCGTCCTCGGCTGGCTGCTCATCATGCTGTCGTTCGGACTGCTGCTCGACGGCGCGACCGCCATGTTCGAGAAGGCCGGCGGCACGGGGAACCTCACGACCTACCGCCAGTAGCGAGATCCGACGTCGCCTCTCGCGTGCATGCGAGGATTGGCGCCAGGCCATGACCACGGACACGCTCGCCGCCGCGCATGAGGCGCTCCGCACGGGCGCCTGGGCCGAGGCGCGCGCGCAGTTCGCGACGGCGGTGGACGGCGCGCCGAGCGGCGAGGCGTACGAGGGCCTGGGCTGGGCGGCCTACTGGCTGGCCGACGAGCAGCTCACGCTCGACGCGCGTGAGCACGCCTACCGGGCGTACCGCGCCGAGGGCGATCCGGCCGGTGCCGGGCGCGTGGCGGCATGGCTCGTGTCCGACCACCTCGAGTTCCGCGGCGACGACGCGGTCGCGAGCGGCTGGCTCGAGCGCGCCCACCGGCTGCTGGACGCTGTCGTCCCCGAGGGCGACGACCACGGCTGGCTCGCGCTGCACGAAGCGTCGTACGCGATGAATGTCGTCGGCGACCTCGACCGCGCGGCCACGCTGGCACATCGCGGCGCCGCGCTCGGACGCGAGATCGGAGCGCCCGACCTCGAGGCGATCGGCCTCGCGCAGGAGGGCCTCATGCATGTGCGACGCGGGCGGGTCGAGGCCGGCATGCGGCTGCTCGACGAGGCATCGGTCATCGCGCGCGGCGAGGACATGGGAATGCCGATCGCGCAGGGCTGGGCGCTCTGCTACCTGATCTCGGCCTGCGAGGGCGTCGGCGACTTCCCCCGCGCCGCGCAGTGGTGTGAGATCGTGCGGACCGTGGCGGAACGCTGGGGCGGCCGCCACATGATCGGGATCTGCCGCAGCGCATACGGCAACGTGCTCGCGACGAACGGCGACTGGGAGGCGGCCGAGCTCGAGCTGACCGGCGCCGTCGGCGACCTGACGCGCTCACGACCCGGCATGGCCGCGGGCGGGCTCGCGCGGCTCGGCGAGCTGCGCGCCCGCCAGGGCCGGCTCGACGAGGCGCGGGCGCTGTTCACGCGCGCCGGCTCCCACCTGCGCGCGCTCGTCGGGCTCGGCGTGCTCGCGCTCGAGGCCGGCGATCCCGCCGGAGCGGCCGACGCGGCCGAGCGTGCGCTGCGCCGCGCGCCGGCCGCCTCCGTGCTCGATCGCCTGCCCGCGAACGAGCTGCTGGTGCGCGCCCGCGCGGCGCTGGGTGAGTTGGAGCCCGCCGCCGCGGCGTACGCCGAGCTCGAGCGCGCCGCCGCCGAGCTCGGGACCCCGTACGTCCGCGGCCGGGAGCGGCTGGCGGCCGGCCGGCTGGCCGCCGCGCGCGGCACCCACGACGACGCCCGGCGCGCGTTCGAGGACGCCGTCGACCTGCTGATCGAGGCGGCCGCCGCCTATGAGGCAGCGCTAGCGCGCCTCGAGCTCTCCGGCGCGCTCGCGGCGCTCGGCCGCGAACGGCAGGCGGCGGCCGAGGAGGAGGCGGGACGGGCGACGCTCGCGGCGCTCGGCGCCCGCGAGCCGGCGCGCGTGGCGACGGCCGAGCGGCGTGCGCTGAACGAGCTCACGCCGCGCGAGCTCGAGGTCCTGCGGCTCGTCGCCGAGGGGCTCAGCGACGGCGAGATCGCCGAGCGGCTGGTGCTCAGCCAGCACACCGTGCACCGCCACGTGGCCAACGTGCGCACCAAGCTGCGGTTGCCGTCGCGCACCGCCGCCGTCGCCTACGCCGCGCGCGCCGGTCTGCTGTAGCTGGCCGTTTCCGGCCATGCGCGCGGATGGCCGCAAACGGCGAAGTCGCCGCGGCGAGCCGGCCGTAGCGTCGGCGCATGACCTCCAGCCTGCGCCTATATGAGTCCGGCGACCCCGAGTATGCCGAGGCGACGACGCTCCACAACACCATGATCGAGCGCCGGCCCGCGCTGATAGCTCGCTGCTCCTCACCCGACGACGTCGTCGAGGCGATCGCCCTCGCCCGCAGGCGCGGGCTCCCGCTCGCGGTCCGCGCCGGCGGCCACTCGGTCGCGGGGCTCTCGCTCGTCGACGACGGGCTCGTCATCGACGTGCGCGGCATGGACGCGATCGAGGTGGATCCCGACCGCCGGGTCGCCCGCGTGGGCGCGGGCGCCACCTGGTCGCAGTTCGATCGCGCAGCGCAGCCGCACGGACTCGCCACCACCGGCGGGCGCGTCTCGACCACCGGGGTCGCCGGGCTGACGCTCGGCGGCGGCTCGGGCTGGCTCGAGCGCAAGCACGGGCTGGCCTGCGACAACCTCCTGGCCGTCGAGCTCGTGACCCCCCGCGGCGAGCTCGTGCGCGCCTCGGCCGGCGAGCACCCCGACCTCTTCTGGGCGCTGCGCGGCGGCGGCGGCAACTTCGGCGTCGTCACGACGCTCGAGTTCCGGCTGCACCCGGTCGGCGATGAGGTCTTCGCCGGGCTCGCGCTGTACCCCGCCGCCCGCGGCCGCGAGTTGCTCACGCTCTACCGCGACGTCATGCGCGACGCACCGGAGGAGCTCAGCGTGGCGTTCCTGTACCTCTACGGCCCGGCCGAGCCGGAGATCCCGGAGCACCTGCACGGCGAGCTCGTCGTGGCGATCGCGGGCATGTACGCCGGGCCCGTCGACGAGGGCCGCGACGCACTGCGCGAGATCCTGGCCGACGGGCCGGAGGTCGACTTCTTCGCGCCGATGCCCTACGCGGACTTCCAGTGCATGATCGACGACCCGCCCGGCCACCGGAACTGGTGGACGTCGGAGCACCTGACCGACATGCCGGACGAGGCGATCGAGTCGATCGCGCGCCGGTCGGAGGCGATGCCGTCGGGGTCGCAGCTGGCGCTGTTCAGCTGGGGAGGCGCGGTGGCGCGCGTGGGCCAGGACGCCTCGCCGCTGTCGGCCCGCGATGCCCGCTACATCGTGCACCCGTTCGGCGTCTGGGACGACCCGGCGGAGGACGCGGCCAACATCGCCTGGGCCCGCAGCTACCGCGACGAGCTCGCCGGGTTCGCCAGCGGCGCCGTCTACCTCAACTTCATCGGTGACGAGGGCGAGGCGCGCGTGCGCGCCGGCTACGGCCCCGGCAGCTACGAGCGCCTCGCTCGGGTCAAGGCCGAGTGGGACCCGGAGAACCTGTTCCGCGCGACCGGCAACGTCCCGCCGGCGGCGGTCGCGAAGGCGGCATGAGGTGGACCGCAGGCTGATCGTCGGCGCCGTCGGGGTCTCGGCCCTCGGCGACTTCCTGCTCTGGATCCCGCTCACGCTGCACATCCTCGAGCTGACCGGATCGGGCGCCGCGGTCGCGGCGCTGATGATCTGCCTGTGGGGCCCGATCGTGCTGCTGGCGCCGGCCGCCGGGCTGCTCGCCGACCGCGTCGAGACGCGGCGACTGCTGATCTGGGCGTCGCTGGGCCAGGCGGCGGTGGCCGCGGCGCTCGTGCTCGCGCTCGACTCGACAACCGCGATCCTCGCGCTCGCCGCGCTTCTGGGCGTCGGGTTCGCGGTCGCCCAGCCGGCGGAGTTCGCGCTCGTCCCGGTGATCGGGAGCGACCTCAACGGCGCCGTCGAGACGGCGCGCTACCTGGGCATGACCGCGGGCCCGCTGCTCGGCGGCGTACTCGCGGCGGCGGGCGGCACCGACGTGGCGCTGCTCGTCGACGCCGCGACCTTCGTCTGCGTCGCGCTGGCGGCGACGCTGATGCGGGCGCGCCGCGCGCCGCGCCCCGGCGCGCCGGGCGAACGGGCGCGCGACGGGGTCGTGCTGCTGTTCCGCGACCGCGCGCTCGCCGTCGTGATGGCGACCGTGCTCGCGTCGCTGCTCTTCATGAGCGCGTCGGTCGCGGCCGAGGTCGTCTTCCTGAAGGACGACCTCGAGCTGAGCGGCGCCGCGTACGGCCTGCTGTTCTCCTCCTGGACCGTCGGCATGGTGTTCGGCGCGCTCGTCGTCTCGCGCCGCGTGCGCGCCGGCACGCTCGCCGGCGCGGCGCTCGTGGCCGTCGCCGTCCAGGGCCTCGGGCTCGGGCTGCCGACCGTCTGGCTCGCGGCCGGCTTCGCGGCCGCGATGTGGTTCACCGGCGGCGTCGGCCACGGCGTCAAGAACGTGCTCGCGCGCGCGCTGATCCAGGAGCGCGTCCCCGACCGCTTCCACGGGCGCGCGTTCGCGGCCTACAACGGCATGCGCAACGGCGCCGAGCTGGTGGCGATCGCGTGGGGAGGACTGCTCGTGGTCACGATCGGCGCGCGCGGAACGCTCGCGCTCGCAGGCGCGCTCTCCGTGCTCGCCGCGCTCGCCGGGATGCTCGCGTTCCGCCTGCGCGAGCCGGTCGTGGCTACGTGACGCGAGCGCGGCGGCGCCGGTAGGCGCGGCGGTTCTTCTCGCGCTGGCCGCAGACCGCCATCGAGCACCAGTGGCCCGAGCGGTTCTTCGAGTGGTCGTAGAAGGCCCAGCGGCAGATGTCGCGCTCGCAGGCCTTCAGGCGCTCCCAGGTGCCCTCGGCGACCGCGGCGTGGATGGCGGCGACGATGTGGCCGAGCGCGCCGTCGACGCCGGGAGCGGTCGGCTCGAAGCGCGTCGCCGGGTCGTCGAGGACGGGCACCAGTCCGGCGCGGCGACCGGCCTCGTTGACGATCTCGCCCGCGTGCTCGTCGTGCGGAAGGCCCGCATGGGCCGAGACGAGCTCGCGGATCGCCTCGCGCAGCGCGAGCGCGTGCGCATGGTCGTCGTCGCTCACCGGCTCGCCCGCCCCGAGCAGCTCGTGCTCGTGCAGCCAGGTTCGCAGCGCGGCCGCGTCGGGAAGCAGATCGGGACCGGTCTCGAGGTCGTTCGTGTTGACGAACAGCTGGATCACGCGCAGCGGTCCAGGGGCGGGGGCGCGCTCTCCGGGCTCGATCAGCGGCTGCTCCATGAGATTCATACTAGCAAAGATCGTTTGGATGTGTTATAACACCGGCATGAGCACTTTGGAGGTATCAACCAGAGACGAGCCGGCGGCCCCGGACGAGCTCCTGGGCACGCCGCGCGACGATCCGCCGCTCACGCTCGCCGACGGCATGCGGGCGGCGCTCCCGTTCGTCCTGCCCACGCTCGCGATCGGCATGTCCTTCGGCGTGCTTGCCGAGCCGGTCATGGGCGCCTGGGCGGCGATCGCGATGTCGGTCCTCGTCTTCGGCGGCGCCGCGCAGTTCGCCTCGGTGAGCATCCTCGCGGTCGGGGGCGGCCTCGCCTCGGCCGTCTCGGCCGGGCTGCTCATCAACACCCGCTTCCTGCCCATGGGCCTCGCCGTCGGCCCCTCCCTGAAGGGCGGCCCGCTGCGCCGTGCGCTGGAGGGCCAGACCATGGTCGACGCCTCGTGGGCGATCGCCAACCGCGGCGACGGCACGTTCGACCGCCTGCTGATGATGGGCGCCACCATCCCGCAGGCCGCCGCGTGGTGGATCGGCACCGCGATCGGCGCCTTCGGCGGCGCCCTGCTCGGCGATCCCGAGGCGCTCGGACTCGACGCCATCTTCCCGGCCTTCTACCTCGCGCTGCTCGCGGAGGAGATGCGCGACCGCTCGATGTTCGCCAGCGCCCTGCTCGGCGGGGCGATCGCGCTCGTCCTGATCCCGTTCACGCCGCCGGGGATCCCGGTCGTGGCGGCCTCGCTCGGCGCGCTGCTGGGGGTGCGCTCGCGATGACCACCACCGTCTGGATCATGATCGCGCTCCTGACCGCCGGCACCGTGGCGATCAAGTCGGTCGGCCCGGTCCTGCTCGGCGGGCGGAATCTGCCGCCGCAGATGACCGGCGTCGTCGCCCGGCTCGCGCCGAGCCTGCTCGCCGCGCTCGTCGTGGTCGACACCTTCGGCGGCGAGGATCGCACCCTCGCGGTCGACGAGAGCGCCCTCGGCCTGCTCGCGGCGGCGGGCGCGCTCGCGCTGCGTCTGCCGATGGTTGCCGTCGTGGCGGTCGCGGCGCTCGTCACCGCCGCCGTGCGCCTGGTTTGACGAGGCCTTGATGCGCACTTGGTGAACGCGGATACTCGGCGGCATGATCTCAACCGTCGCCGTGGGCACGGACGGCTCCGACACCGCCGGCATAGCCTTGGCGGCTGCACTCGATCTGGCCGAGCGCTTTGGAGCGAACCTGGTTGTTGTCAGCGCGTACGACCGGCAACGGGGAGGCGCCGGAATGCCGCGACTCTCGAGTGCCGACTCAGCCGACGTGGGGTGGGCGTCCAACGAGGCCGAACACGTCGAGCGCATCCTGGCCGTCGCCGAGGAGTCCGCGACCGAACGTGGCGTCCCATGCCGGTCCGCCATGGCCGAGGGAGAGCCGGGCGAGGTTCTCGTCAAGCTCGCCGAGAGCCATGGAGCCGATGTGCTCGTGGTCGGCAGCAAGGGCATGCATCGGCGCGTGCTCGGAAGCGTGCCCAACACGGTGACGCACAAGGCCTCCTGTTCGGTGTACCTCGTGAAGACGACCTAGTGCCCTAGCCGGCGGCCGCGGAGTTCGTGGAATCGGGCGGCCGCCGGGTCTCGACGAGGTCGGCGAGGCGATCGCGCGTCTCCCGCGGCAGGCGCTTGACGTCCCATGTGGTGAGCCTGATCAGCCGCATCGGAGAGCTCGCGACGATCGACGCCATGCGCAACTCGTGCCCCAGCACGCCCATCTCGCCGAAGACGTCGCCGGGTCCGAGGTCGGCGATCTTGCGACCGCCCTGGATGACCTCGGCGGTGCCCGACTCGATGGCCACCATCTCGTTGCTGTAGTCCCCTTCGCGCATCAGCGTGGCGCCGGCCGGCACGCTGTCCTCGGACGCGAAGGTGGCGATCTTCCTCAGGTCCGGCTCATCCATCGAGGCGAACAGCGGCACAGCGCGCAGGTTGTCGGGATCCATCTTCGGCTCTCCTTGCTACGGAGGGAATCATCGTCGTCGTGAGGCGCGACGCTATCCGATACCTCCTAGATGCGCGGCAGGTCGCGGAAGCGGCTCTGGCCGTCCGGCGTCTCGCACAGGCTCGCCACGCGCGGCTCGCAGACGCGCAGCAGGTCGCGCGGGTCGAGCCGCAGCGAGTGCCGGTGGTCGCCGCCGGCGCACAGGATCTGCTCGTGGTAGAGCAGGTGCACGTCGATGATCTCCGGCATCGGCATCATCGGCCCGAGCGGCGGCATCGCCCCGACGTCGAACATCGGGAAGTCGCGCTCGAGCTCGGCCTCCGTGGCCAGCCGCAGGTGGCTGCTGGCTCCGAGCACCTCGCGCGACCGATGCAGGTCGAGCCGGTGCGTGGCGGGGATGACCGCCATCCGGTAGCCGTCGCGATCGTGCAGCGCGAGCGTCTTGGCGGCCTCGCGCGGCTCGCTTCCCGACGCCCGCGCCTCCGCGGCGGCACTGAACGTGGGCCGGTGCTCGACGACCTCGTGGCGGACGCCCGCGCTCTCGAGGAAGGCGGTCACGGCGGCGACGCCGTGCGCCTCGGCGGTGGCTGCGGATCCCTCGGACATGACCAACCTCCCGGCTCGTTGAGTGCCGGACACGAAGGTAACGCCCGCCGGCCGCATCCGGCAAGGCCTGGGATCTGTTCTACGTCACCGGCGCGCGGCGCTGCCGGATCGCCTCGTCGACGACCGCGTGAACCTTCGGCATCGAGCGGTCGAGAGCCCGGAAGCTCGATCGCGTCATGACGATGAGACTCATCTCGGAGGTGGCCGTCACGGTGGCGTTCCGGCGATCCTCCTCGAGGAGCGCCATCTCGCCGAAGAAGTCACCCGGTCCCAGCTCGGCGATTCGCTCTCCGCTTCGCGTGACCTCGGCGGTGCCGGTGTCGATCACGAAGAACTCATGACCGATGTCGCCCTCACGCGCGAGGACCTTGCCGGCGGGAGCGTCGACCTCGTCGGCCTGCTGAGCGACGACGGCAAGCTCCTTCTTCTTCAGCATCGCGAAGAACGGCACCTGGTTGAGCCGATCCTGATTCATCGCCTCTCCTCGTCCGTTGGATGGATCGTCCGACCGTATCCGGTCCGGAGGGCCGTCAGCAAGCGACCGTGGCGCGGGCAGGCCCCAGACGCGGACCGTTCCGCGGCGCCCGCGCACCCCCAGCTCGTCGACGAAGCGGAGGTCGGGCGGGGGCGCGCGCAGGCCGCTGTACGTGGAATCGGCCATGAACACCGCGTGGCCGGAGCCCTTGGTCATGCTCTCGAGCCGGGCGGCGGTGTTGATCGTGTCGCCGATCGCGGTGTACTCGAGCCGGCGCTCGGAGCCGACGTTCCCGCACATCGCGTGCCCGGTGTTGATCCCGATTCCCATGCGGAAGTCGCGGTCGTGCGTGCTGTTGAAGCGCTCCAGTCGAGTGAGCATCTCGCGCGCGGCGGCGAGGGCGCGATCGCGGTGGTCGGGCTGGTCGAGCGGCGCGCCGAACACCGCCATGATCCCGTCCCCGAGGTACGACATGAGCGTGCCACCGCAGTCCAGGATGGCGTCGCTCATCTCGGTCAGGTACTCGTTGAGAACCTCGAGCACCTCGTCCGCCGGTGTCAGCTCGCTGTATGTCGTGAAGCCGCGGAGGTCGCTGAACAGCGCCGTGCATTCGCGCCGCACGCCGCCCAGGCGCAGCTTGTCGTCGGTTTGGGCGAGCACCTCGTCGACCACGCGCTCGGGCACGAAGCGGGAGAAGAGGTCGCGCACCCGCTGGCGCTCGACCGCCTCGCAGACGACGAGCACCGCGAGGACCGCGGTCGCGCTCGTCGCCAGCGCGACGAGCGGAGCGACGACCGGCGTGATCCAGCCCGCCCTGAACGCGGCGTAGGTGCCGGCCACGAACACCCCGCCGGCCACGAGGGCGGCCAGGAAACCGCGCAGCGGCGGCAGCCACAGGCCGGCGAGCACCGGGATCGAGCCGAGTCCGACCACCAGCAGCCATCCGATCCAGCGCGGGGCCGCCTGCAGCGGAAACCCGCGCAGGATGGTCGAGATCGTCTCGGCCTGGATCTCGGGCCCGCTCATCATCTGCGCGCCGGAGGTCGAGGTCGCCGCCACGTCCTGGAGCGACGGTGCCATCGCGCCCACGACCACGATCCGGTCGCGGAACTCGGACGCGGGGACCTGGCCGCGCTCCACGGCCGAGAACGAATGCTGAGTGAGGGTGCCCGGAGGTCCGTGGAAGTCGATCCACGCGCGGTTGCGCTCGAACCCCGCGTCCGTCACGGGGCGCCCGGTCGCGATCTCGGCCGCGACGACTCCGAACGCGCGCAGCCCGTCGACCTTGTACGGCATCTGGCGGATGACGCCGTTGGCGTCCGCGGGAATCACCGCGTTCCCGGCGCGGGCCCCGATCTCGAGCAGCAGGTCGTCGCCTCCGAGCACCCGCGTGCGGCCCTTGCCGTCGGTCTCGGTCGTCGCGAGGACGTTCCGGTCCTTCGCCCGGGCCACAGCGTCGACGAGCCTGTTGTCGTCGCGCGCGGAGCTCGAGGGCTCGGTGAACTGGATGTCGTAGGCGATCACCCGGGCGCCGGCGTCGACGAGGCGCTCGATCACGCGCGCGTGCTTGCGTCGCGGGAGCGGATACGGCGTGAAGGGATAGTCGCTGAACGTGCGGTCGTCGATCCCGACGACCACGATGTCCTCGGGCGGCGCCTGCGGGCCGCGGACGTCGAAGCGCGCGTCGACCGTCAGCAGCTCGAGCCGCCGAAGCGCGTCGGTGGCATAGACCGCTGCACCGACCGCCACGCCGAGGCCGCCCGCGAGCAGCACGAGCAACACGAGGAGGCGCCGGTTGCGTCGGCGATAGCGCCGCGCACCCGCCCGCCGAAGGCGTACGGCCATCTAGAGCCCGGGCAGCGCCCGCGGTTGGCTACGAGCCCCCGTGCAGGTCAGGTAGGTGCGGGTCCCGGTGAGCACCGACCCTCTCGTCGTGACGATGCGGATCCTGACCTTGACGGCGCCGGCCGGCATGCCGCGCAGGTCGACCGGCGCGGTCAGGCGCGCGCCGGCCGAGACCGGGACGCGCTTGCCGTTGACGGTCACCCGCGCCGACCGGACGCTCGTCCCGACCGGGATCCGCAGCCGGATGCGGAAGCTGCGGCGGCTCACGCACGCAGGGCGGGCGAGGAAGGACTCGGGCGCATGCAGCACCCTGCTCTTGTCGCGCGCGAACGCCTCCGCGAGCACGGAGCCCTCGGTGACCTTGATGAAGGTGCCGCTCGGTCGGTCCTCGACCAGCCAGCGCGTGCCCCGCACGGTGGCCGCTCCGTGCCGCCCGGTGGTCCGGAACTCGCCCTTCGCGCTTCCCCAGACGCGGCGTCGCTTGGCCGCGCGGCTCGCTCGCGCCGTGCCCGCGCTGTCGGGCGCCTCGCCGGTCAGGCGCAGCTCGACCAGCGAGTCACCGGTGCCCTGGTGGACCGTGAACGCCCCGTCGTAGAAGACGCCGTGCTGGAACTCGCCGTAGGCGGCGGTGTCCTGCGGGGCGGTCTCGAACGTGAGCTCCACCTCTCCCTCCGTGGCGTCGATATGTGTCTCGACCGGGACGATCGAGCGCGCCGTGAGCAGGCGGCGGCGCGCGCCCTCGCCGATGAACACCGAGCCGGAGACCGGGACGACCGCCGCCGTGCTGCCGAGCACCGGCTGCTCGATGGCCGGCGCAGGCGGCGGCCGCTCCGCACGCCGAGGCGGCGGCGGCGCGGGCGTCTCGCACGGCGGCGCGGGCGACGCGGGATCGCCGTAGGACTGCAGACGATGACGGGAGCTGTCGGCCACCGTGACCGTGCCACGGCAGTCGACGGCGACGCCGCGCGGCCCTCCGAAGTCGCCGAGGCTGCCGGCATAGGCGCCCGTCGAGCTGAACCACTTCAGGCGCTGGGCGACGTTGGTCGCGACGTACACGACGCCGTCGGGGCCGACGGCGACGCCGTGGGGATCGGGGACCCACCAGCCACCGCTGTCCTGGCCGTCGGCGCTGAAGGTCTCGATCCGCCATCTGCCGGCGTCGGCTGCGTAGACGGTGCCGTCGGGCCCGACCGCGAGCCCGCGCGGCGCGATCAGCTTCGCCTCCCACGCCGGCAGCGAGGCGCCGTCGAGCCGGTAGCGCAGGATCCGGCCGTCCGCCGCGTCGGCGATCAGCACGGTGTCGCCGGCCAGCGCGACGCCGTAGGGATCGTCCGCGGCATAGGTCGCGAGCGTGGTCCCGTCCACGTCTGTGCGGCGCACCCGGTCCGCTTCGGCGATGAGGTAGCCGCCGGGGATCACCGCGATGCCCCGCGGGTCGGTGGCGGGGAAGCTGCCGGCGTGCGCGTGCTCGTACGTGAACCGCACGACACGATCGCGCTTGCGGTCGGCGACGACGATCGAGCCGTCCGCGGTCGCTGCGATCGACTCGACGTGCGGGCCGATCTCGTCCTCGTTCGCCCAGGCGGCGAGGAATGAGAGCCCGTCACCGGTCCCGAGCGCGGGCATGGCGAAGCACATCGCCGCCGCCACGACGAAGGCCACCGCTGAGGCGAGCCGCATATGGCGGGGCATCGAGAGCGCGATCCTCTCGGATCGGCGCCTGCGGCGTCAAGCGTTTGCCGCCAGGGACTAGCCATTTGGTGGACGTCTGGACGAATGTCGCCTGAGTGCTGTGGCGCTCCGGCGAGCCCTCGTGACGCGTGATACGTTCGCTCACGCGAACGCCGACCACAGAGAGGGGATCGGGGGCTCAATGACCCGAGAGAGCGAGTTCGTCGAGCGCTGGCGTGACAACGCGTACGGGTGCTTCTCCTCAGGCCACAAGTTCTGCCGCGAGGTGTGCCCGGTCATGCAGGTCACCCGCAACGAGAACCACACGCCGACGGCCTTCCATGCGAACGTCGTCGCGATGGAGAAGGGTCTCGTCGACGTCGCCGACGTGGCCGACGACTTCGTCCACTGCACGCAGTGCGGGGCGTGCGAGCTGCGCTGCCCCAACACCCTGTTCACCGGCGACTTCTACCGCCACCGCACCGAGACCGTGAAGGTCGTCAAGGCGATGCGGGCGCTGATGGTCGAGACCGGCAACGAGCGCGAGGGCTGGAAGCTCTGGAACGAGCGCCTGGCCGCCAATCACAACGAGCCCGTGCTGGGCGAGATCGACGTCTCGCAGGAGCATGTCGCCGACTGGGCCGAGGGCCTCGACATCCCGGTCGGGGGCGAGACGATCCTCTTCGTCGACTGCGAGGCGGCCTTCTACCGCACGTCCTACACGCGCGCCTTCGCGCAGCTGCTCCAGCGCGCCGGCGTCCAGTTCGGCCTCATGCGCGAGCAGTGGTGCTGCGGCGGGCCGGCGGCCGAGATGGGCTACCTCGAGCTCGCCCGCAAGCACGCCGAGCACAACATCGCCGACTGGCGGGCGGTCGGGGCGAAACGCATCATCGCCCCCGACCCGCACGACTTCATCGCCTTCACCGAGGACTACCCGGCGTATTTCGGCGAGGACTACGACTTCGAGATCGTCCTCGGCGTCGAGCTCGTCGCCGAGCTCGTGCGCGACGGGAAGATCGCGCTGACCGAGCCGGTCGAGCGGACCGTCACCTACCACGACCCGTGCCGGCTCAACAAGCGCAAGGGCGTCCACGAGGCGCCGCGCGAGCTGCTCAGGGCCGTGCCGGGGCTCGAGTTCAAGGACGTCGACCGCGTCACCCAGTGGAGCTACTGCTCGGGGGGCGGCGGCGGGCTCCCGGTCGAGAAGCCGGAGATCACCGCCGAGATCAGCCGCCGGCGCGTGCAGCGGGCGGCCGACCTCGAGGTCGACGCGCTGATCAGCGCGTGCCCGTGGTCCGAGCGGCCGCTGTCGGAGGTGGGGACGCTCGAGGTGATGGACCTGTTCGAGCTGCTCGCGCAGTCCGCCGGCATCGAGGTCGGCGGGCACACGAGTGCCGAGGCGCGGGCATGATCGCCTCGCTCGACTCCGGCGTGCTCGACGAGCTGCGCGCGATCGTCGGCGACGACGACCGCGTGCTCGACAACGTGTCCTCGCGCGTGGTGCGCACCCGCGTGCCGGCGCCGTTCCCGGTGCACCGCTGGGGCGAGCACGTGCCGCACGTGGCGGTGCTGCCGAAGACGGCCCAGGAGGTGTCGGAGGTCGTAAAGCTCGCCAACCGCGCCGGCATCCCCGTCGTCCCGCGTGCGGGCGGCACCGGGCTGTCCGACGGCGCCGTGCCGATGCGCGGCCGTGGCGGCATCCTGGTCGACGTCAAGCTCATGAACCAGATCCACGAGATCGACCTCGTGGACCGCACGGTGACCGTGGGGCCGGGCATCAACATGCTCAAGCTCAACGAGGAGCTGCGCAAGCACGGCGTCTTCTATCCCGACGACCCGGCCTCGTACCCGTGCTCGCTGGTCGGCGGGCGGATCGGCACCGGCGGCTGGTCGCTGCTCGGCTCGCGCTTCGGCCACACGCGCGACCTCGTGATCTCGATGGAGGTCGTGCTGCCGACCGGGGAGATCGTCGAGATCGCCGAGGGCGGCGGGCGCAAGCTGCGCAAGTCCTCGACCGGTCTCACGCTAAAGCACCTCTTCACCGGCCACCAGGGAACGCTCGGCATCTGCACCGAGGCGACGCTCGAGCTGGTTCCCCGGCCGGAGACCGAGTTCGCCGCCTTCTTCGCGTTCGACGACTACATGAAGGCGCACAGGACCACGGGCGCGCTGACCAAGTCGGGGCTGGCCACGATCGCCGGCGTCGTGCTGTTCGACGAGTGGAAGCTGCGCTACCTGCGGCGCGACGACGAGGCCTACATCCCGCAGCCCGAAGACGTGCGGTCGGTGATCGCCGTCGCGCTGTACGGGCGCCGCGCCGAGGTCGAGCCGGCGTCGAAGATCGTCATGGAGCTCGGGCGCGCCGACGGCGGCAAGTACCTCGGCGACGAGATCTCGCAGGGCGACTGGGCGTCGCGCCACGACCGCTACGCGACCCCGCTGCACGGCCGCACGCTCGACGGCCAGGTCGTCCCGATGTCGTGGCACTGCGAGGACGCGGCGCTCAACTACTCGGTGCTCCCGCAGGTACGCGAGGAGTGGCACGCGATCGTCGACCGCTACATCTCCGAGTATGGGATCTTCGACGACTGGGGGATGTTCGCCTACACGAGCGGGCCCCATAAGCCGTGGGGCGACTACCTGGTGGAGATCGACGTCGGGATCTGGGAGCAGAAACTCGACGAGGCGAACTGGGACGCGTGGGTGCGCTGCAAGCGCGAGATCTCCGAGGTCTCGCTCAAGTACGGCGGGTCGATGACGGCCTGCCACGGCGCGACGCGCGAGGGCGACGCCGAGCTCGTCCCGACCGAGATGGGCAGCTCGTGGGAGGTGGTCAAGCGCATCAAGCGCGCGCTCGACCCCAACAACGTCATGAACCCCGGCAAGCAGTCGATGGACGAGGCGTACGAATGAGCATCTTCCGACTCGGCGACCAGCGGCCGCCGGAGCCACAGCGCATCACCGACGACGTGGTCATGCGGTTCGAGCACGTCTACGAGGTCGACCCGGACAAGATGCGGGTCTTCCCGCAGCAGGACATGCCGGCCTGGGACACCCAGCGGATCGTGGCAGCGCGCTGGGACCACCTGGACTGGATGCACGACCACTTCGCGGACGAGGTCCTGGGCACGGGACTGGGGTCCGAGACGATGCCGGAGGAGGGGGAATGAAGTTCAGCTACTGCATGCTTCCCGACTACCCGCTCAACGACTCGATCGAGATGATCAAGACGGCCGACGAGCTGGGGTTCTACGCCTGCTACTCGGTCGACGAGACGTGGCACAAGGACCTGTGGGTGCTGTTCGCGGCCGCCGCGGACAAGACGAGCAACATCCGCTTCGGGCCCAACGTCACGCACGTGTTCCTGCGCGAGCCGACGCTGATCTGCCAGCAGCTCGCGACGCTCGACGAGCTGACCGGCGGGCGGATGGAGGCCGTGGTCTCCACCGGCAACTTCGGGCTGATGCAGCAGTACCACATCGACTGGGCGAACCGGAAGCCCCTGTCGCGGCTCAAGGAGGCGCTGCACGTCATGCGCACCTTCCTCGACGAGGGGACGCTCAACTTCAAGGGCGACTTCTTCGAGTACACCGGCCTGTTCACGGCCGCCCGGCCGGTGCAGGACCGCATCCCGCTCCTCATGGGCGGCATGAAGGGGCCACGCTCGTTCATCGCCGCGGGCGAGATCGCCGACGGCCTGCACCACGCGCTGTCGTACTCGCGCGAGGCGTATGACTACGTGGTCGAGAACGTCCGCAAGGGCGCCTCGAACGCGGGGCGCGACCTCAATGGGTTCGATCTCGGAGCCTGGGTGGTCACGGTGGTGGCCGAGGACTCGGCGGCCGCCAAGCAGGCCGCGCGCATCATCGTGGCCTTCTACATCTCCTCGATGCCGCCCGAGCAGCTCGAGCGCCACGGGATCACGACCGAGGAGGTCGCGCCGGTGGTCGAGGCGCTCGGGGCGGGCGACGTCGCCAAGGCGATCGAGCTCTTCCGGCCCGAGCTGTCCGAGAAGCTCTCGATCGCCGGCACGCCCGAGGAGTGCGTCGAGAAGATCAAGAGCGACATCGAGCCGGCGGGCGTCAACCACATGATCCTGTGTCTCACCGACGCCCATCTGGTCGAGTTCTTCTCCGGCGAGAAGGTCGAGAACGTTCCCGACATCCAGGGCCAGCTGAAACTGGTCGCCGAGCGGGTGATCCCAGCCTTTAGCTGACTCGCTGGACAAACGTCCCGCGGACGCGGCCGATCGACATCCTCAAGATCGCCCGGCCCTTCCTGGACGGCGCCGGCCGTGCGGGGCACGACCGGGCCGTCCTCTCGATGGTGGTCCAGCTCGGGGCGATGTTCAGGTTGTGCGTGGTCGCCCAAGGGATCGAGCGCGAGGACCAGCGCCAGGCGCTCGCCGAGCTGGGCTGCGAGCTCGGCCAGGGCTACCTACTCGGCCGCCCGCTCCCGCTCGGCACGACCGTCGCCGCCTGAGCCTCGGGCAGCCGCGGCAGCAGGCGGTCGAGCCAGTCGGGGATCCACCAGTTCGCGCGCCCGATGAGCTGCATCAGGGCGGGCACGAGCAGCATCCGGACGATTGTCGCGTCGACGAGGATCGCCGTCGCCATGCCGACGCCGAGCAGCTTCAGGAACGGCTCCGGCGAGGCGACGAAGGCGAGGAAGACCGCGACCATGATCGCCGCCGCGGCGGTGATCACGCGCGCCGTCCGGGCGAGCCCCTCGGCGACCGCGCGGCTGTTGTCGCCGTGGCGCAGGTACTCCTCGCGCACGCGGCTGAGCAGGAACACCTCGTAGTCCATGCTCAGGCCGAAGAGGATCGCGAACATCATCACCGGGATGAACGGGGCGACGGGGGTCGCGGTGTCGATGCCGATCAGCTCGCCGGCCCAGCCGCCCTGCGCGAACAGGGCGATCACGCCGTAGGCGGCGCCGACGCTGAGCAGGTTCATCACCGCGGCCTTGATCGCGATCAGCGGTGAGCGGAACGCCGCCAGCAGCAGCAGGAAGCTCAGGCCGACGACGCCGGCGATGAACAGCGGCAGGCGCGCGGAGACGAGCTCGCTCTGGTCCACGAACGCCGCCGTGGTGCCGCCGACCATGACGTTCGACGGCAGCTCGCCGCGCAGCCGGTGCACGAGATCGGTCGTCTCGTCCGCCTGTGGCGAGGTCGTGGGGACGACGGTCACCAGCGCGGCGTCGCCGGCACGGTTGCGCTGAGGCTCCGAGACGAACGCGACGCCCTCGGTCTCGCGGATGGTCCGCGTGGTCTGTTCGAGGGCCTGCAGGTCGGTGGAGGCGATCAGCAGCGGGCCGTTGGATCCGGGCCCGAAACCGCGGCTGAGCATGTCGTAGGCGATCCGCGTGGTCGTTCCCTCGCGGTCGTTGCCGGCGTCGGGAAACCCGAGCCGCAGGTCGAGCACCGGGGCGCTCAGCGCCAGCACCAGCGCGCCGGCGGCGATGAGCGCGATGACCGGCCGGCGCTGGACGAGCCGGCTCCAGCGCGCGGCGGGCGTGTGGTCGCTGGTCAGCGAGCCGCGGCCGAGGCCGGGGATGCGCAGGCGATTGACCCTCGCGCCGGCGAAGGCCAGCAGCGCGGGCAGCAGCGTGACCGACGCGGCCATGACCACGAGCACGGCGAGGCTCGTGGAGAGCGCGACGCCCTGGAGGTAGCCGACGCCCATCAGGAACAGGCCGTTGACTGAGATCAGGACGGTCGTGCCGGCGACCAGCACGGAGCGGCCGGCGGTCTCGACCGCCTCTCTGATGGCCTCCCGCGGCGCCTTGGTCTCCAGCGCTGCGCGGAAGCGAGTGAGCACCAGCAGCGCGTAGTCGACGCCGACGCCGATGCCGATCAGTCCGGCCACGGCGGGCGCGAAGTCGGGCACGTCGACCACGGCCGCGAGCACGGTGATCAGCGAGGCCGAGATGCCGAGCCCGAACAGGGCGACGGCGAGCGGAAGGCCCGCCGCGACGATCGAACCGAAGGCGATCAACAGGATCACGGCGGCGGCGAGCATGCCGATGCCCTCCGGGCTGCCGCCCTCGTCGGCGGCCTGGATCGCCGTGCCCCCGAGCGCGATCTGGACCTGGTCGGTGCTCGCGCGCTCGGCGAGCCGGATCAGCTCCTGCCCGCTCTCGACGGGCATATCCCAGCCGCGACGCGTGAGCTGGAGCTGGGCGACGGCGATCGTGCCGTCGGGCGAGACGCGCGTGCCTTCGGCCTCGCCGATGCCGGGGACGCGCTCGGCCTGTTCGATGAAGCCGTCGACTCTGCTCTGAGCGCCGGGCGTGTCGGCGCCTTCCCAGGCGACGGTGATGAACTCGCCGCTGCGGTCGAACTTGTCGTTGACGAGCTGGGCGACTTCCTCGGACTCGGAGCCGTTGGTGCTGAAGTCGGCTCCGAGGTCGCCCGCGATGAGCGGGGCGAGGGCGATCGCCGCGGCGAGCGCGGCGATCCACGCGAGCACCATGCGCCCGCGGCGGCGGTATGCGAGGTCGGCCAGGCGGCCGAGACGAGTCGTGGGAATCATGCCCTTGATCGTGGGCGCGGCGCGGCGATTTGTCGTCCGGCGCGGAGCGGCTCTTGGGCTACGTCTCGCGGCGTACGCCCTGGCCCGGGGCTACGAGCCCTGCCTCGTAGGCGAAGACGACGAGCTGGGCGCGGTCGCGAGCCTGGAGCTTGAGCATCGCGCGGCTGACGTGGGTGCGGGCGGTGGCGGGGGAGATGACGAGGTGGTCGGCGATCTCGTGGTTGGACAGCCCGGTGCCGACGAGTGCGACGATCTCGCGCTCGCGCTCGGTCAGCTCGTCGAGGCCGGCGAGCTCGGGCGTGTTCGGCTTCGGGCCGCTGGCGAACGTCTCCACGACGCGGCGGGTGACGCTGGGGGAGAGCAGCGAGTCGCCGTTGGCGACGATCCGCACGGCTCTCAGCAGTTCGACGGGCTCCTCGTCCTTGAGCAGGAAGCCGGAGGCGCCGACGCGCAGCGCCTCGAACACGTATTCGTCGATCTCGAAGGTGGTGAGCACCAGCACCTTGACGTCGGAGAGCGACGGGTCGGCGGCGATCCTGCGTGTGGCCTCGAGGCCGTCGACATTCGGCATGCGGATGTCCATCAGCACGACGTCGGGCTTCGTGCTCGTGACGATGCTGACGGCGGCCTCGCCGTCGGCCGCCTCGCCGACCACCTCGAGGTCGTCCTCGGCTTCGAGCAGCGCGCGCAGGCCGCCGCGCACGAGCGCCTGGTCGTCGACGAGGACGACGCGCGTCATGGCGTAGGCAGTCGGGCTCGCACCCGGAAACCGCCGCCGGGCGTGCCGCTCGCGCTGAAGCTGCCGCCAAGTGCGGCGGCGCGTTCGCGCATGCCGATCAGGCCGTTGCCGTCGGCGGTGTCGGCGGGAGCGCCGTTGCCGTCGTCGGTGATCTCGATCTCGACGGCGCCGTTGCGGGCGGCGACGCGCACGCGCGCCGAGGCCTGCGGGCCGGCGTGCCGCACGACGTTGGTCAGCGACTCCTGGACGATCCGATACGCGGCGCCGCCGACCACCTCCGGCACCTGCTTCTGCTCGAGTTCGAGGTCGACGTCGAGCCCGGCGGCGCGCATGTCCTCGACCAGGCGGCTGACTTGCGCGAGGTCGGGCGTCGGCGCACGCTCGGCGTCGGTGTCGGCGCGCAGCACGCCGAGCATCGCGCTCACCTCGGCGAGCGCCTCCTTGCTCACGCGCCGGATCGTCGCCATGGACTCGCGCGCCTTCGGCTCTCGGCCGTCGAGCAGGTGCTCGGCGACGCCGGCCTGGAGCGCGATCGTGGCCAGGCTGTGGCCGACCACGTCGTGCACGTCGCGCGCGATCCGCAGCCGCTCCTCGGCGACGCGCCGGCGCGCCTCCTGCTCGCGTGTGCGCTCCGCGAATTCGGCACGCGCCTGGGTGGTCCGCTGCTGCTCGCGCCGCAGTCGCATCGCCTCGCCGAACAGCGCGGTGCCGACGAACCAGATGGCGGCGAAGCCGAACAGATGCCATGCCCAGCCGTAGACGGTGAACTGCACGGCGAGCAGCAGGGCCCCGCCGGCGAAGGCCGCGGGCATCAGGCTGCGTCGCTCGGCCACCATCGCCAGCGCAGAGCCGAAGGCGACGACGAAGATCGGTCCGCCGGGATAGTCGAGCGCGGCGTAGGCGATGGTGGCGCTCATCGCGGCGACGAACTGGGCCAGCGGATGCGAGCGCCGGAAGGCGAGCGAGAGCCCGGTGACGGCGCACAGCCCCAGCGCGAGCGCGTCGATCTCCTTGCTGGCGTCGTCGGAGACCTGTTGGGAGGTCACGAGCACGAGCACGACCGCGACGACCACCGCCGTGATGACGGGAATGGCGCGATGGAAGACTCGCTCGCGGGTCATCTCGCTGTCGAGGGTAGATCCGGTCCGCGGCGCTTGCATCCGTCGGCGAGCGGCTGCCGTCTACGTCACGGTACGTATGCTGCGGGCCGTCATGGCCCGGATGAAGACGCAGGTCACCCAGGAGCTCGCCGATTACGTCGCGCGCCATGCACGCCAGGACGAGGTGCTCGCCCGGGTCGAGCGGGAGACGGCCGAGCTGCCGCACGCGCAGATGGCCACCACGGTGGACGAGGCCGCGCTGCTGGGGATGCTCGCTCGGCTCATGGGAGCGCGCCGCGCGTTGGAGATCGGGACGTTCACGGGCTACGGGGCGATCTCGATCGCCCGCGGGCTCGCCGAGGGCGGGCGGCTGACCTGCCTCGAGGTCTCGAAGGAGTACGCGGAGATCGCCCGGCGCAATCTCGATGATGCGGGGCTCTTGGATCGGGTCGAGGTGCTGGTCGGGCCGGCCGACGAGGCGCTGCGGGCGATGCCCGAGGAGCCGACCTTCGACTACGTGTTCATCGACGCCGACAAGCGGGCCTATCCGACCTACTACGACCTCGTGGTTCCTCGGTTGGTGCGTGGAGGCCTGCTCCTGCTCGACAACGTGTTTCTCGGCGGTGACGTCGTCGCGCCGCACGACGAGCGCACGCGGACCATGGACGCCTTGAACGACCGCGTCACGGCCGACGAGCGCGTCGACAGCGTGATGGCATTCGTGGCCGACGGGCTGACGTTCGCACGCAAGCGCTAGACGAACTGCTCGGCAACCGCGAGCCCGAGCCGCTTGATGGCCGTCCGGGTCGGCGACTTGAGCGCGGCGATCGTGTAGGTGCCGCTCTCCAGCATCGCGGTCAGCTGCTCGTCGTACGGAATCGTGACCGCGCCGTGTGGACGCTCGGCCAGGAAGCGCGCCTCGACCACGGTGTCGCTGCGAGCCTGGTTGATGGCGACCGTCGTTCGTGCCGGTCGTCGCAGGTGGCCGAGCGCCTCGAGCGCGGCGTTCGACGCCGCCCAGTCCGGCGTCGTGACGAGCACGACGTGGTCGGCGCGGCGCGCGGCGAAGCTCGCCAGCGGTCCGACCACGCCGGGGCCGAGATCGAGCATCACGACCTCGTAGAAGCAGGAGAGCAGCGCGAGCAGCTCGCCGTACCAATCCGGCTCCAGCCGCACCGGGTGGTCGGAGTCGCGGCGTGCGGCGAGGACGTGCAGGCCGGTGGAGAGTCGCGAGACATACGCGCCGAGCTCGGCGGCGGTGAAGAGGCGGTCGGCGTCGTTCAACAGCTCGGCGAGGCCGCGTTCCGGCTGTCTGGCTTCAGGCGCCAGCCGCGCGAGCGTTCCGAAGGCGGGGTTTCCGTCGACGGCGATCACACGCAATTTGAGCTGGGCGGCGAGCAGGTTGGCGATCAGGAACGTGCAGGTGGTCTTCCCGACCCCGCCCGAGGGACTCATGATCGCCACGGTGTTCGCGCGCGACACACCGGGCAGCGCGAGCAGGCGTTGATCGAGCTGCGCCTCGTGCTGCTCGGCCTGCGAGATCAGCAGCCGCTGCCCTCGCCGGTGGAGCCTGGCAAGCGTGGTTTGCCGGGCCGGACGGCCGTCGATCAGCGGCGCCGCCCCTCCCTCCGTCATCGCAGCGTGAGGCGTGTGCCGGCGTAGATCAGGTCCGGACTGCCCGTCGCGATCCGATCGTCGTTGAGCTCCCACAAGCGGTTCACCTCGCGCGCCACACGCGTGGTGCTCGCGCGCTCGCCGAGCAGGTCAGTGGCGATCGACCACAGTGACTCGCCCGCGCGCACGGTGTGGAACCGGTCGCCGGCTGCAGCCCGACCGGTGTCTGCGCCGGAGACGACACGCGTCGTCACCGGCGCCGCGGTGCCCGGCGGCGACGGCTCGGGCGGCGCCGGCGCGGCGGCGGGCGGCGCGACGGCCGGCGCCGGCGCCGGCGCGGCGGCGGGCTCGACTGCGACCTGCGACGACCGCGCAGCGCGCCGCTCTGCGCGCTCGGCCTTCGGAGCGACGTCCTCGGGCGGAACATCGGCGGCCGGTGGCGCCACCTCCGACGGCGGCGGCTCAGACGCTGGCGGCGACGGCGGGGCCACGGGGGTCGTGGGCGCCGCGGGCGGCGCCTCGGCGGCGACTTCATGCACGACCGTCTCGGCCACGTCTCTCGCCGGCTCCGGCTCGAGCGCGCCGAGGTCTTCCGAATCCTCGACCGGGGCCTGCGCCGTCTCGGGCGCGAGTGGCGCCTCGTCGGGGAGTTGGCCTGCCTCGCCACCCGGCTCGAAGTCGACGGTCGAGCTCGGATCGGACGCCGTCACAAGCTCGGATGTCCCGTCGCTCACCTCATCCGGCTCGGACGCGATCGCGACGGAGACGCCGCTGGTCGAGAAGGCGAGGAGACCGGCGGCGACGGCAGCCTGGACGCGCCGCGAAACAAGCTCGTCCTCACTCAGCGAGCCCGCGAGCCGGTCGCGCCGGCAGACGGGACAACCGGGATGGAAGCGCAGTCGCGAGTGATCTTCGGTCTGCCGCAAGTGAGCGCTCAGAGACGACATCGCTTCCCTTCCGTGTCGGGGTGGTCTCGCATCGGCACTGTCAGTTGTTCGGGTCGGCGACGCACCGGAACGCCTTACCGCCGGCGTCGGTGTTCGGCGTGACGGCCACGCTGCCGACCTGGTCGGTGATGTACACGACGTCGAGACTGCCTGGCGTGGCGCTCGACGGATAGACCTCCGACGTCAGCTCGCCGCCCGGTGCCAGCTGCACTGCACTTAGCGCCGACCGCAGCTCGCCATGCGTGGGTAGCCGTCGTCCGGGTCCAGCCGGCACACCGGTGTTCGCGCATTGGATGACGGCGACGCCGTATGACGCCGGCTGGCGTGCCGTCGTCTCGGCGCACACGTCGGCGATCGGGAACGTGCCGCTCGGGACACTTGAGGAGAAGGTCCGCTGCGCTCATGCCCGTCAGGAGGTCGGCGTCGCGAGCACGCGGCACACGACCGAGTCGCGACTCGCGGATGCTCCTACCGCCGAGCGCATTGCGCTTGACGTCCCGCTCGCCGAGCGATCGGTTGCGCACGTCAACGCTGCGCACGCTGTTGTTCGCGATGTCTGCGCTGTTGATTTCCAGCGCCGCGTAAGACGAGCCGCCGAGTGCGATGAATACTGCGACGGTCGACATCACGTTGGCGTAAGTGAGACGCTCACGGAACCGGGCGAGCACGTGATCTCCTCTCGTGGGGTCCTGCCCCAGGCATTCTCGCTTGTCCGACGTCACCTGCCCCTCACCACCACCTCGAGCTTGCGGGACACGCTCGTTTCGAACGGGTAACCGCCCTCCTTCGGCAGGCGGATGCGGAAGCGGTAGCGCTGGACGCCCCGCGTACGCTGGAAGCGGTAGCGGCTCGACCACTGTCCGCTCGCATCGCTTCTCGTCGTTCGGAAGGTCTGCCATCGATCCGTGAAGCGCACCTGGACCTCGACGAGCTTGCCTTCGGCGGGTACGGGCAGCCCACGCACACGGCCGCTGAACGTGACCGTCTGACCGTTGCGCACGCGACGCCGGCTGACGCGCACCGACGTCGCGGCCGGTACGCGCATCTCGAACGCGCGCTCGCTGGGCAGCGCCAGCGAGGAGCCTGCATACGCGAGCCGCAGCCGCCGGGTACTCGTCCCGATCACGAACGCGCGGACTTGACCGGCGGCGTCTGTCGTGAGTGTCTGCGACGAACTGTTCGGGCTGCCCTTCGGTCATTGTCAGCAGCTGAACAGGGGCGCCGACGATCGGACGGCCGTCGCTGGTCGCGAGGCGCCCCGCAATCGTTGCGCGCTGCTCCGAAGCCGACGCGCTCAGCCGGTCGCAGCACAATCGAATGCTCGGGGCGCTTTCCGCGTCGCCGGATCCTGTGTTCGAATCCCCCCTGCAACGTCGTCGACGTGCGCAGCGGCAGTGTCACGACCATCGGTTGCCCATCGGCGCGGGTGCCGGTCGATGCTTCGTTTCCGGCCCGGTCTCGCGCCCGTGCCCGGAGCGCGTACGTCCCGGCCGGCAGCAAGGCATCGTCGATTCGCGTCACCAGCCGGCTGCCTTCCTTCTGCGTGCTCAACGTCTGCCACGTGCCTGAGCCCGCAGCGGCCATCTCGATCGCGCCGTCGGCGAGACCGGAGATCTGGTCGGTCACGCCTACAGCGATACGAGTCGGGTCAGTTGCGTCTGCCGGCTCGAACGCGAGCTGCGGGGGCTCGGGGTCGTATCGCAGCGTGACGGGGGCCGAAGCGTTGTCCTCCTCGCCGTTGCCCGCCGCGTCGCGCCGCCAGACGGACAGCGTCCACTCGCCCGGGCTCGCAACCGCGATCGGCAGCCGTGACACACCCGGACCAGCTTGGCTGCCTCGGGTGCAACTCGCACCTCCGGTCGAGCACAGCTCGTAATGGGCCGCGGTTATCGGGGCGCGGTCGGGCTCGGCCGGGTTGGTCCAGACCGCCGTGAAGTCATTTCGGTTGCGCCACTCCTGGCCACCCTCGACGCCGACGTCGACGCGTGCCGGAGGTGTGTTGTCGATGCGCGCGGTCACGGCGCCTGAGGACGCACCGTTGCCGGCCGAGTCGTACGCCTCGACCGACAAGCAGCTGCGTTCCCTCAGCTACAGTCGAGCTGTTCCGACCTCGATCTGACCGAAGCCGTTGGGGCAGGGCAGGGGCGTCGAGAACAGCCCAGCGTGGGTGCGCGAGCATGCACGCGCGGTTATGGAAGCCTCTTTCGCCACCGCCGAGCAACGCTCGGGCGCTCCTAACCCCCGCGTTGTCAGCAGCGTCGTAGTTCAGCGGCTGCTTCCGCTCACCCAAGCGCCGGTTGCCAGCGGCGTGTCCGGGACGATCTCGACGGTGGGCGGCAATGTCGTCGGTGATGACGACGGACGCTTGGTATGTGCGGATGTAGTTGAGCCCGCGCCCCGAGCACCACTTCTGCTTCTGTGAACCGACACAGACGACCCGTTGGACGATCCGCGTCGTCCCGGGATCTCGAAGGTCTGCAAGGGATAGCCGGCAGCCTGCGCGAGCCGGGGCCTCGGGCAGCGCCGGTTCGCGCGGACGTTCTTGATCGGGATCACGTGGCCGCCCGGCGCGTCGGCCCACATCTGCAGTGCGTACCGGCAGTCGCGGCGGCGCAGCGATCCGGCCCAGCGGAGCGTCTGTCATCTGCGTGCCGGGTGGGGCGGTCATGGTCACCAGGGCGATCGCGCCGCGTTTGATGCGCCCGTCGTGCGGCACGTTCGACGTGACGACTCCGCGCAGCCCCGGTCCGATCGGATTGCACGCGCGCTTGATCAGCATGTTGCGGGTGACGAGGTGCGTGAAGGCTCGGGTGCTGTAGTTCAACGGGTCGGCCTGGCAGGTCGCCACCGTGAACACGCCGGCAGCCGGCGTTGGTTGCGGGGACGCCGAGAAGCAGTGCGCAGACCGCGACGACGGGGACGACGCGCCGCACGGCCAATCGCAGGGTCGTCGAAGCCAGAACGCAATAGAACAGCGGGGCGACAACGCCCTTCAGACGGCGGATCACGGTGCGAACTCCTGCTCGGCGGGACTGAACTCCTTCGGCGCGGGCTGGCTGCTCGGTGGCAGCTTCAGGCGCTTGCGCCGGTTGTGCGGCCGGAGCGGACTGCTCTGTCGTCGTGCCGGCAGGCGGCCTGGTTCTCGAAACCGAACTCACGGGGTGCCGCTTCCTTCGCGGCCTCGCGCCGTGCGCGCGCGGGGGTCGTCTTGGGCGGCTTGGTGGACTCGACCGGTTTCGGCTTGCTCTGCGTCGTCGACGCCGGCGCAGCGGTCTTCGCCGGCGGCTCGGGCTTCGCGGCGACCGATTTGCGCGCCGGAGCCTTGCGGGCGCGTCGTCGCCTCGGCTCTCACCTGCGGTCGTATCGCCTCGCTCCCGCCGAGGTCCGGGACGCCGCCCGTCACGACGCACACGGTCCCCACGCTCGCGCCGCCCAGACACAGCCCGACCATCGCGCCGACCGTCGCCAGACGCCCGCCGCCCCCCGAGCCGGCGAGACCGGCGCCGGTCGCTACGTCGGATGCCTGGGTGCGGTGGAACGAGCGCGGCGATCTCGTGCTTCAGACCGCTGACCTTCACGAGCGGCTCGGCAACGATGAACATCGGCCAGAAGAGCGACGCGCGGCGCAGGCGGGAGACGTGGAGCTCGCGGACGATGGCTCGGCAGGTGGTGCAGTGCCGCAAGTGCGGACGGATCTTCAGGACCTGGGCCGACGTCGCCGAGCCGGTGCTTAGCGCCTCGACGATCGGTTCGAACCGTTCGCACTCCGCTCCCGATTCGATGCCCTCGAAGGCGTTGAGGAACCTGCGCCGGCCCTCGGTGACGACGCGGTTGACTTTTGTGTAACTCCAGCCCTGTCGCTCGCCAATTTCGGCATAAGACAGGCCGTGCGCCTTCATCATCAGCGCGGCCGCCTCGTCCGGCTTCAGCGCTCGTAGCGCCTCGGCCGAGCGGCGCACGCGCTCAGTCGATGCGATCTGCTCCTCGACGCTTCGGTCCGGTCCCGGGACGAAGGCATCGAGGTCGAGCTCCTCGCAGGCAACCGACTCGGTGCGAGCCCGCCGGATCGCGATCGCTTCATGGCGAACGACGACCTTGAGCCATGCGACCTCGGTTGCCGGAGCGACCGTGTCGACCCGCCGCACGAAGATCTCGAGCGCTCGCTGGTACGCATCGAGTGCGTCGTCGTGACAGAGGGAAGCCTGACGCGCAACGCGCAGCAGTGTGCGTTCGTGGCGAGCGACGACACCGGTGACGCGCGCATGCGCTTCGTCGGCGAGAGCGTCGATCTTTGCGGCAGCCAACGTACGTACCCCTCTGTGTGACTCGATCCTCCAGATTGCGGAGCCACGCTCGCCGTCGGCTCCAACACGATTTAGCGAAAACCCGGGAGGAGTACGCCCCAGCCTGCCGACGATCGTCCGCAAATTGCGAAGAGTTTCGAAGTGGTTGGCGAAGCGGACACCGGTGAGTTGATCGCGTCAACACTGTCCGGGCGGGATCGACGGCGGGAGGCGGCCTCCTCGTTCCTGGTGCGAGGGTTCGTTGCGTCCTCTCAAAGGCCCCGGGCGCAGGATCAACGTGCTGCCTATAGTCAGCCGTATGAGCTCGTCCACGACAGGCTCCGCGGCCGACATCAAGGACTCGATCCTCGACACGGTCGGCGAGACCCCGCTCGTGCGCCTCAGCCGGATCGGCGCCGGCGTCAAGCCGCAACTGGTCGCGAAGCTGGAGTCCTTCAATCCCGGCGGCTCGATCAAGGACCGTGTGGCGATGCGGCTCGTGGAGGCGGCCGAGCGGGACGGGCGGCTGCGGCCCGGCGGGACGATCATCGAGCCGACCTCCGGCAACACCGGCACCGGGCTGGCGATCGCGGCCAGACTCAAGGGCTACCGCGTGATCGCGGTGATGCCGGACAAGATGTCGAAGGAGAAGATCGACCTCCTGCGCGCGTACGGCGCCGAGGTCGTCGTCGCACCGACCGACGTGAGTCCCGACTCGCCGCAGTCCTACTACCGCGTCGCCGACCGCCTGACCGAAGAGATCCCCGGCGCCTTCCAGCCCAACCAGTACGCCAACATGGCCAACCCGGAGACCCACTACGTCTCCACCGGGCCCGAGCTGTGGCGCCAGTCGGGCGGGCGGATCACGCACTTCGTGTGCGGCGTCGGGACCGGCGGCACGATCACCGGCGTCGCGCGCTACCTCCGAGAGCAGAACCCCGACGTCGAGGTCATCGGGGCCGACCCCGTCGGCAGCATCTACTCCAACGAGGAGGTCCACCCGTACCTTGTCGAGGGCGTGGGGGAGGACTTCTGGCCCAAGACCTACGACCCCTCGGTGGTCAACCGCTACGTGACGGTCTCGGACCGCGACAGCTTCCTCACCACCCGCCGCCTCGCGGCCGAGGAGGGCCTGCTGGTCGGCGGCTCGTGCGGCCTCGCCGTGCACGCGGCGTTGCAGGTGGCGAGCGAGATCGACGACCCTGAGGCGATGGTGGCCACGATCCTGCCCGACGGCGGGCGCGCCTACCTCTCGAAGATCTTCAACGACGCCTGGATGAGCCAGTACGGCTTCCTGGAGCGCACGGCCGACCGCACCGTCGGCGACGTGCTGTTCACGAAGACCGCCGCCGGCGAGATCCCGCCGTTCGTGACCGTGCAGACCCACCAGAAGGTCAGGGACGCGATCAGCCTGCTGCACGAGCACCGCGTGTCGCAGCTTCCCGTCGTCTCCGGCACCGACGTCAACACCGTGGTCGGCTCGGTCGGCGAGCGCGGGCTGCTCAAACGGGCGATCGACGACCCGAGCCTGATGGGCAGCGACATCGTCGACGTCATGGAGCCGCCGTTCCCCGCCGTCTCCACCACCGACCCGGTGCGCGAGGCGGTCGAGCTGCTCGCCGGCGAGGGCCAGGCGCTGACCGTCACCGAGGGCGGGCGGCCGGTCGGGATCGTCACGCGCGCCGACCTGCTGGAGTCGCTGGTGTCATGAGCCGACGCTTCGCCACCCGCGCCGTCCACGCCGGCCTCGAGCCCGACCCGGCCTTTGGCGACATCGTGCCCGCCATCCACCAGGCGAGCACCTTCGTCCAGCCGAGCCCGGGCGAGTCCGTCGCCGGCTACGACTACTCGCGCAGCACCAACCCGACCCGCAGCGCGCTCGAACGGGCGCTCGGCGAGATCGAGGGCGGCAAGGCGCTCGCGTTCTCGAGCGGGATGGCGGCTGAGCATGCGCTGATCACCGCCGTGTGCAAGGCCGGCGACCACGTCGTCCTTCCCGACGACCTGTACGGCGGCACCTACCGGCTCGTCGACAAGGTGCTCAACCGCTGGGGTCTCAGCTACACGATGGTCGACCAGACGGACCTCGAAGCCGTCGAGAGCGCCGTCACCGACGCCACGAAGCTGGTCTGGGTCGAGACGCCGACCAACCCGACGCTCAACGTGGTCGACATCGACGCGATCATCGCCCGCAAGCGACAGGCGCTCGTCGTGGTCGACAACACGTTCGCCACGCCCGTCTACCAGCGGCCGCTCGAGCTCGGCGCCGACGCCGTGGTGCACTCGACCACCAAGTACATCGGCGGCCACAGCGACGCCGTCGGCGGCGCGACGGTCGTCAGAGAGCAGGCGCTGCACGACGCGGTCAAGTTCGTGCAGAACTCCGTCGGCGCCGTGCCCGGGCCGCTCGACGCCTTCCTCGTCCACCGCGGCATCCGCACGCTGCACGTCAGGATGGCCGCCCACAGCGAGAACGCGCGCGCGGTCAGCGAGTGGCTGAAGACGATCGACGGCGTCAGCGACGTCCGCTGGCCCGGCTTCTCCGGCATGGTCGCGTTCCGGCACGAGAACGCCACGACGATCGCGGCCGCGACCGAGGTCTTCAGCCTCGCCGAATCGCTCGGCGGCGTCGAGTCGCTGATCGAGGTCCCGCAGGCGATGACCCACCAGTCGGTCGAGGGCTCGGCCGCCGCGGTGCCGGCCGACCTGATCCGCCTGAGCTGCGGCATCGAGGCCGCCGAGGATCTCGTGGAGGACCTCGCGCAGGCGATCGGCGCCCCGGTGCCGGCCACGGCCTAAAGCCCTGCGCGGCGCGACCGATGCAAGGGAGGATGCGTTTCCTTCTCCCGGTGATCGCTTTCGCGCTCCTCGCCACGACGGCGCGCGCGTACCCGCGGTTGCCTGAACCGCTCCCGCCCGTCGCGGGCAACCCGCCGACACGCTCCTCGACGCCGCAATCGAGAACCCGCGCTGCGGCTGCGCGAAGAACCCGCAGGCCCTCGCGCGCCGCTACGACGCGTGCTACACCAAGCGGGGCAAGTTGCGAGGAACGTGCACACATGAGGCTCCGACTGGTCGTGCCCGCTGCAGGACTCGCGGCCCTCGGCGCCGCGGTGCTCGCGCTGGGCGCGTCCGGCGATGCGCCGGCGCCGAAGCCGCAGGTCGCTGCCGCCAAGCGCGCCGAGCTGCCGCCGCTGCCCGAGCTGCGCCCCAAGGTCGTCGAGCCGGTGGCCGGCGACGCCGGCACCGAGGACATCGGCCCCGACCCCGGGCTCGAGGACGCCGGGCCCAGGCCCACGCAGCCCGCGAGCGCCGGCGCGAAGCCGCGCAGGACCGGCCACACCGACATCACCAAGGCCACCGCGATGTCGAACGGGATCGCCCTGCCGCCGCTCGAGGCCCCCGAGGAGGTCAAGCAGATCATCGAGGCGGGCAACATCATCGCCCGCTCGCCGTACGTGTGGGGAGGCGGCCACGGCAAGTGGCTCGACACGGGCTACGACTGCTCCGGCTCGGTCTCCTTCGCGCTCGCCGCCGCGGGCCTGCTCGAAGGCCCGATGGCGTCGGGCCCGCTGATGAGCTGGGGCGAGCCGGGCAAGGGCAAGTGGGTGACGATCTACACGCACCCCGGCCACGTGTTCATGGTCGTCGCCGGCATCCGCTTCGACACCTCCGGCCAGCGGGTCACCGGCTCGCGCTGGCAGAACGCGATGCGCACCACCAGCGGGTTCGTCGCCCGCCATCCCGCCGGTCTCTAGGGTCCGAACCCCATGCAACGTCGGCCGCGCGCGCCGATGATGTGAGTGAAGCGTGCCCCTCCTGGTCGAAGCGGCCCCTGATGTCCCGCTCCCACGACAGAGACGACCTTCTGAACGGACTACCGCCTGAGGTCATGGACGACGAAGTCGCCGCTGCGTGGGAGCGGGCTCAGGAGCCACTTCCCGACGGGCTCGAGCTGTGGTTCGCCTCCGAGCCCGCCCTCGGTGGCCGCTAAGGTTGGTCCGCATGGCGATCAGACCGAAGCAGATCCTCGATACGGCCGTGGGCGTCGGCAGGACCGTCGTCGAGGCGGCCGAGCGCCGCTTGCGTGGCCGCAAGAGCGACGGACCGTCCGGCGCTCCGTCGACCGTCGGCGCGGCCACGCCGGGCGCCGCCGGCGCTCCCAAGTCGGCCAGCGCGCCGAAGGCCAAGGCCAAGGCCAAGCCGCGCAAGCCGGCCAAGAAGCGCGCCGCGGCGAGCCGTGCGGCCGCGACCAGCCACCAGGACGTCGCGGACGCCGCCAAGAAGAGCTGACGTTATGGTCGGGCCGTGCGCTCGGCCGAGGAGACCGCGGCCCTCGAGCGGGCCAAGGCCCGGCTCGACCGGCTCGACTTCTATCCGCAACCGGTCCGGATCGACGGCGTCCGGATCCTCCACACGCCGTGGCTCTTCCGCATCCCCGGCTTCCGGCGCTTTCGTGGCTATGAGGTCGGGCCGCTGATCCTCGTCAAGCGCCCGCTGGCGGAGGTCTCGGACGACCTGATCGTCCACGAGCTCTGCCACGTCTGGCAGGACCAGCACCGGCGCTGGCGGATGTGGACGTCCTACCTCTACCAGGGGTACCGCAACAACCCGCACGAGGTCGAGGCCCGCCGGGCCGCGGCCGAGACGCGTTAGACGATCCAGGTGTCCTTGGCGCCGCCGTTCTGCGAGGAGTTGACGACCAGCGCGCCGTCGTCGAACGCCACGCGCGTGAGGCCGCCGGGCAGCACCCTCGCCGTGCCGCCCGCACCCAGGAAGACGAACGGCCGCAGATCGACGTGCCTTGGCTCGAGCCGGCCGTCGATCACCGTCGGATGCAGCGAGAGCTGGATCAGCTCCTGGGCGATGAAGTCCTCCGGCGCGGCCTCGACCTGCCGGCGCGTCCGCTCGACGTCCGCGCGCTCGGCGTGCGCGCAGATGACCACGCCCTGCCCGCCGTAGCCGGCGCGCGGCTTGATGACCAGCTCGGCGAAGCGGTCGAGCGCCTCCTCGAGCACCTCCGGGCGGCCGAGGTCGTAGGTGCGTACCGACGGCACGAGCGGCTCCTCGCCGAGGTAGTAGCGCACCATGTCCTCCACATACGCGTGCGCGAGCTTGTCGTCGCCGACCGCGATGCCGAACGCGTTGACCAGCCCGATACGCCCCTCGCGCCAGATGCGCCCGAGCTTGCGGCCGGTGGGGTCCGCGAGCCGGTCGCCGTTGGTGCGGCGGTAGACGACGTCGTACGCCGACGGATCGAGCTCCTCCAGCTCCACGAGCGGCACGCCGAGCGCCCGCGCCAGCCACGCGTGCTCCCAGTAGGCCGCATTGTCAGGCCCGTCGGTGAGCACCGCGATGCGCGGCGCGGGCACGGGGGAGACGGCTTCGAGCGCCCCGGCCAGCAGCGCCGGGAGCTCGTCCAGCGGTTGCGGCGGCTCGGCCGGCGCGAGCAGCCGGACGCTCGCATCGCGGGCGGCGACCGCATAGGCGGGCCCGCTCGGCGTGCGCAGGTTGTCCTCGAGCACGAGAAAACGGCCGTCGGGCGCGCGCACGACGTCGAGCCCGGCGATGCCGACCCAGAGCGGCAGCTCGAGCCCTCGCAGCTCGGGCTCGAGCCGGTCGATCGTCTCCACCACGCGCGCGGGAACCACGCCGTCGCGCACGATCGCCCGCTCGCCGTAGACGTCGGCGCACCAGCGGTCGAGCGCACGCACGCGCTGGGCGAGGCCGGCGGCCAGCGGCTCCCACTCGGCGGCGGCGATCACCCGCGGGACCGGATCGAAGTGGAAGCGCTCGTCGCCGTCGGCGCCGAACGTCACCTCCTCGACCGAGGCGCGCGCCGCGGCCGCCAGCGCGGCGGGGTCGCGGCCGCCGAGGTCGGCCGCGCGTTCCTCATACGGTGCGCGCATCTGCGTGGACTTACCCGAGCTGGCACCATCCCAGACCGTGTCCGGGGACGTGGAGGACGCGCTGGCCCGCCACGCGGAGGCGGTGGCGACCGTGCGTGCGTTCACCGAGCGGGCGGGCGCCCTGCGCGTCGTCCTGCTCGTCGACAGCGGCGACGGCAGCGCGGCGACGATGATCGACTGCGGTCCCGACGGCGCGTTCGAGCTGGCCGAGCGGCAGCAGAGCTGGAGCGTTCCCGCGGGAACGCCGGTGGCCGCCTCGCCGCGCGCGCTGCCCGAGCTGCGACCGCCTCCGCCGACCGCCTTGACCATCGATCCCGAGACCGGCGAGCTGGAGGCGCCGATCGGCGCGGTGACCAACCTCGCCCGCGGCGTGCTCGGCCTCGCCACGGCGTTCGGCGGCCGCAGCGTCGCGACGGCCGACTTCGCCACCCGCGACCCCGACATGCCGATCACGATCGCCGCGCGCGAGGGCGAGCCGCTCGTGCTGGCCGCGGGCGACCGCCGCTTCGTGCTGCCGGACCTCGTCTCATGAGCGACCGCTGCTCCTGGTGCGGGGCCGACGTCGAGCACGACGACGGCTTCCGCGCCCACGAGCCCGCCGGCAGCCGCCGCGCCGTCTTCTGCCGCCTCGAACACGTCGTCCCGTGGGCGATCCGCGGCGCCTGGTGGGAGCCCGGCCCGCCGGTCGACGACCCGCGCCTGGAGGCCTGCTCGTGGTGCGAGCAGCCGCTCGAGGAGGCGCACATCCTGCTCGTGCGCTCGCGCGGGGAGCACCAGGTCCACGACGGCTTCTGCTCCGTCGCGCACCTGCTCGAGTGGGCGAAGGCGGGCGGCCGCTACCGCTGACGGGCGCGGTAGCTGCGCGCCTTGGCCCGGTTGCCGCACTCGCTCATCGAGCACCACGTGCGCGACCGGTTGCGCGAGCGGTCGTAGAAGGCCCAATGGCAGCCGTCCGCCGGGCAGGCCTTCATGCGCGACCACGTGCCCTCGGCCTGGGCGCGGGCGACGACGGCCAGCAGAGCGGCGATCACGCCGTCGGCTCCGCGCGCGGCGGGCGCCAGCCGCGCGGCGCCGTCGGGCGCGACGGAGACGATCAGCCGTGCGTCGCCGAGCGCCTCGGGATCGACCCTGCCGAGCAGCATCTGCCGTAGCGCCTCGCGGAAGGCCACGACGCGCTCGCGATCCGCCTCGTCGAAGGCGGTGCCGGCGAGGCCGGCGTCGGCGGCCCACGTTGTGAGGCCGGCGAGGTCGGCCAACCGGTCCGTGCCGGCGTTGAGGTCGGCCGTGTTGACGAACTGCTCGAGCGTCGCGAGATCCATAACCGGCGTTCAATCCTAGGTGGTGCGGCCGTACCCGCCCGCCGCCGGTGGGGTATCACTGTCAGGGAACGATGCTGCACGAGCGCCACTGGACACCCGAGCAGGCCAACCAGTTGCTGCCGGTGGTCGGCGCGACCGTCCGCCGCCTGCGCGACGCGCGGCGCCGCCTCGCCGAGCGCGGGCCCGACAGCGACCTCTCGGAGAAGGCAGAGGCCACGGGGGGCGCCTGGCCCGGCAAGGAACACGCGCGCGAGTCGGTCGACATCGCGCTCGGCTTCGAGCGGCTCGAGCGGCTCGACCTCGTGGTGCGTGACCTCGAACGCGGCCTCGTCGACTTCCCGGCCCTGATCGACGGGCGCGAGGTCTACCTCTGCTGGCTGCTGGACGAGCCCTCCGTCGGCCACTGGCACGGCGTCGAGTCCGGCTTCGCGGGCCGCCGCCCGCTCGAGCACTAGCCAACCGACTCCGCGATCTCCACCGCGCGCTCGCGCGAGATGTCGCCCTCGATGCGCAGCAGCACGCCGTCCGAGCGGTCGACCAGCAGCGTGTTGCCGGCGAGCCGCTGCTCCTCGAAGTTCGCGTTCTGGCTCTCGGGATCGAGGTAGGCGAAGCCGTGCGGGGCGCCGGAGATGAAGAACGCCGGGTCGTCGCCGACGGTGAGCCGCTCGATCTTCGCGCCGGTGCCGGCCGACTTCTCGATCAGCGGCGTGGCGACCGCGCGGAACTCGGTGATCAGCAGGCCGGCGCCGGTGTTGCTGGACGCCGGCAGGCCGGGGCGCGCGCGGTACACGAGGTCGACCCGCGGCCCCATCAGCGGATGGTCGGACAGGTAGACGCCGTCTGGCTCGCCGACCGCCTCGGGTACCAGCACCGGGATGCCCGCCTCGCGGCGCGCGCGTTCGAGCGTGACCGGATCACCGAGCGCGAGCGCCTGCCCGAAGCGCGACGGGCGCGGCTCCTCGCGCGTGATCCGCACGCTGCCGAAGCCGAGCCAGTCGAGCACGGCCGCGCGTGCCGGCGGGATCGCCATGACGACGGCGATCACCAGCGCCGTCGCGGCGACCGCGAGCTGCCAGGCGGGCCGGTCGAGCCGCCACCGGCGGCGGGTGGGCGCGGCCACGCGGCCCTGCACGGCGGTCGCCAGGTCCGGCGTCTCGGGCCAGTCGATCTGCAGCTCGCGCAGCTCGAGCTCGAGCTCAGACATGCTCGCCCACCTCCTCCCGCAGCCGGTCCAGGGCGCGCGAGAGGCGCGACTTGACCGTCCCGCGCCGCACGCCGAGCGTGGCGGCCGTCTCGGCCTCCGACAGCTCGAGCAGGTAGCGGCAGGCGATCACCGTGCGGTCGCGCTCGGACAGCCGCTCGAGCCCGGCCAGCAGCGTGGCGCGGCGCTCGCCCGCGAGGAGCGCCGCCTCCGGGGAAGGGGCCGCCTCCCCGGCGGGGCGCCCCTCGCCGGCGGCGCGCAGGGCCAACGCCGCCCGCCGGCCGGCGGAGCGTCGGCGGTTGCGGGCCTCGTTGGCGACGATCGCCAGCAGCCAGGGGCGCAGCGGCTCGCCGAGGCGAAAGCGGCCCAGCGCGTTGTAGGCCTTCACGAAGGCCTCCTGGGCCGCCTCCTCGGCATCGGCGGCGCTGCCGCAGATGACGTATGCGATGCGGAAGGCGATCTCCTCGTGTTCACGGACGAGCGACGCGTACGCGTGGCCATCGCCCTCGCGCGCGCGCTCGACCAGCTCGTGCTCTGTCAGTGGCCGGCCCACCACCACCCGCTAGTACATCGGTAGGGCAAGATGGGTTCCATGCTGCTGCCTCCCGGCCCGTCGGCGCCGGCCGCGCTCCAGACCTACGAATGGGTCGCGCGGCCGACGACGCTGATGCGCCGCGCGCAGGCGCGCTACGGCGAGCCGTTCACGCTGCGGCTCGCGTGGTCGGACGCGCCGATGGTGTTCACCTCCGACCCGGAGGAGATCAAGCGCGTCTACGCCGCTCCGCCCGACGAGCTGCGCGCCGGCGCCAGCTCGGCCTTCCTGGAGCCGTTCGCCGGCCCGCGCTCGATCCTCGTCCTCGACGGCGCCGAGCACCTGCGCGAGCGCCGGCTGATGCTGCCCCCGTTCCACGGCGAGGCGCTCGCGCGCTGGCGGTCGACGATGGCAGGCGTGGCCGAGGAGGAGGTGGCCACCTGGGAGCCCGGCAGCCCGCTGCGGACGCTCGAGCGCATGCAGGCGGTCGCGCTCGAGGTGATCCTGCGCGTCGTGTTCGGCGGCGGCGACCCGCAGCTGCGCGACGCGATCCGCCGCGCGCTGCAGGTGCCGATGCCGATGCTGCTGGCCATGAGCCTGTGGCGGGGGCGGCGCAGCGCGTACGCGGCCTACCTGCGGCGCGTGCGGGCGCTCGACGCGCTGCTGTACGAGCGGATCGACCGCGACGACGGTGAGGACGGCTCGCTGCTCGCCGTGCTCAAGGGCACCGGCGCGTCGCGCGAGCAGCTGCGCGACCAGCTCGCGACGCTGCTGGCGGCCGGCCACGAGACGACGGCCGGCTCGCTCGGCTGGGCGCTCGAGCGGCTGGCCCGCCATCCCGAGGTGCTCGCCCGCATCCGCGAAGGCGACGAGGCCTATCTCGACGCCACGGTGAAGGAGGTCCTGCGCGTGCGGCCCGTGCTGGCGATCACGCCGCGCCAGGTCGTCGGCAGCTACCGGCTCGACGGCTGGACGCTGCCCGCCGGCGTCCACGTCACGCCCTGCATCTACCTCGCGCACCGGCGGCCCGAGATCTGGGAGGACCCGACGGCGTTCCGGCCCGAGCGCTTCCTGAACGGGGCGCCGGAGCCGTACACGTTCATCCCCTTCGGGGGCGGCATGCGCCGCTGTGTCGGCGCTGCCTTCGCGACGCTCGAGATGAAGGAGGTGCTGCGCGCCGTCGCGAGCCGGTTCGACCTGCGGCCGGCCGTGCGAGGAGGCGAGCGCGTACGGCGGCGATCGATCACGATGACTCCGTCGCGTGGCGGGTATGTGGTGCCACACTCTCCGCGCCATGCCGATGTTCTGCCGCCACAACCGGCTGACCGTCAACTGCCCGATCTGCAGCCGCGAGCTGAGCCCCGAGCTGGGCGGTAAACCGGCGCGCCGCTCATCCGCGCCGGCCGCCGCGCGGTCGCGCGGCACGCCGGCGCCGCGTCGCGGCGGGGTGATCACCAAGAAGCTGGAGCGCGCGGCCGACGACGGCTACCGCAACGCGCTCGTTCCCGGACTGCGGGCGACGGCCGACGCCGAGCGGCTCGCCGCCGCGCTGGCGGCCGCCGCGGCGCGACTGGAGCCGCCGGGCCCGTATCCCGAGCTCGCCGCCGAGCCGGACCTCGAGGAGGCGAGCTGGCTGGCCTTCCTGCTCGCGCTCGCCGGCACGGACGCGCCCGAGCTGCAGGAGGCCGTCCGCGCGGCGCGCCCGTCATGGGCGTCGGGCGGGACGCCCGAGCTGCCGGGCGAGCGCGCCCGCACCGCGGCCGCCTACCGCGCCTGGGCCGAGCGCGCCGGCTCGCAGGCGGCGGCGTTCCGCGGCGAGCCGAGCTGGACGCCGCAGCGGCGCTTTTCACGCGTATTCGAGCGGCTCGCGCTTCCCGGCTTCGCGCGCGCCGCGCGGTTCGACCTGCTGACCGCGCTCGGCTCCGCCGGGCGCTATGACCTCCAGGCCGGCGAGCTGTGGCTGGCGGCGGGGGAGGATGCGACCACCGACGCGGCGAAACGGCTGCTCGTGTCCGGCGACAAGCTGCTGCTCGAGCGCCGCGCGCGCGAGCTGGCCGAGGCCGCCGAGGTCCCGCTCGGCGCGCTCGACCGCGCGTTCGCGGTCTGGGGCACGCCGGGCGATCACGCCGACCTGGCCGCCGAGGCGCCCGCTCCGATCCTCGCGGCCCTGTCGCTCCGGTGAGCGCTCAGGCCGTCTCCGCGCCGCCGCGGCCGGTGCTCGCGCGCGCCCGCACCGACGATGGGCGCCGCCGGCTGCCGATGCCGGTGCTGCTGGTCGTCTGCCTCGCCCTCGCCGCGCTCTCGCTGCTGACGGTCTCGGCGCCCACCTACGACCCATGGGCGTGGATCATCTGGGGCCGCGAGATCACGCAGTGGGACCTCGTGACCACCAACGGGCCGTCGTGGAAGCCGCTGCCCGTGCTCTTCACGACGCCGTTCGCGCTCTTCGGCGACGACGGCGCGCCGGCCCTGTGGCTGGTGGTCGCGCGCGCCAGCGGGTTGCTGGCCTTCGCGATGGCCTACCGGCTGGGCGCGCGGCTGGCCGGCCCGTGGGCGGGCCTGATCGCCGCCGCCGCGCTCGTGCTGTCGGACGAGTTCATCTTCAACTTCGCGCGCGGCAACTCCGAGGGGATGCTGGTCGCGATCGTGCTGTGGGCGGTCGAGCGGCACCTCGACGGCCGCTACACGCACGCCTTCCTGCTCGGCTTCGCCGCCGCGCTGCTGCGGCCCGAGGTGTGGCCGTTCTGGGGCCTCTACGGCCTCTGGCTGCTGTACCGCGACCGGCGCACGGCGGCGCTCGTGTTCGGCAGCGGGGCGGCGGCGCTCGTGCTGTGGTTCCTGCCCGAGTACCTGGGCTCGGGCGACTGGCTGCGCGCCGCCTCGCGCGCGCGTGACCCGAACCCCGACTCGGCGGCGTTCGCCGATTCCCCGTTCGTCGAGGTGTTCGTGCGCTCGGAGGCGATCCTGTCGCTCCCGATCTACGTCGGCGCGGTGATCGGTGTGGTCGTCGCGTGGCGGCGGCGCGACCGCGTGCCGCTGGCGCTCGCCGCGATGGCCACGATCCTCATGGTCGCGGTGGCGCTCATGACCGAGGCGGGCTTCGCCGGCAACCTGCGCTACGTCGCGCTCCCCGCCGCCTTCCTCTGCGTGCTGGCCGGCGCCGGGTGGGTGGCGGTGGTGCGGGCCGTCCGCCGCCGCTGGCGCCCTGTCGTGGCGGTGGCGCTCTGTGCCGCAGCGGTCCCGTTCGTGGCCGCCGACATCGACAAGCTGCGCTACGACTGGGAGGTCGTCGAGTACGAGGCGAACTTCTACGGCCCGAACCTGAAGGCCGTGATCGCCAAGGCCGGCGGCGAGCAGCGGATCAAGTCGTGCGGGCGCGTCTTCACGGGCTCCTTCCAGGTGCCGTCGGTGGCGTGGCGGCTGCACATCCACCTCAACGAGGCGGAGATCTTCCCGTTCGGACCGGGTACCGCACTGTCGATGGGCTCAACGCCGCTGTCGGTCGATCCGCGCTACCCCGAGTACACGAAGACCCGGCACTGGATCGCCGGGAGCACCTGCGAGCGGAGGTAACCTGGAACCCATGGCGACCATCGCGCCGCGCCAGGGACCGGCGCTCCGCGTGCGCGCCCTGTCGCGGTCGTGGCTCATCGTCCCTGCCGGCCTCGCCGCGCTGGCCGCGCTCGCGCTGATCCTGCGCACGACCGAGCTGGGCGTCGGCTTCTGGATCGACGAGGGGCTCTCGGTCGGGATCGCCGACCGCCCGCTCGTCGACATCCCGGAGGTCCTGCGGCTGGACGGCTCGCCGCCGCTGTACTACATGCTGCTGCACGTCTGGATGCAGGTGCTCGGCAGCTCGGAGGAGGCCGTGCGCTGGCTGTCGGTGGCGTGCGCGCTGATCGCCGTGCCGGTCGCCTGGTGGGCCGCGCGCGGGCTGTTCGGCACGCGCGCCGCGTGGATGGCGGCGGTGCTGACCGCGACCAACCCGTTCTTCACCCAGTACGGGCAGGAAGGGCGGATGTACGCGCTGCTCGCGCTGCTCGCGCTGGTGGCGGCGGGAGCCTACGGTCGCGCGTTCGCGTGGCGGAGCCGTGGCTGGGCGATCGCGTATGCGGTGGCGCTGGCCGCGATGCTCTACACGCACAACTGGTCGCTGTTCTTCGGGGCCGCCTGCGGCCTCGTGTGGCTGTATCTGCTGTACCGGGCGCGCGATCGGCGCGAGCTGCTCGTGACCGGCGCGATCGCCTTCGGCGGGGCGCTGGCGCTGTACCTGCCGTGGCTCCCCACCGTGCTCTACCAGGTGGCCCACACGGGCGCGCCGTGGTCGGAGCCGCCGACCGTGCTCTCGCTGCTCGGGACACCGGGCACGATGCTCGGCCAGTTCGCGCAGGTGGCGCTGCTGCTGGTGGCCGGCGCCGGGCTCGTCGCGCTGCTGAGCCGCGATGGGCGCCGCTCCCCGGCCGCCTGGCTGCTGGCGATCGCGGGGCTCACCGTGGTGCTCGCATGGCTGTCGTCGCAGCTCTCGCCGGCGTGGGCGAACCGCTATCTGGCCGTCGCGGTGGCGCCGCTGCTGCTCGCCGTCGCCGCCGGGCTCTCGCACGCCGGCCGGCTCGGGATCGCGGGCCTGATCGTGGCGGCCGCGCTGGGCGCCGGCGACACGGCGCCGGACGACAAGAGCAACGTGCGCGAGGTCGCGCGCACGATCGCGCCCAGCCTCCGGGAAGGCGACCTCGTGATCTCGACCCAGCCCGAGCAGATCTCGGCGCTCGACTACTACCTGCCGGACGGCGTGCGCTTCGCGACGCTCACGGGCGCCGTCAGCGACCCGGGCGTGACCGACTGGCGCGACGGCACGGAGCGGCTGGGGGCGACCTCGCCGGAGCGCGACCTCGAGCCGCTGCTCGACGAGCTGGAGCCCGGTCAGCGGGTGGTGCTGGTGACGCCGATCTTCTTCGACGTGCGGCGCTGGCAGGCGCCGTGGACCGAGCTCGTGCGCCTGAGGTCGGGCGAGTGGCGCCAGCACATCTCCAACGACCCGCGCTTCGCGGTCAGCGCCACCGAGCCGGCGCTGCCGATCGAGCGCCGCCCGCACGCCGTCCAGGCGACGGTGCTGGTCAAGACCGCCGAGTAGCCGCGACCTCGCGCCGCGGCCGCCCCGTGCCCTCGGGCTCGGCGTTGGGCAGCGTGAGCACGAAGCACGCGCCGGGCGGCTCGCGATCGGCCAGCTCGAGGCGGCCGCCCATCCGCTCGGCCAGCTCGCGGCCGATCGCCAACCCGAGGCCGAAGCCGATCTCCGGCCCGGCGGCGCGGCCACGGTGGAAGCGCTCGAAGACGTGCTCGCGCTCCTCGGCGGGGATGCCCGGCCCGTGGTCGGTCACCCATACGCCGGCGCCGCCCGGTCCGCTCGTCGTGCTGACCGTGATCGCCTGTCCCTGCGGGCCGTAGCGGAGCGCGTTGTCGAGCAGGATCCGCACGACGCGCGCCACCGCGTCGGGGTCGCCGCGGCCCCAGCAGCCCTCGGCGGGCGGCATCACGCGCAGCTCGACGTCGAGCTCGCTTGCCCGCAGGTCGAACTCGGCTGCCACGGCGCGCGCCAGCTCGCCCAGCTCGACCGGCTCCGACCGCAGCTGGACGGCGGCGTCGAGCCGGCTGAGGTCGAGCAGCTCGCCCGCCAGGGTCGAGAGGCGGCGCAGCTCGCGGCGGGCGTTGGTGACCTGGAGCTGGGCGTCCTCGATGTCCACGCGCCCGTCGCGCAGGTCCTCCTCGAGCAGCTCCATCGTGCCCTGGAGCATGGTCAGCGGCGTGCGCAGCTCGTGCGAGGCGGTCGAGACGAACGAGCGCCGCGCGGCCTCCTGGCGCCGCAGCGCGTCCTGCATGCGCGCGAGCGTGCGCGCCAGGTCGCCGACCTCGTCGCGGCCGTCGTCGCGCGGGGACGGCGCGTCGGGTCCCTCGGCCGTGATCCGCAGCGCCGCGGCCCGCAGCCGCGCGAGGCGGCGCAGCAGCGTGCCGGACAGGGCGACGGCGAGCGCGATCGCCACGAGTACGCCGACGCCGGCGCCGGCCAGCAGCGCGTTGCGGACCTGATCCGCGGCCGCCACCACCTCGGTGAGCCGGCGCTGGGCGACGAGCACGCCGTCCGCGCCCGGCGGCGGGTTGTGCAGCCGCATGGCGACCGTGACCTGGTCGCCCTCCTGGCGGATGACCGTGCGATCCTCGCGCGTGGCCTGGAGCGCGGCCAGCGTGGCGTCCTGCGTCGAGGGAGTGAAGTCGGTGTCGTAGAAGAAGTCGGGGGGCGTCGCGTCGTCGTCGTCGGCGTCCACGAGCACCCGTGTGTCGATCCGGCTCTGGAGCTCGAAGGCGGCCGTGCGGATGGCGGTCTCGCGGGCGGCGACCGCGGCGGCCTGCGCCTCGTCGTCCTCGGTGACGGCGTCGGCGAGGTTCGCCTCCGGGATCTCGTCGCGGAGCGCGGCGCGGACCTCCGGCGCGGCCACGAGCACGGCGTCGCTGAGGTTGTCGACGCTCTGGTCGCGCAGCTGGTTCTGGAGCGGGCCGAGCACGATCGCGCCGACCACGGCCGAGCGTCAGCACGCTGGTGAAGACGAAGGCCACCAGCAGGCGCCACCGAAGGCCACCGAAGAACTTCATGGCTCGCGGAACCGGTAGCCGCGACCGGGGACGGTGAGGATCAGGGTCGGCTGCTCGGGCTTGGCCTCGAGCTTCTCGCGCAGGTGGCGGATGTGGACGTCGATCGCGCGCGGGTCGCGGTAGGCGCTGTCGCCCCAGATCGAGCGCAGCAGCTCCTGGCGGTTGAAGGCGTGGCCGGGGCGGCTCATGAGCCGCGCCAGCAGCTCGTACTCGCTGAAGGTCACCTTGACGGCGCGGCCGTCCACCGACACCCGCCGCTCCTCCTGGTCGAGCAGGACGGGGCCGACGCGCAGGCTGCCCTCGACCACGCGACCGTGCGCGCGCCGCAGCACGGCGCGGATCCGGCTGCGCAGCTCGGCGAGCCCGAACGGCTTGGTGACGTAGTCGTCGGCGCCCGCCTCCAGGCCCTGGACCGCATCGGCCTCGCTGTCGAGCGCGGTCAGCATGATGATCGGGACCACGTCGCGGCGGCCGCGCAGCATCCGCGCCACGTCGTGGCCGGTCGGCCCGGCGCCGAGCGCCACGTCGAGCAGCACGACGTCGAACGGGCGGTCCTGCGCCGCGTCGAGCGCGGCCTGTCCGTCGGCCACCGCGGTCACGCGGTGCCCCTCGCGCTCGAACGACCGCGTGAGCATCTCGCGCAGCGGCCGATCGTCGTCCACGAGCAGGATGTCGAGCGTCGAAGCGGTCTGCACCGACCGAGAGCGTAGTCCTCCCGCGCCCGATTAAGGCCTGTTAGGAGCCTTTAACGACCACCCTGAAATCGCCGGGGAGCGGGCAAGGATGACGTCATGTCAACCCTTGACTTCGAGCCGACACGCCATCGCTTCCGGCGTGAAGGCACCGACCGTCCCGTCGCCGTCCTCGGCGGCGGCCCGGCCGGCCTGACGGCCGGCTACCTGCTCGCGCGGCAGGGCCGTCCCGTCATCGTCTTCGAGGCTGAGGACCAGGTGGGGGGCATCGCCAAGACCGAGGTGCGCGACGGCTACCGCTTCGATCTGGGCGGCCATCGCTTCTTCACCAAGTCCAAGGAGGTCGACGACCTCTGGCACGAGGTGATGCGCGAGGAGTTCCTCAAGCGGCCGCGGATGTCGCGCATCTACTGGAACGGCAAGTTCCTCGACTACCCGCTCAACGGCATGGACGTGGTGAAGAAGCTCGGCCCGATCGAGCTGATCCGCGCCGCCCTCTCCTACCTGTGGGCCGCGATGAAGCCCAAGGGCACGGAGGACAACTTCGAGCAGTGGGTGTCGAACCGCTTCGGCAAGCGGCTCTACCAGCACTTCTTCAAGACCTACACCGAGAAGGTGTGGGGCGTCCCGACGACCGAGCTGCGCTCCGAGTGGGCGGCCCAGCGGATCAAAGGCCTGTCCTTCTTCTCCGCCGCCAAGGCCGCGTTCTTCGGCAACAAGGGCAACAAGATCAAGTCGCTGATCAGCGAGTTCCACTACCCGCGCTTCGGCCCGGGTCAGATGTGGGAGACGATGGCCGACGAGATCATCGCCGCGGGCGGCGAGGTGCGGCTCAACACGCCGGTCACCGAGCTCGAGATCCGCGACGGCCGCATCGAGGCGATCGTGGCCGGCGGCGAGCGGATCGAGCCCGCCCACGTGATCTCATCGCTGCCGCTGCGCGCGACCGTCGGCATGGCCGGCGCCGCCGTCACGGGCGAGGTCCAGGCGGCCGCCCAGGGTCTGCGCTACCGCGACTTCCTGACCGTCGCACTGGTGATCGACGGCGAGGACCTGTTCCCGGACAACTGGATCTACATCCACGACCCGAGCGTCCGCGTCGGGCGGATCCAGAACTTCCGCTCCTGGAGCCCGTGGATGGTGCCCGACCAGTCGAAGGCCTCGGTCGGCCTCGAGTACTTCTGCTTCGAGGGCGACGACCTGTGGGAGATGGACGACGCGGCGCTCGTCGAGCTCGCCAAGCGGGAGCTCGCGACGCTCGGGCTCGCCGATCCGGCCAAGGTCGAGAAGGGCTACGTCACGCGCGTTCCCAAGGCCTATCCGATGTACGACGCCGAGTACGGCGAGCGGGTCGAGACGATCCGCGGCTGGCTCGGCGGCATCGGCAACCTGATCCAGGTCGGCCGCAACGGCCTGCACCGCTACAACAACTCCGACCACTCGATGCTGACGGCGATGCGCGCGGTGGAGAACATCACCCTGGGCACCGGCCACGACATCTGGGCGGTCAACGCCGAGTCCGTCTACCACGAGGAAGACGTGTCCGAGGAGCACCCCTACCGCCGCGCCCCGGAGACCAAGGCCATGGGCGGGCCGCTGGCCGACGCTCCAGTTTCCTGAGTCACAATCAGGACGCTTTTGGACGCATGTCCGATGGCCGTACGAACGCCCTGATGGGAGATTGAAGACTGTCTGGAGGGCGTACGGATTCCGGGCCGGAAGGCCCGCTCACGGAGGAGGCGCGGAAGGATTCGCTTTGAAACGGTCGGGTGGCGAGAGCCGCCCGGCCGTTTCCTTTAGCGGCGGCGCGTCAGCCGCCCGCGGCGCGTGACGACCTGCTGGTTGCCGGCGACATCGGTCGCCCGCACGGTCAGCGCCAGGCGGACGTACCCGCGGCGGTTGAGGGCGCGGCGCAGCTTCCGCGTGGTCTTGCGGGTGAGCTGGATGCGCACGACCGTCCGCTTGCCGGCCGCCAGGCTGCGATGCCGGGTCCCGAGCTTGCGCACGCGCCTGAGCTTGCCGGCCACCGCGATCCGGCACGCCTCGCTGCACGTGACCGCGAGCCGCAGCCGCCGGTGCCTGAGCGACGGGCGGAGGATCTTCACGCGCAGGCTCGGGGCGACGGTGTCGGCCTGCGTCGTGACCGGGACCGGGACGGGGACCGGATTCGGGTAGTTGCATGGCGTCGGCGCGCCGTCCTGGATCCGGTAGACCGGCCCGGCGTGCGAGGCCGCGTAGATCCGGCCGCAGGCGTCCTCGCCGAACGATGAGAGCTGGGAGACGGCCAGCGGCTTCGGCGCGGTCGCCGGTGTCGGGGAGCGCGACGGAGCGCAGCGCGGGCAGCGCATAGTCGCCGTAGAGGTAACCGGCCGTTCAGGGTCGGCAGTCCCGGGTCGCGGACGACGTAGCCGCCGGCGATTGCGCGCGTAGTCGTCGCGGTGGCTGCGCGAGAAGGCGGGTCGCGGTCGCCGCACGTCCTCGGCCGGTCCGGGCCTTCGTGCGCACGGCCAGCCGTAGTTGACCCCGCTGCCGCGGCCGGACGCCGCCGTGGCCCAGTCGACCTCCTCCCAGTCGTTCTGGCCGACGTCGCCGATCAGCAGGTCGCCGGTCGAGCGGTCGAAGGTGAAGCGCCACGGGTTGCGCAGGCCGTACGCCCAGACGCGCGAGCGCCGAACAGGTTGCCCGGCGCGGCGGCGCCCGTCCCTGCGTCGATGCGCAGGATCTTGCCGAGCTCCGAGGTGAGCAGTTGCGCGCTGTCCGGGGTGTTCCCACCGTCGCCCGTGCTCACGTACAGGTACCCGTCGGGCCCGAACTGGAGCTGGCCGCCGTTGTGGTTGCCCGCCGAGAGGGGGTGAGGGACGTCGAGCACGACCTGCGCCGTCGACGGATCGGCGACATTCGGGTCGGAGGCCGAGCGCTTGAACTCGACGACGTGGAGTGCGCCGCCGTCCGGGGTGGTCAGGAACACGTAGAACAGGCCGCTGGCGGCGTAGTCGGGCGCGAAGGCGATCGACAGCAGGCCCTCCTCGCCGCCGCCGTTCGTGAGCCCGGTGACGTCGAGGAACGTGCCGCCGCCGGCGATCTTCACGAGCCCGTCCTGCTCGACGACGAAGACGCGTGGGTCCTGCGGCGGCGAGGCGACGTGGACCGGCGCGGTGAAGCGGCCGATCTCGACCAGCCCCGGCGCCGCGGAGGCCGGCGCGGCGGCGACGCAGCAGGATCGTTGCCGCCAGCAGGGCGACGCGCATCAGTCGTCCGCCACGCGTCCGTCGCCGGGCTCGAGCGGTAGGCCGCGCTCGTCCCACGCGATGAGACCGCCGTCCATCGAGTACGCGTCGTAGCCGGCCCGCCGGAACGCGTGCGCGGCCATCGCCGACCGGCTGCCCACGCGGCAGTAGAAGACGACCGGCGTGTCGCGGTCGATCGTGTCCGCCTGCGCGGCCACCTCCTGGAGCTCGAGGTGCCGCGCACCTGACACCCGGCCGGCGTCCCACTCGTGGGTCTCGCGCACGTCGATGAGCTGGATGTCGCCGGCGTCGTGGCGCTCACGCACCCACTCTGGCGTGACGTCGAGCTCGTGGTCCCCGGCCATCCAGCCTCACGGTACTAGGGTGCTTTCGTGGCCGCGTGGGTCAACTGGGCGCGCACCCAGCGGTGCGAGCCGGCGGCGATCGAGCGGCCGGGCTCGCGCGCCGAGCTGGCGGCCGTGCTCGAGCGCGCGCCCGGGCCGGTGCGGCTCGCCGGCGCCGGGCACTCGTTCACGGGCGCCGTGCTCACCTCGGGCACGCTGATCTCGCTCGACCGGATGGCGCGCGTGCTCGACGCCGACCCGGCGAGCGGGCTCGTACGGGTCGAGGCGGGCATGACGCTGAACCGCCTCAGCGGCGAGCTGCACGTGCGCGGCCTGGCGCTGCCGAACCTCGGCGACATCGACGTGCAGTCGGTGGCCGGCGCGCTCGCCACCGGCACGCACGGCACCGGCGCCCGGCTGCCGAACCTCTCGGCCCAGGTCGAGCGGCTCGAGCTGGTCCTCGGCGACGGCAGCGAGCGCGAGCTGACGGCCGCGGACGGCGACCTGCTGCGCGCCGCCCGGATCGGGCTCGGGGCGCTCGGCGTGGTCGCGGCCGTGACGCTGCGCTGCGTGCCGTCCTTCCGGCTGCGCGGGGTCGATGAGCCGCAGCCGCTCGAGGACGTCCTCGCCTCGCTCGACCAGCGCGCCGAGGCCGCCGACCACTTCGAGTTCTGGACCTTCCCGCATTCGCCGCTGGCGCTCACGCGCACCAACACGCGGACCGACGCTCCGCGCGAGGCGCCGGGCCGCAACCGCGCGTGGCTCGAGGACGTGCTCGTCGACAACCACGTGTTCGGGCTCTTCAACCGCGCCGGACGGCGATTCCCGCGCGCGATCCCGCTCCTCAACCGCACCGCCGCCCGCGCCGCCTCGCGGCGCGAGCGGGTGGACTGGTCGTTCCGCATCTTCGCCAGCCCGCGGCTGGTGCGCTTCACCGAGATGGAGTACGCGGTGCCGCGCGAGCGCGCCGTCGAGGCCGTCCGCGGAGCGCGCGAGATCCTCGCCCGCCACCCGGTCTCGTTCCCGATCGAGCTGCGCTTCGTGGCCGCCGACGACGCCCTGCTGTCACCGGCGCACGAGCGCGACAGCGCGTACGTCGCCGTGCACCTTTTCGAGGGCCTACCGTGGCAGGCGCCGTTCCGTGAGGTCGAGGCGCTGATGAGCGGCCTCGGCGGCCGCCCGCACTGGGGCAAGTGGTCGTTCCTCGGCGCCGACGAGCTGGCTTCGCGCTATCCGGCCTGGGACGCCTTCCAGGCGGCGCGCGCGGAGCTCGACCCGCACGGCCGGTTCGAGAACGACTGGGTCCGGCACGTGCTCGGTCAGAGGAAGGTCCGGCCCTCGCCGCGGTAGGTCGGCGCCGTGGCGACCACGCGGTCGCCCTCGATCAGGTGCAGGACGTCGAAGCGCTCGCACAGCTCGCCCGCCTTGGCGTGGCGGAACCAGACGCGGTCGCCGACCTGGAGGTCGGCGCCGAGCACGGGTGTCTGTACCTCGCCGGCGCCCTCCTGGCGGTCCAGCCGCAGGCCGGGTGGGAACGCCGGGCGGGGGAGGCGGTCGCGACCGGCCGGGCCGGAGGCGGGATAGCCGCCGCCGAGCACTGTCGCCACGCCGGGGGCGGGGCGGCGCACCACGGGGAGCGCGAAGAAGGCCGCGGGACGTGGGGTGAAGGCGCTGTAGGTGTCGAACAGCGTCGGGGCGAGCAGGCCCGAGCCGGCGGCCACCTCGGTCACCGCCGGCTCGGCGGCCGTGCGCTCGACCGACCCGGTGCCGCCGCCGTTGACGAACCGCAGCGGCGGCAGGGCGGCGACCACGGCCGCGCGGCGCGCCGCCAGCTCGCGCGAAGAGGCGCGCTGCATCGCCCGCAGCGCGGCGCCGAGCAGCGCGTTGCCCGGCGGCCGGTCGCCCACGCCGGCGATCTGCGCCTCGTACATCATCAGCCCGTCGAGCTCGAGCCCCGGCCGCGCGGCGATCTCGCGCGCCAGCGCCGCCGCCTGCTCGGGTGTGCGCAGCGGAGAGCGCTTTGCCCCGATCCGCACGCGGCCGCCGAGCGGCCACCAGCCCGCGTCGACGTCGAGGCAGACGCGCGCCGACTCGATCAGGTCGAGGTGCTCGCGGCAGTCGGCCATCACCGTGACGCGCTCGCGCGCCGGGCCGCTCGCCAGTTCGCCGAGGGCGGCGCGGTCGGTCGTGGGGTAGGCGACGACGATGTCGTCGATCTGCTCCGCCAGCCACAGCGCCTCGCGCGGCGTGAAGGCGAGCACGCCGCGCATGCCCGCGGCCAGCGCGCGGTCGATCAGCGCGCGGCAGCGGACCGACTTGGAGGCGACCCGGACGGGCTTGCCACGGGCCCGCCGCAGCAGGTCGGCGGCGTTGGCGTCGAAGGCGTCGAGGTCGACGACCGCGAACGGCGGCTCGAGACCGGCGGTGGCAGCGTTGAGGCGGTCCTGCAAGGTCTCGCACGCTACCCGGCGTGGACTCCGGTAGAGTGCCGCGCCGTTGGGGACATAAACGCCGAGTTCCCGCACGGCCCAGGCCGGCGGGGAACGGGGGAACCACGGGCCGGGCCACCGGCCGGGGGCGAATCGCCGCAGATCTGCGGCGTAGCGCGACTTTCTTTCCGCGCGAGCCCGACAGCTAACCCCGTAGGCGGAGGAGAGAAAGGGATCGCCCGCCGTGTTTCGCTGCCGTTGGTTCGCCCTGGGGCTCATCGCCCTCGGACTCGTCCTGCCCGCCGCCGCCTCCGCGGACTTCGGTGATCGCCCGCTGCGCCAGGGAAGCCGCGGCCATGACGTGCGCGTGCTCCAGGACTTCCTCACCCGCGTCGGGCTGATGACGACCGTCGACGGCCAGTTCGGCCCGAGGACCGCGCGCCGCGTGCGATCGTGGGAGCGCCGCTCCGGCGCCCGCGTCAATGGACGCGTATCGCGCGGTGACGCGCGCAGGCTGCGCACGCAGGTCGAGCAGGGCATCCGGGTCTACGAGTCGGTGCCCGAGCCGGCGGCGGCTCCCGCCGGCGAGGAGGCGACGCTCGGCGCCGACGGCCTCGCCGTCGCCCCCGAATCGGCGCCGCAGGAGGTCAAGGACGCGATCGCGGCCGCGAACCGGATCGTCGGGAAGCCGTACAAGTACGGCGGCGGCCACGGCCGCTGGGAGGACTCGGGCTACGACTGCTCGGGCGCGATGTCATACGCGCTCCACGGCGCCGGTCTCGTGAACCGGGCCCGGACCTCGGGCGACTACATGTCCTGGGGCCTCGCGGGCAAGGGCACCTGGATCACGATCTACGCCCACGGCGGCCACGGCTTCCTCGTGATCGCCGGGCTGCGCTTCGACACCGGCTGGAACAACGCCGGCCAGGGCCCACGGTGGAGCGAGCAGATGCGGCCGGCCGGCGAATACACGGTCCGCCACCCGCGCGGCTTGTAAGAGGGCGTCAGCCCCGGTTACGGACGCCACGGAGGGCGTCCGTCCCGATCAAAGGGCCGGCGGACGGGCCCGGGCAACTCAGTAAACGTCGCGGTCGCGCACCACGGTGCGCGTCTCGCGGCGCGCCGAGTTCAGCATGAACAGCGAGATCAGCAGGCCGAGGACGCCGATGACCATCAGGATGATCCCGATCGTCGAGATCTCGAGTCCCGAGACGTCGGCGTTGACGGCGAAGTAGAGGATCGCGCCAACGGCGATCAGGAAGAGCGATGTCCCGATTCCCATGCCCTCTGCATCCCCTCGGGAGGCGTGCGCCAAACTAGGTGCATGGAGACTTCGACCGCCGGCAACTACGCGCTCACAGACGACCAGCTCGAGTTCCGCGACACGATCCGGCAGATCGTGGCCGAGCGGGTGGCGCCGCGGGCGGCGGAGATCGACGCCAAGGCCGAGTACCCGTGGGACCTGCGCAAGCTGTTCGCCGAGCAGGACCTGCTCGGCCTCCCGTTCCCCGAGGAGTACGGCGGGACCGGCACCGGCACGCTGATGCTCAACGTGGCGGTCGAGGAGGTCGCCCGCGCCTGCGCCTCGACCGCGCTGATCCTGATGATCCAGGAGCTGGGCACGCTGCCGATCCAGCTCTTCGGCACCGAGGAGCTCAAGCAGCGCTTCCTGCCCCGCTGCGCGAGCGGCGAATGGTCGCCCGCCTTCGCGCTGTCCGAGCCCGAGGCCGGATCCGACCCCGGCGGCATGATCACCCGCGCCGTCCGCGACGGCGACGAGTGGGTGATCAACGGCACCAAGAACTGGATCACCAATCTCGGCGTGGCCGACTTCTACATCGTCTTCGCCAAGACCGACCCGCAGGCCGCTCGCTCGCGCGGCATCAGCGCCTTCGTGGTGGAGGCCGACCGGGAGGGCTTCAGCGTCGGCAAGCTCGAGCACAAGCTCGGGATCAAGGGCTCGCCCACCGGCCAGCCGATCTTCGACGACGTGCGCGTGCCGGCCGAGAACCTGATCGGCGAGGTCGACAAGGGCATGCACGTGGCGCTCGGCACGCTCGACCACTCACGCCTCGGCGTCGCCGCCCAGGCCGTCGGCATCGCCCAAGGCGCGACCGACCACGCGGCCGCCTACGCCGTCGAGCGGCGCCAGTTCGGGCAGCCGATCGCCGACTTCCAGGGCATCCAGTTCAAGCTCGCCGACATGGAGACGCGCACGGCCGCGGCGCGCGAGCTGCTCTACCGCGCGTGCGCGAAGATCGACCGCGGCGAGGCGGACGCCGGCAAGTACTCGGCGATGGCCAAGCTGTTCGCATCCGACACCGCGATGGCCGTGACGGTCGAGGCCGTCCAGGTCCTCGGCGGCTACGGCTACGTGAACGAGTACCCCGTCGAGCGCTACATGCGCGACGCGAAGATCACGCAGATCTACGAGGGCACCAATGAGATCCAGCGGCTGGTCATCGCGCGCAGCCTGCGATAGAAGGAACTGACCATGTTCTCCGAACTCCCCGTCGGCCGCCGCATCGCGATGACGGCGCTCGTCACCTTCTGCTCCGCGATCCTCGTGGTGACGGTGATCGCCGGGCTGTCGGACATGTACGTCGTCCGGCTGATGCAGATCGTGGCCTGCGTGCTGGCGGGGATCGTCGTGCTGGCGGCGATCATGGTCGTGATCACGGGGCGGCTGGCGAACTACACCTCGCCCGAGGACGAGGAGGAGTTCGAGCAGCTCGTGCGGCGCTCGGAGGAGCTCGCGCGCGAGAACCTCGCAGCCGAGCCCGACGAGGGCGAGTTCCTCGAGCTCGACCCGCGCAACCCGCGCGACTTCGAGGAGCTGGTGCGCCAGGCGCTCGACGATCTGCCCGACCTGCTGCTCAAGTCGCTCGACCACGTCGCCGTCGTGATCTCCGACAAGGGCCGCCGCCACCGTGCCTACGGGATGTACCAGGGCGACACCGTCGCGCGCGACAACTACCCCGACCGGATCGTCATCTTCCGCGACACCCTGCTGCGCGACTTCGGGCACGACCCCGACGAGCTGCGCGCCCAGGTCACCCGCACCGTCCGCCACGAGCTCGCCCACCACCTGGGGGCCGACGAGCTCGGCGTGCGGGAGCTCGGCCTGTGATGATCGTGATGACACCCGAGGCCACCGAGGCCAACATCGAGGCGGTCAAGCAGCGGCTGGAGACCACGGGTGTGCACGTGCTCGTCCTGCCCGGTGAGCTGACGACGGCGATCGGGGCGATCGGCGATCCCGAGGGCGTGCGCGAGCTGGGGCTCGAGGGCATGGCGGGCGTCGATCGCGTGGTGCCGATCTCCCGCCCTTACAAGCTCGCCTCGTCGGAGCTCGCGCACCACGAGCCGACCGTGTTCAGCGTCGACGGCCGCGTCGTCGGCGGCGAGCAGACGTTCTGCCTGATCGCCGGCCCGTGCACGGTCGAGTCGCGCGACCAGACGCTCGAGGTGGCGCGCACCGTGGCGGCCGCCGGCGCGGCGATGCTGCGCGGCGGCGCGTACAAGCCGCGCACGTCGCCGTTCGCGTTCAAGGGCCTCGGTGTCGAGGGCCTCAAGATCCTCGCCGAGGCGCACTCCGAGACCGGCCTGCCGGTGGTGACCGAGTTCCTCGACACCAGCCACGCCGACGCGATCGCCGAGTTCGCCGACGTGGTGCAGATCGGCGCCCGCAACATGCAGAACTACGCACTGCTCGAGGTCGCCGGCAAGCTCGGCAAGCCCGTGCTGCTCAAGCGCGGCCTGTCCTCCTCGCTCGACGAGCTGCTGATGGCGGCGGACTACATCCTCAAGGAGGGGATGGACAAGGTGATGCTGTGCGAGCGCGGGATCCGCACGTTCGAGACGGCGACGCGCTTCACGCTCGACCTCTCGGCGGTGCCGTGGCTCAAGCTGCACACCCATCTGCCGGTGATCGTCGACCCCAGCCACGCCTCCGGCGACCGGCGACTCGTCGAGCCGCTCGCCCGCGCGGCGGCCGCGGTGGGGGCGGACGGCATCATCGTCGAGGTCCACCAGGACCCCGATGAGGCGCTGTGCGACGGCCCGCAGGCGCTCTACGCGCGCGACTTCGCCGGGTTCGCCGAGCGCGTGTCCGCCCACGCGGCGCTGACCGGCCGCCGCTTGTCCTGAGGGCGGCTCGTGAGGTTCGCGCCCACCAGCGCGGCCACCGTGACGACCGCGCCGAGCAGCTCCATGCCGTCCGGGTGGTAGCCGCGCACGATCGCGATCGTGAACGCGACCACGGGGACGAGGTTCATGAACAGCGCGGCGTTCGGGGCGCCGAGCCGCTTGACGCCCTCGTTCCACGCCAGCACCGCGGCCAGCGCGCCGATCGCGACGATGTAGGCGAGCTGCCACCAGATGGCGGCGACGTCGCCGGCCGTCGGCGTCGTCAGCCAGCCGACCGCGGCGGCGAAGGCCGTCACCGCGATCACCGTCAGGGTGCCGCCGGTCGCGGTCAGCGCCGTGTAGCGCAGCGACGAGTAGCCGCCGAACCGCCGCGCGCCGAACGTGTAGACCACGAAGCTCGCCGTCCCGATCAGCACCAGCAGGTCGCCGCCGTTGATGCCGCCGTGCAGCAGGGCGGTCGGGTCCCCGTGCCCGATCACCAGCAGCACGCCGGCCAGCGCCAGCAGCACGAAGCCGAGCGTCACCGGGCGCGGAGCGCGGCGCGCCAGCGCGGCGTCCGCCAGCAGCGTCATCAGCGGGCTGGTGGCGACGATCAGGGCCGCGTGCTCGGGCGTCGTGTGCTCGAGCCCGGCGAAGGCGAACAGGTTGAAGCCCGCGATGCCCGCCGACCCGAACGCCCACAGCTCGAGCCCGCGCCCCTCGAGCCGCAACGCGCGGATGCCCTCGATCATCCACAGCAGCGCCAGGAACCCGCCCGCGGCCAGCAGATAGCGGATCGCCGTCAGGTGGAACGGGTCGACCCGCAGGATCGCCGAGTCGGCGATCGGGAACATCGCGCCCCACCCGAAGGCGGGCACGAGGCTGGGGAGGAATCGGCGCACCGCTCCCATAGTACGACGTTCATCGAACTACATCAGCCCAGCGAGCAGATCCGCTCGACCAGCAGGTCGAGGAACGCGTCGCCGTCGACCTCGACGGCGACGTGGGCGTTCGGCTCGCGGCCGCTGATCTGCCACAGGTCGACGACCGTGCGCCCGCGGCACAGCTCCGACGCGCAGTCGACCTCGACGTTGCGGAGCTCGGTGCGCAGGAGGTCGCCGCGGATCACGTGGGCGACGGCCAGCGCGTCGTGCACCGGCGTGCCCGGGAAGTCGTAGATCCGCGAATGCCAGCGGCGGTAGAAGTCCCACAGCTCGGCCACCATCGTCCCGACGCGGCCGCCGGCCCGCAGTCGCTCGGCATGGGCGGCGGTCATCAGCGCGCGGTGCGTGACGTCGAGCCCGACCATCGTCACGTCGAGTCCGCTCGCGAACACGCGCGCCGCCGCCTCGGGATCGACCCAGATGTTGAACTCCGCCGCCGGCGTGACGTTGCCCTCGGCGATCGCGCCGCCCATCAGCACGATCCGCTCGATGTCGCCGGCCACATCCGGATGGCGCGAGAGCAGCAGCGCGATGTTGGTGAGCGGGCCCGTCGGGACCAGCGTCACCGCCCCCGAGGCCATGCGCAGGCGGTCGGCGAGGAAGTCGACGGCATGCGTCATCGCCGGCGCCCCGGCGGGCGGTGGCAGGTCGGGCCCGTCGAGGCCCGTCTCGCCGTGGACGTGCGCCGCCACGCGCGGGGCGCGCACCAGCGGCCGCTCGGCCCCGGCCGCCACGGGCATGTCGCGGCGGCCGGCGAACTCGAGCACCCGCAGCGCGTTGGCCGTCGTCTTGTCGAGTGTCTGGTTGCCGTGCACGGTGCTGACGCCGAGCAGCTCGAGCTCCGGGCTCGCGAGCGCCAGCAGCAGCGCCATCGCGTCGTCGTGCCCGGGGTCGCAGTCGATCAGGACCGGCGTCGTCACCGGCCGAGAGCCTAGTGTCCCGATTCGGAGGTTCGATGGCAGCCTGCGGGCGCCTGGCCGCGCCTGGCGCCCGCCGGCGGCCTCGCAAGTACGCCCAGCACTGCTCCCGTATGCTCGCGGGGGTGGCGGCCGGTGCGAGCCAGATCATTCCGGAGCTGCCGATCATCCGCACGCGCGGGGAGGGCGAGCAGCGGGCGACGTTCTTCGAGCTGTTCTTCGACCTCGTCTACGTCTTCGCGGTCACCCAGCTGTCGCACCACCTGCTCGACGACCTCAGTTGGCCGGGCGCGGCCGAGACGGCGTTCATGCTCGTCGCGCTGTACTGGGCGTGGAACTACACGACGTGGATGACGAACTGGTTCGATCCGGACACGGTGCCGGTCCGGCTCGTGCTGGTCTTCGTGATGGCGGCGAGCCTGCTGATGGCGGTCGCGATCCCGGAGGGATTCGGCGCGCATGCGCTGCTGTTCGCGTGCGCCTACTCGGGTCTGCAGATCGGGCGCAACGCCTTCGTCGTCGCGGTCACGCCGCGCGGGCGGTTCAACCAGAACTTCCGCCAGATCCTGGCCTGGAGCGTGCTGTCGGCCCCGCTGTGGGTGGCGGGCGGCGTCGTCGACGCCGACGCGTGGCGGTGGGTTCTGTGGCTGGGTGCTCTCGGGCTCGACCTCGCCGGGCCGCTGGTCACCTATTGGGTGCCGGGCGCGGGCACCACGCCGATGAGCCAGTGGCAGATCGAGGGCGCCCATTTCGGCGAACGCTTCCAGCTGTTCGTGATCATCGCGCTCGGTGAGAGCGTCGTGCTCGCGGGCGCGACCGCGTCCGACACCGGGCTGAGCGTCGACGTCGTCGCCGCGCTCCTACTCGCCTTCCTGTCCTCGACGGCGCTCTGGTGGCTGTACTTCGGCCAGGTGGCCGGCACGGTGCTGGAGCGCATCCGCGCGGCCACGGCCGACGAGCGCGGCCAGATCGGCCGCGACATCTACACCTACCTGCACCTGCCGATCATCGCCGGGGTCGTGCTCGTCGCGGTCGGCGACGAGCTCGTGATCGCGCATCCGACGGACGAGCTGAACAACGCGGGAGCGCTCGTCGCGCTCGGCGGCCCCGCGCTCTTCCTCGGCGGCCTGATGACCTGCGCAGCCAGGCTCGGCCAGACACAGAGCCTGCCGCGCGCCCTTGCCGTCATCGCGCTGCTCGCCGCCGTGCCGCTCGCCGCCGGCGTCGACGGGCTGATCGTGTCGACCCTGCTCACCGCGCTCCTGGCCGTGCTCGTGGTCGTCGAGCAGTTGCGCGGCGCGCACTGAGCCGAGCCGCACCCGCGGCCGGCGACCAGCTGTCCTCACGGTCGATGCCGTCCGCGCTCGCGACTCTGGGACTGCTAGCGCGCGCGCAGGACCGCCTCGTCGACGGTGACGGCGGCGAGCGCCTCGCGCGCGGCCTCGACCGACGTTCCCCTGGCGACGGCAGCAAGCGCTGCCCGCCAGGCTCCCGCCAGCATCTCGGCGATCGGGGTGCGGCCGCCGTCGCAGAGCTCGGCGAGCATGTCCGCGACGGGGTCGTCCCGGTGCGCGGGATGGGGCTCGCCGAGCAGGCGCATGAAGCCGTGGCCGGTCGCGAAGTCGAATCCGACCAAGAGCGCTGCCCGCACCGCGGCGGCGCGCCCGTCGGCCGCCCGCGTCGCCTCTGCCGCTCCTTCCATCCGGTCGAGCAGGCGGCGCTCCGCCTCGGCGCGCACGAAGGTGTAGAGCCCGACCTTGCTGCCGAAGTGGTGATAGAGCGAGCCGGTGGTCACCCCCGCCGCGGCCGCGACGTCGACCACGTTCACCGCCTCGAAGCCCTTCCCGCCGAAGTCCTCGAGCGCGCGCAGCGCCAGCCGGCCTTTCGAGGAAGAGGAGATCGGAACCCACTCGCGCACCGTCATGTATAATGCAGCAACGCTCAGACGTAAACCAATTATGGAGGACGCGATGAAGCTGGAGTTCCTCTACGCCCCGACGCGCGACCTGCCGGCCGCGCTGGCCCTCTACCGCGACGAGCTCGGCTGGGAGGAGGCGTGGCGCGAAGGCGAATTGACCGTGAGCCTCAAGCTGCCGGGAACCGAGGTGCAACTCATGCTCGTCGCGGCGGAGCCGGACGACGGGAGCGCGTTCGGGCCAATCTTCGTGCTCGACGATGTGAAGCGGTTCTTCGCGGAGCGCCCGGCCGCGCTTCGCGCGAGCGGGGAGCCGGACGAGATCCCGGGCGGCTTCCTGGCGACGTTCCAGGATCCGTCCGGCAACACCATCTACGTGATGGACCAGTCAACCGAAGCGGGCTGACCGTCCCCCCAAGAACGCGCGGTCGAGGTTGTCGAAGGCCTTGCCCCAGCCGCGCTCGTGGGAGCGCACGGCCTCCTCGTCCCAGAGCCCGCTGTGGGTGAACCGCACCGTGGTGACGCCGTCGGCCTCGTCGAACTCGAGCTCGATCAGCTGTCGCGTGGTGTTGCCGTCCCAGATCCAGGTGAACGCCAGGCGGTGCGGGGGATCGATCTCGGTGTACCGGCCCCCGCCGCCGTACTCGACGTCCTCGTGCGGGTTGCGCATCACGACCCGCACCGCACCGCCCACGCGCAGGTCGACCTCGGCCTCGGTCGTCTCCCAGTCGTGCTCGGCGTGCCACCAGCGGCGGATCACCTCCTCGCTGGTCCACGCGTCGAAGACCGCCTGGGCGGGTGCCTGGAACGTGCGCTCGATGCGCAGCGTCGTGGCGTCGCTCACACGGCCTTCTCGTACTCGTCGTGGTAGTTCCACCACTGGTACGGCGGGGTCTGCGGGTAGCCCTCGGGCGAGTCCTCCCACTCCTCCTGGCGCCCGAGCGCGGTGATGTCGAGGTAGCTCCAGGTGCTGCCCATCGACTCGTCGCCGCGGCTGTCGACGAAGTAGGTGCGGAAGATGCGGTCGCCGTCGCGGATGAACGCGTTGGTGCCGTGCCACTCGCCGACGCCGTGGTCGGCGTCGAAGTCGTCGGTGAGCGTGTACCAGGGGATGTGCTCCCAGCCCATCCGGGCCTTCCAGCGCTCGATGTCCGCCTGCGGGGCGCGCGAGACGAACGCGAGCGTCGTGTCGCGGGCGTTGAGGTGGGCGAGATGGGCGACCTGGTCGGCCAGGAACGAGCAGCCGCCGCAGCCGCGCTCGGGCCAGCCGGCGACGGTCGGCTCGTAGAAGAACCGGTAGACGATCAGCTGGCGGCGACCGTCGAAGAGATCGAGCAGGCTCGCCTGGCCGTCGGGACCCTCGAAGACGTAGTCCTTGTCGACGGCCGTCCAGGGCATGCGGCGACGCTCGGCGGCCAGCGCGTCACGGGCCCGGGTCAGCTCCTTCTCCTTGACCAGGAGCTCGTCGCGCGCGGCCTTCCACTCCTGCTGCGAGACGATCGGCGGGGTGTTCATCGGGACGCTTCCTCCTTCAGGTACTCGTCGACGACGTCGAACAGACGCCCCCAGAGGGCGCGCTGACGATCCATCCAGTCGGTCGCCTCGGCGAGAGCGCCGGGCTCGAGCGAGAGCCGGTGCGTCCGGCCCTCGACCACCCGCGTCACGACGCCCGTCTCCTCGAGGACCTTGAGGTGCTTGGAGATCGCGGGCTTGGACACCCCGAAACCGCCGGTCGCGTCGCCCACGGTCGCGGGACCGGCGGCGAGGCGCTCGACGATGCCGCGGCGGATCGGGTGCGAGAGGGCTCTGAACGGATCGTTAACCAGAAGGTGAACACTATCAAGCGCCGATGCGTCCGAGCGCGCCGCGTTATTCCGTGACGGCCACGCCCTTAGACCGGGCCAAAGCTTTGCCAAAAGCGCGTAACGTACACGCAACGCGCCAAGAAAGGGCACGCACAATGAAGCTCAGGAAGCAGCGTCAGCCGCCCGCACCGCCACCGCAGGAAAAGCCGAGCAAGCCCGCGTGGCAGGAGATGCTCGATCCGCAGGAGCGGCCGAATCGAGAGGATCTGGCCGCGGGCCACAACGTCTTCACGGACTCGATGCTCGAGGCGGTGCCGATGCCGCGCTGGCTCCGCGGCCAGCGCCGAGCCCCGCGCGACAAGTTGAGCTGACCGCTACGCGGCGAGACGCAGCGGCCGGAGGTCGCCCCAGAACTCGGCGTCGAGTTCTCCGAGCGGCGTGGACGCAGGATCGCCGGAGTGGTATTCGGCGCCGATGGCCGCCCAGTCGGCGGAAGCGCGGACCTCGCCGAGCGTCTGGAACACGAGGCCCTCCATGCGGCGGATGAGCAGCGCCTGGGGCGGCAGCGTCATGCGGCGCAGGTCGTCGAGGTACTCACCGCTGCGCTCCATCAGGCCGGTCACGTAGGACGGCGTGATCCGGCGCTCGCCGGGCTCGAAGTACCACTCGGCGCCGGTCACGAGCTGCTCCAGCAGGCGCGGGGCCTCGAACGTGCCGGGCTCGGGCAGGTAGCCGAGGGCGGCCATGCCGCGGTGGACGGCGGCGGCGTCGCCGCCGGCGGCGGCGCGGGCGATCGCCTGCTCGGCGGCCAGGTAGCCGGGGTCGACCACGCGCATGAGCCCGAAGTCGAGGAAGCCGACGCGGCCGTCGTCGAGCAGCAGGTAGTTGCCGGGGTGAGGGTCGCCGGAGGCGCGGCCGAGGTGGTTCAGCGTGCCGAAGAAGAAGCGGAACACGATCTCGCCGAAGCGGTCGCGCTCGGCCGCGTCCAGAGCCTTGACCTCCTCGAATCGCCGCCCCTCGAGCAGCTCTGTGACGAGCACCCGGCGGCTCGACAGCTCGCTGTGCACCGCGGGCACGTGCGCGAACGGATGCGAGCGCCAGGCGCGCGCGATCGAGCGGTGGTTCTGGGCCTCGATCTCGTAGTCGAGCTCCTCGGCCACGCGCTCGCGCAGCTCGCCGGCGAGCGCGCGCACGTCGAGACCCGGCGCGAGCCGCTTCACCAGCGGGAGCAGCAGGCCGAGGTTACGCAGGTCGATCTCGACCGCCTCGGCCATGCCCGGGTACTGCACCTTGACCGCCACCGCCTCACCGTCATGGGTGACCGCGCGATGCACCTGGCCGATCGACGCGGCGGCGAAGGCGTCGTGCTCGAACTCCGCGAAGTGCTCGCTCACCGGCCCGCCCAGCTCACTCCGCACGAGCTTCTCGAGTTTCGACCACGGGAGCGGCGGGACGTCGTCCCGCAGCGACGCCAGCGTGCGCTTGAACTCCTCGCGCTCGGCTTCGGGGATGGCCGTGAAGTCGACGGTCGAGAGCACCTGGCCGATCTTCATCGCCGCGCCGCGCATGCGCCCGAGCTGCTCGACCAGCTCACGCGCGAAGGCCGCGGCGCGCTCGCCCGTGGCCGCCTCGGCGCGTTCGGGCGAGCGCACGAGGTTGGCGGCGCGGGTACCGGCCCAGCGCAGGCCCTGGCCGGCCACCAGACCACCGACGCGGCCCGTGCGGGCAAGGCGTGTGGTGGGCGGAGCTTCGGCCATGAGCCAAACCTACGGCCGGACTCGCCGCCCAGCTATGGGGGATACCCCTACGTCGCTATGCGTGCAGGCCGACCGGGCAGCTCACGCCCGTGCCGCCCAGGCCGCAGTACCCGTTGGGGTTCTTGGCCAGGTACTGCTGGTGGTAGTCCTCGGCGTAGTAGAACGGCCCGGCGTCGGCGATCTCGGTGGTGATCGACCCGTGGCCGGCGGCGCTCAGGCGCTCCTGGTACATCGCCTTCGAAGCTTCCGCGGCCTCTCGCTGGGCGTCGTTCGCGACATAGATCGCCGACCGGTACTGGGTGCCGACGTCGTTTCCCTGGCGCATGCCGTGCGTCGGGTCGTGGTTCTCCCAGAACAGCTTCAGCATCGCCTCGAACGAGCTCACGTTCGGGTCGAAGACGGCGAGCACGACCTCGGCGTGGCCGGTGCCGGCCGAGCAGACCTCCTCGTACGTCGGGTTCGGCGTGAACCCGCCCGCATAGCCCGCGGCTGTCGTGTACACGCCGTCGGCCTGCCAGAACACGCGCTCGGCGCCCCAGAAGCAGCCCATGCCGAACACGGCGCGCTCGAGCCCTTCGGGGAAGGGCGGCGCGAGCGGGGTCCCGAGCACCTCGTGGCGCGCGGGGATCGGCATCGGAGCATCGCGGCCGGGCAGCGCGCGCTCGGGATCGATCATCTGGGTCTTGCGCGAGGAGAAGAGCATGGTGCCTCTCACTGTACGGTGAGCGCCTCATGCGTTACACCCGCGAGGTCTCCGACGCGCTCGAGGCCGGCCGCCCCGTCGTCGCCCTCGAGAGCACGCTCATCGCCCACGGCCTGCCGCGCCCCGAGAACCTCGAGGTCGCGCATGCCGTCGAGGAGATCGTGCGCGAGGAGGGCGCGACGCCCGCGACCGTCGCGATCGTCGAGGGGATGGTGCGGATCGGGCTCGACCGCGAGGGGCTCGAGGTCATCGCCGGCGCCGACGACGTCGTCAAGTGCAGTGCGCGCGACCTGTCGGTGGTCATGGCGCGCCGCGCGACCGGTGCGACCACCGTGGCCGCCACCGCGACGCTGGCGGTCCGCGCGGGGATCGACGTGTTCGCCACCGGCGGCATCGGCGGCGTGCACCGCGAGGCGCGCGAGAGCTGGGACGAGTCGGCCGACCTGACCACACTCGGGCAGACGCCGATCACCGTCGTCTGCGCCGGTGTCAAGTCGATCCTCGACACCGAGGCGACGCTCGAACGCCTGGAGACGCTGAACATCACCGTGCTCGGCTACGGCACCGACCGCTTCCCCGGCTTCTACCTCGCCGACTCCGGCTTCCCGGTCACGTGGCGCGTCGACTCGCCCGAGGAGGTCGCCGACGTCGCGCACGCGCGCGCGGAGCTGGGACTCGGCGCGATCGTGGTCGCCAACCCGATCGAGAACGAGCTCGATCCCGACCTGCACGACAAGGTGCTCACCGAGAGCCTGGAGGCGGCCTCGCGCGAAGGGATCCGCGGCAAGGACATCACGCCGTTCCTGCTCGATCGCTTCCACCGCGAGACGGCCGGTGCGAGCCTGGAGGCGAACGTACGGCTGATCCTGCGGAACGCCGCGCTCGCGGCGCGGATCGCCCGCGCCATGGCATGACGCTCGTGGTCCTCGGCGACCTCATGGTCGACGTCGTCGCCCGCGCCACCGGTCCGCTGGCGCGCGGCAGCGACACGCCGGCGCAGGTGAGCCTCGAGGGGGGCGGTTCGGGCGCCAACGTCGCCGCGTGGGCGGCGGCGCTCGGCGCGCCGGTCTGCTTCGCCTGCCGCGTCGGCGACGACCTTCCGGGCCGACGCGCCGTCGACATCCTGCTGGCGGCGGGCGTGAAGGTGCACGCCGCGCTCGACCGCGAGCGGCCGACCGGCACCTGCGTGGTGCTCGTCGAGCCGGGCGGGGAGCGCACGATGCTGCCCGACCCTGGCGCCAACGACGCGCCCGCCGACGTCCCCGACGCTTGGCTCCAACCCGGCCGCCACCTGCACGTCGTGGGCTACGCGCTGCTGCGCGACGGCGCGCGGCCGGGCGCGCTGGCCGCGATCGAGCGGGCGCGGGCGGCCGGCATGACGGTCTCCGTCGACCCGTCCTCGTGGGCGCTGATCCGCCCGGGGGCGATCCCCGAGGTCGACCTCCTGCTGCCGAACGAGCGCGAGGCCGAGGTGCTCGGCGAGCACGGCGAGATGGTCGTCAAGCTCGGCGCCGCCGGCGCGCGCTGGGGAGACGTCCACGTCCCGGCCGAGCCGGTCGAGGTCGTCGACACCACTGGCGCCGGCGACGCGTTCGCCGCCGGCCTGCTCACGGCTCGCCTCGACGGCGCCGATCGGACCGCGGCGCTGAGGGCCGGCTGCGCCGCGGCGGCGCGCGTGGTGGCGCAGGTCGGCGCCCGCCCGTCCTGAAACCGGCTGGCACCCTCGTACGATTGACCGGCGAGTCAATCGGAACGGAGCCCGGGAATGCCTGAAGCCGTCATCGTCGACGCCATCCGCACGCCGATCGGGCGCGCGGTCAAAGGGTCGCTCAAGGACGTCCGCGCGGACGACCTGGCCGCCGTGCCGCTGAAGGCGCTCGTGGAGCGCAACCCCGGCGTGGACTTCGCCGAGACGAACGACCTGATGATGGGCTGCGGGTTCCAGATGGGCGAGGCGGGCTACAACGTCGGCCGCAACGCCGCGCTGCTCGCCGGGCTCGACCATCACATCCCGGCGACCACGGTCAACCGCTTCTGCGCCTCCTCGCTGCAGACGATCCGGATGGCCTTTCACGCGATCAAGGCCGGCGAGGGCGACCAGTACGTCGCCGCCGGCGTCGAGGCCGTCTCGCGCTTCCCCGCTCACGCGCCGTTCGAGCCGCATCCGCGGCTCGACGGCTCCGACGGCGCGCCGTACAACGTCTACATCCCGATGGGGATCACCGCCGAGAACGTCGCCAAGCGCTGCCAGGTCAGCCGCGAGGCGCAGGACGAGTGGGCGATGACGTCGCAGAACCGCGCCGTGGCGGCGCGCGACTCCGGCCACTTCGACGCCGAGATCGTCCCCGCCGGCGAGGCCACGCGCGACGACGGCCCGCGCCCCGGCACGACGATGGAGAAGCTCGCCGAGCTCAAGCCCGCCTTCGACCCTGAGAACGGCACCGTCACGGCCGGCAACGCGTGCCCGCTCAACGACGGCGCGGCCGCCGTGCTCGTGATGTCCGGCGAGAAGGCGAAGGCGCTCGGTCTCGAGCCGAAGGCGCGCATCGTCGCCTCCTCGGTGGCCGCGATCCGGCCGGAGATCATGGGCCTCGGCCCGATCCCCGCGGTCAAGGCCGTGCTCGAGCAGGCCGGCATGTCGATCGGCGACATCGACATCGTCGAGCTCAACGAGGCGTTCGCCGCCCAGGTCGTGCCGTGCCGCGACGAGCTCGGGCTCGACCCGGAGACGCTCAACCCGTTCGGCGGCGCGATCGCGCTCGGCCACCCGTTCGGCATGACGGGCGCGCGCATCATGACCACGCTGCTCAACGGGCTGCGGGCGCTCGACGGCACGTACGGGCTGGAGACCATGTGCGTCGCCGGCGGGATGGGCCAGGCGATGATCGTGGAGAGACTGAATTGAGCCCGGTTTCCCCGTCCTCGCGAGCTCGGACAGGGAAGCCCGAGTTACAAATCCTGTTCGTGTGCATGGGCAACATCTGCCGCTCGCCCACCGCCGAGGGCGTCATGCGACGGCTGCTGGACGAAGCCGGGCTGGCTGACCGGATCGAGGTCGAGAGCGCCGGCACCGGGGGCTGGCACGCAGGCGAGCCGCCCGACGAGCGCGCCACGCTCGCGGCTCGCCGCCGCGGCGTGACGCTCGAGGGCGCCGCGCGACAGGTCCGGCCGGACGACTTCCGCACCTTCGACCTGCTGATCGCCCTCGACCGCTCCAACCTGCGCGACCTGCTGCTGCGGGCCCCGGACGAGGACGCGGCCGAGAAGGTACGGCTGCTGCGCGAGTTCGACCCGGCCGCGGCCGGCGATCTCGACGTGCCCGACCCGTACTACGGCGGCGACCGCGGCTTCGAGACCGTGCTCGACATGGTCGAGGCCGCCTGCCGCGGGCTGATCGACGAGCTGCGGGCCGCCGACCGCGTGTGAGCCTCGAGGCCGCCGTCGCCCGTGCCACCGGCCGCGCCGTGCGATCGCTGCGGCGGGTCGGCGGGGGAGACATCAACGAGGCCTACGCGGCCGAGCTGGAGGACGGCGGGCACGCGTTCGTGAAGACGCGCGCGGACGCGCCGGCGGGCGAGTACGCGAGCGAGGCGGCCGGGCTGCGCTGGCTCGCGGTGCCGAACGGACCGGGAGTGCCGGAGGTGCTGGGCGTGCTCGACGACGACGACACGCCGCGCCTGCTGGCGCTGGAGTGGCTCGAGCCCGGGGCGGCGGGCGACGAGGCCGAGCTGGGCCGCGGCCTCGCGTGGGTGCACGCGGCCGGCGCAGCCGCGTTCGGTGCACCCGCGCCGCCGCGGGCCGACGGCTCGTCCGCGCGCGCTCGACGCGCCGCACGTGGACACCTCGTCCGCGGCCGCCGCGCCGCTGCGCATCGGCCCGCTCGCCCTCCCGAACGACCCGCTGCCGGACTGGCCGTCGTTCTACGCCGAGCGGCGGCTGCGGCCGCTGCTCGCGCCCGCCCGCGACCGCGGCTCGCTCTCGGCCGCCGGCGTGCGTGCGGTCGAGGCGGTCTGCGATCGCATCGCCGAGCTCGCCGGGCCTCCGGAGCCGCCGGCCAGGCTGCACGGTGACCTGTGGGGCGGCAACGTGCTCTGGAGCGGCGGGCGGCCATACCTCATCGATCCGGTCGCCTACGGCGGCCATCGCGAGGTCGACCTGGCGATGCTGCGGCTGTTCGGCGCCCCCGGCCCGCGGCTGCTGGCCGCCTACGAGGAGCGCGCTCCGCTCGCCGACGGCCACGAGGACCGCGTGGCGCTCTACCAGCTCTTCCCGCTGCTCGTGCACGCGGTCCTGTTCGGCGGCGGCTACGGCAGCTCGGTCGAGCGCGCCGCCCGGCGATACTGAGGTCCATGGATCTCGGGATAGGCGGGCGAGTGGCGGTGGTGACGGGCGCGAGCCGCGGCATCGGCGCGGCGACCGCGGAGCTGCTGGAGGCGGAAGGCGCGCGGGTGGTGCGCGTGTCGCGCGGTGACGGGATCGACGTGAAGGTGGCCGATGCCGCCGAGCGGATCGCGGAGCGGGCGGGCGCGCCCGTCGACATCCTCGTCAACAACGCCGGCACGAGCACCGTCCGCGCGCTCGACGACGTCACCGAGGACGAGTGGTACGAGCAGTGGGAGTTGCACGTGATGGCCTCGATGCGGCTCATGCGCGCCTTCGCGCCGGGCATGGCCGAGCGCGGCTGGGGTCGCATCGTCAACGTCTCCTCGTCGGCCGGCAAGCGGCCGTCGTCGAATCTGAGCGCCGCCTACTCGGTCGCCAAGGCCGCCCAGCTTTCGCTCTCGCGCGTCTTCGCCGACGCCTACGGCGCGCGCGGCGTGCTCGTCAACGCGGTGGCGCCCGGACCCACCAGCACTCCGCAGTGGATGGCCGAGGGCGGGCTCGGCGACCAGACCGCGGCGGCCAAGGGGCTCGCATCGCGCGAGGAGGCGATCGAGCTCCAGGGCAGCCGGGCGCCGCTCGGGCGCTTCGGCGAGCCGGAGGAGATCGCGGCGGTCATCGCCTTCCTCTGCTCGGAGCGGGCGTCGAACGTCACGGGCGCGGCGTGGTCGGTCGACGGCGGGACAGTCGGGACGATCGTGTAGCTACGGCAGGTCGATGACCAGGTAGCGGAAACCGACGAGCGTCGTGGGCACAGCGGCTGTCCGTCGGATTGCAGGCGACGAGCGTGAACCGGCTCCGTCCCGAGTTGCGGACCGTCAGCGACAGCGATCTGTGCGGCCAGCGGTCGTCGGGGTTGACGATGACGAGATCGCCGCTGATGTCGGCGCCCTCGCGCTCGGGCCAGAGGTTGCCGGGGTCGCCCGCCCAGCACGAGTTTGCATCGACGCCGATCTCGGCGTCGGTGTCGGGGTCGACCCCCACCCGGAGCTCGAAGCGCCCCCAATAGCGCGCGATGTCGGCGGCGCCGAGCGACCGGTCGGCGAGCTGCGCGCTCCCGACCGCGCCGGTCGCGAGGTCGATCGGCCCGACCGAGTGGTCCGCGATGGCGCCGCTCCCGACAGCGCCGACGGCGAGCTTGCCGGGTGTGACCGAGCCGTTGGCGATCTTCGCCTCGGTGATCGAGCCGTTCGGTGTCGCCCTCAGATCGCGCACGGCGCGCCGGCTGAGGTCACGCGTCTTGAGCGAGCGATCCTTGACCACCCGGCTGTTGACGTCCCCCTTGCCGAGCAGGCGCTGCGCCTCGGCGGGACCGCCGAGCGCGACGAAGAGCGCGAGCAGCGCGATGCCGGTTGCGAAGGACGGACGGCGCTTCACAATTCTTCACTGTACGAAGTCAGGCAGCTGACAGCGCCCGTCTCGACGGACGTACGAGGTCGTCAGCCGAACACCGTGACGCCGTCGTCGCGCGCCACGAGCTCGGCGTAGCGGCCGCCGGCGGCCAGCAGCTCCTCGTGCGTACCCCGCTCGACCACGCTGCCGCCGTCGAGCACGGCGATCTGGTCGGCGTCGCGGACCGTCGACAGCCGGTGTGCGATGACGATCGTCGTGCGGCCCTCGGCCAGACGCTCGAGTGCGTCTCCCACCGCGCGCTCCGTCTGCACGTCGAGCGCGCTGGTCGCCTCGTCGAGAACGAGCACCGGCGGGTTGCGCAGGATCGTGCGGGCGATCGCGATCCGCTGACGCTCACCGCCTGAGAAGCGGAAGCCGCGCTCGCCGACGACGGTGTCGTAGCCCTCCGGCAGCGCCGCGATGGTGTCGTGGATCTGGGCGGCGCGGGCCGCCTCCTCGATCTCCTCGTCGCTCGCATCCGGCCGCGCGAAGCGCAGGTTCTCGCGGACGCTCGCGTGGAACAGGTACGTCTCCTGCGAGACGACGCCGACGGCGTCGGCCAGCGAGGCGAAGCGCAGCTCGCGCAGGTCGGTCCCGTCGAGCCGCACGCTGCCCTGGTCGGGGTCGTAGAGCCGCGCGGCCAGGTAGCCGACGGTGGTCTTGCCCGAACCGGTCTCGCCGACGAGGGCCAGCTTGCTCCCGGCCGGCAGGTCGAGGTCGACGCCGCGAAGCGTCCACGACTCCGCGGAGTCGTACTTGAACCACACGTCCTCGAAGCGGACGTCGCCGCCCACGCCACGCAGCTCGCGGCGCCCTTCGCGCAGGTCGACCGGCAGGTCGAGGTACTCGAAGACGCGCTCGAACAGCGCCATCGAGGTCTGGATGTCGACGCCGACGTTGAGCAGCGACTGGATCGGCCAGAACAGGCGCGTCTGCAGCGTGGTGAACGCGACCAGGGTGCCGATCGTCACCGCCCCGGGCGACAGGCCCGCGAACAGGTAGACGAGCGCGGGCATGACCGCGAAGGAGGTCTGGATCGAGGCCATCATCCAGCGCCCGGCCATCCGCGAGCGGACCTCGAGGTCGGCGAGCCGCTCGGACTCGCGCTCGAAGCGATCGGCCAGCTCGGCGCCGCGCCCCATCGTCTTGCCGAGCAGGATCCCGCTCACCGACAGCGACTCCTGGACCAGCGACGAGATGTCGGCCATGGCGCCCTGGCGCGAGGCGGCGATCCGCTTGCGCTCGTTGCCGACGCGCCGTGCCAGCAGCACGAAGAACGGCGTCAGGGCCAGCGAGAACAGCGCGAGTCGCCAGTCCAGGAGGACCATGGCCACCACGGTGGCCAGCACCGTCGTCACGTTGGAGACGATCGAGGTCGCCGTGCTGGTGACGACCGTCTGCACGCCGCCGATGTCGTTGGCGATCCGCGACTGGATCTCGCCCGTGCGGGTGCGCGTGAAGAAGGCGAGGCTGAGGCGCTGGAGGTGGCGGTAGACCTGCGCGCGCAGGTCGTGCATGACCTTCTGGCCCACCACGTTGGAGAGCCAGGTCTGGCCGACGCCGAGCACGCCGGTGGCGACGGAGATGGCGATCATCCCCGCCACCAGCAGCGCGAGCAGCCGGTCGTCGTTGTCCGGGATCGCGACGTCGAGCACGTCGCGCAGCAGGAACGGGGAGATCATCCCCAGGCCTGCCGACACGACGATGAGGCCGAGCACCGCCGCCAGCCGCCCCTTGTAGGGGCGGAACAGGGCGGCGATGCGGCGGATCAAGCGACGGCCTCCATGCGGGTGGGCTCGAGCGCGATCTCGAGCACCTCGTCGATGCTCATGACCGGGTGGAAGGTCATGGCGTCGCGGACGTCCTGCGGGACGTCGTCGAGGTCGCCGCGGTTGCGCTCGGGCAGGATCACGTCGGTCAGGCCGGCGGCGTGGGCGGCGAGCACCTTCTGCTTGAGCCCGCCGATCGGCAGCACGCGGCCCTGCAGCGTGACCTCGCCGGTCATGCCGACCGTGTGCTTGATCGGGCGGCCGCTCAGCAGGCTCGCCAGCGCCGTCGTCATGGTGATGCCGGCGCTCGGCCCGTCCTTCGGGATCGCGCCCGCGGGCACGTGGACGTGGAACTCGCGGTCGCTGAACGTGCCCGGCTCGATGCCCAGCTCGTCAGAGTGGCCGCGGACGTAGGAGAGCGCGATCCGCGCCGACTCCTTCATCACGTCGCCGAGCTGGCCGGTGAGCACGAGGCCCTCCTTGCCCTCCATCGAGGTCGCCTCGATGAACAGGACGTCGCCGCCCGCGCCGGTCACCGACAGGCCGGTGGCCACGCCGGGCACGGCCGTGCGCAGCGCCGCCTCCTGGAAGACCTTCTGGCGGCCGAGCGCGTCGCGGATCGCGTCGAGGTCGATCGCCACGGGCGCCTCGGCCTTGCCGCTCGCAACCTTCGTCGCGGTCTTGCGCAGGATCGTGCCGAGCTCGCGCTCGAGGTTGCGGACGCCCGCCTCGCGGGTGTACTCGCTCACGACGGTCTGCAGCAGCTCGTCCGAGATCTGCACCTCGTCCTCGCGCAGGCCGTTGCGCTCGCGCTGGCGCGGCCACAGGTAGTCGCGGGCGATCGCGGTCTTCTCGGCCACCGTGTAGCCGTCGAAGCGGATGACCTCCATGCGGTCCAGGAGCGGGCCGGGGATCGTCTCCGCCACGTTGGCGGTGGCGATGAACATGACCTCGCTCAGGTCGAGCTCGACGTCGAGGTAGTGGTCGCGGAACGAGTGGTTCTGGGCCGGGTCGAGCACCTCCAGCAGCGCCGCGCTGGGGTCGCCGCGCCAGTCGGCGCCGACCTTGTCGACCTCGTCGAGCATGATCACGGGGTTCATGGTCCCAGCGTCGCGCAGCGCGCGCACCAGGCGGCCCGGGAGGGCGCCGATGTAGGTGCGGCGGTGGCCGCGGATCTCGGCCTCGTCGCGGACGCCGCCGAGCGACATGCGGACGAACTCGCGCCCGGTCGCGCGGGCGATCGACTCGCCGATCGAGGTCTTCCCGGTGCCGGGCGGGCCGATGAGGGTCAGGATCGCTCCGCTTCTCTTGTCCTCGGTGATGCCGCGCTCGACGCGCAGCTTCTTGACCGCCAGGTACTCGACGATGCGGTCCTTGACGTCCTCGAGGCCGGCGTGGTCGGCGTCGAGCACCTCGCGGGCGCCGACCGGATCCAGGACCTCGTCCGAGCGCTCCTTCCACGGCACGGCGATCAGCCAGTCGAGGTAGGAGCGGATCATCGAGGCCTCGCCCGACTGCTCGCCCATGCGCTCGAGCCGGCCGAGCTCCTTGGTCGCCTGCTCCTCGACCGCCTCGGGCATGCCCGCCTCGGCGATCTTCGTGCGGTACTCCTCGACGACCGAGCCGGAGTCCTCGCCCAGCTCGCGCTGGATCGACTCCATCTGCTTGCGCAGGAAGTACTCGCGCTGCTGCTTGTCGGCGCCCTCGCGGACGTCCTCGCGGATCTTGCGCCGGAGCTGCAGCTCGGTCAGCCGCTCGCGCTGGAGGCGCACGGCCAGTTCGAGCCGCTCGGTCACGTCGAGCGTCTCCAGGACGCGGACCTTGTCCTCGAAGGAGATGTCGGGCGCGTAGCCGATCGTGTCGGCCAGCGGGCCGGGCTCGCCGATCGCGCGCAGCCAGGCGCCGACCCGGTCGTCGATCCCGCGCAGCTCGAGGATCTCCTCGACGACGGCGCGGTACTCGCGCTCGAGCTCGCGCGTGCGCCCGTCGACGGGAACGTCGTCGGTCGACTCGGTCACCTCGATCCGGAGGCGCCCGGCGTGGTCGCTGTGGGCGGCGCCCGCGACGCCGCGGGCGACGCCGGAGAGCTGGACGGCCCGGCCGCCGCCGGGCAGCCGGACGCGGTCGGTCACGGTCGCGATCGTGCCGACCTTGGCGAATTCGCTGTCGTGCCGCGGGATGAGCAGGACGCGATCCTCGTCACCGACGTCGACGGGAAGCGTGACGTCCATGGTGGGGAAGACCACGGTGTCGTCCAACGGGACGAGAATCATCGAGGCCATCTAAAGCTTCACTCTCTGTAGGGACTTACGCAACGTACGTGAGTGTAGCGGAGGATCTCAGTCGAGTCCACTGAGATCGTAGGAGGCCGTTGACAGCGCTGGCATGCTTCCTCCAATGGCTTCAGGCCACGCCGACCGAATTACGAGCGCCGAGGGCGCTCTCGTCGGCGTGCGAGTAGCCGGCTGAGCCGAGCCTCCTCGGCACACCCCTCCGTCCGTCCCTTCGCGACCGAAAGGCCGTCCCATGCTCGTACTCATCACCATTCATGTCCGCCGCGCCGCTCACCAGAGGAGAGAACGATGCGCGGCGCAGACGCCCTGATCGCGGCGCTCGAGGGTGCCGGGGTCGACACCGTCTTCGGCATGCCCGGCGGCGCCAACCTGCCGCTCTACGACGCCCTGCTGGACTCCGGCATCCGGCACGTGCTGATGCGCCACGAGGCCGGGGCGGGTCACGCGGCCGAGGGGTATGCGCGCGCGACCGGCCGGGTCGGGGTGGCGTTCGCCACCAGCGGGCCGGGGGCGACGAATCTCGTCACGCCGATCTGCGACGCGCAGATGGACTCGGTCCCGACCGTGTTCGTCACCGGCCAGGTGCGGACCGCGCTGCGCGGCACGAACGCGTTCCAGGAGGCGGACGTGATCGGGATCACGGCGCCGATCGTCAAGCACTCGATCGCGGTCGAGCGGCCCGACGACGTCGCGCAGGCGATCGTCGATGCGCTCCACCTCGCACGCGCCGGCCGCCCGGGGCCGGTGCTGGTCGACGTTCCCGTGGACGTGGCGAAGGGCGCTGCGCGAGCGGAGGTTCACGCGCCGCAGCTGCCCGGCTTCCGGCCGCGGGCGAAGCCGAACGGCAAGCAGGTCCGGATTGCCGCCCAGGCGCTCGCCGCCGCCTACCGACCGGTGCTGTACGCCGGCGGCGGCGTCGTGCACGCCGAGGCGGCGGCGGAGCTGAGCGCGCTCGCCCGTGTCACCGGAGCGCCGGTGACGACGACGCTGATGGCGCTCGGCGCCTTCCCGGCGAGCGACCCGCAGTGGCTGGGCATGCTCGGCATGCATGGCACCTGCTGCGCCAACTGGGCGATGGACCAGGCCGACCTGATCGTGGCGATCGGCGCGCGGTTCGACGACCGCGTGACCGGTGACCTCGACGAGTTCGCGCCGCGTGCCAAGGTCGTCCACATCGACATCGACGCGGCGGAGATCGACAAGAACGTCGCCGCGCACGTGCCGATCGTCGGCTGCGCGCGACGGAGCCTGGCGGCGATCGCGGCGGCCTACACGGGCGACCGCACGCGGCTCGACGCGTGGTGGGAGCGGATCGACGGCTGGCGCGGCGACGCCCCGCCCCGCAATGCCGCCGAGGTCGCGCTCGACGCGCTCGACGCCGCCAAGGGCGACGCGATCGTGACCACCGACGTCGGCCAGCACCAGATGTGGGCGGCCAACCGGCTGCGGTTCGACCGCCCGCGCCGCTGGATCACCTCCGGCGGGCTCGGCACGATGGGCTTCGGCCTGCCGGCCGCGATCGGCGCCCAGGTCGCGCGCCCGGACGCCACCGTCGTGTGCGTGACCAGCGAGGGCTCGCTGTTGCTCAACGTGCAGGAGCTGGCGACCGCCGCGCACCAGCGGATCCCGGTCAAGCTCGTCGTGCTCGACAACGGCGGCCTCGGCATGGTCCGCCAGCAGCAGGACATGTTCTGGGACGGCCGCCGCAGCGCGGTCGACCTCGGGGCGACCCCCGACTGGGTCGCGCTGGCGAACGCGTTCGGCGTCGTCGCGCGCGAGGTCGAGACCGGCGGCGACGCGGAGGAGGCGATCGCCGCCACGCTCGCCGAGCCCGGGCCGGCGCTGCTGCGCGTGGAGATCGAGCACGACGCCGACTGCCTGCCGATGTTTGCGCCAGGAGGTGCCGCGAGGGAGATGATCAGCGCGGCGGCATCCTGAGCGCCCCGTCCAACCGGACGGCCTCGCCGTTCAGCATCGGGTTCTCCACGATGTGGGCGGCGAGGTCGCCGTACTCCTCGGGGCGGCCGAGCCGGTGCGGGTGCGGGACCTGCTCGCCGAGCGCCGTCCGCGCCTCCTCCGGCAGGCCCGCCAGCAGCGGCGTGTCGAACAGGCCGGGCGCGATCGTGACCACGCGGATGCCGGACTGCGCCAGATCGCGCGCAGCGGGCAGCGTCATGCCGACGATGCCGCCCTTGGAGGCCGAGTAGGCGAGTTGGCCGATCTGACCGTCGAACGCGGCGATCGACGCGGTGTTGATGCAGACCCCGCGCTCGCCCTCCTCGTCGGGCTCGTTGCCCAGCATCGCCGCCGCGGCCAGGCGCAGGACGTTGAAGGTCCCGATCAGGTTCACGCGGATGACCGCCTCGAACGGGTCGAAGGAGTGCGGGCCGCGGCTGCCCGCGGTCTTCTCGGCCCAGCCGATGCCGGCGCAGCAGACCGAGATCCGCAGCGCCTCGGCGGCCTCGACCGCCGTCTGCACGGCGCGCCCGTCGGTCACGTCGCACGACACGAAGCGGGCGCCGAGCTCCTCCGCCAGCGCCTCGCCCTTCTCGGCGTTGAGATCGGCGATGACGATCTCCGCGCCCGCGGCCCGCAGCCGGCGAGCCGTGGCTGCGCCGAGCCCGGACGCTCCCCCGGCCACGAGTGCACTCGATCCCTCGATTCTCATGACGCGCGACCGTAGCGCAGGAACAGCTCGGACCCGGCGCGGTCGACCGACAGCAGCTCGAGCGAGGGCGGCTCCGGCAGCCGGCCGCCCTCGACGATGTTCGGCTCGTCGGCGTCGCCCGTGATCAGCGGCGTGATCGTGAGGAACAGCTCGTCGACCACGCCCGCGGCCCATAGCGCGCCGTGCATCGTCGGGCCGCCCTCGGAGAGCAGCGCCCGCACCCCGCGCGCGCGCAGGTCGGCGAGCATCTCGACCAGTCCGGCGACCTCGAGGCGCACGACCTCCACCGGAGCCGGCACCTGCGGCGACTCGCCCGCGTCCGCGCCGGTGTAGACGAGCACGGGCTGCTGCGGCGCCTGGAAGAGCCCGGCGTCCCACGGCACGTCGAACCGTCGCGAGAGGACCACCGCGAGCGGGTCCTCCGCCAGGCCGGCGGCGACGCGCCGCCGGCGCCGCTCCTCGCGCTTGACGAGCCGGTCGTAACCCTCGGCGCGCAGCGTCCCCGTACCGATCAGCACCGCGTCGGCGGCCGCGCGCAGCTCGAGCAGCAGCTCGAGGTCGGCCTCGCCGCCGATCGTCGCGCTGCGTCCGTCGCGCGCCGCTCGGCCGTCGATCGTGGCGATCATGTTCACGAAGACGAACGGCCGATCGGCTGGGGCACGCTCCTGCGGGCGGACCTCGGATAGTCGTCCATGCGGTGACATCGGCAGCGCGGCGCAAACTACAGTCGTCGGCCGTTGAGCCGCTATCCCGAGAGCCGCAAGGCGATCGCCCAGGCGCTCAAGCGGAAGCGCTTCCTCGGGACGCCGTAGGGACCAGGCAGCCCTCGATGTGGTCGTCCACCAGGCCGCACGCCTGCATCAGGGCGTAGGCGGTGGTCGGGCCGACGAAGCGGAAGCCGCGCTTCTTGAGCTCCTTCGCCATCGCGGTCGACTCCGGCGTGACGGCGGGGACGTCGGAGAGCGTGCGCGGCCGTGGACGCGGGGCGGGGGCGAACGACCACAGCAGCTCGCCGAGCGGCAGACCGACGGCCGCGCGCGCGTTGGCGATCGTGGCCTCGATCTTGGCGCGGTTGCGGACGATGCCCTCGTCGGCCATCAGGCGTGCCACGTCGCCGTCGCCGAACGCCGCGACGCGCTCGATCTCGAAGCCGGCGAACGCGGCGCGGAAGTTCTCGCGCTTGCGCAGGATCGTGATCCACGACAGGCCGGACTGGAACGCCTCGAGGCTGAGCTTCTCGAACAGCGCGCGGTCGTCGCGGACCGGTCGGCCCCATTCCTCGTCGTGGTAGGCGATGTACTCGGGCGTCGAGGCGCCCCACGAGCAGCGGCCGTCGACCAGCTCGCTCATAGTGCAACCCCGTCGCGATGTTCGCGAAGCGAACTCGCAAGGGAATCGGCGCCAGCCGATTTCCCGCTCACGGCGCGAGTGCCTCGATGAGATCGGTGTCGCCGATCGGGGTGAGCACGAGCGTGGTGATCCCGCGCTCGGCATAGAGGCCGAGCCGCTCGCGCATCGCGCCGGGCTCGCCCAGGACGAAGATCTCGCGCACCAGCTCCTCCGGCACCTTCTCGAGCGCGAGCTTGCGGTCCCCGGAGCGCCACGCCTCGACCATCGGATCGATCGCCTCGCCCCAGCCGAGTGCGCGGAAGAACGCCTCGTAGACCGGCACCGTGCCGTAGGCGGCGAACATGAAGCGCGCCGTGTCGAGCCCCTCGCCGGGGATGCAGAAGAAGCGGCAGATCACCTCGGTGTGCTCGCGGCCCGCGCGCGCCTCGCCCTCGCGCACGCGCGCGACGACGTGATCGACCGCCGACAGCGGCAGGAAGTTGACGAACGTCCCGTCGCCGAGCTCGCCGCCGAGCCGCAGCATCCGGTCGCGCAAGGCGGCGATCGCGATCGGCACCGGCTGCGCCGGCGGCGTCTCGAGCTTGAAGCCGCCCGGCCCGCGCCCGCCGCTCAGCACCTCGCGCAGCACCGGCACCGTCTCGCGCAGCCGCGAGAGTGGCTTCTCGAAGGTGCGCTCGTTCCAGCGCTCGACGATCACGTCCGAAGAGGCGCCGAGCCCGAGCACGAAGCGCCCGCCGCTCGCATCGGCGAGCGCCGCGGCGTGCTGGGCCAGCACCGCCGGGCCGCGCGTGAACGGGTTCACGACGCCGGTGCCGAGCCGCATCCGCCCGGTCCAGGTCGCGGCCAGCGCCAGTGGCGTGAAGCCGTCCGAGCCGTTGGTCTCGCCCGTCCACAGGTCGTCGTAGCCGGCCGCCTCGGCGCGGCGCACGAGCGGCTCGTGCGCGGCGAGCGGGACACCGGCGAACGGGAGCGTGAGACCCCACCGCAACTCGGGCACGCGGGCACCCTATAGGCTCGCGTCGGGATGCACTTCGACCGCCTGGGAAGGGGCGAGCTCGTCGCGGCCGCGGGCGGGCTGTTGCTGGCCGTGTGCCTGTTCCTGCCCTGGTACGAGGCCGATCCCGACAACCCGAACGCCACGATCGACGGCGCCACCGGCGCCCTCAGCGGCTGGCAGGTCCACCAGGTCCTGCGCTGGTTGCTGCTCGCCGCCGCGGCGGCGCCGTTCATCCTGATCTGGATCGTGATCCGCGACCACGAGCTGTCCTGGCCGCGCGGCGAGATGACGGCCGTGGCGGCGATCGCCGCCTTCGGGCTCGTCGCCTACAGCGGCCTGCTCGACCGCCCCGGCCAGCCGTCCGGCGCGATCTCGCTCCAGCTCGGGTACTTCGGCGCGCTGCTGGGAACGATCCTGATGATCGCGGGCGGCGCCATGAGCGCCGGCCAGACCGAACGAGTCCGCAAGCCCCCGGGGGTCATGTAGATGAGCGCTCCTGTCGACCGCAACCTCGCGCTCGAGCTCGTGCGCGTGACCGAGGCGGCCGCCCTGTCGGCGGCGCGGCTGGTGGGCCAGGGCGACAAGGAGGCCGCCGACCAGGCGGCCGTCGACGGGATGCACGCCGTGCTCCACACCGTCTCCATCGACGGCGTCGTGGTGATCGGCGAGGGCGAGAAGGACGAGGCGCCGATGCTGCACAACGGCGAGGAGGTCGGCAACGGCGAGCCGCCGGAGGTGGACATCGCCGTCGACCCGCTGGAGGGCACGCGGCTGGCCGCCGACGGCCGGCCGAACGCGCTCGCGGTGATCGCGCTGTCCGAGCGCGGCACGATGTTCGACCCGGGCCCGTGCGTCTACATGGAGAAGATGGCGGCCGCCGAGCACCTGGCCGACCTGCTCGACCTCGACCGCCCGCTCGGGGAGACGATGCGGCTCGTGGCCGAGCGCAAGGGCACCGACGTGCGCGACGTGATGGTGGTGATCCTCGACCGCCCGCGCCACGAGGAGGGCATCAAGGCGATCCGCGAGGCCGGCGCGCGGGTGCGGCTGATCCCGGACGGCGACGTGTCCGGCGCGCTGCTCGCGGTGTCGCCGGACCGGCCCGCCGACATGCTGTGGGGGATCGGCGGCACGCCCGAGGGCGTGATCTCCGCGGCGGCGCTCAAGTGCTACGGCGGCGGGCTGATCGGCCGGCTGTGGCCGCGCGACGACGACGAGCGCAAGGCGGCCGAGGACGCCGGCTACGACGTCACGCGCGTGCTGACGCAGGACGACCTCGTGCAGGGCGACAACTGCTTCTTCTGCGCCACCGGCGTCACCGACGGCGACGTGCTCGAGGGCGTGCGCTACCAGGGAGAGCGCGGCGCCAGCACCGAGTCGCTGGTCATGCGCAGCCGGTCCGGAACCGTGCGGCGGATCCAGTCGCGCCACGACCGCGGGAAGCTGCGGGCGCTCACCGGCCGCTACGGATGAGGCGCGCGAGCAGAGCGACGGTGGCCGCCAGCCCGGTCACGAGCGCGATCACGACCGCCCACGGCGTGTCGCCGACGTAGACCGGCCGCTCTCCGGGTCTCGCGAAGCGGCCGACGGCCGACTTCTCGAGCTCGCGGCGCGCCAGCGAGCGCAGGAAGCCGTGGGTCACCAGCACGTGGATGCGCGACTGCGTGGCCTTGTAGAACCAGCGCGCGACCCAGGTGGCGATCGCCGGGTAGAAGTTCGCGACCTCGACCTCGACGTGCGCCTGGTCGTAGCCGGGTCTCCCGGGGTCGGTGCGGCGGACGTCGATCTCCAGGTAGCCCTGGTCGCTCTTGGCGACCAGGACGCCGTCGCGGATCCGCCAGCGCACGATCCCGTGGCCGTCCATGATCGTGTACTCGGGGGCGCGGAAGCGCAGCAGCACGAACGGCCGCCGGAGCAGGACGACGCGGCGCTCGGTCTCGGCGTACTCGACCCGGATCAGCCCGAGCGAGACGCGCGAGAGGAACCTCCAGTACGTGCGCGCGAGCCGCTCGAGATAGGTCGGGGTCCAGATGGCCTCGAGCTCGCCGGCGGGCATCGTCACCGTGGCGGCCTGGATCGAGCGGACGCTCCCGCGCGAGTCCATGACCGTGTGGTCGTCGAGGTCGCTGATCACCGGGTCGGCGGGCCGGCGGCGCGTCATGGCGCGACGGTACTAAGTACCGGCGACCGTACGTACTTGCGAACGACGGTACTAGTCGGCAGCGGTGACGCGGACCGCGCCGATGCGGTCGGTGTGCTCGAAGCCGAGCGCCTGCGCGGTCGCCGCGGTGAGATCCCACTCGGTGCCGCGGCGGAACGGGCCGCGGTCGACGACGGGGACGGTGATGCGGCGGCCCTTGTAGAGCACCGCGACCTGCGTGCCGCAGCGCAGCCGCTTGTGGGCGACGCCGAGCAGGGTCCGGCTCATACGCAGACCGCAGGCCGTGCGCCGACCGTAGAAGCCGGGGCCGTACCACGTGGCGACGGCTGAACGGTGCACGGTGATGGCCAGCTCGGGCGTGGCCGCGGCCGCGACCGCCTGCCCTTCGGTCCCGATCACGGCGCGTACGAGATACTCGCCGGCGCGGTCGGTACGCCAGTGGGCGGCGTACGTGCCGTCCGCGGCGACGGTCGTGGTCGCCACGGCGGACCAGGCCATCGTGGCCGCGTCGTAGCGCTCGATCACGATGCTGCGGCCGGGCTCGGCGGTGCCGCTGAAGCGGGCGAGCTTGCGCACCATGGTGCCGGCGCGGGTCGTGACCGAGACCTGCGGGCCCTGCGCGCTGACCGCCCCGTCGGTCGCCGGCGGCGGGGGCGCTTCGACGCCACCCGGCGAGGGTGGGTCGCCGGCAGCCACCGCGGGTGCCGCGAACGCGGCAGCGGTGACGCACAGCAGCAGTGATCGACCCTTGGGGCGCTTCATCTTTCTCCGGTGCCTACGAGGTGAGCTGACGGGCTCGCGCAGAGAAAGCAGCGCTACGACATCCGACCCCTGGTCGATTCGCCCCTTGCGGCGTCCCTTCCCCGCCGCACTTGGTTCCCCCGTTCGCCGGGTTTCGAACCCGGCGATTCGGCGCGGCGCAACCTAGCAGGACGAAGGACGACCTACGGCCGCGGGATCCGCCGCGCAGCGCGCTTGAGCAGCTGTGCGCCGACGGTGGCGCCGATCTGCGCCAGCTCGCCGGCGGCCTGGACCGCGGTGGTGACGATCTCGCCCCCTCGCGGCGGCCCGCTCGGGCGCCCGTCGGGCTCGGGCGGCGGCCTGCGCGTGGGCGCGGCCTTCGGCTTCGGCGCGACCGGCTTCACCGGCTTGACCGTGGCGGCCTTCGTCTCGGGCCTCGGCTTCGAGGCGCCCCGTTCGTGGCCGCCGGCTTCGAGGCGCGGTACGTTGCGCCGCCGATGCGCGTCGGGCGGGTCGCGCGCAGGCTGCCGAGGACGCTCTGGTCGGCAGCCTTCGTCGTCTTCTTGCTCTTCTTCTTCGCCGTCTTCTGGGTCACGAGATTCACGGCGGAGTGCGAATTTCTCGAACTCGCGCTCCAGCGGGCTACAGTCAATGCCGGAAGCGGGCGCCGCCCGCTTTGACTTCAAAAAATATAGCGCCTAGACTCACGCCCAAGATCGCGCTTACCAGCTTTGCTCCGGGTCGCAGGAGCGCCGATCTCAGGCGGTGTACGCATCAGAACCCTGTCGCCCCAGGGCGTCACCGAGAACAGGACTTGAATGTCTGTAGTGGATCTCCAAGAGCTTGAAGAAGTCAAGGGCCTGCTCCTCAAGGGCCAGCAGGTGGGCGTCCTCACCTTCGCCGAGATCGCCACCGCGGTCGCCGAGATCGACCTCGACGAGGCGGACGTCGAAGAGCTTCACGGCTACCTCGAGAAGTCCGAGATCGAGCTCGTCGAAGAGGTGGATCCGGCGCTCGAGGCGGCGCAGGTCGAGCGCGCGCCCGACAAGCGCGGGCGTCGCAAGAAGACGACGCTCGACCTCAAGCCGGACATGACGACCGACAGCCTTCAGCTCTTCCTGAAGGACATCGGCAAGGTCCGCCTGCTCACGGCCCAGGAGGAGGTCGACCTGGCCCGCCGGATCGAGCGCGGCGACCTCGACGCGAAGCAGAAGATGGTCGAGTCCAACCTGCGGCTCGTCGTCTCGATCGCCAAGAACTACCGCAATCAGGGCCTGCCGTTCCTGGACCTGATCCAGGAGGGCACGTTGGGCCTGGTCCGCGCGGCCGAGAAGTTCGACTACCGCAAGGGCTTCAAGTTCTCGACCTATGCGACCTGGTGGATCCGCCAGGCGATCGCCCGCGCGCTGGCCGACAAGGCGCGGACCATCCGCATCCCGGTCCACGTCGTCGAGAAGCTCAACAAGATCGGCCGCGCCGAGCGCAAGCTGGTCACCGAGCTGGGTCGCGAGCCCACGGCCGAGGAGATCGCCCACCACACGGGCATCGAGCCCGAGGAGGTCGAGTCGATCAAGCGGTCGGCCCAGGCGCCGGTCAGTCTCGAGAAGCCGGTCGGCGACGAGGAGGAGTCGGAGTTCGGCCAGTTCATCGCCGACGAGCGGGCCGAGTCGCCGTACGAGCGCGCCGCGGAGATCCTCACCAAGGAGGCGCTGCGCGAGGCGCTCGAGAACCTCTCCTACCGCGAGCGGCGCGTGCTCGAGCTGCGCTACGGCCTCGGCGGGGAGCACCCCCGCACGCTCGACGAGGTCGGGCGCACGTTCAACGTGACGCGCGAGCGGATCCGCCAGATCGAGAACCAGTCGCTGAAGAAGCTGCAGAGCCTCGCCGAGGCGCAGAAGCTCCGCGACGTGGCGTAAGGCGGCCGTTACAGTCGTCTCGTGCTCCTCGAGCGCGAGACGTTCCTCGACGTGCTCTCGGGGCCTCCGGGCAGGCTGATCCTGGTCGGCGGTGAGGCCGGCGTCGGCAAGACCGCGCTCGCAGCCGGGGACCGTGCTCGTGCTCGAGGACGTCCACTGGGCCGACGAGGGCACGCTCGACGTGCTGCGGCTGCTCGGCCGCCGGATCGACGGCGTGCCCTCGCTCGCCGTCGTCACCTTCCGTGACGAGGCCGACCACCCGCTGCGGGTCGTGCTCGGCGAGCTCGCAACGGTGCCCGCCGTCGAGCGGATCCGGCTCCCGCCCCGTGCGACGCGGTGTTGGCACGGGCGGCCCACCTCAGCGCCCCGGCGCAGGAGCTGCTCGAGCGCCTGGCCATGATCCCCGGATCCGCCGACCCCGAGCTGATCGACGCCGCCGACGAGCCGCTCGACGAGTGCCTGCAGCGTGTCGGACAGCTCGCGGCCGCGCTGGCCGAGGCCGCGTGGCTGGCCGGCGACGCCGCCGCTTCACGCCCGAATAGCGATCGAGGCGCGCGCGCGGACTCCTATGCCACCGCGGCCCGCCGCGAGCACTGGTTCACCGGCGCGCTGGCTCTCTGGCGGCGACGCGCGGGGGTCGTCGAGGCGGTGCCGGAGTGGATCGCCGAGCCGTACCGGCTCGAGCTGTCCGGGCGGGCGGAGGAGGCGGCCGCGTGCTGGACGGCGCTGGACTGCCCGTACGAGGCCGCGGTGGCGACCGCCGATCTCGACGTGCTGGCAGCGCTCGGCGCCCGCGCCGCGGTGCTGCGCCTACGCCGCCGCGGGCCGCACGCCGCCACGCGCCGCCATCCCGCCGGCCTGACCGCACGCGAGGCCGAGGTGCTCGAGCTCGTGTCCGAGGGCCTCAGCAACGCGGAGATCGCCGAGCGGCTCGTCGTCTCCCGCCGGACCGTCGACCACCACGTGTCGGCCATCCTGCGCAAGCTCGACGTTCCGAACCGCGCGGGCGCCGTGGCCAGGATGGCGCGTTAAAGGGCTGGAGCGACCGCGCCGATCTAGTCCAGAGATATGGCTTTCGATCTCGATCACGCGCTCCGCTACCTCATCGCCGCCGAGGGCTCCGACCTCCACCTCAAGGTCCCCTCGTACCCGCTCATCCGACTGCACGGCCACCTCGAGCCGATCCCCGACACCGATCGGCTCTTCCCCGAGGACACCGAGCGGGCGCTGGGCGAGATGCTCAACGACAACGAGAAGGTCGCCGACTTCAACGCCGACAACGAGGTCGACTTCTCCTACGCCGTCGAGGGCCTCGGCCGCTTCCGCGTCAGCGCCTTCCGCCAGCGCGGCTCGGTCTCGATCGTGATGCGCGCCATCCCGGTCGTCATCAAGTCGGTCGACGAGCTGGGCCTGCCCGAGGTCGTCACCCAGCTGGCCGAGGAGGAGCGTGGGATCGTGCTGCTCACCGGCACCACCGGCTCCGGCAAGTCCACCACGCTGGCCGCGATGCTCGACCACATGAACCAGACGATGGCCAAGCACATCGTCACGATCGAGGACCCGATCGAGTTCCTGCACCGCGACCGCACCTCGATCATCAATCAGCGCGAGGTCGGCGTCGACACCGCGTCGTTCAAGCGCGCGCTGCGCCGCGTGCTGCGCCAGGATCCGGACACGATCCTGATCGGCGAGATGCGCGACGAGGAGACCGTCCAGACCGCGCTCAGCGCGGCCGAGACGGGTCACCTCGTGCTCTCCACGCTCCACACGGTGGACGCCTCGGAGTCGATCAACCGCATCATCGACTTCTTCCCGCCGCACCAGCAGCAGCAGGCGCGCGCGATGATCGCCGGCACGCTGAAGGGGATCGTCTCCCAGCGCCTCGTCCCGACGGCCGAGGGCAACGGCCGCGTGGCGTGCTGCGAGATCCTCGTGATGACGGGCCGCGTGCGCGACATGATCCTGGACCCGAAGCTCACCGGGAAGCTGCCCGAGGTGATCGGCGAGGGCTCCTATTACGGGATGCAGACCTTCGACCAGCACCTGCTGCAGCACCTGCAGGCGGGCCGGGTCACGATGGATGCCGCGATGCGCACGGCGACGTCGCCGCACGACTTCAAGCTGATGGTGGCTGCCGCCGCCAAGCCGGCCGACGTCGACGGCCCGGAGGCGACGGTCAGCTCGCCGGCCCCGGCGCCCGCCGCCGATCCGGCTCCCGCGGTCGCGACGCCGTCGGAGCCCGGCCGGCCCCCGCCGGCCAGCAACGGCCACGGCGAGCTCGGCGCCGTCCGCGTCGCCGCCGCCGTCGGCCCCGCCGCCCGGCCTCGGCCAGTAGTAGCTAGACGTTGACGACCTCGTCCCCGGGGTCGTCGACGATCTGCTCGCACGTCGGGCACCACCAGCGCGCCTCGAGCGGCGTGCCGCACGGCTCGTGCCGGTACGGCTCCCCACCGCCCGTTCGCGCGCCCCAGTCGGCGAGCAGCCGCAGCGCGCCCGCCAGCTCGCGCCCGGGCTCGGAGAGCTCGTAGACGAACCGCGGTGGGCGCTCGGAGTACGGCGAGGCGACCACGAGCGTCTGCTCCGTGAGCGCCTTCAGCCGCGCGCTGAGCACGTTGGGGGCGATCCCCTCGAGTTCGTCCTGGAGCTCGTTGAAGCGTCGCGGGCCGTCGAGCAGGGCGGCGACGACGAGCAGGGTCCAGCGATCGCCCACGCGCGCGAGGGCGTCGGCCAGCGGGGACGTGGGGGCCTTGCGCGCCATTGAGGGGCCGAGCTTACGCGGGCGAACGTCAACACCTGCGTCGAGGGAGGCGGGATCGAGGCCCCGAGGGTGCCGAGTGGTGAGTTTGTACGCCTGAGGCTGACAACCCGACCACGCGACCGCCGATTGATCGGTTTGATCCCTCCATGGGAACAAACCCGTCACGCGACCCACGTGGCGATCGATCCCGTCTCCTCAATGCCCGAAGTTCGTCCCGCCACCGACGCCTGGTAGAGTCACTTGCAAATTGCAAGTGACTAGGAGCACCCCATGAACCCGGTACTCGAATCGCTTCAGCAGGCGGTGACCGAAGCGGCGGAGAAGGTTGGGCCGGCGGTCGTCGGCCTCGGCCGCGGCTGGGGCCGCGGCTCGGGCGTGGTCGTCGCTCCCGGCCGTGTGCTGACCGTCGCGCACGTGCTGCGCGGCGACGAGCTCGCGGTGTCGTTCGGCGACGGCCGCACGGCCGAGGGGCGCGTCGCCGGCTCCGACCCGGACGTCGACGTCGCGGTGATCGCCGTCGACACCGGCGACGTCGCGCCGATCGCCTGGGAGCCGCGCGACCCGCCGCCGGCCGGCGCCCCCGTGCTCGCGCTCGCCAACCCCGGCGGCCGCGGGCTGCGCACGACGTTCGGGCTCGTCTCCGCCACCGGGCGTTCGTTCCGCGGCCCGCGCGGGCGGCGCGTGGCCGGGTCGATCGAGCACACCGCGCCGCTGCCGCGCGGCTCGTCCGGCGGTCCGCTGGTCGACCCCGGCGGCAACCTGCTCGCGCTCAACGCCGTCCGCCGCGACGGCGGCTTCATCCTCGCCCTGCCGGCCGACGCCGTCCTGCGCCGCCGCGTCGACGAGCTGGCGCGCGGCGAGGCGGTCGAGCGGCCGCGGCTGGGGGTCGCGCTCGCGCCGCCGCGCGTGGCGCGCCGCATGCGCGCCGCCGTCGGGCTGCCGGAGCGTGACGGGCTGCTCGTGCGCGAGGTGGTGGAGGGAAGTCCCGCGGCGCGGGCGGAGGTCGAGCGCGGCGACCTGCTGGTGCATGCGGCCGAGCGCCCCCTGACCAGCATGGACGACCTCTTCGACGTGCTCGACGAGGCGGGCGACACGCTGGTCCTGGGCGTGGTCCGCGGCAGCGACGAGCGTGAGCTGGAGGTCAGCCTGCGCTCCTCGTGAAGCAACTTCACTTCGTGAAGTCTTGCGATATCATTGGGTTCCGTGCCGAACTCCGACTGTCCCGTCTGCCGTACCGCCGACATCGTCTGCGGCAAGTGGACGCTGCTCGTGATCCGCGACCTGGCCGAGGGACGCGCGCGTTTCTGCGAGCTCGAGCGCTCGCTCGCCGGCATCTCGCCGCGCACCCTGTCGCTGCGGCTGCGGGCGCTCGAGGAAGAGGGCATCCTCGTGCGCCAGACCTATCCCGAGGTTCCGCCGCGAGTCGAGTACGCGCTGACCGAGAAGGGACGCGCGCTGGTCCCGATCGTGGAGACGATGCGCGTGTACGGGCGCGCGTGGCTGGGCGACGACGGCGCCGCCGTCGAGAAGCCCGAGCCGGTCGCCGCCTAGTGTCATAAGGATGGCTCCGCGGGGCGTACAGCCCGCGGTCTGATGCTGTCGGGCGGATCCGTCCGCCCGATTTGGTATTGCAATCTCGCGTGCGCGCGGGAGGAGCCGCCGAAGCGGGGGCGAACGAGCGCGGCATGCACAACCGCGCCCTGTACGACTCGCTAGCCGCCTTTGTCGAGGAGGCCGCGTGGCAGCTCGCCGAGGAGGTCTCCGGGGGCGCGGAAGTGCCCTTCGAGCTCATCGAGCAAGGCCGCACCTCCGCTCCGCTCTACTGCTACCGCCCGCTGACCGGCCGCTTCATCGCCGAGCGCACCTCGGAGCTGTCGAAGCTGCCGTCCTACCCGCAGGCGGTGCAGAACCTGATGACGCTGCCCGAGCTGTCCGCCTACCTGAAGACGCGCGGGCGCCGCACGCCGTCGCCCGATCGCCGCTTGCAGGCCGACGCCGTGCTGCAAGCCTTCCTGACCGCCGTCTGGTCGGACTCGAGCGACTTCGGCTTCGAGCGCGAGCGTTTCGACGCCTCGTTCGCCGAGCTCGAGGAGGCCGGCTACGGCGACCGCACGCTGTCGGTCGTGCTGGCCGCCGTCGAGGGCCTCGTGATCGAGAGCGACGAGGTCACGCTCGGCGACGGCCTCGCGCTCGTGCGCGCCGAGACGCTCAAGGACGTGCCCGAAGACCTGCGCGCGGACGAGATGGGCACCGTGGCGATGCTGTCGCTCGACGCGGCGGCCGGCGACGACCGCGCGCTCGAGGACGCAGGGCGCCGCCTGCGCCGGCTCCAGACCGCGCTGCGACTGTGGGACGACGCCGAGCCCTCGCTCGGGCCGACCGCCTGGGCGCGCACCGGCGGCAGCGCCTGGAGCGCCGTGCCGCTCGCCACCGGCATCCGCCGCGACGCCGGCGACTGCCTGCTCGCCGCCGACGAGGAGGACCCGCTGCGCGCGTTCTGCTCGCTCGTCACGCGCCGCACGCCGCGCGGCGGCGAGCTGGCATGGGCGCTGCGGCGGTTCGAGCTCGGCTGCGAGCGCGCCACCGCGATCGAAGCGCTGACCGACTGGCTGCTCGCCGCCCGTGCCCTGCTCGCCGAGCCGGGCACCCCCGGCTACGACGGCATGGCCGAGCGCATGGCCGTCATCTGCGCCACGCCGGACGAGCGGCTCGCGCTCGAGGCCCGGATCGACGAGGCGGTCCGCCTCGAGCGCGCGGCCATCGCCGGCCGCGTTCGCAGCGACCCGACGGTCGAGGACCTGATCGCCGACCTCGGCGGCAACCTGCGCGCCATCCTGCGCGACGTCCTCTGCGGCCATCTGGACCCGCAGCTGCGCCGCGTCGCCGACGAGATGCTCGAGACCGCCTGAGAAACGGGTAGGCGGTCACCATGAACGGTGACGAGAAGAAGGGCGAGTGGGCCGAGGTCGCGGATGAGGGCATCGTCCCCGACGAGCTGAGCGGCGAGGACGAGGCCGGCCCCGTCGGCCGCACCGCGAAGTCGGACGAGCCCGCGACCGAGCAAGGAGTCGACCCCCGCGGCGGCGACGAGGCCGACGCGGTGACCGACGGCGGCGCCGAAGTGCCGGAGGGCGTCGAGCCCGACCTCAAGGACGTCGGCGCCGCGGCGCGCGAGGCCGAGAAGGACTAACGCGCGAAGAGGTGCTCGCGCATCAGCGCGAGCCCCTCGACGTCGTGGACGTCGCCTTCCAGCTCGGGGACGATGATCGTGGGCGGGTCGCCCAGCCGCTCGCGCAGGCGCTCCACCTCGGCCGCCTCGCGCTCGGCGAGCGCGGCGAGCTCGTGCATAGCCGTCTCGACGCGGCCGGCGAGGTCGTCGAGCTCGGCGGGCAGCGGGCCCGCACCGTCCGCCCCCTGCACCGCGTGCATGCGGTTGACGACCAGGCCGCCGAACGGCATCGCCGCCTCGGCAAGCTTGCGGTGGAAGAAGATCGCCTCCTCGACCGGGTCGTGGCGCGGCGCCGTCACGATCAGGAACGTCGTGCCGGGGTCCTCGAGCAGCGCGCCGACGCGGGCGGCGCGCTCGGTGAAGCCGTCGATCATGCCGCTCAGGGCGCGGAAGAAGACCGACAGGTCGTGCACGAGGTCGACGCCCGTGAGCCGCTCGAGCAGCCTGAACACGACGCTGGTGCCGCGCCCGAGCAGGCCGGCCGGCCGCAGGAACATCTTGATCGCTCGGCCCTGGAAGAAGCCGGTCAGCCGGCTGGGGGCGTCGAGGAAGTCGAGCGCGTTGCGCGAGGGCGGCGTGTCGAGCACGAGCAGGTCGTAGTCGCCCTCCTGGTCGAGCTCGTAGAGCTTGGCGATGGCCGTGAACTCCTGCGAGCCGGCCACCGCGCTGGAGAGCTGCTGGTAGATGCGGTTGGAGAGCACCTCGTCGCGCGTGGCCTCGTCCGGCGCGAGGCGCTCGATCAGGGAGTCGAACGTGCGCTTGGAGTCGAGCATCAGCGCCCACAGCTCGCCCTCGAACTCGCCCTCGACGCGCCGCGGCTCGTTGCCCAGCTCCTCGAGCCCGAGCGAGTCGGCGAGCCGCCGCGCGGGGTCGATCGTCACCACCGCCACCTTCAGCCCGCGCTCGGCCATCCCCATCGCGATCGCCGCGGCCGTCGTCGTCTTCCCGACGCCGCCCGCCCCGGCGCAGACCACGATCCGGCGGCCTTCGAGCAGCTCGAGCATCCGATCAGCCTACGATCGCCGGGTGAGAACCGCGCTCACCGGATCCTTATCGGCGCGCCCTTGATGTCGGTGATCGCGACGTTGACGGTCCGGCAGCGCGCGCAGCGGATGCGCACCTTGAGCGTCATCTGCTGGTGGTGCATCGCCTCGGCGAGCACGTTGCCGCACTCGACGCAGACGTAGTCGTCGGGCCCGTTGCCGTGGAACACCGGCCGGCCGGCGTCCTCCTGGATCGCGGTGCCACCGTCCGGCGGCACCTCGCCCTCGCGCACCTGCCGCATCACCACCCTGGCCATCAGAGCCTGGCGAGCTTCCCCGTGAAGTCGGTGATCAGCGCGTCGAGCACGCCGGCCACCACGCCCTCGCCCATCGACGCCGCCTTGCCCGTGATCTGCGCGTTGGTATTGACCGTGCCGCCGCCGTCGTCGGACAGCGTGAACACGGCCGTCGCGTTGGCGTGGCCCTGCCCGCCGGCCTCGCGCGACTTGACCGTCATGACCGCGCGGTGGTCCGCTGCGTCCTTCTCGGTGATCTCGACGGTGCCGGTGAACTTCATCGACATCGCGCCCATCTTGACCACGATCTCGGCCTTGACCGAGTCGTCGCTCGTCCGCTCGAGCACGTGGCCGCCCTCGACGCACGGCACCACCCGCTCGAGGTCGGTGATCGCCTCCCAGCTCTCGTCGATCGGCTTGGACATCTGGAACGCGTGCTCGAGCTGTACTGCCATGGCGTCTCCTTCGATTGGCTACGGATAGGCTGCCGCGCGTGCCGAACTACACGCTGGGGCCCCAGGACGGGATTCTCTCGGTGCGGACGTCACGGACGGGCGCGGTTGCCAAGGCCGGCCACGACCTGCTGATCCACGTCACCGAGTGGACCGCGACGCTCGATACGGACGGCGGGAGTCTGACGCTCGACGCCGACGCGAGCTCGCTGCGCGTCCGTGAGGGGAGCGGCGGGATGAAGCCGCTCGACGAGGACGACCTGGCGAACATCGAGACGACGATCGACGACGAGGTGCTGCTCAGGCGCGACATCAGCTTCCGCTCGACCTCGGTGGCGGCCGAGGGTGACGCGCTCGCCGTCACGGGCGACCTCACGCTGGTCGGCACCACCGCACCGCTCAGCTTCGACCTCGCCCTCACCGACGGCCGTGTCCAGGGCGTCGCGGTCGTCAGGCAGACCGACTGGGGCATGAAGCCGTACACGGCGCTGTTCGGCGCGCTCAAGGTGGCCGACGAGGTCCGGGTGGAGATCGACGCCCGGCTTCAATCTCGGTAGACGGTCTGCGCGTCGAGCCCGCCCTCGACCCCCGGCGGCAGCGGGCCGGAGCCGTGCGCGTAGAGCGCGATGTCCTCGATCGTCTTGTAGCTCTCGCCCGCCGTCCACGCGCCGTTCGACCACGTCAGCGAGTCGGGCGCCGCCTCCAGCGCCATGCCGGCGAGCAGCTTCGCCTTGTCGCGGATCTTGGCCGTGGCGCTGGTGATCGCGGCCGGCGTCCCGTCCGATGGACTCGTGTTGAAGCCGTGGCCGTTGCCGAAGCGGTCGGTGTCGGCGGGCACGACCTTGACGTCGAGCGGCGGCACCCCGAGCTCGCCGGCCACCAGCTGCGCGTACTCGGCCTCGCGGCCGTCCGGGTCGGTGGTCAGGCTGAGCACCATCTTGCCGGTCGGGTGCACCCGCAGGAACACCGCCCGGTAGGCCTCATTCGCCATCGTCGGATCGCTCCTTTTCCAGGCGCTGCCGCTCTTGGTGAGCGGTCAGCGCGTTGTGGTCCTCGCGGTCGCAGAAGGCAGGCTGCGGGCCGCCCAGCGGATGCGGCGGCACGGCGGGCCGGTCGCAGCCGGGGTAGATGCAGATCTTCACTTCCATCCGGGCGTCGTCCTCCCGCGGCTCGGGCCGTAGCCGCTCGGCATCGCGACCGAGCTGCCGGCGACGGGGGTCGCGCTGGCCCACGGCTCCGGCTCCTCGGGCTCGGCCTCGGGGGCGGTCACCGGCGCGCCGCCGATCGCGGCCACGACCTCGCCGAGCGCATGGAAGCTGTGGCCGCTGACGAGCGCGTCGCAGTGCGGCAGCGCCGCCACCATGCCGCCGGCCTGGACCGAGAACGCGCTCGCGCTCACGCGCGGGTTGACCCACACGATCCGGTGCGCGAGCCGCGCGAGCCGTTCCATCTCGCGGCCGACGAGCGCCGGGTCGCCGCGCTCCCAGCCGTCGGACAGGATCACGACGACGGCGCCGCGCGCCATGCCGCGCCGGCCGTGGCGGTCGTTGAACGCCTTCAGGGCGTCGCCGATCCGCGTCCCGCTCGACCAGTCCGGCGCGGTCTCGGCGGCGCGCTGGATCGCCCGCTCCGGGTTGCGCGAGGCGAGCGCGCGCGTGAGCCGTGTGAGGCGGGTGGCGAACACGAACGCCTCGGCCCTGGGGCTGCTGCCGGCGGCGCAGGTGAGGAACTGCAGGTAGGCGCGCGCGTAGGGCTCCATCGAGCCTGAGATGTCGCACAGCAGCACGAGCCGGCGGCGCACGACGCGGCGGTGGCGGCGCGCGAGCCGGATCGGGTCGCCGCCCGTGCGCAGGCTGCCGCGCAGCGTGCGGCGCATGTCGATCCGCTGGCCTCTCCGCCCCTTCTCGTAGCGCCGCGTGCGCCGCGGCGGCGTCTCCAACCGCAGCCGCGTCATCAGCGCGTACAGGTGCGCCAGCTCGCGCGGCTCGAGCGCGTCGAACGACTTCGACGACAGGCGCTCCTCGTCGGTCGCCACTCCCACCGGCACGTCCACGACATCGTCGCTCTCGCCGGCGCGCGACGAAGGCTTCGTGCCGCGGCGGCCGGGCGGGGCCGGGTGGACGGTGGGCTCGGGCGCCGCCGACTCGTCCTCGCGGCGCGCCATACCGAACACCGCGGCGAAGACGGCGTCGAACGCGCCGAGGTGGGTGGTGTCCGTGACGACGATCGCGCGGGCGGTCCAGTAGAGCCGCCGGCGCGAGATCGGCCGCACCAGCTCGAGAGCGCGCGCCAGCTCGGCCGAGCGCGCCGGCGTCATCGGCACCCCGGCGTCGTGCAGCCGCCGGCTGAACGCGCCGACGAAGGCCGGCAGGTCGAGGTGGACCGTCTCGACCCCGCGATGTTCGCGGAGCGAACTCGCAAGGGAATCGGCGCCAGCCGATTCCCCCTTCACGCCTGCCGCACGAGCTGCTCGAGGCCGGCCGCGCGGATCACCTCCTGGTCCTCGCCGTACTTGAGCACCGAGCCGAGCGTCCGGTCGAGCGTCTCCGCGTCCAGCGCGTCGACGCCGAGCAGTTCGAGCGCCGCCAGCCAGTCGATCGCCTCGGCGATCCCCGGCGGCTTCTGCACGTCGCTGTCGCGCATGCGCGCCACCGCGCCCGCCACCTGGACGGCCAGCACCTCCGACGCGCCCTTCACGCGGCGGCGGATGATCTCGACCTCGCGCCGCGGATCCGGGTAGGCGATCCAGTGGTACAGGCAGCGCCGCTTGACCGCGTCGTGGAGGTCGCGTGTCCGGTTCGAGGTGAGCACGATGATCGGCCGGTGCGTCGCCGTGATGGTGCCGATCTCCGGGATCGTCACCGACGCGTCGGCGAGCAGCTCGAGCAGGAACGCCTCGAAGTCGTCGTCGGCGCGGTCGATCTCGTCGATCAGCAGCACCGCGGGCCGCGGCCCCGGGTGCTCGAGCGCGCGCAGCAGCGGCCGCCGGATCAGGTAGTCCGGGCCGAAGAGGTCCTCCTCGCGCAGCTCGGCGTCGCGGGAGTCCGCGAGCCGGATGCTGATCAGCTGGCGCGGATAGTTCCACTCGTACAGCGCCTCGGCGGCGTCGATCCCCTCGTAGCACTGCAGGCGCACCAGTGGGGTGTCGAGCACGGCGGCGAGCGCCTTCGCCGCCTCGGTCTTGCCCACGCCCGCCGCCCCCTCCAGCAGCAGCGGCTGGGGGAGGCGGAGGCCCAGGAACATCGAGGTCGCCAGGCCCTCGTCGACCAGGTAGTCGACGGAGGCCAGTCGCTGCGCCAGCGTCTCGATGTCGGGAACGAGGTGGGCGACCTCGTCCGTCACTGCGGCGGCTCGGGATTCCCCTGCATCGCCCTCCACACGCGCGCCGGGGTGCACGGCATGTCGATGTGGTCGACGCCGTGCGATTCGTGCAGCGCGTCGATCACGGCGTTGACGATCGCCGGCGGCGATCCGACGTTGGGCGACTCGCCGACGCCCTTGGCGCCGAGCGGGTGGTGGGGGCAGGGCGTGACGGTCTCGCCGAGCTCGAAGTCGGGACACTCGAGCGCGGTCGGGATCAGGTAGTCCATGAACGACGAGTTCAGGCAGTTGCCCTCCTCGTCGAACGAGATCAGCTCCATCAGCGCGATGCCGACGCCCTCGGCGAGGCCGCCGTGGATCTGGCCCTCGACGACCATCGGGTTGATGCGCACGCCGCAGTCGTCGACCGCGATGAAGCGCCGCACCTTGACCACGGCCGTGTCGGGGTCGACGTCGACGACCGCGATGTAGGCGCCGTAGGGGTAGGTGAGGTTCGGCGGGTCGTAGATGACCTGGGCGTCGAGGCCGCCCTCCATGCCCTCGGGCAGCTCTTCGCCGCTGTAGGCGCGCTCGGCGATGTCCTCGATCAGCGCGCCCTTCTCCGGGTCGCCCTTGACGTACCAGCGGCCCTTCTCCCAGGCGAGGTCCTCCGGCCGCGTCTCGAGCATCGTCGCCGCGATCGCGCGCGCCTTGTCGCGCACCTTGCGCGAGACGACGGCCACCGCGCCGCCCGACACCGGGGTCGAGCGGCTGCCGTAGGTGCCGAGCCCGTACGGCGAGCGGTCGGTGTCGCCGTGACGGACCTCGACGTCCTCGGGCGGGATGCCGAGCTCCTCGGCGACGATCTGCGCGAACGTCGTCTCGTGGCCCTGCCCCTGGGTCTGGGCGGAGAGCGACACCACCGCCTTGCCGGACGGGTGCACGCGCAGGTCGGCGCCGTCGTTCATGGCCAGGCCGAGGATGTCCATGTGCTTGCGCGGGCCGGCGCCGACGCCCTCGGTGAAGAACGACACGCCGATGCCCATCAGCTCGCCGCGCTCGCGCTTGGACTTCTGCTCGCGCCGCAGCTCCTCGTAGCCGGCCATCTCCATCGCCACGCGCATCGTCTCGGCGTAGTTGCCGGAGTCGTAGGTCCAGCCGGTGGTGGTCTCGTACGGGAACTGCTCGGGCTTGATGAAGCTGCGCATGCGCAGCTCGATCGGGTCGGCCTCCATCTCCAGCGCCAGCGCGTCGACCATCCGCTCCACCAGGTAGACGGCCTCGGTGATGCGGAACGAGCAGCGGTAGGCGACCCCGCCGGGCGCCTTGTTGGTGTAGACGGCCTTGACCTTGACGTGCGCGGCCTCCAGGTCGTAGGACCCGCAGACGATGTGGAAGAAGCCGGCCGGGAACTTGGTCGGCTGGGCGGTCGAGTCGAAGGCGCCGTGGTCGGCGATGACGTCGACCCGCAGACCGGTGATCCTGCCGTCCTTCGAGCACATCTCCGAGTGCATCACGTAGTCGCGCGCGAAGCCGGTGGAGACGAGGTTGCCGGTGCGGTCCTCGACCCACTTGACCGGCACGCCGGCGACGATCGAGCCGGCGATCGCGCACACGTAGCCGGGGTAGACCGGCACCTTGTTGCCGAAGCCGCCGCCGATGTCGTTGCACTTGATCCGGATCATGTGCTCGGCGAGGCCGGCGACGTGGGCGTAGACCGTGCGGTGGGCGTGCGGCGCCTGGTTGCCGTTGTAGATGTCGAGCTGGCCGGTCTCCGGATTGAAGTCGGCGATCATCCCGCACGTCTCCAGCGGCGCCGGGTGGCAGCGCGGGTAGATGATGTCGCGGGTGACGATGGTGTCGGCCTCGGCGAAGGCGCGGTCCGTCGACTCCTCGTCGCCGGCCTCCCAGAGCGGGCTCGCGAGGTTGTCGCGCTGGCCGGCCTTGTCGTCGCGGATCAGCGGCGCGTCGTCGTCGAGCGCCTTGCGCGCATTGACGATCGCGGGCAGCGGCTCGTACTCGACGTCGATCAGCTGCAGCGCGTCCTGCGCCGAGTACGGGTCGGTCGCGATCACGAACGCGACCTCCTGGCCCTGGAAGCGGACCTTGTCGCCGGCCAGGACGGCCTGCGTGTCGTACGAGATCGTCGGCATCCAGGCGAGGCCGAGCGTCTCGAGGTCCTTGGCGGTCACGACGGCCGCGACGTTCGGGTGCGCCAGAGCGCGGCTGGTGTCGATCGAGAGGATCTTCGCGTGCGCGTACGGGCTGCGCAGGAGCGCGCCGTGGACCATGCCCGGGAGCTTGATGTCGTCCAGGTAGGTGCCCTGGCCGCGGATGAAGCGCGCGTCCTCCTTGCGCTTGAGCCGGCCGAAGCCGATCGGCCGTTCCTGTGTCGCCGCCATGCTCAGACCTCCTGCCTCTGGTGCTCCGCCGCCCAGCGGGCCGCGGCGACGATGTTCTTGTAGCCCGTGCAGCGGCAGATGCCGCCGGAGATCGCCGTGCGGATCTCCTCCTCCGAGGGGTCGGGGTTCTCGTCCAGCAGCGCCCGGATGGTCATCATCATCCCGGGCGTGCAGAAGCCGCACTGCAGCGCGTGCAGCTCGTGGAAGCCCTGCTGGACGGGGTCGAGCCGGCCGTCGACCTCCAGCGACTCGACGGTGCGGATCTCGTGGCCCGCCGCCATCGCCGCGAGGATCGTGCACGACTTGACGGGCTTGTCGTCCATCAGCACGACGCACGCGCCGCAGTTGGAGGTGTCGCACCCCCAGTGCGTGCCGGTGAGGTCGAGCGTCTCGCGCAGGTAGTGCACGAGCAGCTGGCGCGGCTCGACGTCGTGCGTCACCTGCTCGCCGTTGACGGTCATCGAGACGTCCATGCTCAGGCCTCCTCGTTGAGCGCGCGGGCCGTCGCGCGGCGTAGGGCCCGTCCGGTGAGGACACCGGCCAGGTGGCGCTTGTAGTCGACCGGCCCGCGGCCGTCGGCCATCGGCGCGCAGTCCTCCGACGCGATCGTCGCGGCCTCGGTGAAGAGGTCGTAGGACGGCGCCTGGCCGCGCAGCAGCTCCTCGGCGCGCGCGAGGTGGATCGTGGTGAGGCCGACGGCGCTGAGCGCGATGCCGACGTCGGCGAACGTCCCGCCCTCCATCCACACGGCGGCCGAGGCGGCGGCGATCGCCCAGTCGCCCGCGCGCCGCTCGACCTTCTCGTGCGCGCTGCCGGCGCCCGGCCGGCGGGGGAGGCGGATCTCGGTGAGCAGCTCGCCGGCTTGCACGGCGGTCATGTACGGCCCGACGTGGAACTCCTCCATGCTGACGGTGCGCTCGCCGTCGGCGCCGCGGATCACGACGCTCGCCTTCAGCGCCGAGCAGACCGCGCTCAGGTCCTCGGCGGCGTCGGCCTGGCACAGCGAGCCGCCGATCGTGCCGCGGTTGCGGACGACGGGGTCGGCGATCACCTGCTCGGCGTCGCGGAAGACCGGGAACTCCTCGGCGAGCAGCTCGGACTCGAGCAGGTCGACGTGGCGCGTGAGCGCCCCGATCCTGACCTCGTCGCCCTCCTCGCGGATGAAGGCGAGGTCGGTGAGGTCGTTGATGTCGACCAGGTGCTCGGGGTTGGCCAGCCGCAGCTTCATCATCGGCAGCAGGCTGTGCCCGCCGGCGATGATCCGCGCCTCGGAGCCGAGGCGCTGGAGCGCTGCGATCGCGCCGTCGACGCTGGTCGCGCGCTCGTACCCGAACGGTGCCGGCGTCTGCATCAGGCGGTCCTCCGGAAGCGTTTGCGCGGCAGCCCGATGTCCTCGCGCTGCTCGTACTGGGTGGGGGCGTCGGTGCCGATGACCGGCGAGCGCGGCATCGTCTCGGGCCGCGTCTGGCGGACCTCCTGGTACAGGGCGCGGGCGGCGCTGCTGCCGTACTCCGGGTTGCGGAGGGCCGGCCCGCCCGGGTTCGCCACCGCGATCGGGGCCTCGCGGCCGAGCCGTGCGAGCGTCAGGGTGCCGCGCGTGTAGACCTCGGCGATCCGCGGCGGGGTGAGCTCGCGGCTCTCGGGGAAGTCGCGGAAGCCCTGCGCGGCGGCTCCGGGGTAGAGGCCGTCGACGAGGCCGAGCGCGTCGCTCATGCCGGCCTTCTTCACGAGCAGGCCCTCGAGCGCGCCGACGGCCGCGTCGAGGTTCTCGTTGATGTCGATGACCACGTCGTTGACCGGGGCGCTCTTCTCGACGATCTCGCCGACGCCGGCGATGACCTCGTCGAGCCCGTCGGCGATCTTGCGCAGCGCGACGATGGTGCTGACGAGGTAGTAGACGAGCGCCAGCACGATCGCCGCGACGGCGATGATCGTCACGACTCCGGCGGCGGGCATCGTCACTCCTTCTCTGCGTCGTCGAGGATTACGTCGAGCGAGCCGCCGTAGTTCGCGACCCCGGCGACCGTCTGGCGGACCTGGTCCTGCGTGGTCAGGAGCAGCGCCGTGGCGTCGAGGTCCTTCGAGCCGGCGGCGGCGACCGTCGCGATCTGGTTGACGCTCGGGACGATGCTCTTGGCGGCGTTGAGGACGCCGTTGAGCAGATAGACCACCACGGGCAGGATCGCCAGCAGCAGGACGGCGTTTCCGATCCACCAGAGGGTCATCGCGGCCTCCTCTCGGCGACGACCGAGGCCTTCTTGGCGATGCCCGGCAGCGCGCTCAGGATGATGTCGAACTGGGCGTTGATCGCCTTCACGGCGGGCTCGAGCGGGCGCAGGTGCTCCGCCTCGACGCCCTGCAGGGCTCCGCCGAGCGTGGCGAGGCCCTCGGAGATGCGCGTGAGGTCGCGGCGGACGATGATCAGCGCGCCGGCCAGCACGACGACGACCACCAGCGCCAGCAGCACCGTCAGCAGGAGCAGCACGTCCTCAGTTGCCATTGCTGCCTCCGAATCCGTCGGTCAGGGCGTTCATGTAGCCGTCCTGCACCACCGCCTCGTCCACGATCTGGGCCAGCACCGGCGCCGTCGCCTGGAGCTGGGGGATGTTCGCCGTGTTGCCGGCCACGGCGGTCGCGGTCTGCAGCAGGCCGCCGACCGACTTCTCGATGCTCGCGACCGAGCGGATGAGCATCAGCAGCAGGAACGCCACGATCAGGGCCGCGGCGAGGCCGATGACCAGCGCGATGACCCAGTAGTCGTTGCCGCTCATTTGCCGACCGCCACCTTCCGCAGGGCCCGTGCGGAGTGGAGGATCCGCACCCCGGAGTCATTGATCCGGGCGATGCCGCCGAGCTCGGTCGTCTGTTGGCGCACGACCTCGACGGCCTCCTCGGCCGTCTTCGCCTGCGCGGCGATCCTGCTCGCCAGCCGCACGATCGTGATCACGATCGCGGCGGCGACCAGGACGACGACGATGCCGAGCGCGAGCCCGACCTGCCATCCCGTCATCTCATCACTCCTTCTCGAACATGACTCAGCACGGCTTCGTAGTCCGCCCAGGTGTCGACGTCGAGCGGGATCCGGCCCGGCACCGGCACCTCCTGCACATCGTCCGCGCGCTCGTCCAGCAGCCGCCAGACCGCCTTGTCGCCGTGCAGGTAGCGCAGGTCCTCGAAGACCTCGGGCCCGAACGCGAACGGGTGCCCGCGGCCGTCGTCGTAGCGGCAGACGGCGAGCGGGGCATCGCCGCGGGCGGCCAGCAGCACGCGCACGGTGGCGGGGACGACGCCCGGCTGGTCGCCGAGCAGGAGGACGAGCACGGTCGCGCGTGGGTCGAGCGCGTCCATGGCGACGGCGATCGTCGATGAGCACCCGGCGCCGAAGCCGGGGTTGACGACCACGTCGGCGCCGCGCAGGTTCACGCGCTCGCGCACCTTCTCGGCCGCTCCGCCGACCGCCACGAGCAGCTGGTCGAACTCGCACGCGCGCGCGGTCGCGACCGTGTGGTCGAGCAGCGTCGCGCCTCCGTACGGCAGCAGCTGCTTGGGCCGCCCAAGCCGGCTCGAGCCGCCCGCCGCCAGGACGAGTCCCGCGACGAACGGATCACTCATGGCAGCAATGGCCCTCGTGGTGCTGGTGGTGCTCGACCGGCGGGGTCGTCCGCGCGCGCCGCGTCGCGACGATCTCCGCCACGATCGACAGCGCGATCTCCTCCGGGGTGCGCGCCCCGATGTCCAGGCCTGCGGGTGTGTGTACGCGCGCGCGGTCGTCGTCCGAGACCTCGAGGCTCTCCACCACCGCCCGGCCGCGCTTGCGACTCGCCACCAGGCCCACGTAGGGGACGCCGACGTCGAGCGCGGTCGCCAGCGCGTGCTCCTCGTCGCGGCCGTGCGAGGCGACGACGAGGGCGGCGTCATCGGACGCGGGCTCGTGGTCGGCGCCGACGACGTCGTAGCCGAGTTGCCGGCCGAGCTCGGCGAGCGCCTGCGCGATCGGCGTCTCACCGAGCACGTGCAGGCGGGCGGCGGGGACGCGCGGCTCGAGGAAGATCTCGAGCGCGCCGCCGCTGATGCAGGGGTTGTGGACCGTGACGGCGCCGTCGAGCGCGGCGCTCTCACCGTCGCCGGGCTCGATCCGCAGCAGCAGCGGCTCGCCGGTCTCGAGCGCCCGCAGCGCGTGCAGCCGCACGCTCGGCTCGGCGCAGTGGCCGCCGATGAATCCCTCGATCGTGCCGTCGCCGAGCACGAGCGCGGTCGCGCCCGGCTGCACGCTGGCCGGGCGGCCGGCGCGCACGACCGTCGCCTGCACGTACGGCACGCGGTCGGTGTCGAGCGCTGCGGCACGGCGAGCCAATCGCTCGGCGATCACGAGATACCTTCGTGTAGCTGCACCGGACCTTCTTCCCTCCGTCTGGACCCGACCGCTTGCCCACCCTCTCCCCAACAGGGTGCCACGTTGCCCGATGCAACCGTTTGCGTCAAGCGCTGATGCTGTAGTCCATTCGTCCGGAACCACCGACGGGCGGGCGGGGTAGAGCCCGGTAGGAAGCGCCTCGCGCTGCTCGCCGCGCTCGAGTCCGCCTCGGCTGCGATGCGGCGCCGCGGTCGACGTTCGCGCGGTGCGCGTGGCGCCTTGACCGGACATATGCCGGTCAAGGCGCCAGCCGCTTGGAGACAGCCCGAGCGACCCACGCCGACCGCTCGGTGAGCTGCGTCCACGTGAACCGGAGAACCTGCCAGCCGGCGACGGCCAGGATCACGTCGCGTTCGCGGTCGTCCTCGAACGCGGTCGGCGACCGGTGATAGCGATAGCCGTCGACCTCGACGATCAGCCCAGCGTCCCGCCACGCGAAATCGACCTCGAATCCCTCGATGCGGGTGTTCACGTTCGGCCGCCGCAGTCCATGCTCGTCGCACAGCCGCAGGAATCGCTCCTCCATCTCGCTGCGGGTCACGGTGCTGCCGGCCGTGTAGCGAGACAACACCGCTTGCAAGGCGGGTGATCCGGGGCGGCCCCTTCGGTCAGCGAGCCTCTGTTCGAGCTCGGCGAAGTCGACGAGGCGTCGTTGCTCGGCGAGGTCGAGCGCGTGCTCGAGCGGTCGGCCCTTGAGCGTCGCGGCGAGGTCGATGATCGTGCGGACCGGGGTCGTGATCGGAATTTTTGTTTTTTGTTCGGAATCGCTCGAACCGTCGTCGTCTCGTCCGACTCGAGCGTGGTGCTGCGGTGCACGCGGATCCCGGCGCGGCGCTTGCGGCCGGTGTCGCGTGGCACGGTGACGTGGATCGCGCCCGCCCCGACGGGTCGAAGCTCCCACGCCCCGGCGGCGGTGGCGTGGCTGAGGACCGCGTCGCTCCCGCAGACCATCACCGCCGCCATCCACCGGCCCTCCCTTGTGAGCGCACGGTGCCCGAACGTGTAGACACCGCGATGGACGGGCTGGAGCCGGCCCGCTGCGAGCCGGTGTTCGATGCGGTGTCGGCCGAGACCGAGGGTCAGCAGCTGAGCGTGTGAGACGATCCCGTGCTGGGCGTTCGCGAGAGCGGCGACCGAGAGGTCGATGGCGCCTTTACCGGACATATCCCGGTTAAGGCGCCGGGCGCCGAACTTCGCCCCTGGAACCCGGTGTCGGATCTGGCGGGCCGACAGTCAGGGCTTGGCGGCGACGAGCGCGAACAGCACGGGCAGCGGCTCGCCGTCGACCCGCAGCCGATAGCGCCCGTCGTCCTCGCGCGCGAGTAGACCGCCGCGCGGATCGAAGTCGGCGTCGAGGTACTCGTCCAGCCGCTGGATCCGAAGGCCGGCGGCGAGCGCCGCGTTGACGACCTCGGCGAGCGAGTGGCCGTACTCGACCGTCGCCGTGGCGGCGACATCGAGGTCCGCGCCGGCGTACGAGCCAGGCTCGTCGAACGTCCGCGCGCCGTCGTTGGCGTACGGGAAGTCGACCCGGAACGGGTCGGTCGAAGCGACCATCGTGAAGAGCGGATGGATCTCCACCAGCAGCAACCGGCCGCCTCCCCTCAACGCCGCAGTCGCCGAGCGCATCCACGCGCCGAGGTCGTCGATCCAGCCGATCACCCCGATCGTCGCGTAGACCAGGTCGAAGCGGTTGTGCAGCTCGACCGGTAGCGCGGTGGAGTCGGCCTCGACGAAGTCGATCTCGACCTCGCAGCGGCGCGCAAGCGCCCGGGCCTTCTCGAGCGAGCCGGGGGAGAAGTCGGCGCCGACGACGCGCGCGCCGCGGCGGGCGAGCGAGATCGAGTCGAACCCGATGTGGCACTGCAGGTGCAGGACGTCGAGCCCAGCGACGGCGCCGACGGCCTCGCGCAGCCCGGCGGCCTCGGACTCCCGCAGCGTGTCGGCCCCGCCCACGAGCGCTTCGGTGTCGTAGTAGGCGTCCTGACCGTGCGCCGACGCGAGCGAATCCCAGTGCGCTCGGTTGATCCGGCGGGCGGTCACACGATCCATCGGCGGGCATGCTAAGGCGCTCGCACGAGCTTGCGAGTGCGAGTAAGCCGCACGCGGTCTCCGCGGGCGGGAGGAAACCTCCCCTCGGGGGCGAACAGGCAAGGCCGATGGGTTTCCCCGACCGTGATCGGAGCACGACGTGACCGGCAAGGCCAAGGTCATCGCCTTCGCCAACCAGAAGGGCGGGGTCGCGAAGACGACCACCACGCTTAACCTCGCGGCGGCCTTTGCCGAGCAGGGCCACCGCGTGCTGTGCGTCGACATGGACCCGCAGGGCAACCTCACCATGTCGCAGGGGATCGATCCCGACACGCTCGAGCAGTCGATGTTCGACGTGCTCGTCCACGACCTCTCCATCCGCGAGGTGATCCGGCGCCGCGAGATCGACATCGCGTGCGCCTCGATCGACCTCGCCGGGGCGGAGATCGCGATGTCGACGAAGATCGGCCGCGAGCGCTCGCTGACCAAGGCGCTGCTCGCCGTCGACGAGGACTACGACTGGATCTTCGTCGATACGCCGCCGTCGCTGGGACTATTGACCGTGAACGCACTTACCGCGGCCGATCAGGTGATCGTCCCCGTCCAGTGCGAGTATCTGTCGATGCGTGGGCTGCTTCAGCTGCAGAACACCCTGGCGATGATCCGCGAGAACCTCAATCCGGACGTGCAGATCGCCGGCATCCTGCCGACGATGGTCGACACGCGTACGCTGCACGCCAAGGAGGCATTGGAGATCCTCGAGGAGAACTTCGGAGATCGGGTGTTCGGGGCGCGGATCAAGAAGACCGTGCGTTTCGCGGAGGCCCCTGTGAAGGGGATGTCGGTGCTCAAGTACGACCCCAAGGGGACCGCGGCTGACGCTTATCGCCAGCTGGCGAAGGAGGTGCTCTCGAATGGCAAGCGGTAAGCGGGCGAGCATGCGGGAAGGACCGCTGGCGGCGCTCTTCCGGAAGACGGAGGAGGGTCAGGAGACGGCGGCCGCGCAGCCGCCGCCCGAGCCGCCGGTCGAGGCCCCGCCCGAGCCGGCCGCGCCGCGGACGCCGACGCCCCAGGAGCGCCTGCGCCACGCGTTCTCGAGCGATCTGCCCGAGAACATCATGGCCCCGCCGCAGCCGGCGCGCCCGGCGACGGAGTACGAGTGGACCTCGGCGGGCCCCGAGGCGACCCGCCAGCCCGAGCTGCGCGTGGTCGGCGTCGGCGGCGGCGGCGTCAACGCCGTCAACCGCATGATCGAGGCCGAGGTCGGCGGCGTCGAGTTCATCGCCCTGAACACCGACACGCAGTCGCTGAACTCGTCGGCCGCCCACGTCACGCTCCAGATCGGCGCCGACATCACGCGCGGGCTCGGCTCCGGCTCGAACCCCGAGCTCGGCCACTCCGCCGCGATGGAGGACTACGACCGCGTCAAGTCGCTGCTCAAGGGCTCGGACATGGTGTTCATCACCGCGGGCGAGGGCGGCGGGACCGGCACCGGCGCCGCCCCCGTGATCGCGCGGATCGCGCGCGAGCTGGGCTGCCTGACCGTGGGCATCGTCACCAAGCCGTTCGGCTTCGAGGGCTCGCGCCGCATGAAGGCCGCCGAGGAGGGCATCGAGGCGCTGGCGGAGGAGGTCGACACCCTCATCGTCGTGCCGAACAACCGCCTGCTCTCGGTGCTCGACAAGCAGACCTCGATGGTCGAGGCCTTCCGGGTGGCCGACGACGTGCTGCGCCAGGGCGTGCAGGGCGTCTCGGACCTGATCACCCTGCCCGGCCTGATCAACCTCGACTTCGCGGACGTGCGCACGATCATGTGCGACGCCGGCAACGCGCTGCTCGGCATCGGCATGGGGACGGGCGACAAGCGGGCCGTCGAGGCCGCCAACGCGGCCGCCTCGTCGCCGCTGCTGGAGACGACGCTCGAGGGCGCGCACTCGATCCTGCTCTCGATCACCGGCGGCAAGGACCTGTCGCTGTGGGAGGTCAACGAGGCCGCCCACACGATCCAGGAGGCCGCGCACCCCGACGCGAACATCATCTTCGGGGCGATGCTCGACGAGAAGCTCGAGGACGAGGTGTGGATCACCGTCGTCGCCACCGGCTACGGGGAGCAGCGCCCGCCGCGCCGGGAGCAGACCGGGTTCCGCGAGCCGGCCGGCGAGCCGCGTGTCCGTCGCGTCGGAGCGCCCTCCCGCGTCGGCGAAGTCGACGTCCCCGAGTTCATTCCTCGATACTGAAGTGCCCTTGGCTTCGTCCGGTCGCCGCCTGATGAGGACGGTCGCCAGCCATGGCGACCGTAACCGGGCGCTGCGCGCCCTCTTGGGCGTCTGACGGAGGGCCCTCGTGGGCGATTCACGCGGCGTCGTCGCCGCCGGCCACCCGCTGACCGCCACCGCCGGCGCTGAGATCCTCCGCGCCGGCGGCAACGCGGTGGACGCCGCGCTGGCGTCGATGCTCGCCTCGTTCGTCACCGAGCCGCTGCTCACCGGGCTCGGCGCGGGCGGCTACATGCTCGTCGTGCCGCCTGACGGCGATCCGGTGCTGCTCGACTTCTTCGTCGAGGCCTCGGGGCGCGGGGCGGACCTGGCGAACCGCGCGCCGCTGAAGGCCGCCGACGTCTTGTTCGGCGACGTCGTGCAGGTCTTCCACATCGGCGCGGCATCGTGCGGCACGTACGGCACGCCCGCCGGCGTCTGCGCCGCCGCGGCCCGCTTCGGAACCGTCCCGCTGGCCGACCTGGCGGCGCCGGCGGCGGCGCTCGCGCGCGACGGCGTGGCGATCAACAGCGAGCAGGCGTACGTGTTCGAGATCCTCGCCCCGATCTACTCCTCGACGCCCGAGTGCCGCGCCCTGTTCATGCCCGAGGGGCGCGTGCCGCGCGAGGGCGACGTGCTGCGCGACCCGGAGCTGGCCGACTCGCTCGAGCGGCTCGGGGCCGAGGGCGCGGCGCCGTTCTACGAGGGCGACATCGGCGCGGCGGTCTCCGAGCGGGTGTGCGAGCTCGGAGGCACCCTCACGCGCGAGGATTTGGCCGCCTACGGCGCGGTGCCGCGCGAGCCGGTGCGCGTGAGCTACCACGGCCGCGAGGTCCTCACCAACCCGCCGCCGAGCGCCGGCGGGACCCTGCTCGCCTACGCGCTCGCGCTGCTCCAGCGCAGCTCAGGGCCACCCGACGCGGTCGCGCTGGTGGAGGCGATGGAGCGCGCGCAGGAAGAGCGCACGCCCGCCTTCCTGACCGGCCTCGGCGAGCCGGGCTTCCTCGAGCGCTTCATGGCCGGCCGGCTCGGGGCCACGACGCACATCTCGGTCATCGACGGCGACGGCTGGGCGTGCTCGGTGACGTGCACGAACGGCGAGGGCTCGGGCATCGTCGTCGTCGGTACCGGCGTGCACGTCAACAACATGATGGGCGAGCAGGACCTCTCGCCGCTCGGCTTCTTCACCCACCCGCCGGGACGGCGGCTGCCGTCGATGATGGCGCCGACCGTCGTGCTCGGGCGCGACGGCGCTCCGGAGCTGGCGCTCGGCTCGGCCGGCTCGAACCGCATCCGCTCGGCGCTCCTGCAGGTGATCGTCAACGTGCTCGATCGCGGGATGGAGGCGGCCGAGGCGGTGGACGCGCCGCGCCTGCACTTCGAGGACGGACTGGTCTACGCCGAGCCGGGGATCGACGGGGCCGGACTCGAGGCGAGCGGCCGCACGATGGCCTGGTTCCGCGACCGCAACCTGTTCTTCGGCGGCTGCCAGGCGGTGGAGCGCGAGCCGGCCAGCGGCGAGCTGCACGGCGGCGGCGACCCGCGCCGCGGCGGAGCGGTCGTCCAAGCCTGACGCCGTCGCGCCCTCTTGACGAGAAGGTGAGTAGTCACTAACTTACGGGCATGGACCTCGTACCCGAGCCTCACGACCTCCTCGCCTCCGACGCCGAACGCGAGCGCGTGGCCGAGGCGCTGCGCACGCACGCGGCCGCCGGGCGGCTCGATCCCGAGGAGCTCGAGCAGCGGCTGGGACTGGCCTTCGCCGCCCGCACGCGGGGCGATCTCGCGCCGCTGCTCGCCGACCTCCCCGCCGCGCCGGCGCCGGCGCCTCGCCGACCTCGCACCGTCCCGCCCGTGGTCCCGCTCGCGATCCTGCTCGTCGCGATCTGGGCGCTCACCGGCGCCGGCTACTTCTGGCCGATCTGGCCGATCGGCGCGATGCTCATCGGCGCCTTCAAGCACGCCGGACCGGGCCACGGGCGCGTGGCCCGCGTGCGTTGAGCCGCGTCGTCGACGCGTTCCTGGCCGGCGAGTGCGCGGCAGCGAGCTCACGCTGATGGTCCGGCCGCTGAAGGAGGGATCGAGGAGATGGAGCAGCTCCTCGGCTGACGTCGGCGCTCCACAGCGCGGCGCCGGCGGCGCCCGCGTGCGGGCCCAGCTCGGCGGGGACGACCGCGATCTCGTCGACCGGCGCGACGCAGGCGCGGCGGCGGAGCTCGGCGCGCAGCGGCTCGAGCAGCAGCTCGCCCGCGTCGGCGACACCGCCGCCGACCACGACGCGCTCGGGCCACAGCAGCACGACGGCGCCCGCGAGCACGCGCCCCACATACTCGCCGGCGCGCGCGAACGCGGCCCGCGCCTGCGCGTCACCCGCCCGCGCCGCCCCGGCGGCGGCCGCGACGGTCGGCTGTCCGGCCGCCGCGGCGATCGCGTCGGCGCCGGCCATCCGGTCGAGGCAGCCGCGGTTGCCGCATCCGCACAGCGGGCCGTCCGGATCCACGGTCGTGTGCCCGATCTCGCCGGCGTGGCCGAGCCCGAGGTGGAGGCGGCCGTCGATCACCACGCCGCCGCCCACCCCCGTGCCGAGCGCGATGCAGACGAGGTCGCGCGCGCCGCGGCCCGCGCCGAGCCGCAGCTCGGCGAGCGTGAGCGCGCGGACGTCGTTGACCAGCGAGACCGGCCGCTCGAGCGCCGCGCCCACCGGCCCCGCGATCGGGCGCCCGGCCCAGTCGCCGAGCAGGTTCGGCAGCAGCGAGCCGGTGCCGCGCTCCGCATCGAAGTGGCCGGGCAGAGCGAGGCCGACCGTCGCCGGCTCGCCGAAGGGCGCCGCGGTCGCGCGGCCGAGCGCGGCGACGCGCTCGAGGACGGCGTCCGGCCCGTCGGCCGCCCCGGTGGCGCACGAGTCGGTGGCGAGGACGCGCGGTGGCGCGCCGCCCTCGACGACCGCGCACTTGATGTTCGTGCCGCCGAGATCGAGGCCGAGATGGATCGTCACCGGGCGGTCCACCCGCCGTCGACGGCCAGCACAGTGCCGGTGGCGAACGGAGCGGTCGCGAGGTAGAGCACGGCCTCGGCGACGTCCTCGGGCCGGCCGAAGTCGCCGGTCAGCGGCTGCAGCTCGGCGAGCCGCGCGCGGATCGCCGGGTCGCCCTGGGCGCGGGCGCTCATCGGCGTCGCGATCAACCCGGGGCAGACCGCGTTGCAGCGGATCCCGTCCGGCGCGTAGGTCACCGCCATCGCGCGCGTCAGTGCGATCACCGCGCCCTTGCCGGCCGCGTAGGCGTGCGTGGCGAAGTCACGGTCGCCGCCGACCTGGCCGAGCACCGACGCGACGGTGACGATCGCCCCTCCGCCGGCCGCCCGCAGCGCAGGGACGGCGTGCCGGCAGACCAGGAAGACGCTCTTGGCGTTGAGCTCGAGCGTCGCGTCCCAGCCCGCTTCGGTGCACGCGTCCACCGGTCCGTCGCCGAACCGCCGCCCGCTGCCGCCGTGCGCGCAGATCACCGCATCGAGGCGGCCGAAGCGCTCGACCGCAGCCGCGATCGCGGCGGCCGCCTGCTCGTCGTCGACGAGGTCCGCGGTGTGGGCGACGACCTCGCCGGCGCTCCCTGCGGCCGGCACGGCGGCCACGTCGCGGTCGACCGCGAGCACCGCGTGACCGGCGGCCGCGAACGCTGTCGTGACCGCGCCTCCGATGCCTCCTCCGGCCCCGGTCACAAGAGCGACCAGGCCGTCCTCGGCGGTTCGTCGGGTGCTTGACATCCCTCCCGTTCCGCGACTAGGTTGCAAACCTGTCTACACAACTAGACCGATGACGCACGGACATCATCCGCCAGTCGCCCTGGGCATGATCGGCTCGGGCTTCGTCGCCGAGTTCTACATGGCAGGGCTCGACGACGTCCCTGGCGCAAAGGTCGTGGCCAACTACTCGCGCAGCGCCGAGCGCGCCGAGGACTTCGGCCGCCGTTACGGCATCCCGCGCCAGTACACCGACGTCGAGTCGCTGTGCGCCGACGACGAGGTCCAGATGGTCGTCATCGGGCTGCCGAACCACATGCACCTGGACGCGATCCGCACGGCGGCCGCGGCCGGCAAGGCGATCGTCTGCACGAAGCCGCTCGCACGCAACGCGGACGAGGCGGCCGAGATCGTGCGCATCGTCCGCGAGGCCGGCGTGCTGCACGGCTACGCCGAGACCGAGGTGTTCGCGCCCAACGTGGTCAAGGCGCGCGAGATGATCGAGTCGGGCTCGATCGGCGAGGTCATCTCGGTCCGCGCCCGCGAGGCCCACTCCGGCCCGCACGCCCCGCACTTCTGGGACGCCGAGACGGCCGGCGGCGGCTCGCTGCTCGACATGGGCTGCCACACGATCGAGGCCGCGCGCTATCTGTTCGGCAAGGACGTCGCGATGACGGAGGCGTTCGCCTGGGGCGCGACGCTCACCCACGGCGACAAGACGACCGGCGAGGACAACGCGGTCGCGCTGATCAAGTTCTCGGGCGGCGGCATCTCGATCACCGAGGCCTCGTGGTCCATGAAGGGCGGCATGGAGCTGCGCAACGAGATCACGGGCACCGACGGGCGGCTGGTGACCGACTCGCTCGACACGCCGATCCGCGGCTTCATCACCAAGTCCGCCGGCTACCTGATCGAGAAGGCCGACGCCGAGACCGGCTGGGTCTACCCGCTCCCCGACGAGGCACGCGCCTACGGCTACAGCCAGGAGCTGCGGCACTTCATCGACTGCCTGCGCACCGGCGCCGAGCCGCGCGAGACCTTCGTCGACGGCTACATCGTCAACTGCGCCCTCGACGCCTGCTACCGCTCGATGCGCAGTGGCCGCTGGGAGCCGATCGTGATCGACCCGGACGTGGTGGGCGCGGCGGACCAGGCGGCGGTGGCGGGATGAGCGTGACCGCGACGGCCCGCTATCTCGACGTCGTGCGCGAGCTGCTGGACCGGCTCGCCGACCAGGACGCCGAACTCGACCGGGCGGCCGGCATCTGCGCCGACGCGATCGGCGGTGGCGGGCTCGTGCACCTCTTCGGCACCGGCCACTCGCGCATCGCCGTCGAGGAGATGTTCCCGCGCTACGGGTCCTATCCAGGCTTCCATCCGATCGTCGAGCTGTCGATGACGTTCCACACGCAGGTCGTGGGCGCCAACGGGCAGCGGCAGGCGATGTTCATCGAGCGCGTGGAAGGTCTCGGAGAGACCATCCTGCGCAACTTCGACCTGCACCCGCCCGACGCGATGATGGTGTTCAGCGCGTCCGGGCTCGGTGCGGTGCCGATCGAGGTGGCGCGCGGCGCACGCGAGCGCGGGCTCGCCGTGATCGCGGTCACCTCGCAGGCGGCGACCGAGGCGGGGGAGAGCACGCACTCGACGGGATCGCGCCTGCGCGATCACGCCGACGTGGTGCTCGACCTTCGTACGCCGCCGGCGGACGCCCTCGTCACGCTCGACGGGCTGGACACCCCGGTGGGTCCCGGCTCGACGATCGCGGCGGTGGCGCTCGCCAACGAAGTGAAGGTCCGTACCGCGGCGCGGCTCGTGGAGCGTGGGGCGATGCCCCCGGTCCTCACGAGCGCGTCGGTGGTGGGCGCCGAGGAGTCGGGCCGGCTGTTCGATGCGGCCTACGCCGAGCACGCCCGCCGTGCGGCAAGGGTGCTGGAGGGTGCCCGATGAGCTGTACGCCATGTCCCAATTCAGGAGGAGGGTCACCGTCCCCATGAGTCTTCGGGCTCGTCCACTCGCGCTCCTCGCGCTTCTCGTCGGGCTGCTGGCCCTTGTCGCCGTAGGTTGCGGCGACGACGAGGAGAGCGGCGGAGGCGCCAGCTCCGGCGGTTCGTCGGAGGAGAAGACGTACAAAGTCGGCGTCAGCAACACCCTGGTGGGCAATGGCTGGCGCGAGGAGATGATCTGCTCGGTGAAGGCCCAGGCCCTCGCCTCAGGGCAGGTCGACGAAGTGCTCGTGCACAACGTCAACGGCGATGCCAGCGCGCAGATCGCCGGCATCCGCAACCTGATCTCGTCGGGTGCGAACGCGATCATCATCAACCCGGCAGACCGTGAGGCGCTGAACCCGGTCATCAAGGAGGCTGCCGCCCGCGACATCGTCGTGGTGGCCGTCGACCAGGCCGTGACCGCCCCCGAGGCCTACGTGGTCACCAACGACCAGGTCGAGTACGGGCGCCTCGGCGCCCAGTGGCTCGTCGACAACCTCGGCGGCAAGGGCAACATCGTCGAGATGCGCGGCATCAGCGGCGTCCCCGCCGACGACGACCGCCACAAGGGGTTCATGGAGGTCATCGGGCAGAACCCGGGCATGAAGGTCGTAAAGGAGACCTTCACCGACTGGTCGTTCGCGCCCGCCGGCAAGCAGGCCAACGACATCCTGAACTCCAACACGCAGGTCGACGGGTTCTGGACGTCGGGCATCGACTACGTGGTCGTCGACGCGCTCAAGAAGGCCGGCCAGGAGAAGACGCCGGTCATCGGCGCCGACAACAACAAGTTCCTGGAGCAGCTGAAGGACGGCGCTCCGGGAGCCGCGGTCACCAACCCCGCCGCCATCGGCGGCGTCGGCACGGCGATCGCGATCCAGGCGCTCAACGGCGAGGAGCCGGAGAAGGTCACGACGCTCAAGCCCGAGGTCTGGGACATGGAGACGGGTGAGGACAAGATCAACGAGTTCTACGACCCGTCGCTCCCGCCCACGTACTCGAGCCAGATGATCGTGGAGCCGTACACGACCTACACCAAGGACCAGCTCACCGGCTGCGAAGGGCCGTAGGCGCAACGCATCGATCCCGGCGTGGGCGTACGCTCGCGCCGGGAATTCGATTGCGGCTTACTCGCACTCGCACGCTCGTGCGAGCGCCTTGATTACAGATGCCTCTCCTAGAAGTCAGAAACGCCGCGAAGCGCTACGGCCCCGTCGTGGCGCTCAAGTCCGCCGACCTCGTCGTCGAGCCGGGCGAGGTCCACGGACTGCTGGGCGCCAACGGCGCCGGCAAGAGCACGCTCGTGAAGATCCTGACCGGCGTCATCCGCCACGACGCGGGGACGATCCAGGTCAACGGCAAGGACGTCCGGATCGGCTCGCCGGCATCCGCCCGCAAGGTCGGCTTCGCCCCCGTCTTCCAGGATCCGGCGCTGCTGCCGGACCTCACGGTCGCGCAGAACATGCGTCTCACGCGCACCCCGATCGCGGGCGTCCGCGAGTGGCTCGAGCGCATGGAGCTCAAGGTCGACCTGACGGAGATGACGAGCGACCTCCCGCTCCCCACGCTGCGCATGCTCGACCTTGCGCGCGCCCTGGCGAGCGACCCCCAGCTTCTGATGCTCGACGAGATCACCGCGGCGCTGCCGTCCGACCTCGCCGAGAAGGTCTTCACCGTCATGCGCGAGTGGCGCGACCGCGGCCGCTCGGTGCTCTTCATCTCGCACCGCCTCGCCGAGGTCACCGCGCTGTGCGACCGGCCAGCGTCCTGCGCGACGGCCGCACCGTCGGCACCCTCGTCCCCAAGCCCGGCGAGGAGGAGAAGATCGTCGAGCTGATGCTCGGCGAGTCGCGCACCAAGCTCGCCCAGGAGATCGAGTCCGCGGTGGGCGAGAGCGAGACGCCGGCGGTCGAGGTCGCGGCCACGAGCGGCGAGACCCAGCTCGAGGTGCGCAACCTCGTGGTCGGCGACGATCCGGACGGCGTGTCCTTCTCGCTGCGCGCCGGCGAGATCCTCGGCGTCGCCGCGCTCGAGGGCCAGGGCCAGGACCGGCTGTTCGACTATCTCGCCGGCGAGCGCAAGCCGTCGGGCGGCGAGATGCTCGTCGGCGGCAAGCCGTTCAGACCGCGCCACCCGTTCGAGGCCATCCGCTCCGGCGTCGTGCTCGTGCCCGCCGACCGCATGCTCGCCCTGCTGCCGCAGCGGCCGATCCGCGAGAACATCGCGGCTCCGCTCTACAACCGCATCTCGCGCTGGGGGCCGATCAACCGCGGCGACGAGAACCGGCGCGTGCAGAACGCGATCGAGCGCCTGTCGATCGACACGCGGGCTCAGCGCCAGGCCCGCCGGCTCTCCGGCGGCAACCAGCAGAAGCTCACGCTCGCCCGCTGGCTGGCGGCCGGCTTCACCACGATGCTCTGCTTCGACCCCACGCGCGGGATCGACGTCGGCACGAAGCGCCAGATCTACGCGCTGCTGCGCGAGCTCTCCGAGGCGGGCGCCGCGATCCTGCTCTTCACCTCCGAGCTGCCGGAGATCCAGCTCGTCTGCGACCGCACGATCGTCGTCTACCGCGGCGCCGTGACGGCCGAGATGCCGGCCTCCGAGGCCGACGAGCCGGCCCTGCTGAAGGCGGCCCACGGGCTCGAGGCGGAGGAGGCGGCGGCATGACGACCGTCAACGAGGCAAGCGCCGCCATCGGCCGCAAGGGGACCGACTGGCGCCGGATCGCCACCCGCCACGGCTGGACGATCGGCGTCTACGTCCTCCTCCTGCTCCTGATCATCGCCTACATCTGGGCGCTCGCCCCGGTGAAGTTCACGTCGTTCGACCTCAAGACGATCGTCATCGGCGGCCTGCCGCTGGCATTCGCTGCGATGGCGCAGGGCGTGATCGTGATCTCCGGCGGCATCGACCTCTCGCTCGGCGTGATGGTCGCCGTCATCAACGTGCTCGCTGCGTCGCTGATGGAGAACCACAGCTTCGCGACGTCGCTGCTGATCGCCGTCGGCCTGATGTTCGTCGGCGTCCTGATGGGTTGCATCAACGGCGGCCTCGTCGTGATCACCGGCGTGCCGGACATCGTGGTCACGCTCGCCATGTCGTTCGTGTGGGGCGGCGTCGCGCTGCTGATCATGCGAACGCCGGGCGGCGGGTCGCCGGTCGAATACCAGGCGCTCGGGACCGGGATCTTCTTCAGCGAGTGGATCCCGGCCGGTGCCGTGGTGCTCGCCCTCGTGGCGGCGGCCGTGTGGTGGCCGCTCCGCTGGCGGCGGCCCGGGTTCGCCATCTACGCGGTCGGCTCCAACCGCGACCGCGCCTACCTGTCCGGGATCAACGTGGCGACCACGCGGGTGCTCGCCTATGCGGTCGGCGGCTTCTTCGCCGCCATGGCTGGCCTGGCCGCCACGGCGACGACCGGCATCGGCACGCCCTACGCGGGCACCTTCATCACGCTGAACTCGGTCGCCGCGATCGTGCTCGGCGGCGTGAGCCTCGCCGGCGGCAAGGGCGGCGTCGTCGGCCCGATCGCCGCCGCCTTCTGCCTGACCCTCGTCCCGTCGATCATGGTCTTCCAGGGCATCGACCCGAACTACGGCCAGGTCATCCAGGGCGCCCTGATCGTCGTCGTCGTCATGCTCGGCGGCCTGGTGCTGCTGAGGGAGAAGCGATGAGCACCGCGACCGTTACTCCGGACGACGAGCTCGAGCCGCGGCCGGGGCGGGTGCGCGCCGCCGGCGAGTACCTGATCGACCGGCCGCTGATCATGCTGTCGGTGATCCTCGTGCTGCTGCTGATCGTGTGCGAGATCAGTCTCGCCGGGCTACATCTCGGCCGGGCGCGTCGGCACGATCCTGCAGTTCTCGGCGCCGCTCGCGTTCCTCGCCGCCGGCCAGACGCTCGTGATGCTCACGGCGGGCATCGACCTGTCGGTTTCGGCCACCGCGACGGCGGCGGCCTACATCATGGCCGGGCAGGCCTCGCGCGGGACCGCCACGGCGCTCGCCATCGCCGTGCTGGTCGGCCTCGTCGTCGGCTTCATCAACGGCGTCGGCGTCGGCGTCTTCCGCGTCAACCCGCTGATCATGACGCTCGGCATGGCGAGCATCGTCGCCGGCTACCTGACGGTGTCCGCCCAGTCGTTCGTCACCGGCGTGCCGCTCGTCCCCTCGTTCGTGCGCGAGCTGGCGGTCGGCAACCTGATCGGCGAGGCGATCCCGAAGTCGCTGCTGCTCTGGGCGCCTGTGGCGGCGCTGATCCTGCTCGGACTGCGCTACTCCGGCTACGGGCGAATGCTCTACGCGGTGGGCGACAACCCGCTCGCCGTGCGGCTGGCCGGCGTGCGTATCTGGCAGGTCCTGCTCATCGTCTACGTGCTGTGCTCGGTCCTGGCGGCCGTCGGCGGCGTGCTCTACGTCGGCGTCATCAACGCCGCCGACCTCCAGCTCGTCTCGCCCTACCTGCTGCCGTCCGTGGCGGCGGTGGTGATCGGCGGCACGTCGATCTTCGGCGGCGTCGGCGGCTACTCGGGCACGATCCTGGGCGCGATCATCCTCGTGGTGCTCGACTCGCTGCTGACGCTGCTCGACGCGTCGCAGGCGTTCAAGCAGATCCTCTACGGCGCGATCATCCTGCTGCTCGCCTGGCTGTACGCGACGTCCACGAAGCGCGTTTGATCGAGACCACGGTCATCGGCTCGTATCCCTTCCCGGGATGGCTGGAGCTCGTCTCCGGCCGCACCGGGGAGATGGGCCCGGACGACCTCGAGGAGGCGGCGCGCGACGCCACGCTGGTTGCGGTGATGGACCAGGTCCGCGCCGGGCTCGACGTCATCAGCGACGGCGAGCAGGGGCGGTTCGACTTCAACCTCTCCTTCTACGCCTACCTCGAGGGCCTCGAGCTGGAGTCCGCCCCGCGGCGGCGCTGGGGCCCCCCGGCGCACGACCAGCGCGGCAAGCACAAGCTGGTCGGCGAGCTCCGGGCGCCGCGCGGGCTCGGGGCCGTCGAGGAGTTCGAGCGGCTGCGCTCGCTGGCGCCTCCCGGACCCGCACTGAAGGCCAGCGTGCCGGGCCCGTACACGCTGGCCGGGCGGATCGAGCACGACGATCGCTGGGCGGTCACCGAGATGCTGATCCCGATCGTCGCGGACGAGTTGTCGCGCCTGGTGGACGCGGGCTGCGACCGGATCACTTTGGACGAGCCCTCGATGTCGTGCTACGCGTGGCGCGAGGACACGGCGCGGATGGTCGACGTCTTCAACCGCACGGTCGCGGGCGTGAAGGGCCGCTGCCGCGTCGGCACCCATCTGTGCTTCGGCAACTTCAAGGGCCGCGCCGTCGGCCGCCGGCGCTACGCGCCGATGTTCCCGGCCTTCCTGGGCATGGACGCCGACGAGCTGCATCTGGAGATGGCCTCGCGCGAGTTCGCCGAGCTCGAGCTGATCGAGCAGGTCGTGGCCGCCGGCAAGGACGTCGGCGTCGGGGTGATCGACGTCAAGTCGTACTACGTCGAGTCGCCCGAGGACGTGGAGGAGCGCGTGCGCGCAGCGCTGCAGTACGTCCCGCCCGAACGGCTCAGCGTCTCGCCCGACTGCGGGCTCTCCCAGACCGCCCGCTGGGCGGCGCGACGTAAGCTTGCGAACATGGTGGAGGGCGCCCGCCGCGTTCGCCAGGTTTAGTGCGTTTCGCCACCGGGGAGCCTTCCTGCTGGGAGGCGACCTCACAGGGGGAGCGTATGGCGACGATCACGCCTGACAGAACGCGGCCGCCGGAGCCACGTGGCTTCGAACTACCGAGTAGGTATCTGCCCGCGGTCGAGACCAGGGATCTGCCGGAGCCGGTGCCGTTCAGGAAAGTCGCCGGCGCCAGCGTGATCATCCTCGCCACGGCCATCGGATCGGGCGAGTTCGTGCTGTGGCCGTACATCACCTCGCAGGTCGGGCTCGTCTTCATGTGGGCCGCCATCGTCGGCTTCCTGGTCCAGTACTTCATCAACATGGAGGTCGAGCGCTACACGCTCGCCACCGGCGAGACGGCGCTGACCGGCTTCTCGCGCCTGTGGAAGCCGTGGGGCGTGCTGTTCATCGTGTTCGCGCTGTGCCAGAACTTCTGGCCCGGCTGGGCGACCGGTGCGGCAACCGTGCTGACGTTCGCGGTCGGCGGCGGCGACGTCGTGACCATCACCGTGCTCGCCCTGATCGCCATCGGCTTGGCGCTGACCGCCTCGCCGGTTGTGTACCAGTTCACCGAGAAGGCGATGGGCGTCATGGTGTTCCTGATCATGGTCTTCGTCGTCATCGCGGTCGTGATGGCCACCGACGCGAGCTCATGGGGCGACTTCGCGACCAGCTTCACCGAGCCCGAGATTCCGGTGGGCGGAGACCTGACGATCGCACTGCTGCTCGGCGCGCTCGCGTTTGCGGGCGCGGGCGGTGCGAACAACCTCGTCCAGAGCAATTACATCCGCGACAAGAACATGGGCATGGGCAAGCGGATCCCGCACATCGTCTCGCCGATCACCGGCGAGGAGGAGGCGGACGCGGCGATCGGCTACACGTTCACCGTCAACGACGAGAACATGCGCCGCTGGCGCGGCTGGTGGAGCGTCGCCAACAAGGAGCAGTTCATCACCTTCTTCGTGATCGGCGTGACGTCGCTGATCGTGCTGTCGGTGCTCACGTACGCGACCGTCGGCGTCGGCGCGAACCTGGGCGAGGAGTTCGGCTTCATCGAGGCCGAGGGCAACACGCTCAAGGACGAGATCGCGCCGTGGTTCGGCACCGCGTTCTGGATCTGCGGAGCGATCTGCCTGTTCTCGACCAACCTCGGGATCCTCGACTACACGTCGCGCCTGATCGCCGATCAGCTGAAGGTCACGGCGATGCGCGAGAGCAAGTTCTGGTCGGAGAGCAAGATCTACTTCGCGGCGGTGTGGACGATGATCGTCTTCGGCTGCCTCGTCCTGCTGAGCGGGCTCGAGCAGCCGCTGCTGCTGCTGGTCATCTCGTCGTCGATCGCCGGCGTGATGATGTTCATCTACTCGATGTTGCTGATCCAGCTCAACCGGCGCGCGCTGCCGAAGCAGATCAAGATCAGCGGCGTGCGGCTCGGCGTGATGGCCTTCTCGGTCCTGTTCTTCGGCGTGTTCTCGGTCCTGCTGGTCTACGACGAGGGGAAGGCGCTGTTCTAAAGGCGCTCGCGGTCCGGATCGTCCTCGCGCTGTTCATCTGGATGGCGCTGATCGTCTTCGCGCTGGCGGTGGGGCTGCTCTAGCCCCACCGCTCGTCGGCCTGCCGAACGGCGGCGGAGCGGAGCCGCGTATGGCGCCCTCGCGGTGGTCGCATCGGCGTGGCTGGCCGCGATCGTCGCCGCGGTCAGGCGCTTCGAGCGCCTCGCACCGCGGCCTGCGGCCGGTTGACACCCTGTCGGAGGCGAAATAGGCTCGCCGCGCTAGCTGTATAGACAACCGTCGGGGGAAGTGGCGGCGTGAGAGACATCCGGGAGATCAAGGCCGCCGTGGTGGGGACCGGCTTCATCGGCGTCGTCCACGTCGAGGCGCTGCGCCGGCTGGGAATCGAGGTGGCGGGCATCGTCGGCTCGAGCCCCGAGCGGGCGGCGGAGAAGGCGCGCACGGCGGGGTTGCCGGCGCCGTATCCGAGCTTCGAGGCGATGCTCGCCGACCCCGCGGTCGAGGTTGTCCATCTCACGACGCCCAACCACCTCCATCACGAGCAGGTGCGCGCCGTTCTCGAGGCCGGCAAGCACGTCGTCTGCGAGAAGCCGCTCGCCATGAACTCGGACGAGACCGCCGCGCTGCTGCGGTTGGCGGAGGACAGCGGGCTCGTCCACGCGGTCAACTTCAACATCCGCTTCTACGCGCAGAACCAGGAAGCGCGGGCGCGCGTGCAGGCGGGCGAAATCGGGGACATCCGGCTGATCTCGGGTGGCTACCTGCAGGACTGGCTGTTGCTCGACACCGACTGGAACTGGCGCCTCGACCCGGCGGCGGGCGGCTCGCTGCGCGCGGTCGGCGACATCGGTTCGCACTGGATCGACCTCGTGACCTTCCTCACCGGCCACCACGTCGAGGCCGTGATGGCCGACCTCACGACCTTCATCGGCGTGCGCAAGCAGCCGACCGGGCCCGTCGAGACGTTCAGCGGCGCGAGCGCCGGCGAGACGGTCGACACCGTGATGGAGACCGAGGACGCGGCCGGCATCCTGCTGCGCCTGACCGGCGGCGCGCGGGCGGTGGTGACGATCTCGCAGGTCTCGGCAGGCCGCCGGAACCGCCTGAGCTGGGAGATCGACGGCTCCGAGTCCGCGCTCGCCTGGCATTCCGAGGCGCCCGAGGAGCTGTGGCTCGGCCATCGCGGGCGTGCCAACGAGCTGCTGCTGCGGGAGCGCGGCGACTATCCGCCAGGGCACGCCGAGGGCTTTCCGGACACCTTCAAGCACCTCTACCGCGCGGTGTACGCGGCCGTGGCGGCCGACGGCCCGCCCGACGAGCCGGACTATCCGACGTTCGCCGACGGCCACGAGGAGGCGCTGATCGCCGACGCCGTCGCGCGCTCGCACGCCGAGCAGCGCTGGGTGGCGGTCGACTCGGTGGTGGCCCGATGAAGCTCGGCCTGCTCACCGCCGCCTTCCCGACGCTCACGCTCGACGAGATCGCCGACTGGGCATCCGCCAATGGCTTCGAGACGCTCGAGGTGGCCTGCTGGCCCGCCGGCGAGGGCGCCGCGCGCCGCTACGCGGGCGTCTGCCACATCGACGTCGACAACCTCGACACCGACGTCGTGGCCGCGCTCGAGCGCCGCGGACTCTCGATCTCCGCGCTCGCCTACTACCCCAACCCGCTGTCGAGCGACGCCGACGCGCGCGCAGCCTCGCACGAGCATCTGCGCAAGGTGATCGCCGCCGCCGCCACGCTCGGCGTCGGGATCGTCGGCACCTTCGTCGGCCGCGACCGCACGAGAAACCTGCCCGACTCGCTCGCCGACTTCCGGGAGGTCTGGCCCCCGCTCGTCGCCCACGCCGCCGAGCACGGCGTGCGGATCGCGATCGAGAACTGCCCGATGATCTTCTCCCACGACGAGTGGCCCGGCGGCGACAACCTCGCCTACGCGCCGGCGATCTGGCGCGAGATGTTCACGGCGATCCCCGACGAGCACTTCGGGCTCAACTTCGATCCCTCGCACCTGGTCTGGCAGATGATCGACACCGAGCGCGCCGTGCACGAGTTCGGCGAGCGGATCTTCCACGTCCATGGCAAGGATCTCGAGGTCCGGCCCGACGGGCTGTACGAGCACGGGGTGATGAGCGCCGGGATGGGCTGGCAGGTGCCGCGCCTGTGCGGGCTCGGCCAGGTCGACTGGGGCCGCTTCATCGGCGCGCTGTATGCGGTCGGCTACGACAACGTGGTGTCGATCGAGCACGAGGACCGCCGGTTCGAGGGCTCGGTCGAGCTCGTCCAGCGCGGCTTCCTGATCGCCCGCAACACGCTGCGGCCGCTGCTGGCGTGATCGGCCTCGCCAAGCTGGCGGCGGGCGAGGGGCACGTCGACCTCGTCGAGCGGCCCGAGCGGCCGCCCGGACCCGGCGAGGTGGCGCTCGACGTCCACGCGGCCGGCATCTGCGGGACCGACCTTCACATCTGGCTCGGCGAGTACGACAGCGTGCCGCCGGTGACGATGGGGCACGAGGTGTGCGGGACGGTGGCCGAGCTCGGCGAAGGGGTCGATGACTCGTGGCTCGGCGTCCGGGTCGCGGTCGAGACGTTCTACTCCACGTGCGGGAAGTGCGCGTATTGCCGCGCGGGTCGGTTGAGCGTGTGCGCGGAGCGGCGCTCGATCGGCACCCACGTCGACGGTGGGTTCGCGCCGCGGCTGGTGATTCCGGAACGCAATCTCCACCGCGTGCCCGAGAGGATGCCGGCCGCCGCCGCGGCGTTGACGGAGCCGCTCGCGTGCGTGTGCAACTCGCTGCTCGACCCGCCCAGGGTCCGGCGCACGGACGAGGTCCTGGTCATCGGACCGGGCGCGATCGGGCTGATCGCGGCCCAGGTGGCGGCGACCTCCGCGCGCGACGTGACGGTGCGCGGCACCGAGCGTGACGGCGCCCGGCTCGCACTGGCCGAGGAGCTCGGGTTCGAGACCTCGGTCGCCGGGCCGCCGCCCGAGGCGGACGTGGTGATCGAGTGCTCGGGGGCCGGCGCCGGCATAACCGACGCGCTGCGCGCCGCCCGGCCGCGCGGGCGGATCGTCCAGATGGGCCTGCGCGGGGCCGATGTGACGATCCCCTACGACCTCATCTGCTTCCACGAGCTGACGGTGACCGCCGGTTTCGCCTCCAACCCCGTCTCGTGGCGGCAAGCGACGGTGCTGCTGCGTGCCGGCTCGGTCCGGCTCAGGCCGCTCGTGACCGAGATCGTCCCGCTGCGCGACTGGCGGCGGGCGTTCGAGGCCTCGCGCGCCGGCGAGGGCGTCAAGTTCGTGCTGGACCCGCGATGACCGCGGTGATCTTCGACTGCGACGGCACGCTGGTGGACTCCGAGCCGCTGGCCCGCAGCGCGTGGGAGCGCGCGCTGGCGGTGCACGGCTACGAGCTGACCGACGAGGACGCCGAGGCGTCGGTCGGGCTCCCGTACCCGCGCGTGCACGCGTACTTCGCCGAGCGTGTGGAGCTGCCCGCCGCCGAGCCGTTCTGGACCGAGTTCTCGGCTGAGCTGTTCGCGCTGATCGACCGCGAGCTGGCGCCGTTCGACGACGCGGTGACCGCCGCGCGCGAGCTGCGCGCCCGTGGCGTCCCGGTGGGAGTCGCGTCCTCGAGCCCGCACGAGCGGTTGCACCGCACGCTGCGGCGCGCAGGCCTGCTCGATGCCTTCGACGTGATCGTGGCGGGCGACGAGGTCGCCAACGGCAAGCCCGCGCCCGACATGTTCCTGCTCGCGGCCGAGCGGCTCGGCGTGCCGCCGGACGAGTGCGTCGTGATCGAGGACAGCCCGCCCGGTGTGCAGGCGGGCCTGGCGGCGGGCATGGTCACGATCGGCGTCGTTCGCGTGGCCGGCACCGAGGCGACGCTCGCGGGCGCAGACCGCGTGGTTGACTTCCTCACCGCCGACGTGATCCTCGCCACGTGATCGCCACCGCCGTCTCATCCGTCGTCGCCAACGGCAAGGCCGCCGGCAGCCGGGCGATCGACCTGCGCGTGGAGGGCGGGATCGACCTCCGCCTGCTGCCCGACCGCGGGCTCGACGCCGGCGATGCCTGGTTCGCCGGCGTGCCGCTCGATTGGCGCTCGCCGGTGGGCGAGACGGGCAACGTGGCGAACGACTGGATGCTCTCGTTCGGCGGCGGCATGATGGTCACCTGCGGTCTGCGGAACGTGGGCTTGCCGTCCGAGCGTCACGGCCAGCACGGCGACTACACGTTCCAGCGCGCGGACGTCGAGGCCGTCGAGCGCTCGGGCGACGCGTTGATCGTGCAGGGGACGATCTCCGAGGTCGCCGCGCTCGGCCATCACCTGCACGTGGCGCGGACCTGGCGGACGTATGCCGGCCGCGGGCTCGTGCAGCTCGAGGACGTCGTCACCAACCGCGGCCACTCGACCGAGCCGGCGCTCCAGCTCTACCACGTCAACCTCGGCCCGCCGCTGTGGGCGGAAGGGGCGGAGCTGTCGCTCGACGCGCGGGCGACGCGGCCGCGCGACGCCGATGCGGAGGCCTTCGCCGACGCGTGGAGGACTGCCCCGGGGCTGATACCGGGCGCGCCCGAGCGCGTCTACGAGCACGACGTGACGCCCGGCGCGGACGGCTGGTCGAGCGCCGCCGTGACCAACGCCGGGCTCGAGCTCGAGGTCCGCTGGGACGCGGCGACGATGCCGCGCATGTGGCAGTGGGTCCACCCGTCCTATGGCGTGCTCGGCCTCGAGCCGGCCAACTGCTCGGTCCTCGGCGTCGCCCACGACCGCGCCGAGGGCCGGCTGCCCGAGCTCGCCCCGGCCGAGGAGCGCCGGATGCGGCTGGAGATCCGCGCCCGCCGCGTGTAACGTCCGGCTGGATGCGACGAAGTCTCTAGACCTACGCGCTGTATCCGCGACCGCCTCCTCGCGCGTGCGCCGCTGACGTGTGCACGCATTCGAACCGCGGAGCCCGAGACGACCCGCTTCGACCTCTACCGCGACAGCTCGACGTCGAACTGCACGTCGAGCCCGTAGCGCTCTGCCGCGTAGCGGGACTCGCAGAGCTCGAGCGGGTTGCCGTCCTGGTCGTGGATCACGCGCTTCTCGACCAGCAGTGGCGAACCGGCGGCGACGCCGAGCAGCGAGGCGTCGTCGGAGCCGGCGGCCTCGGCGCCGAGCCGGGCGCGGCCCATGGTCGGCACGTGCCCGCCCTCGACCAGCGTGTCGTGGAGCGAGTGGCGCTCGAGGTCGGCGCGCTGGATCAGCGGCGCGATCGCGGCCGGGAAGACGGCCTCCTCGATCGCCACCGGCTCGTCGTCCGCGACCCGCAGGCGGCGCACGGCGATCACCTCGCCGCCAGGGTCGAGCTGGAGCCGCGACGCCTCGGCGGGTCGCGGCTCGCGCACGTCGCGCGCGAGCAGGCGCGAGCTCGGGACGCGGCCCCGGCGGCGCATCTCCTCCGTGAACGAGAGCAGGCTGCCGGCCTGGCGGTGCACGGGCGGCTCGGCGACGAACGTGCCACGCCCGGGCACGCGATAGACGAGGCCCTCCTGGGTGAGCCGCTGGACGGCGTTGCGCGCGGTCATCCGGCTCACGCCGAACTCGTCGCACAGCATCGCGTCGGAGGGCAGCGGATCGTCGGCCTTCAGATCGGCGATGCGGGCGCGCAGCGCCTGCTCGATCTCGTAGTAGCGCGGGACGAAGCGCTCCGCCGGCTCGGCGCTCTCGCGCAGGCGCGCGCGGCGGGTCATGCCCGCACCGCCAGCGCATCCAGGGCCCAGCGGTCCGGACGGTGCAACGGCGCCCCTCGCAGGCCGAGGTCCATCAGCGTCAGGTGCCAGCGCCCGAGGTTGGCGCACACCACGCGGTCGAGCCTCGGGCCGGTGAAGCAGACGTTGGTCGGCGCGCCGAGCAGCGTGCCCTGAGGGTCCTGCGCGACGACCTCCAGGTGCCCCGAGGCATCGAGGTGGTAGATCCGGTCGGGCCGGTAGCACGAGATCAGCACGCCGCCGTCGGCCGTGACGGCGATGCCGTCGAGCACCGTGCCGAGCAGCGAGCACACCTCCTCACGCTCGCCCGTGCGCAGGTCGAAGCGCGAGACGATCGGGACGTAGGACTCGACGACCCACAGCCAGCGCCCGTCGGGCGTCACGGCGCAGCCGTTGGTGAAGTGCGGCACCTCGCGCGAGAACGTCTCGACGTTCCCGTCGGCGTCGATCCGCACCAGCCGCCCGTCGTCGGCTCCCCAGCCGCCGGAGTCGCTCACGTAGAGCGTGCCGTCGGGCGCGAAGGCGGGCCAGTTGGGGAAGCCGACGTCCCCGACGAGGCGGTGCACGTCCTCGCCGTCATAGCCGCAGAGCGAGCCGTCGTGGGACGCGCAGACGGCGAGCCGGCCGAGGCCATCCACGGCCAGGCCGAGCACGAACCCCGGGGCCTGCGCGACCTCCTCGACGCCGCCGCCGGCGACGCGGTAGAGCTGGCCGGCCTCGCCGCCCGCCCAGATCACGTCGGCGTCCGGGTCGTACGCGACGCCCTCGGGATGGTCGAGCCCGTCGACGAGCACGCGCGCGCGGCCGGGAGCGGGGAGGTGGTCGAGCTCGTTCATCTAGCTGCGCGCGTGACCCACGCTGCCGTTGATGGTCAGGCCGCCGTCGACGACCAGCTCCTGGCCGGTCACATAGCGGGAGGCGTCAGAGGCCAGGAACAGCGCGGCGTCGGCCACCTCCTCGGCCGTGCCGATCCGGTGCAGGCCGATCCGCTGCTCGTAGACCCGACGCACCTCGGCCGACCAGGCGGCCTGGTTGAGCGGCGTGTCGATCGCGCCCGGCGCGATGGCGTTGACCGTGATCGAGTGGTCGGCCAGCTCGAGCGCGAGGACCTTGGTGAGCGCCACGATCGCGCCCTTGGCGGCGGTGTAGGCACCGAGGTCGGCGACGGCGAGGATGTCGGCGGCGCTCGAGACGTTGACGATCCGGCCGCCGGTGCCTTGGGCAACCATGGCGCGGCCCGCCGCGCGGCAGCCGTAGAAGTAGCCGTGCAGGTTCGCGGCCAGCAGCCCGTGCCAGTCCTCGTCGGTGGTCTCGAGCACCGGCTTGACCATCAGGCGGGCGGCGTTGTTGACCCAGACGTCGATGCCGCCGAACTCGGCGACCGCCGCCGCGGCGAGCCGCTCGACGTCCTCCACGCGGCCGGTGTCGCCCACCAGCATCAGGCACTCGACGCCGTGTTCGCGCACGCCCGCCGCGGTCCGCCCGGGATCGGCCTTGTCGATCCCGGCCACGTGCGCGCCCGCGGCGCCCAACGCGACGGCGATCGCGTTGCCGATCCCGGTCGCGGCGCCCGTGACGACGGCGCGGCGACCGCGGAGGCTGAAGGCGGCGGGCCCGGCCGGTACCGTGGTCGTCGCCGCATCGGTGTGCGAGCTCATGTCCGGTTGTCTAGACGGGTGCCGTCGAGGGCGACACTACCGGCCCGCGGCACCCTTCGTCAACGTGATGCGCCACTCCGCTCCGAGCCGCTCGCGCGCGATCGTGTGGCCCTCGTCGGCGGCGAGCGCGGCCAGGTCGATCGGCGCCTCGGGATCGGTCACGAGCACGACCAGCGTCTCGCCCGCGGGCATCGCCGACAGCTCCCGCCGGGCGTGGATGAGCGGCAGCGGGCAGATCAGTCCGCGGGCGTCGAGCGTTCGTACGATCAGGGGATGATCGCCGTGTTCCTCGAGTCGGGCGAGCTCGAGCGCCTCTACACCGGGCTGTCGCTGCTCGTCTCGGCGGCCGCCGACGGGCGGCCCGCCCGCGCGCTCGCCGGATTCGGCGCGCTCCCGCCGCTGCTCGACGAGCGCCTGCTCGCCCGCGCCCTGCGGCCGGAGGCGGCGCCCGACGTCGGCGACGCCGGCCGCGAGGCGTTCGCCCGCACGCTCGCCGAGCTGCGCGATACGGCGCTCGCGCTCGACGACTGCCGCATCTGGGCGTGCGCGGCGGCGGTCGAGGCGACGGGCACCGATCGCGCGCTCGTGGAGGCGCGCCTGGACGGGGTGCTCTCGACAGCGCGGTTCCTGCGCGAGGTGGCCGGCGCCGAGCTGGTGGTCGTGTGAGGAGGATCGCGGCCCTCGTGGCCGCCGCGACGCTGGCCGGATGCGGGACGGCGTCGCCGGATCTGTTCGAGGTCAGGCGCAGCGGCGACGACCGCGCGGCGAACCTCACGATGGTCGTGAACGACAGCGGCCACGTGGACTGCAACGGCCGCGAGCACCCGCTCGACGCCGACCGCCTGCTGCGCGCTCGCGAGCTGGCGCGCGAGCTGGCCGAGCCGGCCGAGCTCGGCCTAGAGCTGCCGCCCGGGCCGCGCGCCAACCTCAGCTATCGCGTGCGGCTCGAGGCCGGCACGGTCGCCTTCTCGGACACCTCTCCCGGCAACCCGCGTGCCTTCTTGCGGGTTGCCGCCTTCACCAAGGACGTGGCCGAGCGCGTTTGTGGGATCGTTCGCTGAGGATGAGCGAGGACGCGCGTGTCAACGCGCTCGTCGCCGCCATCACGAGCGGCGACCCTGACGCCGTGCGCGCGCTGGTGCGCGAGGACCGGACGCTCGCCGGAGCCCGCGACGCCGACGGTCTTCCGGTACTGCTGCTCGCCCTCTTCCACCAGCAGCGCGAGGCCGCCGCCGCGCTGCTCGAGGCCGAGCCCGAGCTCGGCATCCTCGAGGCGGTCGCCGCCGGGCGCGCCGACCGCGTGCGGGAGCTGCTGGCCGCCGATCCGGCGGCGATCCGGGAACGCACGCCGGAAGGGTTCACGACGCTCGGCCTCGCCGCCTTCCTCGGCGGCCCCGGCGCGGTGCGCGTGCTGCTCGAGTACGGGGCCGACCCCGACGACGACGCCGACAACCCGTTCGGCGTGCGGCCGGTGCACGCGGCCGGCGCTGCGCACGACCACGAGACGATGCGGCTGCTGCTGGAGGCGGGGGCGGATCCGAACCTGCGCCAGAAGGGCGGCTTCGTGCCGCTGCACGAGGCGGCCCACAGCGACGACGTGGAGATGGCCCGGCTGCTCCTCGACCACGGAGCCGACCCCGCCCTCACCGCCGACGACGGCCGCGACGCCAGGCAGATCGCCGCCGACGACGGCAGCACGCGCGTCGCGGCGCTGCTCGCCGGTTAGCGGTGGAGCCGGACCTACGCCTCGAAGTGAACCTTGCCGTTCGAGCGCGCCCGCGCCTGGGCGCGGTTGACGAAGTCGAGCCGCTTGATCGCCGCTCGGAACAGGCGGGTGACGAGCTTGAGGCGGGCGGCCTCGGAGCGCAGGTCGAGCAGGCCCTGCTTGGCGTCGAGCCCGAACTCGACGGTGGCGGCCATCTGGTAGGCGCTCATGGCGCCGATCTCGTCCATGTCCGGCGTGCGATCGGTCGCCTCGTTGACGAGGTCGGCGTAGGCGGAGTGCGCCGCCTCCGCCGCGTCCGGGTCGGGCGACTCGGCGCGATCGTCGAGGAACTCGACCGTGCCCGCCGGATACGGCAGCTCGTCCTGGCGCTCCTCGATGCGGAACGGACGCGTGCCGCGGGCGATCAGGTTGATGCGGCCGTCCTCGAGCCGGTCGACCACCTCGGCGATCTCGCACGCGCAGCCGATCGGCCGCAGCCCGTCCTCCGCCATCCAGACGATGCCGAACTCCGACTCCTCGTCCAGGCAGCGCCCGATCATCGTCTTGTAGCGCTCCTCGAAGATGTGCAGCGGGACGAGCTCGCTGGGGAGCGCCACGAGGCCGAGCGGGAACAGCGGGAAGTCCCGGACCACAATGTGAGTCTATGACGGAGCTCTACCTCCAGCGCGATCAGCCGCCGGGCGTGCCGCCGCTGTCGCTCACCGGTGAGCGCACGCTCCCGGACGTGCCGGAGGAGAACTACTGGTTCCGCCGCCATCTCGTGGTCTACGAGTGGATCGCGGCGCGTGCGCACGGCCGCCGCGTGGTCGATCTCGCGTGCGGCGAGGGCTACGGCTCGGTGGTGCTGGCGCGCACCGCGGCCTCGGTGGTCGGCGTCGACGCCAACCCGGAGGCATACGAGCACGCGCGGCTGAAGTACACGAGCGACCGGGTGCGCTTCGAGCGCAACATGATCGAGCTGTGGACGGGCGACGTCGACTGCGTCGTGTTCCTGCAGACGATCGAGCACGTCCAGGACCCCGACGCCGTGCTCGAGCACCTGCGCGAGCTGATCGGGCCGCGCGGCGTCGCCTACGTGTCGACGCCGAACGTGCTCACGCTGGCGCCCGAGGGCGCCGACCGCTCGGGCAACCCGTGGCACGTGCGCGAGTACCGCGCCGCCGATTACCGGGCGCTGTGCGAGCGCCACTTCGGCTCGGTCGATCTGCTCGGGCTGTTCCACGCCCGCAAGCTGCGCGCGCACCAGTGGGCGCTCGAGCACGCGGCGTGGGACGCCGTGCACGCGCGACTCGGGATCACCGAGCGGTTCTATGACCGCTTCACGCCGGCGATCTCGACGCGCGACTTCGCGCTCCGGCGCCGCAACCTCGACCGGGCGCTCGACTTCCTGGCGGTGGTGCGCCCGTGACCGGGGAATCGGCTGGCGCCGATTCCCTTGCGAGTTCGCTTCGCGAACATCGCGGGCTCTCGATTGTGCTGCACACGCACATGCCGTACGTCGAGGGGTTCGGGACGTGGCCGTTCGGCGAGGAGTGGCTGTGGGAGGCGATCGCCACCAGCTATCTGCCGCTGCTCGACGTGCTCGACGCCCATCCCGGCAGCGTCACGCTCTCCCTGACCCCGGTGCTGTGCGACCAGCTCGAGGCGCCGGGCGCGCTCGAGCGCTGCCTCGCCTTCCTGCGCGAGGTCCGGCCCGCCTCCCACCGGCTCGACATCGAGGCCGCCGACGACTCCGTGGCGGCGGTGCTGGAGCGCAGCGCGGCCGCCTATGCCGCCGCCGCCGACGCGCTCGAGCGCCGCGGCGATCTGGTGGCCGCCTTCGCGCCGCACGCCGGCTGGACGTCCGCCGCCACGCACGCGATCCTGCCGCTGCTGGCCACCGGCACCGGCGTGCGCCTGCAGCTGCGAACCGGGATCGCCGCCCACCGCGAGCGCTTCGGCGAGTGGGACGGCGGCTTCTGGCTGCCCGAGTGTGCACACGCGCCGTGGCTCGACGACATGCTCGAGGAGGCCGGCGTGCGCGTGGCGTGCGTGGACTGGACCGACGTGCTCGGCCCCGGTCCGCAGGCGCCGCGCCGCACGGAGGCGGGGGTGCTGCTGGCGCCGCTCGACCGTGAGGCGCTCGAGCTCGTCTGGCATCGCGACGGCTACCCCTCGCACGGGCCGTACCTGGACACGCATCGCCTGACCGAGCACCACCATCGGGCGTGGGCGAACGACGGCTCCGTCTACGACCCGGAGCGCGCGGCGGCCCGAGCCGCGGCCGACGCCGAGGACTTCGTGGAGCGCGTGGCGGCGCGCGGCGGCCCATCGGTCGTCGCCTTCGACACCGAGCTGCTCGGCCACTTCTGGCCTGAGGGCATCGCCTGGCTGCGCGCCGTGATCGAGGCGTGCGAGCGCCGCGGGCTCGAGCTGGCGCCGCCCGATGCCGGCGCGCACGAGGACGCGCCCGCCGACCCGCCGGTCACGAGCTGGGGCGAGGGGCGCGACCTGCGCACGTGGAGCGGCCCGGCGGCGCGCGGCCTCGCCTGGACGCAGCGCGCGGCCGAGCTGCGCGCCTTCGCGGGCGGCCTGCGCCCGCCCGACCGCGTGCTGCGCGAGCTGATGGCGCTGCAGGCCTCCGACTGGGCGTTCCTGGTCGCGGCCGGGACGGCGGGCACGTATCCGCGCGAGCGCGCCGAGGGTCATCGCGCAGCGTTCGAGGCGGCCCTGGCCGACCCGTCGATGGCCGCCGGGCTGCGCCATCTCGCGCCGCTGCTCTGAAGGTTCGCCGGGAGCCGCCGATCACTTCGGTGAGGCGGTGTGTACGATGCCCCGCTTCGTCACAACCGAACCTTGCCGAGTCTCCGCCGCTCAGGCGGCGGGGAACGGGGGAACCGTCCGGAGCCGTACGTGATCGGCTCCCGGGGCGAATCGCCGCAGTGAGTGCGGCGTAGCGCAGGTCTTCGCGCGAGCCCGTCAGCTAACCCCGTAGGCGCAGAGACCAGAGGAGTTCCCGCTGTGCCGACAACCGAATTTGCGCGACGGCCCCGCCCAACGGCCCATTCCGCGTCGAGCGCTGTCCCGTTGGACACCGATGCCCCATGGCTGGGGTCGAAGCCTGGATCCACCGATTCCCGCGGCGCCGAGGCATCCACGGATGATCGGTGGATTCAGGCTCAGCGCCGCTCGCGCTCACGCCGCCTCGAGGCCGGACGCCGGCTGCGCCGCCTGCGCGGCCGTCGCAGCCTCGCGGTGATGGCCCTCGTGTCGCTGACCCTTGCCACCGGCGGGGCCACCGCGGCCACCGATCGCCGGGCCGCGAAGGTCGTGCGTTCCGCCGGCAGCTCGGTGACTGCGCTCCAGCGCGCGCTCGGCATCCCCGCCGACGGCGTCTACGGGCCGCAGACGCGCAGGGCGGTGCGCCGTTTCCAGCGCGCCAACGGCCTCACGGTCGACGGGATCGCCGGCCCGCAGACGCTCGCCGCCCTCGGCCTGAAGGCGCGCAGCGCGTCGAACGAGGATCCGGCGACCGTGCTGGCGCGCATCGCGCAGTGTGAGTCGGGCGGCGACCCGACGGCCGTGTCGCGCAACCGGCGCTACTTCGGCAAGTACCAGTTCTCGCGCGCGACGTGGCGCTCGGTCGGCGGGCACGGCAATCCGGCGCGCGCGTCCGAGGCCGAGCAGGATCGGCGCGCGGCGATCCTGTACGAGCGCGAGGGCACGAGGCCCTGGCCTGTCTGCGGCCGCTGACGCGTGCACGCCGCCGGCAACGCGGCGCGGTCCGCGACCGTCGCGTTCAGGATTGTGCGCTGACGTCCCTGGCGCTCGGCCGCCATACGGCCATGATGTCGCGCATCGAGATGATCCCCTGGACCTCACCCGCGCTGACGACGACGAGGTGACGGAAGCCTCCGCGCGCCATCGCGTCGGCGGCCTTCTCCAGGTCCCAATCGGCGTCCGCGAAGGCCGCGTTGGCCGTCAGGTGGTCCCCGACCGTCTCGGTGTCGGGGTCCTCGCCCTTCCCGAGTGAGCGCACGATGTCGCGCTCGCTCACGATGCCGGGCCCCGGCTGCTCGGGGTCGAAGATCACGGCCGAGCCGACGTTGTGCTCGGTGAGGAACCGGGCGGCGTCGCGCAGGCTGCGCCCCGGCGTGATCGTCAGCACGTCCTGGGTCATCGCGTCTCGTACCTTCACGCCCGCTCCCCTCGGCGACAGGTCGGAATTGGTGGCGCGAAGATACTCCGCTCATGGACGTCGCGACGACCGACTACCACACGGCGGGCGAGCCGTTCCGCATCGTCACCGCCGGGGCGCCCGACATCCCCGGCGCGACGGTGCGCGAGCGGCGCGAGCACGCACGCGGCAGCGAGGCGGTCGACGCCGTCCGCCGGCTGCTCTGCCACGAGCCGCGCGGGCACGCCGACATGTACGGCTGCTTCCCGGTGCCGCCCGACGACGCCGGCGCCGACTTCGGCGTGCTGTTCTGGCACAAGGACGGCTACTCGACGGCGTGCGGGCACGGCACGATCGCGCTCGGCGCGTGGGCGGTCGAGTCCGGCCGCGTCGAGTTCGAGCCCGACGGCGAGACCGACGTCACGATCGACGTGCCGTCCGGGCGCGTGGTGGCGCGCGTGCGCTGCGCGGGCGGGGCGGTCGCGGCCGTCACCTTCCGCAACGTCCCGGCCTACGTCGTGGCGCGCGACGTCGAGGCGGCGGGCGTGCGGGTGGACGTCGCCTACGGCGGCGCGATCTACGCCAGCGTCGCGGCCGCCGACCTGGGCCTCGAGGTCGCGGCCGAGCGGCTCGGCGAGCTGATCGCCGCCGGCCGCGAGATCAAGCGTGCGCTGGCCGGCAGCGACGCGGCGCGCCATCCGAGCGACGACCGGCTGTCGGGCATCTACGGCACGATCCTCTATGACGAGCTCGGGCCGCTGCACCAGCGCAACGTGACGGTCTTCGCCGACGGCGAGGTCGACCGCTCGCCCTGCGGCTCCGGCACGTCCGCGCGCCTCGCGCTGCTCGATCTCGAGCCCGGGCAGGTGCTGCGGCACGACTCGATCGTCGGGACGACGTTCTCGGCCCAGGTCGTCGAGCGAAGCGCCGACGGGGTCGTCACCGAGATCGAGGGCACGGCGTTCCGTACGGGCGAGCACCGCTTCCTGCTCGACCCGCGCGACGAGCTCGGGACCGGCTTCGTGCTCCGGTGAACCTGCCGTTCCTCGATCCCCGCTCCCTCTCCGTCAGTGCGGCGGCCGACGCGCTCGAGGCGGCGCTGGCCGGCGGCCTGGACCCCGAGTCCGCGCCGCCGCGCAGCGTGGTGCCGGTCGGAGACGGCGAGCTGCTGGTCATGCCCGCCGCCTTCGGGCCGGTCGCGGCGGTCAAGCTGGTCAGCGTCGGGCCGGCCGAGCCGCGCATCCAGGGCGTCTGCGTGCTGTTCGACGCCGCCACGCTGGCGCCGGTCGCGCTGGTCGACGGCATCGCCCTGACCAACCTGCGCACGCCCGCCGTGTCGCTCGTCGCCGTGCGCCGGCTCGCCGCGCCGGACGCGCGCCGGCTCGTCGTGTTCGGCCGCGGCCCGCAGGCTCGCGCGCATGCCGACGCGTTGGGCATGGAGGACGTCGCGCTGCTCGGCCGCGGCGACCCGCGGCGGGACGAGCTCGTCGCCGCCGCCGACGTCATCTGCTGCTGCACGACGGCGCGCGAGCCGCTGTTCGACGGCGGGCTGGTCGGCGATCACGCCTGCGTGGTCGCGATCGGCTCGCACGAGCCGGCCGCCCGCGAGACCGACGACCGGCTCGCCGCGCGCGCCACCGTGGTCGTCGAGTCGCGCACCTCCGCGCTGCGCGAGGCCGGCGACGTCATCGGCGCCATCGAGTCCGGGGCGCTCGAGGCGGCCGAGCTGGTGACGCTGCGCGAGCTGATCGCCGGCGCCGAGCTCCCGCCCGGTCCGCGGCTGTTCAAGAGCACGGGCATGGCATGGGAGGACGCGGTCGTCGCGGCGGCGCTCCGGCAATTACCGTGGTCTCCGTGACCCCGCCGCGATCTCGATGGACATCATTCGTCGCCGATCCCGAGCGATCGCTAGCCCGCGGATCCTCTTCGAGGAGGAGAACCCCGCCCACCGCCTGCGGGTCGAGCACGACGCGAGCACCCTGCTGATCCACCTCAGCGACGAGGACGGTCCGGGGTGGACCGTGTTCGCCGTCGATCGTTCCAGCCGGCGCTGGGCGGTGGCACGAGCGCGGCGCCAGGTCGACGCCGCCGAGCAGGCGCACGCGCAGCTGTACACCGACTAGCGCCAGCGCAGGGACTCGGGCTCGGGCCGCATCCGCAGCACGCGGGCGGGCGCCCCCGCCACGACGGCGTTGTCCGGCACGTCCTTGGTGACCACCGTCGCGGTCCCGACGATCGCGTTGTCGCCGACCGTGGCGCCGCGCAGGATGCAGGCGCCGTAGCCGATCCAGCAGTTGTGGCCGACACGCACGTCGCGCTTGTAGATGCCCTGCAGGCGGATCGGGCGCTCGGTCTCGACGACGCCGTGGTCGAAGTCGATCAGCATCACGCGGTCGGCGACGATGCACTCGCGGCCGATCGAGACGTGCTGGAACGCCGAGATCGTGCACTCCTGGCCGAGCACGGTCTTCGCCCCGATCTCCGCCTCGCCCTCGTGGACGCGGATCTTCGTGCCGTGGCCGATCCACGACCAGCGGCCGAGCCGCAGCACGGCGTCGCGCCCGATCTCGAGCTTCACGCCCGGGCCGACGAAGCACAGCCCGTCGGTCTGCAGCCGACCGCGCCAGCGGAGCTTCAGCCAGGCCCAGCGCGCGATCAGCCGGGCGTACCTGTGATTGAGCATCCCGTGCGCGCGCAGGAAGCGCAGCAGGGCGAGCGGGCCGCCGTGCAGCGGTTCCGGCGCGCCCCGGACCTTTAGGGGGGTTGGCGGCTTGGCGAGCGTCGCCATCGACGCCGATGATATGCCCGGCCTCCATCCGGTCGGCCCTTGATGGCAACGTCCGCCATCCATGGCGGCCGTAACTATCCTCGTGCGCGACCATGGCCGACGAGAAGACCAGCCTCGCCGAACGCCTGCTGGCGGGGGACAAGCGTGCGCTGGCGCGCGCAATCTCGCTCGTCGAAGACGACGACCCCGAGGGCTGGGAGCTCGTGCGCGCGGTCTACCCGCACACCGGCAACGCCTCGGTGGTCGGCTTCACCGGGCCGCCGGGAGCCGGCAAGTCGACCCTGATCGGCGCGCTGATCAAGCATCACCGCGCGCTCGACCGCGAGATCGCCGTGCTGTCGATCGACCCCAGCTCGCCGTTCCGCGGCGGCGCGCTGCTGGGCGACCGCATCCGCCTGGCCGACCACTTCCTCGACCCGGGCGTGTTCATCCGCTCGATGGCCACCCGCGGCGCGCTCGGCGGCCTCGCCGAGGCGGCGCTCCAGACCGCGCTGCTGATGGACGCTGCCGGCAAGGACGACGTGTTCCTGGAGACCGTCGGCGTCGGCCAGGCCGAGGTCGACGTGATCGATCACGCCGACTCCGTCGTGCTCGTGCTGATCCCCGGCTCGGGCGACTCGATCCAGGCGCTCAAGGCCGGCGTGATGGAGATCCCGGACATCATCGTGGTCAACAAGTCCGACCACCCGCTGACCGACACGATGGTGCGCGAGATCCGCGGCGTGCTGTCGCTCGGTCCGCAGGAGGGCTGGCGCGTGCCGATCATCAAGACCGAGGCGGCCCGCGGCACCGGCGTCGACGAGCTCGCCGGGAAGCTGGCCGAGCACCGCGCATTCGTGGAGGCCGAGGGCACGTTGTCCGAGCGCCGGCGGCGGAACCTGCGCAACGAGGTCCTGGGCCTCGCGACGATGCGACTGCGGCGCGCGCTCGAGGCCTCCCTGCACGAGGACCCAGAGGTCGCCGAGCTGCTCGACGCCGTGGTGGAGCGCCGGATCGACCCCGCCAGCGCGGCGAGCACGATCCTCGCCCGCGGGGCGGTCGAGACGCGCGAGGCCGCGCGCTGATGAAGTACCTCGTGCTCGCGCTGGTGGTTGCGGCGGTCGTCGCCGCGGCGCTGCCGATCGACGACGACCGGCGCCCGGCCGCCCAGCCGCGCGCCGCCGCGCCCACGCCGTCGCCGGCCGCGACGCCGGCGGCGCGCAAGCGGCGCGACGTCCGCCGCGCGCGCTGCCCGGCCGACGTGCCGGGCTGCCGCGCGGTGCGCGGCACCGTGGTCTACGTCGAGCGGGTCGACCCCGACGGTGACGGCGACCTGCACGTCGTGGTCGACGCCGGCTCGGTGACGGTGGCCGGTCTGACCGCGATCGACGTCGCGCCCGAGCTGCGCCCCCGCCGCGACCCGCGCATCGGCGACCGCGTGAGCGCCGCCGGCCCGGTCCAGACGGGCTCCTACGGGCAGTCCCAGATCCACGCGCTCGAGTTCCGCGCGCGCGGATGAAGCCGAGCGAGGCGGGCAGCAACTGGGCGGGTACCTACGCCTACCGCGCGGCGCGACTGCACCGGCCCGAGACGGTCGAGCAGCTCCAAGAGCTCGTCGCGCGGGCGCCGCGCGTCCGCGTGCTCGGCTCGCGGCACTCGTTCAGCGACATCGCCGACTCGGCCGAGCTGGTCGCCCTCGACGGCCTGCCGCCCGGCGTCACGGTCGACCACGCGGCGGGCACGGTCTCGCTCGGCGCGGCCGTCCGCTACGGCGAGCTGGCCGAGACGCTGCACGCCGAGGGCGTCGCGCTGCACAACCTGGCCTCGCTCCCGCACATCTCGGTCGCCGGCGCGGTCGCGACCGCCACGCACGGCTCCGGCGACCGGTCGGGCAACCTCGCCACCGCCGTCGCGGCGCTCGAGCTCGTCACCTCGGACGGCGAGCTGGTGACCGCCGCCCGCGGGGACGCGGACTTCGACGGCCTCGTCGTCGGCCTCGGCGCGCTGGGGGCGGTCACGCGGGTCACGCTCGACGTCGAGCCCGACTACGAGATCGCCCAGCGCGTCTACGAGGGCCTCACCTGGGACGCCCTGTTCGAGCACTTCGACGAGATCACCGCCTGTGGGGACAGCGTCAGCGTGTTCACGCGCTGGGACGACGCCGCCGGCGCCGTGTGGGTGAAGTCGCGCGCCGCGCCGGACTTCGACGAGCTGCTCGGCGCCGTCGCCGCGACCGGCGAGCGGCATCCCATCCCCGGGCTCGACCCGGTCCACTGCACCCGCCAGCAGGGCGTGCCCGGCCGCTGGTCGGACCGCCTGCCGCACTTCCAGATGGGCTTCACGCCCAGCGCGGGCGAGGAGATCCAGTCCGAGTACCTCGTCCCGCGCGCGCACGCGGCCGGCCGCCATCGAAGCCGTGCGCGGGCTCGGCGACGCGATCCGTCCCGCGCTCCAGGTCAGCGAGATCCGCACGATCGCCGCCGACGGGCTGTGGCTGAGCCCGCAGTACGGTCAGGACACGGTCGGCATCCACTTCACGTGGAAGCGCGAGCCCGAGCTGGTCGGCCGGCTGATCGCGGCGCTGGAGGTCGCGCTGGCGGCGTACGCGCCGCGGCCGCACTGGGGCAAGCTGTTCCTCGCCGGCGCCGCGACGGTCGCCGACCGCTACGAGCGCCTACCGGACTTCGCGCGGCTCGCCGAGCGCCTCGATCCCCGCGGCGCCTTCCGCAACGACTGGCTCGAGCGCCACGTCCTCGGCTAGTGGCCGCGCACTAGTCCCGGAACTCGTCGGCCATCGCGCGGGCGATCGGTCCCTCCGGGCGCTCGCGCGCCTTGCCGCCCAGCGTCACGTCGACCCGGTCGTCGTAGAACGCGACGAGGCCGGTGATCGCCGACATCTCTTCCAGCGGATCCTCGTAGCTCCAGGCGATGTTGCGGTGGCTGCCCACCGACCAGTGGGTCGCGTGGCCCTTGTAGGGGCAGGAGGTGCGCTTGTCGCCCGGCTCGAGATCGGCCACCACGTCCTCGCGCGGCAGGTAGAAGCGGGTCGGGATGCCGGTCTCGAAGAGCAGCGTCGGCCGCGTGCTCTCGGCGAGCAGGACACCGTCGAGCTCGATCCGGATCGGGCGCGAGCTGCGGCGCGTGTCGACGCGGTGGAACGGGTCGCGTGGGTGCGAGAACACCGCCTCGTCCTCCTCGTACCAGGCGTCGAACGCCTTGAAGTCGAGCAGCACGTGGCCGGCGAGGTCCGCGTCGGACGGGCGGAAGGCGGCGGCGCTGAGCGTCGAGCCGCCGCCGCGCACGTCGAGCTGCTCGCCCGCCGTGGAGTGGGCCGGGAAGGGGATGCCGGGATGCAGGATCGGCGCCTCCGAGACCACCGGCTCGGCTTCGCTGGGCACCAGCTCGGCGCGCACGTCCTCGACCGGGACGGCGTAGCTGGGCACCACGCGGCGCGGCTCCCACACCAGCAGCGCTCGCGTGCTGTCGACCACCGCTTCGCCGCCGAGCATCGCCCGCACGCGCCGCTCGGTCGGCTCGTGGCGCAGCTCCTGCAGCCGCTGCATCATCGCGTCCCGCACCCGCATGCTCATCGACACAGTGTCCCAGAGTCAGACGAGCTGCCAGGCGCTGATGGCGAGCGTGAGCGCGCCGAGCACGGCGCCGGCGCGCGGCGCGTGCCGCAGCCCCCAGGCGATCAGCGCGCCCGCGGCGGGGAAGGCCGGGATCAGATACCGGGCCGCGAACGGCTCGGTGTCGATCGTCGAGACGAGGAACGTCGCGACGAGCAGCACGGCGGCGAACACCGCGAGCGCCAGGCCGGCCGCCGCCTCGGCGGCCGCGCGCTCCGGCACCAGGCGGGCGAGTCCCTCCCGTCGTGAGCGCCACAGCAGCCAGGCGGCGAACGGCACGAAGGCGAAGATCGGCGCCCAGCGCAGCAGGCCGGCGCCGGTGTCGAGCCAGAGGGTGGCCAGCCGCGGCAGCCGCTCGAGGTGCTCGCCGAGCGTCTCGGCGCCGGTCCCCGAGAGATCGCCCGGGAGCGCCGACCAGGGCGTGAAGCCGCCGTAGACGCGCTCGTTGAGCGTCGCGTAGAGCACCAGCGACGCGACCGCCAGCTCGACCGCGATCAGGCCCATGGTCGCGCGCCGGCCTCTCCGGCACCACAGGTAGAGCGCGGCGCCGATCGGCAGCGCCGGAATCGCCAGCAGCGGGTCGAGCCATGGCAGCAGGGCGAGCATCGCCGCCGCGCCGAAGACCGGCCCCGGACGCGGCGACTCGCGTGCGCTCACGGCGAGCAACGTCGCGCCCGCGAGCAGCGTGCCCGCCGTCATCGCGGGCAGGATCGCGCCCGCGTACGCGACGGCCGGCGCCGACAGGCCCGCCAGGCCGGCTCCGGCGCTCGCGTACGGCTCGGGCACGATGCGCCGCGCGAGCAGCGCCGCCAGGACGAAGCCGAGCGCGGCGACCGCCGCCAGCGCGACCGCCACCGCCGTGTGGCCGAGCCCCTCGAGCGGCGCGATCAGCACCGGGAAGCCGAGACCCAGCGGCGATCGCACGACCTCGCCGTCGCGCACCAGCGTGGCGGCGATCCTGAGGAAGTCCTGCTCCTCCGGGGTCGGCGGCTCGTTGCCGACCAGGTAGACGGCGAAGAGAACGACGCCTAACGCAAGCAGCCTGAGGGCCCCTCGCGAGGGTCTCACGCGCCGAGCGCGCGGGCGATCACCATCTGCTGGACCTCGTCGGTGCCCTCGCCGATGGTGAGGATCTTGGCGTCGCGGTAGAAGCGGCACACCGGGTACTCCTCGATGTAGCCGTAGCCGCCGTGGATCTGGACCGCCTCCTCGGCGCTGCGCACCGCCAGCCGGCCGGTCTTGAGCTTGGCCTGCGCCGCCGTCAGCGTGAAGTTGCGCCCGGCGTCCTTGAGCCGCGCCGCCTTGTAGGTCAGCAGCCGCGCCGCCTCGATCTCGGTCGCCATGTCGGCCAGCTTGGCCTGGATCGCCTGGTACTTGGAGATCGGCTTGCCGAACGCCTTGCGCTGCTTCGCGTAGGCCAGCGCCTGATCGAGGGCGCCCTGGGCGAGCCCGACGCCCATCGCCGCCACCCCGATGCGGCCGATGTCGAGCACGCGCAGGAACTGCTTGAAGCCGGCGCCGCGGGGTCCGACCAGGTTCTCCTCCGGCACGCGGCAGTCGGTGAAGGTCAGCGGCCGGGTGTCGGACGCGTTCCAGCCCATCTTGCGGTACGGCTCGCCCTGCTCGTAGCCCGGCGTGCCGTTGGGGACGAGCAGGTTGGAGATCTCGTCGTCGCCGGTGCGGGCGGTGAGGACCACCATGCCCGAGATGTCGGTCCCTGCGTTGGTGATGAACTGCTTGGCGCCGTTGATCACCCACTCGCCGTCCTCGAGCCGGGCACGCGTGCGCACGTTGCCGGCATCGGAGCCCGCCTCCGGCTCGGTCAGCCCGAAGGCGCCGAGTTTGCGCCCCGCGGTCAGCTCCGGCATCCAGTCCTGCTTCTGCTCCTCGGTGCCGAACAGGTAGACGGGCTGCGTGCCGAGCGAGGTGTGCGCGCAGACCGTGATCGCGACCGAGGAGTCGATCCGCGTCAGCTCCTCGACGGCGATCGCGTAGGCCAGCGAGTCGCCGCCGCCGCCGCCGTACTCCTCCGGGAAGGGGATGCCCATCATGCCCAGCTCGCCGAGCTTGGCGACGATCTCGTACGGGAAGCGCTTCTCGCGGTCGAGCTCCTCGGCCACCGGCGCGACCTCCTGCTCGGCGAAGTCGCGCACGGTACGGCGGATGAGGTCGTGGTCGGGGGAGAGGTCGAAGTCCATGGCCGACGATTCTGACGTGCTGCTTGACTTCCCGGCCTTCATGACCTGCTCGAGGCGCTGGCCGTCTTGGCGGCGGGGACGGTGGCCGGCGGGGTGAACGCGGTCGTCGGCTCCGGTTCGCTGATCACCTTCCCGACCCTGCTGGCGGTCGGCTACGCGCCGGTGACGGCCAACGTCTCGAACTGCGTCGGCCTCGTGCCGGGCGGAGTGAGCGGCTCGTTCGGGTACCGGCGTGAGCTGCGCGGCCAGTGGCGGCGGCTCGCGATCCTCGGTATCGGCACCGTCATCGGGGCGGTGATCGGCGGGGTCCTGCTGCTCGAGCTGCCCAGCGAGGTCTTCGACGCCGTCGTGCCGGCGCTGATCCTGCTCGCCGTGGCGCTGATGGCGCTGCGCCCGTCACCGAAGATCCACGAGGGCGGCGACAACATGGTCGGCGGCGTGGCGGCCTCGTTCGGAGTCGGGATCTACGGCGGCTACTTCGGCGCCGCCCAGGGGATCATCCTGATGTCGCTGCTGCGGCTCACGTTCGCCGAGGACCTCCAGGTCCTCAACGCGATGAAGAACGTGCTCGCCGGCGTCGCCAACGCCGTCGCCGGCCTGCTGTTCATCCTCGTCGCGCACGTGGCCTGGGAAGCGGCGCTGCTGATCGCCGTCGGCTCGTTCGTCGGGGCGCACATCGGCGCGCGCTACGGCCGGAGGATCCCCTCGGAGATCCTCCGGCGCGTAGTGATCGTCTACGGCACGATCGTGGCGATCGTCCTCATCATCACCTGAAGAGAAAGCGGCAACCGTCAGTGCAGGTCGTGTGCTCCGCCGTTCGCGCTCGCCAGCTCGACGAGCAGCCGCACGCCGAAGCCGGCGCCGCCCTTGCGCGTATACGGCTTGCCGTTCTCGTAGGCGGTCCCGGCGATGTCCACGTGCGCCCACGGGACGTCGCCGGTGAAGCGCTTGAGGAACTCGGCCGCGGTGATCGAGCCCGCCTTGCGGGCCTCGACGGCGTTCGCGATGTCGGCGTAGCGGCTCTTGATGAGGTCCGCGTACTCGGCGTGCAGCGGGAGCCGCCAGACCAGCTCCCCGGTCCGGCGGCCGGCGGCCTCGACCTGCGCGCACCAGTCGTCGTCGGTGCCGAAGAGGCCGGCGTACGTGTTGCCGAACGTGGTGACGATCGCGCCCGTGAGCGTGGCCAGGTCGACGAGCCGCTCCGCGCCCTGGTCGATCGCGTGCGCGAGGCAGTCGGCGAGCACGAGCCGGCCCTCGGCGTCGGTGTTGAGGACCTCGATCGTGGTGCCGGTCTTGGCGCGCAGGATGTCGCCGGGCTTGACGGCGTGGCCGCTGGGCAGGTTCTCGGTCGCGCCGATCACCGACACCACGCGCGCGGGGAGCCCGAGCCGGGCGATCGCGCCGGTCGCCTCCAGCACGGCCGCGGCGCCCGACATGTCGAACTTCATCTCGCTCATCTTCGACGACGGCTTGATCGAGATGCCGCCGGAGTCGAAGGTCACGCCCTTGCCGACGAAGCCGAGCAGCGGGCCGGCGACGCCGGGCGGCTCGTAGCGGAGCGTGATCAGCTGCGGCTCCTCGTGCGTGCCGCGCGCCACGGCCGCGAACGCGCCCATACCGGCCGCCTCGATCTCCGCGCGGCCCCACACCTCGACGTCGAGGCCGGGCAGCGCGCGGGCGCGCTCGGCGAGCGCGCTCGGGGTCAGCTCGTTGGCGGGCGCGTTCTGGAGGTCGCGCGCCGCGTTGGCGGCCTCGGCGGCCGCCGCCGCGCGCTCGACCTCGGCGGTCGTGTCGTGGTGGGCCGAGACGATCAGCTCGTCGAGCTTCGGCGCGTCGTCGGCCTCGGTCTTGAACGCGCGGTACTCGTAGGCGGCGAGCACGGTGCCCTCGACGAAGCCGGGCGCGTCGACATGGTGCGGGATCTCCCAGCAGAGCGTGCGGGTGCCCAGCTCGCGCGCGCGGCCGGCGACGGTGGCAGCGGCCACGCGGGCGCGCTCGCCGTCGAACTCGTCCCGCTTGCCGAGGCCCACGACCACGTAGCGGTTGCCGCCGGCGTGGGCGACGGCGAGCTTTCGCGGGCCGGTGCGGGCCTCTCCGGAGTCGACCAGCCCCTGCAGGACCCCGTCGACGTCGTGGGCGATCCGCTCCCCTTCGAAGACGCCGACCGCGATCGTGTCGGCGCCGGTGTCGGGCGGGGCATCTGTCGTGGCTCGTACACGCATGCCAATAGCATGGCGGCATGCCACGAACCGTGATCCTCGGCGCCGCCCGCACCCCCGTGGGGAAGCTGGGCGGCGGACTCTCCAGCCTGCACCCGACCGAGCTGGGAGGGATCGCCATCAAGGCGGCTCTCGAGCGCGCCGAAGTGGCGCCGGAGCAGGTCCAGCACGTGGTCATGGGCCAGGTGCTCCAGGCGGGCGCGGGTCAGATCCCGTCGCGGCAGGCCCAGATCCACGCCGGAATCCCCAAGGAGGTCAGCTCCGAGACCATCAACAAGGTCTGCGCGTCGGGCATCCGCGCGGCGGGGCTGATCGACCAGGCGGTGCGCGCCGGTGACCTCGAGCTGGCGGTCGGCGGCGGCATGGAGTCGATGTCGCAGGCGCCGTACCTGCTGCCGAAGGCCCGCTTCGGCGCCCGGATGGGCGACATGAAGGCGCTCGACGCGATGGTCCAGGACGGCCTGCGCAACCCGTTCAGCGGCAAGCAGATGTTCGAGGAGGCGACCGAGGTCGGCGAGCAGCTCGAGATGACCCGCGTGGATCTCGACAAGTGGGCGCTGCGCTCGCACGAGCGCACGATCGCGGCCACCGACGACGGGCGCCTGCCGGAGGAGATCGTCGCCGTGACGGTCAAGGGCCGGAAGGGCGACACGGTCGTCGAGGTCGACGAGGCGCCGCGCCGGGACAGCAGTCTCGAGGCGCTCTCCAAGCTGCCCGGGCTCGCCCACAAGGAGGGCTCCCACACCGCCGGCAACTCGCCCGGCGTCAACGACGGCGCGGGCGCGCTGGTCTTCGCCTCCGACGAGTGGGCCGAGCGCGAGGGCAGGGAGGTGCTCGGCACGATCGTCGCCCAGGCGGCGGTGGCCGACGACTTCGAGTGGCTCGCCCGCACGCCCGCCAACGCGGCGCTGAAGGCGCTCGACAAGGCGGGCCTGCAGCCCGGCGACATCGACCTGTGGGAGATCAACGAGGCGTTCGCCTCGGTCACGCTGAACTCGGTCCGCATGCTCGGCATCGAGGAGGACCGCGTGAACGTCAACGGCGGCGCGGTGGCGATCGGGCATCCGATCGGGGCCTCGGGCGCGCGCATCCTCGCCACGCTGGTGCACGAGCTGCGCCGGCGCGGCGGCGGCTACGGCTGCGCCGCGATCTGCTCCGGCGGCGGCCAGGGCGACGCAGTGATCGTCCAGGTGTGACCGAGCGCCCGCACATCCTCCCGCCCCCGCCCGGCGGGGGCGCGCTGCGGCGGCCCGACGAGGCCGGGGCGGCGTTCTTCGATCTCGACCGGACGCTGATGGCGGGCTCGTCCGCCTACCAGTTCGGCCGCGCGGCCTACAAGGCGGGCCTCGTGTCGCGCCGGGAGCTCGCCAAGGACGCCTACGCGAACCTGCTGTTCAGCCTGCGCGGATCGACCGACGCCGGCACCGACGCCCTGCGCGAGCGGATCTCGAAGCTGCTCGAGGGCGTGCGCGTGCGCGATCTCCAGCGTCTCGCCCCCGAGGTGCTCGCCGGCGTGCTGCCGCGCCTGTACCCGCGCATGCTGGCGATCGCGTACGAGCACCAGGACGCCGGCCGCCCGGTCTTCATCTGCACCGCCGCGTCGCAGGAGATGGCCGAGCTGATGGCCATCGTGCTCACCTTCGACGGTGCCGTCGGCTCCGTCTCCGAGGTGATCGACGGCCACTACACCGGCCGCCCCGGCGGCCCGTTCACCTACCGCGAGGGCAAGGCACAGGCCATCCGCGAGCTGGCCGAGCGCGAGGGGATCGACCTCGACGCCTCGTGGGCGTACTCGGACTCGGAGTCCGACCTGCCGATGCTGCGCGCGGTCGGCCACCCGGTCGCCGTGCACCCCGACAAGACGCTGGCGAGGGTCGCCCGCGAGGAGGGGTGGGAGGTCCTGCGCTTCGACCGCCGGCGCCTGCGGTTCGCGGGCGCGGCCGTGGCGGCGGCGGCGGTCGGCGGCGGCGTGGCCGTCACACGGGCGCGGGCATGAGCCTGCACGAGCTGACCGTCGAGCAGCAGGAGATCCGCGAGCTCGCGCGCCGGTTCGCCGACGAGCGGATCGCGCCGCACGCGGCACAGTGGGATCGCGACCACACGTTCCCGCGGGAGCTGTTCGGCGAGCTCGGCGAGCTCGGTCTGATGGGCGTCTGCGTGCCCGAGGAGCAGGGCGGCGCGGGCGCCGACTTCCTCTCGTACGCGCTCGTGCTCGAGGAGCTCTCGCGGGCCGACGCCGGAGTCGGCGTGACCGTCGCCGTCCACACCAGCGCCTGCACGCTGCCGCTGCTCTCGTACGACTCGCCGTACGTGCCGGCACTGGCGGCGGGGGAGGAGATCGGGGCGTTCGCGCTGACCGAGGCCGGCTCGGGGTCGGACGCGGGGGCGATGCGCACGCGGGCCGTCGACGGCCGCATCACCGGCTCCAAGCAGTGGATCACCAACGGCTCGCACGCCTCGACCTTCATCGTCTTCGCGCGCGAGGACGACCGCGCGAGCGCGTTCGTGGTGCGCGCCGGCGCGGAGGGCTTCGCGGTCACGCGCGAGGAGGAGAAGATGGGGCTCAACTCGAGCTCCACCGCCGACCTGTCGTTCGACGAGACGCCCGGCGAGCGGCTCGGCCAGGCGGGGGAGGGGATGCGGATCGCACTGCGCACGCTCGACGGCGGGCGGATCGGGATCGCGGCCCAGGCGGTCGGGATCGCGCAGGCGGGCCTGGACGTCGCGACGGCCTACGCGAAGGAGCGCAACGCGTTCGGCGGCCCGATCGCGCGGCTCCAGGCGATCCAGCACAAGCTCGCCGAGATGCAGACCGAGATCGAGGCGGCGCGCGCCCTGACCTGGCGGGCGGCGCGGCTGAAGGAGGCCGGCCGGCCGCACACCGTCGAGGGCGCGCAGGCCAAGCTGTTCGCCAGCGCCGTCGCGCGGCGACAGACGGGCGAGGCGATCCAGGTGCTCGGCGGCTACGGCTACACCAAGGAGTTCCCGGCCGAGCGCTACTACCGCGACGCCAAGGTCACCGAGATCTACGAGGGGACGAGCGAGATCCAGAAGCTCGTGATCGCCCGGGCGCTTCTCGGGGAGGCGATGCGGGAGTAGAGTTCCGGGCGGCGGCTGCAACGCAGGGGAGGGAGCTATGGGGAGGTTTGCTGGGAGGATCGCGATCGGCGCGCTGGCGCTCGCGGTCTTCGGGTTCGCCGGAACCGCTCGCGCGGCGGATCCGGGCGTCACCATCGGGGCGGACGGCAAGACCGCGCCGGTGTTCGACTACACGCAGGCGATCCGGGAGCGGGTGTTCATACCGCAGCCGGGCGTCGACCAGGACGGCAACGGCAAGATGGACTTCGTCACGGCCGACATCATCCGGCCGAAGGAGTCCGGGCCCGGGGTCAAGGTGCCGGCGATCATCGATCCGAGCCCGTACTACACGACCGTGTGCCGCGGCAACGAGGGGCAGTGCATGGCGGACTGGGACGGCGACGGCGTCAACGACCGCTGGCCGCTGTTCTACGACAACTACTTCGTGCCGCGCGGCTACGCGTACGTGCTGGGCCAGATGCTCGGCACCGGCTACACGACGGAGGGCTGCCCGAACCACGGCGGCCCGGAGGACATCGCCGGCGAGAAGTCGATCGTCGACTGGCTCAACGGCCGCGTCCGTGCCTACAAGGCGCCGGACGTGACGTCGGCGGAGGTGGTCGCCGACTGGCACAACGGCAGCTCGGCGATGATCGGCAAGTCCTACGACGGCACGCTGGCCAACGGCGTGGCCGCGACCGGCGTCGAGGGCCTGAAGACGATCGTCCCGGTCTCGGCGATCTCCGCCTGGTACAACTACTCGCGCACGGGGGGCGTGCGGCACAACAACAACTACCCGGGCGGCAACCTCAACCCGACGATCACGACGGGCCCGAACCCGCCCGACGGCGTGGACCTCCCGAACCGCAGGCCGCTGTGCGCCGCGCTGAACGCGTTCGTCAACACGATCGACGGCGACGCGCACGGCGACATCAACGAGTTCTGGCGCGACCGCGACTACGTCAAGGACGCGAGCAACATCGAGGCCGCGGTGTTCGCGATCCACGGCTTCCAGGACGACAACGTCCGCATGGACCACCTCGGCATGTGGTGGGACGCGCTGAAGGCCAACGGCGTGCCGCGCAAGCTGTGGCTGATGCGCACCGGGCACACCGACCCGTTCGAGGTGCGCCGCGCGGCTTGGGTCGACACGCTGCACCGCTGGTTCGACCACTACCTGCACGGCGTCGACAACGGCATCGAGGCCGAGCCGGCGGTCACGGTCGAGGACGAGAAGGACGTCTGGAACGACTACGCCGACTGGCCGGTCCCGGGCACGGCCGCCGTCAACGTGTTCCTGCGCGGCACGAGCGAGGCCGCGGCCGGCACGCTCGCCGGCGCCGCCGGCGGCGGCGGACGCGCGCACGCTGTCGTTCACCGGCAGCAACTCGGTCGGCGAGAACGACGTACATCAACAACCCGGACGGCGCCCAGACGAACCGGCGCGTCTTCCTGTCGCAGCCGCTGAAGGCCGACGTGCGCCTGTCCGGCACCGCGCGGCTCGACCTCAAGGCGTCGCTGAGCACCGCAGCAGTCGAACCTCGGCGTGCTGGTGGTCGACTACAACGCGACGCCGTTCTCGATGGTCACCCGCAGCGGCGACGGGATCGACGAACACGACGACCCGCACGTGCTGGGGCGCGACGAGCGACGGCACGCCGTGCACGATCGGCGACACCTGCACCGCGACCGACGCAGACGGTCGACAACGCGTGCTACCTGCGAGGTCACGCAAGCGCACGAGGAACGTCACGCAGTGGCGCGTGACGCGCGGCGGCCTGGACTCCTCGAACCGCGACTCGCTGTGGTACCAGGACGCGACGCCGGTGACGATCGACGAGAAGGACCAGTTCCCGATCACGACGATGCCGACCGAGCACACGTTCAAGGCCGGCCACCGGATCGGGATCATCGTGACCGGGCATCTGATCGGTCAGACGAGCGCGATCGAGGGCGGGCCGGCCGCCACCAACGGCTCCGTGATCACCGTCGACACGAAGGCCAGCAAGATCCAGCTGCCGATCGTCGGCGGCCGCCAGGCGGCGCTCAAGGCGGGCGTCTTCCAGGACGGGTGACGCTGCTGAAGCGCCGGCCGCGCCCGCGCGGCCGGCGCTCAGAGCAGCTCTGCGATCCGCGCGGCGGCGACGGCGGCGCCGTCCGTCTCGACCGGCGCGTAGTCGACCTCGCGGCCGATCTCCTCGGCGATCGCCGCGGCGATGATCTCCGGGCTCGCCGTCTCGAAGTCCATGCGGCGCCCGGCGCCGTAGCGCTCGAGCCGGTGGCGGACGTGGGTGTTCTGCTCGAAGTGGTGGCGGAGCGGGAAGTAGAGGAACGGGCGGCGGTTGGCGGTCAGCTCCATCGACGTCGTCAGGCCGCCCTGGACGACGGCGAGGTCGCAGGCGGCCAGGTGGCGGTAGAGGTCGGGCACGAACGCGCGGACCTCGAGGCCGTCGTGCGCCGGCAGCGACGCCGGGTCGATCCGCGGGCCGGCGACGACGATCATCCGCAGGGCGGGCACGCGCTGCCTCGCGTCGGGGAAGGCCGCCATGACACGCTCGAGCAGCGATCGGCCGACCCCGGACCCGCCCACCGTCACGACGCACACCTGCTCGGCCGGACCGTAGCCGAGCTCCGCGCGCAGCTTCTCGCGGTCGCCGAGCTCCGCCGGGTCGAACCCGGTGACGTAGCCGGCGAAGTCGAAGTGCTGCCCGGTCCAGTCGGCGATCGCCGGCAGCTCGGGCCCGAACGCGTCGGGCACGATGTCCTCCGGGTTGCCGACGAAGATCGCGCGGTCGCGCACCCGCGGGTAGCGCGCGATGTGCTCGATCATCTCGGCGTTGTAGTCGGCGGTGAGGGCGGCCTCGTGCTCGCCGCCGTCGGGCATCGGCAGCCAGCCGACGAAGTCGGTCAGCCAGGCGTAGGCGGCCCGCTTCTGCTCGGGGTTCTCGTGCAGGTAGTAGTCGATCTCCCAGCCCTCGTCGGCGATCCACAGGTCGTAGTCGGTCTCGCTGACGAGGTCGTGGAAGACCATGAAGTTGGCGACGAGGATCTCGTCCATGCGACGCCACGCCTGGAAGCAGTGCAGGTCGTGCTCGGCCGACTCGGACTCGATGTGGCGCGACTCGTTGGACAGGTCGCGGCTGGCCGGGTGCACGCTTTCGCCCGCGGCCTCGAGCGCCGCGGTCACCGGGTGCTGGGCGAGCCAGTCGATCTCCAGGTCGGGATGCAGGTGGCGCAGCTCGCGGGCGATCGCGACGTCGCGCCGGGCGTGGCCGAGGCCGATCGGCGACGAGATGTAGAGCGCCCGCTTGCGGCGGCGGCGTCCGCGCGTCCAGGACCGCGGCGCCGGCCGCGGGGCGATGAAGTCGCGCAGCAGCAGGTTCACGCGCACCGGATCGCGCGCGTGCGGGCAGTGCCCGGAGCCCTCCAGCGCCGACGAAGTCGCCGCCGGTCTCCGCCGCCACCCGCTCGCCGACGACGACCGGCCGTACCGCGTCGTCGGTGCCGTGGATGACCAGTACCGGGCACGAGACGCGCGGCACAGGCGCGCGAACTCGTCAGCGTCGTTCAGCTCCCGGCCCAGGTAGGTCAGCGCCAGGGTCTCGGGCGTGGTTTCGAGCCCCCAGCCGACGCCGTCCTCGCGCTGCTTGGTCGAGTGCGGCTCCGTGAAGCATCTGGCTGAAGAAGAACTCGAGGAAGTCGCGGTAGTTCTCGAGCCAGTAGTGCCGGTTGTACTTCGCCCAGCCGTCGTACGTCTCGAGCGGCTCGTCGAAGGGCGTGGTCGACGCGCGCGAGGTGCTGGGCGAACGGCGCGGCCGGCGCGATGAACACGGCCCCGTCGACCCGCTCCGGGTGCTCGGCGGCGAACAGCATGCCCCAGAGCACGCCCGCCGACAGCCCGACCGAGAACGGCGCGCTCGGTGGCCGTGGCGTCCATGCACCGCGAGGGCGTCGGCGGCGAACTCGCGCTCGGCGTAGGCCTCGACCGAGCCGGGCCGATCCGAGCGTCCGTTGCCGCGCCCGTCGAACGTGACGACGCGCGCGTGGCGGGCGAGATAGGGGATCTGCGCCTTCCAGTGGCGCGAGTGGATGATCGACCAGGTCGGCAGCAGCAGGACGGTGGGCTCGCCGGTGCCGTAGACCTCGTAGAAGATGCGGACGCCGTCGCGCTCGACGTAGCCGTCCCGGTCCGGGTAGCGCGCCCGCGTCTGCTCGCGGCGGGCCTCGATCGTCGTCATCGCTCGTCCCTTTCCTGGATCCAGCCCTCGATCCACTCGAGGAGCTCGGCCTGGCCCGTCTCGATCCCCGACAGCCGCTCGAAGATCATGCCCTCGTTGAAGGTGATCACGAGCGACACCAGCGCGGGGAGCGGCATGTCGATGCCGTAGCGCTCGCGCGGCTCCGCCAAGGCCTCGCTGAGCACCGCCCGCCACTCCGCGTCCACGTGGGCGACGCGCTCGCGCAGCTCGGGGCGGTTCCAGGCCAGCGCCTGCAGCTCGAACCACACCTTCTGGTACTCGCGATCGGCGTCGAGGTACCGCATCGCGGTGCGCCACTTCTCGGCGAACGGCACGTCTGGCGCCGAGTACATCGTCCGCTGGCGCCCGATCAGCCGCTCGGTGAACCGCTCGAGCACGCGCGCGAGCAGGTTCTCCATGGAGCCGAAGTAGTAGTGGACGAGGCCGTGGTTGGCGCCCGCCTCCTCGGCGAGCGCCCGGGTCGTGATGCCGGCGTGGCCGACGCTGACCAGCAGCCGCTCCGCGGCGTCGAGGAACGCCTCCTCGGTCTGCTGCCGGGCTACCGACGCCTGAGCCATGTGGCGAGATAGAGGATCGTGGTCGCCGCGGCCGGCACGAGCGCCCGCACGCTCTCCTCGACCGGGAGGCCGCCGATGTGGGCGAGCGTCATTGGAAGATCTCCGTCGTGCAGTCTCCGCCCTGGAGGCGCACCTCGTGGGTCCGTGCCGGGCTCGAACTCGACGAAGAAGTCCGGGGTCGAGCTCCATGCCCCCGTCGGGCGGGCAGTTGACGCGCAGCAGCCATGAGCGCAGGCCGGGGTAGAACTGGTTGTCCCAGGTCGAGTAGAGCGAGTTGGTGACGTAGAGGCGGCGCCCGTCGAGCGAGAGCTGGAGCATCTGCGGGCCGCCGTGCAGGTCGCGGCCGGCGTCGGACGGCCTGCCGAGGACGCCGCCGAGCTGGAGCCGTCCGGTCTCGCGGGGGTTGGCGGGGTCGGAGATGTCGTACTGGCGCAGGTCGCCGTGCAGCCAGTTCGAGAAGTACAGGAACCGGTCGTCCATCGAGACGACGAGGTCGGTGATCAGCCCCGGGACCGGGAACGGCCAGCCCTCCTGCTCGACGCCCTCGACGGCGATCACCTGGTCGGCGCCGTAGGAGCCGTTGGTGCGGTGGAAGTGCCACATCGTGCTCGACAGGGCGGCGCCGACGAAGCCCTGGTCGGCGTCGGGGTCGTGCAGCCAGCGGATCTCGAGCGGCACGAGGCCGGTCTCGCCGAGCTCGAGCGTCTGCTCGACGCGGCGCTCGGCTCAGGTTCCAGAAGTGCAGGCGGCTGCCGTAGCGGCCGGCGGCGACGTCCTCGAGGTCGAACCCGGGCTCGTAGGCGGCGGGCTCGCCGAACTCCGACGAGGCCAGCACGTTCTGGCGCGGCTGGTACCAGAAGTCGTAGTTGAGCTGCGGGTGCGGGCCGCCGTTCTCCCAGCGGCCCTTGAGCTCGAAGCGTCCGCGCGTCGAGGACGGCGAAGCCGCAGGCGCCGTTGCCGTCGGCGTCCCCGAGCATGCTGATCACGATGTTCTCGCCGGGCATGCAGTGGACGGTGTGCGGGCGGGTCAGGCCCGTCGCGCGGACGACCTCCTCGGGCTCGATCACCTTCTCGATCCGCGGCCGCCGGGGATCGTCGGCGACGTTGACGACGTGGATCCGCGAGGAGCGGAAGCCGGGCACGATCAGATGCGAGCGGTCGGGACCGTGGCAGGCCGAGCTGCAGCGGTTCCAGCCGAAGTGATGCAGCTCGTCGCCCACGTTGGGCATCGGCAGCCGGTGGACGATCCGCCCGTCCTCGGCGTCCACCACCGCGAGGAAGTCGGGCTCGTCCACGCCGGTCCCCTCGTGCAGGCACGCGACGTACAGGAACTCCTCGGGCGGGGCGCCGGCGGCCTCCGCGGGCGAGGCGTAGAAGGAAGGGCTGGGATCGCTCATCGCCATCTCCTTCGAGTTAGTCAAGCGACTAATACAGTTGACCAAACTCGGCCCGGCGTGTCAAGCCACACCCCGTGGCTGCGGTCATCCCCACCGCAGGATGCAGGTTGGCTGGTGCTCGATCGGCCGCCGGGATGGCGATCCTGATGGCATGGACACGACCCTGACACCCGACCCCGCGTGGCGCGTCGCGCTGCGCCCTCTGATCACCGCCCGCGGCTGGACGACCCTGACCCATCATCTGCTCGGCCTGCCGCTCGGCACCGCCTACTTCATCTGGCTCGTCACCGGGCTCAGCACCGGTCTCGGCCTCGCGATCACGATCGTCGGCATCCCGCTCCTCACGTTCGTGCTGGCCGCCACCCGCCCGCTGCTCGTCTTCGAGCGCGGCCTGGCCAACGCGCTGCTCGGCACCCGGCTTTCGCCCGTTGCCGTCGCTCCGCAGGCGGAAGGGTGGTTCGGGCGCCTGAAGGCCTACTGGACCGACGGCATGACGTGGCGCGGCGTCGGCTACCTGCTCGCCCGCTTCCCGGTCGGCATCACGACCTTCGTCGTCGCGGTCACCTCCTACAGCGTCGCGCTGTGGTTCCTCGCCGCCCCGCTCCTCGCTCCGCTCGACGCGATGGACTTCGGCTTCTGGGAGCCGGACACCGTGCTCGAGGGCCTGGCCTTCGTGCCGTTCGGCGTCGTCGCGCTGTTCACGGCCGGCTGGATCTCCGAGGGCCTGGCCGCCATGTCGCGCGGGCTCATCAGGGCGACCGTGCGCTGAGGTACTGCGTGAAGCGCTCCGCCGTCGTGCAGTAGACGTCGGTCCCGATCCGCTTGCAGAGATTGCTCAGGATGTCGCGCAGCAGCGTGTGGTACTCGACCGTCGACGGCGGCCCGCCGAGCGAGTACAGCGACCACGAGCCGGTGTCGGAGAACGGGACCAGCCAGCGGGCGTGCGAGTGGCCCGCGCGGAAGAGGGTCGTGCCGCGCGGGTCCTTCGTCGCGTCGCGATAGTCGTCGAGGCCGACGAGCGACTGGAGGAACCCGTTGAAGATGAACAGGTCCGGCGCGTAGGAGTACATGAGGTAGTGCATGCCGCTGGCGGCCGGGCGGGCGATGCCGACCGGCGGCGCCGTCTCGAAGGCGGCCAGCGCCGCCGTCGCGACGTCGCGGTAGCGGGTCACCCCGGTCAGCGTGTACGCGCGGCTGAGCGCCTGGATGCCGGTGCCCTGGGCCATCCCGCTCATCCACGGCGGCGCGCCGCCCTCGAACGCGAAGAAGTACTCCCAGGCCGTGAACGTGCCGCGGCTCGAGCCGAGCGCGATCATCGCGTCGAGCAGGTTGCGCAGCTTCGTACACGTCAGGTTGCCGTTGCCCTTGCACGTCGACCAGGCGGCGTTCGCCTTGCCGAAGTTGGCCAGCGGCTGGATCTGCAGGCCGAGGCCGGCGTAGTACTCGAGGTACACCGGCGAGCCGGAGAACACGACGCGCGTGCCGGGCGCGGGCGCCTCGTTGGCGGCCCAGAACTCGGCGTTGCGCCTGAGCGTCATCGTCAGCGCGGGCAGCCGCGTCAGCGTGAGCTCGCCGCGCGCCTCGATGTCCTCGGCCGTCGCGATCACGGCGCTCAGCTCGGCGTGGCGGGTGCCGGTCAGCCCGTCGCGCACGAGACGGGCGTCGGCCAGCGCGGCGTCGTAGCCCGCCCGCTGCGCCGGCGTGAGCGCGGCGGCGCGGGCCCGGCGGGCGGGCCGCGCGATCGCGGCGCCGCGCGGGACCTGAGGCAGCGCGGTTCGGGCGCGAGGCGGCAGCAGGCGGTCGTTCACGAGCCGTGCCTTGCCGTCTTTCACGCGCAGCACCGGGCTGGCCTGCGCGACGCTCGGCAGCGCCAGCAGCGCGCCCGCTCCCACGGCGCCGACCCACCGGCGCCACCGCAACCGTGACATCTCTCACCTCACCTCGGGGCCCGCGCCCCATCGCCCTCCAGGCGGCGCAAGGTAGCGCCGAGGTGCGGTCAGGATCTGAACGTCAACCCCGGCATTTAGGGGGAGCGGGATCGACCGGGATTGTGGCCACCGTCCTGGCCTGGGGTCACATAGCGACCCCTATCCAGGACGACGCGCGGGTTTCTCGCCATCGTCCTGCCTTGGTGGCCCATACGACCACCTAGCCAGGACAGATGGCCGGGATTCTCGCCGCGCGGCCGGCTCACCAGCTCCCTTACCCAGCCGCAGTTGACGTTTCCCTCTTCACGCGGTGAGCTGCGTGGCGGCGAGCTCGCGGTAGAGCTCGTCCGCCTCGACCAGCTCGGTGTGCGTGCCCTGCGCGCGCACGCGCCCGCCCTCGATCACGAGGATCCGGTCGAGCGGCGACCACCGTCGAGAGACGGTGCGCGATCGCGACGACGGCGCGCTCGGCGCCTGAGGCGATGTCCGCGATCGGGTCCGAGATGTAGAAGAGATAGAGCGGGCAGGCGCTGCAGTCCAGGGCGCTCAGGATCACCAGCGGCCGCGTCAGCGACTCGTCGGCGGCGAGCGCCTCGATCACCTCGCGCGCGGCGAGCGGCTGAGCCAGCCCGGCCGCGGCCCCCAGCAGGCCGAGCACGGCGGCCAGCACCAGCGTGCGCCGATGGGGGCGAACGTGCACGAGCAGCGCGCGCATTCCGGCACCCTAGACTCAGACGTGATGGCGACGGAGGAGCGGCAGTGGACGGACGCCGAGCGCTGGTACCGGGAGCGCTACTCGGCCACGCCTGAGCGCCGCGACGGCTTCACCACGATGTCGGGTGAGCCGATCCGACCGCTCTACACGCCTGAGGACGTCGGCGCCTTCGAGGAGCGGATCGGCTTCCCGGGCGAGTATCCGTTCACCCGCGGCGTCTATCCGAGCATGTACCGCGGGCGGCTGTGGACGATGCGCCAGTTCGCCGGCTTCGGCACCGCCGAGGAGACCAACGAGCGCTTCCGCTACCTGCTCGACCACGGCCAGACCGGGCTGTCGACCGCGTTCGACATGCCGAGCCTGATGGGCCACGACTCCGACCACATGCGCTCGCTCGGCGAGGTGGGCCGCGAGGGCGTGGCCATCGACACGCTCGATGACATGCAGACGCTGTTCGCCGGCATCGACCTCGGCGAGGTCACCGTGTCGATGACCATCAACGCGCCGGCGGCGATCATGATGGCCTTCTACGTGGTGGCGGCCGAGGAGGCCGGCGTGCCGCGCGCGCGCCTCGGGCGGCACGATCCAGGCCGACATCCTCAAGGAGTACATCGCCCAGAAGGAGTGGTGCTTCCCGGTCGACGCGGCGATGCGCCTGCTGGGCGACATGATGGAGTGGTGCGCGCGCGAGATGCCGCGCTGGCACCCGGTCTCCATCAGCGGCTACCACATCCGCGAGGCGGGCTCGACCGCCGCGCAGGAGCTCGCCTTCACGCTCAAGGACGGCCTGACCTACGTCGAGCAGCTCGCCGCCCGCGGGCTCGACGTGGACGACTTCGCGCCGCGGCTGAGCTTCTTCTTCAACGCGCACATCGACTTCTTCGAGGAGATCGCCAAGTACCGCGCGGCGCGCCGGATCTGGGCGCGCGAGCTGCGCGAGACGTTCGGCGCCCGCAGCCCGCGCTCGTGGCTGATGCGCTTCCACACCCAGACCGCCGGCGTCAGCCTCACCGCCCAGCAGCCGCTCAACAACATCGTCCGCACGGCCATCGAGGCGCTCGCCGGGGTGCTCGGCGGCACCCAGTCGCTGCACACCAACTCCTACGACGAGGCGCTGGCGCTGCCGAGCGAGGAGGCGGTCCGGATCGCGCTGCGCACGCAGCAGGTGATCGCCCACGAGACCGGCGTGACGAACACCGTCGACCCGCTCGGCGGCGCCTACTTCGTCGAGGCGCTGACCGACGAGCTCGAGGCGCGCGCGTACGAGTACTTCCGCAAGATCGACGAGCTGGGCGGCATGGTCGAGGCGGTCAAGCAAGGCTTCCCGCAGCGCGAGATCGCCGACGCGGCGTACGAGCTCCAGCGCCAGATCGACCGCGGCGAGCGGATCGTGGTCGGAGTCAACGACTACCGCGAGGGTGACGACGCCGAGCTCGAGATCCTGCGCATCGATCCCGAGCTCGAGCGCAAGCAGATCGGCCGCGTGCAGGCCGTCCGCGCCCGCCGCGACAGCGAGCCGGTCGAGCGCGCGCTGGCCGAGCTGAAGGCGGCCGCCGCGGAGGAGAATCGCAACCTGATGGTGAACCTCCTGGCGTGCGCGCGCGTACATGCGAGCGAAGGGGAGATCGTCGAGGCCCTCCAGGAGGTCTTCGGCACGTACACGGAGACGCCGGTGTTCTGATGATGATGCGACCGCTGCCGATAGCCCTCGTCCTGGCTCGCCCTCGCGCTGGCCGCGCCGGCCGGCGCCGCCACGCGCAACGTCAAGATCGGCGACGACTACTACGTCCGCGCCGGCGACCCGCCGACCGTGACCGTCAAGAAGGGCACGACGGTCAAGTGGAACTGGACGGGAAGCCGCCAGCACAACGTCGTCGTCCAGCGCGGCCCCGCGGACTTCCAGTCCGCGCTCAAGCGCTCGGGCAGCTACACCAAGAGGATGAAGCGCGCCGGGACCTACAAGATCATCTGCTCGATCCACGCGCCGGACATGGCGATGACGCTGAAGGTGAAGCGCAGGAGCTAGGGCCAGGCGGCGATCAGCAGCGCGATCGCCACGGTGGCGGCGACGGCCACCAGCGCGAGGTCGGCGATCAGCACGATCCGCAGCAGCCGATCGCGCGACGACCGCCGCGAGCCGGCCTTGGCGGTGGCCGAAAGGACACTCGTGATGTATGCGTTGAGACTCGACCCCTCGCGCTCGGCGGCGCGCGCGAGCCGGCTGTGGAGCGCGGGCGGCATCCGCAGGAGCAGGCGCCCGCTGTGGCTGCCGTCCTCCTCCGAGGATGGCTCCGAGACCTTCGCACGTGTGGCAGGGGCCGTCGCGATGACGTGACCCTACGCAAAGCAAGGCGGAGAGGCAAATTTCGGTGTTTCCGCCCACTTATGGTCAACACGGACTGACCAGTGGGTGATGCCGCACCAGAAACCGGTTGACTTGGCGCATCCGCGTCGACTACCGTCAGCGCGCTGAGGCTGGGACCTAACCGATGATGACGCGGCCACGGAGGCCTGAACACGGACGTGCTGTGCACGGAGGAGCGCATCTGATGGCCGTTGCGCTGCTGCTGGCCGTCTGCGCGCCCGCCGCCGCCCAGGCCCCCGATCCGGCCCCTTCGAGCGCGGTCGGCGCGCCCGACCCCGCGCCCCAGGCCGCGCCGGCCCCGCCTTCGAGCTCTGCGCCCGGACCGCGCCTGCGCCGCCGCCGACCACAGCACCTGCGCCGCCCACCACAGCACCTGCGCCGCCCACCACAGCAGCGGCGCCGCCCACCACATCAGCGGCGCCGCCGACAACGGCACCGGCGCCGTCCACGATCCGCTCCTCGCCGGCCACGCCGCCGAAACCACGGTCCAAGCAGCGCCGCGAGAACGCAGTGCGGCCCAAGCCCAGGCGCGCGGCCGAGCGCCAAACGTCCGAGCCGGCGCCTCGGAGCCGGGAGACGGTCGCCGCCACAGCGATCCCCCCGGCCCTGGCCACGGGACGCTTCGTCATCCAGCGCGACGACCCGCTCGCCTCCGCTGAAGCCCGCCTCGCGGCGCTCGCGCTCCTGATCGCAGCCGCCGGCAGCCTCGGACTGCTCGCATACCTACGCCGGGAGACGCTCGCATGAGGCGCGCGCTCGTGTCGCTCGTGCTCGCCGTTGTCGCCACGGCGGCCCTGCCGGCCGCGGCCTCGGCGGCCCGCATCACCTCAGCTGCACGCCCGCGCCGGCCTCGTGCGACGGGTGGTACCGCGCAGCCGGTGACGGTGCACTGGGAGTGGCTGCCGACGAACGCGACCGTCCTCGGCGGCTGCGACAACAACGATCCAGTCGACTTCGATACGGCGGTGACGTTCAGGTACTGCAAGGTCGGCGACGGCAACGGCTTGACGGACGCGCGTGAGGTGTCGCTGCAGGTCGACATGACGCCGCCGGTCGTCACCGCCGCCACCCCGAGCCGTCCACCCGACGCCAACGGCTGGTACCGAAGTCCGTTCCAGGTCGCGTTCTCCGGCACGGACGCGACCTCCGGACTCGCGGGCTGCACCTCCGCGACGTACGGCGGCCCCGACAGCGCCTCGGCCACCGTCACGGGCACGTGCACCGACAAGGCGGGCAACGTCAGCACGGCGGGCGCGTTCGCACTGCGCTACGACGCCACCGCGCCCACGATCAACGGCGTCCGCGTGGTCCCGGGCGACCGCATCGTGCGCCTGCGCTGGGCGACGGCCGACGCGACCGCGGTCGAGCTCTGGAGGTCGCCGGGGATCAAGGGCGAGCCGCAGAGCCTCGTGAACAGCAGAATGGCCGGCAGCATGGCCGACCGCCAGGTGCGCAACGGGCGTCGCTACGACTACCGCCTGACCGCCGTCGACGAGGCCGGCAACGTCGCGACGCGCACGTTCTCGGCGCGGCCCGGCCGTCGCCTGCTCGCCCCGGCCGCCGGGCACAAGGTCGATCGTCCGCCGCTGCTGCGCTGGACGGAGATCCGGCGTGCCGGCTACTACAACGTCCAGCTCTTCCGCGGCGACCGCAAGGTGCTGAGCGCCTGGCCGAGGCGGCCGCGGCTCAAGCTCCAGCGCGCGTGGCGCTTCGAGGGAGAGCGGTTCCGGCTCGTCCCCGGACGCCGCTACCGCTGGCTGGTCTGGCCCGGCCGCGGCAAGCGCTCGCTCAACAAGTACGGGCCGCTCATCGGCAGCGGGTCCTTCACGCTCGCGTCGCCCTAGTGTCCCGATTCGGAAGTTCGATGGCAGCCGGCGGGCGCCTGGCCGCGCCTGGCGCCCGCCGGCGGCTTCGCAAGTACGCCGAGTACGAGCCAGGCCGCCGGCGACCGCCAGACACGACCATGCATCCCGCAGTCTGCGACCGAACTTACAAATCGCGACACTAGACTCAGCCGCCATGGCCGAGCGCAAGATCCGGGTGGTGGTCGCCAAGCCCGGGCTCGACGGACACGATCGCGGGGCGAAGATCATCGCCCGCGCGCTGCGCGACGCCGGCATGGAGGTCATCTACACCGGCCTGCACCAGACGCCCGAGCAGATCGTGGAGACGGTGCTGCAGGAGGACGCCGACGCGGTCGGCCTGAGCATCCTCTCCGGCGCGCACATGACGCTGGTCCCGCGCGTCGTCGACCTTCTGCGCGAGCAGGACGCCGGCGACGTCGTGGTCACCGTCGGCGGCACGATCCCGTCGCAGGACATCCCCGAGCTGAAGGAGCTCGGGGTCGCCGAGGTGTTCACGCCCGGCGCGCCGACCCAGGCGATCATCGACTTCATCCGCGGCGCCGTCACGCCGTAAGGGCGCCCAGCTCCTCGGGGTCGACCTCGAGCGCCCCGAACGCCTCGCGCACCTGATCGGCGCTGCGGGCGCCGAAGCAGGCGAAGACGGGGAACGGCTGCTGCAGCACCCACGCCATCGCGACCTGCGCCGGCGTGCGGCCGAGCCGTTCGCCGAGCTGCTCCGCCCGCCGCCGCCGCTCGCGGTTCACCGCGTTGTCGTACACGCGCAGCACCTCGGAGCCCGTACGGCCGAAGAAGTAGCCGCGGGCCTGCGGCGACCAGGCCAGGAGCGGCGTCTGCGTCCGCTGGTGCCAGGCGTGGATCTCCGGATCGTTGGCCGACCGGGTGTCCGGCCACTGCTCCTCGTTCTGCGTCGCGAGCGAGAGGTGCTGGCTGCTGACGCAGAAGCCCTCGAGCCCATGAGCGGCGGCCCAGGCGTTGGCCTCGTCGATCCGCGCCGTCGTCCAGTTGGACGTTCCGTAGGCCAGCAGCAGGCCGGCCTCGCGCAGCGCGGTCAGGCACTCGACGATCGCCCCCACCGGCACCGAGGGGTCGTCGCGATGCAGCAGGTAGAGGTCGATCGGGCCTCCGAGCAGGTCGACGCTCACGCGCAGGTCGCGCTCGATCTCCTCGGCGGTGACGCGCTTGCGGTCGCCGCTCGGGTGCGCGCCCTTGGAGACGATGATCAGCCGCTCGCGCGCGCCGGGGCGCGCCTCGAGCCAGGCGCCGAGCGCGCGCTCGGCGTCGCCGTCGCCGTACACGCGCGCCGTGTCGATCGTGTTGCCGCCGAGCCGCACGTACTCGTCGAGCACGTCGGCGCCGGAGTCCGTCAGCAGCATCGTGCCGAGCACGAGACGGGAGACGTCGCGGTCCAGCCCGCGCAGGGGCAGCTGATTCAAGGCGGATATGTGAGCGCTCTCCATTGAGGGTGCTGCGTTGCCACGATCAGTTGACAGCGGGAAATGTTAGCGATAACAATGACACGTCGCCAGCCGCGAGCCACCAGGTCCGCGCGAGCGCAGAGAGGAGGAGGTCCCTTGACTGACCAGGCCAGGTCTCTGGAGGCACGATCGCGCCTCGCAATGACGCGGAGGACCGCATTGGCGGGCGGCGGCGCCGCCCTGCTGGCGACCGCGCTGGCCGCCTGTGGCGAGTCCAGCGATGACAACGCCGCCAGCAACGGCAGCGCAGGCGCCGGCAACTTCCCGGAGACCCCGAAGTACCGGTTCGTCTTCGTCAACCACGTGACCACGAACCCATTCTTCGTGCCCACGCAGTACGGCGCCGAGGACGCGTGCGCGCTGCTCAAGTGCGAGTTCCAGTGGACCGGGTCGGAGACGGCCAACGTGTCCGAGATGGTGAACGCCTTCAATACGGCGATCGCCGGCAACGCCGACGGCATCGCGATCGCGATCACCGACCAGAAGGCGTTCAACGCGCCGACCGACAAGGCGCTCGCGGCCGGCATCCCGGTCTACTCCTACAACGCCGACGACCCCAACAACAACCGGCTCGCCTACATCGGCCAGGACCTCTTCCTGTCCGGCGTTGAGATGGGCAAGCGGATCGTCGAGCTCGTGCCCTCGGGCAAGATCGCGCTGTTCATCGCCACCCCGGGCTCGCTCAACATCCAGCCGCGGATCGACGGCGCCATCCAGGCGATCAAGGACTCGGGCAAGGACATCGAGTACAAGACGATCGCGACCGGCGCCGAGCTCAACGAGGAGCTCTCGCGCGTCGACGCGTGGTGGATCGGCAACAAGGACGCGAAGGGCATGTTCGCCGTCGACGCCGGCTCGACGCAGAGCGTCGGCCAGGTGATCGAGAAGTACAAGCTGCGCGACCAGGACGTGAAGGGCGGCGGGTACGACACCCTGCCCAAGACGCTGGAGCTGCTGCAGGCCGACCAGCTCGACTTCACGATCGACCAGCAGCCCTACCTGCAGGGCTTCTATCCGGTCATGCAGCTCTTCATCAGCAAGATCTCGGGCGGCCTGACCGGCCCGGCGGAGACGAACACGGGCCTGAAGTTCGTGACCAAGGACGACGCCGGGACGTACAGCGCGAACCCGTCGCGCTTCGAGGGCTCCACCGAAGAGCAAAAGGTGATCAGGAGTGGCACCTGAGCCGGCTGCTCCCGCCGCGGCGACCGAGGCCGCCGCGGCGGGGGCTGCAGCCGAGGTTGCGCCGCCGGGCCGGGCCGCCCGCGCGGTCGAGCTCGCGCTCGGCCGGCGCGAGCTGAGCATCGCGGTCGTCGCGATCGCGCTCTACGTCTACTTCCTCAACACGGCCACCGACTTCGCCTCGACCGCGAACCTGCAGACGCTCGGGACGTTCATCGCGGCGACCGCCATCATCGCCGCCGGCCAGGTCTTCCTGATGATCTCGGGCGAGATCGACCTGTCGGTCGGCCAGGTCTTCGCGCTCACCGCGTTCGTCATGTACTTCCTCGAAGACGCCGGCGTGCCGCTCCTGCTCGCAGTCGCGCTGTCGCTGATCGGGGCGTCGCTGATCGGTCTCGTCAACGGGGTCATCACCACCGTCGTCGGCGTGTCGTCGTTCATCACGACGCTCGGGATGTTCTTCTTCCTCAACGGGCTGACGCTGACGATCTCCGACGGCCGCCCGGTCGACACGCCGGGCGGCGAGCGCTTCACCAACGTCTTCGGCGGTGGCGCGTACTCGGGGATCCTGTGGGCGATCGGACTCACCCTGGCGCTGCAGCTGCTGCTCATGCGCACCCGCTGGGGCCTGCACACCTTCGCGGTCGGCGGCAACCTGCTCGGCTCGCGCGAGGCCGGTATCCGCGTCCGCTGGGTCAAGACGCGCAACTTCATGCTGGCCAGCACGCTCGCCGGCTTTGCCGGCATCCTCGAGGCGGTCCGCATCACCTCGACCGACCCGCTGGCCGGCGGCTCCGGGATCATGTTCGCGGCGATCGCCTCGGCGGTCATCGGCGGCACGCTGCTGGCGGGGGGTAGCGGCACGGTGCTCGGCGCCTTCCTCGGCGCCTGTGTGCTCGGCATCCTGCGCGACGGCTTCACGCTCCAGGGCGTGAGCGCCTTCACGTTCGACCTCATCCTGGGCCTCGCGATCCTCGTGGCGATGATCGTCGACATCTACGTCACGCGGCTGCGCCACCGCGGCGGCAGAGGGGAGACCTGACGATGGCCGAGGTCCTGCGCGTCGAGGGCGTGGCCAAGCGGTTCGGCCCGGTCACGGCGCTGCGCAACATCGACCTGCGCCTCGAGCACGGAGAGGTGCTCGGCCTGCTCGGCGACAACGGCGCCGGCAAGTCGACGCTGATCAAGATCCTCTCCGGCTACTACAAGCCGGACGCCGGGACGATCTACCTCGACGGCGAGCCGGTGGACATCCACTCCGTGGTCCATGCGCGCTCGCTCGGGATCGACACCGTCTACCAGGACCTCGCCCTGGTCGACGAGCTGAGCGTCTTCCACAACGTCTTCCTCAACCGCGAGGTCATCCATCCCTACCGGCTGCTGAACAACCGCGCGATGCGCAAGCGGGCGACGGAGGCGATCAACGACATCGGCGTGGACATCCCGTCGGTCAAGTCGCCGGTCGCGCGGCTCTCGGGCGGGCAGCGGCAGGCGATCGCGATCGCGCGCTCGGTCCACTCCGACGCGCGGATCCTGCTGCTCGACGAGCCGCTGGCGGCGATGGGCGTGCGCGAGGGGGCACTCGTGCTCGACCTCATCCGGCGCCTGCGCGAGGGCGGCGAGGTCTCGATCATCATGATCCTCCACAACTACGTGCACGTCTTCCAGGCGTGCGACCGGGTCAACCTCATCAACGACGGCGAGATCGTTCTCGACAAGCCGACGGCGGAGTCATCGGTCGAGGAGCTCACCGAGATGGTGGTCAGCGAGTTCCGGCCTGCGAGGCGCAATGCCGGGGCCTGACGGACGGCCCGCGCGGCCCCGGATCGGGCTGCTCGGCGTGATGCAGGAGCTCTACGACGAGATGCTCCCCGGCATCACCGAGCGCCAGGCCGCGTACGCGCGGGCGATCGGAGCGCGGCTCGCGACGGTCGCCGACGTCGAGGTCGCGCCGCCCGCGCGCAACCGCGACGACGTCGAGCGCACGGTGCACGAGTTCGAGGGCGCCGGGCTCGACGGGCTGCTGGTGGTGATGCTCACCTACGGGCCCGCCATGCGGGTCGCGCGTGCGTTCGCCGACACGCGGCTGCCCGTGTGCCTGGCCAACGTCCAGCCCGAGCCCGAGGTCACGGCCGCCTGGGACATGGCCGACCTCACCTACAACCAGGGCATCCACGGCGCGCAGGACACCGCCAACGCGATGGTGCGCGCCGGGCGGCCGTTCCACGTCATCACCGAGGACTGGCGGGCGCCGGCGTTCACGCGCGCGGTGGGGGCGTGGTCGCGCGCCGCCGCGGCTGCGTCGCGGTGGCGCGATCTGCGCGTCGCCGTCTTCGGCTACTCGATGAACGCGATGGGCGACATCCGCGTCGACATCCACACGCTGCTGCGCACGCTCGGCCCCCAGGTCGACGCGATCGCGCCCGGCGAGCTGCACCGCGCCGCGACCGCCGTCGGCGAGCACGAGGTGCTGCAGCTGATCGCCGACGAGGACGCGCGCTTCGAGGTCGACCCGCGGCTGACGGCGGTCGAGCGCGAGCAGCACGCGCGGATGCAGCTCGGGCTCGAGCGCGTCCTGACCGCCGGCGGCTACGGCGCGTACTCGACGCACTTCGGCGCCGTCGCCGAGGACGGCCGGTTCGAGCGGCTGCCGCTCGCGGCCGCGTCGAGCCTGATGGCCAAGGGCTACGGCTTCGCGGCCGAGGGCGACGCCCTCACCGCCGCCCTGATGTCGGCAGCGCACTGGCTGCTCGGCGAGACGCAGTTCACCGAGATGTACGCGATGGACTTCCCGCGCGACGCGGTGCTGATGAGCCACATGGGCGAGGGCAACTGGGCATTGGCCCGGGAGGATCGCCCGGTCCGGCTGATCAAACGCCCGCTCGGCATCGGTGGGTTGGACGACCCGCCGACGTTCCTGTTCCAGTACCAGACGGGTCCCGCGACCCTGGCCACGCTGGCGGCGGTCGGCGCAGAGCGCTTCCGGCTCGTGGTGGCAGAGGGAGAGGTGCTGGACAGCGACGAGCTTCCGGCGCTGGAGATGCCCTACGGGCTCTTCCGGCCGGACACGGGAGTCAGGCAGTGCATGGATGCGTGGCTGAGGTTCGGGGGGCCGCATCACCAGGTGCTCAACCCCGGGCGACAGGCCGCGGCGTGGCGCCTCTTCTGCGAGGCGACCGGGATCGAGTTCGCGGCGGCCTGAGTCGGATGTCCTAAGTCCCGACACGGGAGAGAGTCATGCACAGCTCCACACGCCTCGCCCTCGTCGCGCTGTGCGCGGGGGTGATCGCGCTCGCGCTGGCCGGGGCCGCCCAGGCGCACGGCGGCGGCACGATCAGCAAGGCGCCGTTCGGCAACGCGCCCGACGGCACCGCGATCGACAACTACACGCTCACCAACCGCCGGGGTATGTCGGTGTCGATCATGACCTGGGGTGGCACGATCACCTCGATCAAGGTGCCCGACCGCAGGGGCCGCTACAAGAACGTGACGCTCGGCTTCAACCGCGTCGAGGACTACACGAGCCCGGTCTACAACGCGAGCAACCCGTACTTCGGGGCGATCATCGGCCGCTACGGCAACCGGATCGCGCTGGGACGCTTCACGATCGGCAACGAGACCTTCCAGCTGCCGATCAACAACCCGCCGAACAGCCTGCACGGCGGCATCCGCGGCTTCGACCGCCGGGTCTGGAAGGCCGAGCCGTTCCGGTCGTGGGACTCGGTCGGCCTGAAGATGACGTACGTGAGCCTGGACAACGAGGAGGGCTATCCGGGCCGGCTGCCCGTCGAGGTGACCTACACGCTCGACAACAAGAACCAGATCCGGATGGACTACAAGGCGACGACCGACGAGCCCACCCACGTCAACCTCACCAACCACGCCTACTTCAACCTCGCGGGCGAGGGCGAGGGCGACATCCTCGACCACGAGCTCGAGATCAACGCCGACCGTTACACGCCGGTCGACGCGACGCTGATCCCGACCGGGGCGACGCCGCCGGTCGCGGGCACGCCGTTCGACTTCCGCGACTTCGAGGTCATCGGCGAGCGGATCCGCGACGACGACGAGCAGCTCAGGTTCGGCCGCGGCTACGACCACAACTACGTGCTCGCCCGCGGCTCCAGCAAGGGCTTCTTCACCGCCGCCCGGCTGCGTGATCCGGACAGCGGCCGGCAGCTGTCCGTGCTGACCACCGAACCCGGGATCCAGTTCTACTCGGGCAACTTCCTCGACGGCCGCCTGTACGGCGCGAGCGGCCGTGCCTACCGCCAGAGCGACGGGCTGTGCCTGGAGACCCAGCACTACCCCGACTCGCCGAACAAGCCGAACTTCCCGTCGACCCTGCTGCGGCCGGGCGAGACCTACAAGACGTCGACCATCTACGCGTTCTCGACGTTCGGACACTGATCATCGCGGCCGGCGCCTGTAACTTTACCGTCCAGACGGTATAGTTACGGGCGCCATGCCCGTCGCCCTGCTTCTCTCCTTCGCCATCGTCACCGAAGTCGCCGGCACGGTCGCCCTGCGCTACTCGGACGGGTTCACCCGGCTCATCCCGAGCACGCTTCGTGGTGCTCGGGTACGGCATCTCGTTCTGGCTGCTGGCGCTCGTGCTCAAGGAGCTCTCGGTCGGCACCACCTACGCGGTCTGGTCGGCCGCCGGCACCGCGCTGATCGCCGTCGTCGGCGTCTTCGCGTTCGGCGAGCCCGCCACCGCATTGAAGCTCGCGAGCCTCGCCCTCATCATCCTCGGGGTCGTGGGGCTCAACCTGGCCGGCAGTCACTAGTGGCGCGCGACACGCGCGCGAGGTTGCTCGAGGCGGCACGTGCCGTGATCCGGCGCGACGGCGCGCAGGCCCTGACACTCGACGCGGTCGCCGCCGAGGCCGGCGTCTCCAAGGGCGGCCTGCTCTACCACTTCGCCTCCAAGCGCGAGCTGCTCGACGCCGTCGTCAAGCGCTGGCTCGACGAGTTCCAGGACGACATCGACGCGGGCGGGCCGGGGTTCCTGGCCGGCTACGTGCGCGCCTCCGACGGCGCCAAGGCGGAGGAGGCGGGCCTGCTCGCCGCGCTCGTCGCCGACCCCGTCGGTGCTCGCGATGGTGCGCGAGCGGTACGCGACGTGGCAGGATCGGGTCGTCACGGACGGCGGCGATCCCGTGGAGGCCACGGTGGCCCGGCTGGCGGCCGACGGACTGTGGCTCGCCGACCTGTTGGGAATGGCGCCGCCCGAGGGCGAGCTGCGCGAGCGGGTGCTGGCGCGCCTGCTCGAGCTCTGCGATTGACTCGTCAGTCAACGAGGTAGGATGCAGCAGCGTTTCGGGCAAGGGCTATTCGATCATGAGGTGTCCCAGTGAAGATCTGTGTCCTGGTGAAGGAGGTGCCGGACGCCGCCGTCGAGAAGCGCATCAATCCCTCGACGGGGCGGCTGGACCGCAGCGGGGAGAAGAACCTCAACCCGTTCGACACGCATGCCATCGAGGCGGCGATGCAGCTCAAGGAGGGCGGGGCGATCGAGGTCGACGAGGTCGTCGCGGTCACCATGGGCCCCGCCTCGTCCGAGCGCGCGCTGCGCAAGGCCGTCTCGCTCGGCGCCGACCGCGCCGTCCAGTTGACCGACGACGCGCTCGCCGGCTCGGACGTCAACGGCACCGGCTACGCGCTCGCCAAGGCGCTCGACGCCGAGTCGCCCGACATCGTGCTGCTCGGCCAGCAGTCCGACGACGGCGAGTGCTACACGATCGGCGCCGTCGTGGCCGACCACCTGCAGATGCCGTCGCTGACGCAGGTGATCAAGATCGACGTCGAGGACGGCAAGCTGCGCTGCGAGCGCCAGGCCGAGTACGGCTACGACACCGTGCTCGTCGAGCTGCCGGCCGTGATCTCGGTCGGCGACGCCATCAACGAGCCGCGCTACCCGTCGCTGAAGGCGATCATGGGCGCCAAGAAGAAGCCGCTCGACACCAAGTCGATCGGCGACGCCGGCATCGAGGCCGACCGCGTCGGCTTCGACAACGCGCGCGCCCACTGCTCGGAGTTCGCCGCGCCCCCCGCGAAGGAGGCCGGCCGCATCATCGAGGACGAGGACACCGCTGAGACGGTCGAGCAGATCGTGGCGTGGCTGGATGAAAGGAAGCTGCTCGCATGATCCTCGTCTACGCACTGCACTACGAGGGCGCCTTCAACAAGAACTCGCTCGGCGCCGTCTCCGAGGGCGCACGCCTGGCCTCCGAGCTGGGCACCGAGTGCCACGCGATCGTGGTCGGCGACAAGGCCGGCCTGCCGGACGACCTGGTCGGCTCGCTCGGCTCCTACGGCGCGACCAAGGTCTTCCGCGCCGAGGGCCCCGAGGGTCTCGCGCAGCCGGTCGTCGACGCCATGGCCAAGGTGGTCGAGGACAACGGTCACGAGTACCTGCTGTTCGGCGGTGGCCTGCTCGGCTTCGAGATCGGCGCCGGCCTGGCCGCGCGGCTCGACGCCGGCGTCTGCATGGAGGTCACCGAGGTCAAGGTGGCCGACGGCAAGCTCGTCGCCCGCCGCCCGATCCTGCAGGACTCGCAGGTCGCCGACGTGCACTACCGCTCCAAGGTGGGCGTCATCATCGGCCGCCTGAACGCCTTCGAGGCGTCGGAGTCCGGCTCCGGCGCCGCCGCGGTCGAGGACGTCGACGTCGAGTACGCGCCCCACTCGCTGAAGGCCACCATGGTCCAGCGCGGCGAGCAGCGCGGCGCCGACGTCAACATCGAGGACGCCGACGTGCTCGTGGCCGGCGGCCGCGGCCTCGGCAACGCCGACGGGTTCAAGCAGCTCGACGATCTGGCCTCCGCCCTCGGCGGCGCCGTCGCGGCCACCCGCGCGGTGGTCGACGCCGGCTGGTTCCCGTACGCGGGCCAGATCGGCCAGACCGGCAAGACGGTGGCGCCGAAGCTCTACCTGGCCGCCGGCATCTCCGGCGCGATCCAGCACAAGGTCGGCATGCAGGGCTCGGAGAACATCGTGGCGATCAACAAGGACTCCAACGCCCCGATCTTCGAGTTCTCCGACCTCGGGATCGTCGGCGACCTCAACAAGATCGTCCCCAAGCTGACCGAGGCCGTGAAGGCGAAGAAGGGGTCGTGACCTCACCGAGCGAGTTCCCGCCGCCCGTCGACTCGGCGGACGAGTTCATCGGGCCGCCGACCGACCCCGAGGACGAGCGGATCGAGGTCGGCGTCGCGATCGTGGGGGGCGGCCAGGCGGGGCTCGCGTGCGCGATCCGGCTGCTGCAGCTGCTCGAGGACGACCCGGACCTGACCGAGAAGCTCGGCGAGGTGCCGGTGGCGGTGATCGAGAAGGGCAAGGCCGCGGGCGCCCACCAGCTCTCCGGCGCGGTCATGAACCCGTCCGCGATCCGCGACCTGTTCCCGGACGACGACTCGTGGCCGTCGTTCGGGCCGGTCGAGGGCGAGACCGTCTACTTCATGCTCAACCGCAAGCGGGCGGTCCCGCTCAAGCCGACGCCGCCGCCGTTCCGCAACCACGGCAACCACGTGGTCGCGCTGGCCGAGCTCAACCGCTGGCTGGCCGAGAAGGCCGAGGAGGCCGGCGCCTACATCCTCACCGAGACCACCGGCCACAAGCTGCTGGTCGAGGACGGCGTCGTGCGCGGCGTGCGGACGGGCGACAAGGGGCGCGACAAGGACGGCGGCGAGAAGTCCAACTTCGAGCCCGGCTCCGACGTCGTGGCGAAGGCGACCGTGCTCGCCGAGGGCTGCTGGGGCCACCTGACCGGGGCCGCGCTGCGCGGGCTCGACCTGGCGGGCAACGACCCGCAGGTGTGGGCGCTCGGCGTCAAGGAGGTCTGGGAGGTCGAGAAGCCGCTCCCCAAGGTCATCCACACGCTCGGCTGGCCGCTGCGCCCCGGCGCCAAGTGGAAGGAGTTCGGCGGCTCCTGGATCTACGGCATGAACCGCGAGGGCGAGACGCCGAGGGTCTCGATCGGGTTCGTGGTCGGGCTCGATCACACGGACGCGCGGCTCTCGGTCCATGACGTGCTGCAGGAGTTCAAGCTGCACCCGCTCGTGCGCAAGATCCTCGAGGGCGGCAAGCGCGTCGCCTGGGGCGCGAAGGCGATCCCGGAGGGCGGCTACTGGGCGATGCCCAGGCTGCACGCGCCGGGCATGGTCGTGTGCGGCGACGCCGGCGGCATGGTCAACGTGCCGCGCCTGAAGGGCATCCACTACGCGATCCGCTCCGGCATGCTGGCCGCCGAGACGATCTACGAGCAGCTCAAGGCCGGCTCGACCGACTTCTCGGCCTACGAGGACGCGGTGCTACGAGTCCGAGATCGGGCGCGAGACTGTGGGAGTCGCGCAACATGAAGCAGCCGTTCGCCAAGGGCCTGATCGTCGGCGGCGCGATCACCAACGCGATGGTGATCAGCAAGGGCCGCTTCCCGGGCGGGCACTGGGCGACGCACCGCGACGCCGACAGCCCGGTGGCGCCGTCCGACCGTGACAAGCGGTATCCGAAGCCGGACGGCAAGTACACGTTCGACAAGCTGTCGGGCGTCTTCCTCACCGGCAACGCGACGCGCGACGACGCGCCGAGCCACATCCGGATCCAGAAGCGGGTGCCGCGCGAGGTCGCGGAGACCTGGGCGTGGATGTGCCCGGCCGGCGTCTACGAGATTCCCGACGATGCGCCCGAGAACGGGCACGTCGAGCTGATCGTCAACCCCTCGAACTGCGTGCAGTGCGGGGCGATCACGGCCAAGGGCGGCCGCCTGACTCCCGCCCGAGGGCGGCGACGGCCCCATGTACCAGATCACGTAGCGAAACTCGTGGGCTCCCGCGGCGTTATGGGGAGCCCATGCTTCGTTCCGCGCTCATCACCGCGCTCGTCGTCCTGCTCGCGCCCGCCTCGGCGGCGGCCGCCGGCACGGCGAGCGTGAGCCTGACCGCCTGCGCGCCCAAGGACCGGACGGCGTCGTTCGAGGCACGCATGGAGCAGATCCCCGGCGCCGAGCGCATGAAGCTGCGCTACTCGCTCGAGGCGCGCAAGCCCGGGCGGGTCTGGCGGCGGGTCGCCGCGCCCGAGCTCGCCGGCTGGCGGACGGCCGCCGCCGAGACCACGCGCTTCATCTCCGACCGGACGTGACCAAGCTCGTCGGCCCGTCGCTACTACCGCGCGTTCGTGCGCTTCCGCTGGATCGACGAGGACGGCGCGCACGATCGCGCGCGCCAGGGCGCGCTCGCGCGCCTGCTGGCAGCCCGACCACCGGCCGAACCTGAAGCTGCTCGGCGCTGTCGGTCGAGGGCGGCAGTCCTACGTCGTGCTCGTGGCCAACACCGGCCGCAGCGCGACCGGCGCCTTCGACCTCTCAGATCACCGGCCTCGCGCCGCTCGTGGTCGCCGATCCTCGCGCCGGGCGAGGAGCGGCTGATCGAGGCCGACGGGCCGGCGTGCCAGCCGGGCACGCCCGTGACGGCGACGGCCGACCCGCTCGACCTGTCGACGAGCGCAACGAGCGCGACAACGCGCTCACCGTCCGCTGCCCGTGAGCCCGAGCCGCCGGCGCCGTACCACCAGGTACTGCAGGAGCGCGAGCGAGAGGCAGCCGAGGAACGCGATCAGCATCATCGCGCTCGCGTAGCCGTACTGGAACTGCTCGAAGCCCTTGTCGAACGAGTAGACCGGCAGCAGCAGCGTCGCGCGGTCGGGCCCGCCGTCGGTCAGCAGGTACACCGACGTGAACGCCGCCTGCAGGCTGACCGCGACGTCGCGCGTCGCCAGCAGGAGCAGCACCGGCGCCATCAGCGGGAGCGTGACCACGCGCAGCACGTACCAGATGCCCGCGCCCTCGAGGCGCGCGACCGCGTACAGCTCCGCCGGCAGCTCCTGGCGCGCGGCGAGCGCGACGATGAACGACTCGCCGACCGTGAACGCGGTCATCAGCACGATCGCCGCGAACGCCGCGTCGCCGTCCGAGAACCACGACACCGGCCCGATGACCGAACACGCCGAGCAGCGCGTTGATCGGCCCGTACAGGGGGTTGAGCAGGAACAGCCAGACGAGCGCGTATGCGGTGTCGGGGATCACGCTCGGAGAGAAAGCGGCCGTCCGCGCCCCGCCGGCGCCCGTGAAGCGGGCGTGCAGGAGCAGCGCGAAGCCGGTGGCGAGCGCCAGCCGCAGCGGCACGACCACCGCGACGAACAGCGCCGACCGCCACAGCACCTCGGCGAGCACGGGGTCGTGCAGCAGCGCGCGCAGGTTCTGGAGGCCGACATAGTCCGGCGTCGTCAGCAGGTCAGCGTCGGTGAGCGCGAGCGCGAACGACAGCTGAGCCGGGATCACGAACAGCAGCAGCGCGCCCGCCACGTACGGCGCCAGCATGAGCGCGAGCTGGCGGCGCTCGCTCACGGCAGCGCCTGCCCGCTGTCGGGGTCGAACCGCCGGACCGTCGTCGGCGCGCACGCGCACCGGCGCGCCGGGCGCCGGCGTCGGCAGGCCGTCCGGCGCGCGCACGACGACGGCCTCGTCGCCGGCGCGCAGGTGCCACAGCCGCTCGGCGCCGACCCTCTCGGCGAGCTCGAACACGATCTCCGAACCGTCCGGCACCGGCTCGGCGAGCGCGTCCTCGGCGCGGAAGCCGACGAGGTCGTGGGCGGGCGGCACGAGGTCGTGGGCGCGGCCGGGTTCCCGTGCGGGAGGTCGAGGCCGGCGATCGGGGCCTGCACGATGTTCATCGGCGGCGTGCCGACGAACCGCGCGACCCACGTGCTCGCCGGCCGCTCCCAGATCTCATCCGGCGTCCCGACCTGCTCCACGCGGCCGTCGCGCAGCACCGCGACCCGGTGGCCGAGCGCGAGCGCCTCGTCCTGGTCGTGGGTGACGTGCAGCGTCGTGACGGCGGTCTGCTCCTGCAGCCGCCGGATCTCCGTCCGCGTGCTCGGCGCGCAGCTGCGCGTCGAGGTTCGAGAGCGGCTCGTCGAGCAGCAGCACGCGCGGCCGCGCCGCCAGCGCGCGGGCGAGCGCCACGCGCTGGCGCTCGCCGCCGGACAGCTCGCCGGGGCGGCGGTCGAGCACCTCCTCGAGCCGCACGATCCGCGCCGCCTCGCGCACGCGCTCGGCCGCGTCCGGCTCCCGCCGCGCCCGCAGCCCGAAGCCGATGTTGCGCTCGACCGACAGATGCGGGAACAGCGCGAAGCTCTGGAACACCATCGCCACGCCACGCTGCGGCGGCGGCACATCCGCCTGGTCGCGCCCGTCGATCAGCACGCGCCCGGCGTCCGCGGGCTCGAGCCCGGCGATCGTGCGCAGCAGCGTCGACTTGCCGGAGCCGGACGCGCCGAGCACCGCGACCAGCTCGCCCGGCTCGACCGCGAGGTCGACCCCGCGCAGCGCCTCCACGCGCCCGAAGCGCCGTGCCACGCCCTCCACCTCGAGGCGCGCGCTCAGAACTTGCCGTCCGTCTCCCGCGCCGAGCCGCTCGAGTGCCGCGTCGATCGCGATCCGGCCGTAGTAGAGCTCCTGCGAGCACGTCGTCGGCGCGCTGCTCGAGCTCGACCCAGTTCTCGGTCGTCGGGAGGCGGTGCATGTGCTCGAGCGCGTCGAGGAACACTCGCGAGCTGGCCGGCGGGTCGCCGGGCTCGAGGAAGGCGGGCGACTCCGCCACCGCGCGCAGGGACGGCACGCTGCGACCCGAGCGTGCCAGCACCTTCTGGCCCTCGGGGCCGAGCGCGAACTCGATCCACTCCCAGGCGGCGTCGGTGTCCGCGCCCTTGGCCACGCAGAAGCCGTCGGAGTGCAGCACGCTGGCCGGCTCGACGTCGGTCGGGAACGGCGCCACGTCCCACTCGAAGCCTGTGATCGTGCGCAGCAGGGGCACGTCGCGCCGCGACGACAGCAGCATCGCCACGCTGCCGTCGAGGAAGCGCTCGTCGACCGGCTTGGCGTCGGCCTCGTCGGCGGTCGGCGACCAGCCGTTGCGGCGCAGGGCGAGCAGCCGCTCGAGGCCGCGGCGGCCCTCCGGCGTGTCGAGCAGCAGGCGCGTCGGCCGGTCCTCGTCGTCGACCAGCTCGCCGCCCGCGCCCCAGACCCACGGCGCGGTGCGGATCAGGCTGACGTCGATGCCGACGCCGTGGCGGCCCTCGCCGGTGAGCGTCTTCGCCGCGGCGGTGAAGCTGCTCGTAGCTCCACGACTTGCCGGGCCGCGGCACGCCCGCCTTCCGGAACGCGTCGACGTTGTAGTAGACGACCAGGCTCGAGGCGTTCTGCGGCAGGCACTGGAGCTCGCCGCCGAACTCGAACGCCTTCAGCGGCAGCGGGTAGAAGTCCTCGCGCGCGAACGCGTCCGAGCCGTCGAGCCGCGGCCCGGCCGGGATCGATCGCCCCGCGCGCGGCGAGGCCGCCCATGTGGCGGTAGTTGAGCAGGAACACGTCCGGCGGCCGGCCGGCCGAGAAGCTGGTGGCGAGCTTGGCCAGGTGGACGTCGCGCTCGGGGACCTCGACGACCTCGACCGTGCCGGCCGGTCTGCCGCTGGTAGAGCTCGGCGAGCTCGCGGTAGACGCGCGTCTCTTCCGGGTCGCCGGTGACCTGGAACGTGATCGAGGCGCCGCCCGCCGTCGCCGCCGCCGTCGGAGCCGCAGCCGGCCGAGCAGCGCCACCAGCGCGATCGTCGCGAGCCGCTTCACCGGCCGATCCAATCCGCCTCGCGGGCCGGTGCCAGCACCGCCCGCTGCGCGAGTGCGAATGCGATCACCGGCGGCACGGCGGCGATGAGCGCGCCGGCCAGCAGCACCGGCACGTCGGTCGGCCCGAGCTGTCGCAGCGAGCTCAGCCCGATCGGCAGCGTCGCCTTCGCCGTGTCGAACAGGTACAGCAGCGGCTCGACGAAGTTGCTCCAGTGCGCGACGAACGCGAGCGCGCCCACCGCCAGCAGCGTCGCGCGCGTGAGCGGGACCACCACCCGCCACCACACGCGCAGCGGCCCGAGCCCCGCGAGCCGCGCGGCGTCGATCAGGTCGTCGCGGGATCCCGCGCGCGCTCCAGTAGCAGAGCAGCACGAGCAGCGGCGACGTGCCGACCAGCGCGGGCGCGATCAGCGGCACGTAGGTGTCGAGCACCCCGAGCGAGCGGAAGATCGCGAACCGCGGCACCCACAGGGCGGCCAGCGGGATCGTCAGGCACACCAGCGTGAAGCCGATCGCGATCGCGTGCGCACGCCCGCGCAGGCGCGTCATCGCGAACCCGGCCATCGAGGCGCAGACCACGGTCAGCGGCACCGCGATCGCGACCACGGTGAGCGAGTTGAGCAGCTGCCGCCACAGCGGCACGAGGTCGGCCGCGCGCTCGAACGCGGCGAGCGACGGCGACTCCGGCACCAGCTCGAGCCCGACCGGCGGCGGCCGGCCGGGCTCGTGGAAGGGCGCCGAGCACCATCACGGCGAGCGGCACCGAGAGCAGTGCGGCGACGAGCGCGGCGGAGAGTGCCCTCAGAGGCCCGCCTTCCAGACGCTGCGCCCGAACGTGCCGGCGTACAGCGTGTCGGACGGCTCGTGCAGGCGCAGGTCGAGCACCGGCGCGAGCGGCAGGCCGTCGTCCGGTCGCCTTCCAGTTCTTCTTGCCGTTCTTGAGCGTGAAGACCCCGACGTCGGAGCCCACGTGCACGGTGTCGCGCTCGACGTCGACCACGACGTCGTTGACCGGGGCGTTCGGGAGGTTGCCGCTGATGTTCGCCCAGGTCTCGCCGCCGTCTGTCGTCTTGAACACGTGCGCCGCGTCCTCGCCGTTGCGGAAGCCCGAGAACGTCGCGTACACGACGTCCTCGTCCCGCGGGTCGATCGCCGACGCGCGTCACCCAGCGGTCCGGCAGCCCCTTGCCGGTGAACTCGGTCCAGGTGGTGCCGAGGTTCTCGGTCTTCCAGAGCCTGCCGGTGTCGGTGCCGACGTAGATCGTCTGCGGCGCGGTCTTCGACACCGAGATCGTGGTCAGTGTGCCCCAGCGGAAGTAGATCGGGTCGTTGCGTCCGGGCTCGAACGTGCCGGTCAGGTAGTTCTGTTCCGCCGGGCTGATCAGCGACCAGGTGTCCCCGCGGTCGGTGGAGCGGTGGAGCTGGTTGCCGCCGAAGTAGATGACCGACGGGTCGTTGGGATCGATCACCAGCGGGGCGTGCCAGTTGAACCGGATCGATGTCGTGCCGTCCTGGATGTTCGTGCTGGTGAGCGTGCCGCTGCGCTCGTCGTAGCGCCGGCAGGCCCCGTACTGCGAGCAGCCGTAGAAGATCCGCGCGTCGCTCCAGTCGATCGGGACGTACTCGCCGTCGCCGCAGCCGTAGTCGTTCCACTGAGTAGGCGCGCCCGGCCACGAGCGGATGCAGCCGTTGTCCTGCGTGCCGCCGGTGACCCGGGTCGGATCGGTCTCGGCGACCTCGACCTGGTAGTGCTGCGTGTACGGCTCGTGGGTCGCCTTCGTCCACGTCCGCGTGGCGCCGTTCGTCGTCGGAGCGGTAGAGGCCGCCGTCGTTGCCGAGGTACACGAGGTCGGCTCGACCTCGTCGTCCCACTGCAGACCGTGCTGGTCGGCGTGCACGCCGCCCGGAGTTGCCCCACGTCGAGACCGCCGTCGAACGACTGGCGCAGGTTCACGCCGGCCACGAACAGGTGGTCCTGGTTCGCCGGGTCGACCCAGATGCGGCCGAACCACCAGCCGAAGCCGCCCTGGGAGCCCGGGCCGCGCCGCCGTGTTGAACGACTCGCCGGCGTCATTGGACACGTAGAAGCCCTTGTCCTGGCCGAACGTGTGCGTCGTGATGACGTACACCCGGTTCGGGTCGTTCGGCGCCACCGCGACGCCGATCCGGCCGAGCGTCTCGTCGCTCTCCAGGCCGCTCTCGTCGGCCGGCCCGCTCGGGCCTGCCGGCGTCTTGGTCAGCACGTTCTCGAGCCGCTTCCAGGTGTCGCCGCCGTCGTCGGTGCGGAACAGGCCCGAGCCGACGCCGCCGTACGTGCGCACGTCGGGCTCGCGCCGGTGATCCCACATAGCGGCGTACAGGCGGTCGGGGTCGGTCGGGTCCATCACCAGGTCGGCGCCGCCGGTGAACGGCGTCTCGGGCGCCAGCACCAGCCGCCACGACGCGCCGCCGTTGGTGGAGCGGTAGATGCCGCGCTCGCCGCCGGGGTTGAACAGCGACCCACCGGCGGCCACGTAGATCGTGTCCGGATCGGTCGGGTCGACGACGATCCGGCCGGTGGTGCCGCTGTCCTCGAGGCCGCGGCGTTTCCACGTCTGGCCGCCGTCGTCGGACCGGTAGATGCCGGAGCCCCCGAACGTGATGCTGCCGCCGCCCGGGTTCAGCTCGCCGGTTCCGGCCCACACCGCGCCGTCGGGACCGATCGCGATCGCACCGATCGCCTGCGCGTCGTCGTCGTCCCACGCCTTCTGCACCGTCGCGCCGCCGTCGGTGGACTTCCAGACGCCGCCCGTCGCTGCCGCGACGTAGACCGTGTCCGGGTCGCTCGGATCGATCGCGAGGTCGGTCAGCCGGCCACCGATGTTGGTCGGTCCCTCGAGCTCCCATGTGGCTTCCGCGCCGGCCGTCAAGGCGCCGGTGGCGCGCACGGCGCGCGCCTGGCGGACGGCGCGCGTGAAGTCCGAACTGCGCGGAAGGTCGCCGCCGCTCGAGCGCTGGAACAGGAAGTAGTCGTCCGGCTCGGCCGGGCCGAGCCCGCCCTCCTCCTCTTCCTCCTCGCCTTCGCCTTCGGCGGACGCACGGACCGCCGAGGTCAGGTCGTCCCCGCCGGCACCGCCTGCGGCCAGCACGACGATCACCCCTGCGTTGATCACGACAAGGGCCAGCACCAGCAGCCATACCTTCTTCATGGCCTCCGCCTCCCCGAGGGTGCCTACCTGTCAGGGATCGTAGACCCTCAGGCGCATCTAAGCCAGTCGATCAGCGCGCCCGCCGGTGGCGCTCGGCCGTCCATGGCGGACGTGGAGCGCCATCTACACTGGATCTCATCATGAAGACCGAGATCCATCCCGACTACGTCGAGGCGACCGTCACCTGCACCTGCGGGAACACGTTCAAGACGCGCTCGACGAAGGGCGACCTGCACGTGGAGATCTGCTCCAACTGCCACCCGTTCTACACGGGCAAGCAGAAGCTGGTCGACACCGGCGGTCGCGTCGAGCGCTTCCAGCGCCGCGCCGCCAAGCGCCAGCGCGGCGGTAGCTGAGCCTCAGGCCCGCGGGTCTCGCTGCCGATGCTTAGAGCGTGAGCGACGAGACCCGCATGCCTGACGCTGGGCTGATGGCCCAGCGCGACGCCCCCGTCGGCGGCCAGGCTGTGATGGAGGGCGTGATGATGCGCGGCGTCTCCACCTGGGCGGTGGGCGTGCGCAAGCCCGACGGCGAGATCGACGTGCAGTCGTTCCCGCTCGTCTCCTGGACCAAGCGCCATCGCGCGTTCCGCCTGCCGGTCATCCGCGGCGTCGTCGCGCTCGTCGAGTCGCTCAACATCGGCTTCAAGGCGCTCGGCATGTCGGCCAACGCGCAGCTCGACGAGGAGGAGGAGCCGATCTCGGGCGCGATGTGGTTCGGCACCGTGCTCGTCGCGCTGCTGTTCGCCGTCGGCCTGTTCTTCGTCGTCCCCGTCGGGCTCACCAGCCTGTTCAAGGACCAGCTCGGCTCGGCCGTCCTGTTCTGGCTCGTCGAGGGGCTCGTCCGCACCGCGATCTTCCTCGGCTACATCGTGTTGATCGCCCGCCTGCGCGACCTGCGGCGCGTGTTCGAGTACCACGGCGCCGAGCACAAGACGATCTCCTGCTTCGAGGCCGGGCTGCCGCTCACGCCCGAGAACGCCCAGCGCTTCTCGCGCCTGCACCCGCGCTGCGGCACGAGCTTCCTGCTGATCGTGATGATCGTGGCCATCTTCGTCTTCGCCCCGATCGGACTGCCGGAGTGGTACATCCTGCTGGCCTCGCGGATCCTCGGCGTGCCGCTGATCGCGGGCCTGAGCTTCGAGGTCATCAAGTGGGCCGGCCGCAATCGCCGCAAGCCCTGGGTCCAGAAGCTGATGTGGCCCGGGATGATGCTCCAGAAGCTCACCACCCGCGAGCCCGACCACGAGCAGCTCGCCGTCGCGATCGCCGCGATGGACGCCGTCCTGGCCGTCGAGGACCCGCGCGCCGCGTCCGGCGAGGACCTCGTCGGCATGGAAGTCGTCGCCTAGACTCGCCCTGTGATCGAGTCCTTGGTCGAGCAGATCGAGGCGCGCTACGCCGAGGTCCAGCAGCAGATGGCCGATCCCGCGGTGATCGGGGATCGTCAGCGCTACGCGGAGGCCGGCCGCCAGTTCAACCAGCTCGGCCCCGCGGCCAAGCTGGCGGAGGAGTGGCGGCGCGCCGTGTCCGACGCCGAGGGCGCGCAGGAGATGCTCGACGAGGGCATGGAGGATCCCGAGCTGCGCGACGAGCTGCGCGCGTCGCGCGAGCGGATCGAGGAGCTCGAGGAGGAGATCCGGCTGGCGATGGTCGAGCCGGACCCGAACGACGACAAGAACGTGATCGTCGAGATCCGCGGCGGCGCCGGCGGCGACGAGGCGGGCCTGTGGGCGGGCGACCTGTTCCGCATGCTCACGCGCTATGCCGAGCGGCTCGGCTTCCAGACCGAGACGATGGACGCCTCCGACGGCTCGTACACGTTCGAGGTGCGCGGCGACAGCGCGTTCAGCCGCTTCAAGTACGAGGGCGGCACGCACCGCGTGCAGCGCGTGCCGGCCACCGAGTCCCAGGGCCGCATCCACACCTCGACCGCCACCGTGGCGGTGCTGCCGGAGGCCGAGGACGTCGAGGTCGAGATCGACCAGAACGACCTCGAGATCGACGTCTACCGCTCGTCCGGCCCGGGCGGCCAGTCGGTCAACACGACCGACTCCGCCGTGCGGATCACCCACAAGCCGACGGGGCTCGTCGTCTCGATGCAGGACGAGAAGTCGCAGCTGCAGAACCGCGAGCGCGCGATGAAGGTGCTGCGCGCGCGGCTGTACGAGCAGAAGGTCGCCGAGCAGCAGGCCGAGCTGGCGGCCGACCGGCGCGCCCAGGTCGGCACCGGCGAGCGGGCCGAGAAGATCCGCACCTACAACTTCCCGCAGCGCCGCGTCACCGACCATCGCGTCGACGGCCTGACCGTGCACAACCTCGAGCAGGTGCTGGCCGGCGAGCTCGACGACATCACGGGCGCGCTGCAGGACGCCGAGAAGCGCAAGCGGCTCGAGCTCCAGAGCCGCCGGCTGAGAGGGCGGGCAGCATGCGGCGGGCAACGGCGGTCGACCGACCTGCCCGTGCCGTTCGCGTTCCTGCTGTCGGCAACGGCGAGGCGCTGCTGCCACTCGAGCCGCTGTGGATCGCCATCGGCCTCGCCGTGCTGGCGTGGCGGTCGCGGCGCAGCTCGTACTGTCTCGGGGTGGCCCGCACCCCGCTGGCACGAACGACCGTCCGTGACGCGCTCGACTCGGCGCTGATCGCGCTGACCGCCGCCGGCTGCGACACGCCGCGGCTCGACGCCGAGGTGCTGCTGGCCGCCGCGCTCGGGGTTGACCGGGCCGCGCTGATCGCCGATCCCTCGCGTGGCGTCGAGCCGGAGCCGTTCCGCGAGTACGTCCGGCGGCGGGCGGCGCGCGAGCCGGTGGCGTACATCCTCGGCAGCAAGGGCTTCCGGCGGCTCGAGCTGGAGGTCGACCCGCGCGTGCTGATCCCGCGGCCGGAGACCGAGCACGTGGTCGAGGCGGCGCTGACCCTGCCGGAGGGGGCGCGGGTCGTGGATGTCGGCACCGGTTCCGGCGCGATCGCGCTGGCGCTCGCCGACGAGCGGCCGGACCTGCGCGTGCTGGGCACCGATTCGAGCCTGGGCGCGCTCGCGGTCGCGCGCGCGAACGCGGCGCGGCTGGGGCTCGCGGTCGAGCTGTTCGAGGGAGACCTGCTGGCGCCGGTGACCGGGCCGGTCGACGCCGTGGTCTCCAACCCGCCGTACGTGCGCGACGGCGAGCGGCTGGCGCCCGAACTCGCCTACGAGCCGCACGAGGCGCTCTACGCAGGTCCCGACGGCCTCGAGTTCTACCGGCGGCTCGTACCGGCGCTCCGCGACGTGCCGTTCGTGGCGCTCGAGGTCGGCGCCGGCCAGGCGCCCGACGTCGCGGAGTTGCTCGACGGCTACGAGATCGAGCTCATGCCCGACCTCGCCGGCATCGAACGCGTGGTGGTCGGCCGGCGATGAGCAGCGACAACCCTCAACCACCCTCCGAAAGGGGTCAGACCCCCCTTAGCGCGCTTGAGGGTTGTGTGGCGGGTGGGCGGGTGGCGGTATTCCCGGCCGACACCGTCTACGGGCTGGCCTGCGACCCGACGAACGCGGAGGCGGTGGCGCGGCTGTACGCGCTCAAGGGCCGCCCGCCGGACAAGCCCGCCGCGGTCATGTTCTTCGACCGCGATCGCGCGCTCGCCGCGCTGCCCGAGCTCGGCCCGCGCACGCGCGCGCTGTGCGAGCGGCTGCTGCCGGGCGCCGTGACGCTGCTGCTGCCGAGCGAGCGTTTCCCGCTGGCCGGCGGCGCCGGGACGCTCGGCCTGCGCGTTCCCGACGTCCCCGCCCTGTCCTCGCTGCCGGTGCTGCAGACCTCGGCGAACCTCGCCGGCGGGCCGGACGCGCGGCGGCTGGACGACGTACCCGAGGCGATCCGGCGCGGCGCCGATCTGGTGCTGGACGGCGGCGAGCTGCCGGGCACGCCGTCCACCGTCGTCGATCTGCGCCGGTATGAGCGGGGCGGCGAGTGGCGGATCGTGCGGGCCGGAGCGGTGCCGGAGGCGGTGGTACGTTTGGCGGCCCATGACTGAACTCCAGCCCGACTATTTCGAGCGTCCGCTCGCCGAGATCGACCCCGAGGTCGCCGACGCGATCCAGGGCGAGCTCCACCGTCAGCAGTCGACGCTCGAGATGATCGCGTCGGAGAACTTCGTGCCGCAGGCGATCCTCGAGTGCCAGGGGTCCGTGCTCACGAACAAGTACGCCGAGGGCCTGCCGGGCAAGCGCTACTACGGCGGCTGCGAGCACGTCGACGTGATCGAGACGCTGGCGATCGAGCGCGCGAAGGCGCTGTTCGGCGCCGAGCATGCGAACGTGCAGCCGCACGCCGGCGCGCAGGCGAACGCCGCCGTCTACCACGCACTGCTGGACCCGGGGGACACGATCCTGGGGTTGGCGCTGCCGCACGGCGGCCATCTCACGCACGGGATGAAGATCAACGTCTCGGGCAAGCTCTACGACATCGCGCCCTACGAGGTCGACCGCGAGAGCTCGCTGATCGACATGGACGAGGTCGAGCGGATCGCCAAGGAGCGGCGCCCCAAGCTCGTGCTGGCGGGCTGGTCGGCCTACCCGCGGTTCCTCGACTTCGAGCGCTTCCGCGCGATCGCCGACGAGGTCGGCGCCGTGCTGATGGTCGACATGGCGCACTTCGCCGGGTTGGTGGCGGCCGGGATCCATCCGAACCCCGTCCCGATCGCCGACGTGGTCACCACGACCGTGCACAAGACGCTCGGCGGCGCCCGTGGCGGCGCGATCCTGTGCAAGGAGGAGTACGCCAAGAAGATCAACTCGGCCGTGTTCCCGGGCCAGCAGGGCGGGCCGCTGGAGCACGTGATCGCCGGCAAGGCGGTCGCGTTCAAGATCGCCGCGACCGAGGCGTTCCGCGAGCGCCAGCGGCGCACCGTGGAAGGCGCGAAGGCGGTGGCCTCCGAGCTGCTGGACGCGGGTCACGGCGTGAGCGTGCTCACGGGCGGCACCGACGTGCACCTCGTGCTGGTCGACCTGCGCGAGTCGGAGCTCGACGGCCAGCAGGCCGAGGACCGGCTGCACGAGATCGGGATCACCGTCAACCGCAACGCCATCCCGTTCGACCCGCGGCCGCCGATGGTCACCAGCGGCCTGCGCGTCGGTACCGCGGCGCTCGCCACCCGCGGCCTGCAGGCGGAGGACTTCCCCGCCGTCGGCTCGTTGATCGCGCGTGCGCTGCAGCCGGGGTTCGAGGAGGTCCGCGAGGAGCTGGCCGAGCGCGTGGCCGGGATCGCGGACCGCTACCCGCTGTACGCGAACCTGGGCGTGGGCGCAGCGGTCTAGTGTCCCGATCAAAATTTCGATGGCACCCGGCATCCGCCGGTGCTGCCACCGAAATTCCGAATCGGGACACTAGCGCTGATCAGTCAGGATCTTGAGGCCGAAGCCGATCATCAGCGCGCCGGTGGCGGCCTCGATCTGGGCGCGGCGGCGCGCGAACGCGTCGCGGGCTCGCCCGACGGCGGTGGCCAGCACGAAGTACCAGGCGCACGCGAGCGCGATCTGGATCCCGGCGAGCAGCAGCGTCGCCGGCAGCACGGGTGTCCCGGCCGGCACGAACTGGGGCAGCAGCGCGACATAGAACAGCCCGACCTTCGGGCTCGAGAGGCACGTGACGAGGCCGAGCCGGAACGCGCCGCCGCGCGCGCTCGGTGTCTCGGTCGCCGCCGGCTCGTCGCGCCGGGACCGCCGGATCGCCGCGATGCCGTAGGCGATCAGCACGACGGCGCCGAAGGCCTTGAGCGCCGTGTAGGCGGCCTCCGACACGACCACGAGCGCCGAGACGCCGAGCATCGAGGCGATCGCCCAGACGGCGAGTCCGGTCGCGTCGCCGAGCATCGCCCGGACCGCCTGTGAGCGGCCGCCGCGCGCGGCCGAGTGGACCACGATCGCCGTGGCCGGGCCGGGGAGGATCGCGAGGAACGCCGCGAAGGGGAGGAACGCCAGCGCCGCGTGGAGCATCGAGCGCCATGGTGCCACGGGGGAACGTCAACTGCGGCTGGGTAGGAGGCGAGGTACCGGCCGCGCGATCTGCCGTGGGGTTGTCTGTGCACGGTATGCGTGCACGAACAACCCCAAGCCACGGCCTGGGGTTGCTGACTCGCGGTATGCGCGAGTCAGGAACCCCAGGGCCTACGTGCGGTCGCTGCCTGTCGCTATGAGACTGTGATCTGCCGCAGCCGCCGAGATCCGGCCACGCGGCCGGCACCCCAGCCGCCCTACCCAGCCGCAGTTGACGTTCGCCGGGGCAACGAGGCTCAGCGCCGCCGCCACCCACGCCGCCCGAGCACCAGCCGCTTCGGCAGCCCGGCCACCAGCGGCTCCAGCCCGGCGGCAAGCTCGGCCGCCGTCGGCCGCGCCGCCGGATCGCGCGCCAGCCCCGCCCCGAGCAGCGCGGCGAGCGGCTGCGGGACGCGCCGGGGAAGCGGCGGGGGATCGCGCTCGAGCTGCGGGAAGCGCTGCTCGCCGTCGCGCGCGAACGGCCGAACGCCGGCGACCGCATGATGCAGCGTGGCGGCGAGGCCGAAGACGTCGGCCGGCGGGCCGATCGGCCCGCGCTCCGGATCGCACTGCTCGGGCGCCATGTAGCCGTCCGTGCCCACCGGCCGCCGCAGCCGCCGCGCGGCCTCCACGGTGCGGGCCACGCTGAGGTCGATGAGCCGCGGCGGCGCGCCCATCACCACGTTGTCGGGCTTGACGTCGAGGTGGACCATGCCCTCGGCGGCCAGGTAGTGCAGCGCCGAGGCGACGTGCAGCCCGAGCGGCAGCAGCTGCTCGAGCGGCAGCGCCCCGTCGCGATCGACCAGCTCGCGCAGCGTCGGGCCCTCGAGGTGCTCGATCAGCAGATGCGGGAAGTGGCCGCCGGCGACGACGTCGAAGCCGCGGACGACGCACCGGATGGGCGAGCCGGGCGAGCGCGCCGCCCTCGTCGGCGAGCTCTCGCAGCGCCGCCGGGTCCGAGGCGTGATCGGGGCGCAGCAGCTTCGCCACCAGCACCGCGAGCCGGTGCTCGTCCCAGACGAGGAAGACCTCGTACCGCCGCCCGCCGCCCAGCGACCGAAGGACGGTGCGGCCCGGCGCGATCGCATCTCCCTCGACGAGCCCCCAGGTCGGTCGCTCGCGCCGCTCCTGCTCCCACGACGGCTCTTCGGAGACGGTGGCGAGCGCGCCGATCGCCTCGCGCGTCGCGGCGCCCGGCACGGTCACGCGATCGTCGCGGCCGAGCGGACCGCTGCTCCGAGCCGGCGCGGTCACGCGATCGTCGCGGCCCACGGATCGCCGCTGCCGGCAGGATCGTCGTCGTCGCCGTCGTCATCCTCGGCGTGGCCGGCCTTGACCGCCGTCGCGGCCGGCGCGTCGCGCGGCTCGCCGCTGGCCCAGGCGAGCGGCGGCGCCACCGCGACAGCGATCGCCGCCACCAGGGCCACGACGATCCGCGGCAACGAGCGCTGGACCGTCGCCGGTTCCGGGTCGTCGGCGAGCGCCAGATAGGCGTGGGCGAGCGGCGGGTGAGCGGAAGGCGCGGTTGCCATGTCGTCGTGGCGGCGGCGACTGGCGCTGTTCTGCCCATCGCCCGGCGCCTTCAACCACCATTCGCCGTCGATTCGCCGTGCCCTGCGCTGCGATCCGGCGCCGGCTCGCCGCCCCGGCGCGCCGCCTGCCCTGCGATCCTCTGCTGCCGAATGGAATCCGACGCGTTCTACGCCGCGCTGGTCGCGTTCGCCGTCGCCGCCGCCCTGACGCCGGTCGTGGCGCGGCTCGCGCGCCGGATCGGCGCCGTCGACGAGCTGAAGGCGCGCGGGCTGGCCAGCGAGGCGACGCCGCTGCTCGGCGGCCTCGCGATCTTCGCCGGCACACTGATCGCGGCGCTCATCTTCATGCCCGACAACGAGCGCACGCGTGGGATCCTCATCGCAGCGGCGTTGATCACGCTGGTCGGCGCCGTCGACGACGCGCGCGAGCTGCCGCCGTGGGCCAAGCTCGGCGGCCAAGTGCTGGCGGCGCTCGTGCTCGTCAACGCCGGCGTCGTGGTCGAGAACATCACGTTCCCGTTCCTCGGGGCGCTCGAGTTCGGCGACTTCGGCGGCCCGCTGACCGTGCTCGGCATCGTGGCCGTGGTCAACGTCGTCAACTTCTCGGACGGCGTCGACGGCCTGGCCGCCGGTGTGTGCGCGATCTCGGCGGTGGCCTTCGCGATCATCGCCTTCGACCTCGGGCGCGACGCCGCCGGCGTGCTGGCCGCCATCACGGCCGGCGCCGCCCTCGGCTTCCTCGTCCACAACTTCCACCCCGCGTCGGTCTTCATGGGCGACTGCGGCTCGAACCTGCTCGGCCTGCTGCTCGGCGCGGTGATCATCGAGGGCTCGCTCAAGACCAACGCCCTGATCGCCCTCGTCGTGCCGTTGGTCGTGCTCGCGGTGCCGTTCCTGGACACCGGCTTCGTGGTCATGAAGCGGATCAAGTACCGCCGCCCCGTCTACCGCGGCGACTCCAACCATTTCCACCACCGCTTCCACCGGATCGGCTTCTCGCAGCGGCGCACCGTCCTCTACCTCTACGCCTGGACCATCACCATGGCCGGGCTGGCCGTCGCGCTTCGCTTCATCCCGTACTCCGACGACAGCGGCCATCTCCACCCCGGCTGGACCGCGGCCGTCGCCGCCTGCTTCGTGATCGCGCTGGCGGCCAGCGCGTACCTCGTCTACGTGCTCGAGATCCTCAAGCTGCGGCGCCTGCGCGCCTGGCAGCTGCGCCGCACAGACCCCGACACGACCGAGCACGAGATCGACGCCGAGGTCGAGCGCGAGCTCGAGACCGGCGAGTTCTCGGCGGTGTCGGGTTCGAATCCGTACGGCTAACCGCACTTGCGCCGTCGCCGGGGCGACCGGTATCTTGCCGAGACCGTTTGACCACCGCGCACCGCGCGAAGGAGGTGAGCAGGACTGATGCAGAACACGCCCCGCACGTTCGATTGGCACATCGCCATGGACGCCGGCGTGCTCCGGCGTCCGCTCCTGCTCGCGCTCTAGCAGTCTTCTCGGTTCGCGGGCAGCAGCACCACCACTGCCGCCCGTGTCCTGCATAGGTTCCGCCGAAGCCGGCACGGGCGGCTCCCCGTCCAAGTTCACCACCAGGGAGCCCAATCCCATGCATTCGCTGAATCACCCGGACCTCGCCCGCTCCGTCGCCGCAGAGCGCGTCGAGGTCGCCAAGGGCCGCGCCAAAGCGGCGCGCCTGCAACACCCCCCGCCGGTACGCAGCCGCGCCGCCTACGTGGCGGCGCGGGTCGCGAGCCGGCTGGACTCCGCGACGGCCCGCAAGGCCGTCGCCTGAGCGGAGGCGCGTCTCCCCTTCGTGTCCGACGCTCATTCACGCAGCGCCCCCGGCCGAGCTCAGGGCCGGGGGCGCTTCACCCGGGTCGTCTACCCTGTCGACCGCCTCGTGCAGACCGTCCGCCTCGAAGAGCGCGAGCCGTTCGTCACCGCCGACGGCTCGACCATCCGCGAGCTCGCCGGCGTGCCCACCGGCAACGCCGTCAACCAGTCGCTCGCGCAGGCGACCGTGCCGCCCGGCGGCGAGACGGTCGAGCACTACCACCGCCAGGCGGAGGAGATCTACCACTTCACGGCCGGGTCCGGGCGCATGCGCCTCGGCTCCGAGGAGGCCGACGTGCGGGCCGGCGACACCGTCGTCATCGCCCCCGGGGTGCCGCACAAGCTGTGGAATCCGGGCGAAGACGACCTCGTGCTGCTCTGCTGCTGCGCGCCGCCCTACTCGCACGACGACACCGTGCTGCTCGAGGGCTGATGCGCCGGCTGGCCGTGGTGGCCGCCGTGGCGCTGCTGGCCGGCTGCGGATCCGAGCGCGGCGCCATCACCGCCGGCGGCCGCGTGATCGGCGACAACCTGACGCTCTATACGTCGGTGCCGGACCCGGCACGCGGTGTCGGGCGCGACATGGTCGACGCCTCGAAGCTCGCGATCGCCGAGGCCGGCGGCAACGTCGGCGAGTTCGGGATCAACTTCGTCGCGGTCGACGAGGGGTCGATCGGCATGCCTGGCCCGCCTCGCGTCGCGGCCGCCTCGGCCGAGCAGGTGATCCGCGACGCGCAGGTGATCGCGGTCGTCGGCGCCGTGCGCTCTGACACCGCGATGACCTCGCTGCCGCTCTTCAACGCCGCCGGCGTGCTCGTGGTCAGCCCCGGCGCCGGCTACCCCGGCTTCACGACGCCCGTCGCGCCCGGTGAGCCTGAGCGCTGGTTCCCCTCGGGCCGCCCGACCTTCGCGCGCGTGATCGAGGACGACATCGCCCAGGCGCAGGCGCTGCTGAGCGCCGCCCGCGGCCGGGTGGCGGTCGAGGCCGAGGCCGGCAAGGTCGCCGACGAGCAGGTGGAGGCGCTGCGCGAGGCAGCCGGCTCGCGGCTCGTGCAGGACGTGCGGCGCGCCGACGCGGTGATCTACGCCGGCAGCGACGTGCGGGCGGCGCAGGGCGTCGCCGAGTCGCTCGCACGCGAGGCGCCCAGAGCCACGCTCGTGTTCGGCGACGAGCTCACGCGCGCCGGGCTGCCGGTCCGGCTCGCCCGCGCAGCCCGCCGCCGCTCGGTGTTCGTCTCCGCCGCGCCGCAGCCGGGCTCCACGACCGAGCTGCGCGCCTTCGAGGCCGCTTTCGAAGACGAGTTCGGCCGCGCTCCCGACCCGTACGCGGTGCTCGCCTGGCGCGCGACCACGGGCGTGCTCGACGCGCTCACCGCCGCGGGCGGGCGCGCCAACCTGCGCCGCGAGGTGGCGGAGCGCTACCTCGCCGACGCCGTCCCCGAGAGCGCCTTCACCGCCTTCCGGCTGCGCGGCGGCGCGAGGGAGTACCTGTGACGGCGCGAGCGATCATCGACGCCGGCCGCTACATGGTGCTGGCTACGGCCGACGAGCACGGCGTGCCGTGGGCGTCGCCGGTCTGGTACGCGCCCGACGGCTACCGCCGGTTCCTGTGGGTCTCGCGACCCGACACGCGGCACTCACGCAACCTCGGCGCGCGGCCCGAGCTGAGCATCGTGATCTTCGACTCGCACGCGCCGCTCGGGACCGGCCAGGGCGTCTACATGGAGGCCTTTGCCGAGCAGCTCGCGGCGCCGGACGACGAGCACGGCATCGCCGTCTTCTCCCGCCGCTCGGCGGCGCAGGGCGCGCCCGAGTGGACGGTCGCGGACGTCCGCCCGCCGGCCGAGCTGCGCCTCTACCTCGCGACGGCCGCGGCGCAGTACCTCGGCGAGCGCGACCGGCGTACGCCCGTCAGCCTCTGACGAACACCAACGCCGCAGTGGATCCGGGTAGGGCGCGCCGACACCGGGCTCAAGCCCGCCATCACGCGCACGATGCTGCTGCTGCTGTTTCGCGTTCATCGCCGTCCAGCTCTCGGTGCTCGTCCTGCGCCGCACGCCGGCCGACCACGAGCACTTCCGCGCCTTGACGGGCCTCCCCGTGCTCGGCGCCGCCCTCATCATCCAGAAGCTCGTCAGGGACGCGATCGTCGTTGCATATGCCGCGGGCTGCTCGCGGTCGGCCTCGTGCTGGGGCTGATCAGCTCTCGAGCGTCGCGTCGATCGTGATGTCGCTCACGCCCGCGAGCGCGCGCGAGATGATGCAGCCATCCTTCGCGGTCTTCGCGGCCTCCTGGAAGGCCGCGTCGTCGAGGCCAGGCACGCGGGCGCGCGTCACGAGGTCGATCTGCGAGATCGTCGGGTTGCCGTCCACGTTGCGGATGTGGACCTTGGCCTGGGTCTGAACCGAGTCCGGCGTGTGCCCGTCCTCGGCCAGGGCGTGTGAGACCTGCATCGTGAAGCAGCCGGCCAGCGCGGCGCCGATCAGCTCCTCGGGATTGGTGCCCTGCCCTTCCTCGAAGCGCGACTTGAACGTGAACGGGCCCTCCCAGGCGCCTGAGCCCAGCGCCATCTTCCCGTCACCCTCCGTCAGGTTGCCCCTCCACTCGGCCGAAGCGTTACGCGTCGCCATCTCATCCCCCTGGTCGGTGTTTGACAGCAGCTTGGCAGCATGTGGGGTATCCACGTCCTGCTCCTCCTCGCCGCCGGCCTCGTGCTGGCCGACGCCTCGGTCGTCACGCTCGCCCTGCCGCCGATCATCGCCGAGCTCGACGCGTCGGTCGAGCAGGCCGCAGCCGTGCTCGGTGTCTACACGGCCGTTCTCGCCGTCGCTCTGCCGCTCGTCACGCGGCCGCCCCCGCGCCGGCTGGCGCTGGGGGGCGCGGTGGTGTTCGCGCTGGCGTCGGCGGGCTGCGGGCTGGCCGACACGGTGACGGAGCTGCTCGTGCTGCGCGGCGCGCAGGCGCTGGGCGGCGCGGCGCTGCTGGTCGGCGCCTTCACGCTGGTCGACGCCGGCGGCACCGGTCGCCGGGCATGGACCGCGGTCGCGATCTTCGGCTTCGCCGCCGGGCCGGCGCTCGGCGGAGCGCTCACCCAGGCCTTCGACTGGCGGGCGATCTTCCTCGCGCAGGTCCCGCTCGCCCTCGCCGCGGCGGCGAGTGCCGCCTTTGTCAGCCGTAGCCGCACAAACCCGGCGCTCGACGCCGAACCCGCCTCCTTCAATGCCCGAGGTTCGCTCGGCCCGATCATCGCCCTCGCGCTCCTCTCCGCGGCGCTCGTGGGCGTCCTCTTCCTGCTCGTGCTGCTGCTCATCACCGGCTGGTCCGTCACGCCGCTCGCCGCCGCCGCGGCCGTCACGATCCTGCCGGTGGCGGCGGTCATCGCCTCGCGCGTGCACGGCCCGCCACGAGTGCGTGCCGCCTCCGGCGCCCTGCTCGTCGCCGGCGGCGTGCTCACGCTCGCCCTGCTCCCCGGCGCCTCACTCTGGTGGACCGTGCTGCCGCAGGCGATGGCGGGCGCCGGCCTCGGCCTCGCCCTGCCTGCACTGGCCGGCGACCTGCTGCCCGAGGACACCGCCGAGCAGGCCGCGAACCTGCTGGCCATACGGCAAGCCGGCATCACCGTCGCGCTGATCCTGCTGGCCCCGGTGGCCGCCGCGCAGCTCGACGACGCGGTGTCCGACACCCGCCTCAAGGGCACCGCGCTGGTGCTCGACGCCAAGCTCCCGCCGCTCGACAAGCTCTCGCTCGCGGGCACACTGCTGGCGGACATCGACCCGGTCGACCCGCGCGGACAGCTCGAGGCAGGGCTCGAGCAGGCCGAGGTCGAGCCCGAGCAGCGCGCCGCCTTCGACGAGCTCGCGACCCGCGCGGACGAGATGCTCGTGGCCAGCGTCCAGGCCGCTTTCGCGCCGGCCTTCGCGATCTGCGGCGTGCTCGCCCTGCTGGCCGCGCTCGTCGTGCTCCCGGCCGACCGGCGCGTGCTCGCGGCGGGCGCCGCTGCGCTCGTCCTGGCCGGCGGGGCGGCGCTCGCCAAGCCGGAGCTGGAGCCCGAGCCCGTCGAGCTCGCCGACCCGTGCCAGGACCGTGAGCTGCCCGCCACCGGCGGGGTCGAGGGCGCGATCCAGGACGTCGCGCTGGTGGCGCTCGATCGAGCCGCCTGCCGCTTCGGGTCCTCGCGTGAGGAGCTCGCGCTGGCGCTCGTCGACGCCGACGCCCGCGCCGACTACGAGCGCGAGTACGGCGTCGATCCCCGCAGCGTCGGCGGGCTGCTCTCGGGCATCCTGGACTTCTGAGCTCGTACCCTGGAGGTCGCATGAGCCGAGGCACCCGCTTCACGTTCCTGGCGATCGCCATCGTGATCGCCATCGCGGCCGTCGTCGTGCTCGCGGACAGCAGCGAGGACGACACCACCGGCGACGAGACGGCCGCGACGGCCACGGCGACCGAGACCGCGGCGCCGACCGAGGCGTCCCCGGGGGAGGAGACGCCGACGGCGACGCCCACGCCGACGCCGACTCCCAAGCCGCCGCCGCCGCTGTTGACCGCCGGCACGGTCCGGCAGCTCGAGTACACCGAGGGCGAGACGATCCGCTTCCGCGTGCGCTCCCCGACGCCGGAGGAGATCCACGTGCACTGCTACGACATCACGCGCGAGGTCCCGGCCGGCGAGACCATCACGGTCTCCTTCAAGGCAACCATCCCCGGCATCTGCGAGACCGAGTTCCACAACTCGGGCGAGACGATCGCCGAGTTGCGGGTCGAGCCTGAGTAGGCATAGCGTGGGGCCATGACACGGTCCTACGCGTCGGACATTGCCACCAAGCCACTGATCGGCGAGACGATCGGCGAGAACCTCGAACGCACGGTCGCGCGCTTCGGTGACCGCGAGGCGCTCGTCGTCCGCCATCAGGACATCAGGCTCACCTACGCGGAGCTGAACGACCGGGTCGACGCGCTCGCGCGCGGGTTGCTGGGCGCGGGGCTGCGCAAGGGCGACCGGCTCGGCATCTGGGCGCCCAACTGCGCCGAGTGGGTGCTGGTCCAGTACGCCACCGCGAAGGCGGGGATCATCCTCGTCAACGTCAATCCGGCCTACCGCACGACCGAGCTGCGGTACGCGCTGGACCAGTCCGGCTGCCGGATGCTGGTGGCCGCGCGCGCCTTCAAGACGAGCGACTACGCGGGCATGATCGACGAGGTGCGCGGCGAGCTGCCCGAGCTCGAGCAGGTGGTGCTGCTCGGCTCGCCGGAGTGGGAGGCACTGCTCGCGGGCGACGGCCCCGAGCCGGGCGAGCTCGACCCCGACGAGCTGATCAACATCCAGTACACGAGCGGCACCACGGGCTTCCCCAAGGGCGCCACGCTCAGCCACCACAACATCCTCAACAACGGGTTCTTCGTCGGCGAGGGCTGCGGCTACGACGAGCACGACCGTGTCTGCATCCCCGTGCCCTTCTACCACTGCTTCGGCATGGTCCTGGGCAACCTCGGCTGCACGACGCATGGGGCGGCGATGGTGATCCCGGAGGCGGCCTTCGAGCCCGTCGCCGTGCTCGAGACGGTGCAGGAGGAAGGCTGCACGAGCCTCTACGGCGTGCCGACGATGTTCATCGCCGAGCTCAACCACCCCGACTTCGAGCGCTACGACATGTCCTCGTTGAGGACGGGGATCATGGCCGGCTCGCCGTGCCCGATCGAGGTCATGAAGGAGGTCATCGAGCGGATGCACATGGACGAGGTGACCATCTGCTACGGCATGACCGAGACCTCGCCGGTCTCGACCCAGACGGCGGCCGGCGACTCGCTGGAGAAGCGCACGCAGACCGTCGGGCGCGTGCACCCGCACCTCGAGGTCAAGCTGATCGATCCAGTCACCGGCGCGACCGTGCCGCGCGGCGAGCCCGGCGAGCTGCTCACCCGCGGCTACAGCGTCATGGCGGGCTACTGGAACGACCCCGAGCGGACGGCCGAGGTGGTCGACTCCAGCGGCTGGATGCACACCGGCGACCTGGCCACGATGGACGACGACGGCTACCTGAACATCGTCGGCCGCTTGAAGGACATGGTCATCCGCGGCGGCGAGAACGTCTATCCGCGCGAGATCGAGGAGTTCCTGCACACGCACCCCGACGTGCTCGAGGCGGCGGTCATCGGCGTCCCGGACGAGCGCTACGGCGAGGAGCTGATGGCCTGGATCCGCCTGCGTGACGGCGCCGAGCTGTCCGAGGACGACGTGCGCGCCTACTGCGAGGGCCGGATCGCGCACTTCAAGCGCCCGCGCTATGTGAAGTTCGCCGACGAGCTCCCGATGACGGTCACCGGCAAGGTCCAGAAGTTCAAGATGCGCGAGGCCGCGATCGAGGAGCTCGGCCTGCACGTGCAGGCCACCGCATAAGGGGTCAGTCACCGCGTAAGGGGGTCTGACCCCCTTACGGCCACCGCGCGTAAGGGGGTCAGACCCCCTTACGGCTCAAGTGATCCTGGTCACATGCCGAGAAAATAGTTAGCAGACTAATGATTGTCTCGCTATCTTTCCGTCTCGTGTCCGTCGCCACCGACCAGTTCACTTCCGCCTGGGAGACCTTCTTCCGCACGACGCGGCGGCTGCGCTCGCGCGCCGGCAAGCAGCCGTTCGAAGGGCTCTCGCTGCCGCAGTACCACCTGCTCGAGGCGCTCCGCGACGAGGACGAGCTGACCGTCGGCGTGCTGGCCGAGGCCGCGGGCGTCGCGCCGCCGACCGCCACGCGGATGCTCGACTGCCTGCTGCGCGACGGCCACGTCGCGCGCCGCCACTCCGAGACCGACCGCCGCGCCGTGCTCATCTCGCTGACGCCGCCGGGCCGCACCGCCGTGGCGGCGGCCCACGAGCAGATCAGCGACTGGCGCCGCCGCGTGTTCGAGAGCCTCGAGCCCGCCGAGCGCGAGCAGGCCGCGGCGCTCCTGAACCGCCTCAGCCAGGTGCTCGAGGAGCAGATGCCATGAAGCGCCAGCACTACGGCCTCACGCTCGCCGTGCTCGCGGTGGCCGGCCTGTCGTTCGCGCTGTTGCAGACGATGGTGGCTCCGGCGCTGCCCGCGATCCAGCGCGAGTTCGGCGCCTCGACCACCGCCGTCACGTGGGTGCTCACCGTCTACCTGCTGACCGCCTCGATCGCCACGCCCGTGCTCGGCCGCCTGGGCGACATGTTCGGCAAGGAGCGTCTGCTGGTGATCGTGCTGCTCGTGCTCGCCGCCGGCACGCTGATCTCCGCGCTCTCGAACTCGCTCGAGATGCTGATCGCGGGCCGCGCCGTGCAGGGCGCCGGCGGCGCGATCTTCCCGCTCGCCTTCGGAATCATCCGCGACGAGTTCCCGCGCGAGCGCGTCGGCACCGGCATCGGGCTGATCTCGGCCACCTTCGGCATCGGCGGCGGCGCCGGCCTCGTGCTGGCCGGCGTGATCGTCGACCACCTCGACTACACGTGGATCTTCTGGCTCAGCCTGGTCGTGATCCTCGGGGCGGTCGTGGCCACCCACTTCTTCGTCCCCGAGTCGCCGGTCAAGACACCCGCGCGGATCGACTGGGTCGGCGCCGCGCTGCTGGCCGCCGGGCTCGGGTCCGGGCTGCTCGCGGTCAGCGAGGGGAACAACTGGGGCTGGGGATCGGCCGAGGTGCTGGGGCTCCTCGCTGTCGCGGTGGCCCTGCTCGTGGCGTGGGGGCGCCACGAGCTGCGCGTCGCGGAGCCGTTGGTCGACATGCGGATGATGCGCTGCGCGGCGTGTGGACGACCAACGTCACCGCGCTGATGGTCGGCTTCGGCATGTTCGGGTCGTTCCTGCTCGTGCCGCAGCTCGTGCAGATGCCGACCGCCGCGGGCTTCGGATTCGGGGCGAGCGTGACCCAGGCCGGGCTCTTCCTGCTGCCGTCGTCGGCGGTCATGCTCTTCGCCGGTCCGTTCGCGAGCTGGCTCGGCGGCCGCTTCGGCTCGCGCACGCCGGTCCTGATCGGCATCGGGCTCGTCGCGCTCGGGTTCGTCCAGCTCGCCGTCCTGCACGACGCCCACTGGCACATCTACCTCAACAGCGTGATCACCGGCGCCGGTATCGGCCTCTCGTTCGCGGCCATGGCGACGCTGATCGTCGAGTCGGTCCCGCAGTCGCAGACCGGCGTCGCGACCGGCATGAACACGATCATGCGGTCGGTCGGCGGCGCGCTCGGCGCCCAGATCAGCGCCAGCATCGTCGGCGCCCACCTCACCAGCTCGGGCCTGCCGGCCGAATCCGGCTTCGTGACGGCCTTCGTCGTCTCGGCCGCCGCGCTCGGCCTGGCCTTCGCCGCCGCGCTGCTGATCCCCCGCCGCGCCCACCAGCCGGCCGTTCCCCACGGGTACGAGCGTCTCGGCGAGCCGGCGGGCGCCGCCGCGCGCTAGAGCCCTCGTCGCGCAGCCTGGGCGCGGAGCGGGCGAGCGCGAGGACCGACAGCGCGAGCAGCACGACCTGTTGGGCAACGTTCCCGTTGCCGACGTGCTCGCGCCGCGTGTCACAAAGTTGTTACAAAGTCGAATTCCTCGCTACACTCCGCCGCGCCGCCCGGGCCTGGGGTCACGGCAAGCGGACCCGGCCGCCGCAGTCGCGCGCGGGGATGGTCCGGGGGCGACTTCGCCATGTCCAATCACGTCGATCGAGCGCATGCCGACCGTGCCCGCTGAGCCGGAGACCGCCCCGCGCGGGTTCGACGCGCTGGTGGTGTTCCGCTACCTCGACGTCTGGCTGCTGATCCTCGCCGCGCCGTTCGTGGTGCTGCTCGGGGCGCCGGTCCTGGGCTACGTCGTCGGCGCCGTTGCGTGGATCATCCAGCGCTTCGCGGCGGTCGCGATCGAGCGCCGGGCGGCGCGCGCGGCCGACGTCAAGACGGCGCTCGGGCTCAACATGGGGTCGCTCGTACTGCGCGCGTGGCTCATCGGCCTTACCATCCTGGCCGTCGGCCTGATCGCCGAACGCGAAGACGGGCTCACGGCGGGCATCACCGTGCTCGCCGCGTTCACCGTGTACTTCGCCACCTCTTTGATCCTTCGCCCCCTGGAGAGGAAGTCCCCCACCCCATGACGACCCGGCGCAAGATCCTGTTCGGAGTCTTCGGCTTCTACATCTTCTCGCTGGTCGCGGTCGTCGTCATCTTCGGCTTCACGCGCACCGACAACGAGGAGTTCACGCCGCAGAACGAGTTCAAGCTCGACACGTGGGTCGACCTGCCGGGGCCGATGGACATCAACAAGGCGGTCATGTACCTCGTCATCGCCGGCGTCCTCACCGTGGGCACGATGATCTGGATCGCCGGCAAGATGCAGCAGCGGCCCAACCGCGTGCAGACCGCCGTCGAGGCGCTGTTCTCGCTGATGCGCGACAACATCACGTACGGCAACCTCGACAGCGGGATGGCGAAGAAGTGGTTCCCGTTCATCGGGACGCTGTTCCTCTTCATCTGGTTCAGCAACCTGATCGGCTACATCCCGCTGCCGACCAACACCGAGCACCACTTCGAGATCCTCGGCTTCGAGATCCCGACCTTCGCGCTCTACGCCGCCACCGCGAACCTGTCGGTGCCGCTCACGCTCGCGCTGATCGTCTTCGTCTCCTACACCGTCGAGGGCATCCGCGCCAAGGGCGCCGGCGGCTACCTCAAGAGCCTCATCCCGGCCGGCGTGACGGGCGCGATGGCGGCGTTCATCTTCGTCCTGGAGTTCCTGTCGAACTTCATGCGGCTGATCAGCCTCTCCGTCCGTCTCTTCGCCAACATCCTCGCCGGCCACCTGATCATCCTGTTCATGTCCGGCGGCCTGGCCGTGCTGCTGGGCCTTGAGGTCCTCGGCCTCGTCACGCTGCCGATCGGGATCGCCCTCTTCCTCTTCGAGGTCGGCCTGGTCGCAACGCTTCAGGCGTTCATCTTCGCCACGCTGACTGCCATCTACCTCGGCGGCGCCGTCGCCGAGCATCACTAACGCAAAGGAGCACTTCGGTGGACCTGCTCTTCTCCGTCATCACGATCATCGCCCAAGCGGGCGCCGAGAACGGCGCGGACGCCGGCAAGGCGATCGCGCTCGGCGTCGGTGGAGGCCTGGGCGCCGTCGGCGCCGGCGTCGGCATCGGCATCATCTTCGGCAAGGTCATCGAGTCCGTGACCCGCCAGCCCGAGATGCGCGACGAGATCACCGGCATCCAGTGGCTCGGCTTCGCGCTCACCGAGGCCTGCTTCTTCTACGGCCTCGTCGCGGGCCTGATCGCGTTCTTCCTGTAGGCCGGCGATGAACGACCTGTCGCTCATCATCGCGACCGCCGCCGAGGGCGAGGAGGAGGGCGGCAGCTTCCTGGTCTCGCCCGACATCGGGCTGATGATCTGGACGCTGATCGTCTTCGGGCTGTCGCTCTACCTCCTCAAGAGGCTCGCCTTCCCGCGCATCGCCGAGGCGCTCGACCGGCGCCAGAAGGCGATCGAGGAGTCGATCGACACGGCCGCGCAGATCCGCAAGGAGGCGGAGCAGATCCTCGCCGAGTACCGCGAGCGGCTCGCCGAGGCGCGCGGTCAGGCCGACGAGATCGTCGCCCGCGCGCGCAAGACCGGCGAGGCGGCGGAGACCGAGATCCTCTCCGACGCCCGCGCCAAGCGCGAGGAGATGATGGAGCAGACCCGCCGCGACATCGAGGCCGAGACGCGCCGCGCGATCCAGGAGATCCGGGCCGAGGTCGCCGACCTCACGGTCATGGCCACCGAGAAGGTCACCCGCAAGTCGCTCACCGACGCCGACCACAGGCGGCTCGTCGAGGAAGCGCTCGCCGAGCTCGACTTCGCGTCGCTGGCTGAGGAGCGCTGATGGAAGAGATCGCCGTGGTCTACGCGCGTTCGCTGTTCGAGGTCGCCAAGGACCAGGACAAGCTCGACGTAGTGCGCGAACAGCTCGGCGCGTTCGCCGACGCGCTCAACGAGACGCGCGAGCTCCAGGTCTTCTTCTTCTCGCCCTACTTCTCCACGCAGGAGAAGAAGGACGGGCTGGAGCGCGCCGTCTCGGACGCCGACCCGGTGGTCCTGAACTTCCTCGAGCTGCTGATCGAGAAGCACCGGATGCCGGTGATCTTCCGCATTCGCGAGAACTACGACCGGCTGTGGGAGGACGAGAACCGGCTGCTCCCGGTCGAGATCACCTCGGCCGTCGAGCTCGACGAGTCGATCGCCAAGCGGCTCGGCGACCGCATCGAGGAGCAGACGGGCCGCAAGGTCGAGCTGTCCTCCCGTGTGGAGCCCGACATCCTGGGCGGCATCGTCGTCCAGGTCGGCAACTCGGTCCTCGACGCCTCCATCCGAAACCGACTTGAACAGCTTCGCCGCCAGGTAGTGAAGGCCTAGGAGATTCATGCAGATCAAGCCCGACGAGATCACGTCCATCCTCAAGAGCCGCATCGAGGGCCTCGAAGAGGGCCAGGCCGACCTCACCGAGGTCGGGACCGTCCTCTCGGTCGCCGACGGCATCGCCCGCATCCACGGCCTGGAGAACTGCCAGGCGTTCGAGATGCTCGAGCTGCCGCACGACGTCACCGGCCTCGCGCTGAACCTCGAGTCCGACAACGTCGGCGCCGTGCTGTTCGGCCCGTGGGACAAGATCGTCGAGGGCGACACGGTCAAGCGCACCGACCGGCTGCTGGAGATCCCGGTCGGCGAGCAGCTGCTGGGCCGCATCGTCTCCCCGCTCGGTCAGCCGCTCGACGGCAAGGGCGACATCAACACCGAGGAGACCCGGCCGGCCGAGTTCAAGGCCCCCGGCGTCGTCCAGCGCCAGCCGGTGAAGGAGCCGATGCAGACCGGCCTGAAGGCGATCGACGCGATGATCCCGATCGGCCGCGGCCAGCGCGAGCTGATCATCGGCGACCGCCAGACCGGCAAGACGGCGATCGCGATCGACACGATCATCAACAACAAGGACACGGGCGTCGTGTCCGTGTACGTGGCAATCGGCCAGCGCATGTCGACGGTGGTCGGCATCGCCCGGCTCCTCGAGGACGCGAACGCGCTCGACAACACGATCATCGTCGCCGCGCCCGCCGACGAGGCCGCGCCGATCAAGTACATGGCGCCCTACGCCGGCTGCGCGATGGCCGAGTACTTCCTCTACAACGGCAAGCACGCGCTGGCGATCTACGACGACCTCACCAAGCACGCCTACGCCTACCGCCAGATGTCGCTGCTGCTGCGCCGCCCGCCCGGGCGCGAGGCCTACCCCGGCGACGTCTTCTACCTGCACTCCCGCCTGCTCGAGCGGGCGGTCAAGCTCAACGACGAGCTCGGCGGCGGCTCGCTGACGGCGCTGCCGATCATCGAGACGCAGGCCGGCGACGTGTCGGCCTACATCCCGACCAACGTCATCTCGATCACCGACGGGCAGATCTTCCTCGAGCCCGGCCTCTTCAACTCGGGCGTGCGCCCGGCCATCAACGTCGGCATCTCGGTGTCGCGCGTGGGCGGCAACGCGCAGATCACGCCGCTCCGCAAGGTGGCCGGCAAGCTGAAGATCGAGCTGTCGCAGTACCGCGACCTCGAGGCCTTCGCCCAGTTCGGCTCCGACCTGGACCCCGAGACCCAGCGCACGCTGGCCCGCGGCGACCGGCTCGTGAAGTCGCTCAACCAGGGCGAGCGCTCGCCGCTCGCGGTCGAGGACCAGGTGGCCGTCGTGTACGCCGCCACCAACGGCTTCGTCGACCGCATCAACGCCGACCGCGTGGGCGAGTTCAACCGCGGCCTCGTCGAGCGCGTGCACTCGGAGATCCCGGAGACGCTCAAGAAGATCGCGGACGGCGACTGGTCCGACGAGACGCAGAAGGAGCTCGACGACACGATCGCCCAGTACGCGCAGGACTTCGGCTACGACCTCGACGAGGAGGGCCACCCGCTCACCGACGAGCAGGCCATCCGCGAGGGCAGCGGCCGGCGCGACGACCACGAGACCGAGGAGACCGAGGAGACCGAGGAGAAGGAGGAGGCGGCGACCACCGCCTGAGCCATGGCGCAGAAGGACGTCAAGAACCGCATCAGCTCGGTCAAGAACATCCAGAAGATCACGCGCGCGATGGAGATGGTCGCCGCCGCGCGCCTGCGCCGGGCCGAGCAGCGCATCGAGGCGCTCCGCCCGTACGCGTCAGCGATCCGGCGGATGACCCGCCAGGCCGCCGAGGCCGCAGGCAACGTCCCGAACCTGCCGATCCTCAACGAGCACGAGTCCGTGGACACGGTCGGGCTGCTGCTCGTGACCGGCGACCGCGGCCTGGCCGGCGCCTTCAACTCGCAGATCGTGCGGGCCGGCGTGCGCGTGGCGGCCGAGCACGAGGGCGAGGGCCGCTCGCTGGCCTGGTACGCGTCCGGGCGCCGCGGCACCTCGTCGCTCCAGTTCCGCGGCCGCGAGGTGGTCGGCAGCTACACCGGCTTCACCGACCGGCCCGCGTACGGCGACGCGCGCGACATCGCGTCCGACCTCATGGCCGCCTACGTGGACGGCAAGGTCGACCAGGTCGAGATCATCTACAACCACTACATCTCGCCGCTCACGCAGCGGGTGACGCGCGAGACGCTGCTGCCGCTGCAGCAGGCCACGATCCTCGAGAGCGAGGACGAGGAGTCCGAGGACCGCGAGGAGGACGAGGGCAAGCGCGCGCTGGTCGAGTACGAGCCCGACCCGGAGGACATCCTCCAGCGCCTGATCCCCGCCTACGTCGAGATCTCGATCTTCCGGGCGCTGCTCGAGTCGACCGCCTCCGAGCACGGCGCGCGCATGACCGCGATGCGCAACGCGTCCCAGAACGCGGGGGACATCATCAAGGACCTGACCCTGCAGATGAACCGCGAACGCCAGGCGGAGATCACGCAGGAGATTCTGGAAGTCGTCGCCGGGGCCGAAGGCCTCGGATAGGTAACGTCGCCCGAAGGTCGGCGCTTGCGACGACCGGCAGGGCGAAAGGAGATTCAGTTGGAAGCCAGCACCGAAGCGAAGACCGAGACCGCAGAGAACGGCGCCGGCGAGCGCAACGTCGGCCGGATCGAGGAGATCCAGGGCGTCGTGATCGAGGCCGTCTTCCCGGACGAGCTGCCGGGGATCTACTCCGCGCTCATCGTCACCCGCGAGGGCCTCGACACCGGCGACGAGAACATCAGCCCCGACCTCGTGTGCGAGGTCCAGCAGCACCTGGGCGACGACCGCGTGCGCGCGGTCGCCATGGACTCGACCGACGGCATCGCTCGCGGCGCCGAGGTGGTCGACACCGGCGGGCCGATCACGGTCCCGGTCGGCCGCGTCACGCTCGGGCGCATCTTCAACCTGCTCGGCGAGGCGATCGACCAGGGCGACAAGGTCGAGGTCGAGGAGCGCTGGCCGATCCACCGGTCCGCCCCGTCCGTCGAGCAGCTCACGCCGACGGCCGAGATGTTCGAGACCGGCATCAAGGTCGTCGACCTGCTGGCGCCCTACGCCAAGGGCGGCAAGGTCGGCCTGTTCGGCGGCGCCGGCGTCGGCAAGACGGTGCTGATCCAGGAGCTGATCAACAACCTCGCGCAGGAGCACGGCGGCCTGTCGGCGTTCTGCGGCGTCGGCGAGCGCTCGCGCGAGGGCAACGACCTCTGGCTCGAGATGTCCGAGTCCGGCGTCATCGACAAGACGATGCTCGTCTTCGGGCAGATGAACGAGCCGCCCGGGGCGCGGATGCGCGTCGCCCTCTCCGGCCTGACGATGGCGGAGTACTTCCGCGACGAGGAGGGGCAGGACGTGCTCCTCTTCATCGACAACATCTTCCGCTTCGTGCAGGCCGGCTCGGAGGTGTCCGCGCTGCTCGGCCGCATGCCCTCCCAGGTCGGCTACCAGCCGACGCTGGAGTCCGAGATGGGCCAGCTGCAGGAGCGCATCACGTCGACGCGCAAGGGCTCGGTCACCTCGATCCAGGCGATCTACGTGCCGGCCGACGACCTGACCGACCCCGCACCGGCCTCGGTGTTCGCGCACCTCAACGCGACCACGACGCTCTCGCGCTCGATCGCCGAGAAGGGCATCTACCCGGCCGTCGACCCGCTCGACTCGACGTCGACGATCCTCAAGCCGGAGATCATCGGCGAGGACCACTTCAACGTGGCCAACGAGGTCAAGCAGGTGCTGCAGCGTTACCGCGAGCTGCAGGACATCATCGCGATCCTCGGCATCGACGAGCTGTCGGACGAGGACAAGGTGCTCGTGCAGCGCGCGCGCCGCATCGAGCGCTTCCTCTCGCAGCCGTTCCACGTGGCGGAGGCCTTCACCGGTACCCCGGGCGTGTACGTGCCGATCTCCGAGACCGTGCGCTCGTTCCGCGAGATCCTCGACGGCAAGCACGACGAGCTGCCCGAGTCGGCGTTCCTGCTCAAGGGCTCGATCGACGACGTGGTCGAGGCGGCGAAGAAGTAGTGGTCCGTCACTGATGGCCCGCACGCCCTTCCAGGTCGAGGTCCTCACCCCCGAGGGGGAGGTCTTCAACGACGAGGTGGAGATGGTCTCCACCAAGACGACCGTCGGCTCGATCGGCCTGCTGGCCAACCACCAGCCGCTGCTGGCGATGCTCGACCCGACGGAGCTGCGGCTCTACAAGTCCGAGTCGGACGTCGTGCGTTTCGCCCAGGGCGAGGGATTCCTCCAGGTGGCGGGCACGCATGCGCTCGTGCTGGTCGACGAGGCGTTCGCGATCGACGACCTGGACGCGGGCGACCTCAAGAGCCGGCTCGACCGCGCCGAGCAGGAGCTCTCGCAGGCCGAGGAGGGCACCGAGGAGCAGCGCGCCGCAGCGCGCGACAAGCGCCGCTACGAGGCGTTCCTGAAGATCTCAGAGGGTGGCTAGCTGACGCTCACGGTCGCGCGGCCGCTCGGTCGCGCCGACCGCGACCAGCTCGCGGACGAACGCGAGCGCGGCCTCGTGGGTCGCCTCGGTGCGGCGCCGGCAGGCGAGCTTGACCGCCAGCCGGCCGGCCAGCGTGCCGGCCGCGTCGTCGCCGAGCCGCCCGTCCGGCGTCAGCGGGCGCATCGGCAGCAGGCGGCGCGGGCCGTGCCGCAGCTCGACGTGGCACTTCTGGGCCCAGGCGAGGCACATGCGCGCGCGCTCGGCCTGCACCCCGGCGACCGACCGCGTGCCGACGACCTCGGCAGCCAGCGGGTAGAGGTCCTGGCGGCGGCGCTCGTCGATCCCGTCGTTGTAGGTGCGCAGGAACCCTGCGATCACCGGGTCCACGCAGCGCGGGCGGTCCGAGAACGGCTCACCGGCGAGCATCGAGGACAACTCCATGACGCACGCGCCGTGATCCGGGCCGCGGTGCTTGCCCTGCGACAGGCGCACGGTCTGGTGGCTCACCTGGGTCATCGAGAGCTCCTTTCGCGAGGATCTAAGTCTTACATGCGCCGCTACCCTCCTGCGGGTGGATGAACGGGTTCTGACCGAGCGCCTGGTCACCTACGACACGTCGACGGCAGAAGGGCTTCACGCTGCCGCGGGGTTCGTCAAGGGCTGGCTCGAGGCACGCGACATCGAGGTCGAGGCGCACCGGTTCGGCGACCTCCATGCGCTGACCGCCTCGGTCGGGCCGGAGGGCGTCCCCACGATCGTCTTCCACGGCCATCTGGACGTCGTTCCGGGCCATGCCGAGCAGTTCCAGCCGCGCATCGAGGGCGACCGGCTGTACGGCCGCGGCGCCTACGACATGAAGGGCGGCCTCGCGGCGATGATGTGTGCCACGCACGATCTTGCCGATGAAAGGGCTGTGCGTGTACGACTCTCGATCGTTCCGGACGAGGAGTCCGAGGACATCTCGGTCCGCTCGAGCGACGACCTGGTGCGGCGCGGCTACGTCGGCGACTTCGCGATCACCGGCGAGCCGACCGACCTGCACATCGGCATCCAGGCCAAGGGCGTGCTGGCGGCGCGGATCCTGGTCCACGGGCGCGCCGCCCACGGCTCGACGCCGTGGCTCGGCGACAACGCGGTCGTGAAGGCGGTCGACGTCTTCCGGCGAATCGAGTCAATGCCGTTCTCGCGCGAGTCCTCCGAGATGTTCGACCGGCCGTCGATCAACCTCGGGCGGATCGTCGGCGGGGACGCGCCGAACAAGGTTCCCGACGCCTGCGTGATGGACATCGACATCCGCTACCTGCCCAACCAGGACCCCGGCGACATCCTCGAGGAGATCCGCGCGATCCCCGACCTCGAGATCAAGCGCACCTTCGTCTTCCCGCCGGCCCACGTGTCGCGCTCGAACCCGTACGTGCGCGCGCTGTCGGAGACGGTCGGGCCCGGGAGCGACGGGTCGTCGGTGTCGGTCGGCCGCGACGGCGCCTCCGACGCGGTGTCCTTCCTGCGCGCCGGCATCCCGGCGGTGGAGTTCGGGCCCTCGGGCGCGGGCCACCACGGCCCCGACGAGTGGGTCTCGATCCGCTCGCTGGCCCGCTACCGCGAGCTGCTGGTCGAGTTCTCGCGTGCCATCCCGGGCCGCCTGGCCCAGAGCACGCCGCCGCTGCGTGCGGTCGAGGGCGGAGCGGCGTGAAGAACCCCGATCGCCCGCCCCGGGTGGGGCTCAAGCTCGCGCTGCGCGCGCTGCTGGCCTGCATCCTGGTCATGGTCCTCACCGGCACCGCCGTCGCCACCGTCGCGCTGCGCGAGCTCGACGACATCCTGGACCCGATCCGCCGCGACGGGCGCGCCGACATCGACGTTCCCGAGCTGGACGTGCCGGACCCCGGCGGCCCGCGCACCTTCATGGTGCTCGGCTCGGACGCGCGCGAGGGCGCCGATGCGGGCTTGCCGCCACGATCGGACACGATCCTGCTCGTCCGCGCCGATCCCGACAAGGACGCGATCGCCGTGATGTCGATCCCGCGCGACCTGAAGGTCGATATCCCCGGTCACGGCAAGGGCAAGATCAACAGCGCGTTCGAGCTGGGCGGCAGGAAGGGCGGGCCGCGGCTGGCGGTGCGGACCGTCAAGAAGCTGTTCGAGGACGCGACCGGCGAGCGGTTCCCCATCACCAACGTGATGATCATGGACTACGGCGCGTTCCGCCGGGCCGTGAACTACATCGACGGCGTCTACGTCGACGTCGATCGCGACTACTTCAACGACAACTCGTCGGGCGAGAACTACGCGACGATCGACGTCGACCCCGGCTACCAGTTGCTCAAGGGCAAGGACGCGCTCGACTACGTCCGCTATCGCCACACGGACAACGACCTCGTGCGCGCCGCCCGCCAGCAGGACTTCCTGCGGCAGGCCAAGAACGCCGCCGGCGTCCGCAAGCTGCTGGCCGGCGGCCTCAGCGAGACGAAGCACCTGGTGCAGGTGTTCAGCCGCTACTTCCGCGTCGACAAGTCGCTGCGCTCGAACAAGCAGATCCTTTCGATGCTCAAGCTGGTGCTGTACCTGAGCAACGAGAACCCGAAGGTCCACGAGGTCGCCTTCAAGGTCTCCGACGCGCCGAACCCGCAGCTCGACTCGTACCTCTACTACCGCGACGGCGACCTGCGGCGCTCGTACCGCGAGTTCATGCAGGTCAAGGAGTCGGCCACGCCGCGCGAGAGCTCGACCGAGGCGGCGGCTGAGCCCGATCGCCTCCTCGCGCGCGAGCGTGAGCGCCGGCGTGCGCGCCGCAGCCGCAACCGCCGGCCGACGGAAGTCGCCGGGCTCGAGGATGCGACGCGCGAGGGCGAGGACCAGGCGGTGATCGCCGACCCGAAGCTCAAGCTCCCGTTCTACTTCCCCACCAAGCGCGTGGCCGGCTCCGTCTACTCGGGCACCGAGCCGCGGATCTACAAGCTCAAGGACGAGCGCGGCAAGAAGCGTGAGGCGTACCGGCTCGTGCTGAGCCGGCAGCGCATCGGCGAGTACTACGGCGTCCAGGGTCTGGCCTGGAAGGCTCCGCCGATCCTCGATGACCCCGATCGCACGATCCGGCGCGGCAACCGGCGGTTCCGGCTGTACTACGACGGCGAGCGCCTGCGGCTCGTGGCGTGGAAGACGAAGCGCGGCGTCTACTGGATCTCCAACACGCTGACGCAGTCGATCGGCGAGGACCAGATGATCGCGATCGCCGCCTCTCTGAAGCGACTCAAGCAGTAGGCTGGTCCGCCGCTCATGAGCAGGACCGACAGAGAGCCGATCGGCGTGATCGGGACCGGCTATGTCGGCCTCGTGACGGCCGCGGGCTTCGCCGAGCTGGGCAACGAGGTCTGGTGCATCGACATCGACGAGGCCAAGATCGCGGGCCTGCGCGAGGGGCGGATCCCGATCTGGGAGCCTGGCCTCGAAGACCTCGTGCATCGCCACCGCGGGCGGCTGCACTTCTCGACCGACCTGGCCGACGCGCTCGAGCATGCGCGTCTGCTGTTCGTGGCCGTCGGCACGCCGCCGACCTACTCCGGCGACGCCGACCTGTCGGCCGTGCGCGCCGTGGTGGAGGCCATGCCGGCGTCCGACCACCACGCGCTGGTGATGAAGTCGACCGTGCCGGTCGGCACCGGCGACAGCATCAAGCGCACCTTCACCGAGCAGGGCAAGGGCGGCTTCCGCTACGTCTCTTGCCCTGAGTTCCTCAAGGAGGGCACGGCCGTCAAGGACTTCCTCGAGCCCGACCGCGTCGTGACCGGCGACGACGGCGACTGGGCCGGCGACGCGGTCGTCTCGCTCTACGAGCCGCTCGGGGCGCCTCTGGTGCGCACCGACATCCGCAGCGCCGAGATGGTCAAGCTCGCGTCCAACGCGTTCCTGGCCACCAAGATCTCCTTCATCAACGAGATCGCCAACGTCTGCGAGGAGACCGGGGCCGACGTCGTCGAGGTCGCCCGCGGGATGGGGCTCGACGACCGCATCGGCCCGAAGTTCCTCCAGGCCGGGATCGGCTTCGGCGGCAGCTGCTTTCCGAAGGACGTGGCGGCCCTCAAGCAGCTGGCCGGCAACTCGGGCTACCACTTCCAGCTCTTGAACTCCGTCATCGAGGTCAACGAGCTCCAGAAGCGGCGGGTGATCGCGAAGCTGCACAAGCACCTCGGGTCGCTGGTGGGCAAGGAGATCGCGCTGCTCGGGCTCGCCTTCAAGCCGAACACCGACGACATGCGCGAGGCGTCGTCGCTCGTGCTGTCCGCGCGGCTGAACGCCGCCGGCGCGCGCGTGCGGGCCTACGACCCCGTCGCCGAGGCCGAGGCGCGCAAGCTGATCCAGGGCGTCGACTTCAAGCCGTCATCCAACGAGGCGGTCGCGGGGGCGGACGCCGTCGTGCTGGTGACCGAGTGGCCCGAGTTCGGCGACCTGGACTTCGAGGCGGTCGCCGCGGCCATGCGCGGCCGGCTCGTGGTCGACGGCCGCAACTTCCTCGACCCCGGCGCGGTGAGCGCGGCGGGGCTCACCTACGAGGGCGTCGGGCGCCCGACTCGGAACGGGGTGGCCTGATGCAGGCGCTGATCCTGGCGGGCGGCGAGGGCACGCGGCTGCGGCCGCTCACCAGCACCGTCCCGAAGCCCGTGGTCCCGCTCGTGGACCGCCCGTTCATCCGCTTCATGCTCGACTGGCTGCGCTCGCACGGCGTCGACGACGTCGTCATGTCGTGCGGCCACCTGGCGAGCGGCGTCCGGAACGTGCTCGGCGACGGGTCGGCCTTCGGCATCCGGCTGCGCTACGTCGAGGAGCCGCGACCGCTCGGCACCGGCGGCGCGCTCAAGTTCGCCGAGTCGCTGCTCGAAGAGCGCTTCCTCATGCTCAACGGCGACGTGCTGACCGACATGGACCTGACCGCCCAGATCGCCCAGCACGAGCAGACCGGCGCGGTCGGGACGCTGGCGCTCACGCCCGTCGACGACCCGTCCGCCTACGGGCTCGTGCGCACGCGCTCGGGCGGCGAGGTGACCGAGTTCGTCGAGAAGCCGGCGCCCGACCAGATCGACACGCGCAACATCTCGGCCGGCGCGTACGTGCTCGAGCGCACGGTGCTCGAGCTGCTCGAGGCCGACCAGTCCGCCTCGATCGAGCGCGACGTCTTCCCGCGCCTGGTCGGCGACGGTCTCTACGGCTACGTCTCGGACGGCTACTGGCTCGACATCGGGACGCCCGAGCGCTACCTCGAGGGCACCTTCGACATCCTCGAGGGGATCGTGGCCAGCGGCGTCCAGGAGCGGATGGGCGACGGCTACCTGTGCGTGGAGGACGGCGTCGAGAACGCCGGCCGGATCATCCCCTCGGCGCTGGTCGAGAGCGGCTGCCGGATCGGCGAGGGCGCCCGTATCGGCGGTCGCGTCGTGCTCGAGCGCGGCGTCACCGTCGGCAAGAACACGACGATCGAGCGCGCCGTGGTGATGCAGGGCGCCGAGATCGGGCGCAACTGCACGCTCTCGGGCTGCATCGTCGCCGGCGGCGTGCGGATCGGCGACGACTGCCACGTCGACGGCCTGAGCGTGCTCGGCGAGGGCGTCACGATCGGCAGTGGCAACGTGGTCTCCAACGGCGCGCGGGTCTTCCCCGGCGTCACGCTGCCCGACGGAGCCCTGCTCTTCTGATGGCCGCGCTCGATCGCGAGGCCGTCGCGGCCGTCGACTCGACGGGCCAGGCGGCCGAGATGCTGGGCCTCGGTGAGCATCTCGAGGATGCGCTGTGGCGCGTGGAGTCGGCGGCCATCGCTCCGACCGACGCGCCGGGCGGGCTCATCGTGGCCGGCATGGGCGGGTCCGCGGTCGGCGGCCGGCTCGCGGCCGGTGCGATCGGGCCGCGGCTGCGGCGTCCGCTGGCGATCGCCGACGACTACGTGCTGCCGGGCTGGGCGGGGCCGGACACGCTCGTCCTGTGCTCGAGCTACTCGGGCGGCACCGAGGAGACCCTGGCCGCCTACGACGACGCGCTCGAGCGCGGTGCGCCGCGGATCGTGGCCACCACGGGCGGCGAGCTCGCCGCGCGCGCCCGGCGCGACGGCGTGCCGGTGATCCCGGTGCCCGGCGGCTTCCAGCCCCGCGCTGCGGTCGGCTACTCGCTGGTCGCGGCGCTCGAGGTGGCCGCGCTGTGCGGCGCCGCGCCGTCGCTGCGCGCGGAGGTCGAGGCGGCAGCCGCGCTGGCCGGCGAGCTCGCGCTGGAGTGGGGGCCGGATGGCCCGGACGACGGCGAGGCCAAGGCGCTCGCGCGGCGCCTGCACGGCAGCGTGCCGGTGATCGCGGGCGCCGGGCCGGCGGCCGCCGCGGCCTATCGCTGGAAGTGCCAGATCAACGAGAACGCGGGGATTCCGGCGTTTGCGAGCGTGCTGCCCGAGCTCGACCACAACGAGGTGGTCGGCTGGCCGGGGGCCGACGGGAAGCTCTCGGCCGTGTTCCTCGAGGATCCGGGGGCGCACCCGCGCAACCGCCTGCGCAGCGAGCTGACCGCCGAGCAGGCGGCGGCCGGCGGCGCGGTGGTCGAGCGCGTGAGGGCGCGCGGCGAGACCCCGACCGAGCGGCTCGTCTCGCTGGTCCTGCTCGGCGACCTCGTGTCCCTCTACCTCGCGGTCCTGCGCGGGAAGGACCCGGTGTCGATCCCACCGATCGACGACTTGAAGGCCGCGCTGGCCGAGCGGTGACGGTCCGCCCGGACGACGAGCGCGGCCGCGCCGGCGAGCCGGTGACCGTGTTCGAGGGCGGGACCGTGCGCACGATGGACCCGGCGCGGCCGGTCGCGAGCTCGCTGGTCATCGAGGGCGACCGCGTCGTCGCGCTCGACGAGACGCCGGCCGGCGCCCGTCGGATCGACCTCGCGGGCGGCTGCGTACTGCCCGGCTTCACCGACTCCCACGTGCACTTCCCGACCTGGGCGCTCACCCGCCGCGAGCTGCAGCTGCACGGGACGCGCGACGAGGTGCTCGCGCGGGTGGCCGAGGCAGTGCCCGCCGTGCCGCCTGGACGCTGGCTGCGCGGGTTCGGCTGGACGGGCTTCGAGCCGTCGCTCGAGGCGCTCGACGCGGTCACGGGCGACGTGCCGGTGGCGCTGCTCGCGCACGACTGGCACTCGCTATGGGTGAACTCGGCGGCGCTCGCCCACGCGGGCGGCGACCTCGAGCGGCCGGGCGGCGTGGTCGACCTGGAGGCGGGGGTGCTGCGCGAGGAGGCGGCGTGGTCGTTCCGCGACCGCTTCACGCGGGCCTCGCACGAGGAGCTGGTCGAGGCTACACGCGCCGCGCTGCCGGTGGCCGCCGCCCGCGGCGTGACGGCGATCCACGACAAGGACGGCCTGATCGGCTCGCGCGAGGTGTTCGCCGAGCTCGAGCTGCCGTTCCGCGTCTGGCAGTCGCTGCCCGCCAAGCGGCTCGACGAGCGGCCGGACTACGTCAAGGCGTACATGGACGGCACGCTGGGATCGCAGACCGCCCGGCTGCTCGACGGCAGCGGCGTGGAGATCACGAGCCGCGACGAGTTCGAGGAGATCGTGCGCGCGGCCACCGCTGCCGGCGTCCCGGTCGCGGTGCACGCGATCGGCGATCTCGCCAACCGCGAGGCGCTGGACGTGTTCGAGGCGGTGCCGGACGCGATCCGGCCGCGGATCGAGCACGCGCAGTGCGTCCATCCCGACGACATCCCGCGCTTCGCGCAGCTCGGCGTGACCGCCTCGATCCAGCCCTCGATGGCGGTGACGGATGCGCCGGTCGCCGAGCGGCTGTGGGCGGACCGGCTCGCGGGCGCCTACGCCTACCGCTCGCTGCACGCGGCGGGCGCGCGGCTCGCGCTCGGCTCCGACGCGCCGGTCGAGGAGATGGACCCGCTGCAGGGTCTGCGCGATGCCGTGCTGCGCGAGTGGCGCCCGCACGAGGCGCTCGACCTGCAGGCCGCGCTCGAGGCGCTGACCGTGACGCCGGCGTGGCTGGCCGGCGACGCCCGCCGCGGACGACTCGCGCCGGGCATGCTCGCCGACCTGGTGATCCTCGACCGCGACCCGTTCGAGGACCTGGCGGATGCGCAGGTCGCCGACACCTGGCTCGCGGGTCGCAGTACTGTGATTTCGCACATCCGAACGGCGCGAGCGCAGTCGGATGTGCGACGTTACATGTCATGACCACGATCGCCGCGACCGAGATCGCCTCCATCGTCGACGGGAAGCCGCTCGCCGACGCCCCGGGGGGCACGCTGACCTCCACCAACCCGGCCAACACCTCGGAGACCGTCGCCGAGGTCAAGCTGGGCGACGCCGCCACGTTCGCCGGCGCCTGCCGCGCCGCGCGCGCCGCGCAGAAGGACTGGGCGAGGGTCCCCGCCCCCGCCCGCGGCCGCGTGATCGCCAATGTCGGCCGCCTCGTCGAGGCCAACAAGGAGGCGCTCTCGCGGCTCGTCACGCGCGAGGTCGGCAAGCCCTACGCCGAGTCGCTCGGCGAGGTGCAGGAGATCGTCGACACGTGCGACTTCTTCGTCGGCGAGGGCCGCCGCCTGTACGGCCAGACCGTGCCGTCGGAGATGCCGGACAAGCAGCTCTTCACCTTCCGCATGCCGGTCGGCGTGGCGGCGATCGTCACCGCCGGCAACTTCCCCGTCGCCGTCCCGTCGTGGTACCTCGTGCCGGCCATCCTGTGCGGTAACGCCGTCGTCTGGAAGCCGGCCGAGTACTCGCCGGCGCTCGGCGACGCGCTCGCCAAGCTCTTCCACGCCGGCGGCGTGCCCGGCGGCGTGCTCAACGTCGTCCAGGCCGAAGGCGCCCAGACCTTCGCGGGCCTCGAGCGCGCCCTCGAGGAGCGCCTCGTCGACAAGGTCGGCTTCACCGGCTCGAGCGCGGTCGGCTCGAAGATCGGCGAGCTGTGCGGCCGCCACCTGCAGTCGCCGTGTCTGGAGCTCGGCGGCAAGAACCCGATGGTGGTGATGGACGACGCCGACGTGGATCTGGCGGTGGAGGGCGCCCTGTTCGGCGGCTACGGAACCGCGGGCCAGCGCTGTACCTCGCTCGGCACCGCGATCGTCCACGAGTCGGTCCACGACGAGTACGTCCGCAAGCTCGACGAGCGGCTCCGCACGGCGCCGGTCGGCGATCCCACGCAGGACGTCCTCTACGGCCCGATGCTGCACGAGCGCTTCGCCGAGCGCTTCGAGGACTGGCTCGGGCTGATCCGCGACCACCACACAACCTACGGCTCGACCGCGCAGGGACGCATCACCTCGTCAAACCCGCGCGAGGGCTTCGTGGGCGATCCCGACGCCGGGATCTACTACCACCCGGTCCTGGTCGACGGGGTGACGATCGACGATGACCTGTATGCGACCGAGACGTTCGGCCCGATCACCGGCGTCGCGACGTTCACGCACTTCGACGAGGCGATGGAGCTGGCCAACAACCACGGCTACGGCCTGTCGTCCTCGATCTACACGCGCTCCGGCGAGCACGCGTTCCGCTTCCGCGAGCGCATCACGGCCGGCATGGTCTCGGTCAACAACTCGACCTCCGGCGCCGAGGCGCACCTGCCGTTCGGCGGCAACGGCAAGTCCGGCAACGGCTCGCGCCAGTCGGGCATCTGGGTGCTCGACCAGTTCACCCGCTGGCAGTCGATGAACTGGGACTACGCGGGCAAGCTCCAGAAGGCCCAGATGGACGTGATCGAGGTTGACGCCGACCTCGATTTCCGGTTGGAGGGGTAGAGCGCCTGCGCGCCACGCGCGCCGGGGAATGAACCGTCTGCGAGCGGCCGCCCGAACAGGCGGCCGTTCACGTTCTCTCCCCAGGAGGAAGCTCAATGAGCCGTACCCGCATCTTGCGCTGGAGCGCCGCGTTGGCCTCCGTGCTCGCCCTCTCCACGGTGGCCGCCGACGCGGCGCAACGCGATGGTTGGGGCGATGACCGTGGCAAGGGTCGCGGTCCCGACCGGCTGCTGGTCGCCACGACCGACTCCAACCAGCTGATCACGTTCAACGCCAAGGACCGTCGCATCCGCAAGCTCGTGTCGATCAAGGGCCTGCCCGCCGGCGAGAAGCTGGTCGGGATCGACTTCCAGCCCGCATCCGGCGCCCTGTACGGCGTCGGCACGAACGAAATCGTCTACCGCATCAGCGAGCGGACCGGCATCGCGATCGCCGAGGGCCCGGCGTTCACGCCGGCACTCAACGGCCAGTCGTTCGGCGTCGATTTCAACCCGGCCGTCAACAGGATCCGCGTCGTCTCGGACGCGGAGCAGAACCTGGCGCTCGACCCGGATGCAGGCACCGCCGCGATGAACGCGAACCTGAACCCGGCCGGTGAGATGATCGTGGGCGCCGCCTACGAGAACTCGCAGTTCAGCGCCATGCCGCCGGCCGCCACCACGCTGCACGTGATCGGCGCGGCGAACGACCGGATCTACACGCAGAACCCGCCGGCCGCCGGCACGCTCACGATGCCTCGCAACCTCCGCGTCCCGGGCGCCGGGCGTCTGGACGTCGGTGCGAACGTCGGCTTCGACATCGAGGGTGCGAGCGGCCTCGGCTACCTGACCGATGCGGACCCGGGCCGCGGCACGACGCTCTACACGGTCGACGTGCCGACCGGCAAGGCGAAGTCGCTCGGCCGCATCGGCGGCCGCAGTCTCACGCTCACGGGCCTCGCGGTCGTCCAGGACCTGGGCAGCTGATCGATGCGCGGGCGGGCGGCTGATCCAGCCGCCCGCCTGTTGCGCACAGATGGTTGTGCTGCAAACGTCAGCGCCCACCGTTGACGCGACCGAGGCGGAGCTGATGGCCCTCGTAGCCGCCGGCGACTCCGGACAACCGCTGCGTCGGCTGTACCGCCGCTACGAGCGTCGCCTCTACGGCTTCGGGTTGAAGCTGCTGGGCCAGCCCGGCCTGGCCGAGGAGCTCGTCCAGGAGACCTGGGTCCGCGTCTGGCAGTCGGCCCCGCGCTTCGATCCCGAGCGCGGTCCCTTCCGCGCCTTCCTGTTCACGATCGCCCGGCGCGTGGCGGCCGACCTCTACCGCCGGCCCTCATCACGGAACCTGGGCGCCGAGCAGGAGGACGCCGGAGCCGTCGAGGCGGCCGCCGATCAGGTCATCCTCGCCGTCACGGTGCGCGACGCCATGGAGTCGCTGTCGCCCGCCCATCGCGAGGTGCTCGAGCTGGTCTACGACGAGGATCTCAAGCTGGCGGACATCGCGGACCGGCTCGACGTCCCGCTCGGCACCGTCAAGACGCGCGCCCATCACGCCCTGCGCGGGCTGAAGCGGGCCCTGGAGGAGCGGGGCTGGGATGGCTGAGTACGACGAGCTCGTCGATCTCGTCCGCCTCGCGGCGCCGCCCTTCGAGGTCCCGGCCGGGCTCGAGGAGCGGGTGTTCGCGCGCATCGCGCCGCCGCGCCGGCGCATCCGCCGGCGGCTGCTCGTCCCGATCGCGGTGGCGACCGCGACGGCCGCCAGCGTGCTCGTCGTGGCGCTCGGCGGCGGCGACGCCGCGACCGAGCGCTACCGGCTCCAGGGCGGCGACGCGCAGGTGAGCGCCACCGTCCAGACCACCGGCGTCGGGCGCGAGGTCACGATCGACATCGAACGCCTGACCGACCCGCGGCCGGACGGGCTCTACGAGCTGTGGTTCGTGGCCGAGGACGGCCGGCGCGTCTCCGCGGGAACGTTCCATCCGGACGACGCCGGGCGCGGGACGGTGCGCCTCGTCGGCGCCGCCGACCCGGAGGTCTACCGCGAGATCTCGGTCACGCTCGAGCCCGCCGACGGCAACCCGCGCCGCCAGGGCCCGACCGTGCTGATCGCGGTTCCGGACTAGCTTCGATACCAGTTCGGCGACGTGTTCGGCGGCGGCACGAGCGGCTCGGGCGTGCGCGCCACGAGCACGCTCGGCTGCGGGTCCGCGACGTGGCGGGCGAGCGCTTCGCCGAACGCGTCGTCGAGGCCGTCGACGGTCTCGGCCTCGATCCCGAAGGCGGACGCCATGGCGGCGAAGTCGGGGGTGTGCAGGTCGACGCCGTAGCGCTCGTCGCCGTGCAGCTCCTGGTCGTAGCGCAGCATCCCGTAGCCGCCGTCGTCGACGATCACCGTCGTGAGCGGGATCCGCTCCTGCGCGATCGTGGCCAGCTCGCCGCACGCGAACAGGAAGCCGCCGTCGCCCGCCACGGCGACCGCCGGTCCGGCGCCGGCAAGGGCGGCGCCCATCGCGGCCGGGAAGGCGTAGCCGAGCGTGCCCCAGCCGAGCGGGATCTGGAGCCGGCGCGGGGCGGCCGGCGTGTGAAAGCCGGCGAGCCAGTAGCCCGGGATGCACATGTCGGCGACCAGGACGGACTCCTCGGGCAGGGCGAAGTGGATCGCGTCGAGGAACCGCAGCGCGCGGCCGTCGAGCACGGGGCAGGCCGCGGCGCGCACGCCGTGCAGGCGCTCGGCGAGCGCCCCGAGGCCGCCGCGGTCGGGCACGCGGTCGGCCAGCGCGGCCGTGATCTGCGCGGCGTCGCCGTGGAGCAGGCGGTCGACGCGGTAGTTCTTGGCCGCGTCCTCGGGGTCGAGGTTGACGGCGATCAGCGCCGGCGGCTGCGGCATCGCGAAGTTCTGGGTCTGCACGCCGTCGAGGTCCGATCCGATCGCCAGCACGAGGTCGGCGTCGTCCCACAGGGCGCCGGCGGGCTCGACGTGCGGCGGCAGGCCGACCAGGCACGGGTGCGCGGGCGGCAGCAGCCCGGCGGCGCCGTAGGTGGTCATCACGGGTGCCGCCAGCCGCTCGGCCAGCCGCCGCACCTCGGCGGCGGCGTCGCGCGCTCCGGTGCCCGCCCACAGCAGCGGACGCTCCGCGGCGGCGAGCCGCTCGGCGGCGTCCGCCAGTGCCTCGATCCGCGCCGCCGCGCGCGCCCGAGCGTAGTCGTCCGCGCCCGCCCCCGGGCTCGCCGGCTCGTCGGCGCCGAGCAGATCGGTGGCGACCTCCAGGTAGACAGGGCGGTGCGGTGCCGCGGCGGCGTCACGCAGCGCCGCCGCGGTGGCGGAGCCGACCCCGCCGGCGACGAGCGCCCGGTGCGACGCCTTGACCACGGGCGCGAACATCGCCGCCTGGTCGGTGGTCTCGTGCAGGATGCCGCGATAGGTGTCCGGGCGCCGCAGGGTCGAGGGGATGTCCGTCGCGATCACCAGCACCGGCGACCTCGCCGCCCACGCCTCACCGACGGCGCCCAGCGTGTTCGCCGCGCCGGGGCCGGTCGTGGTGATCGCCACGCCGAGCTTCCCGGTCGCGCGTGCATAGCCGTCGGCGGCGTAGGCGGCCGCCTGCTCGTGCCGCACGCCGATCAGCCGGATCGGCGAGTCGCGCAGGGCCTCCCAGAGCGCGAGGTTGTGCACGCCGGGCAGCCCGAAGCAGACCTCGACGCCGCGGTCCTCGAGCAGTTCGACGATCAGACGCGCGCCGGTGGGCATGGCGCGCATCCTTTCAGCGGATGGGCCGGCGCCGCCGGCCCCCGCTCATCGCGGGCGGCCTCGGCGACGGCCGGTGAGCTCGCGGCGCACGGCGTCGATGTGCCGGCGCGCCTGCGGGCTCCGGGCGTAGCGGCCGGCGTCGGACGCCATCCGGCGGCCGCGCGGGGAGTTGGCGAAGCGCATGATTCGATTGAAGATGCTCACGGAGACGAGGCTAGCCGCGCCGGGGCTTCGCCAACTCGACCTTGCGCTCGGGCCGTCACCTTCTTGACGACGTTGCCCGACGCTGTCCTTCGCGTCAACCTTGACACAACTGTGTCAGGGTTGCGCTACACTGGACCGCCGAATGGACGCACTGACGATCCACGAGGCGGCGGAGACCACCGGCTGGTCGCCGCGCATGCTGCGCTACGTCGAGCGCGTCGGGCTGGTCGAGCCCGAGCGATCGCCGTCCGGCTACCGCCTCTACGGACCGGCCGCGCTGCAGCGCCTGCGCACCCTGCGCGAGCTGCTCGAGGAGCATGACATCGGCCTGTCCGACCTCGCCTTCGCCTCGCGCCTGCGTCGCGAGCCCGAGCTGCGCGAGGCCATCGAGACCTGGCTCGAGGCCAGGGCCGAGCGTCCCGACGACGTCCCCGCGGAGGACTGGATGCGCTGGGAGCAGGAGAAGCACCAGCGTCTGCTCGAGGCCGCCGCCCTGACCGCCACCCCCTGAGGAGATACATGGCTTCCACGAACCTGACGACGGACTACAAGGTCGCCGACATCTCGCTCGCGGCCTACGGCCGCAAGGAGATCCAGCTCGCCGAGCACGAGATGCCCGGCCTGATGGCGACGCGGCGCGAGTTCGCCGACGCGCAGCCGCTCAAGGGCGCGCGCATCACCGGCTCGCTGCACATGACGATCCAGACCGCGGTGCTGATCGAGACGCTCGCCGCTCTCGGCGCCGAGGTCCGCTGGGCGTCGTGCAACATCTTCTCCACCCAGGACCACGCCGCCGCCGCGATCGCCGAGGCCGGCATCCCCGTCTTCGCCTGGAAGGGCGAGACGCTCGAGGAGTACTGGTGGTGCACCGAGCAGGCGCTCACGTGGCCGGATAAGGATGGGGTTCCCACCCACCCGAACATGATCCTCGACGACGGCGGCGACGCGACGCTGCTCGTCCACAAGGGCGTCGAGTACGAGGCGGCCGGCGCCGTGCCGGATCCCTCCACGGCCGACAACGACGAGTTCCGGATCATCCTCGAGACCCTGCAGCGGGTGTTCGGCGAGGATCCCCAGCGCTGGACCCGCGCCGCCGCGAACATCAAGGGCGTCACCGAGGAGACGACGACCGGCGTGCACCGGCTCTACCAGTTCGCCGAGCAGGGCACGCTGCTGTTCCCGGCCATCAACGTCAACGACTCGGTCACGAAGTCCAAGTTCGACAACCTCTACGGCTGCCGCCACAGCCTGATCGACGGCATCAACCGCGGCACCGACGTGATGATCGCCGGCAAGACCGCCGTGATCTGCGGCTACGGCGACGTCGGCAAGGGCTGCGCGGAGTCGCTGCGCGGCCAGGGCGCGCGCGTCATCGTCACCGAGATCGACCCGATCTGCGCGCTGCAGGCGGCGATGGAGGGCTACCAGGTCCTGCCGCTCGACGACGTCGTGGAGACCGCCGACATCTTCATCACGGCGACCGGCAACAAGGACATCATCACGGCCGCCCACATGGGCCGCATGAAGCACCAGGCGATCGTGGGCAACATCGGCCACTTCGACAACGAGATCGACATCGCCGGCCTGGCGAAGCTCGACGGCATCGAGAAGATCAACATCAAGCCGCAGGTCGACGAGTGGGTGTTCCCCGACGGCCACTCGATCATCGTGCTGTCCGAGGGCCGGCTGCTCAACCTCGGCAACGCCACCGGCCACCCGAGCTTCGTGATGTCGAACTCGTTCACGAACCAGACGATCGCCCAGATCGAGCTGTTCTCGAAGAACGACGAGTACGAGAAGCGCGTCTACGTGCTGCCCAAGCACCTCGACGAGAAGGTCGCCCGCCTGCACCTCGAGGCGGTCGGCGCCAAGCTCACGCAGCTCACCGCCGAGCAGGCCGCGTACATCGACGTGCCTGTCGAGGGCCCCTACAAGCCCGACCACTACAGGTATTAGTGCCCCTGCGGGCATCCGGCCCGCAGGTCTGACCGGGAAGGCCGCCGTCCGGGCGGCCTTAACCGGGCTTCGCCCTCCTATTAGGGTCTTGGCATGTCCGTCATGCGCCGAGCCGCCGAGCTCGCCGAGGAGCATCTCGCCGGGCTCGGAGCGCGCCCGGTGCGGGCGTCCGTCGAATACGAGGACGTCGTGGCGGCGCTCGACGAGCCGCTGCCCGAGCAGGGCGAGGACGACGTCGCCGTTCTCGAGCGGCTCGTGGAGGTTGCGGGTCCGGGCGTGGTGGCCAACCCGGGCCCGCGCTACTTCGGCTTCGTCACCGGCGGCGCCCTGCCGGCGGCGCTGGCCTCCGAGTGGCTGGCCTCGACCTGGGACCAGAACGCGTTCAGCCGTGTCAGCTCGCCGGCCGCGGCGGCGATCGAGGCCGTCGCCGAGCGCTGGGTGCTCGAGGCGCTGGGGCTGCCCGGCGGCGCCGCGGTCGGCTTCGCCACGGGCGCCACGACGTCGAACTTCACCTGCATCGCCGCGGCCCGCCACGCGCTGCTGGCGCGCGAGGGCTGGGACGTCGAGGAGGACGGGCTCGCCGGCGCGCCCGCGATCCGCGTGATCGTCGGCGAGCACGTGCACGCCTCGCTGCTGCTCGCCCTGCGCTACGCCGGGCTTGGCGCGGGTGCGGTCCGCGTCCCGGCCGACGATCAGGGCGCGATGCTGGCCGATGAGCTCGAGCGCGTGCTCGGCGACGGGCCGACGCTGGTCTGCGCGCAGGCGGGCGAGGTCGGCTCCGGCGCCTCCGACCCGCTCGAGGCGATCGCGGCGGCCACGAAGGATCGCGGCGCCTGGCTGCACGTCGACGGCGCGTTCGGCCTGTGGGCGGCCGCCAGCCCCCAGCTGCGCGACCTGGTGCGCGGCGCCGAGCAGGCCGACTCGTGGGCGGTCGACGCCCACAAGTGGCTCAACGTGCCCTACGACAGCGGCCTCGCGATCGTCGCCGACCCGGCGATGCTGCGCGCCGCGATGGGCGTGCGGGCCAGCTACCTGCCGGACTCCGAGGGGCGCGAGCCGCTCGACCACGTGCCGGAGATGTCGCGTCGCGCACGCGCCATCCCGGTCTACGCCGCCCTGCGCTCGCTGGGGCGCGCCGGGCTGGCCGAGCTGGTCGAGCGCAACTGCGCGCTCGCGCGCCGGCTGGCGGACGCGATGCGGGCAGTGGACGGGGCGGAGGTGCTCAACGACGTCGTGCTCAACCAGGTGCTGCTGCGCTTCGGCGACGACGACGCGACCACGCGCGCGGTGGTCGAGGAGGTTCAGCGCGGCGGCGAGGCGTGGCTCGGCGGCACGATCTGGCACGGCCGCGCCGCCGTGCGCGTCTCGGTCTCGAACTGGTCGACGGGCGAGGACGACATCGACCGCCTGGCGGCGGCGCTGACGAGCGCGCTCGCCGCCGCCCGGTCATAGTCTGCGCGGCGATGGCCGCCTCCGACGTCGCCGACACCAAGCTCGCGGACGCCGGCGAGGCGCGCATCGAGTGGGCCGACGGGCAGATGCCCGTCCTGCGCTCGATCCGCGAGCGCTTCGCCGCCGAGCGCCCGCTCGACGGCCGTGTGGTCGGCGCCTGCCTGCACGTGACCTCCGAGACGGCCAACCTCGTGCGCACGCTGGCGGCCGGGGGCGCCGAGGTCGCGCTCTGCGCGTCGAACCCGTTCGCCACGCAGGACGACGTCGCCGCCGCGCTGGCCGCCACCGGGACCGAGGTGCATGCCGTCCGCGGCGACGACGCCGACGCCTGGGCGGCGCGCGTGGCCGCCGTGGTCGCCCGCGGGCCGCAGATCACGCTCGACGACGGGGCCGACCTGCTGACCGCGATCCACCTCGCCCGGCCCGACCTGCTCGAGGGCCTGCTGGGCGGCACCGAGGAGACCACCACCGGGCTCGTGCGGCTGCGCGCACTGCACGCCGAGGGCAAGCTCGCATGCCCGGTCATGGCGGTCAACGAGGCGGTCACCGAGCGTGCCTTCAACGACCGCTTCGGGACCGGCCAGTCGGCGCTCGACGGCATCCTGCGCACCACCAACCTGCTGATGGCCGGGCGCACGCTGGTCGTGCTCGGCTACGGCTGGGCGGGCAAGGGGATCGCGCTGCGCGCCGACGGGCTCGGCGCCTCGGTGATCGTCTGCGAGGTCGACCCGCTCCGCGCGCTGGAGGCGCGGATGGACGGCTTCGAGGTGCTGCCGGCGCTCGAGGCGGCCGAGCGCGGCGACGTGTTCGTGACCGTCACCGGCGGGCGCGACGTGCTGCGGCGCGAGCACTTCGCCCGCATGAAGGACGGCGCCGTGCTCGCCAACGCGGGGCACTTCGACGTCGAGATCGACGTCGCAGGCCTGCGCAAGGAGGCCGACGGCGTGCGGGAGATGCGCCCGCGCGTGGAGCAGTTCACGCTCGGCGGGCGGCGGCTGAACCTGCTGGCCGGCGGGCGCGTCGTCAACCTCGCGGCGGCCGAGGGCCATCCCGCCGCGGTGATGGACATCTCGTTCGCGCTGCAGGCGCTCGCGGCCGAGGAGCTCGCGCGGCGCGCCGGCGAGCTGGAGCCCGGCGTGCATCCCGTGCCGGAGCAGATCGACCGCGAGGTGGCGGCGCTCAAGCTGGCCTCGCTGGGCGTGCGGATCGACGAGCTGAGCCCCGAGCAGGCGCGTTACCTGCGCGGATGGCGGGGGGTAGATTGACCGCGGTGGACGGGCTGGACGCCAGCGTGGAGAAGATGCGCCGCGAGGGGCTGCCCGACGCGGCGATCGACACCTTCCGCCACTACTACCGCCAGCTCGCCGAGGGCGAGACGGGCATGCTCCCGGAGTCCGAGATCGAGCCGGTCGAGGAGCTGCAGGACCTCGAGTCGCTGCCGGAGGAGGACGCGCCGCTCGACCAGGCGGTGGTGCTCAAGCTCAACGGCGGCCTCGGCACGAGCATGGGCATGACGCACGCCAAGTCGCTCATCGAGGCCAAGGACGGGCAGACGTTCCTCGACGTGATCGCCCGCCAGGTGCTCGAGCTGCGGCGCCGCTCCGGCGCGCGGCTGCCGCTCGTGCTCATGAACTCCTTCTACACGCACGAGGAGTCGCTCGAGGCGCTGGCCCGGCACAACCTCGAGTCCGATGTGCCGGCCGACTTCGTGCAGCACAAGGAGCCGAAGATCCGCATCGACGACCTGATGCCGGTCGAGTGGCCAGACGACCCGTCGCTGGAGTGGTGCCCGCCCGGCCACGGCGACCTCTACACGGCGCTGCTGACCTCGGGAATGCTCGACGCCCTGCTGGAGCGGGGCTACCGCTACGCCTTCGTGTCGAACTCCGACAACCTCGGCGCGGTGCTCGAGCCGCGCATCCTGGCCTGGATGGCACGCGAGCGGATCCCGTTCGCGATGGAGGTCACCGACCGCACCGAGGCCGATCGCAAGGGCGGCCACATCGCGCACCTGCCGGGCGGCGGCTACGTCCTGCGCGAGACGGCGCAGACGCCGGAGGAGGACCTCGAGGCGCTGCAGGACATCTCCCGCCACCGCTACGTGAACACCAACAATCTGTGGGTCGACCTGCGCGTGCTCGCCGACGTCCTGCGCGAGCGCGAGGGCGTGCTCGGCCTGCCGCTGATCGTCAACCGCAAGACCGTCGATCCGGGCGACCGGTCGACGCCCGAGGTCTTCCAGCTCGAGACCGCCATGGGGGCGGCGATCGGGGTCTTCGAGGGCGCGCTGCCGGTGCGCGTGACGCGACGTCGATTCGCGCCGGTCAAGACCACCGAGGACCTGCTGGCGCTGCGCTCGGACGCCTATGTGCTCGCTGACGACTCGCGCGTGGAGCTCGCGCCGGAGCGCGACGGGACGCCGCCCGTCGTCGACCTCGACGACGACCACTTCAAGCTCCTGCGCGACTTCGATGCGCGCTTCCCGGAGGGCGCGCCGTCGCTGGTGGCCTGTGAGCGGTTGTCGGTCGAGGACGACGTGACGTTCGGGGCGGGTGTCGTGGTCCGCGGGACGGTGACCGTCAGCGGGCCACGGCGAGTCGAGGACGGCGCGGTCCTCGAAGGCTGATGAAGGCGGCGATGTCCGCCGCCGCGCGCGCCGGCTCCTCCCAGTGGATCGCGTGTCCGGTGCCCTCGTAGACGAGCAGCTCGGCGCCGGGGATCGCCTCCTGCAGGCGCAGCTGCTCGTCATGCGAGCAGAACTGATCGCGATCGCCCCACAGGATCCGGGTCGGCGCCGTGATCTGGCCGGTGTCGGTCGGCGCCGCGGCGTCGAGCAGGCCCTGGAGGCCGGCCCTCCAAACGTGCGCGGGGACCTTGCAGCTCTCTGCGATGGCCTGCTCGAGCTGCCCCGGCGCCAGTTGCCGGGCGATCGTGCTCTCCTGGAACTCGCGGGCGAGCTCGGTGGGCACGGGGTCCTCGAGCGCTTCGAGCTCGGCCCGGAACTCCATGAGGCCCGGGTCGCCCGCGATGATCCGGAACGTGCCCATCAGGACGAGCCCGGTGGTCCGCTCCGGGTGGTCGATCGCGAACCGCTGGGCGATGTAGCTGCCCATCGAGTGCCCGACGATGACCGCGGCGTCGACGCCGACGGCGTCCATGAACGCGGCGACGTCCGCCGCCTGGTCCTCGAGCCGGTAGCCGTGCTCGGGCTTGTCCGAGTCGCCGTGGCCGCGGGTGGTGAGCGTGTACGCGCGGATGTGCTCCGGGAGGTGCTCCGTCATCGGCGCGTACGACGGGTGCGAGTCGGTGAGGCCGTGCAGGAGCACGACAGGCACCCCCGCGGGGTCACCCTGCACCGCGTAGCGCAGGCTGACCCCCGTGGTCAGGGTGGCGACGGGCATCAGTCAGACACCTGGATCGAGCCGGCCGCGTGCGCGACCTGGCGCTTGCCCTTGATGCGGCGGGAGACTGCATGGGTCATTTGGGGAGACTCCTCGGGGGAGGGAGGGATGTGACGACGGCAGCATGCGGGCGCGGGCCTACCGTCGGCCTACGGGCGAGCTACGGGCGGGCGTAACGCGACGGCCGCCGCGGCGTACATGTGTCTTACCGACCATCGGTCAACAAGCATCGCGTTCAAGGAGTCGGACCCGCCATGACCGCCGCCCGTCAGAAGACCTTCCTGCTCGCCCGCCCCGAGGCGCGCGTGCTCGAGTGGATCGCCCGCCGCCTGCCGCGCCGGGTGATGCCCGATCACCTGACGGCGCTGGGGGTGCTGGCGGCGGTCGGGATCGCGGCCGCCTACGCGCTCTCCAACCGTGACCCGGTCTGGCTGTGGGCGGCCAGCGGGCTGCTCGTCGTGCACTGGCTCGGCGACTCGCTCGACGGCACGCTCGCGCGCGTGCGGCGGACCGAGCGGCCGCGCTACGGCTACTACCTCGACCATCTCGTCGACGCCGTCGCCACGGCGCTGATCGGCATCGGGCTCGGGCTGTCGCCGTACGTGCTGCTCGCGACCGGCCTGGCGATCGTCATCGCCTACCTGGTGCTCTCGATCAACACGTATCTGGAGACCAACACGCTGGGCGTGTTCTCGCTCGGCTATGGCCGGCTCGGGCCGACCGAGGCGCGGCTCGCGCTGATCGCCGTGAACACCGTGCTCGCCCTCGGGCTGGCGCCGGCGGTGACTGTGGCCGGCGTGGGGCTCGGCTTCCTCGACCTCCTCGGCCTCGGGCTGGCGGCGCTCATGCTCGCCGGGCTGGCGGTGCGCGCTGCGCGGAACCTGCGCGAGCTGGCGCGGCAGGAGCCGGCCGCTCACGCGGCGCCGTAGCGCTCCGCCCGCTGATCCTCGGCCTCGGACTCGGCCAGCATGCGGACGAACAGGTAGGCGAGCGCGATCCCCATCACGATCGACTGCTCGAGCGCCATCACGAGGCCCGCCACGTGCTGGTCGTCGATCGGCGTCAGGCCCCACTTGGTCCCGCTCCAGTCATAGGCGTAGAGGAGCTCGGGCGAGAAGGCGAGCAGCAGGCCGAGGAAGCCGACGAGGATCTTGGTCGAGGCCATGTACATGATCGGCCCCATGCCCGCCAGCCTGAGGCGCGAGCGGATGGGGGAGAGCAGGTGCCACCAGTAGAGGAGGCCGGCGGCAGCGAACGTCAGGTGCTCGACCGTGTGGATGATCGGGGTCTCGAGCGCCGCGTCGTAGAGCGCGGGCACATGCCACAGCCACATCACGCCCACGTAGGCGACGACGCCGAAGGCGGGGTGGCCGAACGGCCCGGCCGCCCGCTCGATCCTGTGGATCCGCTTCGTGGCCGGCCTGAGCATCCACTTGGTGAGCGCGAGCGTGAGCGCGATCGGGGCGAGATCGGCGATCAGCAGGTGCTGGACCATGTGGAACGTGGCGAACTGCTCGCCCAGCCGGTCGAGCGGCGAGACGAGCGCCGCGAAGAGCACCGCCAGGCCGGTCGCCCACAGCACCGCCCGGCCCCAGCCGGCCGCGCGGGGGCCGCCCTGCGCGCGCGCCCTGCGCCAGCGCAGGCCGTACACGAGCCCGTAGGCGGCGAGCGAGAGCAGGACGACGGGCGGGAACGTCCACGAGACGTCGACGGGCACGATCGGGATTGTGACCGCCGCGGCGGTCCGACGAGTCGCCGGTCGCAGCGGGACGGCGGTCGCGCCGCCCCGTCGCGGCGGGTCGTCACGCCCCGGAGTCGTCGCGCCGCTGCGGGTTGGCACGCCCCGAAGTCGTTGCGCCGTGGCGGGTCGGCACACCCCGGAGTCGTTGCGCCGTGGCGGGTCGGCACACCCCGGAGTCGTCGCTGCAGGTCGGGCGAACTGCGGCTGGGTAGGGCGGCGACGAGGTGAGCGCCAGTTGAGCTACCGCCGACCGTCCTGCCTTGGTGGTACATGGGACCACCTATCCAGGACGCTTCGACCAGAACCGCCCCGCCGGCCTCGCCGCCTCCCCACCCAGCCGGGGTTCGCCTGGCGCCGAGTCACGGCCGCCGAACCGTCACGGCCGCCGAACGTCACGGCCGCCAACCTCACGGCCGCCGAACTTCACGGCCGCCGAACAGTCACGCCGCACGTCACGGCGCACGACCACGACGAGGTCGGCCTGGGTCACAACGTCCGCGTGTACGTGAGCGCGACCACCTCCCGGGAGCCACCGGCGAGCAGCGCCCGCGCGCAGGCGTCGAGCGTGGCGCCCGTGGTGTGGACGTCGTCGACGAGCAGCGCGAGCGGAGGTGGTGGCGCGCGCAGCTCGATCGCCAGGCGACCGCCGTGACGGCGCTGGGCGCGGGTCGATCCGACCTGACGGTCCGCGTGGTCGCGCCGGCGCAGGCATGGACGCTGTGGCAGGCCGAGCCGCGGCCCGAGCGCCGCCGCCAGCGCGCCCGCGGGGTCGAACCCTCGGCGGCGCGCCCGGATCGCCTGCGGCGGGACCGGCACGAGCGCGGCAGCGGAGCGCTCGCGCAGATCGGCGGGCAGGTTGGCCGCCACGTGCGCGGCCATCACGGCCGCTACCGGCAGCGCTCCTCGGAACTTCAGCGCAGACACGAGCTCGCGCGCGACGCCGTCGTGCGCCAGCGGCGCCCAGGCGCGCGCGAACGCCGCGTTCGCGGCCGGGCAGCCGCGACGATGCGAGGCCAGCCCGCAGCGACCGCACGTGCGCGCCGGCATCCACGGCAGCGCCCGAGTGCACGACGCGCACAGCCACAGCTCGGCCCGAGGCAGGGCTGCGCGGCAGGCGACGCAGGCCGGCGGGACGACGACGGCGAGCAGCTCGTTGAGCACACGTGGTGGCACGCGCACGAGCATGTGGGACGAGACGCAACGGGACTACACGCAAATGTGACGAATCGGCGGGCGAACCGTGACGATTCGCGCGCGCGGCCGAACATGGCGCGCGGCCGGCGGTCCGCGCGCCGGGACCGGACGCCGCGCGCGCGGGCCGGTACCTTCGAAGCGTGAGCCTGCTCCGCGACTACTCGAGCCAGGCGCGGACGTACGACGAGACGCGCGGCGCGAGCCCGTCCGTGCTGGGACCGCTGCGGGAGGCGCTCGCGGGCGCGCCCGGGCGCCGGCTGGTGGACGTCGGCGGCGGCACCGGGAACTACTCGCTCGCGCTGCGCGCGGAAGGCTGGGATCCGCTCGTGGTCGACCGCGAGCCGGCGATGCTCGCCAAGGCGGCCGCCAAGGGCCTCGAGACGCTGGAAGGCGACGCACAGCGGCTGCCGCTGGCGGACGGATGCGCCGACGCGGTGATGCTCGTCTCGATGCTCCACCACGTCGAGGACCAGGCCGCCGCGATCGCCGAGGCCAAGCGGATCCTCCGGCCGCGCGGCCGGCTCGTGCTGATGGGCTGGAGCTACGAGGACGTCAGCGACGCGTGGATGGGCGACTACTGGCCGAGCACCCGCGCCTGGATGGCCGAGTCGCATCCGCCACTCGAGGCGTGGATGGGGCTGCTCCCCGGCGCGCGGCGGATCGCGGTCGTCTACAAAGACCTCGAGGACGGTTCGCTCGCCGCGCTCGGCGCGTACCCCGAGAAGCTCGCCGACCCTCGCTGGCACCGCCAGACGAGCTACTTCGAGCGCCTCCGCCGCGACCACCCCGAGGAGCTGCGTGCGGGCCTCGAGCGGCTGCGCGCCGACATCGATGCGGGTCGTGCGCCGCGCACCCCCGGCAGGGCGACCGTTCTGGCCTACGAGAAGCCGAGCTAGGCGATCGCGCGGGCGGCTTCGTCGGCCCACTCGAGCGCGGCGCGGTAGGCGCCGGCGAGCGAGACGCCGGCGTCGCCGGTCTCGAGCGTCGGGAACTCGCCACGCTCGTACGCGGGACGGGTCGCCGAGATCGACGGAGCCGCCGAAACGAAGCTCGTAGCCCACGACGTTGTTGCGGCCATCCGCGATCGGATGGCGCACGACGGCGACCTCAGGGCGTGCAGCGGCAACAGTGCTCAGATCTGGAATGTCGGCCGCTGCGCCGAATGTTGAGCGTCATCTAGTTCAGGGCACGGAGATTTCCGGTTAGCATCCTTTGACAGACCGACCCCATCCACCGAGAGGAGTCCCCGTGCGGATCGAGGTCAAGGGACGCAACCTTCAGGTCACGGACGAGCTGCGCGAGGTGGTGGCGCGGCGCTTCGAGAAGGTCGGCAAGCAGGTCAGCGAGTTGGCTCGGCTCGACGTCGAGCTCTACGAGGAGCACAACCCCGCCAACCCGCAGCAGATGGTCGCCGAGGCGACCCTGCACCTCAAGGGCACGACGCTGCGCGCGAAGAACGCCTCCCGGGACGCCAAGCACTCGATCAACCTGGTCTCCGACGAGCTCGCGCGGCAGGTCAAGCGCCACCGCGACAAGCGCCGCAAGCGGCGCGAGTCCCGCGCCCTGGCGGCCCAGGGACCGCCGCCGACGGCGGAGGCCGAAGAGGCCATCTGAGCGGCGTCAACCCGGCGTTTCCGGCCTCTCGGACGGCGGCTTGGAGCCGCTAGGCTAGGTAGCTATGTCGATCCTCGATCGCGCCCTGCGAATGGGCGAAGCCCGGCAGTACAGGCAGTACGCCAAGCGCGTCGACCGGATCAACGCCTGGGAACCGGAGCTCGAGCTGCTCGACGACGACGAGCTGCGCGCGAGCGCCGACGCGCTGCGCGAGCGCGCGCGCGCCGGCGAGCTGCTCGACGACCTGATGGCCGAGACGTTCGCGCTCGTGCGCGAGGTGAGCCGCCGCACGATGACCATGCGCCACTTCGACGTGCAGATGATCGGCGGGATGGTGCTGCACGACGGCGCGATCGCCGAGATGAAGACCGGTGAGGGCAAGACGCTGACCGCCACGACCGCCGTGGTTCTCAACGCGCTCGCCGGCGAGGGCGTCCACCTGGTCACCGTCAACGACTACCTGGCGCGCCGCGATGCCGACTGGATGCGCCCGATCTACGAGGCGCTCGGCCTCACCGTCGGCGTGCTCCAGAACATGCAGCCCTACGACGAGAAGCGCGCCGCCTACGCGTCCGACGTCACCTACGGCACCAACTCCGAGTTCGGGTTCGACTACCTGCGCGACAACATGGCCACCACGCTGGACGAGAAGGTCCAGCACGGCGGCCGCTACGACGACGACGGCAAGCCCCTCACGAGCCACCACTTCGCGATCGTCGACGAGGTCGACAACATCCTGATCGACGAGGCTCGCACCCCGCTGATCATCTCCGGCGCCCCCGAGCAGGCCGCCGACCTGTACGAGCAGTTCGCCAAGCTGGCGCCGCTGATGGAGCCGGGCAAGAAGCCTGACGGAATGGACCCGAAGTCCAAGAAGGACTTCGTGGCCGACTACGACTTCGAGTACGACGAGAAGCACAAGAACGTCTCGATCACCGAGCGCGGCGTCGCCAAGGCCGAGAAGTTCCTCGGCATCGACCACCTCTACAAGGCCGAGAACGGCCCGCTGGTCAACCACCTGCTGCAGTCGCTGAAGGCCGAGTCGCTGTACAAGCGCGACGTCGACTACGCCGTGATCGACGGCGAGGTCAAGATCATCGACGAGTTCACGGGCCGCATCCTCGACGGTCGCCGCTGGTCGGAGGGCCTCCACCAGGCGGTCGAGGCCAAGGAGGGAGTGCGCGTGCGCGAGGAGAACCAGACGCTCGCGACGATCACGCTCCAGAACTACTTCCGCATGTACGACAAGCTGGCCGGCATGACGGGCACCGCCCTCACCGAGGCCAACGAGTTCATGAAGATCTACAAGCTCCCGGTGGTCGAGATCCCGACCAACCGCGACATGATCCGCAAGGATCAGAACGACCAGATCTTCAAGACCATGGACGGCAAGTGGGCGGCCGTGGTGCGCGAGATCCACGAGCGCCACGAGGCGGGCCAGCCGGTGCTCGTCGGCACGATCTCGGTCGAGGTCTCCGAGCTGCTGTCCGACCAGCTGCGCACGCGCGGCATCCCGCACACAGTGCTCAACGCCAAGCCCGAGTACGCCGAGCGCGAGGGCGAGACGATCGCCGAGGCCGGGGCTCCGGGCGCCGTGACGATCGCCACCAACATGGCCGGCCGCGGCGTCGACATCAAGCTCGGCGGCAATGCCGAGCACCTCACCCGGCTCGAGCTGGCCAAACTCGGCCTGCAGCCGGGCGACCCGGACTACGACGAGCGCTTCGCCCAGGTGCTGCCGTCGATCGAGGCGCGCGTGGAGGACAACCGCGAGAAGGTGCTCGCCGCCGGCGGGCTGTTCATCGTCGGCACCGAGCGCCACGAGTCGCGACGGATCGACAACCAGCTCCGCGGCCGCTCCGGTCGCCAGGGCGACCCCGGCGAGTCGCGCTTCTTCCTCTCCGCCCAGGACGACCTCGTGCGCAAGTTCGCGGGCGACCGCATCTACCGCATCCTCGACCGCCTGGGCCCGGTCAGCGAGGAGGGCGAGGAGGAGCCGATCGAGGCCAAGATGCTGACGAAGCAGATCGAGGGCGCCCAGCGGAAGGTCGAGGAGCAGAACTTCCTCATCCGCAAGCGCGTGCTCGAGTACGACGACGTCATGAACCAGCAGCGCGAGATCGTCTACCAGTACCGCGACGAGGTGCTGGAGGGCCGCGACATGGGGCCCGTGGCGCGGGACGCCATCGCCGACGTGATCGGCCGCCTGGTCGACGAGTACACACCGGGCGACTACCTCGAGGACTGGGACCTCGAGGGTCTGTGGGCGCAGCTCGACCAGATGTTCGAGGTCGACTTCGGGCACGAGGAGATCGACCCCGCGACGGTCGACCGCGAGGAGCTCACGCGGCTCCTCGCCGAGGACGCCGCGAAGCTCTACGACGAGCGCGAGGAGGCGCTCGGAGAGGAGCTCATGCGCGCTCTCGAGCGCTACCTGCTGATGCAGATCATCGATCAGCGCTGGCGCGAGCACCTCTACGACATGGACTACCTGCGCGAGGGCATCCACCTGCGCGGGTTCGCCCAGATCGAGCCGATCATCGCCTACAAGAACGAGGCGTTCACGCTCTTCCAGGACCTGATGAACACCATCTGGTCGGACTTCGCGCGCATGATCTACAACGTCGAGGTGCGGATCGAGGGCGAGAACGGCGACGGCGCGGTGCCGCAGCAGCGCGGCGGCGCGGGGGCGGCGCTCAACTACTCGGGCGGCACGATGGAGGACCAGCCGAGCGCGTACGGCGAGCCCGGCGAGGAGGCCTACGAGCCGTCGCCGGTGATCCAGCAACGGCGCGTCGATGAGAACCAGCAGCTCGGCCGCAACGACCCGTGCTGGTGCGGATCGGGCAAGAAGTTCAAGAAGTGCCACGGCGCGTAGTGCATTCGCGCACGTGATGCAGTCGGCGTAGGCTATAAGCACCATGGATCCACGGCGGCTGCTCACCTTCCGTGAAGTCGCTCGGCAGCGTTCGTTCTCGCGCGCCGGTGACGAGCTGGCGCTCACGCAGCCGGCGGTCTCCCAGCAGGTCGGCTCGCTCGAGCGCCAGCTCGGCGTGCGGTTGCTCGAGCGCGGGCCCGGTGGCCCGACCCCGACCGCGGCGGGCGCGCTGCTGCTCACCCACGCGGACGCCATCGCCGACCGGCTCGCGCAGGCGGACGCCCAGGTCGCCGAGCTCGCGGCGGCCGAGCGCGAGACGCTGCGGATCGGCGCGTTCCCGAGCGCGCTCGCGTCGGTCGTCCCGGCCGCGATCGCGCGACTGCGGGCGCAGCTCCCCGAGGTCCAGGTCGAGGCCACCGAAGGATCGGGCGACGAGCTCGGGGCCGCGGTGGCCGCCGGGACGCTGCACGCCGCGATGTGCTTCCAGGACGCCGAGGCCGAGCCGCGGCGGCCGGAGGGCACCGAGCGCCACGAGCTGGGTGGCGAGTCGATGCTGGCCATGCTCCCGCCCGGCCACCCGCTGGCCGGCCGCGCGCGGCTGGGGCTGCGCGAGCTGGCCGGAGAGACCTGGACGGCTCCGTCGCGCGAGCACCTGATCCATCGCGCGTGCGTGGCGGCCGGCTTCGAGCCGCGCATCGCGTTCGTGACGCGCGACGTGCTGGCGGCGCGCGGCCTCGTGGCCGGCGGCCTCGCCGTCACGCTCGTGCCCGAGCTGGTGGGCGAGCTGTTCGAGGACGTCGCGGTCGTGCCGCTCGAAGGCCCGCAGCCCCACCGCGACCTGTACGCGCTCACGCCCGCGGCGGGCGCGCGCGAGTCCGCGCTCGCGTTCCTGGCCGCGCTGCAAGTGGCCAACCCCCGCGCCTGACGCGGGGTCTTCCCCTTCGACCACTCACCACCCCACGAATGAGCCGACCTTGCCAGGCGCTGCGGTAGCCTCACTGGGCCATGGCCACGCCCTCGACCTCCCAGCCGACCCCGCAGCGCCTGGCCGCCATCCGCGAGCAGCTGTCCCTGCTCGCGGACTACCTTTGACCCGGCAGGGCTGAAGGAGCGCATCGGCGCGCTCGAGGCGCAGATGGGCGAGCCCGGCTTCTGGGACGACCCGGAGGCCGCGGGGAAGGTCGGGTCCGAGCACTCGCGCCTCGGCCGCCGGCTGGAGACCTTCCAGAAGCTGCAGGCCGACGCCGACGACCTCGACGGGCTCGTCGAGCTCGCCGAGGAGGACGAGGAGATCGCCGCCGAGCTGGAGGAGACGCTCGCCTCGGTCGAGGAGCGGCTCGCCGCGCTCGAGGAGGAGCGGCTGTTCACCGGCAAGTACGACGCCGGCGACGCGCTCGTCACGATCAACGCCGGCGCGGGCGGGACCGATGCCCAGGACTGGGCCGAGATGGTGCTGCGGATGATGATGCGGTGGGCCGAGCGGCGCGGCTTCAAGGCCGAGCTGCTGGAGGCCAGCCCGGGGGAGGAGGCCGGCATCAAGTCCGCCACCTTCCGCGCCGACGGCGAGAACGCGTACGGGTTGTACAGCGCCGAGAAGGGCGTGCACCGGCTGGTTCGGCTGTCGCCGTTCGACGCCGCCAATCGCCGTCAGACGAGCTTCGCGGGCGTCGAGGTGGCGCCCGTGGTCGAGGACGCCGGCGAGGTCGAGATCGATGACGAGGACCTCCAGATCGACACCTACCGCGCCTCGGGCGCGGGCGGCCAGCACGTCAACAAGACCGACTCGGCGGTCCGCATCACCCACCGGCCGACCGGGATCGTCGTGCAGTGCCAGAACGAGCGCTCGCAGTCGGCCAACAAGGCGACGGCGATGGCGATGCTGCGCTCGAAGCTCGTCGAACGCGCCGAGCGCGAGCGCCAGGAGGAGATCGCGCGCGAGCGCGGCGAGGCGCAGGACGTGAACTTCGGCTCGCAGATCCGCTCCTACGTGCTGCACCCGTACACGATGGTCAAGGACCACCGCACCGACTTCGAGGTCGGCAGCGCCGAGCGCGTGCTCGACGGCGACCTCGACGGCTTCGTCCGCGCCTGGCTCGAGGCGAACGCGAGGGCGTCGGCGAACTGAAGCGCCCCGCCCTCGACGGCTGGTTCTGGCGCTTCACGTGGCCCGACGGGCGGGCGGCGATCGTGCTCTGCGGTGTGTGCCCGGGCTGGGCGCTGGCGGGCGTCGCCACCTGGCCGGGCGACGCGTGGCGGTCCGCGATCCTCGACGGGCCGGTGGCCGACTCGCACGGGGTGCGCATCGGCGGGGCGTTCGCCGGCGAGGCCGAGCGGCTGCGTGTGGAGGTGCCGGGCGCGCGCGTGCACGCCGACCTGCGCGACGTGGTGCGCTGGCCGCGGCCCTGGCACGGGACCGGTCCGGCGGGATGGGCGCCGTTCCTGCGCCAGTACTGGCGCCCGCTCGTGCTGCGGGCGAGCGCCGAGGGCTTCGTCGACGTCGGCGAGCGCTGGTCGCTCGACGGCGCGACCGCCTATGTGGAGCGCAACTGGGGCAACGGCTTCCCGCCGGTCTGGTGGTGGGGTGAGGCGCACGACTTCGGTGGCGAGAAGCTGACCGTGGCCTTCGCGGGCGGGCCGGCGCTCGGGCCGCTGCACGCGACCGCGGTCGTCGTCCATCTCGGCTCATCGCCTGATCCGTCTCGGCGAGCCGGTGATCGCGGGCGTGCGCGCCGAGGTCGAGCCGGGACGCTGGGCGCTGCGCGGCCGCTCGCTGCGCCACCGGATCGAGATCGAGGCCTCCGGTGACCCGGCCGCCGCGCACGTGCTCGACGTCCCCGTACCGGGCGAGCGACGGGTCGTCCCGTGGTCGCACCAACATCTCGCCGGGCGCCTGCGGGTGCGGGTCGAGCGGCGGGGGCGGCTCGTGTACGAGGGCGAGAGCGGGCTGGCCGGGCTGGAGCTCGGGCGCGCGCCGTAGACGAACTGCGGCTGGGTAGGGAAGCGGGGGATCGGCCGCGCGGCCTGCCGATTGATGGGTTTGTCGGGCGCCGATTGTCCAGTTTGTCCGGCTGAGGCGTACAAACACGACAATCGAGCCCGCGTGAGCCTCGATCCCGCCTCCTTCAATGCCGGGGTTCAGGAGCACCTGCCACGCTGCGCGGCATGGACGATCTCATCGACCGCGCGCTGGCCGAGGACGTCGGCGACGGTGACGCGACCACCCAGGCGACGGTCGACGCCACCGCGAGGGCGCGGGCCACGATCACGCAGAAGGCGCCGGGCGTGATCTCGGGCCTCGAGGTCGCCGCGGCCGTGTTCCGGCGGCTCGACCCCGATGTGGAGATCGAGCTCGGCCCGGTGGGCGAGTGGCGGGACGCGGGCGCGCTGGTGCTGCGTGCGACCGGCTCGGCCCGTGCCCTGCTCACCGCCGAGCGGACGGCGCTGAACTTCCTCGGCCGCCTGTCGGGCATCGCCACGGCGACCGCGCGCGTGGTCCGCGCGGTCGAGCAGGCCGGCGGCACCGCCAGGATCCTCGACACGCGCAAGACCACGCCGGGCCTGCGGCGGCTGGAGAAGCAGGCGGTGGCCGACGGCGGCGGCGTCAACCACCGCGCCGGGCTCTACGACGCGATCCTGATCAAGGAGAACCACTCGGCCGCGGCGGGCGGCGTAGGCGAGGCGGTCCGGCGCGCCCGCGCCGCGCGGCCCGACCTCCCGCTGGCCGTGGAGGTGCGCGACGCCGCCGAGATCGATGCCGCGCTCGAGGCCGGCGCGCCGCGGCTGCTGCTGGACAACATGACGCCGGCGCAGATCCGCGCCGCCGTCGCGCAGGTGGACGGCCGGGCGGAGCTCGAGGCGTCCGGGGGAGTGAACGAGGACACAGTTTTGGTCTATGCGACCATTGAAGGGCTACACTACGTGTCGATGGGCGCCCTCACCCATTCCGCGCCCGGGCTCGATCTCTCTCTGGCCCTGGAGGCCCTTCCCCGGACATGACCCTGCTCTCGCTCGACAACATTCCTGCGCTCCAGAACGAGGTCCGCGCGCTGGCCGCCGAGCGCGGCGCCGTGATCCTCGCCCACAACTACCAGCTGCCCGAGGTCCAGGACGTCGCCAACTTCGTCGGCGACTCGCTCGCGCTCTCACAGCAGGCGGCACGCACGGACGCCGAGGTGATCGCCTTCTGCGGCGTGCACTTCATGGCCGAGACGGCCTCGATCCTCTCGCCCGACAAGAGGGTGCTGCTGCCCGACCCCGACGCCGGCTGCTCGCTGGCGGACTCGATCACCGCGCCGCAGCTGCGGGCCTGGAAGGCCCGCCACCCCGGAGCCGTCACGGTCATGTACGTCAACACGACCGCCGAGGTGAAGGCCGAGACCGACTACTGCGTGACCTCCTCGAACGCCGCGGCGGTGGTCGAGCACATCTACCGCGAGCACGGGGACGACACCGAGATCCTCTTCGGCCCCGACATGTTCCTCGGCGCCTACGTCGAGAAGGTCACCGGCCGCAAGATGCACGTCTGGGACGGCGAGTGCCATGTGCACGCCGGAATCCGGCCCTCGGACATCCGCGAGATGCGCGAGAGCCATCCCGGCGCCGACTTCCTGATCCACCCCGAGTGCGGCTGCTCGACCTCGGTGATGGAGTACGTCGCCGCCGGCGACGTCGACCCCGACGGCGTGCACATGCTCTCGACCGGCGGCATGCTCGACTACGCACGGGACGCGCAGCCCGGCTCGACCGCGATCATGGCGACCGAGGTCGGGATGCTGCACCCGCTCAGGATGGCGGCGCCCGACGTCGACTTCGTGGCCGCCAACGAGGCGGCGAGCTGCCGCTTCATGAAGATGATCACGCTGCCGAAGCTGCGCGACGCCCTGCGCGAGATGAAGCCGGTCGTGAAGGTGCCGGAGGAGATCGCCGAGCGCGCCCGGCTTCCCATCGAAAGAATGGTTCAAATCGGTTAGCCAGGGCCTTCGTCCGCCGGCCCTCTGACCGTGACGGACGCCATCCATGGCGTCCGATGTTAGGCCGGCTCCGGCAAGAGCTCGAGCCCGCGCTCGACGGCGTCGCGCACCAGCGGCAGCTGCTCGCGCTTGCGCTCGAACTCGGCCGGCGTGTAGCAGTGCATGTCGGCCGTCGCGCCCATCTCGTACGCGTCCCACAGGCTGCCGCACACGTACACGCGCTCCAGCCACGGCACGCCGTCGAAGAACTCCGACACCAACACCACGACGAACTCCGGGCCGCGCTCGCGCTGCGGCCCGGCGCCTCGCAGGTCCGCCACGCGCGCGCCTCCGAGCAGCGCGCGCTGGACCGGCCACCGGTCCGCGACCCGCTGGACGTAGCGCTCGAGCTCGCGGTGGTTGAGCTCAGGCAGGGTCACTCGTCCCCGGATCGTGGCAAACCCGGCGCGCGGTGGTCAAGCGAGTCATGGGACCACGCCGATCCGGTTCGTTTCCGGCGGGAGGCGCGGAACCGTCAGCGAGGGCGCGAGGTGCGCCTCCAGCGCCGCCATGTCGTCCGGCCCGTCGCTGCGACCCGCGCCGGCCTGCAGCGTGGCGAAGCGGTTGAAGCCGCCGGCCAGCAGTGAGCTGACGGCCACGCGGTAGCTCGCGTGCGGGTTCACCGGCGCCCCGTTGACCTGGAGCCCGAACACCGGGTTGGGCGCGCCGGCGCAGGCGGTGCCCTGGATCGCGGCGGCCGTCTGGGCGCTCCATGCGTAGCTCACGCTCTGCGAGGGCTGGAGGATCCGCTGGCTCGCGCGCCCGCACCACTGCTCCTTGAGCAGCTCGAGGATCTGGTCGCCGGTCAGGCTCATCGACACCAGCGTGGTGCCGAACGGCTGCGCCCTGAAAGCGCCGGCGACGGTCACGTCGCCCGCCGCCAGCCCGGTCCGGATCTCGCCGGGGTTCACGAAGGCCATGTCGGCGCCGCTCGCGGTCTGCTGCGCGTCGGCGACCAGGTTCCCCATGCGCCGCTCGCCCGAGTCGTCCGGCGTGCGGCTCGCCGATGCCGCCAGGCGGCCGATCACACGCAGGCGAAGCGGGTCGGCGAGCTGGGCGTAGCGCGCGATCAGCTCGGTGATGGCGGGCGCGCGCATGACGTCCTGGCCGACGATCCAGTTGTCCGCCCGCGCGCGCACGACGTCGTTGCGGCGGCGGTCGATCGTCAGGTCGATCCGGGTGATCAGGCGGCCGAAGGAGCCTGCGCTGGTGACCCGTCGCCGGTCGATCACGCAGTTGTAGGCGGCGTGCGTGTGGCCGGTCAGGAAGACGTCGACCTCGCGCGAGGTCCGCCGGATGATCTCCTCGAGCGGCCCCGACAGCCCCGGGCAGTCGTCGGCGAGCGCCGGCCGGCGCGGCGAGCTCCCCTCGTGCAGCAGCACCACGATCGCCTGCACGCGGCGCCGGCGCAGCCGGCGGACGTAGCGGTTGACGGTCTGCGCCTCGTCCAGGAACCGGAGGGCGCTCGAGACCGAGGGCGGGACGAGGTCCGGCGTCCCCTCCAGCGTCATGCCGATGAAGCCGATACGGACGCCGCCCAGCTTGCGGATGGTGTAGGGCGGGAAGAACGTCTTGCCGGTGCGCCGGCTCACCACGTTGGCGGCCAGGAAGCGGAAGCGCGCGCCGTGGAACGGCGTGCCGTCGCGGCAGCCGTCGCCCGGGTGGCAGCCCCCGCGCTGGAGCCGCAGCAGCTCCCTGGCGCCCTCGTCGAACTCGTGGTTGCCGACCGCGTTGATGTCGAGCCCGATCTCGTTCATCGCCTCGATCGTCGGCTCGTCATGGAACAGCGCCGAAAGCAGCGGGCTGGCGCCGACCAGGTCGCCGGCCGAGACCACGAGCGTGTTGGGCCGGCGGCGGCTGAGGAGCCGCACGTGCGTGGCCAGGTACTCCGCCCCGCCCGCGGGCACGCGGTCCCGGCGCCGCACCGTGTTGCGGCCGATCCGGCCCGAGGTCGCCGACTCGAGGTGGCCGTGGAAGTCGTTGATCCCGAGCAGCTGGACCTCGACCCGCCGCTCCGGGCCGCTTCTTCTTCTCGCGCGCATCCGCCGGCGCCGCGGCGACCAGCGCCACGGCGAGCACGGCGAAGGTCAGCCGCCGAAGTCGGTCGTGTCGTGCGGGCCGACGCAAGCGACCGACGCGGTCTCGGAGATGCCGCGGGCGACCTCCGCGACCTGATCGAAGGTGGCGCGGTCGAGCGCGGCGATCGCCTCGTCGGGATCGATCTCCTGCCCGAAGATGACCGACTGCGACGCTGCGTACCGCGCTACCGCGTTGGTGTTCTCGAAGGCCAGCACCCGGCGCCCGGCCGCATAGGCGCGGGCGCGCTCGAACTCGTCCTCGCGCGGCCCGTCGCCACGCAGCTCGTCGACGATCTCGCGCATTCGTGTGAAGGCCTCGACCGCCTTGCCGGACTCCAGGCCGGCCGAGAGCTGCAGGATCGGGACGTCGGCGTAGGCGTGGTCGGCGGAGTACACGGAGTACGCGAGGCCGCGCTGCTCGCGGATCTCGTCGAACAGCCGCGAGCCCATCGAGCCGCCCAGCAGCGTCGAGTAGATGCCGAGCGCGGCGCGGCCCTCGGGATCGCGCGGGTCGATGGACGGACGGTAGGAGATGCGCAGGTGCGACTGGTTGGAATCCCGTGACTCGACCAGCGTCTGGGGCGCGAACGACGGCGCCGGCTCGGTGCCTCCGTCGGGCGAGATCGACGGAAAGCGGCCGAACGTCTCGGCCAGCTCGGAGTCGTCGGGCAGGTGCGAGAGGTTTCCGGCCAGGAACGCGCCACCGCGCGAGCCCGCCCACTGGCGCGAGCGGAAGGCCACGATGGCGTCGCGCGTGAAGGTGCGCAGGTGCTCCTCGGGGCCCAGCACCGGACGCCCGAGCGGATGGTCGCCGAAGGCGGCGCGGTCGATCAGGTGCTCGGCCACCACCGACGGCTGGTCGTGGGCGCGCGCGATCTCCTGGATCACCACGCCGCGCTCGCGGTCGAGCTCCTCCGGATCGATCTTCGGCCGGCCCACGAAGTCGGTCAGCAGGTCGATCGCGTCGCCCGCCACCTCCGCACGGCAGGTGATGTGGAAGGCGACGAGGTCATGTGACGTGTACGCGTTCAGCACCGCGCCCATGCGCTCTGCCGTCTCGTTCACCTTGCGGTAGTCGTCGTACTTCTGGCCGCCCTTGAACACCAGGTGCTCGAGGAAGTGGGCCATCCCGTTCTCGCCCGGACGCTCGGTGCGGGCGCCCGCGTCGAACGCCACCAGCACGGTGGTCGCTCGCGTTCCCTCGATCTCGATCCGGTGGACCGGGAGGCCCGAGGGCAGGGTGGAGGATTCGATCCGCGCCATACCCCTATCTAACCAAGGTGCCGCCGCGGGTCTGGCCGCGCCGCTCCAGATAGAGGACGTGGTCGCGGTTGACGAGGATCGCGTTGCCGCGCGTGTCCTGGATCTCGCAGAACCCATGCGGCCCGCAGGCCTCCGCCGACAGCTTGCCCGCGACGTCCTCCAGCGTGCCCCGCGCCTCCAGGTGACGGCCGTCGACCATCTGGACCCGAACCCGTGATCTCTCGTCTGCCATCGTCGCTCCCCGCTGCAATGTCGGTTTCAAGAAGGGGCGTGCCCCCTGCGCACGAATTACCCTGCTTGGACGCAATGGCCACAACGGAACGACAAGTCAGGCGCGAGAGCGCGCCCCCGCGCAGCGCCGCCATCATCGACTTCCAAGGCGTCTCCAAGCGCTATCCGAGCGGGGACATGGGGCTCGACGGCGTCTCCTTCGCCATCTACCCGGGCGAGTTCGTGTTCCTCGTGGGGGCGTCCGGCTCGGGCAAGTCGACGACGATGCGGCTCCTCATCAAGGAGACCGAGCCGACCGGGGGGACGATCTACGTCGCCGGGCGCGACCTGTCGCAGATCCGGCGGAAGAAGGTCCCGTACTACCGCCGCAACGTCGGCATGGTGTTCCAGGACTTCAAGTTGCTGCCCACGCGCACGGTGTACGAGAACGTCGCCTACGCGCTCCAGGTCACGGGCGGCAGCCGGCGCGACATCCGCGACAAGGTGCCCGACATCCTGCGCCTGACCGGGCTGTCACTGAAGCTCCACAACCACCCGGACCAGCTGTCCGGCGGCGAGCAGCAGCGCGTCTCGGTCGCGCGCGCGTTCGTGAACCACCCGCCGTTGCTGCTGGCCGACGAGCCGACCGGCAACCTCGACCCCGAGACGTCGATCGGGATCATGCAGCTGCTCTACCGCATCAACCGCACCGGCACGACCGTGGTCGTCGCCACGCACGACGTCGAGATGGTCGACAAGATGCGCCGGCGCGTGATCGAGCTGTCCGGCGGCCGCGTGGTGCGCGACGAGAAGGCCGGCGCCTACGCGGCTCGCGAGACGACGGGCGAGTTCGCGATCCGGCTGCGCGATCAATGAGGATCGGCTTCTTCATCCGCGAGGCGCTCCGTGCCCTCAAGCGCAACGCGGTCCCGTCGTTCGCCGCCATGGCCACCGTGCTGGTGACCGTGCTCATCCTCGGTGTCTTCATCCCCGTCGTGCAGGCCACCACCGGCGCCGCCAACGAGGTCCGCGGGCGCGTGATCGCCAACGTCTACCTGGTCGACGAGGCGGACGACGCCGACGTCGCCCGCGTGCGCAACCTGCTCGAGAACGACACGCCGCACGTGGCGCGCGTGGAGTTCGTGTCCAAGGACCAGGCCTACGCGGAGCAGCGCAGGAAGAACCCCGACGCCTACGGCGAGCTGGGCGAGTTCAACCCGCTGCCGCATCTGTTCCGGATCACGCCCGACAACCCGGACAACATCGCCAAGGTCCGCAACGCGCTGTCCCCGACCGCCCCGGGCGGCGGGCGCACGGTGATCGACCCGGCGATCGACGAGGTCACCAACCGCGAGGAGGACACGAACAAGATCCTCTCGGTCACGCGCGCCGTGAAGCTCACGACGGCGCTGCTCGCCGGCCTGCTGATGATCGCCTCGGTGCTGCTGATCGCCAACACGATCCGGCTGTCGCTCTACGCGCGGCGGCGCGAGGTCGAGGTGATGAAGCTGGTCGGGGCCACCGACTGGTTCATCCGCTGGCCGTTCGTGATGGAGGGCATGCTGGTGGGCGCGCTCGGCGGCCTGCTGGCGGTACTGGTGCTGGCGGTCTTCAAGGTCGCGGTGGTCGATCCGCTGGCGGCCGAGTACGCCCTGATCGCCGCGCCCGAGACGATGAGCTTCCCGCTGCTCGTGGCGCTGCTGCTCGGCGCCGCCATCGCAGTGTCGGCCGTCGGGTCCGGCGTGTCGCTGCGGCGCTTCCTGCGGGTCTGAGCGGCTTACATAAACCTGACACGGCCGCGGTACCGTGGTTTGCTCCATGCGCCGCGGCCGACGCTTCCTCCTGCCCCTGCTCGTCATCCTGCTGCCAGTCATGCTGGCGGCCGGGATCTGGCTGGGCGGCCATCCCGACTCGCTGCCCGGCGGGGTGCGCGACACGCTGGTCGCCGACACCGAGGGACGGATCTACGAGGAGGCGATTGACACGCTCGAGCGCGACTACTACCGCAAGGTCGATCGCAAGAAGCTGCTCGACCAGTCGCTCGAGCAGGCCGTCGGCTCGCTCGACGACCGGTTCTCGCACTACTTCGCCCCGCGCGATTTCACCGACTTCCAGGCCGCCACCGAGGGCCGCTTCGAGGGCGTCGGGATGACCGTCGAGGAGATCGAGCGCGGCCTGCGCGTGCTCACCGTCTACGAGGGCTCCCCGGCCGATCGCGGCGGCCTGAGGCCCGGCGACGTGATCACGCACGTCAACGGCCGCTCGATCGCCGGCCAGAGCTCGGAGGAGTCCACGACGCGGATCAAGGGCCCAGCCGGCAGCTCCGTGCGTCTGACCGTGCGCTCGCAGGGCGATGAGCGCGAGCTGACGCTCAAGCGCGCCGAGGTCGAGATCCCGGTCGTCAAGGCCGAGATGCGGCGCTCGGGCGGCCGCAAGATCGGGCACGTGCACCTGGCGGGCTTCACGTCCGGCGCGCACGGCGAGGTCGGCGACGCGGTCCGCCGGCTGCTGAAGCAGGGTGCCGAGGGCGTGGTCCTCGACCTGCGCGACAACGGCGGCGGCCTGCTCAACGAGGCCGTCATGGTCTCGTCGGTCTTCATCCCCGACGGCAAGATCGTCACCACGCGCGGGCGCTCGCGGCCCGAGCAGGTCTACGAGGCCACCGGCGGCGCCATCGACGGCGACATCCCCGTGGTCGTGCTCGTCAACGACCGCAGCGCCTCGGCGTCGGAGATCGTGACCGGCGCGCTGCAGGACCGCGACCGCGCCAAGGTGGTCGGCACGCGCACCTTCGGCAAGGGCGTCTTCCAGGAGATCGAGCCGCTGCCCAACGGCGGCGCGCTCGACATCACCGTCGGCGAGTACTTCCTGCCCAGCGGCCGCAACCTCGGCGGCGGTGGCGTCGAGCGCGGCGCGGGCGTGGCACCCGACGTGCAGGCCGAGGACGACCCCGACACGCCGCGCGACGAAGCGCTGCTCGCCGCGCTGCGCGAAGCGGCGTGAAGCACCGCACCGAGGGTCGCCGCCAACTCGAGCGCGCGGCCCCGGTGGTGGGGGTGCTGGCCAAGCGCGGCCGCTTCTGGACCGTCGAGCCATTCTTCGACCGTGGCCGGCGCGTCAACGTCGACCGTCCGCGTCAGGCCGGAGCGGGCGACCTCGTGCAGGTCGGGACCCGCGGAAAGGTCGAGCGCGTGCTCGGCCGGCCCGACGTGGCGCGCGACGTGCTCGACGCGCTGCTGCTCCACCGCGGCCTGAGGCGGCGCTTCGATCCGCTGGTCGAGCGCGAGGCGCGAGAGGCCGCGGAGCATGTGCCGGAGGCGCCGCGCGTCGACTTGCGCTCGCTGCCGACCTTCACGATCGACCCGCCCACGGCGCGGGACTTCGACGACGCGGTGTCCGCCGAGCGCCTGGACGACGGGGCCCTGCGGGTGTGGGTCCACATCGCCGACGTAGCGGCTCACGTGCGCCCGGGCTCGCATGTCGACCGGGAGGCGTTCAGGCGCGGGACCTCGGTCTACGTGCCCGGACTCGTCGAGCCGATGCTGCCGGAGGCGCTCTCGAACCGGGCGTGCTCGCTGCTGCCGGATCAGGACCGGCTGGCGGTGACGGTGGAGATGGACCTGGTCGGCGCGCGGCCGCGACGCACCGTGTTCCACCGGTCGATCATCCGCTCGAACAAGCGGCTCACCTATCCCGCGGTGGACGACATCTTCGCCGGCGCGGCCCGGGCCGAGGAGCCGTGGGCGGAGCCGCTGGCGGCGGCGCGCGCGGCTGCGGCGGCGCTGGAGGCGGCGCGTACGGGAGCGCTCGCGGTGGAGAGCACGGAGCCGGAGTTCGCCTTCTCGCGCGAGGGGCACGTGACCGCGCTCGAGCCGAGTGAGCAGACCGAGTCGCACCGCCTGATCGAGCACCTGATGATCGCCGCCAACGAGGCGGTGGCCACACTGCTCGAGACACGCAAGCTCCCGGCGCTCTACCGCGTGCACGAGCGACCGGAGCCCGCGCGCGTGGAGCGGCTGGCCGACCAGCTCGCGTCGCTCGATGTCCCGACGCCGCCGCTGCCGGAGCGGATGACCCCGCAGCAGGCGGCCGACGCGGTGGCCGAGATCGCGCATCTCGTGGCGCAGGACGTCCGTCGCCGCGGGCATGGCGGCGCGGCCTTCACGTCGCTGGTGCTGCGGTCGCTCAAGCAGGCCCACTACGCGCCGCGCAACCTCGGCCACGCCGGCCTGCGCTCGCCGCGCTACTGCCACTTCACCTCGCCGATCCGGCGCTATCCCGACCTGGTCTGCCACCGCTCGCTGCTGAGCGCGATCGGCGCCGGCGAGGACCTGCCGGCGGCCTCACGGCTCGACGCCGCGGCCGAGTGGTGCTCGCAGCGCGAGCGCGACGCGATGCGGATCGAGCGCGACGCCGACGCCGTGGCGCGCTGCTTCCTGCTCGAGGCCGAGCTCTTCTCGGAGGGGTGGGACGCCGAGTTCGAGGGCGAGGTGACCGGCGTGATCGGCGCCGGCGCCTTCGTCGCCTTCGGCGACGGCCACGAGGGCATGCTGCCGGTGCGTCGCCTGGTCGGCGACTGGTGGGAGCTCAACGAGCTCGAGACGATGCTGATCGGCGCCGGGAGCGGCGACCGGATCCGGCTCGGCGACCCCGTCAGGGTGCGCGTGGAGAAGGTTGACCCGCCGCGGGGACGGGTCGACCTCGTGCCAGCCTGATGTCGGCGCACTCGGCGCAGACCGCGTCGGGGATCACGCCGAGGCGCATGAGGCCGGCGAAGATCTGGCAGCCGAGGCAGAAGGCGAAGACCGACTCGAGCGTGGCGGCGACGACGAGCATGGCGACCAAGACGGCGGCCGCCGTCGTCGCGCCCGTGAAGGCGAGCACCGCGGCGGTGGTGCTGAACACGGCGCCCATGCCCTGGGCGAAGCGCTTCGGCGGCCCCGGCACGTACTTCGGGTCGCGCGCGGCGACCTTCATCGCGAGGCGTGCCAGCGGGCTCAGCGTCGGCCCGGTCAGCACGCGCGCCCAGAAGCCGTAGGCGACGGGGAGCAGGAGCCAGTACGCGCCGGTTGCCAAGATGATCAGGCCCGTGAGCGCCACGACCCCCGCGACCACACGTGCTGCCTTCTCGTTGACAGGATTGGGGAACGAGAACATTTCTAATCAAGGCGCTCGCGCGAGCTTGCGAGTGCGAGTAAGCCGCATACAAATACTACTAATCGGATCAGGAAATGGCTGATATAGCCACCAACCGCCAGGCGCGGCACCGCTACCACTTCCTCGAGACGTGGGAGGCCGGCCTCGTGCTCACGGGCACAGAGGTGAAATCCCTGCGCGAGGGAAAGGCGCAGATCAAGGATGGCTATGCGTCGGTGCGCGACGGGGAGGTCTGGCTGCACAACGTCCACATCCCGCCCTACGCCCCCGCCTCACGCGAGAACCACGAGCCCGAGCGCTCGCGCAAGGTGCTCATGCACCGGCGCGAGATCGAGCGTCTGATCGGCAAGACGCGCGAGAAGGGGCTCACGCTCGTCCCCACCCGCCTGTACTTCCGCGACGGCCGCGTCAAGGTCGAGATCGCGCTCGCCAAGGGCAAGGACGTCGGCGACAAGCGCCAGACGATCAAGGAGCGCGAGATGAAGCGCGAGATGGAGCGCGCGATCCGCGCTCGCTAGTGGCCGCGGCCACTAATCGATTGTCAGGACCGCCTTGCCCGCGATCCGGCGGTCCATCAGCGCGCTCAGCGCGGTGTCGGCCTCGCGCCAGCTCGTGACGAGGTCGATCTGCGGGTCGAGCCGGCCGGCGGCCAGCTCGGCGACGAGAAACGCGAGGTCGCGGACACCGGAGCGCAGCCGGGCGAGCTCGTCGAACACGCGCAGGCCGTAGAGGCGCGGCCCGCCGCGGTTGTAGAAGCGCGAGACGTCGAACGTCGTCGGCTCCGGCGATGAGGCGCCGAACGCGACCACCGTGCCCCCGGGCCCGACACGCGTGAGCGCGGCCGCCAGGCTCGCGCCGCCGACGGACTCCAGCAGCAGGTCGAACGGGTCGCCGTCGGGCGCGAGCTCCGTGATCAGCTCGTCTGCGCCCAGTTCGCGCAGACCTTGCCCGCGCTCGGCGTTGCGGACCACGCCGGTCACGTGCGCGCCGGCGCGGTGGGCGAGCTGGATCGCGAAGCGGCCGACGCCCCCGGCGGCTCCCGTGACGAGCACGCGGCGGCCGAGCAGCGGACCGCCGACCTCCAGCGCGCGCAGCGCGGTGAGCCCGGCCACCGGAAGCGTCGACGCCGCCTCGAAGCTCACGTCGTCGGGCAGGGCGGCGACGCGGTCGGTGGGGACGGCCGCCAGCTCGGCCCAGCCGCCTTCGCCGGCGAGGCCGACCACACGCTCGCCCTCGCGCGGGCCGTCGGCTCCGGCTCGGCGGACGACGCCGGCGACGTCCCAGCCGGGGATCGTGCCCTCGGTGCGGGCGGGCAGCCGGCGGACCTCGCCGCGGTTGAGCGAGACGGCGCGGACCTCGATCAGCGCCTCCGAGGGGCCGGCCTGCGCGTCGGGCGCCTCCGCGAGGGAGACGCCCGACGAGCCGGCCACCAGGGCGCGCATCAGCCGTTCGGCCGACCGGTGAACACGACGACGCGCCGGAACGGCGGCCGCTTGGGCGGGGAGGAGGGAGGGGTCATCCGGGTCCTTTCATCCGAAAGTACGACGACCATCGTACCAAACGTTCGACGACCGTCGTACAATGAGGCTCGTGGCGCGTACGCTCCATCATCCTCCCGCCGACACGCTCGAGCTGACCGGCGTCCTGCACGCGCTCGCCGACCCCATGCGGCTGGAGATCGTGCGCGCGCTGGCCACCGAGGGCGAGTGCCGCTGCGGCGCGTTCGAGCTGCCCGTCACCAAGTCGACGCGCACGCACCACTTCCGCGTCCTGCGCGAGAGCGGCGTGATCGAGCAGCGCGCCGAAGGCACCGCGCTCGTCAACCGGCTGCGGCGCGACGAGCTCGACGAGCGCTTCCCGGGGCTGCTGGACTCGGTGCTCGGCGCTCGGTGAGCGCGCCGAGCATCGCGGCCACCGCCGGCCGGGCGCCGCTGCCGGCGCGCACGGCGGCGTAGATCCGCCGGCTCGGCGGAGCGCCCGTGATCGGCCGCGTGACGACGCCGGGAGGCGGCGGGCCGGCCAGCTCGGGCACGAGCCCGACGCCGGCGCCGGCCTTGACGAGCGCGTACGAGACCGCGAAGTCGTTGGTGATGTGGGCCAGTCGCGGCTCGTAGCCGGCCGCGCGCGTGGAGTGGATGACCACCAGGTGGCAGAACGAGCCGTCCTTGCCGGCGATCCAGGGCTCGTCCTCCAGCTCGCGCATGTCGATCTCGTCGCGGTCCGCCAGCGGGTGTGTCTCGGGCAGCGCGACCCGCAGGGGGTCCTCGAGCAGGTCCGTGCGCTCGAGCGCGGGGTCGGCCGGGACGGGCGAGAACGCGTACTCCTGCGCGAGCGCGAGGTCGAGCTCGCCGAGCTTGAGGGCGGGCAGGCTGTCCTCGGGCTCGAGGTCGCGCGTGGTGACGCGCAGGTCGGGGTGGCGCTCGGCGAGCGCGGCGATCGCGCGCGGGAGCAGGATCCGGTGCGCGCTCGCGAACGCCGCGCAGCGCAGGACGCCGGCGACGTGGGTGGTCGTGCGCGCGAGCGCCGCCTCGGCCGCCTCGAGCTCGCGCAGGATGCCCTCGGTCCGTTGGACCAGCTCCTCTCCTGCGGGCGTCAGGCGCCTGCGGCGCCCGTTGCGCTCGAGCAGCGCGACCCCGGCTTCGCGCTCGAGCGTGGCGAGCTGCTGGGACACGGCCGGGGCGGTGTAGCCGAGCGCGTCGGCGGTGGCCGCGATCGTGCCGCGGGCGGCGAGCTCGCGCAGGACGCGGAGGCGGCGGACGTCGAGCATGCGAAAGCGCAGCTTACGCTTATACCAAGAGATCGCAACTGGAACTTCTGGTCGCACGCGGTCACCATGGGTCGGCATGCGCCCCGTCCACGTCGCCCTCGCCGTCCTGGTCGCCGCCGTGTGGGGGCTGAACTTCGTGGTCATCGAGGTGGGCCTGGAGGACTTCCCGCCGCTGCTGCTCTCGTCCCTGCGCTACCTCCTCGCCTCATTGCCGCTGCTGCTGATCGGGGGCCGGGCGGGGATCCCGTGGAAGTGGATCCTCGCCGTCGGCGGCGCGATCGGGGTCGTCAAGTTCTCGCTGCTGTTCGTGGGCATGGACGTCGGCATGCCCGCCGGTCTCGCCTCGCTCGTGCTGCAGGTGCAGGCGTTCTTCACGGTCGGCTTCGCGATGGTGCTGCTGGGCGAGCGCCCCCGCCCCGCGGTCGCCGCCGGCCTCGCGCTCGCCACCGCCGGTCTCGCCCTGGTCGCGAGCGGCCTCGACGGTGTGGCCACGCCCGCCGGCTTTGCGCTCGTGATCGGCGCGGCCGCCGCGTGGGGCATCGGCAACGTCGCCATCAAGCGCGCCGCCCCGGCGGACCCGCTGCGGTTCATGACCTGGATCTGCGTCGTCCCGCCGCTGCCGCTGCTGGCGCTGTCGCTGGCCTTCGAGGGGCCCGGCCGGGTGGGCGACGCGCTCGCCGGGATCGACCTCGGCGGCATCGCCGCGGTCGCCTACATCGCGTTCGCGGCCACGACGCTCGGCTGGGGCCTGTGGGCGTTCCTGCTGCGCCACTACTCGGCCGGGACCGTCGCGCCGTTCTCGCTGCTCGTGCCGGTCTTCGGGCTCGGCTTCGCGGCGCTGCTGCTCGGCGAGGCGATGACCGTTCGGACGGTGATCGCGGCGGTGCTCGTGGTCGCGGGCGTGCTATTGACGCAGCGCGCGCCGCAAATTTCACCGCAGATTGCGGGAATCCGCTCGCGTGCAACCTTGCGTGACGGAGCGAGCGCGGGTTAGCTTCGCCGCTCGACGCGAAGGTCGAGACGCAGAGAGCGAGGCCACCGAGGTGAGAGGCCCGCCGCCCCGTCCGCGACGGTGCTTGCACTGGCGCGGAGGGCTCCTCGAGCGGCTCCCTTCGCGTCGTTTTGTTGCCCCTGCCCCGTCCGGGGGCAGGTCTGATTGGCACTCGCCATCCATGGCTCGGTTAACCGGGCTTCGCCCTCCTCACTACGCGCCGGGTCAGACGCGGTCGGCTTGGCCCTCGCGTCTGGCGATCCTCCCTGCTAGGGGGCTCGCCTGGGACTGCGGATTTTCCGAGCGCCGCGCCAGGCGGGTTCATACGTATTCCCGCAAGATGCGGGATGGCCGCTTGCGCGCGCGCGGCGCGGCTCTCTAGGTTCCGCTCCAGACGCGAAGGTGTGAGTCGTAAAGAGCGAGGCCATCGAGGTGTGAGGCCCGCCGCCCAATACCGGAGGTCGGTTCGCCGGCCGAAGGGGGACCTCGAAGCGGCCGCCTTCGCGTCTTTTCGTTGCCCCTGCCCCGTCCGGGGGCAGGTCTGATTGGCACTCGCCATCCATGGCTCGGTTGACCGGGCTTCGCCCTCCTAACTTCTTCGCCTGGCCGGCGACCGGGCTTCGCCTACCTGTCTTCGGTTGACTTCGGCGGCTGGTGGAGCCCGAAGCGCGAGCCCTGGTCGTCCTTGCAGAGCTTGAACCGGCCGAACTTGGCGACCGCCTCGTCGTCGCCCTCGAGGTCCATGTCCTCGATCTCGCCGCCCAGCTCGCGCACCCGGTCGGCGGCGGCGTCGATGTCGTCGACGCCGAAGAACACGTAGGGCGCCGCTCCCTTGTCGCCGCCGTGCATGCCGCCGGCGACGTTCGGCGCCGTGATCCCGAAGCCGCCTCCGCCGGAGGGGCCGGGCTCGAAGGTCCAGCCGAAGAGCGCCTCGTAGAACGCGCGCCCGCGCTCGGCGTCCTCCACGCCGAGCTCGAAGAACGTCAGCTCACCCGTCATCGGGGTCTCCTTTCGCTCGTGTGTCCGGACACGCTAGATCGGCCTCGACGACTCGTCTTGGACGAATGCGACACGCCTTTTTTTCGGAGGATGCGGGATGCGCCGTGGCCACCCTCTTGCGCAGGCGCGGCGGCGTGCATAAGTTCCATCCAGACGCGGAGTGAGTCGCAAAGAGCGAGGCCATGAGGTGAAAGGCCCGCCGCCTATCCGGTCGACGGTTCGCCGTCGGCAGGAGGCCCTCGAGCGGCTCCTTCGCGTCGCTTTCGTTTAAACCCCGGCGTCAGCCAGCAGCGTGAGCCAGATCTCGCTCCGCGTCGGGAAGCAGGGGACGGCGTGGCGGAGGCGCTCGAGCGGGATCTCGCCGACGATCGCGATCGTCGCCGCGTGCAGCATCTCGCCGACCTCGGCGCCGGTGATCGTCGCTCCGACCACCACGCGCCGCTCGCGGTCGATCAGCAGCCGCGCGGTGCCCGGCGCGTTGCGCCCGTAGAACGACCCGCCCGCGTTGCCGGACGTGCTGGTCTCCACCACCTGGACCTCCAGACCCGCGCTCGGCCGCGGTGTCGGACGTGTGGCCGACCGCCGCGACCTGCGGCTCGGTGAAGATCACGCGCGGACTCAGCGGACCGTCGGCGCCGTGGGAGATCGCGGTGTCCTCGCCGGCGATGTGGTCGGCGGCGATGCGGCCCTGGTACTTGCCCATGTGCGTGAACAGCGCCTTGCCGTTGATGTCGCCGATCGCGTACAGCCACGCGTGGCCATCGACCTGCATGCGGGCGTCGACCGAGACCGGCCCGTCGGTGTCGATCCCCAGTGACTCCAGCCCGAGGCCCTTCGCCTGCGGCTTGCGGCCGAGCGCGACCAGCAGCGTGTCGCCCGCCGCCTCGCGGCCGTCCGAGGTGGTGACCACCACGTCGTCGCCGCGCTGCTCGACGCGCTCGGCCTTCTGGCCCGTGCGGACGTCGACGCCGTACTCCTGCAGCGCCTCGGTCACCTGCGCGCAGGCGTACTCCTCCTCGCGCGGCAGCAGCCGCCGCTCGCCCTCGATCAGCGTGACCTGCGACCCGAGCGTCTGGAACGCCTGCGACATCTCGGCGCCGACCACGCCGCCGCCCATGATCACCAGCCGGCCGGGGATCGCCTTCGCCGTGGTGGCGTCGCGGTTCGTCCAGGCGTCGTCGATCGCGTCGAGCCCCTCGATCGGCGGCATCGAGGGCAGCGATCCGGTGGCGAGGATCACCGCGCGCGTCGCCTCCAACTCCTCGTCGCCGACACGCACGCGCCGTTCGCCGGTGAGCTCGCCGACGCCGCGGACGAGCGCGATGTCGCGCTCCTCCAGCCACGGGAGCTGGGCGGCGTCGTCGAGGTCGTGGACGACCTCGTCGCGGCGGTCGAGCACGGCCTGCACGTCCAGCCGCCCCTGGATCGCCTCCGCTGCGCCGGGGATGCGCCGGGCCTCCTCGAGCGCCTCGTACGGCCGCAGCAGCGCCTTGGAGGGCATGCAGGCCCAATAGGAGCATTCGCCGCCCACGAGCCGGTCCTCCACGATCGCGACGCTCATGCCGCGCTCCGCCAGGCGCCCGGCGGCGACCTCGCCGGCCGGCCCCGCGCCGATGACCACCACGTCGAAGCTTCGCATCCGCCCTCCCGTCGACCTCTACAATGGAGGGCGAACATAACCCCTGGGGACGACACGGCTTCGACGTGGCCGGTTCGCAGGGGCGGTTGCGAGCCGAGGTTCCGGAGGCCTCGTTAAACCCCGGAACAATCATAAGTGCGGACAACAAGTCCATCGCGGAGTCTCACGACTTCGCACTCGCCTAGCCCCGGTTAGGTGAGATGTCGGTCCCCCGGAGCCTGCGACGGGGAGCCCGACTCAGCTAGCAGGCTCACCTCGCGAGGATCGCCTCATCCGCGGGAGGGACATCTTCCGAGGCTGGCCCTCCGCAACCCCGCCGGCGTTGGCGAGCGGAGGGTGAGATCCAGAGCGCCGGCTACGCTCGTAGACGCCGTCTTTCGCGCGGTCGCGGACGTGGGTTCGATTCCCACCGTCTCCACCTCCATCGCCCGGGTCATCCGACCCGGGCGATCGTCGTTCAGGCCGCCGCGGGCGTGAGCGGGAACGCCGTCCCGGTCAGCTCCTCCGACAGCTCCCACAGCCGCCGGGCCGTGTCCGCGTCGCTCGCCGCCTTGCTGCGGCCGACGAGCCTGGGATGGCCGCGGAACTCCTGCCAGCCGTCCGGACCGGCGTAGCTGCTGCCGGGGATGTCCCGCGTGGCGGCGTACAGGATCGGGAGCCCGCCCATCTCGTCGCTCTGTCCGAGCAGCCGGTCGGACACGACCATCATCCCGCGGTGGAAGACGCTCTCCGTGTGGTGCTGGAGATTCGTCCTCGCGTAACCCGGGTGAGCGGCGACGGCGCGCACTTCGGACCCGGCCTCGGCGAGTCGCCGCTGGAGCTCGAGCGCGAACAGCAGGTTGGCGAGCTTGGACTGCCCGTAGGCGCGCCAGCGGTCGTAGCGCCGGCGCTCCCAGTTGAGGTCGTCGAGCCGGATCGAACCCCTGCGATGTGCACCCGACGACACCGTGACGACGCGGTCTGTCACGTGCGGGAGGAGCAGGTTGGTGAGCGCGAAGTGGCCGAGGTGGTTCGTTCCGATCTGGAGCTCGAAGCCGTCCACGGTCCGGCGCTCCGGCGTGGCCATCACGCCCGCGTTGTTGACCAGCACGTCGAGCGGGCCGTCCCACGCCTCGGCGAACGCGCGGATCGAACCCAGGTCGGCGAGGTCGAGCGTGCGGACGGCCGTCTCGCCGTCGATCGTCGCCGCCGCCTGCCCGCCGCGCGCCGCATCCCGCACCGCCAGCACCACGCGCGCGCCCACTCGCGCGAGCTCGCGCGCCGCGACGAGGCCGATGCCGCTGTTGGCGCCGGTGACGACGAACGTGCGGCCGTCCTGGCGCGAGAGGTCGGCAGCGGTCCACTTCGACGTCGCCATGCAGACAAAGTACGCCCTCGCCGAGGCCGGCGTCCTCGGCCGGCGTCGAGGCCTTCGCCTTCGAGCCCGCCGCCCGGGGCGGAGCTCACCGTCGCCGCAGCTTGAAGACCACCTTCATCCGCAGCGAGTGGAGCACGCGACCGCCGGCGCGCATCGAGATCCCCTGAGAACCGTGGTGTTGGGGCGGCTAGAATGTACGTAGCCGCGCGAGCCCGGCGCCGCTACCCAAGGCGCCTTCCAGGCTCACGCCCCACTGATCTTCCGAGCGCCCGCCGCCCGCTCAGGCGCGCTCGTTCCACTCGATTCTGGAGGTGACAGCCATGGCCGTCGAAGAGAAGCTCGCCCTCGAGGGCGTCGTCGAGGAGTCGCTGCCGAACCTGATGTTCCGCGTCGTGCTCGACAACGGACATTCCGTGCTGGCCCACATGGCCGGCCGTATGCGCCGCGCCCGCATCCGCGTGAATCCGGGCGACCGCGTCCGCGTCGAGGTCTCGCCGTACGACCTCACGCGCGCCCGCATGATCTACCGGCTCAAGTGATCAAGGCGCTCGCGCGAGCTTGCGAGTGCGAGTAAGCCGCACTCGATTTCACCGGAGCGCGCGGGCGACGACGGCGTCGAACACGCGGTCCGGCAGCAGCCGGGCCGCGACCGCCTGCACCTTCGCGTCGCGCCCGACCACATAGCGGGCGCGCGGGCGGCGCGCGGTGACGGCGCGGCCGACGACCTCGGCGACCGCCTCGGGCGGCAGCCCTTCGCGGTCCAGGCGCTCGACGACCCGCGTCACGGCCGGGATCAGCTTCGCGTAGCGGCGCGACGCGTCGTCGGACATCCCGCTCATCACGCGGCGGGCGTCGTCCATGCCCTTGCCCCAGATCGGCGTCGCGATCCCGCCGGGCTCGATGCTGACCACGCGCACGCCGTGCGGCCCGACCTCGCGGCGGAGCGCGTCGCTGACCGCCTCGAGCGCGAACTTGGACGCCGAGTACGGCCCGAACAGCGGGCTCGCCACACGCCCGCCGATCGAGCTCATGTTCACGACACGGCCGCGAGCGCGCAGGATCGCGGGCAGCAGGGCGCGCGTGACCGCCACCTGGCCGAGCAGGTTGACCTCCATCTGGCGGCGCCATTCCTCGACCGGGACGATCTCGACCGGACCGCTGATCGCGATCCCGGCGTTGTTGACGAGCACGTGCAGCTCGGCACCCGCGCGCTCGGCCGCGGCTGCGACGTCCTCCTCGGAGGTGACGTCGAGTCGCAGCGGCTCGAGGCCGTCCGGCGCGTCGGCCGGATCGCGGACGCCGGCCAGCACGTGGAAGCCGAGTGCCGCGAGGTGAATGGCGCACGCCCGGCCGATCCCGGTCGAGGCGCCCGTGACGAGTGCGAGGCGGGGCATCCACCCGACGATACGCATACGCTCTCGCGCGTGGATCAGCCGCCCGTCCAGCGCGTCTGCCCGCACTGCGCCCGCATCTCGTACGACAGCGGGAGGCGCTGCCCATACTGCGGCCGAGGGTTCAGGCGCTCGATCGTGCTCCCGATGGCGGTCCTGCTGACGGTCTTCGCGCTGGTCGTGCTCGGCGGGATGTACGCGATGTTCGTGGTCGCCGGGCGCGAGGTCGACGAGCAGCTCGAGCGCGAGGTCCAGCGGGTCGAGCGCGAGCTCGAGCGCAACTTCGACGGCATCCAGCGCGACGTGCGAGAAGAGCTCGACCGGCGGCTGCCCGAGCCTACCCCGTAATCCCTGAGCCTTACCATGGACGTGGAGGTGGTCGTCGTGGTTCGTGAGCGCCTGGACGACCTTGCGCGGCCCGCGGAGGCCGAGCGACGGCCCGACGAACACGTACTCCGCGCCCTCGCGCACGAACGCGTCGACCAGCTCCTGCGCCGCCGCGCGATCGACCTGTGACGGCTTGTACGCGCGGCGCAGCCGGCCGTCGTGCCGCGGGTAGTAGATGTCGGCATCGAGCCCGTTCTGGTGCGAGGCGTGCCCGATGCCGCCGAAGCGCGGCCCGAAGTCGCCGCCGCGCGGGCGCGAGAGGTCGCCGACCAGCACGGGCGGCGCCTCCGGGTGCCTGCGCGCGTACGCGGCCAGCACGCCGCGTACGGTGCGCACCAGGCGGTCGGTCCCCCAGCGCCGCCAGCCGCGGTTGCCGACCTGCTTGCGGATCGGATCCCAGGTCGCGAACCCGTCCCCGCCGAGCGGCAGCTGCTGCCCGCGGATCAGGCGGCCGTGCCACGGTAGGCCGGCGGCGCGTGACGGCCGGGCGGGCGGCGCCGGTTCCGGTGAGGGCGTGGGCGTCGCCGCCGGAGGCGGCGGGGCGGGGGTGGTCGTCGCCACGGGCGGCGGCTGCGGCGGGGGAGCCTCCTCATCCTCGCCGGTTGCCGCCAGCAGCACGGCGGGCACCGCGAGTGCGAGCAGGAAGAGCAGCAGGAGGGCGAGGCGCACGAAGCAGGTACGGCGAGGGACGGCGTCCGGGTCCATCAGGATCGGCTGCCGTGCTCAACGCAACCTCAAGCGTGCGGAGCGGATCCGGGTCGGGTCCGCTCAGTCCGCCAGCGCGCGCGCCGCCTGGCCGGGCTCGGCGGCCACGAACCGGGTGCGCGGGAACCTGGCTGCCACGGGCGCGACGGCGACGTCGCGATCGAGGCCGACGCCGACCACGAGGCGGTAGCCACGGACGGCGAAGTAGTGGGTCACCGAGAGCTGCTCGGTCGCGGTGCGGGGCACGCGCAGCTGGGCCTCGGAGCCGGCCGCCTTCACGGCGGCCTCGGCCTCCGCGAGCACGGCGGGGTCCGACGCGGCAGCGGCGTCAACCACCACGGCGACCCGCCGCTCCGGTGCCGCCGAAGCCGTCCGGAGCCCACCGAAGACGATGAGCGCCAGGAGCGCGACGAAGAGGAGGAGACGTTGGGTCATACGAATGAGCGTAATACGTATGACGGGATTGTCAAGCGAACTGTGCGAAAAGTCACAGGCCAGTCGACGGCGGGCCCGTCGAACCCCGCCGCACCAGCTCGACGGGCAGGATCCGCCCCGGCGGGGCCGCCTCGCCCGCCATCAGCGCCGCCAGCAGCTCGAACGCCTCACCGCCCAGCGCCTCCGGGTCGATCCTGATCGTCGTCAGGGGAGGCTCGAAGACGCGGGCGAAGGGGAGGTCGTCGAAGCCGACCACCGAGACGTCCGCCGGGATCCGCAGCCCGCGCTCGCGCGCCGCCAGGTAGACGCCGCCGGCGAGGAGGTCGTCGTCGCAGTAGATCGCGGTCGGGCGTTCGACCGCGTCGAGCAGCTCGAGCGCCGGGCCCACGGCCTCGTCGAAGCGGAACGGCGCCCGCGCGAACGGCCCAGGCTCGAGCCCCGCCTCCCCGAGCACGCGCAGCAGCGTGTCGCGGCGGAAGCGGAAGGTCTCCGCGTCGAGCTCGGAGCCGAGGTGCCCGATCCGCGTGTGGCCGAGCTCGAGCAGGTGGCGGACCGCGAGCTCGGTCCCGCGCTCGGTGTCGAAGCGGACGAACGACATCCCGGGCGGCGAGACCTCCAGCGTCACGACGTACTCGCCCGACGACGCCGGCGGGTCGACGGTGAAGAACAGGAAGCCGTCGACCGGTCCGGCGCGCAGTGCCTCGAAGGAAGCCAGCTCGCGGTCGGGGTCGTTGGCGACGTCGACCAGCGCGACGGCGTACCCGGCGCGCCAGGCGGCGACCTGGGCGCCACGCAGGACCGGCCCGAAGAACGGATGGGTCACGTCGGTCACCACGAGGCCGACCGTTCGCGCCGTGCCCGTGCGCAGCGCCCGCGCGGCGACGTTGGGCCGGTAGCCCAGCTCGTCGGCCGCCTGACGCACCGCGGCTTCGGTGCGCGCCGAGATGCGGCCCGCCGACTTGCCGGACAGCACCAGCGACACCGTCGACTGCGACACGCCGGCCCGGCGCGCCACGTCGACGCTCGTGACTCGTGACTCCGTTCGAGCGATGAACGGATACAACCACGTCCGTGCGCGATCTCGTCGAGGAGGTGGTTCCGCTCAACGGCCGTGACCTGTGTCTGCTGCGCCCGCGCGACGCCGAGGCGCTGCTCGACGAGGAGGCCTTCGAGCACGAGGAGTACCTGCCCTACTGGGCCGAGCTGTGGCCGAGCTCGCTCGCGCTCGCGCGCACCATCGGCGGCCGGGCGCTGCGCGGCGCACGCACGCTGGAGCTCGGCTGCGGCCTCGGGCTGCCCAGCATCGCCGCCGCGCTCGCGGGCGGCCGCGTGCTGGCCACCGACTGGTCACCGGAGGCCGTGGCCATGACCGCCGCCAACGCCGAGCGCAACGACGCGGCGCTCGAGACGCTGCTGTGCTCGTGGACCGCCCCGGAGCCGCTGCTGACCCGCGCTCCGTGGGACCTCGTGCTGGCCTCCGACGTGCTCTACGAGGCGCGCAACGGCGACGTGCTGCTCGAGCTGCTGCCGCGGCTCGGCGCCGAGGTCTGGCTGGCCGACCCCGGCCGTCCGCCGGCGGCCCGCTTCCTCGAGAGGGCGCGGCGCACCTGGACGATCAGCTCGCGCACGGTGCCGGAGCTGGCCAACGGCGCGGTGCACCGCCTGCGTCAGACGGCGGCGACGTAGAGCGTGCGCGTGGTGACCGGGCCGCGGCGGCGGAGCCGGTGCGGGACGGCGCCGTCGAACCTCAGCGCGTCGCCGGCCTCGAGGCTGTGCACGGTGCCGTCGAGGTCGATGTCGATCGCGCCGCGCACGACGTAGAGCAGCACCACGCCGGCGGCGATCTCGGCCTCCTGGGGCCATGCGCGGTCGCCGCCGTTGAGCTCACGCACGCGCAGGCCGGTGCCGTCGGCCCACAGGTCCCGCACGCCGGGCGTGTCCTTGCCCGCGCGGACGAGCAGCGCGGCCTGCGGCCGCGGCGCCGTCCACAGCGCGCCGACCGGCACGTCGAGTGCATCGGCGATGCGCTCCACCGAGCCCACGCTCGGCCGCGCGAGTCCGCGCTCGAGCTGGCTCAGGAACGGGTGGGAGAGCCCTGCACGCCGACCGAGCGCCTTCAGGGTGAGACCGCGCTCATGGCGCAGCTCACGCACCCGGGTCCCGAGGCATGAGGCCGCCTCGTTGATGCTCATCCGCTCACCGTCCATAGCGCCCCACGGCGCATCGTGCGCCGCCGGTGGTCCCGCGCCGGTCGCCGGCGCATCGTGCGCCGGGGACCGGTCCGACCACGAGCCCAGGTGGGACCCGCCCCTGGCGGGCGGGGCGGGTCCCACCTCGGCCCATGGCCGGATTACGTGTGCGCAGCCTAGGAGACCCGAAAGCGGTCTGCTACTCCCCGAACGGACAGTTGTAGGCGCAACGGCCCGCTAGCCTCGCGCGCGTGGACGCGCTCTCCGCACTGGATCCGGACATGCTGCTGCGCGACGCGGCATCGATGCTCCGCGTCCCGAGCGTGACGGGGCAGGAGCGGCCCGCGCTCGAGGCGCTCGCCGACCTCGCCGCCTCCCTCGGGCTTCACACCGACCTGCACGAGCACGACCTCGCGCGGCTTCGCGCTCACCCCGGCCATCCGGGCGAGGAGGCGCCGCGCGACGAGCTCTGGGGCCTGGACGTGACGCTCGCGGGCGGGGCGCCCGGGCGCGTGTGCCTGAACGGGCACGTCGACGTCGTAGGGCCGGGGACCGCGCCGTGGCGGCACGGCCCGTGGTCGGGAACGCTGGAAGACGGCCGGCTGTACGGGCGCGGCGCGGTCGACATGAAAGGGGCCGTGGTCGCCGCCCTGCACGCGCTGGCCGCGGTGCACGCCGCCGGCGCCGAGCGTGCGCCGACCGTGGTGCTCCAGTGCGTCGCCTCCGAGGAGGACGGGGGCCTCGGCACCTTCGCCGCGCTCGAGCGCGATGCGGCGTTCGACGCGGCGCTGATCCCCGAGCCGACGGCGTTCGACGTCGTCTGCGCCCAGGCCGGCGCCCTCACCTTCCGGTGCGTCGTCCCGGGCCGCTCGGCGCACGCAGCCCACCGGCTCGAGGGCTGCTCCGCGATCGACCGCTACGTGCGCGTGCACGCCGCGCTGAGCGAGCTCGAGCGCCGCGTCAACGCCCACGTCGCGCATCCGCTGATGCGCAGGCTCGAGCTGCCCTACCCGCTGCTGGTCGGCCGCGTGAGCGGCGGCGAGTGGTCGAGCCAGGTGCCCGACCGGCTGGAGTTCGAGGGCCGCCTCGGCGTCCCGCTGGGCGCCGACCCGGGCGCCGCCCGCGCCGCGCTCGAGAGCGCCGTGGCGGCGGCGCTCGACGACGGCGAGGCGCCCGCCGAGCTGCACTGGACCGGCGGCGCCTTCCTGCCCGCCGAGACGGACCCGGACCACCCGTGGGTGGACGCCGTCGCCGGAGCGATCGAGGCCGAGCACGGCCGTCCTGCGCGCCGAGTCGGCGTGCCGTGGGGCGCCGACATGCGCCTCTTCGCGGCGCGCGGCATCGCGTGCGTGATGGCCGGCCCGAGCGGCATCGAGCGCGCGCACGCGGTCGACGAGTGGGTCGACGCCGGCGAGCTGATCACGCTGGCGCGCGTGCTCGTCCGACTAACATCGGCGGCCGTGAGGGAGGGGGAGTCGTGAGGCGGTGGTTCGCGCTGGCGGTGGTCGCCGCCCTGATCGCGGGGTGCGGGGACGACGGCGCGAGCACCGGCGACACCGCGGCCGGCCTCGCCGTGCCATGGATCGATCCCGACGGCGATCCGCCGATCGTCGGCTCGCTTTCGATCAACCCGGCCGACTCGACGCTCTTCATGGCCACCAACACCGGGCTCTTCCGCGTCCCAGAGGGAGCATCGAAGCCGGAGAAGCTGGTCGGCACGCTCGAGACCCCCGACGGGTCGGGCCGGGTCTCGGAGTCGCTCGTCGTGGAATTCATCGGGCCCGACACGCTGCTCGGCTCCGGTCATCCGTCGGCGGGCGAGGCGCTGCCGCCGGCGCTCGGGCTGATGCGGTCCGAGGACGCCGGGAAGACGTGGACCTCGGTGTCGGAGCTCGGCTCCGCCGACTTCCACGTGATCGAGCCGGCCGGCGACCAGCTCGTGGGCGCCCTGTTCCAGCAGTCGCAGGTGTTGGTGTCGGGTGACGAGGGCAAGACGTGGGAGACGCGCGCCGCCCCGTTGCCGCTCGTCGCGCTCGCGGTCAACCCTCAGGACCCGCAACTGTGGATCGGCAGCTCGGAGCGCGGCATCTACGCCTCGACCGACGGCGGGGAGACGTGGCGGCAGCGCGACCCGACGCCCAACGCGCGCTTCGCCTGGGCGGACGACGGCACGCTGTATCGCATCGACCCGGGCGGGCCGGTCAAGGTCAGCACCGACGGCGGCGAGAGCTGGGAGGACCGCGGGTCGACCGGCGGCGAGCCGCAGGCCATGACCGTCGGCGACGACGTGACGCTCTACGTGGCGCTGATCGACGGCACGCTGAAGGTCTCCGACGACGGCGGCGAGACCTTCACCGACCAGATCAAGGGCGGTAGTGCGGGGGGATCGCGACACTAGATCCGGCCGCGCCTCGCGTGCCGCGGCCTCGGCGGCGTCGAGCTGGCGCTCCACGATGTCGAGCCCGCGGTCCCAGAAGCCGGGATCCGCGAGGTCGACGCCGACGATGCTCCCCAGCTCCTCGGGGCTGCGCGAGCCGCCGGCGCTGAGCAGGTCCAGGTAGGCGGGCACGAAGCTCTCGCCCTGCTCCTCGTAGCGGCCGTAGACCGCCAGCGCCAGCAGCTGGCCGTAGGCGTAGGCGTAGACGTAGCCCGGCGTGCTGATGAAGTGCGGGACGTATGACCACCACGAGCGGTAGCCCTCGGTGACCTCGACCGCGTCGCCGAGCAGCTCGGTCTGCGACTCCGCCCACAGCTCGCCGATTCGCTCCACCGCCAGCTCGCCGCGCTCGCGGCGCTCGGTGTGCACGATGTGTTCGAAGCGGTTCATCGCCACCTGGCGGAAGACGGTGGCGATCGAGCCCTCGATGCTCTCGGCCAGCAGCGCCAGGCGCGACTCGGCCGTGCCCGCCTGGTCGAGCAGGCGCCCGAAGACCAGCGTCTCGCCGAACACGCTCGCGGTCTCGGCCATCGTGAGCGGGGTCGCCATGTGGAAGATGCCCTGACGCGCGCCCAGCGCCGCGTGCACGCCGTGCCCGAGCTCGTGCGCGAGCGTGAGCACGTCGCGCCGCGTGTAGGTGTAGTTGAGCAGCACGTACGGGTGCGAGGAGGGCACGGTGTAGGCGCAGAAGGCGCCGCCGCGCTTGTTGGGTCGCACCGGCGCGTCGATCCACGACTCGTCGAAGAAGCGCTGCACGAGCGCGCCGAGCTCGTCCGAGAACGCGCCGTACGTGCTGAGGACGGTCTCCTTCGCGCTGGTCCACTCGACGTGCTCCTGCTCGTCGGTGACCGCGGCCATGCGGTCGTAGTCGGCCAGGCTGTCGAGCCCGAGCAGGCGTGCCTTGAGCCGGTACCAGCGGCGCGGGAGCTCGTAGCGGTCGCGGACGGCGGTGATCAGCGCCTCGACCGACTCGTCGGAGGCCTCGTTGGCGAGGTTGCGGCTGGCCAGCCAGTGCTCGTAGTGGCGCAGCCGGTCCTCGACCATCTTGTCGGCGAGCAGCGTGTTGAGCACGTAGGCGCGCGTGCGCAGGCCGGGCTGGAGAGCCTCGGTCACGTGCTCGGCGGCGTGGCGGCGGATGTCGCGGTCGGGTGCGAACAGGCGCGAGAGCGCGATCTCGAGCGACACCGGCTCGGCGCCCTCCTCGAGCTGGACGGTGATCGCGGACGCCTGCTCCTCGAACAGCCGCGTCCAGGCCGTGCGGCCGGTGAGCGCCTTCTCGGCGAGGATCTTCTCCTCGGGCTCCGAGAGCAGATGCGGCCGGTAGCGGCGGGCGGTGCGCAGGTGGTGGCGCGCGAAGTCGAGCCCGTCGGTGGCGAGCAGCTCCTCGGCACGCTCGTCCTCGAGCGCGGCCCACTCGAGCTCGAAGAACAGCAGCCTGGTCTCGATCGCCGTCGAGCCCTCCTGCAGCTTCTGCAGCAGCGCGCCGCGGGCGGGATCGGCGGTATCGCCGGAGAAGTTGAGGATCGCGTACGAGCCGGCCCGGCCGAGCAGCTCCTGGATCGTCTCGAGCTCGTGCAGGGCGGCCACGAGCCCGGCCCCGTCGAGCTCCGCGACCTTGCCGGAGTGGGTCTCGGCGAAGGCGTCGGCGCGCCGCTGGACCTCGGCGAGCATCTCGGTGACGGCGGCGTCGGGGTCGTCCGCCTGGCCGTCGAGCAGCGGGGTCGAGGTCCCAGGCGACGGCCTGGAGCTCTGGATCTTCGGTGGCTTCGGGCGCGCTCATGATGCGCGCAGGGTAGTTCAGCCGTGGAGCGTGTCGCTCGCCGCTTCGGCACGGAGCCCGTCGAGCACGATCGCCAGGTGCCGGCGCCAGGCGTCCGGGACCGGGTGCTCCATCTGGCTCGCACTGCCGACGCCGCACATCAGCAGGCCGATGTCCTCGACCATGGCGTCCTGGCGCATCTTGCCGGCCGCCTTGCAGCGGTCCATCAGCTCGCCGACCGTCACGAGCAGGTCCTCCTTGCCGGGACAGGTGCGGGCGGGCCACTTCTGTTGGGCGGCCATGATCTCGGTGAACGCGCGGTCGCCCGCCGTCTTCCCGGCTCCGAACCACATCGCGCGGGTGAAGGCCTCCCATGGGTCCTCGACCGTGAGCAGCGTGCGGGTGTGCACCGCGACGACCGCGAACAGCTCGTCGGTGAGCGCGTTGAGCAGCGCCTCCTTGGTCGGGAAGTGGCGATAGACGGTGCCGACCCCGACGTCGGCGCGGCGTGCCACGTCATCCATCTGCGCGTCCACGCCCTGCTCGGCGAACACCGCGCGAGCGGCCACGAGAATCCGCTCGCGGTTGCGGCGGGCGTCGGCGCGGAGCGGCTTCTCGAGGGTCTGCACGGGCTGTGACATCGCGGTGAATGTATGGCTTGACAACCGGAACGTCAATTCCGTATTGTACTATCCAGAACCGGAATTCAGGTTCCATATCTGATACCTGGTTGGTCAGCCAGGGCCCGACGTACTCCTTCCTCCCCAGGAGCTCCCCACATGTCTTCCGCTGCACCGAGCAAGTGGGCGGCGCTAGCGCTGCTGGCTGCCGCCCAGTTCGTCGTCATCCTCGACGCCTCGATCGTCAACGTCGCGTTGCCGTCGATCGGCGCCGACCTCAACTTCTCCCAGGAGAACCTGTCCTGGGTCGTCAACGCCTACGTGCTCGTCTTCGGCGGCTTCCTGCTGCTCGGCGGGCGGATGGCCGACCTGCTCGGCCGACGGAGGCTGTTCACGATCGGGCTGATCCTCTTCGCGATCGCCTCGCTCGCGGGCGGGCTCGCCCAGAACGAGGCTCAGCTGATCATCGCCCGCGCCGTGCAGGGCCTCGGCGCCGCGCTGTTGTCACCTGCCGCGCTCTCGCTCGTGACCGTGTTGTTCGAGGAGGGCGCCGAGCGCAACAAGGCGATGGGCGTCTGGGGCGCGGTGGCGGGCTCCGGCGGCGCCGTCGGCGTGCTGCTCGGCGGCATGCTGACCGAGTGGGCCGGCTGGGAGTGGGTGCTGTTCGTCAACGTGCCGGTCGGCCTGCTCGCCGCCGCGCTGGCGACCCGCCTGCTGCCCGAGTCGCGCACCGAGGGCAGGCACTTCGACTTCGCCGGCGCCATCAGCGTGACCGCCGGCCTGTCGCTGCTCGTCTACACGCTGGTGGACGCGAACAACGCCGGCTGGGGCTCGGCGCAGACGCTCGGCCTGGGTGCGCTGTCGTTCGCCCTGATCGGCGCGTTCTACGTCATCGAGCGGCGCTCCAAGGCTCCGCTGATGCCGTTCCCGGGCATCTTCCGGATCCGCACGATCACCGGCATCAACGTGTCGGCCGTGCTGATCGCGGCGGCGCTGTTCTCGATGTTCTTCTTCATCTCGCTCTACATGCAGCAGGTGCTCGGCTACTCGGCGCTCGAGGCTGGGCTGGCCTATCTGCCGCTGGCGGTGGGGATCATCATCACGGCAGGCGCGACGGCCGGGCTGGTGACGCGCTTCGGCTTCAAGCCGGTGCTGGTCGCCGGCATGTTCGTGACGGCCGCCGGCCTGCTCTGGTTCACCCAGGTGGACGTGAGCGGCAGCTATCTGAGCGATCTGCTCGGCCCGATGCTGCTCGCCGCCGTCGGCCTCGGACTTGCCTTCGTGTCGATGACCGTGGCCGCGGTGAGCGGGGTCGAGGCGCACGAGGCGGGCCTGGCGTCCGGGCTGATCAACACCTCGCAGCAGATCGGCGGCGCGCTCGGCCTGGCCATCCTGGCCACGGTCGCCAACAGCCGCACCACCGACGCGCTGACCGAGGGCCAGCAGATGCCGTCGGCCCTCACCGAGGGCTTCCAGGCCGCCTTCGCGGTCGGGGCCGGGCTGGCGATCGCCGGCGCCATCCTCGCGATGGTCCTGGTCTCCTCCCGCGCCTCGCGCGAGCACGCCGAGGCCGCCCGGCGCGGCGAGCTCGAGCCCGCCCCGATGGCCGCGTAAAGCGTCCGGCCCCCCGAGCCCGGCCGGGCTCGGGGGGCCGGATCCAACAACTAAGGGGGTCTGACCCCCTTAGTTGCGCAAGCAGGGCCTGACCCGCGTCAGCGCGCGACGGACCGGGACTAAGGGGGTCTGACCCCCTTAGTGTGCGGCGGGTGGCCGATGACCTCGCCCTTGCGCTCTCGCTGGCCGACGCTGCGGATGCGCTGACGCTGCCTGCTTTCGATCGTGGCGAGGCGGCGTTCGCGAAGGCCGACGGGACGCCGGTGACCGAGGCCGACCGTGCGGTGGAGCGGGTGCTGCGCGCGCGGCTGGCGGCCGAGCGGCCGGGCGACGGCGTGCTGGGCGAGGAGCTCGGTGAGGCCGGGTCGGGCGAGCGGCGGTGGGTGCTGGACCCGCTCGACGGGACCGAGTGGTTCGCCCGCGGGATCCCGGTCTGGGGCACGCTGATCGCGCTCGAGGACTCGGGCGGGCCGCTGGTGGCGGTGGTGTCGGCGCCGGCCCTGCGGCGGCGCTGGTGGGCGTTGCGCGGTGGCGGGGCGTTTCGTGACGGGCGGCGGATCGAGGTCTCGCGGGTGGCGGCCGTCGAGGACGCGTTCGTCGCGCACGCCAACCTCTTCCTGGGCTTCGAGATCGACGCCACGCCGGTGTTGAAGGCCGCCCGCCTGAGCGGCGGCTTCGAGTCCTTCCTGGCGCTGATGCTGCTGGCCGAGGGCGCCGTCGACGCCGCCTTCGCGCCGCGCGGCTTCGTCTGGGACCTGCTGCCGGCGCAGCTGATCGTGGAGGAGGCGGGCGCGGTGTTCACCGACTTCGACGGGGTGCGCACGGCGACCGGCCGCGGCGCCGTCGCCGCCAACCCGGCGCTGCATGCGGACGTGCTCGCCCGCCTTCAGGCCAGCGCGTCGAGCAGGACCTGAGCCGGCGCGCCGGGGTCGTCGAGCAGCCCGTCGAGGCGCTCGCCGGCCAGCATCCGGCACTTGGCCAGCAGCCCCGCCGCGTCCATCGGCGCCTCCGGCGACCCGCGCGAGGCGGGGACGCGGGCGACCTCCTCGCCGTCGAGCATGAGCACGGCTTCGGCCTGCCGCAGCCCGTCGTCGGTCGCCAGGCGCACGCGCTCGCGTGCCAGCGCCCGCGCGTGCGCGTCGACGCCGTCGAAGCTGGCCGGCTGCGGCTCGCCGTGCAGGACGACGTAGGCGACCAGGTAGGGGATCGAGAACTTGGCCTGCAGGCCGTCGGCGACGTCGTCGTAGGCCGCGGCGCGCCGGGCGACCGGGTGGACGGCGACCTCGATCGGCCGGCCCGAGCCGGCCAGCGCCTCGCGGGCCTGCGCGGCGGCCTGCACGGCGCTGTGGCTCATCAAGCAGCACGGCCACGGCTTGATCCAGTTCTCGTCGATCGCCGCGCCACCGTCTGTCTCCCGCTCGGCTCCAAAGGCCGCCGCGAAGCCCGCGGCGTGGCCCATCACGTCGGCGGTGATCACGGCACCGCCGGCGGCGATCCGCGCCGCGTGCACGCCGGCCGCCGCCGCCAGGCCGACCTGGAGCGCCTTGCCGTCGGAGCCGAACGCCGCGCGCAGGCCGCCGGCCTGCAGCAGCGCCAGCCGCTCGGCCGCGCCGGCGCGCTCCGCGTCGAGCCCGAGCAGCCGCGCCGCCGTGTGCGCCGCGCCCGCCGCCCCGCAGACCGCGGTCGGATGCCAGCCGCCCGCGTACAGGTCGTGCGAACGGCTCAGGCGGCCCATCGCCTCGAAGCCCGCGGCATACGCGTCGATCGCGTCGCCGACGCTGCGGTCGAGCGCCGCCGCGAGCGCGATCGCCGCCGGCGCGGTCGGCGCGCTCAGGTGCGCGATCCCCGGCAGGTAGGTGTCGTCGAAGTCGAGCACGTGACCGGCCGTGCCGAGCCAGGCGACGCGCTCGAGCAGCCCGTCGCCCGCGGCGCGCGCACTCTGGGCCGCGCGCTGCCCGCGGCCGCCGTACGCGCACGCGAGCCAGTCGAGCAGGGCGGGCCGGTGGTCGTTCATCGCACCGCGACGCGCCACACCCAGGCGATCAGCAGCGCCTGCACGGGCAGGCGCGCCCACAGCAGCCCCTCGCGGGACGGAGCGGAAGCGGTCGGCGTTGAGGGCCATGTTCACGTTGGCCGGGAAGACCGCGACCAGCGTCGCGATCAGCCACCAGCCGGCGGCGCGCCGGGTGGGCGCCGCCAGCACGCCGGCGCCGCCGGCGATCTCGGCGACGCCGCTGGCATAGACGAGCTCGAGCTTGCGCGGCAGCGCGTCCGGCACGGTCGCCACGTACGGCTTCGGCCTCAGGAAGTGCAGCGACCCGGCGGCGAGGAAGAACGCGCCGAGCAGGAGTCTCGCCATCGCCCTACGGTTGCACGAAGAGCCGCGCGTTGCGGTCGGTAGACCGGCCGGCGAAGCCCTGCGGGCGCCCGCCCTGGGCGTCGAGGTACGCGAGCTCGCGCGCCGTGCCGGCCAGCCCGCGGCCGTCATGGTCGACCATCCAGGTCTCGAGCACGGCGCCGCCGTCCGCCTCGCGCAGCCGGAACATGCGCGCCTGCTGCGGGAAGTCGGCCAGCGACGAGGTGCCGATCAGCCAGTAGCCGCGCGACCTGATCAGGTTGCGGTGGCGGTTGCCGGACACCACTGCCGCCACGCGCGGCGCGGCGTCGAGCGCGGCGAGCGCCGCCTCGCCGCCGTCGGAGCTCTCGAGCGGGTTGTGGGCGAAGACGATGGTCCACCGGCTCGTGTCGAGCTGCGCCCGCAGCCACGCCACCTGCTCGGCGGTGACGAGCCCGCGCGAGCCGCCCGCGCGGTTCGCGGTGTCGAGCACGATCCCGCGCACCTCCGGGCCGAGCTCGAACGCATAGTCGAGCCGGCCGGCCGCGGCGGGCTGCACGCCGGCGGCGGCCGCGAGGCGCTCGACCAGCTCCGCGGGAGCGAGATGGCGGCGCGCGCGATCGGCCGGCACGGTCTCGGCGCGGCCGAACACCTCGCCCTGCGTCAGCAGCGCGTCGACGGCCTCCGCGGCGTCGTCCTCGTCGAGCGTCGGCGGCAGGAACGCGGGGTCGAGCCCGGTCACCATGCGGTCGCCGAGCGCGACCGTCTCGATCGCCTCGGTGGCGGGCACCTCGCCCTGCACGAGCACGTCGTGGTTGCCGACCGCCGGATACCACGGCACCCGCAGCCCGGCGGCCCGGAAGCGTCCTTGCGCGGCGGCCAGCGCGCCCGGGTGGCGCGGCGCGTCGTGGTCGGGCCGGAAGTAGAAGGGATCGGGGTTGGAGCCGGCCTGCACGCCGTCGTAGCCGAGCGCGCCGCTGTCCGGGCGCGACGACCCCGCCGCCGAGCACGGCGAGCGCCTGCTCGAGCTCGTTCTCCTGGGCCGAGTCGACGAGGTCGCCGGTCACCACCACCGCCTGTGGGCGCTCGCGGCCGAGCGCGCGCACGGCGGCGTCGAGGACCTGGGTGGAGAACGCCTCGTGCGGGCGGAACGTGGAGCTCAGCGGCGCGCCCAGACGGTCGAGGAACGGCACGCGGGCGGGCGACTCCTCGTCGCGCACGTGCGCGTCGGTGATCTGGCCGAACGTCGCCAGCACGCGCCCGCCGCGCGGCCCGCGCAGCGGCTCGCCGGGGCCGCGCTCGAGGAAGCCGTCGCCGTCGCGGTCGATCAGGGTGGAATCGAGCGTCGAGGTCGCCGCGGTCGGGCTCGCGGAGCCGACGCCGCCGGGGCCGGCGAGCACGAAGGCAAGCACGACGAGGGCAGCGGCGAGCGCGAGGGCGAGGGCGAGGATGGCGGGACGCGGCGCGCGCCATCACTCCTCCCGCAATCCCGCGACGACGGGCTCGCGCAGCACGCGCCGGGCCACGAGCGCGGTCGCCGCTGCCGCCAAGGCCAGCAGGCCGGCGACCACGAGGACGACCTGGCCGGGGGTCGGCGCGATCGGCAGCGAGGCGAAGCCGGCGGCCAGCCGCGCCACCACGGGCCCGAGCACCGCCGCCTCGAGCGCCACCCCCAGCAGCGCGCCCGGCACCGCGACGGCGGCGGCGGCGCCGAGCAGGACGAGCGCGACGGTGCTGCCGTCGCCGCCGCACGCGCGCAGCAGCGCCACCGCGCCGCGCCGCTCGCGCGCGGTCATCGCCAGCGCCTGCACGAGCGCGTACAGGCAGACGAGACCGACCGCGAGCCCGACGCCGCGCAGCACCGCCGCCAGCACGCCGAGGAACTGCGCGTTGCGGGTGCTCGCGCCGCCCACCCGCGTGCGGCGGCGCGCCGATCGCCTCCAGCCGGCGCTCGACCGCCGAGCGGTCGGCGCCGCCATCGAGCCGGACGGCGACCGACGACGACAGGTCACCGAGCCGATCCGGCCGCGCCCACACGATCCGGCCGTCGTTCTCCAGCGCCCGCACCACGCCGGCCACGCGGAAGCGGACCTCGCCGCCGCCGGCCACCTGCGCGGCGAGCGCCGAGCCCGGCCGCAGGCCGAGCGCGTCGGCCAGCCCGAGCCCGACCTCGATCTCGTCCGCGCTCCGCAGCCGCCGCCCGGCGGCCAGCGGCGGCGCCTCGAAGCGCGTGTGGTCGCCGGGGTAGGCGACGATCCGGAACGGCTTGTCGAGCCGGAACGAGTCCGCCGCGTCGGTGACGTACCGCGGACCGGCGTCGGCCACTCCGGGCACCGACCGCACGTCGGCGAGCGAGGCGGCGTTCAGCTGCACGGTGAGCTGATACCGCTTGCCGACCGTCCCGGGGTCGTCGCGCAGCCGCTCGAGCAGCGAGGCGAGCGCGAGCATGAGCGTGACGACGCCGGCGCAGACGCCGATCGTGGCCACCGCCGCGATCCAGCGCGCACGGGCGGCGGTCGCGAAGCGCGCACCGAGCGCGACGAGGCCGCCGCCGGACGAGCGCGGGCTACGGGGCGGCAGCGCGCCGGCGGTTTCCGACCGGCCACGCCACGATCGCCGGCGGACGGGCGCTGCGATCGGACCGCCGCGCAGGATCTCGACCGGCGGCCGCCGCGCGGCGCGCCACGCGGGCCACGTCGCCGCGGCCACCACGATCAGCACCACGCCGGCGAGCGCGGCCGCCAGCGGCAGCATCAGCGAAGCGCCCGGTGGCCGCTCGTTGAGCGACGCGAGCAGGCCGGCGGCCGGGCCGGCCACCGCCAGCGTCCCCAGCGCGATCCCGAGCGCCGCGGCGGGCAGCGCGACGACCGCCGCCTCGGTCGCCTGAAGCGCCGCGATCCGGGCTGGCGAGAACCCCAGCGCCCGCTGCACGCCGAAGGCGCCGAGCCGTCGCTGGACGTCGGCGTGGGCGCCGGCCGCCAGCATCGTGCCGGCCGCGACCAGCGCCACCAGCGAGAACGCGACCAGGAGCGAGATCACGATCCCCGCCGCCTGGCTCAGCAGCACGCGGACCCCTTCGCGCGTGACGAACTCGAGTCGGCCGAGGCCGAAGGACACCGAGCGCGCCTGCGTCAGGGTGACGTCGGCCTTCGACGGGTCGTTGAGCCACAGCAGCGCGACGTTGGCCGGCTCGGCGCCCGCGAAGCGCTCGGGCACGTACACGCGCGCCGCGCGTGCGAGCGGGTACGCGACGTTGTCGGGCGAGACGGAGATGCCGACGATGACGCTCCCGTCGTCGGGCCGCGCGACGGCGAGCCGGTCGCCGACCGAGAGGTCCCACTCGCGCGCCAGGCCCTGCTCGATCACGACCTCGCCCGGCCGGCCTGAGAGGTCGCGGCCGTCGACGACCAGGTAGCCGCGCCGGCCGCCCATCACGACGTGCATCGCCCCGCGGTGGTTGTGGTGGCCGCCGGCCCACAGCCCGACGTTCGTGCGCTCGAACCGGTACGAGCGCGCGGCCAGGTTCGGCAGCGCGCGCACGCGCTCGTCCAGGGTGGAGCGCGGCTCGGGGTCGAAGCGCGCGATCACGTCCGGCAGCCCGGCCTGGTCGGCGGCGCGATCGAATCCCGTCGCCAGGCCGTAGCCGACCGTGGCACCGGTCCCGACCACGAGCGACGCCGCCAGCACGCCCGCGGCCGCGAGCAGCGTGCGTCCGCGGCGCGCGCGCAGGCCCGCGAGCGCGAGCGCGATCACGCGACGAGCCTCCCGTCGCGCAGCGTCAGGACGCGGTCGGCGACCGCGGCCGCCGCCGGCTCGTGCGTGACCAGCACGACCGCGCGGCCGTCGGCCGCGCCCGCGCGCAGCAGCCGCAGCACCTCGGCGCCGGCCTCGACGTCGAGGTTGCCGGTCGGCTCGTCGGCCAGTACCAGCGCCGGGTCGTTGACCAGCGCCCGGGCGATCGCGAACCGCTGCTGCTCGCCGCCCGAGAGCGTGCCGGGCAGCGCGCCGGCGACCGGCCTCAGCCCCAGCCGGTCGATCGAGATCGTGCGCGCGCTCCGCGGCCGCCGGGTGCGCGCCGCGCACCCGCCCGGCGAGCAGCACGTTCGCCTCGCCGGTCAGCTCCGGCAGCAGGTGGAAGAACTGGAACACGAAGCCGATCCGGCGCCGGCGCAGCGCGCTCAGCTCACGCTCGCTCGCGCCGGTCACCGGCTCGCCCGCCACCTCGATGGTGCCCGCCTCCGGCCGGTCGAGCCCGCCGAGCAGGTGCAGCAGGGTCGACTTGCCCGATCCTGAGCGTCCCAGCACGGCGACGACCTCACCGGGCTCGACGGTCAGGTCCGCACCGTCGAGCACGCGCCGAGAGGCGCGGCCTTCGCCGTAGGTCTTGACCAGCCCGCGAGCCACCACGGTCGCCATAGCTCTCACGGTAAGGACTACGCGTCGGCGCGCGCTCAGGTTTATGAAGCCTTCGACCCGAGGAAGGGGCCACGCGCAGTCCGGAGGACACCAGGGCCGACGCGCCTCGTCAACGCGGGACGCAAGCCGGTGTAGCGTCCTGGGGGTGAGCGAGGAGCCCGTTCCGACGATCTACGAATGGGCCGGCGGTGAAGCCGCGTTCAGGCGCTGGCTGGACGCGTTCTATGACCTCGTGGAGGCTGACGAGGAGCTGGCCGGCCTGTTCGGCGGACGTGTGAGCGAGGAGCACCGCCGCAACGTGACGCTGTGGTGGTGCGAGGTGATGGGCGGTCCGGCGCGCTACACCGAGGGCCACGGCGGCTACGAGCACATGCTGGCCAAGCACCGTGCGCTCGGCATCACCGGCGAGATGCGGCTCCGCTTCGTCACGCTGCTGAGCCGCGCCGCGGATCTCGCCGGGCTGCCGGACGACCCGGAGTTCCGCGCCGCCCTGATGGGCTACGCCGAGTGGGGGACGCGCCTGGCCCTCGCGAACTCACAGCCGGGCGCCGATGTCGTCGAGCACGCCCCCGTCCCGCGCTGGGGCTGGGGCGTCGCGCCGCCCTACCGGCCGGGATGAGACGCGCCGCGCTCGCACTCGTACTCGTGCTCGCGGGGTGCGGCGGCTCCGGCGACGAGCTGCCGGACGCGGTCGAGTCGTTCGAGCGGAGGCTCGAGGCGTCGCGCGGCGTCCTGCACGTCGTCACCGACGAGATCCGGATCCAGCCGGAGGCCGGCCTGCCGGACCTGCCGCCGTCCGGCTTCAGCGACGAGGTCTGGCTCGACCTCGGCGGCGCGGGGTGGAGCGCCCATCGCACCACGCGCGACGGCGGGCTGCAGCAGGTGGCCGACCCGCGCGGCATCCGCACCTTCACACGGGACGGACGGTCCGAGCTGCACCGGCTGCCCGGTCGCGAGTTCCTGATGCGGCCGTGGATCGAGGGGGCGGTGGTCGACCCCGTCCGGCTCGTCCGCGAGCGGGCGCTGCGGGTGACCGGCGAGCACGCCGTCGGCGGGCGGGCGGCGTACGTCGTCGAACCCATCCCGCCGGAGGGGATCCGCCTGTACGTGGCGCGCGACGACGGCGACCTGCTGCGCGTCACCCAGCGCCGCCGGCGCGGCGGGCGCATGCGCACCGAGGTGCAGGACTACGTCGTCTTCGAGCTGCGGGTCCCGCCGCCGCGCGACCTCGGCGACGTGCTCGAGCGCCTCAGGTGACGCGTTGCCGCGCGAAGCGCGGGAGGCCGTCGTCGGGGATCGGCTCCCAGTCGGGCGCGGACTCGACCCATTGGTGCCACTGCGGACGGATCCCGGGATCGCCGTCGACGGCCCCGAGCCGCACGCCGAAGACGGCGCCGCCGTCGCTGTAGAGGTGCCCGCCGCAGCTGCCGCAGAAGCACTTCGGCAGGCCGTCGCCGGGATGCCAGCAGCGGATCGCGTCCTCGCCGGCCACGATCCGGAGCGCGCTCGCATCCACGCTCGCGTTGAGCGCCCAGAGCGCCCCGCTGCGGCGCTGGCAGCGCTTGCAGTGGCAGTAGCCGGCGGTCTTGAACGGCGCCGTGACCTCGAAGCGCACGGTCCCGCAGGGGCACGAGCCGGTCAGTGGGGCGTCGGGAGAGGGCATGGCGGCAGCGTAGGGCACCGCGCACGGGCCGACGAGATTCGCCGCAGCCCTATCGAAAGCGCGACATCAGGCCGATCACGGTCGACACGGTCGAGATCGAGGTCCGAGGGCGCGCCAGCTCGGCCCGGCCCATGGCGCCGCGCTCGCGCAGCAGCACGAGCAGACGCTGGAGCGTTCTCGACGGCATCAGGGCGCCGGCGTCCCCTGGTGGAACAGCAGGCGCCAGCCGTCCGGCCCCTCGACCCAGAGCGAGCTGCGCAGCGAGCCCGGCGCGCGGTAGGTGACGAGCACGACGTCACCGGAGACTTCCCGCGCCTGGACGTCGCTCGCCTCCCAGCCGCTCCCCGGCTCGGTGGCCAGCGCGGCGACGATCGCCCCGCGGTCGTAGACCCGGCCGGAGGCGCCGTAGTCGCGGAAGTCGGCGCAGCAACCGCTCCACGCGCTCCGGGGTTCGGCGGACGTCGGGGTCGAGCAGGCTGAGCTCGAGCGCGATCACGTGCTCGAGCGCCGGCGTCACGAGAGCCGGTGCCGGTGGGCGACCGCCGCCGCCTCGGTCCGCGAGCGCACGTTGAGCTTGGAGAGGATGCGCGAGACGTGCACGCTCGCCGTCTTCTCGGCCATGAAGAGCTGCGCGCCGATCTCGCGGTTGGTCGCCCCCTCGGCGACCAGCGCCAGCACCTGGCGCTCGCGTGAGGTGAGCCCGAAGCCGTCGTCGTCCTCCTCCGGCTCCACGGGCTGCTCGGCGACCGGCTCGGCGTGGATCGCGAGCCGGCCGCGGGCGGCGAGGCCCTCGACCTCGCCTCGCAGCCAGCCGGCGCCGAGCCGGACCGCGATCTCCTCGGCGGCGTCGGCGGCCTCGGTGGCGGCCTCGCGGTCGCCGGCCGCGATGTGCGCCTCGGCCTCGCGCCAGCGCATGATCGCCGCCCGCTCGGGGCGCCCGAGCGCCGACCACGCCTGCGCGGCGCGGCCGAACGCCCCGGGATCGGGACGCCCGCCGGCGCGCCCGGCCTCGGCACGGGCGCCGAGCAGCAGCGCGCACTCGACCGGGCGGGTGCGGACGGCGGCGGCGGCGACGCGGGCCAGCAGGTCGTCGACCTGCCGCAGCGCCGCGGTCTCCGCGTCCTTCTCGCCGAGGTCGCGCGCGCGCTCGGCCGCGTCGGCCTCGATCGTCACCCCCGCGGCGGCGACGGCCGACACCCGCGCGGCGTCGTCGGTGCAGAACTCCATCTGGTCGAGCCCGCGGTCGATCGCCGCGCGGGCGCGCGTCGAGGTCGCCCTCGCGGCGGCGCAGCTCGGCGGTCAGCGCGGCGACGGGGCCGACGAACTGCGGCTCGCTCGAGTCGGCGGCCAGCTCGGCGAGCTCGGTCAGGACCTCGTGCGCCGCCTCGTGGCGCCCGCGCCCGACCAGCAGGTGCGCCTTGCGCAGGCTGAGGTTCACGCGCGTGTGCACGCCCGTCCAGCGCTTCGGGTCGGGCAGGCGCCGCTCGGACTCCTCCCAGTCGCCGACGTCGTAGGCGAACTCGGCGAGCTGGCAGTCGAGCCACATGATCGCGATCGGGCGCCGGTCGCCGATGGCCTCGCGGCCCTCGAGCGCGATCGCCCGGCGCCTCGTCGGAGCGGCCCAGGATGTGCAGCATGTCGGAGTAGTTGACGTAGGCGTCGCCGAGGTCCGGCAGGTCGTCGCGCTCGCAGGCGATGCGGATCGCCTCGCGCAGCTGCTCGGCGCCCTCGTCGACCTCGCCGATCATGGCGAGGCGAGAAGCCGAGCGTGTTGCGCGCGTGGCCCTCGGCCCAGCGCATGCCGGCCGCGATGGTGGCGTCGAGCGCGCGTGCGGGCGGTCCTCGCGCTGTCGACGAAGCGGCCGTCGAGCATGCGGCCGCGCGCGAGGCCGGCGAGCAGGCGGGCGCGCGCTTCGCCGTCCTTGCCGTCGACGCCCTCGACGAGCTCGAGCGCGCGCTCGAGCGTCTCGATGCTCGACTTCGGGCGGTTGAGGCTGCGCTGCGCGCGAGCGATGCCCTCCAGCATCTTCGAGGCCCGGTGCGGGTCGGTCGCGGGGTCGAGCTCGTCGAGCGCCGCCTCGAACAGCGCGAGCTGGCGCGCCGGATGCCCGAGCGCCGACGCGGCGTGCCCGGCACGCGCACAGCAGCGAGATGCGGTCCTCGCCCGCACGCTCCTCGGCGTCCGGCACGCGGTCCCACAGCTCGAGCGCGTGCTCGAGCAGAGCGCGCGCCTCGCCGTGCGCGTAGACGCGCTCGGCGGCCGTCGCCGCGCGCACCGACCACTCGAGCGCCGCCGGCTGCTCGCCGGCGGCGGCGAAGTGATGGGCGATGGCGGCGGTGAGGACCGCGCCGGCGTCGTCGTCCGCGCGCTGCTCGAGCGCGCGCGCCAGGGTCAGGTGCAGCGTGGCGCGCTCGCCGGGGAGCAGGTCGTCCACCACGACCTCGCGCAGCAGCGCGTGCCGGAAGCGATAGCGCGCCGTCGTCGTCGGCGACCAGGATGTGGCTGTCGACCGCCTCGCGCAGGGCGTCGCGCAGCGTGCGCTCGTCGAGCCCGCTGGTCTCCGCCAGCAGCGGGTGGTCGGTCCGCTGGCCGACGGCCACGAGCCGCAGGATCTCCTGTGCGGCCTCGGACAGCCCCTCCACGCGCAGCATCAGCGCGTCGCGCAGCGTGTCGGGCGCGGCGCCGCGGCCGTCGAGTCCCGCGGCGAGCAGCTCCTCGCAGTACAGCGGGTTCCCGCCCGATCGGGTCCACAGCCGCTCCAGCAGCTCGGCCTCGGGCGGGGCGCCGAGGATGTCCGTGAGCTGGTCGGCGAGCTCGTCGCGCGTGAGCGGGCGGAGCGTGATCCGGTGCGCCCGCGGGGCGCGCTCGAGGTCGGCCAGCAACGTGCGCAGCGGGTGGCGGCGGTGCAGCTCGTCGGGCCGGTAGGAGCCGACCACGAGCACGCGCTCGGCGACCAGGCTGCGCGCGAGGAAGGCGAGCGCGGCGCGGGTCGAGCGATCCGCCCAGTGCAGGTCCTCGATCACCAGCAGCGACCGGGCGCTCGGCGCCGAGCCCGTCGAGCAGCGAGAGGAGACCTTCGAAGAGGCGCGCCTGAGCGCCGCCCTCGGGGGTCTCAGCGGGCTCGGCGACCGCCGGCTCGCGGCCGGGCAGCAGCGGCGCGACCGCCGCTCGGACGGGCTCGGTCAGCGCCGGGTCGCCCGAGCGGGCGAGCGGCCGCAGCGCGGCGATCAGCGGCACGTACGGCAGCTCGCTCTCGCCGAGGTCGACGCAGTCGCCGGCCAGCACGAGCGCGCCGCCCTCGGTGGCGCGGCGCTCGAGCTCGGCCAGCAGGCGTGACTTGCCGACGCCGGACTCGCCGGCCAGGAACACGATCGACGGCCGCTCGTCGGCGGCGTCGGCGAGCGCCGCCTCGAGCTCCGCCAGCTCGGCGGCACGGCCGATCAGTCGGGTGCTCGTGACCCGCGTGCACGCTCGATCGCGTGCGGTCAGCTCGTTGTCTCCAGGTCGAGCGCGCAGGAGTTGATGCAGTACCGCATCCCGCCGGCGTCGCGCGGGCCGTCGTCGAACACGTGGCCCAGGTGGCCGCCACACTTGCGGCAGATCGCCTCGGTCCGGTTCATGCCCCACGAGCGGTCCTCGCGCAGCTCGACCGCCTCGGCCACCGCCGGCTCGGTGAAGCTCGGCCAGCCCGTCCCCGAGTCGAACTTGGTGCCGGACGAGAACAGCTCGGCGCCGCAGCCCGCGCAGCGGAACGTGCCGTCCTCGTGGTTGTCCCAGTACTTGCCGGTGAACGCGCGCTCCGTGGCGCCGTTGCGCAGCACGTCGTACTGCTCGGGCGTCAGCTCGGCTCGCCACTCCGCGTCGGTCTTCGTTGCCATGGCTCCAATTTTATTGAAGCCGGAAAGCGGCTCAGGCCGCGCCGGCGGACTTGCACCCGATCCTGATTTCAGTGCGCCTTGAGGCCGTGCCGGTGGGCGACCGCCGCCGCCTCGACCCGGCCGCCGACGCCGAGCTTGGCCAGGATGCGCGAGACGTGCACGCTGGCGGTCTTCTCGCTCATGAAGAGCCGCTCGCCGATCTCGCGGTTCGTGTGCCCCTCGGCGACGAGCAGCAGCACCTCATGCTCGCGCGGCGTGAGCCCGAGCGGAGCGGGCGGCGCCGGCGGTGGCTCGGGCGATTCGACCTTCACGCGCGCGCGGCGCGCGAGCGCGTGCGCTGCGTCGGCCAGCGGCGCCGCCTCCATCCGGGCCGCCGCCTCGATGACGGCGGCGAGCTGCGCGGCGGCGGCGGCGCGGTCGCCGGCGGCCACGAAGGCCTCTGCGCCACGCAACTTCGCGTAGGCGGCGGGCCACGGCAGCCCGATCTCTTCGAAGCCGTCCGCGGCGGCGAGCCACCCGCCCGGGTCGGGCGCGCCGCGCCCGAGCGCGTGCTCGATCCGGGTCAGCTCGGCTCGCGCGAGCGCGGCGTAGCGCGGGCCCTCGGCCCACTGGCCGGGCCGCGAGACAGCGTCCGCGAGACGGGCGCGCAGCGTCGCCGCGCCCGCGTCGTCGAACGTCCGGCGTGAGCGCTCGGCGTCCTCGGCCTCGACCATGAGCGCCGCCCACAACAGCTTCACGAGCCGGCCGCCCTCCTCGGTGCCCTCGATCAGCGGGAGCCCGCGGGCGGCGGCCGCCCGCGCGTCCTCGAGCCGCCCCTCGCGCACCGCGAGCTCGACCGTCATCGTCTCCAGCACCTCGACCCACTGTGGGTGCCGGATGGCCTGCGCCGCACGGCGCAGCTCGTCGAGCGCGGCGCGTGCCGCGTCGTCCTCGCCGCGCGCCAGCGCGATGCTCGCGCGGAGGGCGGCGTGGAACGTGGCGGTCGACGTGATCGCGTCGCCGGGGACGTGGTCGGGCATCGCCGCCGCGGCTTCGGCGGTGCGGCCCAGCCGCAGCCTCTGGCTCACGCCCTGGAGCTCGAGGAAGGCGTCGTACAGCGAGCGTTCGGGATGGTCGCGGATGACGGCCAGTGAGGCCTCCACCTCGGCCAGCGCTTCCTCGGTGCGGCCGGCCAGGTCGAGCAGCTCGGACAGGTTGGCCGCCGCCCGCGACAGTTCGGCCGGCGAGTCGATCTCGAGCGCGAGGGCGCGGGCGCGGCGCAGCAGCCGCGCGCCCTCCTCGACGTCGCCGAAGGCGCCGCGCGAGATCCCCTCGGTGTTGACCGCGCCCGCCTCGAGGTCGAGCGCACCCAGCCGCCGCGCCTCCGCCGCCGTCTCGTGTGCCTCGAGCGCCGCCTCGCGGAAGAATCCGCGCAGCATCAGGCTCTTCGAGCTCTGGTCGCGCAGCCGGGCGCGCTCGAGCCTGGCGTCCTCGGGGAGCAGCTCGAGCGCCCGCCGCACCTCGTCGTCGCTCGCATCGTGCTGGTTGCCGTGGCGCAGGTAGTGCGCGAGCTCGGAGTGCATGCGCGCCAGCTCGACGGGATCGTCGGCGCCCTCGGCGATCGCCTCGCGCTGGAGCGCGACCGAGCGTGCGGACTCGAAGCCGTCGTTGGCGGCCGCGGCGGCCGCTCGCAGCACGTCGGAGCGTGGCATGCCGGAGCGCTCGGCGGCGTCCGGCACGCGGTCCCACAGCGCGAGCGCGTTCTCCATGTGCCGCAGCGCCTCGCCGTGCGCGTGGATGCGCTTGGCCTCGACGCCCGCGGCCACCGACGCCGCGAGCGCCCGCGGCAGGTCGTGGGCGCCGTGCCAGTGGCAGGCGAGCTCGGCCGGCACCGCGGCCGCATGCGCGTCGCCGAGCAGCGACGGGTCCGCCTCGATCGCCCGGCCCAACGCCGCGTGCAGGGCGGTCCGCTCTCCCGGCAGCAGGTCCTCGTAGATCGCCTCGCCGACGAGCGCGTGGCGGAACGCATACGTCCCGTCCGGCTGGGTGACCAGCAGCTGGTGCGCGACCGCCTCGCGCGCGCCCGCGAGCACCTCGCCGGGCGGTAGGACCGCCTCGAGCAGCGCGTGGCTCGTCGGCCGCTCGGCGACCGAGGCCGCGCGGAGGACCTCCTGCGCGGCCGCCGGCAGGCGCTCGAAGCGGCCGAGCAGCGCGTCGCGCAGCGTGGCCGGCAGCTCGCCGGGGCCGTCGGCGGAGGCGGCGAGCAGCTCCTCCGTGTAGAGCGCGTTGCCCTGGCCGCGCGCGTAGAGGCGGTCGGCCAGCGGGTTGTCGGGCGCGTCGCCGAGGATGCCCGCGAGCTGCTCGCCGACCTCGGCGCGGGTGAAGCGCTCGAGCGCGATCCGCTCGACGCCGGGCACGCGCTCGAGCTCGGCCAGCACGGGCCGGAGCGGGTGGCGGCGGTGCAGCTCGTCGGAGCGGTAGGTGACGAGCAGGCAGAGCGATTCGGTGCGCGCGCTGCGGACGAGGAAGACGAGGAAGTCGCGCGTCGAGGGGTCGGCCCAGTGCAGGTCCTCGATCACGAGCGCGAGCGGGCCCAGGCGGTCGAGCAGCGCGAGCAGCGCCTCGAACACGTGCGGCTGGCTCGTCGCGTCGGGCAGCGACTCGCCGAGCGGGCGCAGCGCCTCCACCAGCGGCGCGTACGGGAAGGTGGTGCCGCCGAGCTCGAGGCAGTGCCCGACGAGCACCTGCGCGCCCGCCTCCTCGGCGCGCGCCTCGAACTCGGCGACGAGGCGGCTCTTGCCGACGCCGGACTCACCGGCCACGAAGGCGAATGCGGGGATCCCCTCCGAGGCGCGCGCGAGCGCCGAGTCGAGCGCCGCCAGCTCGTCCGAGCGACCGACGAACGTGGGGCAGGAGACGCGGCGGAGCACGACCTCCATGATGGAGGTCGTGTCCGCGGGGAGCGCGCTCACCGGCCGGCGCCGCTGGGGCGAAGCCGGCCAGGGATCGGGGAGGAGGGAGATCCACGGCGCTCGCCGCGGGTGAAGCGCCGGCGAACGCGGCCGAAGCGGCGGGCGCGAGAGGCGCTGTCGATGCGCTCCTCGATGAGCTGGGCGGCGATGACGCGTGCGTTGAGCGTGTGCATGCAAGCCAAGCTACGGCTGAGACGGCGGCCCCACATCGGGAGGTCGCGCCGACTAAGGGGTCTGACCCCTTAGTCGGCGCCGCGGAACCCCTTAGTCGCGTCGCTGTCGCGTAGCTTGTGGGCGTCAACCGACCAGGAGAGAGAGCCGACTTGACCCAGGCGACGGAGACCACGCTCGATGAGCTGTGCGTCAACACCATCCGCACGCTGTCGATGGACGCGGTCCAGAAGGCCAACTCGGGCCACCCGGGCACGCCGATGGCGCTGGCGCCCGTGGCCTACCTGCTCTACACGCGCGTCATGCGCCATTCGCCGGAGAACCCGGACTGGCCCGCGCGCGACCGCTTCGTGCTCTCGGCCGGCCACGCGTCGATGCTCCTGTACTCGATCCTGCACCTGACCGGGTACGGGGTCTCGCTCGACGACCTCAAGAACTTCCGTCAGCTCGGCTCGCCGACCGCCGGCCACCCCGAGTACGGCCATGCGCCGGGGATCGAGACCACCACCGGGCCGCTCGGACAGGGCATCTCGACCGTCGGTCGGCATGGCGCTCGGCGAGCGCATGCTCGCCGCCCGCTTCGGCGAGGAGATGGTCGGCCACTTCACCTACGTGATCGCCTCCGACGGCGACCTCGAGGAGGGGATCGCCTCCGAGGCGAGCTCGCTGGCCGGCCACCTCGGCCTCGGCCGCCTGATCGTCTTCTACGACGACAACCACATCTCGATCGAGGGCGACACGGCGCTGTCCTTCTCCGAGGACGTCGGCAAGCGCTACGAGGCCTACGGCTGGCACGTGCAGAACCTCGGCGAGGACCTCGAGCTCGACGACATGGAGGCCGCCGTCGAGGCGGCCAAGGCCGAGAGCGGCCGGCCGAGCATGATCATCATCCGGACGCACATCGCGCCCGGCTCGCCGAACAAGCAGGACACGCACGAGGCGCACGGCGCGCCGCTCGGTGAGGAGGAGATCCGCCTCACCAAGCAGGTCTACAACTGGCCCAGCGAGGAGCCGTTCTTCGTCCCCGACGAGGCGCTGGCGCACTTCCGCGAGTGCGTCGAGCGCGGACGCGAGCTGGTCGCCGAGTGGGAGCAGCGCTTCCCCGACCGCGGCGAGCTCGACCGCATGCTCGCGCGCCGGCTGCCCGACGGCTGGGACGCCGACGTGCCCAGGAAGGGGCCGGACGCCGGCATGATCGCCACCCGCAAGGCCTCCAACGAGGTCATCCAGTGGGCCGCTGCGCAGGTGCCCGAGCTGGTGGGCGGCTCGGCCGACCTCGCGCCGTCGACGCTGACGCTGATCAACGGCGGCGGCAGCGTCGAGGCGCGGCGACTATTCCGGCCGCAACTTCCACTTCGGCATCCGCGAGCACGGCATGGGCGCGATCGTCAACGGCCTCGTGCTGAGCGGCTTCCGCGCCTTCGGGGCCGGCTTCCTGATCTTCAGCGACTACATGAAGGGCTCGATCCGGCTGGCGGCGATCATGCACATCCCGTCGACCTTCGTGTTCACGCACGACTCGATCGGGCTGGGCGAGGACGGGCCGACGCACCAGCCGATCGAGCAGCTGGCGACGTTGCGCGCCACCCCGAACCTCGACGTCGTGCGCCCCGCCGGCTTCAACGAGACGGCGCTGGCCTGGCGCCACGCGCTGCGCCAGACCGACCGCCCCACCGTGCTCGCCCTGTCACGCCAGGGCCTGCCCGTGTGGGACCCGTCGGGCGTGGCGGGCGACGCGATCGAGCGCGGCGCCTACGTGCTGCGCGACAGCGAGGGCGGCGACCCGGAGCTGATCCTCATGGGCACCGGGTCGGAGGTGCACCAGGCCCACGAGGCCATGAAGCTGCTCGAGGCCGACGGCGTCCGCGTCCGGCTCGTGAGCATGCCCTGCCTGGACCGCTTCGCGGAGCAGGACCGGGCCTACCGCGACAGCGTGCTGCCGCCGTCGCGTGCGGGCGCGCGTGGCCGTCGAGGCCGCGAGCCCGCTCGGCTGGCACCGCTGGGTCGGCGAGGACGGCGACATCGTCGCCATGGAGGGGTTCGGCGCCTCGGCGCCGGCCAAGGCGCTGTACGCGCACTTCGGTTTCAGCGGGCAGGCCATCGCGGATCGGGCCCGGGCGGTTCTGGAAAGGACGAGGTCATGAGCGTCACTTCAGTGAACGAACGGCTCGCGGCCCTGACGGCCGCGGGCACCAGCGTCTGGCTGGACCAGATCCGGCGCGGGATGATCGAGGACGGCGAGCTGGAGCGGATGGTCGCCGAGGACTCCCTGGGCGGCGTCACCTCCAACCCGGCGATCTTCGAGAAGGCCATCCTCGGCTCGACGGACTACGACGACGAGATCGCGGCCGCCGCGCGCGAGGGCCTCTCCGCGCGCGAGGTCTACCGCCGGCTGGCGGTCAAGGACGTCCAGCTCGCGGCCGACGTGCTGCGGCCCGTCTTCGACGAGAGCGGCGGCTACGACGGCTACGTGTCGCTCGAGGTCGCGCCGCGGCTTGCGCACGACACCGAGGGCACGCTCGAGCAGGCGCGCATGTACTGGGGCCTCGTCGACCGCCCGAACCTGATGATCAAGATCCCGGCCACCGACGAGGGCATCCCGGCGATCGAGGAGGCCCTCTACGAGGGCATGAACATCAACGTCACGCTCCTGTTCGCGGTCTCGTACTACGAGCGCGTGATGGAGGCGTTCATCCGGGCGATGGAGCGCCGCCGCGAGGCCGGCCGCCCACTCGACCGCCACTCGGTCGCCTCGTTCTTCGTCTCGCGCGTCGACACCGAGGTCGACAAGCGGCTCGAGGCCGCGGGCCGGACCGAGCTCGCGGGCCGCGCCGGGCTCGCCAACGCGCGCGCCGCGTACCTCGCCTTCCGCGCGATCTTCGACGGCGAGCGCTTCGCCTCCCTGCGCGAGGCCGGCTGCCCCGTCCAGCGGCCGCTGTGGGCGTCGACCGGCGTCAAGAACCCCGCCTATCCCGAGACGATGTACGTGTACGGGCTGGTCGCTCGCGACTGCGTCAACACGATGCCGCTGCCGACGCTGACCGCCGCCGCGCGCGAGGGCGAGGTGACCGGCGAGACGGCGGCCGAGGACCCGACCGCCGATCTCGACGCCCTGCGCGACGCCGGCATCGACCTCGACGACGTCACCGAGAAGCTGCTGCGGGACGGCATCGACGCGTTCGTGGTGCCGATGAACAAGCTGCTCGACGGCATCGAGATGAAGCGCGAGGCGATCGTCACCGGCCGCCCGGACGCGATCGAGGCCGACCTGCCGGCCGCGCTCGAGCAGGCCGTGGCCGGCCGGCTGCGGCGCGCCGCCGACGACGACGTCGTGCACCGGATCTGGCACCGCGACCCGACGCTGTGGGCGCCCGAGGGCACGCCCGAGGTCGCCGACCGGCTCGGCTGGCTCGACATCGGCGAGAAGATGCTCGACTGCGTCGACGACCTCGAAGGCCTGGCGCGCGAGGTCCGCGGCGACGGCTACACCGACGTCGTGCTGTGCGGCATGGGCGGCTCGAGCCTGGCCCCGGAGGTCTTCCGCCGCTCGTGGCCCGACCATGCGCTGACCCTGCACGTGCTCGACTCCACGCATCCGGACGTCGTGCGCGCGACGCTCGACGCGATCGACCTGGAGAAGACGCTGTTCGTCATCTCCTCCAAGTCGGGCGGCACGATCGAGACGATGTCGCAGTTCAAGCTCTTCCACGAACGCCAGGCCGACGGCGCGCACTTCGTCGCGGTCACCGACCCCGGCACGTCGCTTGCCGAGCTCGGCCGCGAGCACGGCTTCCGGCGCGTGTTCGAGAACGACCCCGAGATCGGCGGCCGCTACTCGGCGCTGTCGTACTTCGGGCTCGTGCCGGCCGCGCTGCTCGGCGTCGACATCCGGGCCGTGCTGGAGACCGCAGAGGTGGCGCAGACCAACTGTCAGGGCAAGGACGACAACTCGGGCCTGTGGCTCGGGATCGCGCTCGGCGAGCTGGCACGCAACGGGCGCGACAAGCTCACCTTCGTGGTCGACGAGCCGCTGTCGTCGTTCGGCCTCTGGGTCGAGCAGCTCGTGGCCGAGTCGACCGGCAAGCACGGCCGCGGGATCCTGCCGATCGCCGACGAGCCGCTGGTGGACCCGGACGCCTACGGGCCCGACCGCGTGTTCCTGCACATCGCCCTCGGCGACGAGGACAACGCCGCGAAGGTGGCGGCGCTGCGCAAGGCCGGGCACCCGACGATCACGGTCCGCGCGGAGGGCGCGGCCGACCTGGGCCGCCTGTTCTTCTACTCGGAGTTCGCGACCGCGGTCTCCGGCTGGGTGCTCGAGCTCAACCCGTTCGACCAGCCGAACGTGCAGGAGGCCAAGGACAACACGGCCAAGGCGCTGGCCGAGGGCCCGCAGGACGTCGACGCGGGCAGCCTCGACAAGGCGCTGGCCGGGATCTCGCCGCCCAGCTACGTGGCGATCCTCGCCTACCTGCCCTACAGCGACGAGACCGACGAGGCCGTCCGGCGCTTCCGCGCGAAGCTGATCACCGAGCACGGGGTCGCGACCACGTTCGGCTACGGCCCGCGCTACCTGCACTCGACCGGCCAGTTCCACAAGGGCGGGCCGGCCGACCGGCGTGTTCGTCGAGATCGTCGACGGCGCCGAAGACCTGCAGGTCCCGGGCGAGTCGTATGCCTTCGGGACGCTGATCAGAGCCCAGGCCGACGGCGACCTGGCGACGCTGCGTGCGCATGGGCTACCCGCCGTCCGCGTCGGGAAGGAGATCCTCTGATGCAGCTCGGCTTCGTAGGGCTCGGGAAGATGGGCGGCAACATGGTCCATCGCATCCACCGCGACTCGGACCACCAGGTCGTGGCGTTCGACTTCAGCGCCGACGCCGTCAGCGCCGCCGAGGGCCACGGCGCCACGGGGGCCGCCTCGCTCGAGGACCTCGTGGCCAAGCTCGAGCCGCCGCGCACCGTGTGGGTGATGGTGCCCGCGGGCGATCCCACCGAGGAGACCGTGTTCAAGCTCGCCGACCTGTTCGACGCGGGCGACACCGTCGTCGACGGCGGCAACACCAACTGGCACGACGACGTCCGCCGCGCCGCCGCGCTGGACGAGCGCGGCATCCACTACGTCGACGTCGGCACGTCCGGCGGCGTCTGGGGGCTCGAGGTCGGCTACTGCATGATGGTCGGAGGCAACGCCGAGAGCGTGGAGCGGCTCGCCCCGATCCTCACCGTGCTCGCCCCGCCCGACGGCTGGCACCACTTCGGCGACGCCGGCGCCGGCCACTTCGTGAAGATGGTCCACAACGGCGTGGAGTACGGGATCATGCAGGCCTACGCCGAGGGCTTCGAGCTGATGCACAAGGCCCGGTACGACATCGACCTCAAGGAGGTCGCCGGCCTGTGGAACCGCGGCTCGGTGATCCGGTCGTGGCTGTGCGAGCTGGCCGAGCGCGCGTTCGAGCAGGAGGGCAACGACCTCGAGGGCCTCAAGGGCCACGTCAGCGACTCCGGCGAGGGCCGCTGGACGATCATCGACGGGATCGACCTCGACGTGCCGACCCCCGTCATCACCGCGTCGCTGTACGCCCGCTTCTATTCGCGCGGCGAGGGCGACTACACGCACCGGATGCTGGCCGCCCTGCGCAACCAGTTCGGCGGCCACGCGGTCGAACGGGCGGCCGGAGGCGGCTGATCCATGGTCGCCGCGACCGAGAACCCGCTCGTCGAGGGCCTGGAGCGCCTGCCGGTCCCGGCCACCACGCTGGTCATCTTCGGCGCCAGCGGCGACCTCGCGCGCCGCAAGCTGCTGCCCGCGCTCTACAACCTCGCCCACGAGGGGGCGCTGCCGGAGCGCTTCAACCTGATCGGCGTATCGCGCCGCGACCTGAGCGACGACGACTTCCGCGCGCAGGCGCGCGAGTCGATCGGCGAGTTCTCGCGCCGCCCCCCGAGCGACGAGGTGCTCGACGGCCTCGTCGGCCGCATGCGCTACCTCGGCATCCCGTTCGACGACGTGCCCGGCTACGCGCGCCTGGGCGAGGCGATGGACGAGCTCGACGCCGAGGCGGTCCAGCCGCTCAACCGCGTCTACTACCTCTCGACGGCGCCGGAGTTCTTCCCCGTCATCACCGATGCGATCAAGCAGAACGGCCTGTACCGGCACGAGGCCGCCGACGTGCGCGCGGTGATCGAGAAGCCGTTCGGCACCGACCTCGCCTCCGCGCGCTCGCTCCAGGATGTCGTGCACTCGGTGTTCCGCGAGCGCCAGGTCTTCCGCATCGACCACTACCTGGGCAAGGAGACCGTCCAGAACGTGATGGCGTTCCGGTTCGCGAACTACATGTTCGAGCCGGTCTGGAACCGCAACTACATCGACCACATCCAGATCACCGCGGCGGAGGACATCGGCATCGGGACGCGCGCCGGCTACTACGACAGCTCGGGCGCGCTGCGCGACCTCGTGCAGAACCACATGCTCCAGCTGCTCACGCTGGTGTGCATGGAGCCGCCGGGGTCGTTCGAGGCCAACAAGGTGCGCGACGAGAAGGTCAAGGTGCTGCACGCGATCGAGCCGCCGACGCTCGAGGAGGTGGCGCGGATGACGGTGCGCGCCCGCTACACGGCGGGCGTGGTCGGCGGCGCGGAGGCGCCGGGCTACCTCGAGGAGGAGGGCGTGCCGGCCGACTCGAACACCGAGACGTACGCCGCGCTGCGGCTCGAGGTCCACAACTGGCGCTGGGCCGGCGTCCCGATCGTGCTGCGCACCGGCAAGCGGCTGGCGCGCAAGGTCACCGAGATCGCGGTCCAGCTCAAGCCCGTCCCGCACATGGCCTTCCAGTCCAAGGGCTCGGTCGGCGTGCAGCCGAACCAGCTGATCCTCACCATGCAGCCCAACGAGGGCGTGTCGCTCTCGCTCGGCGCGAAGATCCCGGGCGCGAGCATGCGCATCCGCCCCGTCAACATGGAGTTCCTGTACGGCACCTCGTTCATGTCGCAGTCCCCCGAGGCGTACGAGCGGCTGATCCTCGACGCCATGCGCGGGGACGCGACGCTCTTCACCCGCAACGACGAAGTCGACGCCCAGTGGTCGATCATCGACCCGATCCTGCAGGCGTGGAGCGACGGCCACCCGCCGATGGCCGAGTACGAGGCCGGCACGCCCGGCCCGGCCGAGGCCGACGCGCTGCTCGGGCAGGACCGCCGCTGGAGGCCGCTCTAAGTGGACGAGGTCTGGTCCGAGCGCAACACGACGCCGGCCAAGATCGAGGCCGCGCTGCGGCGGATCGTCGCCGAGCACTACCACTCCGACCACCCGTTCGTGCCGGCGCGCGTGCTCAACGTCGTGGCGATCGTGGATGCCGAGTTCCGCGGCGAGATCGAGAACCGCTTCGAGCGCGTCGGGCGCTACCACCCGTCGCGGCTGGTGCTGTGCTGCGTCGAGCACGGGCGCGACACGCTCGACGCCTGGGCGGGCGTCGGCACCGATGACGCGAAGCCGGTCCCCGGTCACATCGCGCTCGCACGCGAGCGCGTGGAGATCGAGGTCGGCCCGCGCCACCTGTCCAAGCTCGACACGATCGTCGACCCGCTGCTGGTGTCGGACCTGGCGACGATGGTGTGGGCGCCGCACGGGCACGACGAGGCGATCGACGCCCTGCGCCGGCTGGCCCAGATCGTGCTCGTCGACACGCAGGACGAGCCGGACGTGGCGCGCTCGCTGGCGCGGGTGGCCGAGCTGTCCGAGCACGCGTACGTGGTCGACCTCGCCTGGCTGCGCTCGACGCCGTGGCGCGAGCGCGTGGCGGCGACCTTCGACCCGCCGCACCTGCGCGCGGCCCTCGGCGGCGTCTCCTCGGTCACCGTCCGCCACCGCGAGGACTCGCTCGCCGCCGCGATGCTGTTCTGCGGCTGGCTGTCGTCGCGCCTGGGCTGGAAGCCCGGCCCGCTGTCGCGCTCGGACCGCTACCTCACCGGCCACGCGCGGGCGCGCCGGCAGGAGGTGCGGATCCAGCTCGAGCCGGCGCACCAGGACGCGCCCGGGCTCGCCGGGGTCACGGTCGAGATCGCGTCGGGCGAGGCCGTCTCGCTCGACCGCGCGCCTGGCGGGCTGAAGGCCGTGCGCCGCGCGCGCGACGGCTCCGAGCAGAGCTGGACCGTGCTCGGCGCCTCCCGCGGCGAGGGCGGGATCCTCGGCGAGGGCGTCCGCCAGGCGCTGCTGCGCGATCCGACCTACCGGCCGGCGCTGGCCTGCGCGCAGGTGCTCGCACGATGAGGCTCGAGGTGCTCGACGACCCGGCGGCCGCCGTGGCCGACCTGCTGGCCGGCGCCGCGGGCGCCGGCGGCCACATCGTGCTGACCGGCGGCAGCTCGCCGAAGCGCGCCTACGAGGCGGCCGCGCGCGGCGACTGGGCCGCGGCGACCGTGTGGTATTGCGACGAGCGCTGCGTCCCCGAGGACCACGAGTGGTCCAACCACGGCATGGCCGAGGCGGCGCTGCTCTCGCACCTCGATCCGCCGCCGGAGGTGATGCGGATGGAGGGCGAGCTCGGCCACGAGCGCGGCGCGGACGCCTACGAGGCGCGCGTGCGCGAGCGGCTCGGCGACGAGCCGCGCTGGGACCTGCTGCTGCTCGGGCTCGGGCCCGACTCGCACTGCGCGTCGCTGTTTCCCGGCAAGCCGGAGGTCGATGTGACCGACCGGCTGGTGGTCGGCGTCCCGGAGGCGGGCATGGAGCCACAGGTCCCGCGCATCTCGCTCACGCTGCCGGCCATCAACGCGGCGCGACACGTGGTCTTCCTGGTCACCGGGGAGTCGAAGCGGGAGGCCGTCCGGCGGGCGTTCGGCGACGACCCGGACCTCACCTCGCCGGCCGCCCACGTACGGCCGGGCGACGGCGAGCTGACCGTCTACCTCGACCGGGCGGCGGCGCCCGGATGAGCGATCAATTCGTCGGCATCGACGTCGGCGGCACCAAGATCGCCGTCGCCACGCTCCAGGCGGGCGAGCTGAGCGAGTCGGGCCTGCACCACACCGAGCTCGGCAGCCAGGAGGCGCTGGTCGCGCAGCTGATGACGGTGATCGATGCGGCGCGCACGCCCGACACGCGCGCCGTGGGGATCGGCGTCCCGTCGCTGATCGAGTTCGCGACCGGGCGCATCCGCTCGAGCGTCAACATCCCGCTCAAGGACCTGCCGCTGCGCGAGCTGCTGACCGACCGCGCCGGGATTCCCGTCTACGTCGAGAACGACGCCTCGTGCGCCGCGCTCGCCGAGGCGTTCCACGACGGCCGCATGGCCGTCCCGCACCTGGTGATGTTCACGGTCGGCACCGGCGTGGGCGGCGGTCTCGTGCTCAACGGCCGGCTCTACCGCGGCGCGACCGGCGCCGCGTCGGAGGTCGGCCACACGATCATCGGCCTCGACCTGGTGGCGGGCGCGCCCGCGCACAGCGGCGTCTTCCCGCAGGCCGGCTCGCTCGAGCTGCTCGCCTCCGGCACGGCGCTCGACAAGCTGGCGGTCGAGGCCGCTGGCGAGGACCCCAACTCGTTCCTCGGGAAGCGGCTCACGCGCTCGGGCGGCGTGACCGGCCACGACGTGGTCGACGGCGCGCGCGAGGGCGACGAGGCGTCGATCCGCTGCCTGCGGATCCTCGGCGAGCGGCTCGGGATCGGGATCGCCAACGCGATCACGATGTTCGACCCGCTCGAGGTCGTGGTCGGGGGCGGCGTGTCCGCCGCCGGTGAGTTCCTGCTCGGGCCCGCGCGCGAGGTGGCGTGGAAGTACGCCGTGCCGGGCGCCGGCTCGTTGTGCAAGATCCGCCTGGCCCGCCACGGTCCGCGCGCGGGCGTGCTCGGCGCGGCGCTGCTCGCGGCCCAGGAGTACGCGGAGGAGACCGGCCAGGTGATGGAGGCGACGGTGGAGGGACGATGAAGGTCGCGTGCGCGTTCGACCACGCCGGCTTCCCGCTCAAGGCGCTCGTGCTCGACGTGGTGGCCGAGCAGGGGCACGAGCCGGTCGACCTCGGCACGAACTCGACCGACCCCGTCGACTATCCGGACATCGCGCGGGCGGGCGCCGACGCGGTCCGCGAGGGCCGCGCGGAGCGCGCGATCGTGGTCTGCGGCTCGGGCGCCGGGGTGGCGGTGGCGGCGTGCAAGGTGCCCGGCATCCGCGCCACGTGTGCGCACGACACGTACACGGCGCGCCAGTGCGTCGAGCACGACGACGTCAACGTGCTCTGCCTCGGCGCGCGCGTGATCGGGCCGGCGCTGGCGGGCGACGTCATGCGCGCGTTCCTCGGAGCCCGGTTCACGAACGAGGAGCGCCACGTGCGGCGGCTCGGCAAGATCGAGGCGATCGAGCAGGAGTTCTCGCAGTGTCGGGACACTAGATGGCGGACTCCGGCGATCTCGCGCAGGCGTACCTGCCGATCGCCGAGCACGGGTTGGTCGGCGACCTGCACACCGTCGCGCTGGTGGGCACGACGGGCACGATCGACTGGTACTGCTGCCCGGCGTTCGACGCCCCGAGCGTGTTCGGCAGCATCCTCGACACCGAGGACGGCGGCCACTACGCCCTGCGGCCGTCGCAGGACGGCTGGACCTCGCGCCAGCTCTACTTCCCCGACACCAACATCCTGATCACGCGCTTCTTCACCGCGAACGGGGTGGGGGAGGTGCAGGACTTCATGCCGATCGAGTCGGCCGACCCGGGTATGCACCGGCACCGGCTGATCCGGCGGGTGGTGCAGGTGCGCGGCGAGATGGAGTTCATGATCGAGGTCCAGCCGCGGTTCGACTACGGGCGGGCCGAGCACGAGGTCGAGATGCACCCGCACGGCGTGCTGTTCCGCTCGCCGCGAGCTCACGCTCGCGCTCGAGGGTGCGATCGCCCACGCGATGGGATCGCAGCGCCGGCTCGAGCGCCGCGGCGGCGGCGTCCACGCCACCTTCGACCTCGCGGCGGGGCAGTCGCAGACCTTCGTGCTCGAGCGTGTGGCGACCGACCACATCGCGCGGCCCTATCCGGAGCACGAGACGGCCGCCTCGTTCGAGGCCACCGTCGACTACTGGCGCCGCTGGGTCGCCCAGTCCGGCTATCGCGGGCGCTGGCGCGAGATGGTGCAGCGGTCGGCGCTGACGCTGAAGCTGCTGACCTACGCGCCGACCGGCGCGCTGGTCGCCGCTCCCACCACCTCGCTGCCCGAGCAGCTCGGCGGCGAGCGCAACTGGGACTACCGCTACACCTGGATCCGCGACGCCGCGTTCTCGTTGTACGGGCTGCTGCGGCTCGGCTTCACCGAGGAGGCGGCCGCCTTCATGGGCTGGCTGACCGACCGTACGCGCGAGTGGAAGGTCGGCCCCTCGGGACCGCTCCAGATCATGTACGGGATCGACGGCCGCGCGGAGTTGCCCGAAATCGAGCATCCGTCTTGGAGCGGCTATCGCAACTCCGCGCCGGTCCGGATCGGCAACGCGGCCGCCGAGCAGCGCCAGCTCGACATCTACGGCGAGATGATCGACTCGATCTACCTCTACAACAAGTACGGGCGCCCGATCCACTACGAGACGTGGGAGAACGTGCGCCGGATCGTCGACTGGCTGTGCGAGAACTGGGACCAGCCCGACGAGGGGATCTGGGAGACGCGCGGCGGCCAGAAGGACTTCACGTACTCGCGGCTGATGTCGTGGGTGGCGATCGAGCGCGCGATCCGCATGAACCGGGCGCGCGGGCTGCCGGGCGACATCGTGGGCTGGCTCGGGGAGCGCGACCGGATCTACAACCAGATCATGAAGAAGGGCTGGAGCGAGGAACGCGGAGCGTTCGTCCAGAACTACGGCTCGGACGTGCTCGATGCCTCGATCCTGCTGATGCCGCTCGTGCTGTTCATCGCGCCGACCGATCCGCGCTGGCTCTCCACGCTCGACAGCATCGGCGACGAGCTGGTCTCCGACTCGCTCGTCTACCGCTACAACGTCGAGGCCTCGCCGGACGGGCTGCGCGGCGAGGAGGGCACGTTCTCGATGTGCTCGTTCTGGTACGTCGAGGCGCTGACGCGGGCGGGCCGGCTGGACGAGGCGCGGCTCGCGTTCGAGAAGATGCTCACGTACGCCAACCACCTCGGGCTCTACTCGGAGGAGGTGGGCCCGACCGGCGAGCAGCTCGGCAACTTCCCGCAGGCCTTCACGCACCTGGCGCTGATCAGCGCCGCCTACAACCTCAACCGCGCACTGGGGTGAGGTCGGCGTCCATGCGTCCTCCTGGTTGAGCAGGTATGACTTGCGCCATGCGCGTGATCGAATGCAACGAGTGCGGCGACACCATCTCGGCCGCCAACGACGAGGAGCTGGCCGCGCACCTGGCCGAGCACCTGCGGACCGAGCACGACGACGTGCCCGAAGGGGACGAGGTCGCCGACCTGGTCCACGAGCAGGCCTACGACGCGATGGACTCCTGAATCAATCAGTGAGGTGCGACAGGCGCAGCCGGCGCAGCTCGGCGACGGCGGTCGCCGCGGGGTGGATCGTGCGCGTCGTCGCGATCGCGCGCGCGGGGAGCGGCTCCTCGCCGTCCGGGGTGACCGAGTAGGCGCGGGCGCCGGGGCGGGCGGTGACGACCTCGGACAGGGTCGTGCCGCGGATGATCAGCGCGGCGCCGTCGTCGATCGCGTAGCCGGGCGGGAGCTCGCCGCTGCGGACGGCGTCGAGGTACACGGGGCGCCGGGCGGGCTCGCTGTCGTGGTGGACCGAGTTGGAGCCCGGGAGGAAGCCGAGGCCGCGCGCGGGCGCGGCGTGGCCGTACGACGTGCTGACGCCCCACTCGAACCAGCACATCGACCCGGCGCTGAGCCCGGCAAGGACGACACCCGCCTGCCAGGCCTCGTGCAGGATGGTGTCGAGGCCCTGGGCCTTCCAGATCGCGAGCAGGTTCACCATCGAGCCGCCGCCGACGTAGATCGCGTCCTGTGACAGTAAGTGCTCTCTGAGTGGAACGGGTTGGCGGCCGAGGCGGAACAGTGAGATGTGAGAGGGCTCGCACAGCCGGTCGCCGTAGGTCTCGTGGAAGCGCCGGATCTGGTGCTCGGAGTCGCCGCCGGCGGTCGGGAGCAGGCAGACCCGCGGGCGCGCGGTCTGGGTGAGCCGCAGGACGAGCTCGTCGAGCGCGGGGTCGTCGGAGCCGGCGGTGAAGCCACCGCCGCCCATCGCCAGGATCGTCGGCGTGCGCCGCCCGTCAGGCGGCAAGCGCCGGCTCCACGGCGAGCGGCGCGCCCAGGAAGCGGGTCGCGAGCTCGGTCTCTGTCACTTCGGCCCCTTCAGGGGTCACATGGTACGCCCGCGCCTTGGCGCGCGAGGCGACCACCTCGGCGAGTTGCGTGCCGACGAAGTGCAGCGCGGCGCCGTCGCCGGTGCCATAGCCGCAGACCATCCCGTCCGCCACCGCGCTCAGGAAGGCGGCGCGGCGCTCCGGCTTGTCGTCGTAGTGAACGGCATTCGAGTAGGGGAGGAAGCCCATGCCGCGGATGGGCGTGCACTCGCCGTGAAAGGCGGTGACGCCGTGCTCGAACCAGCACAATGAGCCCGCGCTCAGGCCGGCCATGACCACGCCGGCCTCCCACGCCGCGCGCAGCATCACGTCGATGCCGTGGGCGTTCCAGGTCCCGAGCAGGGAGATCACGCTGCCGCCGCCGACGTAGACGAGGTCCTGGGCCCGCAGGTGGGCGGCGAGGTCCGAGGCTCCTCCGTCGCGGCGGAACAGCGAGACGTGCGACGGCCGGCAGCGGCCGGCGGGGAACGCCCGGTAGAAGCGGACGATGTAGTGATCCGCATCGCCCGAGGCGGTCGGCAGGAAGCACACGCGCGGGGATTCGACGCCCGTGAGGGCCAGCGCGTGTTCGTCGAGCAGCGCGTTGCCCGCCTCCATCGAGAAGCCGCCTCCGCCCATGGCGAGGATCTGACGCGGTCGCGACATGGCGGGAAGCGTACGGACGATCTTCGCGGTCGTTGCGAATTTCAGCCTTCGGGCCAGGTGGCCGGGACCGGCGGTCCAGAGCGGTCACGCGCAAGCGGTGAACTGTGATCCACCACGTCCTGCGTGTGCTCGTGCGGCCAGTACGAGTCGCCTTGTTGCATCGCCAAGAAATGAACCGCGATTCTTACGGTTCACTTAAGGTTGATGGCGAAGATGAGCGGTTCGCATGAGCGGCGGGCGACGCACCTACGGACGACGCCGGCGCGGCCGGCGGATCGCCGCCGTGGCCACTCTCCTGCTCGCGGTCGTCGTGGCGGGCGCCGCCATCACATGGTTGCTCATGGGGCAAGCGGATCCGGACCCGGCTGAGGCCGCGGATCGCTTCGTGGCCGCCTGGAGCCGGGGCGACGACACCGGCGCGGCCCGTCTCACCGACCGGCCGGGCCAGGCCGCCGCCGGCCTCGAGGCGAACCGGGCGGGGCTCGACGGCGCGTCGCTCACCGCCCGCGTCGTCGACGTCAGGGAGGTGGACGACGCCACCGCGACCGCTCGGACGGCCCTCGCCTGGGAGGTCCCGGGCATCGGCACCTTCGCGTACCGCTCGTCGATGCGCCTTCGCCGGGAGGACGACCGCTGGGTCGTCGCCTGGACGCCGAAGGTCGTGCATCCCAAGCTCGACGAGGTGCAGCGGCTGGGCACGACCCGCGGGCCGGCGCGGCGCGGCAACCTGGTCGACCGCGACGGCGACGCGATCGTCCGCCCCCGCACCGTCTACCGCGTCGGGCTCGCGCGCAACGAGGTGACGAACGTTCAGGCGTCGGTCGCGGCTCTCGCCGAGGTCGTCGACCTCGACCGGCGCACCTTCACACGAGCGGTCCGCAACGCGGGCCCGGAGCAGTTCGTCGAGGCGATCACGCTCCGTGAGGCCGACTACGAGGCGCTCGCGGCGCGGCTCGAGCAGGTGCCGGGAGGCCTGGCCGTCCGCGCCGAGGCGCCGCTGGCCGAAAGCCGCGAGTTCGCCCGGGCGCTGCTCGGCACCGTCGGCCCGGCGACCGCCGAGCAACTCGAACAGCTCGGTCCCGAGTACGGGCCCGGCGACGAGGTCGGCCAGTCCGGCATCCAGGCCGCGTACGAGGAGCGGCTGCGCGGCCGGCCCACGCGGGAGGTCGTGATCCGCGCGGGCGGCAGCCCGGTCGAGACGCTGCTCACGCGCGGGGGCGTCCCGGGCCGCCGACTGCGCCTCACGCTGTCGATCCCCGTCCAGCGTGCCGCCGAGGCGGCGCTCGGGGACCGCGAGGACGAGGCCGCGCTCGTGGCGGTCCAGCCGTCGACCGGCGACATCCTCGCCGTCGCCAACCGCCCGACCGACTCCAGCTACGACCGCGCGCTCGAGGGCCGCTACCCGCCCGGCTCGACGTTCAAGGTCGTCACCACGACCGCGCTCCTGCGCGCCGGGCTGCAGCCGACCGAAACCGTCGACTGCCCGCGCACGCTGAACGTCGGCGGCCGCTCGTTCAGGAACTTCGAGGGCGATGCGGCGGGCGCGGTCCCGTTCTCCGAGGACTTCGCGCAGTCCTGCAACACGGCGTTCGTGTCGCTCACCGAGCGCCTGCCGGCCGACGCGCTCGGCCGGACGGCGCGCGAGTTCGGGCTCGGCGAGCCGGTCGACGCCGGCGTCCCCGCGGCGGAGTCCGAGGTCCCGCCGGGCCGCGACCTCGTGGCGCGTGCGGCCGCGATGATCGGCCAGGATCGGATCCTCGCCACGCCGCTGGCGATGGCCGGCGTGGCGGCCACGGTCGCCGCCGGGCGCTGGCACGCACCCGGGCTCCTCCCCGGCCGGCAGCGGCCCTCCGGCCCGCGGCTCGCCGAGGCCGGCACGCTGCGCGAGCTCACGCGCCAGGTCGTCACCTCCGGCACCGGCACCGCCCTCGCCGCGATCCTCCGGCGACGTGCACGGCAAGAGCGGCACCGCCGAGTACGGCGGCGGCGACCCACCGCCGACGCACGCCTGGTTCATCGCCTATCGCGACGACGTCGCGATCGCCGTGCTGGTCGAGAACGGCCGCTCGGGCGGCGCGGTCGCCGCCCCGATCGCGGCGCGCTTCTTCGACGCGCTCTAAGACGTCACCGACGCGCGCCCGCGACAATGCTCAGGCTGGCGACGCTGACGATGCCGACCGCCACGATCGGGGAGAGCGCCGCTTCGCCCACCGTGTCGGAGGCCACGAGCACGGCCCCGATGGCAAGCACGACCGTGACGCCGAGGGCGATCCGCCAGTCGTCGCCGACGATGAAGTCGAACCAGAAGCGGAGGAACCCGCGCAGAATCCGCATCAGCCGGCCACCGTGACCCTCGTCCGCGCGTGGAGCAATCGGACCGCCGACCACGAGAACGCCGACCACGCGGCCAACAGGAGCACGAGCGCGACGTCGCCGCCCGGCCAGGTGATGCTCTCTCCGCTATCTGAGAACCATCCGAGCCCTTCCACGGCCCAGAACGTGCCGAACGTGGACAGGAGCAGGCCGACCGCGAACTTGATCGTGTTCTGCGGCACGTTGGCCAGCGGCCGGTGGGCGGCGGCGCCGATTGTGAGCACGATCGTCCCCGCGAGCGACGCGCCCACGGCCGCCAGCGGCACGTTGCCGGCGTTGAGCCCGAAGGTGATGACGATGAACACGATCTCCAGCCCTTCGAGGAAGACGCCCTTGAAGGACACGACGAAGCCGAACCAGTACGACGAGTCCGAGGTCCGCCGGCTCACCGGCGGCAGCTTATGCCGCGGCCAGCCCGCGGCGGCGCACGACCGCGGCGACGTCGCAGCCGACCGCTCCGCCGGGGTCGGTGAGGAACGCCCGGAAGTCGTCGGGCAGGACCATCGGGCGCTCGGCGCAGCAGAGCAGGCGCCCGGTCAGCGCGGTGCCGGGCAGCGGCCCGTGAAGGACGCCGAACGCCTGTCCTGGGAAGTTCAGGCCCGGGAAGGCGACGCGGAAGGCGTTCGGGTCCTCGATACTCATCTGCCGCTCGTCGGCGACCTGCACGACGCGTTCCAGCCGCGCGCCGATCGGCCACAGCGCGTGCTTCTCCTTCGGCCTGCGGCGGACGGCGGCGAGCCACTCGGGCGGCGTCAGAGCCGTCGCGAGCGGCTGCGCACCGGACGCCGGGACGCAGATGTCGCGGACCGCGGCGGCGAGTGCCTCTGCGGCCGCGACGAGCGCGTCGAGGTCCTCGTCGCGCTTGAGGAAGTCCTGTCTTGCCACGACGACCTGGCCGTACTCGATTCGGATCTCGAAGCCGAGGCCCTGCTGGCTGGACAACAGCTCGCGGATCGGCCCGCGCAGGAGCCGCTCGATCGCGGCCTCATCGGAGCGCGTGCGCACGGCCGCGATCCACTGGTCGCGGACGCCGAGACCGTCCAGCGGGCGCGCGTGCCAGGTGCCGAGCCGCTCGTCCGTGCGCGTGTGCCGCTCGGACCGGCGCGCCACGTGCAGCCCGGTGACGATGTCCGGGCGCCCGCGCACCGCGTCCGCCGCCAGCTCGCGGAGGTCGGCGGGGCGGACGGCGATCGCCCGCCTGAGCGCCTCCTGGTCCTCGCGGTAGCGCTGCTCACGCTCCGACTCCTCGCGCGCGGCGACCGGCCCGCCGCCGAGCAGGTCGATCAGCTCGTCGGTGTCGGGATCGCCGTGGAGGTTCGGCCGCGAGACCGGGAACCGCTCGGTCCCCGCGAGCTCGAGCGTCCCTCCCTTCGACCGCGCGCCGTCGGGCAGGTCGACCAGACGCACCGACGAGCGAGGCCACGACGCCTGCTCGCCCGGGTTGACCCGGAGGAGGTAGGGGCCGTCGCTGTCGCCCGAGCCGCCGTCCCAGGCCTTGAAGGCGACGATCCGGCCGGCCGTCACCGCCAGCACGAACTGCCGCGGGAGCGCCTTGGTACGGCGCGGCCGGGCGAGCTCGATCGCGGCCATACCGGTAGCGCCCCCGAGCCGTCGGTCTGGACCCTAATGCGGATCGCGTCGGGGCCGGCGTACGCGAGCACGTTCACGAGGTCGAGAGTGACGCTCGCACCCGTGACTGCGTTGCCCAGGATCGGTATTCCGCCACTGCCTGTCGCGATCGCGGTCACGTTGCGCGCCGTGCTGGTGACGGCGCCGCCCAACCCTCCCTCCGTGACGAGCGCTGTGGAGCCCACGCCGGAGGCCACGACGATGCTGTCGCGGATCGCCCCGTCTGAACGACCTCGACGTAGCGCAGCGACGACCCACCCATGCCCACCCGAAGGCCGATCTGGCCCGGTCCGCTGAACAGCAGCCGTGGTCGCGGCCGGCCGGCGATGCCGCGGATCGTGACCTTCTGGAAGGCGCCGTTGTAGACGGGCTCGGCGAGGGTCTCGGTCAGCGGGTAGTCACCGGGGTTGACGATCACCTCGTCGCCGGTCCTCGCGTCTTCGACGGCTTCCGCGATACTGCAGGGGCTGGCAGCCGTGCAGTCGGTCCCGCTGCCGGCCGGGCTTGCGTAGCGCTGGGAGGCGGCCGAGGCGCTCGGCGCGTGCCGCCGCGCTCACGGCGGCGGCGAGGCTGGTCAGCAGGACAAGGCGTGGCGTGTGCATGAGCCAAACCGTGCCGGGGCGGCGAGGCTGCGGCCAGGGGGCCGGCCGTCGAGGTGGTGGCGGACGGCCGCCAAGCGCCGTGTCGGCCGGCCGCCGGGCTAGGCCTGGAGGAATGCGACGACGGCCAGCACCCGTCGGTGGTGCTCGGAGCTGTCGGGCAGGTCGAGCTTGCTGAAGATGCTCGTCACCGTGCGCTCGACCGCTCGCGGGCTGAGGTAGATCGAAGCGGCGATCGACTGGTTCGAGCGGCCCTCGGCCATCAGCGCGAGCACCTGGCGTTCGCGGTCGGTCAGATCCGCCAACGCGTCCTGGTGGTCGCTGCGGCCGACCATCGCGGAGACCACCTTGGGGTCGAACGCCGTGCCGCCGGCGGCCACCCGGTCGACCGCGGAGTTGAACTCGTCGAAGTCGTAGACGCGATCCTTGAGCAGGTAGCCGACGCCCGATGCATCGCCGGCCACGAGCTCGGCGGCGTACGACGGCTCGAGGTAGGAGGAGAGCACGAGGATCGCGACGCCGGGGTGCTTCTCGCGGATCTCGCGCGCGGCGTTCAGGCCTTCATTGGTGTGGGTGGGCGGCATGCGCATGTCGACGATCGCGACGTCGGGCGAGTACGAGCGGACCTTCAGCAGCAGCTCGTCCGCGTTCCGCGCCTCGCCGACGACCTCGTGACCGACGTCGCGCAGAAGCGACACGATCCCTTCGCGCAGGAGCGCCGTGTCCTCCGCGACGACGACGCGCAGCCTCCGTCTGTCACCCCCGTCTCCGCGGCGTGTGCCTTCGCTGGACATGTCGACCGTCCTAGACCTTCGATGACCCGGACGTTCTCGCTGTCGCGGATCCTCTCGCAGTCGATGCCGCGTGTCGAGGTGCTCGAGGGCCGGGTCCGGAGTAGCGTTCACCGCAAACCTCTTTCAAGGAGAAGATCGGGTGCAGCACGAGCACACCGAGCACATCGCTGCATCGGCCGACGCGGTGTACGCCGCGATCTCCGACGTGAGGAATCTCCCGCGCTACGTGCCCCAGATGACGGCCGCCCGTGCCGCCGCGAACGACCGCGTCGAGGTCGATGCGCGCTACCACGGCCGCGAGCAGCATGGCGAGGCGTCGTTTCGCGCCGACCAGGACAGGCGGCGCATCGAGTGGGGCTCGCCGAGCGGTTACCACGGATGGATGGAGGTCGCGCCGGACGGAGACGGCTCGCGTCTCACGCTCTTTCTGAACACCGTGCACGGCTCCGAGAGCGATCACGACGTCTCCGCCACGCTCGACGCTATCCGGATGCTCGTCGAGGCGCAGGTCTGACGATCGGCTGCAAGGCTCAGGCAGCAAGGTCGAGCTCGGCGGCGGCGGCGCCGGCGATCATGGCGGAGGCCACGACGTCGAATGCCGCCGCCCAGGCGCGCTCGTACTCCGGCGTCCAGGCGTCGCCGGCCACGTCGGCCATCGACGCGATCAGTACGCTCCCCACGACCGGGTAATGCTCAGGCAGCGCGCCGTACGCTCGGTGGCGGGCACCGAGCGCGCCGAGCGTCGGGATGATCGCGTCGAGGTCGCGCAGCGACTTGCGAAGCAGGACCAGCGCGGACAACAGCATGGCCTTCTGGCGACGCATGTCCGTCCCCGCGAACAGCGGGCGAACGGCGGGCGCGGCCGCGAACAGGCCGGCGTAGAAGCGGTCCATGAGCTCATCGCCGCGCGCGGCGATGAGGTCGAAGCTCTCCTCGAGGGCTGTGAGATCGAGTTGCATGGTCTGAGCATCAAGGCGGCTGGGCCGCCGGTGAAGGGGCCGCTCCGCCGGAGAGATGGCGGTCGACCGCCAACCCGCGTACGGCCTGCCACCGCCACTCTGGCGGCCCCGGGCCTCCCCAGGCAGCACGGCGGCAGGCAGGCTCGCCGGCATGAAAACCACACCCAAACTGTTATCGGCCGCCGCCGCCGCGGCGCTGGCCATGCTGCTGGTGCCGGCCGCGCAGGCAGCAGGCCCCGACCTTCGTGTCGTGTCCGTGTCCGAGCCGCCTGTGGTCGCTGCGGCCGGAAGCTCGGTCAAGGTACGCCTCAGCGTGGCGAACGCCGGCCGCGCCTCAGTGCGCAGCACGAGGACGCTCGTGCTGCTCTCCCGCGACGCCCGCCGCAGCAAGGGCGATCTTCCCGTTGCCAGGGTCGCCACGCGTCGCATCGCCGCCGGCCGCCGCACGCGCGTGCGTTCCACGATCCGGATCCCGGCGACGGTCGGCATGGGTGTCTGGCGCGTGCTTGCCTGTGCCGACGGGCCCAAGCGCGTACGGGAGACGCGCGAGCGCAACAACTGCCGCGGTGCCCGCCGCGCCGTCACGGTACCCGCGCGCCCGCCCACGCCGGCTCCGGCGGCGCCCGCTCCGGCTCCCGTACTTGCTCCGGCGCCCGCGCCGGGATGCGCGAAGGAGGATCGGCCCGACACGGCGTTCGTCGACGCCAACTGCGACGGCGTGGACGGCGTCGCCGCCGACGCCGTGTTCGTGTCCGCGCAGACGGGATCGGATGGGGCGCCCGGCACGCGGGCCGAGCCCCGGCGGCAGCTCTCCGACGCGGTCGCGTTCGCGAAGCAGACCGGTCGCTCGTCCGTGCTCGCGGCGACGGGGAGCTACCCAGGCACGCTCAAGTGTCTTCTGGAGTCTCGGTCCACGGCGGCTACGACCCCGTGACGTGGAAGCGCACGCGGGATGCGGAGACCGTCGTCACCGGTGGCGGCGACGGCACCAGCAGCTTCGGCGTCAAGGCGGTGGACGCGGTCGCCGGCACCGTCCTGCAGCTGCTGCACATCAAGTCGCCGACCCCGTCGGCGGGCAGTGGCAGCGCCTATGGCGTCCATGCGCTGCACAGCCCCGGCCTGCGGCTCGAGAGCCTCGTCGTCGAGCCCGGGAACGGCACCGGAGGTATCGCCGGGCAGCCCGGCTGGGCGGGCTTTCCCGGAGCGAACGGCGCGGATGGCAAGCCCGGAAGGTGCGACCAGACGATCGGCGGCGCCGGCGGCGCCGGCGGCGGCTCGCCCACCGGGAACTTCGGCGGCGCCGGCGGCGACGGCGGAAGCACCGGCTTCGGCGACGTGGGCCTGGCGGGCCTCGTGTCCGGCGGCGCCGGCGGGAATGCCGGGACCAGCGGCAACCCGGGCAACCACGGAGTCGGCGGCGCGGCCGGGACGTCCGGCGCCAACGGGGGCAACGCGATCCCTCCGCTCCTCGGCCATGTCGACGTCACCGGAGTCTTCCGGCCCGACCCGCCGCGCAACGGTGGGACCGGCTCCGCCGGTAAGGGCGGCGGCGGCGGGGGTGGGGGCGGCGCCCAGGTCGGCGCCCTCGTCATCGACGGCGGCGGCGGCGGTGGCGGCGGAGGAGGCGGCGGAGGCGCTGGGGGCTACGGCGGCACCGGTGGGGCGAGCGGCGGCGGCTCCTTCGGTGTGCCTCGCAGTCGACTCCCATGGCCTCACGATCGTCGACTCCAAGGTGCGCGCCGGCTTCGGCGGCTCCGGCGGGGGCGGCGGCAAGGGCGGCGCCGGCGGCCCGGGCGGCGCCGGCGGCGATGGCGGCACCGACGACTGCTACTTCTTGGAGGTCGGCTGGGGCGGCGCCGGCGGCCACGGTGGGCACGGTGGGCCGGGCGGCGGGGGAAGCGGCGGCGCCGGCGGGCCGAGCCACGCGCTCTATGCGAGCGGCGGCGCGCTGAAGGTCGAGAACACCGATCTGCTCACCGCCGGCGGCGGGCTCGGCGGACTCGGCGGCCACGCCTCCAACGACGGTCCGAACGGGTCGAGCGCGAAGACCGTCAACGGCTGACGACGGGACGGCCCTGGATCGCGGTGCGATCCGGGGCCGCCCTCACGTCATGGGGATCTCGGCGCGGATCAGCGTCCCGCCGGCCGGCGGGCTATCGACGGTAAGCGTCCCGCCGAGCGCCTCGACGCGGTCGGTGAGCCCACGCAGGCCGCTGCCCGGTCCCTCCGCCGCGCCGCCGACGCCGTTGTCGGCGACCTCGACGACGACCCCGTCACCGACAGTCGAAACGCCCACCGTGACAGCGGTCGCCCGCGCGTGCTTGGCGACGTTCGTCAGCGCCTCCGCGACCGTGTAGTACACGCACGCCTCGAGTGGCTCCGCGAACCGCTCGGCCGGCACCTCGCGGACCTGCACCGGGACGGCTGCCCGTTCGGCCACGGCGCGCAGGGCAGGGCCGAGCCCGCGCTCGGTCAGCACGGCGGGGTGGATGCCCTGCGCGAGCTCGCGCAGCTCGTCGAGCGCGGCGTCGAACTCACGCTCGGCGCGCTCGAGCAGGTCGGTCGCCTCCGGCGCGGCGGATCCCAGCCGGGCACGCGCCGTCCGGAGCAGCAGCGCGATCGCGACCATGTGCTGCTGGGCGCCGTCGTGGAGGTTGCGCTCGAGCCGCCTTCGCTCCCGATCGGAGGCCTCGACGAGCCGCTGGCGAGAGGACCGCAGCTCGGCTTCGCCCCGCTTGCGGTCGGTGATGTCGCGTAGATAGCCCGTGAACAGCGGCGGGCCGGGAAGGTTGATGCGGGTGATCGTCAGCTCGACCGGGAACTCGGTCCCGTCGGCGCGCATGCCGGTGATCTCGAGTCGCCGGTCCAGCATCGTGGGCACTCCGGTCTCGAGGTAGCGGGCGAATCCCCGCCGGTGGTGGTCCCGCAGGCTCGGCGGGACGATCAACCCGGCCATGTCCTGTCCGAGCGCATCAGCCGCGGTGTAGCCGAAGGTCCGCTCCGCGGCCGGATTCCATTCCAGCACGCGTCCCCGGTGGTCCATCGTGACCACCGCGTCGAGCGAAGACTCGAGCATCGCCCGCACCCGCGATTCGCTTGCGCGCAGCTCCTTCTCGGCGCGTCGGCGCGCCACGAACTCGCCGATCTGGCTGCCGAGCACCGTCATCGATGCCAGCAACTGCTCGTCGGGCTCGCGAAGCTCGCGGGCGAAGAACTCGATCGCACCGACGACGCCGCCGGAGCTGCGAAGCGGCGAGCAGAACGCGGCGTGCAGCCCGGCCCGGCGGGCGGCCTCGGCGCGCGGGAAGTTGCCGTCCATGGGGACGTCGACGATCCACGCCGGCTCTCCGCTCGCCCACACGCGGCCCGGCAGCCCCTCGCCCTCGGCGAGCGTCAGCCCGGCGCTCAGAGCCTCGAAATGCGCGGCCGAGGCGGAGGTCTGCCAGGTCCGCGCGCAGTACATCCGCTCCCGGTCGGCGTCGACCTCCCAGACCGATCCCGACTCGCAGCCGAGCGCCTCGCCGATTGCGACGAGAGCGGCGTCATAGGTCTCGAGCGGGCTCTGCGCCGTCGCCAGGATCCGCGCGAGCGCGATCTCAACGCGCAGCAGGACGGGATGTCCAACCGTCATCGCGCCCCGTTCGGGACCATGCCGAGAGCCTATGCCACCGCGTGGGCGCCCTGGGGCGATTATCGCCGCCGCGCGGTGACCTCGATCTCGAACCGCATGCGCGGGTCGGAGAGGCCGCACTCCTGCATCGTGGCCGCCGGCCGGACCTCGCCGAAGTGGCGTCGCAGGATCGGCCAGCACGCCTCGAAGTCGCCCGCGAGCGGGAGCAGGTAGCGGACGCGCACGACGTCCGCGAACGAGCAGCCGGCCTCGGCGAGGGCGGCGCCGACGTTGGCCAGCGCCTGCTCGACCTGCTCGACCACGTCGTCGGAGACGGTCATCGTCGCGTAGTCGAAACCGGTGGTGCCGGAGACGTGGACCCAGTCGCCGTCGACCACCGCGCGCGAGTAGCCGATCTGCTCCTCGAAGCTCGATCCGGACGAGATCAGGCGCCGCACGGGCACGACCGTATCGGCCGACGCGCAGGTGGCCAGCGCCAGCGCCACGTCCTCGTCGGCCACGCCGCGCAGCCGCGGGTGGTCGAGGTCGACGGCCACCTCGCCCGCCTGCTCGAGGCCGAGCGAGGCGAGCCCGTTCTGGACGACTGCGCCCCACAGGTCGCCGGCGGCGGCGAGCAGCGCGTGCCGGCCGCGGAGCTCGCGCCGCGCGCCGGTCTCCAGCTCGCGCAGCTCCTCGAAGGGGTCGACGACCACGTTGCTGTCGCTCCCGATCGCCAGCCGCACGCCGGCGTCGCGGTAGGCCGGCGCCGGGAAGTGGCCGTCGCCGAGGTTGCCCTCGGTGGTCGGGCAGGTGGCGACGATCGCGCCGGCCTCGGCGAGCAGCGCGACGTCGCGCTCGCTGACGTGGATGCCGTGGACGATCGTGGCGCGGTCGGAGAGGAAGCCGGTGCGGTCGAGCAGTTCGATCGGCGAGCAGCCGTGCTCGGCCTGGCACTCCTCGAGCTCGCGCGGCTGCTCGTGGGCGTGGACGTGGCGGACGAGGCCGTGCGCGTCGGAGTAGCGCGCGATCTCGCGCAGCCAGTCGGCGGGCACGGCCCGAACGCTGTGGGCGGCGACGCCGACGGCGTGGCCGGCCAGCCGCAGCGCATCGACACGCGCCAGGAAATCCTCGACCGTCGCATCGCGGAAGCGCGCGTGCCCGCCGCGCGCGTAGGCCGCCGGGAGCAGGACCATCGCCAGGCCGGCTGCGACCGCGGCCTCGGCGACGGCGAGCGCCATCGCGTTCGGCTCCTCGTACGGCGTCCCGTCCGGCCGGTGGTGCACGTAGTGGAACTCGCCCACGGCGCCGAAGCCGGCCGCCGCCATCTCGGCGTAGACGCGGCCGGCGACCTCGCGCATCGAGTCCGGCTCGAGCGCGTCGGCCAGCCGGTACATCTCCTCGCGCCAGCTCCAGAAGTCGGCCTCCGGTTCGCTGCGCTCACCGGAGCCCCGCAGGTCGCGCTGGAACGCGTGCGAGTGCACGTTGGGCATCGCCGGGATCGCAAACGGTCGCGTCACGCGGCGGCGAGCCCTTCTGCCGCGGCCAGCAGGGCGTTCGCCGCGACCGCCGCGTCGTCGAGTGACACGTCCTCGTCGGGCGAATGGCTCACCCCGGTCTCGTTGCGCACGAGCACCATCCCGGCCGGCCGTGCGGCGGCGATCACGCCGGCGTCGTGGCCCGCGTAGCAGACGAGCCGCGGCTTCGGCGGCTGCAGCCCGGCGAGCAGGGCGTCGCGCACGCCGCCGGGGAACTCGGTGCCCGGCGACCACGCCGCCGTCCGCAGCTCGAGGCCGACGCCGGCCTCCTCGGCCACGCGCTCGATCTCGACCGCCACCGTCTCGCGCCACGACTCGACGGTCTCGGCCTCGGACGCGCGCGCGTCGAGCCACAGACGCACGAGGCGGGGCACCGTGGTCGGCGCGTTCGGCTCGACCTCCATGCGCGCGGCGGTGAAGACCATGCCGAGCCGCTGCGCCGCCTCGGCGTCGGCGCGCACGATCACCCGCGCCGCGGCGGCGAGCGCGTCGCGGCGCTCCTCGCGCGGGGTCGTGCCGGCGTGGTCGGCCCTGCCCGCCAGCTCGACCTGCAGCCGTAGGCGCGCCGCCAGCTTGGTGACGACGCCGGCCGGGGCGCGGGCGGCCGCGAGGTCGCGCGTCTGGTCGATGTGCAGCTCGAGGAAGCCGGCGAGGCGCTCGAGCCACTCGGGGGCGTCCGCCAGGCCGGCCGGGTTGACGCCGGCGGCCGCCATCGCGTCGCCCAGCGTGACGCCGTGGTCGTCCACGCGGTCGACGGCGTCGTCGACGTCGAGCCGGCCCACGAGCGCGCGCGAGCCGAAGGTCGGCGTGTTGAAGCGCGCGCCCTCCTCGTCCGCGAAGGAGACGACGGCCACCGGCAGCCGCTCCGCCACCGCGAAGCCGGCGGCGACGCCGAGCGCGCCGTCGAAGCGTCCGCCGGCGCGGACGCTGTCGAGGTGCGAGCCGACCGCCCACCACGGGGGCGGCGTGGCCGGGCACGCCCACAGGTTGCCCGCCGGGTCGCGCTCCATCCGCCGCCCGAGCGCGGCCGCGCGGCGCGCGAACCAGGCCGCCGCCTGCTCGTCCTCCTCGGTCCAGGCGAGTCGCGTGGTGGCGCCCGCGTCGTCGAGCCCGATCGGGATCAGGTCGGAGAGCAGCGCCTCGAGCTCGCCGGCGTCGATCACGCGCTCGGCGGTCACGCGCTCGGCGGTCACGCCGCAATCACCTCGGCCACCGGGTTGTGGCCGAAGCGGTACGCGATGTGCTCGACCGGCCCGTCGAGGACGACGACGTCTCCGCGCTTGCCGACCTCGATCGAGCCCCGGTCGTGCAGCCCGAGCACCCACGCCGCGTTGAGCGTGCAGGCGGCCAGCGCCTCGCGCGCCGTCCAGCCGTAGCGGCGCACCGCCAGGCCGATCACCACGGGCAGCGAGGCGACCGGCGAGGTGCCGGGATTGCAGTCGGTGGCGAGCACGCAGATCGCGCCGGCGTCGGCGAGCACGCGGCCGGGGGCCAGATGCTCGGCGCCGAGGAACTCGGCGCCGGGCAGGAGCACGGCCGCGCACTCGGCGGCGGCCAGTGGCGCGACGTCGTCAGGGTGCAGGCACGCGAGGTGGTCGACCGAACGCGCGCCGGCGGCCACTGCGACCGGGACCGACCGGTTGGAGTTGAACTGCTCCACGTGGGCGCGCAGCGGAACCCCCTCGCGCCGTGCGATCTCGCCCAGCCGCGACAGGTCCTCGTTGCGGAAGGCGACGGACTCGACGTAGATGTCGAGCGCGTCGACGTCCGCCTCAGCGGCGAGCGCGTCGACCTCGTCCATCCACTCCGCAGCGGAGTACCCCTCCGGGATCGAATGGGCGAACAGCCCCGTCACCCGGTCCCCGACCTCGCGGGCGAGCCGGACGAGGCGCAGCTCGCCGTCGCGCGAGAGGCCGTACCCGGTCTTCGCCTCGACCGTCGTCGTCCCCGATTCGAGCATCTCAGCGCGCACCTCGCGCGCCTGCGCGAGGACCTCGGCATCGCTCGCGGCGGCCAGCGCGCGGGCCGAAGCTGCGATGCCGCCGCCGCGCCGCGCGATCTCCTCGTACGGCACCCCGGTCACCTTCTGCTCGTACTCCTCAGCCCGCCAGCCGGCGAACGGCAGGTGCGTATGGCAGTCCACGAAGCCGGGGATCACCGCGCGGCCCGCGGCGTCGATCACAACGTCGGCGGCGGGGTCGTCCTCCAGCGCCACGATCACGCCGTCCTCCACGGTCACAGAGCCGGGTTCGAGCCGCAGGTCGGACGGCCGCCGCAGGTAGGGCAGGCCGTCCTCGGGCGGGCGCAGCACCTGCGCGGCCCCGCGGATCGAGACCCTCACCCGACCGGCCTCGTTCCCGTTCGCATCGGCACCCTCACGCCGAGCCGGTCGTCGGCATCGGGATCCGCACCCCGAGTCGCTCGGCCGCCTCGAGCGCCTCCGGATAGCCGGCGTCGGCGTGCCGGATGATGCCCATGCCGGGATCGGCGAGCAGCGTGCGGCGGATCCGCTCGCCCGCCTCCGGGGTGCCGTCGGCCACGATGACCTGGCCGGCGTGCAGCGACTTGCCCATGCCGACGCCGCCGCCGTGGTGGAACGAGACCCAGCTCGCGCCGGTCGCCGTGTTGACCAGCGCGTTGAGGATCGGCCAGTCGGCCACCGCGTCGGACCCGTCGCTCATCGCCTCGGTCTCGCGCTGTGGCGACGCCACCGAGCCCGCGTCGAGGTGGTCGCGGCCGATCACGATCGGCGCCTTCACCGCGCCGCTCGCCACCAGCTCGTTGAAGCGCAGCCCGGCCACGTGGCGCTCGCCGTATCCGAGCCAGCAGATCCGTGCGGGCAGGCCCTGGAACCGCACCCGCTCGCGCGCCAGCTCGATCCAGCGGCGGATGTGGTCCTGCTCGCCGAACAGGTCGAGGATCGCGTCGTCGGTGACGGCGATGTCGGCCGGCTCGCCCGACAGCGCGACCCACCGGAACGGCCCCTTGCCCTCGCAGAACAGCGGGCGGATGTAGGCGGGGACGAAGCCCGGGTAGCTGAAGGCGTCGGCGTCCCCGTGCTCGGCCGCGAGCCCGCGCAGCGCGTTGCCGTAGTCGAACGCCTCGGCGCCGGCCTCGGCGAGCGACCGGATCGCCGCCACGTGGGCGAGCGCGCTCTCGCCGACGCGCCGCAGGTACTCAGCGGGGTCAGACCCCCTCAGCGCGTCGGCCTGCTCGACCGTGAGCCCGGCGGGGACGTAGCCGTTCAGCGGGTCGTGGGCGCTCGTCTGGTCGGTCACCACGTCGACGTTCGCGCCGCGCCGCGCCAGCTCCGGCAGCACCTCGGCGGCGTTGCCGAGCAGACCGATCGACAGCGCGCGACCCTCGCGCCGCGCGTCCTCGAGCCGGGCGAGCGCGTCGTCGAGCGAGCCGGCCCGCTCGTCGAGATAGGCGGTCTCGATCCGGCGCTCGATCCGCTGCAGATCGACCTCCACGCACAGCGCGCAGCCCTCGTTGAGCGTCACCGCCAGCGGCTGCGCCCCGCCCATCCCGCCGAGGCCGGCCGTGACCACCAGACGACCCCTCAGAGACCCGCCGAACCGCCGGCGCGCGAGCGCCGCGAACGTCTCGTAGGTGCCCTGCAGGATCCCCTGCGTCCCGATGTAGATCCAGGACCCCGCGGTCATCTGGCCGTACATCATCAGCCCGGCGGCGTCGAGCTCGCGGAAGGTCTCCCAGTTCGCCCAGTCGCCCACCAGGTTCGAGTTGGCGATCAGCACGCGCGGCGCGTCCGGGTGGGTCTCGAACACGCCGACCGGCTTGCCGGACTGCACGAGCAGCGTCTCCCGCTCGGAGAGCCGCACGAGCTCGCGCTTGATCGCCTCCAGGGCGGCCGGGTTGCGCGCGGCCTTGCCGATGCCGCCGTAGACCACGAGCTCCTCCGGCCGCTCCGCCACGTCCGGATGCAGGTTGTTCTCGAGCATCCGCAGTGCCGCCTCCTGCACCCAGCCGCGGCACCTCACAGGATCAGCTCCCCGGTCCGCAGCGCGCCGGCCAGGCCCGCCAGCTCGGTCGCCAGCGATCGATCCTCCTCCACGCGCGGAACGTACTCGCGCACGTGCGCGAGCGCCCGCTCGAGCACCGCCGTGCTGCGCAGCGGCCGGTGGAACTCGAGCCCCTGCGCGGCGCACACCAGCTCGGTGGCGACGACCTGGGCGGCGTTCTCGACCACCGTGCGCGCCTTCAGCGCCGCCAGCGCGCCCATCGAGTTGAAGTCCTCCTGCCCGGCGCTGGTGGGGATCGAGCCCGCGCCGGCCGGATGCGAGAGCACCTGGCACTCGTTGACGAGCGCGGCGGCGGCGTACTGGGCGATCATCAGCCCCGACGAGAGGCCTGGCCGCGGGGTCAGGAACGGCGGCAGCCCGGCATACCCCGGGGAGAGCAGGGCGTAGATGCGGCGCTCGGAGAACGAGGCCAGCTCGGTGCCCGCGAGCGCCAGGTGATCGAGCGGCAGCGACAGCGGCTGGCCGTGGAAGTTGCCGCCCGAGAGGATGTCGTGGTCCACCACCAGCGGGTTGTCGGTCACCGCGCCCAGCTCGCGCTCGATCGCCTCCGCGACGTAGCCGAGCGCGTCGCCCACCGCGCCGAGCACCTGCGGCGCGCAGCGCAGCGTGTACGGGTCCTGCACGCGCCCGCAGTCGGCGTGGCTGGCGACCACCGGGCTCTGCGCGAGCAGCGCGCGCAGCCGCTCGGCGACGTCGACGGGCCCCGGCTGGCGGCGCAGCTCGAGCAGGCGCGCGTCGAACGGGACCGTCGAGCCCTTGAAGGCCTCGAGCGAGAGGGCCACGGCGACGACGGCCGCGTCGAGCAGCCTCTGCGCGTCACGGACCGCGAGCGCGCCGGCGGCCGCCATCAGGTGCGTGCCGTTGATGAGCGCGAGGCCCTCCTTGGCGCTCAGCTCGAGGGGCTCGAGCCCGGCCCGCGCGAGCGCCTCGCCGCCGGGCAGGACGTCGCCGCCGAACGTGGCCTCGCCCTCGCCGATCAGCACGAGGCCGAGATGGGCGAGCGGCGCCAGGTCGCCGGAGGAGCCGACCGAGCCCTTGCTCGGGATCACCGGCGTGACGTCGCGCTCGAGCAGCGCGAGCACCAGCTCGACGAGCTCGGCGCGCACGCCCGAGTGCCCGCGCCGCAGCGACGACGCGAGCAGGAAGAGCATCCCGCGCACGACCTCCCCGGGCAGCGGCGGCCCGGAGCCGACCGCGTGCGAGCGCAGCAGGTTGATCTGCAGCTGAGCGGCGTCCCCGGGCGCGATGCGGACGTGCTCGAGCCGGCCGAAGCCGGTCGTCACGCCGTAGACCGCGTCGCCGGTCGTCAGCGCCGTCTCGACCACCGCGCGAGCGGCGGCGATCCGCTCGCGGTCGGCGGCGTCGAGCGCAGGCGGCACGGCCCCGCGCGCGACCCGCTCGAGCTCCTCCAGGGTCGGCACGCACCGGACCCTACCCCTGCGCCGCCGCCGCGCGGCAGGCGATCACGACGCGCGTGGATACCATCGCCGCGGTGGTGGTCACCGGCCCGACGCTGACGCTGCGCTACGCGACCGCCGAGGACGCGCCGCGGCTGCTGGAGCTCGCCTCCGACGAGGCGGTCACCCGCTGGTTCTCGTGGGGCCCGTACGAGACGGTCGACCAGCCCGAGGCCTACATCGCCGGCCTGGAGGGCAAGCGCGAGAGCGGCGAGCTGCTCGACTTCCTGGTCGTGCACCCGGAGGCCGGCCCGATCGGCGTCACCGGCCTGTCGGAGCTGGCCGTGCGCGACCGCCGTGCCACCGTCGGCACGTGGTTCGGGCGCGACTGGTGGGGAAGCGGGGTCAACCGCGAGTCGAAGGCGATGATCACCGCGCTCGCGTTCCGGCACCTCGGCCTCGACCGCCTGACGGCGTGGGCGAACACCCGCAACGGCCGCTCGCAGGTCGCGCTCGAGCGCGTCGGCTTCCGGCGCGAGGGAGTGCTGCGCGGCTGGCACCGCCACGGCGACGACGTGCACGACGTCGTCGTCTTCGGCATGGTGCGCGGCGAGTGGGAGGCTTCGCCGCTGGCGGAGGTTCCCGTGCAGGTCACGGGCTCCGCGCCGACCGCGTTCGCGGTGCTGGACCTGGGGCGGAGGTAGGGCGCCGGAGAACGTCAACCCCGGCATTGAGGAAGCGAGTTCGGCGGGGGTGTGCTCCCTATGCTGAATATTTCAGCCTTAGGGAGCACACCCCCGGTGAAACACGCCGAGAGGCCCGCCGCCGCGCCCACGGCCGGTGCCCTTACCCAGCCGCAGTTGACGTTCGCTAGTGCCGCCGCGCCTCCCACGAGAAGCCGCGCACGGCGAGCACGATCCCGACCGCGGCCCACAGCCCCAGCGCGACGAGGGCGGTCGTGTTGTCGGCGAGCCCGTTGCCGTCGACCATCGCGCCCGACAGCCCGTCGATCAGGTGCTTCAAGGGCATCACCTCGGCGAGGTCGCGCAGCACCGCGGGCGCGTCCTCGTCGTCGTAGAAGACCCCGGCCAGCATGATCATGGGCAGGAAGACGGCATTCACGTAGGCGGGCGCCGACTCCGAGTTCGGGATCGCGTGCGAGAGCGCCACGCCCAGCGACGCGAAGCAGACCACGCCCAGAGCGAGGAAGACGAGCAGTGCAAACCAGTCGCTCGGCCAGTCGATGCCGAAGAACAGACGGCCCGCGACGATCACCACCGCCACCTGCACGAAAGTGTTGGCCACCGCGTTGGCCGCGATGCCGGCCAGGTACGCCGACGACGGCAGCGGCGTGCCGCGCAGGCGCTTCAGGATCCCGCGCTCGCGCAGGAACGTCAGGTTGTACGCGAGCGCCACGAAGGTCGCCGCCATCACGCTCATGCCGGCGATCCCCGGCACCACCACGTCGAGCTGCTCCTGCTCGCCCGAGAACACCGCGCCGAACATGGCGAGCAGCAGCAGCGGCAGCAGGAAGCCGAAGAAGGCGGCGGTCGGGTTGCGCCAGAACATCCGCCGCTCGAGCCGGAACTGGCGCCATGCGGCGACGCCCCACGGCGGGCGCCGCGGACCGTTGACCGCGGTGTGGACCGCGTCGAGCGCGTGGTCGCTCATAGGGCATGCCCCCCGCGATGTTCGCGAAGCGAACTCGCAAGGGAATCGGCGCCAGCCGATTCCCCGGTCAGCTCCAGGTAGACGTCCTCGAGCGACGGCCGGGTGACGGACAGGTCCTCGAGCCGCTCGCCGCGCTCCAGCGCCGCGGCGGTCAGCTCGTGCAGCAGCGCCGTCGGGTCGTCGGTCACGTGCTCGCCGCCGCGGTAGCTGACGCGATAGCGCGGGCGGCCCGAGACCAGCTCGCCGGGCGGGCCCTCGGCGAGGATCGCGCCGTCCTTGATGATCGCCACGCGGTCGGCCAGCGCCTGCGCCTCGTCGAGGTAGTGCGTGGTGAGCAGCACGGTCTTGCCGAGCGCGCGCAGCGAGCGGACCGTGTCCCACGCCGCCCGCCTCGCCGCCGGATCGAAGCCCACCGTCGGCTCGTCGAGGAACACCAGCTCGGGATCGCCGATCAGGGCCAGCGCCAGATCGAGCCGCCGCTGCTGGCCGCCCGACAGCGTGCGCGCCCGGCGGTCGGCGGCCTGGGTCAGGCCGGTGAGCTCGACCACCTCGTCGACGTCGCGCGGCGCGGCGTACAGCGAGGCCCAGTGGGCGACGGTCTCGCGCACGCTCAGATGGGGATAGGTGCCACAGCTCTGGAGCACGATCCCCACGCGCTCGCGCAGCTCGGCCGGCCGCGCGCCGGGGTCGTGGCCCAGCACCGAGACGTCGCCCCCGCTGCGGATCCGGTAGCCCTCGAGGATCTCGACCGTCGTCGTCTTGCCCGCGCCGTTCGGCCCGAGCAGCCCGAACACCTCGCCGCGCCGGACCGCGAAGTCGATGCCGCGCACGGCCTCGTGGCCGTCGTAGGCCTTGCGCAGGCCCTCCACCTCGATCGCGGCCGTCGTGCTCACGCGGAGCATCATGCCATCCGGGGCCTGGACTGCCCCGGTCGCGGTCAGGGCGTTGCCCGGACGGCAACGCAGGCATTCTTCTTCCGGCCGATGGTGTGTGCCTGCGTGGATATCGGCACGAACACGACCCGTGTGCTCGTCGCCGAAGTGAAGGACGGGCGCCTCATCGAGGTGCTCCAGCAACGTGCCTTCACGCACATCGGCACCCGCGCCGAGATCCCGCGCGAGAAGATCAAGGAGGTCGCGCGCGTGGTCGCCGAGCAGGTCGAGCTGGCCGCCGCCGCGGGCGCCGAGCGCGTGCGCGTGGTGGCCACGGCGGCGATCCGCGCGGCCGTCAACCGCGACGAGTTCCTCGCCGGCATGACCGCCGAGGTCGAGATCCTCGACGGCGCCGAGGAGGCGCGGCTCGCGTTCCTGGGTGCCACGCGGACGCTCGGGCAGGACCTGCCGGGCGTCGTCGGCGTCGTCGACGTGGGCGGGGGATCGACCGAGATCGCGATCGGCACGCTGGCCGGCGGCGTGCACTGGTCGTCGTCGTTCCTCGTCGGCTCCGGCGCGCTGGCCGACCGCTACCTGCGCTCGGACCCGCCCTCGCTCGACGAGCTGCGGGCCGTGCGCGAGCACGCGTGCGACGTCTTCGCCACCCGCGCCCTGCCGCACACCGACTGCGCCGTCGCCGTCGGCGGCAGCGCCGCCTCGCTGCGGCGCCTCGTGGGCGACGTCCTGGACGCCGGCTCGCTCGAGCGCGCGATCGGCGCGCTCTCGGAGGCGCCCGCCGCCGACGTGGCGCGCCGGCTCACGCTCGACGCCCGGCGCGTGCGGCTCCTGCCGGCCGGCATCGTCATCCTCGGCGCCGCCGCGGAGCAGCTCCGCCAGCCGCTCCAGATCGGCCGCGGCGGGCTCCGCGAAGGGGCGGTGCTGGACATGGGCCGTAGCTTCTAGCGCCGTGGCCAAACGCCGGGCCGTGGCCCTCCGGGCCCGTAGGAATGCGCTCTGCGAGCAGTTCCTGGAGCTGTGGCGGGACGACGAACGTAAAGGATTTTCTGCACGGCTCGCCTTTGTCATCTCCGAGCGGTCACAATCAGAGCCGTGACCGACACGAGCACCGAGCGGATCGCGGCGGCCGAGCCGGACCTCTCCGAGTCCGCTCTCTACTTCAACCGCGAGCTGTCCTGGCTCGAGTTCAACGCCCGGGTCCTCGAGCTGGCGGAGGACGAGGACGTCCCGCTGATCGAGCGCGCGAAGTTCTGCGCGATCTTCTCCTCCAACCTCGACGAGTTCTTCATGGTCCGCGTCGCGGGCCTGCACGACCAGATCGAGGCCGGGATCGAGAAGCCGCGCGAGGACGGGCGGACGCCGAGCGCGACGCTCGAGGAGATCCGCCGCGTGGTGCGCGAGCACATCGAGCGCCAGACGCGCTGCCTGGAGCTGGAGCTGCGCCCCGCGCTGGCCGAGCACGGCATCCGCATCGTCGGCGTCGACGATGTCAGCCCCGAGGACCGGCGCGCCCTCGACGAGCGCTTCCGGCGCCAGATCTTCCCCGTGCTCACCCCGCTCGCCGTCGGCCTCGGGCGCCCCTTCCCGTACATCTCGAACCTGTCGCTCTCGCTCGGCGTCCTGGTCCGCGATCCGGTCACGGCGATCGAGACGTTCGCGCGCGTGAAGGTGCCGAAGGAGATGCTCCCGCGCTTCGTGCCGACCGGCGACGGCTACACCTTCGTGCCGCTCGAGGATCTGATCGCCAAGCACCTCGACGCGCTGTTCCCGGGCATGGAGATCGTCGACTACGACGTCTTCCGCGTGACCCGCGACGCCGACTTCACGGTCTCCGACGAGGCCGACGACCTGCTGCAGGCGGTCGAGGACGAGCTGCGCCGCCGGCGCTTCGGCGACGTCGTGCGCGTCGAGGTCGGCGCCGGCATGAGCCCGGTCATCCGCGAGCAGATCACCGGCTCGCTCGAGGTCGAGCCCGAGGACGTGTTCGACGTGCCCGGCCTGCTCGACCTCAAGGACCTGTGGGACATCGTCGGCGTGCCGGGCTACGCCGAGCTGCGCGACCCGCCATGGACGCCGGTCACGCAGCCGCGGCTGCAGGCCGACGAGTCGGAGAAGCCGGACGTCATGGCGGCGATGCGGCGGGGCGACATCCTGCTCCACCACCCCTACGACTCGTTCGCGCACCTCGGTCGAGCGCTTCGTCGAGCAGGCGGTCAACGACCCGGACGTGCTCGCGATCAAGCAGACCGTGTACCGCACGAGCGACGACTCGCCGCTGGTGCCGGCGCTGATCCGCGCATCCGAGCGCGGCAAGCAGGCGGTCTGCGTGGTGGAGGTCAAGGCGCGCTTCGACGAGCGCGCGAACCTGCAGGTGTCGCGCGACATGGAGGAGTCGGGCGTGCACGTCGTGTACGGGGTCCCGTCGCTCAAGACGCACGCCAAGTGCATCCTCGTCGTCCGTCGCGAGGGCGACGGCGTGCGCCACTACGTGCACGTGGGCACCGGCAACTACCACCCGAAGACCGCCCGCCTGTACACGGACTTCGGCCTGCTCACGTGCGACGACAAGATCGGCGCCGACGTCGCGGACATGTTCAACTTCCTCACCGGCTTCGCGCGCCCGCGCGCCTACCGGCGCGTGCTCACGGCGCCGAACCACATGCGCAAGGGGATCCTCGAGGAGATCGAGCGCACGATCGCCGCCCATCGCGAGAGCGGCAACGGCCGCATCCGGATGAAGATGAACGCGCTCGTCGACCGCGCCTGCATCCAGGCGCTCTACCGCGCATCGCAGGCCGGCGTGCCGGTCGAGATCAACACGCGCGGGATCTGCTGCCTGCGGCCGGGCGTCGAGGGCGTCTCGGAGAACATCCGCGTGATCTCGATCGTCGGCCGCTTCCTCGAGCACTCGCGCATCTACGCCTTCGAGCGCAACGGCGAGACGCGGGTCTACATCGGCTCGGCCGACCTGATGCCGCGCAACCTCGACACGCGCGTCGAGCTGCTGGCGCCGATCCAGGACGACACGCTGCGCGGCGACCTGCTCGACACGCTCGACCGCTGCTTCGCCGACGACGTCAACACGTGGGAGCTGGGCGAAGACGGCAACTGGGCCCGCCGGCATCCGGCCGGCGAGCCCCGTTCCGTTCAGCGTGAGCTGATGGCGGGCCATGCGGCCCGCGCCGCCGAGGCGGCGGCGCAGGCGTAATCGTCTTTCGCCCTCCGGTCGCCGGAAACCCCACCCGGCGACCTTCGTGCGACGTTACTTGCGGAGCGAGAGCTTCTCGCTCGCCCACGAGCCGTCCTTGCCGTAGGCCTGTGCGACGACGGCGATCTTGCCGTTCTTGTAGTAGGACTTGTAGCCCTTGGCGAGGTAGACCTTGATCCGCTTCTCGTCGCCCTCGTCGATGCGGTACTTCGCCTTGCCGAGCACGGGGCGGACCTTGTAGCCGTCCACGTCGTAGTACTTCTTCGTGACCAGGGTCAGCCAGCCCTTGGCGTCCTTCGGGGCCTCGACCTTGACGTAGACGTACCAGCGCTTCTTGTCGCGGTCGTACTTGACCTCCGCCTTGTGGTTGACGACGTCGAGCTTGTAGCCGTGCTTCTTGCGATCGACCTTCTCGACGTCGACCACGATGTCGGACTTGTCGACCTTGGCCGAGTCGATCCCGGCGCCGCCGCGCACGAGGTCGCCGACGCCGTCGCGGGCGAGCAGCGTGTCGTCGCCGTCCTGGCCGTCGAGCAGGTCGTTGCCGCCGCCGCCGTCCAGCGTGTCGTTGCCGAGGCCGCCGAAGAACGTGTCCTGCTCCTCGGCGCCGGTCAGGCTGTCGTTGCCGTCGCCGCCGTCGGCCTGGACGGCCATCGGCACGCCCGGCTTGACGAGCAGGGTGTCGTCGCCGCCGAGGCCGTTGATCTCGAACGTCTCGGAGGTCGCGATGTCGAGCGTGAACGGACCCAGATTGGTGCGGTCGAACTTCACGCGCTGGCCGTTCGGAGCGATCTCGAAGGCGTCGCCCGCGCCGGCGGCGCCGTTGACCTCGACCTCGTCGAGGCCCTCCTGGCCGTCCATCCCGTCGCGAGCCGTCGCCGTTGTCCCAGACGAGCGTGTCGTCGTTGAGGCCGCCGAACATCGCGTCGTTGCCGCGGTTGCCGACGATGCGGTCGATGCCGGGTCCGCCGGTCGAGCGAGTCGTTGTCGTCGCCGCCGTTGAGGAAGTCGGCTCCGGCGCCGGCGCTCATGGTGTCGATGCCGGTGCCGCCGTTGAGCAGCATCGCGGTCGGGGTGGCCGGGTCGGAGACCATGTTGTCGTCGCCGCCGTTGGCGTTGAGCACGAGCCGCTCGGTGTCGGGTCCGACGTCGAGCTTGAACGGAGCCGGGCTCACGCGCTCGAAGCGGACGCGGCCGGCGACCGGGGTGGCGGCGAAGTTCTCGGGGTTGTTGCCGCCGTTGAGCTCGGCGTCGTCGCCGCCGCCGGCGCCGCCGTTCATCTCGTCGTCGTCATCACCGGGGTTCCACACCATGACGTCGTTGCCGGCGTCGCCGTTCATGGTGTCGTTGTCGTTGTTGCCGGAGATGCGGTCGTCGCCGCCGCCGCCGTTGAGCACGTCGAGGCCGTTGCCGCCGTTGAGGATGTCGTCGTCAGGCGAGCCGGTGATGGTGTCGTTTCCATCCTCGCCGTTGACGGTGATCCCCCGTAGCTGCGCCGTGTTGACCACGATCGTGTCATTGCCGGCGCCGGCGTTGAGCGTGAGGTCGAACGTGTTGTCGGCGGTGGCCGTCGTGGCCACACCGTCGACGGTGATGAACGCGCCGTTGTCCGCGATCGTGATCGTCTCGTCGGTCGCGTCGCCCGTCACCGTGAGGTTGGGCGGGTTGACCACGAACGTTGCGGCGCTGGCGGTCGCCGGGAAGGCGGCGACCGCGGCCACGGCCGAGGCCGCGGCGAAGAGGCTCTTCTTGGTCATGTGACTCCAGACGCCGGTTGACCCCCCTTCATTCCACCGGCGCCCCGGCTACCGTGGACCGTTCGCGTGCGCCTCGCCGACCCGGTCCACAACGTCGAGCTGCGGCTCAACCACCACGGACAGGAGTCCGTCGTCTTCGCGTTCCCCTACCGCGCCGACATCGTCGACGCGGTGCGCTCGATCCCCGGCCGGCGCTTCAACTGGGAGGTCAAGGAGTGGTGGGCGCCGCGTGCCGACGCCACCGCCCCGTACGTCAAGGGGGTGCTCGAGCGCTTCCCCGCGCTGTCGGTGTCGCCCGAGGTGGAGGCCTGGCTGGCGCGCGCGGTCAAAGGCTGGGTCGGCCGCGTCACCGCCGGCAAGCGCGCCGGCGCCGGCCACTTCGTGCTGGACGTCATCTCCGGCGAGCTGCCGGAGCCCCTGGCCGAGGTGGCCGACTCGGTCGGCGGCCGCTCCTGGCTGCCGTTCAGCAAGGCCGTCGCCGAGGAGCTGCTGGAGATGCCGGGCGCGCGGCTCGACCCGCGCGCGCTGCGCTGCGCCTCGCGCCTCCAGGTCGGCCAGGAGCCCCCGGCGGCGACGCTCGCGCTGGTCGAGAGCATCGGCGAGCCGCGCTTCGCGCTCGACGTCAACTGGGACCCGGAGACGATCCCCGCCTTCCTCGCACTGCCCGCGTGTGAGGCGCACGGCCGCTCCCTGCCCGTCGACCCCTACCTGCTCGAGCCGCTCGAGCACTACCTGCGCACGTACGGCGTCGAGCCGGCGGCGAACGCCCGCGAGGTGCTGGAGCGGCTGCGGGTCGAACACGACGAGGCGATCGACGGCGTCCGCCGCTCGCGTGCCCACAACGCGCCCGAGCTGGAGATCGAGGACCGGCTGGGGGGCGAGCTGCGCCCGTTCCAGCGCGCGGCCGTGGTCTACGCGCTCGAGGCGCGGCGCGCCTTCCTGGCCGACGAGCAGGGGCTCGGCAAGACGGTGGAGGCGCTCGCGACGCTGGAGGCCGACGACGCCTACCCGGCCGTGGTCGTCTGCCCGGCTTCGCTGAAGCTCAACTGGCGGCGCGAGATCGAGCATTGGGTCCCGCACCGCTCGGTCACCGTCGTGTCCGGCACCGGCGGCGTGGCCGAGGCGGCGGACATCACGGTCATCAACTACGAGATCGTCCACGCCCACCGGGCCCGGCTCGCGCTGCGCCGGCCGCGTGCGCTGGTGCTCGACGAGTCGCACTACGTCAAGAACCCGCGCGCCAAGCGCACGCAGGCGGTGCGCAAGCTGGCCGAGTCGCTTTCCGACGACGCGCTGCGGCTGGCCTTGACCGGCACGCCGGTGATGAACCACGCGGAGGAGCTGATCGCACAGCTGCGCGTGATCGGCCGGCTCGAGGACTTCGGGTCGGGCGCGCGCTTCGCCCGCCGCTTCCAGGGCGCGGGCGCCGAGGAGCGCATCCACTGGCACCTGCGGCGGCGGTGCTTCGTGCGGAGGCTGAAGGCCGACGTGCTGCCCCAGCTCCCGGCCAAGCGCCAGGTCGTCGTGCCGGTGGCGCTGGAGAACGAGCGCGAGTACCGGCTGGCCGAGCGTGACGTGGTGGCCTGGCTGCGCGAGCAGCCCCTGGATCTCGGCGAGCTGGAGGCCCGGGTGGCCGCCGCGCTGCGCGCCGAGCGGCTGGCCCAGCTGAACGCCCTGAAGCGGCTCGCCGCGCGCGGCAAGTCCGGCCCGGCGCTGGCCTGGATCCACGACTTCCTGGAGTCCGACGAGCCGCTGGTCGTGTTCTGCGGTTCGCGCGAGGTACAGGAGCTGGTGATCGAGCGCTTCCCTGAGGCGCTGCACCTCGTGTCACGCGACACGGTCGAGCAGCGCGAGGCCGCGGTGCAGGCGTTCCAGGACCCTTCCGGCCCGCAGATGATCGTCTGCGGCACGCGCGTCGGCGGCCAGGGCATCACCTTGACCCGGGCCTCGAACGTGGCCTTCCTGGATCTCGAGTGGACGCCGGCGATGCACGACCAGGCCGAGGACCGCTGCCACCGGATCGGCCAGCACGACGCCGTGACGGCCTGGTACCTGCTGGCCGCCGAGACGATCGACGAGACGATGATCGAGCTGATCGGGCGCAAGCGCGGGATCATCGGCGCCGTGACGGACGGGCGCCGGGACGAGTCCGAGGCGCTGGTCCAGGCCGTCGTGCGCGAGCTGCGGGGCGGGACGCCGCGGCGGCGCCTGCGGGTCGCGTAGACCTCGTGCCGCCCGGCGACGCCGGCGAACGTCAACGGCGGCATTGAGGGGAGAGGGATCGAGGTTCGCGCGGCGCTCGATTGATGAGTTTGTTCCCTCTGAGGGAACAAAGTCGACAATCGGGCTCGATTGATGGCTTTGTCAGCCTCAGCCGTACAAACCCATCGATCGGCAGGCCGGGCGGCCCGTTCCTGCCACCCTACCCAGCCGCAGTTGACGTTCGACCGCGCTACCAGACGGCCAACCGAGCCAGCACGTCGGCGTCACCGCCGACCGCCGTGATCACGCACGTGCGCCCGCGGCGCGTCCACGTGGCGGCCACCTGCTCGCCCTCCCGCACGACACGCAGCGTGCCGTCCTCCGACAGCGCCGGCCCGGACACGATCGAGTAGGCGATTTCTCGCCCGTCACGGGCGTAGAAGACCGTCCGGACCGAGCGACCGTCGATGACGTCGGTCCGCTCGCCGGTCGCGCGCCACTGCTCATAGCTCGGGAAGCGGACGCCCTCGAACTCCCGGCTCAGCGTGGCCGGGGCGGTGGCCGGGCGCATTGCGGCGGCCAGCACGTCCTCGACCCCCGGGCCGCGCGCGGCCAGCAGCACGACGAAGGCGGCCACCGTGGCGGCGAAGGCGAGCGCGGCGATCGGCCGGCGCCCCCGCGTCCTGCGGCGGGCGATCACCGGCTGCGCCGCCTCGAGCTCCTCCACGCGCATGCGCAGGCTCAGCGGGGCGACCGGCGCCGAGGTGGCCAGCATCGACAGGGCGGCGCGCTGACGGCCGAGCGCCGCGGTGAGCTCCGGCTCCGTGCCGAGCCGTGCCTCGAGCTCGGCGCGGCGCGGCCCGTACAGCGCGCCGTCGGCAAGAGCCGCCAGGTCCGCCTCGTCCTCAGGCGGGAGATGTTCGAGTGGCCTGGTCATTGCCCCTGTTTTTCGAGACGCCTGCGGGCGGCCGGCTATTCCGGATGAGACCAACGAGCCATTCCGTGTCCAGCGATGTCCCGCTTGGGTAGCGGGGCCCGGCCAACGGGCCATTCGTGTCGAGCGATGTCCCGTTGGGCACCCGCTAGGCTCGCCGCGTGGAACGCGAAGCCCTGCTGTCCGGCCTCGTGCATCCCGGCGGCCGCGAGCCGGCGCCGGGGTCGCTGCGGATCGTCCAGGCCTTCGTCAACACCGTCGACCGCGAGCACGGCCCCGACCTGTTCGACGACGGCCCCGGGTTCTCCGAGTGGCTGGAGCGCAACCTGCTGCCGGCCGACGGCGCGACCGCCGACCTCGCCGCCGTCCGAGAGGTGCGCGAGGCGCTGCGCTCGCTGCTGCTGGCCAACAACGGCGAGCCGCACGACCCGCACGCGCGCGCGGTGCTCGAGCGAGCCGCCCGCCGCGCACAGCTCGAGCCGAGCTTCCCGCCCGACGGCGCCGCGCTGGTCCCGCGGGCCGGCGGGGTCGATGCGGTGATCGGGCGCATCCTCGCCGCGGCCTTCGCGGCGATGCTCGACGGCAGCTGGCCGCGCCTGAAGGCCTGCCCAGCCGAGCTGTGCGGATGGGCGTTCTACGACCGCTCGACCAACGCGAGCGCCACCTGGTGCTCGATGAGCGTGTGCGGCGGGCGCGCCAAGGCGGGCGCGTACTACCGCCGGCGGCGCGCGGCGGGCCGCTGAAAGATCCCGCCCAGTCCACCACGATCCGGAGCGAGGCTGCGAGCCTTGGCCCGTGGCCCGGCGACCAAGCTGGTGGGTCGCGTCAGCTTGGCCGGCCCTTCTTCTCACCGCGTACGCGGCGCTGGCGCCGCCCGCCTGCGCCGATCCCACGGCGACGCCCGCCGGCGGCGATCCGACGGCGGTCGCGGCCCAGGCGGCCAACGGCCATCCGGGTGTCGCGGCGGTTCAGGTGGCGCTCCGCACGCGCAGGCTGTACTCGGCAACCGTCGACGGCATCCGTGGGCCGCTCACACGCGACGCCGTCCGGCGCTTCCAGGCCCGCCGCGGGCTCGTCGTCGACGGCATCGTGGGCGCGCGCACGCGCGCGGCGCTCGGCTGGCGCGGCCGGCCGGGGCTCGGGGCTCGCGTGATCCGGGCCGGGCAGCGCGGGTGGGACGTCGCCGCGCTGCAGTTCCTGCTCGCCACGCGCGGCTTCCCGTCGGGACCGTTCGACGGCCGCATGGGGCCGCGCAGCGACACCGCACTGCGGCGCTTCCAGGCGTGGGCGGGCCTCGGCGCCGACGGCCTCGCCGGGCCGGCCACCCTGGCGGCGCTCCGACGCCGGTCGCCGTCGTCGCCGCTGGGCTTCCTCGCCCCGATCGGCGGCTCACCGACGGACCGCTTCGGCCCGCGCGGGAACACCATGCACACCGGCGTCGACTACCCGGCCGCCGCCGGGACGGGCGTCGTGGCCGCCGGCCGCGGCTGCGTGCAATCCGCCGGCTTCGACGGCGGCGGCTACGGCAACCTCGTCGTGATCGAGCACCGGGCCGGCATGACGAGCTGGTACGCGCACCTCGCCTCGATCTCGGTCCGGCGCGGTCAGTGCGTGGTGGCCGGCACGCCGATCGGGACCGTCGGCTCGACCGGGAACTCGACCGGCCCGCACCTGCACTTCGAGCTGCGCCTCAACGGCGCAGCGATCGATCCGCTGAGCGGGCTCTAGGCCTGGCCGGGACGGCACGTCGCGCGGTCACACGTTCGATCGTCTCGTCGGCGGTCACGCGCGGTCACCCGGCGCGTCCAGCGCGCAGCAGTTCGCCGGCGAACCGGACGCGCCGGCGGCCTTCGAACCACGTCTCGTGGTAGCGAACGGATTCGCCGGGCGCCGCACCGGGCGCGACCCTGACCGATGCTGGGCGTGCACGTCCCGTCGAGATCGAACGCATCGAACCGCTCGCCGCGGGCGGTGCTCCGTTGCCAGGCGAGCTCCACGTCGCAGCGGTCGCCGTCGAGGTCCGTGACGAGCCTCCCGTCGCGGTCGCCGTCGAAGGAGGCGATCCGGAGGAGCCTCACGTGCTCCTCGCGCGCTCCTCCGATCTCTGCCACCGTTCCGGACCACCGGCCGCGCAGGTAGTCCAGCGTTACCGCTCCCACCACAGGGATCGCGTCCTCCGGCCGTGCCTCCATCAGTCCGTGAGCGCGAACATCACGGTGACCGCCGCGGTCACCGTCAGCTCGCGCGGCCGGACGTCGGGCGCCTCGGCGGCGGCCGCCATCATGCGCTGCGGGCCCGGCGACCGCTCCGGACCGGCCTCCGCGATCTGCCGCACCGGCCCGAGCCGCCGGCCGCCGGCCGCCGCCAGGCGCTCGGCCTTGCCGCGGGCGTCGGCGACCGCTTCGGCCAGCAGCTCGCGGCGCACCCCCTCCGCGTCGTCGTACTCGAACCGCGGGCCGTGCAGCCGGTCGGCGCCCGCCGCCATCGCCGCCTGCGCCACGTCGCCGGCACGTCCGGCGGCGGCGCGCACGCGGACGGCGCCGATCGCCTCGGCCCCGGCCGGCCCGCCCTCCTCCCAGCGGGGCTGCACCACGACCGCCTCGGTCGCCACCTCGCCGAGCCCGTCGAGCCGCTCGACGAGCGCGTTCAGCCGGGAGCTGCAGCGCTCGAACGCGGCCCGCGGGTCGTCGTCGGCCTCGACCGCCTCGGCCCGCCACGTCGCGGCCCCGGGAGCGACCGCCCGCTGGGCGGTGCCCGTGACCGTGACGTGGTCGTCCGTCACCAGTGCACGCCTCGCATCAGGTAGGCGAGCGCCTGCGCCTCACCGGACGCGCGTTCCTGCGGGTCCTTCTTGCCGCTCGCGGCGGCCGACTCCGGGAACACCTTGTAGGCCATGTGCAGGATCTGGTCGACCGCCTTCGGCGCCAGCGCGTAGGCGACCTCGCCGAACGTGCCGAGCCGCGTGTTGATCTGCTTCGGCTTGGCGCGGATCGCCTCGCAGATCAGTTCGGCCGCCTCGTCCGGCGAGATCGTCGGGAACGAGTCGTAGATCTTGGTCGGCGCGATCATCGGCGTCCGCACGAGCGGCATGTGGATGGTCGTGAAGGTCACGTTGTCGCCGATCGTCTCCGAGCTCACCACGCGCGTGAACGCGTCGAGCGCCGACTTGGAGGCGACGTAGGCCGAGAAACGCGGCGGGTTGGTCTGCACGCCGATCGAGGACACGTTGACGATGTGGCCCGAGCGCCGCTCCGTCATGTGCGGCAGCAGCCCGAGCATCAGCTTGACCGGGCTGAGGTAGTTCAGCCCGACCGTCCGCTCGAAGTCGTGGAAGCGGTCATAGGAGAGCTTGACCGAGCGCCGGATCGAGCGGCCGGCGTTGTTGACCAGCATGTCGATCGCCGGATGGTCGGCGAGCATGCGCGGGACCAGCTCCTCGATCGCGTCGAAGTCCGAGAGATCGCACGAGTAGACGTACGCCGTCCCGCCCGCGGCCTCGATCTCGCCCTTGACCTCCTCGAGCTTCTCCTGCGTGCGCGCCACGAGCAGCGGGATCCCGCCGGCCGCCGCGATCTTCAGCGCCGCCGCGCGGCCGATCCCGCTCGAGGCGCCGGTGATGACCACCGTCTTGCCGTTGACCGCGCCCTCGAACGAGCGGTCCCTGAACAGGTCCGGGTCGAGGTTGCGCTCCCAGTGGTCCCACAGCTTGTCGGCGTAGCTCTCCAGCGGCGGAAGCTCGATCCCCGAGCCGGCCAGCGCCCGCGTCGGTGTCGCGCGCGTCGAACCGGGTCTTGAGCTCTGCGTTCTGGAGCGCCTCCTCGGGGATGCCGAAGTCGGCCAGGAAGCTGCGCTTGATGCCCTGCAGCGCGGGGATCTTCATCGCGTACGAGAGCACGCCCTTCGGCAGCATGTCCGTGAGCTTCTTGTCGACCCGCATGACCGCGTGCGGGGCGTGCGCGGCGTTCGCGAACGCGTTCAGCACGTCGCCGGACCTCGGCGGCTTGGGGTCGACGACATGGAAGGCCTGCCCGTCGAGGCCGTCCTGGTGCGCGATGTGGTCGACCACGGCGGCCACGTAGTCGACCGGCACGAGGTTGGTGCGCCCGAACTCGAGCGAGACGAGCGGGAACCACTCCGGCAGCGCGAACCGGAGCTTCTGGATCACCTTGAAGAAGTAGTAGGGCCCGTCGACCTTGTCCATCTCGCCGGTCCTGGAATTGCCGACGACGATCGACGGGCGGTAGACCCGCCACGGGACCTGGAGGCGCTCGCGGACCAGCTTCTCGGACTCGAACTTCGTGCGGTGGTACGGGGTCGGGAAGCTCTGTCCCTCGTCGAAGTTGTCTTCGGTGAACCAGCCGTCGTAGTCGCCGGCGACGGCGATCGACGACGCGTGGTGGAAGCGCTTGGCGCCGAGCGCGTTGGCGAGGTCGATCGCGTTCTGCGTGCCGCCGACGTTCAGCAGCGCGTTCTGCGTCTCGTCGGCGGTGATGTCGTAGATCGCCGCCAGGTGGAAGAAGTGGTCGACGCCCTGGAGCTGCTCGCGCGCCGCGTCGTCGATGCCGAGCTGCGGCTGCGAGAGATCGCCGAACACCGGCTTGATCCGCTGCTTCGCCGCGCCAGCGCTCGAGCTTGTCGGCCGAGTCCTCGCGTACCAGCACGTAGATGTCGCCGTCGCGCTCGCGCAGCACGCTCGATGAGGTGGCGGCCGATGAAGCCCGTCGCGCCGGTCACGAAGTAGCGTCATGGCCGAACCCTAAACCGCTGCGCGCCCTCGAGTGCCGTTGCGATCCGCTCGCGGCCGAGGCGGGCCTCGAGCGCCAGCCCTCGGCCGCCGGCAGGCGAGCGCGCGTGCGCGGCCTCGCGGTCGGACAGCATCGTGTCCTGCGGGAACGCGGCGATCGCCTCGGCCAGCTCGAGTGCCCGCGCGAGCGGATCGGGCACCACCTCGTTGACGAGCCCGATCGCGAGCGCCTCGCCGGCGTCGACCTCGCGACCGGTGAGGATCAGGTCGAGCGCCCGCCCGAGCCCGACGACGCGCGGCAGCCGCTGCGTGCCGCCGTCGATCAGCGGCACGCCCCAGCGGCGCTCCAGGCACCCGAACCGCGCGTCCTCGCGCGCGACACGCAGATCGCACCAGAGCGCCAGCTCGAGCCCGCCCGCCACGCACCAGCCCCGGATCGCCGCGATCGCCGGCTTGACCGGGGTCAGCCGTGTGAAGCCCATCGGGCCGGCGGGCGCGTCGGGGTTCAGCGTCTCGAGTGCCTTGAGGTCGGCGCCGGCGCAGAACGCCTGGTCGCCGGCGCCGGTCAGCACCATCACACGCGCGTCCTCGTCGGCCGCGAAGCGCTCGTAGGCCTCCAGCAGCGCCGCCGCCGTCGGGCCGTCGACCGCGTTGCGCCGCTCCGGCCGCTCGATCGTCACCACCGCGGCGGCGCCGGTCGTTTCGTAGCGCACCATGGGTGGATTGTTGCCTGCCCGGACGCCTGGACGGCGACTGGGCCTTCGCGGCCCCGAGAGGATCAACGGCCCCGGGCGGGGAGCGCCGGGGCCGTTGGCACGAGGAGGGATCTCGCGATCCCAGCCTCGCGCCGGCCCGGCGGGCCGGTGTGAAGATGCGGCTACCAGCCGCCGCGCAGGTCGGCGCGCGCCTTGCGGGCGCGCTCGGCCGCCAGCCGGCGGTCCTTGCGCTTGTCCAACGTCATCTGGATCAGCGTGAAGACGAGGAGCATCAGCGGGATGCCGGCGATCAGGACGAAGCCCGCGTTCGTGATCACCTTGTCGTTGGTCTCGCCCCACAGCCCCTCGCCGCCGTCGTGGCCTTCGGAGGCCAGCGCGAGCGGCGCCGACAGCGCCAGGATCGCGAGCGTGAGGAGAGCCGTCCGGACCACGGAGCGGATCATAGTTCCCCGTGCAGGCATCCGGCCCGCACCCTGACATCGAAGGTCGCCATCCGGGCGACCTAATCTGAAGGCCGCATGGCCGTCCTCATCGCATCCGACATCGCCAAGGACATGGCGGGCGAGCCGCTCCTGCGCGGCGTGTCGTTCCGGCTCGAGCGCCGGGACCGGATGACGCTGTCGGGCCGCAACGGCGCCGGCAAGACGACGCTGCTGCGGATGCTCTCCGGCGAGACCTCGGTCGACGGCGGCGAGCTGAGCTTCGCCAAGGACGTGCGGATCGCCCTGCACGACCAGCGCCCGCCGCGCGACCGCGACCTCAGCCTGCGCGACTACGTGCTGTCGGGCGCCAAGGACCTGCTCGACCTCGAGACGCGCCTGAGCGAGCTCGAGCTGGCGATGGCCGAGGGCGCCACCGACGGCGCGACGCTCGACGCGTATGCGCGCGCGCAAGCGCGGCTGGAGCACGCCGGCGGCTACAACTGGCGCGAGTCGATCAACGCCACCCTGCACGGGCTCGGCTTCCGCGACGAGCACCTCGACCGCAGCCTCGAGACCTTCAGCGGCGGCGAGCTGACGCGCGCCTCGCTCGCTCGCGCGCTGGCCGGCGACCCCGACCTGCTGCTGCTCGACGAGCCGACCAACCACCTCGACATCGAGTCGCTCGAGTGGCTGGAGAGCCATCTGCAGTCGCTCGACGCGGCCGTCGTGCTGGTCGCACACGATCGCTGGTTCCTGGAGGCGGTCGGCACCGCCGTGCTCGAGCTGGAGGCAGGCCGCGGGCGCTTCTTCAAGGGCACCTGGCACGCCTGGCGCAAGGAGAAGGCTGCGCGCGAGCTCGCGCTCGGGCGGGCGATCGAGAAGCAGGAGGCCGAGATCGCGCGGCTCGAGCGCTTCGTCGACCGCTTCCGCGCCGGCACCCGCGCGCGCCAGGCGCAGGCGCGGGTGAAGAAGCTGTCCAAGATCGAGCGGATCGAGCGCGATCCGCGCGACGGCAAGGCACTCGGCTTCGCCTTCAAGCCGCCCGAGCGATCCGGGCGCGTGGTGTTCGAGGTCGAGCGCGGCGAGCTGGCGATCGGCGAGCGCACACTCCTGCACGACTTCGAGCTGTGGCTCGAGCGCGGCGAGCACGTCTCGCTGATCGGACCCAACGGCACCGGCAAGACGACGCTGATCAAGGCCCTGGCCGGCCAGCGCGAGCTCGACGGTGGCAAGCTGCGCCGCGGCCACAACGTCAAGCTCGGGCTGCTGTCCCAGCACGCCGAGGAGCTCGGCGCGCCCGGCGCCCGCACGGTGCTCGAGGCGACCCAGCGCGCCACCGGGTGCAGGCCCAACGAGGCGCGCTCGCTGCTGGGCCGCTTCCTGTTCAGCGGCGAGGCGGCCGAGAAGCCGCTCGACGGGCTGTCCGGCGGCGAGCGGCGGCGGCTCTCGCTGGCCATCCTCGTCCACTCCGGCGCCAACGTGCTCGTGCTCGACGAGCCGACCAACCACCTCGACCTCGAGAGCCGCGAGGCGCTCGAGGCGGCGCTGCAGGCCTTTCCCGGCTCGCTGCTGCTGATCTCGCATGATCGCGCGCTGCTCGACGCGGTGGGGAGCCGCACGGTGGCGATCGAGGACGGCACGCTGCACTCCTATGTCGGCGGCTGGCCGGAGTACGTGCGCGTGCGTGAGGAGCGCAAGGAGCTCGAGCGGACGGCGAAGCGCTCGAAGCCCCCGGCGGCGAAGAAGCCGCGTCCGGAAGGCCCGTCGAAGAACCAGGTACGCCGCGCCGGCGAGCTGGAGAAGGCGATCGAGGCCGCCGAGGCCGACCTCGCCGCGCTCGAGGCCGAGCTCGCCGATCCCGGCGCCTGGAACGACCCGCGCACGGCCGCGAAGTCGACGCGCCGCCACGACGAGGCGAAGCGCGCGCTGCAGGCGCTCTACGAGGAGTGGGAATCGGTCGCGAGCTAGTGCCGGCCGTTGGCCGCGCGCTTGAGCGTGATCCCCTCGAGCACGTTGGCGACGGTCTCGCAGGCGTCGACCGCCGACTCGAGCGTGTCGTAGATGTCCTTCCAGCGGATGACCATCATCGGGTCGATGCCGGTGGCGAACAGCGAGGCGACGGCGGCGCGGACGATCCGGTCGGCCTCGTTCTCGCGCCGGTGGATCTCGACGAGCTGCTGCGCCACTTCCTCGCCGCCGCGCAGCGCGTGCAGGCTCTCGGCCACGAGGTCGGCCGTGCCCACGAGCACCTCCGCCATCTGCTGCGCCTGGACCATCGGCGCCTCGACGCCGTAGAGCCCGAGCAGGTCGGCGGCCTCCTCGGCGTGGTCGACGATGTCGTCCAGCGCTCCCGCGAGCGCGTGGACGTCGGCGGCATCGAGCTCCGCCGCGCCGTGCTCGGCGAGCCGGCTGAGGATCTCGTGCGCGATGCGGTCGCCCTCGTGCTCGCAGGCGAGCACCGCCGTCGCGATCTCCGGCCGCTCGGGGTACTCCGCGTACAGGTCTCGGAGCAGGGACGACGCGCGCTGCACGTTGCGCCCGGATTCGTCGAAGAGCTCGAGGAGCTCGACGTCCTCCTTCGCCTTCGTGGACCACATGTGCGCACCGTAGGCGGCGGGGACATGGCCGACGCGAGCCGTTCACAGGCCTTTCACGACCGTTTCACGCTTCCGTAACCGCACGCCGCCGCGGCTGCTCGATCTTCCGGCGCGATGCAGTCGACGCATGAGGCCGCAGAGGTCATCCGGGCCGGCGAACTGGAGATCCGCCCGTCCGAATACCTGGTGCTGGCGGGTGGGCGAGCCCTCACCCTGTCGGTGCGCGAGCTCGACCTGCTGGCGGCGTTGGGACGGCGCGAAGGCCGCGTCGTTCCGCGGGAGGAGCTGTACGAGACGGTGTGGGGAGCACCGATGCGGGCGGCGGACCGGTCGGTGGACGTCTACGTCCACAAGCTGCGGTCGAAGCTCGCGGACGCTCTGCCGGAGTGGCGGTTCATCCACACGCACTTCGGCTTCGGCTACCGCTTCCAGGCGGAGCTTTCACAGCGTTTTCACAAGACGGCCACGACTCGGTAACAGGTCGGGCCGGTCCCGACTGCGAGCCTCGGCCACGACATACCACGGAGAAGGAAGGGTCATGAGAATCGAACGTCTGCTGCTGGTGCTCGCCATGATGGCGTCGCTGGCGTTCGTCGCCGCCGCGTGCGGTGACGACGAGGAGGGGAACGGGGCCGCGTCGTCCGGCGAGGAGTCGTCGTCCGAGGAGCTCTCGGGCGCGATCCGCATCGACGGCTCGTCGACGGTCTTCCCGTTCGCACAGGCTGCTGCCGAGCTGTTCAACGAGGAGCAGGCGGGCGTGAAGATCACGGTCGGCCAGTCAGGCACCGGCGGCGGGTTCGAGAAGTTCTGCGCCGGCGAGACCGACATCTCCGACGCCTCGCGCCCGATCGACGAGGAGGAGGAGGTCCCGATCTGCGAGAAGAACGCCGTCGAGTTCGGCGAGGTGCAGGTCGCCAACGACGGCATCGCGGTCGCGACGAACAAGGACCTGCAGATCGAGTGCATGACGGTCGATCAGCTGAAGGCGCTGTGGGAGCCGAAGTCGAAGGTCAAGACCTACAGCGAGATCGATCCGAGCTTCCCCCCACACCGGTCAAGCTGTTCGGGCCGGGCACCGACTCGGGCACGTTCGACTTCTTCACCGACCAGATAAACGGCGAGGAAGGCGCGCAGCGGACCGACTACGAGGCCTCCGAGGACGACAACCAGCTCGTGACCGGCGTCGCCGGAACCGAGGGCGGGCTTGGCTACTTCGGCCTCTCGTACTTCGAGGCGAACGCCGACAAGCTCAACGAGGTGCAGGTCGACGGCGGCGAGGGCTGCGTCGCCCCGTCCCTGGAGACCGTGCAGGACGGCACATACACACCGCTCTCGCGCCCGCTGTTCATGTACCCCTCCAAGGAGGCCATCGCCAAGCCTGAGGTGAAGGCGTTCATGGACTTCATCGCGGCCAACCAGCAGGCGATCGCCGAGGCCGCGCAGATCGTCCCGCTGACCGAGGAGCAGGCATCCGAGGCCAAGACCAAGCTCACCGAGCTGGAGGGAGCGTCCTAGCCTCATGGCCGAGCCGCGCGTAGCGGCGTCGTCCGGCGCGCAGGGGGTCCGGGTCAATATGAACCGGACCCCCACGGCCCGCTCGCGGTTCGAGACGGGCATCAAGGTCGCGCTGATGGCGGCCGCCGCCCTGTCGGTGCTCACGACCCTGCTGATCATCGGTTCGCTGCTGTTCGAGTCGATCGAGTTCTTCGGCGAGGTCGCGATCAACGACTTCCTGTTCGGCACCGAGTGGACGCCGCAGTTCGCGGGCGCGCAGCAGTCGTTCGGCGTCCTTCCGCTGATCTGGGGCACGATCTACCTCTCGCTGATCGGGCTCGCGGTCGCCATCCCGCTCGGCCTGCTGAGCGCGATCTACCTCTCCGAGTACGCGCCCGAGCGGGTGCGCAAGGTCGTCAAGCCGGTGCTCGAGCTGCTCGCCGGCGTGCCGACGATCGTGTTCGGCTACTTCGCGCTCACGTTCTTCTCGCCGACGGTCCTCAACGACCTCTTCGGCGTCGGGGTCGGCGTGTTCAACGGCCTCGGCGCGGGCCTGATCATGGGTCTGCTCGTGCTGCCGACGATCGCCTCGGTCGCCGAGGACGCGATGTCGGCGGTGCCCTACTCGCTGCGCGAGGGCGCGTTCGGGCTGGGCGCGTCCAAGCTCCAGGTCTCGCTGCGGATCGTGTTCCCGGCCGCGCTGTCGGGCATCGTCGCCGCGCTCGTCCTCGGCGCCTCGCGGGCGATCGGCGAGACCGTGCTCGTGCTGATCGCCGGCGGCCAGACGCCCAATCTCGGGCTCGACCCGCGCGAGAGCTTCCAGACCATGGCGGCCTACATCGCGGCGCAGGCGCGCGGCGACATCCCCGCCGGATCGATCGAGTACCTGACGATCTTCGCCGTCGGCTTCACGCTGTTCCTGCTGACGCTGGCGCTCAACATCATCTCGATCCGGCTCGTCCGCAAGTACCGGCAGGTGTATGAGTGAGCGAAGCGAGCGGTTACTTGAGGCCGGAGGCCGAAGTCCATCATCAGGACGCGGGCTGGATGCCCCGCGGAGGTAACCGATGACAGGTGCGCAGATCGCCGCCGCCGCGCGGACGCAGAACTCGGTCATCCCCCGCCGATCGAGCGGCGAGGCGACCAGGAGCGCGGGCTTCGTCCTGCTGATGTACACGGCCGTCGGGGTCGCGTTCCTCGGCCTCGGCGCGATCATCTGGGACTTCGCGAGCGACGGCGCCGGCGTACTCAGCTGGGACTTCCTGACCAGCTTCCCGTCGCGCGTGATCCCGGCGAACTCCGGCATCGAGTCCGCGATCATCGGAACGATCTACCTGATGATCATCTGCGCCGTGCTCGTCATCCCACTCGGCGTGATGACCGCCATCTACCTCGAGGAGTACGCCGAGGGCGACCGGTGGTTCAACCGCTTCATCGAGGTCAACATCCAGAACCTCGCAGGCGTGCCGTCGGTCGTCTACGGCATCCTCGGCCTCGCCTTCATCGTGCGCGGCCCGCTCTCGCTCGGACCGGTGCTGCTGGCGGGCGGGATCACGCTCGCGCTGCTCGTGCTGCCGGTGGTCATCATCGTCGCGCGGGAGGCGATTCGCGCCGTCCCGCCGTCGATCCGCGAGGGCTCGCTGGCGCTCGGCGCCACGCAGTGGCAGACGATCTGGAAGCAGGTGCTTCCCGGCTCGATCGCCGGCATCGCCACCGGCGTCATCCTCGCGCTGTCGCGCGCGATCGGCGAGACGGCCCCGCTGCTTGTGGTTGGTGCCGGCGTGTCGCTACGGTTCAACCCTGAAGGGCTCGGCAGCGACTTCACGGCACTCCCGATCCAGATCTTCGCCTGGACGCAGGATCCGAATCAGGATTTCGTGGCGCGCGCGGCCGGTGCCATCTGCGTGCTGATGATCATCCTGCTGGCGATGAACTCCGTCGCCATCTGGCTTCGCAACCGATACGAGCAGAAGTGGTAGAGGACGCCGACATGCCTGAGCACGACGTGAGAGACGAAGAGGCCACCGTCGAACCTGTCGTGGAGGAGCGGCGGTTCGTCTCGACGCAGGCGGCCGAGCACGCCCACAAGGTGCCCGCCGAGGCGATGGCGGAGCCGATCTTCGACGTGCGCGACGTCGCGGTCTTCTACGGCGATCACCGAGCGGTGACCGACATCACGCTCAGGCTGGCCAAGAACCAGATCACGGCGCTGATCGGCCCGTCCGGCTGCGGGAAGTCGACCTTCATCCGCTGCCTGAACCGGATGAACGACCTCATCCCGACGGCGCGCGTGGAGGGCGAGGTCATCTACCACGACCAGAACCTCTACGACGACAAGATCGACCCGGTGCAGGTCCGCAAGCGGATCGGCATGGTCTTCCAGAAGCCGAACCCGTTCCCCAAGTCGATCTACGACAACATCGCCTTCGGCCCGCGCGTGACGGGCATGAAGGGCAGCATGGACGAGATCGTCGAAGGTGCGCTGCGGCGCGCCGCGCTGTGGGACGACGTCAAGGACCGCCTCAAGACGAACGCGTTCGGCATGTCGGGCGGCCAGCAGCAGCGGCTGTGCATCGCCCGCGCCTTGGCGACGTCGCCCGACGTGCTGCTGATGGACGAGCCGTGCTCGGCGCTCGACCCGATCTCGACCGGGCGGATCGAGGACCTGATGATGGAGCTGAAGGCCAACTACTCGATCGTCATCGTCACGCACAACATGCAGCAGGCGGCGCGCGTCTCGGACATGACGGCGTTCTTCACGGTCGAGCTCGACGCCGGCGAGAAGCACCGCACCGGCCGCATCGTCGAGTACGCGCCGACCGACAAGATCTTCACGAACCCGGACGACAAGCGGACCGAGGACTACGTGACCGGCAAGGTCGGTTGAGGTGTCCGAGCAGGCCCGCCTGCACTTCCAGGACGAGCTCCGCGGTCTGGAGGGACAGGCTCTCGGCGCGCTCGATCTCGTGGTCAACACGCTCGACCGCACGCTGGAGGCGCTCGAGCACCACGACATCGAGCTGGCATCGATCGTCGTCGCCGACGACGACCGGATCGACGGGCGGTTCCTCGAGGTCCACCAGGGGATCCTGTCTCTGCTGGCGCTGCAGGCGCCGGTGGCCGGCGACCTGCGGACCGTCGCGGCGCTGCTGCACGTGATCAAGCACGCTGAGCGGATGGGCGATCAGTGCGTGAACATCGCCAAGGTGATGCCGCTGGTCGGCCACAACCCGCCGGCCGACGAGACGATGCTCGGGCGCATCTTCAAGATGGGCAAGCTGGCGCGCTCGGAGGTCGCCCAGGCCAAGCAGGCCTTCGTGCTGCGCGACGTGTCGCTCGCCCAGGACCTCGTGCGCCAGGACGACGAGATCAATGCGTTGAATCGCGAGGTCTTCCGGCGCGCGGTGGAGATCGGGACCGACGAGGACCGCCGCGAGTGGGCGATGACGATGATGCTCGTGGCGCGCGCTTTGGAGCGCATCGGGGACAACGCGGTCGACATCGGCGAGCAGGTCGCGTTCGTCGTCACCGGGCTGTTCCGCGAGTTCTCAGATGCTTCACGAGTGTGAGGTCGCAGATTCGCGGAAGATGCGGGATGGCCCCGGTAGGGGTGAAGTGCTTGTGACTAACCTGTTACCGGTTTCCGGCGTTGTGGTCCCGCGTCGGACGTTGCCCCTATGCTGAGGGCGCGATGACGACCACGACGCAAGCCGCGATTCGCCTCGCGATCCTGGATTCGGACAGCGGTTTCCTCCAGGTCCTCACCAAGCGCCTCGGCGCCGCCGGCTGGCAGCACCGCGTACTGGCCTCGCCCGTGCCGCTCGACACCCTCGTGGCGATGCGGCTGAACGCCGTGGTGATCGACCTCGCCGTGCTCGGGCCGCAGGCCTGGAACTACCTCGAGAAGCTCTGCACGCGGCTGCCGCAGCTGGGCGTGGTCGTCTGCACGGGCCAGTCGAGCGTGGCCCAGCGCGTCCGGGGGCTGCGGCTCGGGGCCGACGACTGGGTGACCAAGCCGTGCCACCCGGAGGAGCTGATCGCCCGCGTGGAGGCGGTCGTGCGGCGGCGCAAGCGCGCCGAGGCCCGGTCGACGACGCGCGCCGGTGGCGGTCGGCGAGATCGAGATCCGGGCCGACCAGTTCCAGGCGTTCGCCGGCGGCCAGTCGGTCGACCTCACGCGCCGCGAGTTCGAGCTGATCCAGCTGCTCGCCGAGGCCGAGGGCCAGGTGCTCCAGCGCGAGGAGATCTACGAGCGCGTCTGGGGCTACGCGATGGTCCACGGCGATCGCTCGGTCGACGTGTTCGTGAGGAAGCTGCGGCAGAAGCTCGAGCGGGCCTCGCCGGGCTGGCGCTACATCCACACGCACTTCGGCATCGGCTACCGGTTCGCGCCCGAGCCGGTGGTGGTCGAGGACGCGACGGTCGTCGAGCCGTCGGTCGCTCCGGCTGCGCGGGCCGAAGCCGAGCCGGCCGACGCGCCGCTCGTCACGCCCGCCTGAGTCGCTCACGCACTATCGTGGGTGCCGTGGATTCCGAGCGCGGCAAGCACCTGCGCAACATCGCGATCATCGTGCTGCTCGCGGTCGCCGTCTGGCAGCTCCCCGGCGGCGGCACGGCGAGTGTGGTGATCAGCAACCTGCTGACGATCATCTTCGTCGGCGGCCTGCTGTTCTTCGGCTTCCGGATGTACATGGAGTACCGCGAGACGCTCTTCGGACTGAGCGAGCGCCAGCGCGGGATCCTGTACGCCGCGCTCGCGCTCGCCACGATCACGATCGTCGCGACGAGCCGCATGTGGACCGAGGGCGGCCTCGGCGTGATGCTCTGGCTGGCCTTCCTGGGGCTCGCCGTCTACGCCGTGTTCAGCGTCTGGCGCGCCTACCGCGAGTACTGAGCCGCCGCGGCGCTTCGTAACGCCGGCGGTCGCTTCACTCCTCGAGCGGCGAGCGGCGCGTGCGCAGGCTCTCGCGGATGCCGATCACCTCGACGGACGCACGGCGTGCGCGAGCGTCGGCCTCGGCGTCGAGCAGGAAGTCGAGCCCGTGCGAGTCGATGTGATCGACGTCGGTGAGGTCGAGCGTCACCGGCGAGCGCTCGCTGCGCAGCGCGCGCAGAACTCCGTCGAGAAGCGCCGCCGTCTCCCGCTCCAGTCTTCCGCTGAGCTTTAGAAGGACTCCGCCGCCGGCTTCACGCTCGAATTCGACGGCAAGGCGTTCCGTGCCCATGACGCCACCCTACCCGGGTTACGTTGAGGTAACCAGGGCCGATTGGCCGGATTTCCGATCTTGCAACGGAGCCGGCACACATCCGCAACACTCGCGCCTAGTCGCGTGACACCTTCCTCGCGAGGGTGCTCGCATGCGGCGGATCGGCGATCAGCGGGGTCGGGCGGCGGTCGGGTCGGTCGGCGGTCAGCGGGGTGGGGTGGCGGTCGGGTCGGTCGCCGATCAGCAGGGCCAGGCGACGGTCGAGTTGGTCGCCCTGCTGCCGGCCATGGCCGCGCTGGTCGCGGCGCTGTGGCAGGCCGCGCTCGCCGGCCACGCGGCTTGGGCGGTCACGTCCGCGGCCCGTGCCGCCGCCCGCGCCGAGGCCATCGGCGCCGATGCACACCGCGCCGCCCGTTCCCATCTGCCGGGCAGCCTCGAGCGAGGCCTTCGCGTCACCACCCGAGCAGGCGGCGAGGTCCGGGTCAGCGTCCGCATCCCGGCCCTCCCCGGCCTGCCGAGCCCCGGCCGCGCGCGTGCCGGCGCGCGCTTCGAGCCACAGTCATGAGGCGTCGCAGATCCGAAGCCGGCCAGGCAACCGTCGAGGTCGTCGCGCTCCTGCCCGTGCTGCTCGTCGTCACGCTGGCCGCCGCGGCCCTGCTCGCGGGGCACGGCGCGCGCGAGCAGGCCGGCCAGGCCGCGCAGGCCGGGGCGATGGCACTGCTCCAAGGCGGCGATCCGCGCGCCGCGGCGCGGAAGGCGCTGCCCGACGGCGTCCGCGGCCGGGCCACCGTGGAGCTCCACGGACGGCGGGTCACGGTGCGCGTGCGCCCGTCGCCTGCCGGTGGAAGTCGCCGCGGCCGCGATGACGGCCGTCGTGAGCGCCGACGCCGGCCCGGAGGCCGTGCCGTGAGCGGCGCGTTCCAGCGGACCGCGCGCGCGGAGGCTCTGTCGTGAGCGGCGTGTTCGAGCGCGCTCGCCGGGTTCTTCCTCCTTCCGGCCGCCGCGCAACACGCCGAGCCGGTGGCCCTGCCGCCCGCCGTTCGCGCTGTCGTGGTCGGCACGCCGGCCGACGCCGTCCCGCTCGCGGCGGCCCACGCGCTTGCGTTGCGCGCGGCGGTCCGCGCCCCGGCCGCGCTCGTCGCCGTCTGGCAGCCCTGCGCGCCGGAGCGGGACGCCCCGCGCGGCGCCGCGACGCGTGCGGCGGCTCGGCTGGCCGAGAGGCTGTCGGCTCACGGGCTTCCGTCCGTCGCTCGCGGCCGCCTGTCCTGGCTCGCGCTCCCCGCCGAAACGACCGCCGCGGCCGCCGCGGTGCGGCGCGCGTCCGCCATCGTCGAGGGCCCGCTCGTCACCGCGCTGAGCGGCCCCCGCCCCGCCGATCTGGACACCCTCGTCGCGGAGCACGACCTCGCGATCGTCGCCGCCGACCCCGAGTCGCCGCTCGCGCGCGCCGCGCTCGCCTGCCTGGCCGATCTCGGTCTCACCGCATCGGCTCGATCACCGCTCCGCCGCGGCATCCCCCGATCGCTCGCTCTCGCCGGCCTCGCCGCGCCTCACCGCGAGGGCTCGTCACGGTGACCAGCACGCGCGGACAGGCTTCGGTGGTGCTCGTCGGCGCGCTCGCGGCGCTGCTGGTGGGCGTGCTCGTCCTCGGCGCCGTCGCGCGGGGGGTCGCGCGGGAGGCTGCGGCGCAGCGAGCCGTGGACCTCGCCGCGCTCGCCGGGGCGCGGGTGATGCACGCGACCAATCCGCGCCTGTTCGAGCCGCTGACCGTCGACGGCGGTCCGAATCCGCGGCACCTGACGCGCGACGCCTACCTGGAGCTCGCGCGCGACGCCGCCGAGCGCGTCGCACGAGGCGAACGGCGTCGACCACCCCGAGGTCCGGTTCCCCGACGGCGAGACCTTCGCGCCCGTCCGGATCCGGGTCGAGGGACGCGAGGTCGTCGAGGTGCGGCGCGGGGACGAGCGGCGCGAGGTGCCGATCGAGGTCGTCGCCGAGGCCGAGCTCGCCCCCGCCGCGACCGACGTCACGGTCGGCGGCGGCTACGACGGCCCGCTCGCCTACCGGCAGGGCAAGCCGATGCGGCCGGACGTGGCGCTCGCCTTCGACCGCATGGAGCGGGCGGCGCGCGAGGACGGCGTGACGTTGCTGATCAGCAGCGGGTTCCGGTCCGATGCCGAGCAGGCGGTGCTGTTCGCCGCCAATCCCGATCCGAAGTGGGTCGCGCCGCCCGGGAAGTCGCTGCACCGCAACGGCACCGAGCTGGATCTCGGGCCGCGCTCGGCCTACGGCTGGCTGGCACGCAACGCGATGCGCTTCCACTTCATCCAGCGCTATCCGCACGAGCCATGGCACTACGGCTACACGCTCAACCCGCGCTCGGCACCGCGGCGCGCCGCGGGCGACGGCGGCCGGCACGGCAGCGCGATGCCGGCCTTCGTGCCAGCGCGCTTCGCCCCGATGCTTGCCCGGGCCGCCCAGCGCTGGAACGTCTCGGCCGCGCTTCTCGCCGCGCAGATCTACGCGGAGAGCAACTTCAACCCATTCGCGGACAGCGGGGAGGCGCAGGGGATCTCGCAGTTCACGAAGGGCACGGCGGAGGCCATGGGCCTCGTGGACCGGTTCGCGCCCGGCCCGTCGATCGACGCCCAGGCGCACCTGATGCGCGACCTGCTGCGCCGCTTCGCGTCCGTCCCGCTTGCACTGGCCGCCTACAACGCCGGCCCCGGCGCGGTGGCCGGCTGCATGTGCATCCCGCCGTACGAGGAGACGCGCGGCTACGTGGCCCGGATCCTCGCGCTGCTCGGTGGAGCCGGCGAGATCGTCCCCGGGGCCGGGCTCAGCGTCCGCCTCGTGCGTTGACGAGTCCGCCCGCGTCGCCGCACCGTCGCGCCGCGTCGCCGCACCGCCGCCTCGCGCCGTGCAGCGGGCCGTCGGCAGGGTACTGCACCTGCCGACGGTCCCGTACTGGCAAGATGGGCTAAGCGAGCTGACCGAGCAGCTCGGAGTGGCCGAGGCGAAGTTCAGGGTCAGGCTTCATCGCCCCGGGCTCCGGTTGCGCAACAACTGGTGGAGGAATGAAGCCGATCAAGAACATCGACGACCCCCGCTACGTCAAAGCGATGAGCCATCCGCTGCGCGTGCGCATCCTGGCGATGCTCGACGAGCGCAAGGCCTCGCCCAATCAGCTCGCGGGCTGGCTCGGCGCCAGCCTCGGCACGGTTGCCTACCACGTGCGCACCCTCGAGCAGCTCGGCCTGATCGAGCTGGTGGACGAGACCCGCGTACGCGGCGCGGTGGAGCACCACTACCGGGCCAAGGCGCGGCCGAACGTGACGGAGGAGGGGTGGGCGAAGGCGCCCCCGATCGCCAAGCAGGCCGCGGTCGGCTCGTCGCTGGACGTGATCGGCGAGTACGCACGCGTCTCGGCCGCGGCCGGGGGCTTCGACCGCTCCGATGCGCAGCTGCGGCGGGCGCTGGTGCAGCTCGACGCGAAGGGGTTCGCGCAGCTGTCGAAGGCGTGCGACAAGCTGCTCGAGCAGGCCCAGAAGATCGAGGCGGCCGCGGCCGAGCGGATCGCGCGCGATCCGCACGCAGCGGACGTCGTCGAGACGGGCGTGGGTCTGATGCTGTTCGAGGCGGTCCGGCTGTCAGGGCACGAGGACGGCGACGGGCCCGCCGCGCGCCGGCGGCAGCCGCGCGCGCCGCACTGCTCGCGTCAGCGGCTGACGCGAAGGGGTTCGAGACCGGCACGCAGGAGGCGTGCGTCGTATTTGTTGGGGTTCACAACCAAAGGAACGAATGAGCTCGATCACCAGCATCGACGATCCGCGCTTCGTGAAGGCGATGAGCCACCCGCTGCGGGTGCGGATCCTGGCCATGCTCGACGAGCGTCAGGCATCGCCGAACCAGCTGGCCGGCTGGCTGGACGCCAGCCTCGGCACCGTCGCCTACCACGTCCGCACGCTGCTGGCGCGCGGGCTGATCGAGCTCATCGACGAGACGCGCGTCCGCGGCGCGGTCGAGCACCACTACCGCTCGACCCCCCGGCCGGCGATGACGGCGGAGCAATGGGCGGAGGCCTCGCCGGTCGCCAAGCAGGCCGCGGTCGGCTCGTCGCTCCAGGTGATCGGCGAGTACGCGCGCCGCTCGGCCGCCGCCGGCGGCTTCGCCCGGTCCGATGCCCAGCTGCGGCGCGCCGTGCTGAGGCTCGACGCGCGCGGCTTCGCCCAGCTGTCGAAGGCGTGCGAGAAGCTGCTCGAGCGTGTTGAACGGATCGAGGCCGACGCCGCCAAGCGAATCGGTCGCGATGCGCAGGCCGAGGACGTGATCGAGACGGGCCTCGGGCTGCTGCTGTTCGAGGCGGCGCGCCTCGCGAGCCGGCGCTACCCACAAGCGCGCGCCGCGGCCGCGCAGGCGGAGTGCCCCGGCGACGGGGTCGGTCGTCGCCGGGGCAGGCACCGAGGGATGAGGGCCGGTGCGCCGTGCACGCTACACGGTCACCGGTCAAGATGCTTGATAAATGGCTCGGACCGACTCACTGAGCGGTAACTGACCGCCCGGCACGGAGTGCGGCGCCGGCGGCGGCGATGGCCTGCTCGATGCCGGCGCGGTCGACGTCGAGATGCGTGACGGCCCGTACGCGCTGCGGCCCGATCGCGTACATCATCACCCCGGCGCGCTCGAGCGCGGCGCAGAACGCCTCGGCATCGGGGACACCGAACACGACGATGTTGGTCTCGACGGTCTGCGGGTCGAGGTCCGCGCCCGCCTCAGCCAGTCCTTCGGCGAGGACGCGCGCGTTCTCATGGTCCTCGGCCAGCCGATCGACGTGATGGTCCAGCGCGTACAGGCCCGCCGCCGCCACGATCCCGGCCTGGCGCATCGCCCCGCCCCACATCTGCTTGTAGCGCCACGCCTCGTCGATCAGCTCGCGCGAGCCGGCCAGCACGGCGCCGACCGGCGCGCCCAGCCCCTTCGTGAAATCCAGCCAGGCGGTGTCGAACCGGCTCGCCCAGTCGCGCGCCGGGACGCCGGACGCCACGACGGCGTTCATCAGCCGCGCGCCGTCGAGGTGCGCCCGCATGTCCGCGTCCCGTGCGACGGCGAGCACCGACCGCATCTGCTCGAGCGACCACACACGGCCACCGGCGATGTTCGTCGTCTGCTCGAGCGAGACGAGCCGCGAGCGCGGCGCGTAGCGGTCGCCCGGCCGGCGCAGCATGGCGCGCAGCGTGTCGGCGTCGAACCTGCCGCCGTCGCCGTCGACGGGGCACAGCACGGCGCCGGAGATGGCGGCCGGCCCGCCGGCCTCGGCGATCAGCGGATGCGACGTCCGGTGCAGCACGACCTCATCGCCCGCCCGGCCGGATGTGCAGCCGGAAGGCGATCGCGTTGCACATCGTGCCGCTGGGGAGGAAGACCGCCGCCTCATGGCCGAGCAGGTCGGCCACGCGCTCGCACAGGGCGTTGACGGTCGGGTCGGCGAAGGACTGCTCGTCGCCCACCTCGGCCTCCGCCATCGCACGGCGCATGGCCGGGGTCGGACGCGTCTGGGTGTCTGAGTAGAGGTTGACCACCCACGGCACGTTAGCCGCGAGCCGAATTCAAGAGGCGAAGCGGCTACGGGGGCCACGGATGGCCCCCGCCCGGTTCAGAGCGCCGACCGGATGTCGGCGCAGGCATTCCCTCTATCGGTGCGAGCGCGCGAACGCGCGAAGACCCGATACGCCTTGCGCGGCGACCCAGTCGGGTTCATCAGGCCGGCGTCGAAGCGCGCGCTGCGCGGCTCGCCGTACCAGCGGAAGACGTAGAGCTGCGTGACCTTCGAGCGCAGGCCGGCCTTGCGCGAGTCGTAGCGGTTGGCCAGCTTGAACATCCACTTCGTCCGATCGGCCGCCCGCGACGTGCTGTAGCGGAAGTTCGCGAACCTCACGATGCCACCCGTCTCGGTCAGCCACACCTCGCCCGGGACCATCGCGAGCATGAGCCGCGTGTCGGCCGACGTGCGGCGGTTCACGTCCTGGTAGTTGTGCAGGCCCCACAGCCGCGGGCTGCCCTTGGCCTTGCGCATGAAGGAGCGCAGGTAGCCGCGCATGTTGGAGGTGTCGAGGATGTCCGCGGCCATCACCTTGAACTTGCGCTTGCGCGCCAGCTTGCGCAGGACCTCGTAGTAGCGCACGGCGAGGCCGGGCTTTCTGTACGTCGGCTGCGACGCGTGGTTGACCTCGTTCCACGCGGAATACGTCTTCACCCACGGGAACGCGTTGTCGAAGGCGGCGAACGACTTGCGGTACGCGGCGGCGCTGGGCGCGCGGCAGGCCTTGCTGCGCGAGTAGCGGCGGCCGTTCCAGCAGCCACGATGCGCCGTGAAGGTGACGAGCACCTGCTGGCGCGCGGCACGGGCGCGGTTCATGAACGCCGTGACCTCGGCGGCCTGGCCGGCGGTCTTGTTCCAGTCCCACGGAACCAGGTAGCGCGTTCGCTTGAGCTTGAGCGACTGCCAGCGCGCACTATCGAACATCGCGGCGTTCTGGTCGCCGACACCGACCCGGTACTTGGCCTCCGCGGAGGGGACCAGGACCAGCGTGGTGAGCAGCATCAGCGAAGCGGTGCGAGCGAAGCGAGGGAGCATCTTGCGGAATGCCATGCCCACACCATCCCCGCACGCGCCGGTTTGTTGCGTGAAGCCAAGCTAAAGATCTCGCTACGTGCTTCTCTAATCTCTTCCTAGACCCGCATGGCGATCGAGGCCGAAGCCGCACACCAGGACCGCGCGGGACGGCTCGCCGAGCAGCGACGAGGCCTCCCCGACCAGCCCGGGGTCTACCTGTTCCGCGACCGGCGCGGGCGGGTCATCTACGTGGGCAAGGCGAAGTCGATCCGCAAGCGGGTTGCAAGCCATTTTTCAAATCCCACGCTGTACGGCACGCGCGCGCTGACCGACGAGGTCGACCACATCGACGCGCTCGTGGTCGCCACCGAGGCGGAGGCGCTGCTCACCGAGCAGACGTTCATCAAGCAGTACAAGCCGCGCTTCAACATCCGCCTGCGCGACGACAAGTCCTACCCCTACATCGCGATCAGCCTCGACGAGGACTTCCCGCGCGTCTACTTCACGCGCGAGCGCCACCGCCGCGACCGCGCCTACTTCGGCCCCTACTCGAGCGCCAAGCGCGTGCGCGGCACGCTCGACCTGCTGGGCAAGATCTTCCAGCTCCGGAGCTGCGAGGGCGCCGAGCCCGGCCGCCACTCCGGCTCGCCCTGCCTGGACTACTACATCAAGCGCTGCGGGGCGCCCTGCGTGGGCTACGTCTCCAAGGAGGAGTACCGGCGCGGCGTCGACGGCGTGATCGCCTTCCTGGGCGGGCGCTACAAGCAGATCGAGCGCGACCTCGAGCGGAGCATGCACTTCCACGCGGGCGAGCAGGACTACGAGACGGCCGCGCTCGAGCGCAATCGGCTGCAGGCCGTGCGCGCGCTGCTCGAGCGCCAGCGCGTCGCCAACGAGGGCGCCGGCACCTACGACGCCGTGGCGGTCGACGTCGAGGGCACCGAGGCCAACGCGCAGGTGTTCCAGGTCCGCGACGGCGTTCTCAGCGACCGCCAGTCCTTCTACCTCGACAACGAGGCCGAGCAGCCGCCCGCGATCGTGGCCGAGGAGTTCCTGCTCCAGTACTACGCCAGCGCGCTGTCGATCCCGTCGCTGATCGTGGTCCAGTCCAGCCTCGCCACCGGCTCGGAGATCCCGATCCTCGAGGAGATCCTCGCCGAGCGGCGCGATGGACCGGTCGAGATCCGCGCCTCCGAGCGCGGCGGCAAGCGCCGCATCCTCGACCTCGCCGAGCGCAATGCGCGGCTCGCGCTCGAGCAGGAGAAGCTGAAGGCCGAGCGGCGGCGCCAGCAGCGCGTCGAGTCGCTCGACGGGCTGCAGCGGGCCCTCGGCCTCGACGCGCTGCCGGTCCGCATCGAGTGCTTCGACATCTCACACCTCGGCGGCACCCACACGACGGCCTCGATGGTGGTCTTCGAGGGCGGCGCCCCGAAGAAGTCGGATTACCGGAGATTCAACATTCGCGAAGTCGAACCAGGCGATGATTACGCTGCAATGGGCGAGGTTCTGTCGCGTCGCTACGGGCAGTGGGAGAAGCAGGCCGAGCGCTCGCCGTACGATGCCGAGCGCGATCCGTCGTTCGGCGCGCTGCCGAACCTGATCGTGATCGACGGCGGCAAGGGCCAGCTCGCGGCCGGCCTCGACGCGCTCGAGGGGTTCCGCGCGCGCGGCGTGCCCGTCGTGTCGCTCGCCAAGCGGATCGAGGAGGTCTTCCAGCCGGGCGGCCCCACGCCGATCCGCCTCCCGCACGACACGCCGGAGCTCCAGCTGCTCCAGCGCGTGCGCGACGAGGCGCACCGCTTCGCCATCACCCACCATCGGATCCGGCGCGACAAGGCCATGACCGAGTCGATCATGGACGAGCTGCCCGGGATCGGCCCGGCGCGCAAGCGCGCGCTGCTCAAGCACTTCGGCTCGCCCGACGCGGTCCTCGGCGCATCGCGCGAGGAGCTCGAGCGCGTGCCGGGCCTGCCGCAGAAGGTCGCGCGCGGCCTCTACGCCCACCTCAACAAGACGGGTCGATGAGCCGCCGGGCGAAGCGCGACACTATGTCCGTGAGCAGCAACGGCCGCGGGCCGTCTCACCTGGTCGACTTCGTGATCATCTCCGGGCTCTCCGGGGCGGGGAAGTCGTCGGCCATGAACGTCTTCGAGGACGCCGGCTACTTCTGCGTCGACAACCTGCCGGCCGAGATGATCCGCTCGCTGGCCGAGCTCTTCCGCCACCCCGGCTCCAAGGTCGAGCGCGCGGCCGTGGTGTCCGACTCGCGCGGCGGCGAGTACCTCTCGGCCCTGGCCGGGGTGATCGACGAGCTCGACGAGGCCGGCGTCGTGCACCGCGTGCTGTTCCTGGAGGCCGATGAGCAGACCCTGCTCAACCGCTACAAGGAGACGCGCCGCCGCCACCCGCTCGTGCCGCACGGCAACGTCGTCGACGGGATCCGGCGCGAGATCGAGCTGATGGCGCCCGTCAAGGAGCGCGCCGACACGTGCATCGACACCAGCGGCCTGAGCTCCACCGGCCTCCGGCGCAAGGTCGCCGACGAGCTGCTCGAGCGCGAGACGCCCGGGCGCATGGCCGTCACCTTCACGTCGTTCGGCCACAAGCACGGTCCGCCACGCGATCCCGATCTGGCCTTCGACGTGCGCTTCCTGCCGAACCCGCACTACGAGGCGGATCTCCGGCCGCTGACGGGGTTCGACCAGCGGATCGTCGACTACGTCGGGCGCGACGGCCGGCTGCAGGAGTTCTATGACCGCGTGCTGCCGCTGCTCGAGTACCTGCTGCCGCAGTACGTCGCCGAGGGCAAGGCGCACCTGGTCGTCGCCATCGGCTGCACGGGCGGCCGGCACCGCTCGGTGGCGATCGCCGAGCACCTCGCGGGCGCCTTCCGCGACCGCGACGAGTACTTCGTCGAGGTCCAGCACCGCGACGTCGACCGGCTGCCGCTGCGCCGGGCCGGGTAGCCTTCGGCAAGCTGATCAAGGCGCTCACCCGAGCTTGCGAGGGTGAGTAAGCCGCAAGGTAATCAAGGCGCTCACCCGAGCTTGCGAGGGTGAGTAAGCCGCATACGAATTCCACAGGGAGAACGCTGATGCCCGTACGGGTCGGGATCAACGGGTTCGGCCGCATCGGCCGCAACGTGTTCCGCGCCGCTCAGGAATCGGACGCCGACATCGAGGTCGTCGCGGTCAACGACATCACGGACGCGGGAACGCTCGCGCACCTGCTCAAGTACGACTCGGTCTTCGGGCCGTTCCCGGGGACCGTCGAGGTGCGCGACGGCGCGCTGGCGATCGACGGGCGCGAGGTCAAGGTGCTCGCCGAGCGCGACCCGGCGGCGCTCCCGTGGGGCGACCTCGGCGCCGAGGTGGTGATCGAGTCCACCGGTCTGTTCACGAAGCGCGACGACGCCGCCAAGCACCTCGAGGCCGGCGCCAGCAAGGTGATCATCTCGGCGCCGGCCGTCGAGCCGGACGCCACCGTCGCCCTGGGCGTCAACTTCGACGAGGTCTACGACCCCGACAACCATCACGTCATCTCCAACGCCTCGTGCACGACCAACTGCCTGGCGCCGGTGGCCAAGGTGCTGCACGAGACGGTCGGCATCGAGCGCGGCCTGATGACCACGATCCATGCCTACACCGCGGACCAGCGGCTCCAGGACGCGCCGCACAAGGACCTGCGCCGCGCCCGCGCGGCGGCGATCAACCTCGTGCCGGCCTCGACCGGCGCGGCCAAGGCGATCGGCCTCGTGGTGCCGGAGCTGCAGGGCAAGCTGCACGGCTTCGCGGTCCGCGCCCCCGTGCCGACCGGCTCGGTCGTCGACCTCACGGTGCAGACCTCGCGCGAGACGAGCGTCGACGAGATCAACGACGCCTTCCGCTCGCGCGCCGACAGCGGCCCGCTGACCGGGATCCTGCAGTACACGGACGACCCGATCGTGTCCTCGGACATCGTCAAGTCGCCGTACTCGTCGATCTTCGACTCCGGGCTGACCTCGGTGCTCGAGGGCACGATGGTCAAGGTCGTCGCCTGGTACGACAACGAGTGGGGGTACTCGAACCGCTGCGTGGAGCTCGCGCAGAAGGTGCTGGTGCGTGCGCACGCTTGAGGACCTGGACGTCGAGGGCAAGCGCGTCCTCGTCCGGGTCGACTTCAACGTTCCGCTCGACGAGGACCGCGCCATCACCGACGACGCCCGCATCCGCGCCGCGCTGCCGACGCTGAACGAGCTGCGCGAGCGCGGCGCCCGGCTGCTGCTGGCCGCGCATCTGGGCCGCCCGAAGGACCGCGAGCCCGAGTTCTCCCTGCGGCCCGTGGCCGAGCGGCTGTCCGACCTGCTCGGGACCGAGGTGACGCTGGCCGACGCGCTCGACGACGTGCCCGACGGCGACGTGGTGATGCTCGAGAACGTGCGCTACGAGCCCGGCGAGACCAAGAACGACGCCGCGCTGGCCAAGCGCTACGCGGCGCTCGCCGACGCCTACGTCAACGACGCGTTCGGCGCAGCCCACCGCGCGCACGCGTCGACCGAGGCGGTCGCGCACCTGCTGCCGAGCGCCGCCGGCCGTCTGCTCGAGCGCGAGGTCTCGACCCTGCGCGGCATCCTCGAGGACCCGCGGCGGCCGCTGGTGGCGGTCGTCGGCGGCGCCAAGGTGACGGACAAGATCGGCGTGCTGGAGGCGTTCCTCGAGCGCGCCGACGAGGTCCTCGTCGGCGGCGCCATGTGCTTCCCGTTCTTCAAGGCGCAGGGGCATTCGGTGGGCGACTCGCTGTGCGAGGAGGAGGGCATCGAGCCCGCCCGCAAGGTCATGGGCGACGAGAAGCTGCGCCTGCCCGTCGACCTGGTGGCCGGCGAGAAGTTCGATGCGGACACGCCCGTGAGGGCGATCGACGGCGTGGACGTGCCCGACGGGTGGATGGGGTTGGACATCGGGCCGTCCACCGCCGACCGCTACGCGTCCTCGATCGCCGCGGCCGGCACGGTGTTCTGGAACGGCCCGATGGGCGCCTTCGAGCTCGAGCCGTTCGCGGCCGGGACCAAGGCCGTGGCGGAGGCGATCGCGGCCACCGACGCGACCACCGTGGTCGGCGGCGGCGACTCCGCGGCGGCGCTCGCCCAGTTCGGCCTCGACGACGAGGTCGACCACCTGTCGACCGGTGGCGGGGCATCGCTGGAGCTGGTCGAGGGCAAGCCGCTGCCGGGCGTGGAGGCACTCCGGTGAGCCGCACGCCCTTCATCGCCGCCAACTGGAAGCTGAACAAGACCATCGCCGAGGCTGAGGCCTACATCCAGGCGCTGCTGCCCAAGGTGGGGGCGATCGGCGACGTCGAGATCGTGATCTGCCCGCCCTTCACGGCGTTGCAGGCGATGGTGGATTCGGCGCGCGGCTCGAGCGTGCAGGTCTATGCGCAGAACATGCACGAGGGCGACAGCGGCGCCTTCACCGGCGAGGTGTCGCTGCCGATGCTGGCCGAGATCGACGTCCAGGGCGTGATCCTCGGGCATTCCGAGCGCCGCCAGTACTACAACGAGACCGACCGCGCGCTGCAGCAGAAGGTGCCGAAGGCGCTCGAGGGGGGTCTGACCCCCCTGCTGTGCGTGGGCGAGACCGAGGAGGAGCGCGAGCGCGGGGACACCGAGCGCAAGCTGCGCCACCAGGTCCAGGAGGCGCTCGAGAAGGTGCCCATGGACCGGCTCGCCGAGGTCGTGATCGCGTACGAGCCGATCTGGGCGATCGGCACCGGGCTGACCGCGACGGCCGATCAGGCGCAGGAGGCGATCGCCTTCGTGCGCGCGCTGGTCGAGGATCGCGACAAGGCGGCGGGCGAGGCGGTGCGGATCCTCTACGGCGGCTCCCTGAAGCCCGACAACGCGGCCGAGCTGCTCGCGCTGCCCGACGTCGACGGCGCGCTGGTCGGCGGCGCCGGCCTCGAGGCGGCGAGCTTCGCCGAGATCGTCGAGGCCGCCCGCCGGTGAACGTCGCCCTCATCATCCTGGACGGCTGGGGCCTTGCTCCGGACGGGCCGGGGAACGCGATCTCGCTGGCCGACACTCCGGTGTTCGACAAGCTCTGGGACGAGCACCCGCACACGCAGCTGACCGCCAAGGGCGAGGCGGTCGGACTGCCCGAGGGCCAGATGGGCAACTCGGAGGTCGGCCACCTCAACCTCGGCGCAGGAGCCATCGTGCCGCAGGACCTGGCGCGGATCGACGCCGCCGTGGAGGACGGCTCGCTGGCGGAGAACGAGACGCTGCGGGCCGCGATGCGCGACGCGCCGCGCGTGCACCTGATCGGGCTCGTCTCGACGGGCGGCGTGCACTCCTCGCTCGGCCACCTCGAGGCGCTCGTGAAGCTGGCCGGCGAGTGGGACGTCCAGGACCTCGTGATCCATGCCTTCACCGACGGGCGGGACACCTCGCCGACCTCGGGGGCGGCGGCGCTGGCCGAGGTCGAGCGCTGGGGCATCGGACGCGTCGGCTCCGTGGTCGGCCGCTACTACGCGATGGATCGCGACGGGCGCTGGGACCGGACGCAGAAGGCGCTCGACCTGCTGCTCGAGGGCGAGGCCGTCCCGCCACGCCGACACCGGCGAGCAGGCGGTGCGCGATGCCTACGAGCGCGACGAGACCGACGAGTTCATCACCACGACGACGGTCGGCGAGGAGGCGCGGATCCGCCCCGGCGACTCCGTGATCGCGTTCAACTTCCGCCCCGACCGGATGCGCCAGATCACGAGCAAGCTGACCGAGACGATCGATCGCTACGTGACGATGACCGAGTACGACGAGGACTGGGACTTTCCGGTGCTGTTCCCGCCGAAGCGGCCCGCGATCACGCTCGCGCAGGTGATCTCCGACCTCGGCAAGCGGCAGCTGCACGTCGCCGAGACGGAGAAGTACCCGCACGTGACGTACTTCTTCAACGGCGGCGAGGAGGACCCGTACGAGGGCGAGATCCGCGAGCTCGTCCCGTCCCCGCGCGACGTCCCGACCTACGACCACAAGCCGGAGATGAGCGCCCGCGAGGCGGCCGAGGCCTTCGTCAAGCACTGGAACGAGGACGAGCCGGCGTTCGCGATCATCAACTTCGCCAACCCCGACATGGTCGGCCACACCGGCGTGATCGAGGCGGCGGTGACGGCGGTCGAGACGGTCGACGAGTGCCTCGGCGAGGTGGTGGAGGCCGTGCACGCCGGCGGCGGCGCGTGCGTGATCACGGCCGACCACGGCAACTGCGACCACATGCTCGAGGAGGACGGGTCGGTCAACACCGCCCACTCGCTCAACCCGGTGCCGTTCATCGTCACGGCCGACGGCGCCGGTCTGGACGGCGAGGGCATCCTCGCCGACGTGGCGCCGACCGTGCTCGAGCTGCTCGGGATCGACCAGCCCGAGCAGATGACGGGCCGCTCGCTGCTCACGTAGGCTGCGGACCCATGGGGGAGCGCGAGAGCTACCCGCCCGGGGCCTTCTGCTGGGCGGACCTCGGGACCAGCGAGGCGGAGGCGGCGAAGGCGTTCTACACGAGCGTGTTCGGCTGGGAGGCGGTCGACGCGCCGGCCGGCGACGCCGGCACCTACACGACCTTCAAGCTCGACGGGCGCGACGTGGCGGCGCTGTACGAGATGGGCGAGGAGGAGCGCACGACCCTGCGGCCGCACTGGTCCTCGTACGTGTCGGTCGAGGACGTCGACGCGCTGACCCCGCGCGTGCGCGAGCTCGGCGGCGAGATCCTGGCCGAGCCGTTCGACGTCGAGTCCTCCGGCCGCATGACCGTGCTGCGCGATCCCACCGGCGCGCTCCTGCATCTGTGGCAGCCGCGCGAGCAGCGCGGCGCCGGCCGTGTCAACGACCCCGGCTGCATGGTCTGGAACGAGCTCGCCTCGCCCGACCCGGCGCGCGCCCGCGACTTCTTCGGCGAGCTGCTGGGATGGACGGTCGAGCCGGAGGAGTCCGGCTACGGGATCATCAGGCTCGACGGCGCGCTCAACGGCGGCATGCGCCCGCTCCAGGACGGCGAGCCGACGCACTGGCTCGTCTACTTCACGGTCGCCTCCTGCAACGAGGCGATCGCCGCGATCACCGAGGGCGGCGGTTCGCTGATCGCCGGCCCGCTGGTGACTCCCGTCGGGCGGGTGGCGGCGGTCAGCGACCCCCAGGGCGCGGCGTTCGCGCTCTACGAGGGCGAGGTCGATCCCTGAGCCGAGCGATTGCGCGCGCAATCACCCGGCGGTAACCTGTCGCCATGGCGTCGATCCAACCTGCTGCATCCGAGGCGATTCGCGAGCTCACCTGGCAGGAGCTGGGCGCATGGCGCGGCCTCCTGCGTGTCCACAGCGCTCTCGTCAAGGCATTGGACGCGGAGCTGCTCGCCGAGTACGACCTGCCGCTCACCTCGTACGAGGTGCTGATCAACCTCCAGGCCGCGCCCGACCGCCGGCGCCGGATGGCCGAGCTCGCCGACGGCGTGCTGCTCTCGCGCTCGGGCATGACCCGGCTCGTCGACCGGCTCGAGCGCGACGGCCTGCTCGAGCGCGACGCCTGCGCGTCCGACGGCCGCGGCACGTTCGCGGTGCTGACCGACAAGGGCGAGGAGCTGCTGTCTCGCGCTCGCCGCACGCACCTCGACGGCGTGCGGGACCGCTTCCTGCGGCACTTCTCCGAGGACGAGCTGGAGCAGCTCGCGGGGCTCTGGAACCGAGTTCTGCCGGGCGCCGCAGATCTTAGTCCATCCGACTAAGAAACTTGACACAACACGGCTGAGATCTTCTATAATGGAGGACACGTTGTTATCCCCGTGTCTTCCAGGAGGACGCCATATGACGATCGTGCGTTGGGAGCCGCTGCGTGAGCTGGGCTCGCTCCAGAACGAGATGAACCGCCTCTTCAACACCGTGTTCGACACTCCGACGCCCGCTAACGGCGGCACCGCGATGCGCCGCTGGGTGCCGGCGATGGACCTCGTCGAGACCGGCGACCACTTCGTCCTGCGGGCCGACCTCCCCGGCCTCTCGGAGGAGGACATCAAGATCGAGTTCGAGGACGGCACGCTCACCGTCTCGGGCGAGCGCAAGGCCGAGCACGAGAGCAAGAACGAGGGCTACTACCGCGTCGAGCGCGCGTTCGGCGCCTTCTCGCGCTCGCTGACGCTGCCGCAGGGCATCGATCCCGAGGCCGTCTCCGCGCACTTCGACCGCGGGGTCCTCGAGGTCCGCGTCCCGAAGCCCGAGGAGCGCAAGCCGCGCCGCATCGAGATCGGCGGCGCCGCGCAGAAGACGATCGAGGGCTGACGCCCTCACAAGCTCCGCCGGCCCGCGCGGTTGCGGGCCGGCGGCCGCGTTTCTGCCGGCGAACGTCAACTGCGCTGGGTAGGGGAGCGGGGGCGCCGGCGAACGTCAACTGCCGGCTGGGTCCGCTGGCGACGGAATCGGGTCGACGTCGAGAATACGCTGACGTCTTAACGCGGACACATGCCGGTCAGGCGCCATCGGCCGCGATGGCGCGTTGACCGTCGCATATATCCGCTCAAGCGCGCCAGCGACCGCTCGGCAGCGCTCGCGATTCCCCCGCCCCCTTACCCAGCCGCAGTTGACGTTCGCCAGGCCCGGCTAGGGTCCACGCGGTGCCCGTCTTCGCCATCCACACGCGCGACCCCGCCTCCCGCGCCCGCACCGGCACCCTCAACCTCGCCCACGGCACGGTCCGCACCCCCGCCTTCGTCCCTCTGGCCACCAAGGCGGTGGTCAAGACGCTCGAGGTCCGCGAGGCGGCCGAGCTGGGCTACGACATGGTGCTCGGCAACACGTTCCACCTGTTCCTCACGCCCGGCCACGAGCTGATCGCCCGGCTCGGCGGCGTCAACCGCTTCATGCGCTGGGACCGCCCGGTGATCAGCGACTCGGGCGGGTTCCAGGTCTTCTCGATGGGCCACGGCACGGTGGCCGACGAGATCAAAGGACGCGCCGCCCAGGCCGCCGCGGCCGGCGAGCGCTCCGGCGCGATCCTGAAGATCGAGGAGGACGGGGTGACGTTCCGCTCCTATCTCGACGGCTCGACGAAGTTCATGGGGCCCGAGACCTCGATGGAGGTGCAGGCCGCGCTCGGCACGGACATCGCGCTCGTGTTCGACGAGTGCACGCCGTTCCACGGCGGGCGCGACTACACCGCGCGCTCGACCGAGCGCACCCACCGCTGGCTCGACCGCTGCCTCGCCTGGCACGCCGAGCACGGACCGGCCGGCCAGGTCGTGTACGGCATCGTCCAGGGCGGGGTGGAGGAGGACCTGCGACGCGGCTCGGCGCAGGAGGTCGCGGCACGGCCCGTCGGCGGGATCGCGATCGGCGGCACGCTCGGCCAGGACAAGGAGCAGATGTTCGAGGTCGTGGAGTGGACCGTGCAGGAGCTCGACGAGGAGCGCCCGCGCCACCTGCTCGGGATCGGTGAGGTCGACGACCTGGTGCGCGGGGTCGAGCTGGGCATGGACACGTTCGACTGCGCGATGCCGACCCGCATCGGCCGCCACGGCATGGCCATCGTGCCCGACCCGGGCCACCGCTGGCGCGTCGACCTCGCCAAGGGCCGGTACCGCGCCGCCGACGAGCCGGTGCTCGACGGGTGCCCGTGCCCGGCCTGCGCCCACGGCTACAGCCGCGCCTACCTGCACTACCTGCTGAAGGCGCACGAGCAGACCGCCCAGCGCCTGCTCACCATCCACAACCTCGCCTACCTGCAGGCGCTGATGGCCGCCCTGCGCGCCGCGATCGACGCGGGCCGCCTGGCCGAGGCGGCGGCTGCGGTGCGCGCCGGTGCGGCGCCCTGGCGGCTCGCGTAGAGTCGGCACGTGAGCGACGGCGCGCGCTACAAGGCCTTCGAGGCGGCCGGCTGGAGCGAGCGCGCCGGGACCTTCGAGACGCTGGTCGCGCGCGCCACGGCCGAGGCGATCGAGCCGTTGCTCGACGCCGCCGGCGTCACCGCCGGGACGCGCGTGCTCGATGTCGGCTGCGGTCTCGGCGACCTGGCCGCCGCCGCGGCGGCCCGCGGGGCCGCGGCCACCGGGACGGACCTCGCGGAGGGGATGCTCGAGGCCGCACGCCGCCGCCATCCGGGGCTCGAGCTCGTGCACGCGGACGGCGAAGGCCTGCCCTTCGAGGACGGCTCGTTCGACGCGACGCTGTCCGCCTTCGTGATCAACCACCTGCCCGACCCCGAGCGCGGCGCGGCCGAGCTCGTGCGCGTGACGCGCCCGGGCGGCCGCGTCGCCGTAGCGATGTGGGGCCCGTTCGACGACGTGGCCCTGCTCGGGCTGCCGGCCCGGGCGGCCGCCGCCGCCGGGGTGGCCGACGACGACGGCCCCGGCGGGCCGAGCTCGTTGCGCTTCACCGACGCCGGTGAGTTGAACCGCGTACTCGAAGGGGCCGGCCTGCACGACGTGGTGCTCGACGAGATCTCCTTCACGCTGCCGGCGGCCGGCTTCGAGGAGTTCTGGAACGGGGTGCTGGGCGGGTCTATCCGCACGGCGAAGCGGCTGGCCGCCGGCGGCGACGCGGCGCGCGAGGCGCTGCGCGAGATCGCCGAGCCGTACCGCGACGGCGACGGCTACGCGCTCCCGACGCTGGTCCGCATCGCCTCGGGCCGGTGCCCGTGACCCGTCAGGGCCCGGCCGCCGTGAGCGCGATCGCCCAGCGCCTGCGCGCTGCCGCCGAGTCGGGAGACGTCGCCACGCTCGACGGCGCCTATGCCGCCGGCGCGCGGTTCCAGGCCGGCCTGCCCGGCCGGCGGATCGTCGGCGGCGGCGCGATGCAGGCGCTCGGCGAGCTGTGGGATCGGCCGGCCGAGCTCGTCGAGTGGGATTGCCGCGAGCACCCCGCCGGCGTCGCGCTGTGGCTCGAGCGCCGCCACGCCGACGGCACGGCGCAGCGCCAGCGCCACTACCTGCACGTCGCCGACGCGGGGATCGCCGCCCACTGGGTCTACGGCGCCCCGCCCCGGAGCACCGCCCCGCTGGTGGAGGAGTCGGCCGGCGACGTGTTCGCACTCGTCGGCGAGGTGGCCGAACGCACGCCGCTCGTCTCGCGCGGCTGGTCGGGCGCCCGGCTCGAGCGCGCTGCGATGACCGACGGCCGGCGCCTCGTCGCCAAGCGCATCGATCCGGCGGCGGAGTGGATCTCCCGCTGGACCGACGATCCGGGGCGCGAGGGGATCCTCGCCCGCGACCACGTGCTCGCCGGCCTCGAGGGGATCGACCCGGCCACCCTCACCGCCGCGCCGGACGGCGATGCCTGGTGGATCGTGATGCGCGACGTCAGCGACGAGCTGCTCGACGACTCCTCGCCGCTCGAACGCGACGACCACCGCCGCATCATGACCGCGCTCGACGGCATGTGGACCGCCTTCGAGGGCACCCGCATCGAGTGCCTGGCCACGAGCCGGCGTCGCCTCGGCGTGGCCGGGCCGCCGGTGGCCGAGCGCGAGCGCGACGGCCACGACCTGCTCCCGAACCAGCTCGAGGCGGCGTGGGAGGCGTTCCTGGAGGCGGTCGAGCCGGACGTCGGCGAGGCGGTCGTCGCGCTCGTGACCGAGCCGGAGCCGCTCGCGGCCGCGCTCGACGCCCGCGGCACGACGCTGATCCACGGCGACGTGCGCGATGAACAGCTCGGCTTCGCGCCCGACGGCCGCGTCGTGCTACTCGACTGGGGCATCGCCACGCGCGGCAACCCCGCGATCGACCTCGCGTGGTACCTGATGCACTGCGCGTGGCGGATCCGGGCCACGCGGGACGAGCTCGTGGACGACTTCCGCGCGCTCCGCGACGACCCCGTGGCGCTCGACCTCGGGCTCCTCAGCGGCGTCGTGTCGTACGGCTGGATCCTCGGCCACAGCGCCGTCGTGCACCCCGATCCGGCCGAGCGCGCCTGGGCCCGCCGCGAGCTCGACTGGTGGGTGCCGCGAGCCCGGGCGGGGCTCGAACGCCTCTGAGGTGTGCCCTGGCCCCTGACTCCGAGGACGCTACCGACTGTTGTCCTCGATCAGGCCGCGCAGCTCGCCGATCGCGTCCTCGACCGGCCCGCGCACGTCCTCGCGCAGCTGGACCGACTCGCCGCTGCCCGAGTCCTCGAGCGCCTGGTAGCCGGCGAAGCCGGCGGCGGCGAGCGCGAGCACGACCAGCAGGGCGACGAACCAGCGCAGCGCGCCGCCGCTGCGCCGCCGCGGTGGCGCAGCGGGCGCGCGGCGCGGCGGGCCGGGCGCCGTCGTGGGCGGCTCGTCGAGCGGCTCCAGCCGGCGGCGCGGCGGCGCGGTCGAGGTGCGCGGCATCGCCGCCGTCGCCCCCGTCCCGGTCAGCGACCGCGTCTGCGCGGTCTCCTCTTCGGCTGCCCAGCCCGTGGGCGCGGCCGGGGCGCGTCCGCGCAGGCTGTCGCGCAGCGCGGTCTCCATGTCGGACGCGTCGGCGTAGCGTTCGGCGGGATCGCGGTGCAGCGCGCGCGCCACGGTGGCGGCCAGCGCCGGCGAGACGTCCGGGGTGACCTCGTCGAGCCGCGGCGGCGGGCCGCTCTCCTGCAGCCGCGCGAGGTCGGTCAGCGAGTTCGCCTCGTACGGCAGCCGGCCGGCCAGGAGCTGGTAGGCGACGACGCCGAGCGCGTACATGTCCGAGGCCGGGCCGGCCGGCTCGCCGCGCGCCTGCTCGGGCGCCAGGTAGGCGGCGGTCCCGAGCACCGAGCCGACCTTCGTGATGTCGGACTGCTCGGCCGCCTTGGCGATGCCGAAGTCGGCGAGCTTGACCATCCCGTCGCCGCTGCGCATCAGGTTGCCGGGCTTGACGTCGCGGTGGACGACGCCGTGGCGGTGGGCGTAGGCCAGGCCGCGGCACGACTGGGCGAGGATCTCGACCGCCTCGCCGGCCGGCAGCGTGCCGCGCTCGCGCAGGATCTCCGCGCACGACTGGCCGTCGACGTACTCCATGACGATGAAGTTGCGGTGCGTCTCGTCGTCGAGCCCGAAGTCGAAGACCTGGACGACGTTCGGGTGCACCAGCCGGGCGGCGGCGAGCGCCTCGCGTCGGAAGCGCGAGACGAAGCTGGAGTCGTCGGCGAGGTGCTCGGCCAGCAGCTTGACCGCCACGTTGCGCTCGAGCCGCGTGTCGAACGCGAGCTGCACGGTCGCCATGCCGCCGACGCCGAGGCGGCGCTCGAGGCGGTAGCGGCCGGCGAACAGCTCAGCCATCCCCTTGGTCCTCCTCGGGGGCCGGGACGCCGCCCTCGTCGCCGCCGGCCGGCGTCTCGGTGGGCGCCGCCGTCGCGGTCGGCTCCGGCGTGGCCGTCTCGGTCGGCTCGGGCGTGGCCGTCTCGGTCGGCTCCGGCGTCGCGGTCTCGGTCGGCTCGGGCGTGGCCGTCTCGGTCGGCTCCGGCGTCGCCTCCTCCTCGGCCTTGCAGTCGCGATCGAGGCGACCCTCGATGTGCTCGACCCACTCGAGCAGGTTGGCCTGCAGCGCGTCGTCGACGCGCCGCGGCAGCCCGTTGATCTGCGCGGCCGCCTCGTCGGCGGCGGCGCGCGCCCCCGATACGTCGTTGTCCGCGCAGGCGCTCTCGATCCGGTCGACGGACTCGAGCAGGGCCTGGGAGTCGGCCTCGGCGATCAGGCCCCGGTTGTTCTCGTCGCCGCAGCCTGCCGCGAGCGCGGCGACCACCAGCGCGAGCGCGAGAGTGACGCGGTGACGCACGGCCTCGCAGGCTAGCGGCCGAGGATGCTACTGCCCGTATTGAAGCCGCTCGGCGAGCGAGTCCGGCAGGCGCGCGGCGCGGATCGCGGCCTGGGCGCCGGCGATGTCGTACTCCGCGCGCCGCCAGGTGGCCGTCAGCGTCTCGGTGTCGAGCACGAGCCACGCCGCGCGCGCGTCGCCGTCGCGGGGCTGGCCCGCCGAGCCCGGGTTGATCAGCCACTCGCCCGCGGCGAGGTCGACCTCCACGCCCTCGCGGCGCGTCGTCCCGCTCGCCGGCTCGCCTTCGGGCCGCTGGAAGGACAGCGCCACATGCGAGTGGCCGATGAGCGAGACCCGGAAGTCGGTGGCGTCGAAGCACAGCTCCGCCGCCAGCGTCGACAGCACGTACTCCCAGATCGGGTCGCGCGGCGAAGCGTGGAAGAGCCCGAGCCCGTCGCCGGAGCCCTTGGGCGAGAGCGAGAGCAGGTACTCGCGCGTCTCCTCCGTGATCACGTCGCGCGTCCACTCGGGCCGCCAGCGCCGCCCCGCGCGAGAAGTCCTCCAGCGAGAGCACGTCGACCACGGCCAGGTCGTGGTTTCCGGCCAGGCAGATCGTGCAGTGGGCGGCGGCAAGGGCGACGCAGGCGTCCGGCTCCGCGCCGTAGCCGACCAGGTCGCCGAGGCACCACAGCTCGTCCGCCCCGTCGGTCTCCGCCGCCCTGATGACCGCCTGGAACGCCTGCTTGTTGCCGTGGATGTCGGACGCGATGGCGACGCGCATGCTGGGGGTTATCGTCTATTCGGTGCTCAAACGGCTCCGCCTGCCGGTCAGCATCGTCGCCGCGCTGGTGGTGGCCGAGGCCGCAGTCTTGATCATGCGACCGCGCGGCGGCATCGAGCCCGTCGACGCGGAGCCGCAAACGTACTTCAGCGCGAGCTTCATCGAGCGGGCCGAGGACTTCCGCAGCGGCCAGCTGTGGCTGTTCGGCGCGCGCATGGCGCTCGAGATCGGACTGCTGGTCTACGTCGTGCGGCGCCCGCCCGCGCGCTTGCAAGGACCGTTCAGGCGTCCGATCCTGGCCGGCGCCGCCACCGCCGTCGCGCTGTCGGTGGCGGTGACCGCGCTCACCCTGCCGGTCAGCGCGATCTCGCGCGAGCGGCGCAAGGACGTCGGGCTGGTGACCCAGGACTGGATCGGCTGGCTCGGCGACATCGGCAAGGGCGTCGTCATCGAGGCCGTGATCGTCGGTGCCGGCGGCGCGCTGCTGGTGTTCGCGATGCGCCGCTTCGGCCGCCACTGGTGGGCGCCGGCGGCGGCGGTCGTGGTCGCCTTCGGCGCGCTGGTGACCTACGCGAGCCCGATCCTGATCGAGCCGCTGTTCAACACCTTCAAGCCGCTCCCGGCGGGCGAGCTGCGCTCGGACGTGCTTGAGCTGGCCGACGAGGCGGGCGTCAAGGTCGGCGAGGTCTACGAGATGGACGCCTCGCGGCGCACGACCGCAGCCAACGCGTACGTGGCCGGGCTCGGCTCGACCAAGCGCGTGGTGCTCTACGACACGCTGCTGAACGACTTCTCGGAGGACGAGGTCCGGCTCGTGGTGGCGCACGAGCTCGGGCACGTCCACTACGACGACGTCCCGCGCGGAATCCTCTACCTGGCGATCGTGGCGCCGTTCGGGATGCTCGCGGTCGCGCGGCTGTCCGAGCGGTTCGCGCCCGACACGCGCGGCACGCCCGCAGCCGTCCCCGCGGTGGCGCTGTCGCTGGCGCTGCTCGTCCCCGCCCTCACGATGATCTCGAACCAGCTCTCACGCGCGGTCGAGGCGCGCGCCGACCGCTTCTCGCTCGAGCTCACCGACGCGCCCGACGCGCTGATCGGCTTCCAGCAGCGCATCGTGGTCCAGAACGTGTCGGACCCGGAGCCGCCCGCCTGGGTGTCCTTCCTGCTCGGCACCCACCCGACCGCGATGGAGCGGATCGGCCAAGCGCTGGCGATCAAGGATCAGGCGGCGGCTCGAACTCCGGGAGGTTCTTGATCCCCTCCTTGGTCCGCCACTTGGACCAGTTGTCCTCCATCGCGTCGATCAGCTCGCGCATGAACCGCGGCGAGACGCTGACGCGCGAGACCACCACGCCGGGGACCTCCTCGCTCTCCACCTCGTGGTCCACGCGCGCGAAGGTGATCGTGAACTCGTAGTCCGAGTGCGACACGTTCGCGAAGTTCGCGTAGATCCCCGCCATCACCTCCGGCGACGTGTGGAGGTTGATGTGGCGCTCGGGCTGATCGGCGTCCACGACTCCTAGTATCGCAGCGGTGCGCTACACGGTGCTCGCGGTCGGCAAGGTGCGGCCGCCGTTCACGGACGACGTCCAGCACTACCAGCGGCTGATCGCGCGCCACGCGCGGCTGTCGCTGATCGAGGTGCGCGAGGACGAGCAGGTCGAGCGGCGGATCCCGGACCGCGCGTACGTGTCGCTGCTGGATGCCGGCGGGAAGGCCTACAGCTCCGAAGCGCTCGCACGCTGGCTCGAGGACCGCCGGATGGCCGGCCGCGACGTCTGCTTCGTGGTCGGCGGGCCCTACGGCACGGCGCTCGAGCGGGTCGACCACAAGCTCTCGCTCGGGCCGCTGACGCTGCCGCACCAGCTCGCGCGCGTGGTGCTGCTCGAGCAGCTCTTCCGGGCGCACAAGATCCTCGCGGGCGAGCCGTACCATCATTAGCCCCGTGCCGACTCCGATCGACGATCTGCGCACCGCCGTCGAGGCCGCCGCGGCCGAGCTCGCCAACGGCGCCACGGCCGCGCCGACGCTGGAGCGCCCGAAGAAGGCCGGCTTCGGCGACTACTCGACCAACGCGGCGATGCTGCTGGCGCCCAAGCTCGGCGCGCCGCCGCGCGAGGTCGCCGAGCGCCTGGGGGAGTCGCTGCGCGAGCGGCTCGGCGAGCTCGTCAACCGCGTCGAGGTCGCGGGGCCGGGTTTCCTCAACGTCTTCCTGTCGGACGGCTGGTACACGGCCGCGGCGGCGCACGTGCTGGCGGCCGGCGACGACTGGGGCGGCGGCACGGCCGCCGAGCGCGAGCGGATCGTGATCGAGTTCGTCTCCGCCAACCCGACCGGGCCGGTGACCGCGGCCAGCGGCCGCCACGCCGCCTACGGCGACGCGCTGGCGCGGCTGCTCGAGTTCGCCGGCCACGAGGTCTCGCGCGAGTACTACTTCAACGACGCCGGCGGGCAGCTCATCCGCCTCGGCGAGTCGATCCGCGCACGCGCTCTCGGCGAGCCGGTGCCGGAGGACGGCTATCAGGGCGAGTACGTGGCGGAGCTGGCGGCCGAGATCGACGGGGCGGCGGAGCGCGATGCCGAGGACCTCGCCTTCGCCGGCGGGCAGTTGGTGATCGAGCGGATCAAGGCCACGCTCGAGCGCTTCGGCGTCACGTTCGACACCTGGTTCTCCGAGCGCACGTTGCACGACGGGGCGATCGAGGGCGCCTTCGAGCTGGTGTCCGCACACACCTACCGGTCGGCGGGCGCGCTGTGGCTGCGGACCAGCGGCTTCGGCGACGACCAGGATCGCGTGATCGTCAAGTCGGACGGCGTCCCGACCTACTTCGCCGCCGACGTCGCGTACCTCGAGAACAAGCTCGAGCGCGGCTTCGAGCGGCTGATCACCCCGCTCGGCGCCGACCACCACGGCTACGTGCCGCGCTTCAAGGCGGCGCTGGCAGCGCTGGGCGGCGACCCGGACAAGCTCGAGATCCCGCTGCTCCAGTTCGTGCACATCGTCGAAGGCGGCAAGCGCGCGTCGATGTCCAAGCGGCGCGGCGAGTTCATCACGCTCGACGACCTGGTCGACGAGATCGGCGTCGACGCGACGCGCTACTTCATGCTCCAGCGCTCGCACGACTCGACGATCGACCTCGACCTCGACCTGGCGCGCGAGGAGTCGGCCGAGAACCCGGTCTACTACGTCCAGTACGCGCACGCCCGGATCGCCTCGGTCCTGCGCAAGGCGGGCGACCGGCCGGCCGACGTGCCGGGCGAGCTCGCGCTGCACCCGTCCGAGCGCGAGCTGATCAAGAAGCTGCTCGCCTTCCCGGCCGAGGCGGCGGAGGCCGCCGACCGCCGCGCGCCCCACCGGATCGCCGTCTACGCGCTCGAGCTGGCGCAGACCTTCACGGCCTTCTACCGCGACTGCCGCGTCGTCGGCGCCGAGCCGGAGGCCGTCGAGTCGTTCCGGATCGCGCTCTGCGTGGCGACCAAGCGCACGATCGCCCGCTCGCTCGGCCTGCTGGGCGTCTCGGCGCCGGACAGCATGTAGAGCGAAGCGGTTACGGGCGCCATGGATGGCGTCCGCCTGCATCAGACGGCCGGCGGATGGAGGCCGGGGCTACAACTCTCTGAAGAAGTTCAACCCGAGGCTGTCGAGCGCCTGCTGCGCTTCGATGTTGAGCGTCGTCAGCTCTCCGGTGAAGAGCAGGATGCCCATGGCGATCAGGACCGCGCCGGAGAGCGACGTGATGATCAGGTAGCGGTCGCGCAGCCAGCGGAACGCCGTCGTCGCGCGGGTGAAGGCGACGGCGGTGAGCAGGAACGGCACGGCCAGCCCGGCGGAGTAGAACAGCAGCAGGATGGCCCCCTCGCCGACCGTGTCCTGCACCGACGCGGCGGTGAGGATCGTGCCGAGCGTAGGGCCGACGCACGGCGTCCAGGCGAACGCGAAGGCGGCGCCGGCGATCAGCGGCCCGCCGGAACCGGCGCGCGACATCAGCATGTCCGGCCGCCACTCGCGGTTCAGCCGCGGCACGAACGGCGTGAGCACGAACAGCAGGCCGAGCGCGATGATGATCGCGCCCGCGACCTTGTCGAGCGTGCCGCGGCCGTCCTGCAGCGTCGAGCCGAGGCCGGTGGCCGTCATCCCCAGCGCCACGAAGATGACAGTGAACGACAGGCAGAAGACGAACGAAGGCAGCAGGATGCGGCTGAGCCGCTTCTCGCCCTGCTGGATCTCGGCCAGCGAGGCGCCGGAGACGGCCGACAGGTAACCGGGCACGAGCGGCAGCACGCACGGCGAGATGAACGAGACGAAGCCGACCGCGAACGCGGCGATCACCGTGGTGTCGACGCCGCCGTTCACCGGTCGAAGGCGGTCAGCTCGGCGTCGAGCCGCCGGGCGTCGTCGGGGTCGAGCTCGGGTCCGGCCGGCGTTTCTCGCTACGCCGCCAGCGACCGGCCAGGAGCGCGACGCCGAGCGCGGCGAGCGCCACCAGCGCGCCCGGCACCAGCCAGGCCGCGAGGTCGAAGCCGTCATCGCCGGGCTCGGCGAGCACGTCCGGCCCGTACTCCTCCACGAGCGCGGCCTTGATCTCATCCTTGGTCATCCCCTCGGCGATCCGGTCGCGGATGAACGCGCGCTCCTGGTCGGCGACCGGGGCCGAGGAGATGTTGAGCGCCGTGTTGCACTCGACGCACATCACCTCGTCCTCGACGTCGGGCAGCGTGGTCTGCGGCTCGGCCGCCGCCGTCAGCCCGAGGATCAGCGCCAGCGCGACGAGCAGCCTCACGCGCGCTCCTCGAGCAGCGGGGTCAGGTTCTCGTCCAGCCAGGCCTGGTCGACGGGCCCGCGGCGCATCGCCGCGATCCGGCCCTCGCGGTCGATCAGGAACGTCTCGGGATAGGCGCTGACCCCGAACTCGCGCACGTACTCGCGGTCGCGGTCGCGCAGGCTCTCGAAGGTGATGTCGTTCTCGCGCAGGAAGCTCAGCGCGCGCTCGCTCGAGTCCTGCATGTCGATCCCGAGCACGAGCGCGTCGTCGCCGGCGATCCGCTCGTGCGTGCGCTGGAGCAGCGGCATCTCGGTCTTGCACGGCTCGCACCACGACGCCCACACGTTGAGGACGACCACCTTGCCGGCGTGGTCGGCCAGCGAGCCGGTGGTCTCAGAGCCGAGCACGGGCAGGTCCTTGACCGGCGCCTCGATTCGCTCGCCGCGTGCGAGCTGCTCGTCCAGTGAGGTGTCCGGACCGTTCGATGCGACGCCGTAGGTGAGCAGCGCGACGAGCGCCGCGGCGGCGATCATGACGGGCCAGTAGACGCGCGGACGCACGTCTTGAAGGGTAGTGGCGGGGAGGTAGACTGCCCGGACCCTGCGGGCGTTGTCCAACGGCCAAGACGCTGGCTTCCCAAGCCAGAAATGGGGGTTCGATTCCCCTCGCCCGCTCTGATCACCCTCCATCTCGGCGACATCACGAAGGACGGCGACGCGGACGCGATCGTCAACGCCGCCAACTCGAGCCTGCTCGGCGGCGGCGGTGTCGACGGGGCGATCCACCGCGCCGCCGGACCCGAGCTGCTCGACGAGTGCCGGCGGCTGGGCGGCTGCGACACCGGCGACGCCAAGGTCACCGGCGCCGGCCGACTTCCGGCCAGGCACGTCATCCACGCGGTCGGACCGGTCTGGCGCGGCGGTGAGAGCGGCGAGCCCGAGCTGCTCGCCTCCTGCTACCGCCGCGCGATCGAGCTCGCCGCCGAGCACGGGTGCCGCCGTGTCGCCTTTCCCGCCATCTCGGCCGGGGTCTACGGCTACCCGCTGGAGCAGGCCGCCCGCGTCGCCCTGAGCACGACGCGCGAGGCGATGGAGCGCCACCCAGAGGTCGAGGAGGCGCGCTTCTGGCTCTTCGACCAGCGCGCCTACGACGCGTTCTCAGAGGCGCTCTAGGACGGCGGACGCCGCCGAGGCGCTACCAGGCCTGGCTGGTGCCGCAGTGCGGGCAGCCGACCGAGGTCGAGACCTCGGCCTTGAAGGCGAAGCCGCACTGGCACGAGTAGAGCGCGCGATCCTCGGGGCCGCCGCTGCGCTTGGCGCGGGCGAGGGTCTGCAGGACGGCGGTGCGGGCGCGGGACCGGCCGTCGTGGCGGTCGCGGCTGCGGCGGTGGGGGATTGAGGCGGTGAGCTGCATATTCGTTACCTGTGAGGAACGCCGGGCTCCTACGAAGGTTTCTCGGCCGCTTGTTGAGAACCTTTATGTGTTCTTCAGCACGAGGCATCTGCCATTCGTCCAGTCAAGGGGGTCAGACCCCTCTGTATCGGACACAGATGCGATCTGTTCTGCCACAGAGGGGTCTGACCCCCCTTGGGGTCGGGGCTCGCCATAATCGGAGGCGATGGATCCCGCCCGGAAGCGCACGGTCCGGCTCGTGGTGGCGCTGAGCGCCGCCGTGCTGCTCGCGGGCGCGCTCGTGTACACGAGCTTCTCGGCCTCGAGCGAGGCGCGCAGCCCGAGCCAGCTCCTGAGCGGGGCCCAGCCGGGCAAGACGTACCAGCTCACCGGCAAGGTGGTCCCCGGCTACGAGCGCCAGGGGACCGTCACCAACTTCCGGGTGCGCGACCGCACCGGCCAGGTGTCGGTGCCGGTGCGCTACGAGGGGGTGCTGCCCGACCCCTTCCGAGCCGGGCGCGAGGTCATCGTGGACGTCCGGAAGCAGGGCGGCGTGTTCGTCGGCGAGAAGGACTCGCTGGTGACCAAGTGCCCGTCGAAGTTCACGGCCGAAGAAACCTAGGATGCTCGTCGCGGGCAAGGCCTGCCTGATCCTGGCGTTCGCCGTCTGCCTGTACGGCATCGGCGCTTCGCTGTACGGCGCGCGCACGCGGCGGCGCGAGTGGGTGGCCTCCGGGCGGCGGGCGGTCTACGCGCTGGCCGGCACGGCGGCGCTGGCCTTCGTGGTGCTCGAGGCGGCGTTCCTGCGCTCGGACTTCTCGTTCGCGCTGGTCACGTCGCACTCCTCGACCACCACGCCCGCCTTCTACCGCGCGACCGCGGTGTGGTCGTCGCAGGAGGGATCGCTGCTGCTGTGGCTGCTCCTGCTGTCGCTGTGGTCGAGCCTGATCCTGTTCGCCACGCGTCGCCGGCTGCGTGAGATCGCGCCGTACGCGACCGCGGTGCTGCTCGGCCTCGGCGCCTTCTTCGCCGCTCTGCTGGTGTTCCTGGAGTCGCCATTCGACCGCACGGTCGGGCCGGTGCCGGTCGAGGGCGTCGGCCTCAACCCGCTGCTGCGGCACCCGAGCATGATGATCCACCCGCCGATGCTCTACTCGGGGTACACGCTGTTCGCGGTGCCCTTCGCGTTCGCCGTCGGGGCGCTGGTCGCGCGGCGGCTCAACACCGACTGGATCCGCTCGACGCGCCCGTTCACGCTCGGCGCCTGGTTCTTCCTCGGCGTCGGGATCGTGCTCGGCGCGCGCTGGTCGTACTCCGAGCTCGGCTGGGGCGGCTACTGGGCCTGGGACCCGGTGGAGAACGCGTCGCTGATGCCGTGGCTGACCGGCACCGCGTTCCTGCACTCGGTGATGATCCAGGAGAAGCGGGGGATGCTGAAGACGTGGAACGTCTCGCTGGTGCTGGCCACCGGCGTGCTCGCCATCCTCGGCACGTTCCTGGTCCGCTCGGGGATCCTGGACTCGATCCACGCCTTCGGCGCCTCGACGCTCGGCGTGCCGTTCCTGGTGCTGATCGTGGCGATGATCGCCGGCTCGATCTGGCTGGTGAGCTCGCGCGCGGCCGAGCTGCGGTCCGAGCACCGGCTCGACTCGCTGCTCTCGCGCGAGGCCGTGTTCCTGCTCAACAACCTCGTGCTCGTGCTGCTGTGCGTGGCGATCTGGTGGGGCACCTTCTTCCCGCTCATCTCGGAGGCGATCACTGGGCAGCGAGCCTCGATCGGCCCGCCGTGGTTCGACCGCTTCACCGTGCCGCTGACGATGGTGCTGGTGCTGTTGTCGGGCATCGGGCCGCTGATCGCGTGGCGGCGGGCGACCGCCGCCAACCTGCGTCGCAACTTCACCGCGCCGATCGGCGTGGCGGCGGCCTCCCTGGTCTTCGCGCTGCTGCTGGGCGGCGGCTCGCAGCCGGACGCGCTGATCATGTTCGTGCTGGCCGGCTTCGTGCTGGGCGCCGTCGGGCAGGAGCTGGCGCGCGGCGTGCGCGCACGGCGGGTGATGGCGCGCGAGCCGGTCCCCGTGGCGCTCGTCTCGCTCATCCGCCGCAACCGGCACCGCTACGGCGGCTACACCGTGCACGCCGGCATGGCGGTGCTGTTCGTCGGCATCGCCGCCTCTTCGAGCTTCGCCGACGAGCGCGACGTCGAGCTGGTGCCGGGCCAGACGACGCGCGTCGGCGGCTACGAGGTCGAGTACGTGCGGCCGACCGCGGATCTGGTGGCGGCCTCGAACGGGCGGCTGGAGCGGATCGACTTCGGCGCCGTCATGCGCGTGACGCGCGACGGCGAGGCGACGACGCTCAGGACCGAGCGCTCGTTCTTCCCTTCGGCCGGGCCGATGCTGGGGCCCGTCTCGCGCTTCTTCGAGGGCGAGGCGACGAGCGAGGTCGGGCTCAAGGCCGGCCTGCGGCGCGACGTCTGGCTGTCGGTGGCGCCCGACACGCGCAAGCTCGAGCCGCGCGTGAAGGAGGGCGACGAGGTGTTCGCGGCCGCCGAGGGCGACCTCGCACCTGCCGAGCGCGACGCGTTCCTGGCTGAGGCGCTGCGCGGTCTCGTGCGCTCCTACGCCGACGACCCGCCGCCCGCCACGTTCCGCCTGCTCGTGTCGCCGATGGTCACGTGGATCTGGATCGGCGCCCTGATCGTCTTCCTCGGCGGCCTGATCGCGCTCTGGCCGTCACCGCGCGCCGTCGGCCGGCGCGTGACGGCCGCCTACGCGGCCCGCGTCGGCCGCGAGGCGCGCGCCCCCGCTTGATCGACTTCCTCATCATCCTCGTCGTGCTCGCACTCGTGGTGCTGCTGGTCTCGGCACCGCTGCGGCGGCGGCGCGCGGACGACGAGTCCGAGGACGCCGTGCGTGCAGAGCTGGAAGCCGCCCGCGACGCCAAGTACCGCGAGATCCGCGACGCCGAGCTCGACCACCGAACCGGCAAGCTCTCGGAGGCCGACTGGCGGGCGCTCGACCGCAGCCTGCGCGCGGAGGCGGTCGCAATCCTGCGCCGGCTCGACGATTTCGACTCTCCAACCTCCGGCGAGGAGTCGCGTTCCTAGATGTATGAGGTGGACTCTGGTCCTCTGCGCAGGAAACGCTTCTCATCGCCGCGCCGGCGAGCGCGCGCGAGAAGCACGGCAAGCGCGCGAAGGTGTCCAAGACCCACCTCGAGGCCACTGAGGCGGCCACGGCCGTGACGGCGGCGGCGGCAAGGGCCACGGCCACGACGACGACCATGGCCACGGCCGTCCGGACAAGGACTGACCCACGGCCGCGGTGTGGGCTGCCCATGCGCCGGTCCTTAGTACTCTGGAGGGCCGATGCTCCAGTCGGCGCTCTCGGTCCTGCAGGTCTTCGTCTCGGTCGTCCTGATCTTCCTGATCCTGCTGCACTCGGGGAAGGACGCAGGGATGTCGGGTGCCTTCGGCGTCGGCGGCGGGGCCGGTGGCTCGACCGGTGGTTCACTGATGGAGCGCAACCTGGATCGCTGGACGATCTTCTTCGCGATCGTGTTCGCGGTGAACACGATCGTGCTGCTGAAGATCTAGCGCCGGCTTCGCTTCATGAGCGCCACGGCTACCGGCGGCCATGACAGCGGGATCGAACCCCGTCGGCGCGGGCGCCGGCTTCCTGCCCGGTTGCTCCGGCTCGCCTCCGACGAGCGACTCGTCGAACTGCTGCGCGGCGGCTCGGATGCGGCGTTCGAGGTCATCTACTCGCGCCATCACCGCGGGCTGCTGTCGTTCTGCCGCCACATGCTCGGCTCCGTCGAGGAGGCCGAGGACGCGGTGCAGCTCACGTTCCTGGCCGCCTACCGGGACCTGCTCGGTTCCAGCAAGCCGATCCGCCTGCGGCCGTGGCTCTACACGATCGCCCGCAACCGCTGCCTCACCGTGCTGCGAGCGCGCCCGGAGCGGACGGCGGACGAGCTGGTCGAGCCGTCGACCGAGCAGCTCTCACACGAGGTCGAGCGCCGGCAGGACCTGCGGGAGCTGCTCGGCGACATGGCCGCGCTCCCGGCCGACCAGCGTGCGGCGCTCGTGCTCGCCGAGCTCGGCGACATGTCGCACGACGAGATCGGCCACGTGCTCGGGTGCCAGCGGGAGAAGGTGAAGGCGCTCGTGTTCCAGGCCCGCAGCTCGTTGATCGCCAGCCGGACCGCGCGCGAGACGTCGTGCGCGGAGATCCGCGAGCAGCTCGCGAACCTGCGCGGCGGCGCGCTGCGCCGGAACACCCTGCGGCGGCACCTGCGCGAGTGCGAGGGCTGCCGCGAGTTCGGCGAGCAGGTCCGCGCGCAGCGCAGCGCGCTGGCGCTGATCCTGCCGGTCGCCCCGACCCTGGGGCTGAAGGCCGCCGTTCTGGGGGCGGCGGGTGTGACGGCGGCGGCCGGCGGGTCGGCCTCGATCGTCGCCACGACGGCCGTCGTGCTCGCGGTCGCGGGTGGAGGGACCGCGGCCGTCGAGGTCACGCGCGACGAGCCCGTCACGCGCGAGCCGAGGCCCGCGCGGGTCGCGCCGGCGGCCGCGACGCCGGGGGTCGTCGCGGCCGCCGAGCAGCGCGTGGCCGCGTCGAAGCTGCGCCGCGAGGCGGGGCCGCCGGGGCAGCGCGTGCGGAGGCAGAACGTCAAGCGCGAGCGTGCCGCGGCCGCGCTGGAGGCGAAGCGGGAGGCACGGGGGAAGGGCGAGAAGCCGCCGAAGGCTCCTCGGCCGGTCCGGGCGCATGGCTCGCCGGCCGCGCGGCCGCTGAAGGCCCGCGGCCCGAAGCCGAAGGCGGAGAGCGTGCGCGGGCCGAAGGTCGAGACGTTGCCCGGTCCGAAGCCGAAGGTCGAGACGCTGCGCAGCCCGAAGCCGATGGTCGAGGCGCAGCGCGGCCCGAAGCCGAAGGTCGAGAAGGCGCCCGGCCCGAAGCGGACGGCCGAGGAGCCCCCGAAGCCCGAGCCGGCCAGGCAAGTCGAAGAGCGGCTGAGCCGGCAGAGCCGCCCCGGCCACGAACCGAGCCGTTCGTGACGGGCGGTTGGCGGGATCGGGATGAGTCGGTCTCCAACCTTCGAGCCGCTGGAGCGTTCCTCTCTCTGAAAGGGGGAAGGGGCGCGCCCGGCCGCGGGACGCCGCCGGCGGTCCGCCGGGGAGCGGTGCCGGAAGGTGCCCTCCCCGGCACGCCGGGTCCCCTTACGCGTGCCACGCCCGCCGGAATCCGCGGAGCTTCCGGCCACGACCGCTTAGTGGCCACTTAGGCCGGGCCGGCGACGAACAGGCCGCCGCCGGAGCGGGCGGCCGGGGCGACCGTCGCCGAGGCGGTGCGGGCCGAGCGCTGGAGCGGCGAGGGGATCGTGCGCTGGCGGGCGATGAGCGCCTGGACGCCGGCGAGCAGCTCGAGCGGCTCGAACACGACGGTGAGGTTGGCGACCGGCTCGGCCGGCTCGCCGCCGCGGATCAGCCGGACGCCCTCGGCGAGCGCGGAGCCGCGGCGGCCGACGACCCATGCGCCGTGCAGCGACAGCGATGGGATGAAGAGCCCGCGCTCGACCGGCGCGGCGAGCTCGGAGACGTCGGCGGCGCCGCCGCCCACGAGCACCAGGTGCTCGGGGAGCGTGCCGCCGACGCCGCCGGCGGCCTGTGCGTGCCCGGTCCCGGCCTCGACCACGCGATGCGCGACGCCGTCCTGGATGAGCGGCAGCGGCCGGCGCGGCGCGCCCTCGGCGTCGTAGGTGCGCGGCAGCGTGGCCGCGAAACGCGGTGAATCCGACAGGTTGACGGCGGGCGCCGCGACGCTCCGGCCGAGGCGCTCCGCGAGCGGCGCTTGAGGCCCTCCGAACGCGAGCCCGGCGCGCCGCACGACCTCGGCCATCGCCCACGGCCCGAGCACCGCCGCGTACTCGCCGGGCTCGACCTCCATGGGCTCGCCGCCGCCGAGCAGTGACTCGGCCTCGGCGCCCAGCGCGTCCGCGTCCAGCTCCGCCGGGCGGACCGCCGTCGCCGTCAGCTCCAGCGACCGGCCGGGCGCGCCGTGGCGCCGCAGCCGCAGCTCGCCGAAGCTGCGCTGCTCGTACGCCCGCACGCCCCTGGTCGAGACGATGGCCGTCCTGGCCGCGGCCGCCCGCCAGCCGTCCCAGTCGCGCAGGTCCTCGGGCGGCTCGAGGTGCTCGACGCCCGCGTCGTAGCCGTCGTGCGACGGCCCGGGCGCCGGCTCGGGCAACTCGCCCGCCTCCGGTCCGGTCGCCGCCAGCCGCGCGGCGAGAGCCGCCGCACTCGCCAGCCCGTCGTGGTCGGCGGCCGTGGTGACGGCAGTCCCGACCCGGCCGCCACGCACGACCGCGATCTCGACCGACAGCGCCTCGGAGGTCACGGCGGTGCCCACGGCGGTGCTCAGCTGGCGCTCCCACCACGCGGTCGCCTGCGCGTCGCCGCGCACGCCGGTCAGCGCCCGTTCGGCGATCGTGAGGAGCTCCTCTCGGCTGGGAGCCATCGGCCGCCACCTTATTGGGGGGCGCGTTCGAGACAGCCTGATCGAGCCGCCGTCCTCGGCCGCGACTGCGAAGCCCATCGACAGCGCCGGCACGGTCAGAGCCCCGCATGACGGCGGGGCTCTCTGAGCGCGTTCAGCCCGTGGTCGAGAGCTCTGCTCCCTCCTCGAACCATGAGAACGCGTACGAGGGATCGTCGAGGTCGCGCGACAGCGTCGTGAGCTTCAGCGGCCGGAAGGTGTCGCACATCACGGCGAGCTCCTCCGTGCGCGTCGCGCCGAGCGACTTCTCCACCAGGCCCGGCTGCGGCCCGTGCGGGAGGCCCGACGGGTGCAGCGTGATCGCCCCGATGTCGACGCCCTTGCGCGAGCCGAACTGGCCGTCGACGTAATAGATCATCTCCTCCGACTGCACGTTGGAGTGGTGGTAGGGGATCGGCACCGCCATCGGGTCCCAGTCGAGCATCCGCGGGCAGAACGAGCAGATCACGAAGTTCGGGCCCTGGAAGTTCTGGTGCGCCGGCGGCGGCTGGTGCAGGCGCCCGGCCTTGGGCTCGAAGTCGGCGATGTTGAACGTGTACGGGTAGACGTAGCCGTCCCAGCCGACGACGTCGAGCGGGTGGTAGTCGAGCACGTAGTCCTGGTAGCCGCCGCGCACGCGCACCTTGACCATGTGCTCGCCGCGGTCGCGGTGGGTGGCGAGCTCGCTCGGCGGCTTGAAGTCGCGCTGCGAGAACGGCGCGTGCTCGAGCAGCTGGCCGTAGCGGTTGCGGTAGCGGTTCGGGGTCTCGATCTCGCCCGGCGTGTAGAAGGTCAGCCAGCGCTGCGGCGTGTCGAACCGGAAGCGGTAGGTGGTGCCGCGCGGGATCACGACGTAGTCGTGCTTGCCGTAGCGGAGCGTGCCGAAGATCGTCTCCACCACGCCCTCGCCCTCGTGGACGAAGATCACCTCGTCGCCCTCGCCGTCGCGGTAGAAGTAGTCCGCCTCGGCCTCGGGGATGCAGATGCCGATCTCGACGTCGTTGTTGTACTGGAGCACCTGGCGGCCGAGCACCGCGTCGCCCATCGGCTGCATGCCCATCGTGTTCGTGAGGCGGTGCACGTGCGTCTCGGGCACCCACTCCTCGAGCTCGATCGGCGTGAACTCGCCGACGTCGCTGATCCGGCACGGCGACCACAGGTGGTAGAGGATCGACTCGTTGCCGGAGAAGCCCTCGAACCCGAGCACCTCCTCGACGAGCAGCGGCGCCTGGCCGTTGCCGGACTGCGCCTCGGGGTCGCGGAACTGGACGTGTCGCTTCTGCGGGACCTGGCCCAGGCTGTGGTAGCGCATCAGAGGTTCCCCCTCAGCTCCTGCTCGCGCTCGATCGCCTCGAAGAGCGCCTTGAAGTTGCCCTCCCCGAAGCCGCGGGCGCCGTGGCGCTCGATGACCTCCAGGAACATGGTCGGGCGGTCGCCGATCGGCTTCGTGAAGATCTGCAGCATGTAGCCCTCGTCGTCGCGGTCGACGAGGATGCCGAGGCGCCGCAGGTCCTCGAGCGACTCCTTGATCTCGCCGATCCGCTCAGGGACGTCGTCGTAGTAGGTGTCGGGCACGGTCAGGAACTCGATCCCGCGCTCGCGCAGCTCGGTCACGGTGCGCACGATGTCACGCGTCGCGACCGCGATGTGCTGGGCGCCGGCGCCGCCGTAGAACTCGAGGTACTCGTCGATCTGCGACTTGCGCTTGCCCTCGGCGGGCTCGTTGATCGGGAACTTGACGCGGCCGTTGCCGCTCGTGACCACCTTCGACATGAGCGCGGAGTACTCCGTGGAGATCGCTTCGTCCGTGAAGTGCAGCATCTCCGTCATGCCGAAGACGTCCTCGTAGTACTTGACCCACGTCTCCATCTCGCCGAGCTCGACGTTGCCGACGATGTGGTCGATGGCCAGCAGGCCGACGTCGCCGGCGGTGCGCTCGCGGGCGACGTAGCCGGGCGTGAACGGGCCCTTGTATTGCGAGCGGTCGACGAAGGTGTGCAGCGTCTCGCCGTACGTGGCGATGACGGCGCGGCGGATCGTGCCGTGCTCGTCGCTCTCCTCCCACGGCTCGCGGATGCCGCGGGCCCCGCGGGCCGTCGCCTCGCGGTAGGCGTGGTCGACGTCGGGCACCGACAGGCCGATCACCTTCACGCCGTCGCCGTGGGCGGCGCTGTGGCGGCCGATCTCATGGTCCGGCGTCAGCGCGCCGGTGAGCACGATCCGGATCCGGCCCTGCTCGAGCACGTGCGAGGTGCGGTCGCGCACGCCGGTCTCGAGCCCGGCGTAGGCCACCTCGCGGAAGCCGAGCGCGTGTACGTAGAAGTACGCGGACTGAAGGGCGTTGCCGACGTACAGCTCGACGTGGTCGATGCCGTGGAGCGGCATGAAATCGTCGCGGCCCTGGGGTTCGGCGGCGACGACAGGCTGGGTGCTCACGGACAGGCCTCCCTGAGTTCAAAGTTGCGCTGCTTCATGGTTGCGCTGTCGCGCGCTGCGCTCAAGCGTGATCCGTTGCGCGACATGCCAGAATCACTGGCCCGATGGACGACATCGACCGTCAGATCGTTGCGCTCCTGCGCCAGAACGCTCGCCGCTCGTTCCAGAGCATCGGGCTGCGCGTCTCGCTTTCGGCCCCGGCGGTCAAGCGGCGCGTCGACCGGCTCGAGGCCGACGGGGTCATCCGCGGCTACACGGCCCAGGTCGACCCGGGCCGCTACGGCTGGGGCACGCACGCCTTCGTCGCGCTCTACACCGAGGGCCGCATGGCCGCCGCCGAGGTGCGCGAGGCCGTCGAGCGCCATCCCGAGGTCGAGGCCGGCTACACCGTGGCGGGCGAGGCGAGCGCGATGCTGCACGTCCGCGCGCGCGACACCGCCCACCTCGAGGAGGCGCTCGAACGCCTCCGCGACCACCCGGGCGTGACCCGCACCCAGACCCAGATCGTGCTCTCGACGCTGTTCGAGCGCCCGTTCGAGGAGCCCCCGGCCGCGTAAGGGGGTCAGACCCCCTTACGGCGCCGGCCGCAATGTGCGGCCGTTCGTCGTGCCCCCGGCCGCGTAAGGGGGTCAGACCCCCTTAGGGCCGCCGCGCGCTCTCGATCCGCGTGACGAGCGCGACGGAGACGACGATGATCGCCGCGCCCACGAGCGTGACCGGCGTGACCAGCTCGTCGAGGATCAGGAAGCCGAGCACGATCGCCACCACCGGGTTCACGTACGCATAGGTGGCGACGCGCGAGATCGCCGCGTTCTGGAGCAGCCACGCGTACGCGGTGAAGGCGAGCCACGAGCCGAACACGACCAGGTAGGCGAGCGCCAGGACCGAGCGCGTCGAGAACGCGTCGAGGTCGACCTCGCCCGCCTCGCCGGCCACCAGGCCGGTGGCCGTGATCGCCAGCCCGCCGAGCAGCATCTGCCAGCCGGTCGAGACCAGCGGATCGCCCGGCAGCCGCAGACGAGGTGACGCGAACGAGCCGCTCGCCCACATCACGGCCGCGAACACGCACGCGCCGAGCGCGAGCAGCGACGCGCCCTCGCTCTGCTCGCCGGGCTGCAGCAGCAGCGCGACGCCGGCGAAGCCGACGAGCACGGCGGCGATGCCCGCGCGCGAGACCGGCTCGCCGGTCGTCCGGCGCATGACCAGCACCCACAGCGGGACCGAGGCGATCAGCAGCGCGGCGAGGTTCGACGGCACCTCCTGCTCGGCGACCGTCACGACCGCGTTGGCGCCCGGCAGCAGCAGCCCGACAGCGAGCGCGCTCAGCAGCTGCGCGCGCGTCGGCCGCACCCGGCGGCGGAACGACAGCACCGCGAGCATCACGGCGCCCGCGACGGAGAAGCGGACGCCGGCGCCGAGCAGCGGCGGCACCGTCTCGACCATCACGCGGATGGCCAGATACGTCGAGCCCCAGACCAGATAGACGATCCAGAGGCCCGTCCACACCTTCCAGGCGGGGGCGGCGTGCACGGCCGCCCCCGCCGCCGATGAGGAGGGGAGGGTTGGGGAGTCGGCCGTCACGCGGCCCTGAGTAGCGAGCCCCGCAGCTCGAGCAGCGAGACCACCTCGGCCGTGGGGTGGAAGGGGTCGGCGATCGTGGCGCCCGTGGCGGGGGCGTGGGCGGCGATCACGGAGCCGTCGGTCTCCGCCACCAGCAGCTCGCCGGCCGGCACGTGCGCCGAGTCGAGCGCCGCGAGGCGGTGCAGGGCCTCGCCGTCAGAGCCGCGCGCGGCCCGGATGAGGACGGTTGGAGCGAGGGAGAGGGGCGTCACGGTCATGTCCTTTCAACGGGCCTGGGGAGGAGGAACGTGAGCAAGATTGTCGCGTGCAACTGCCATCAGTTCAAATGAACGTTCGCAAAGGGTGGTATAAGTTCCTCTCATGCTCGACGTCCGCCGCATGCGGGTACTCCGCGAGGTCGCCGTAAAGGGCTCGTTCTCGGCCGCGGCGGAGTCGCTGTCCTTCACCCAGTCCGCCATCTCCCAGCAGATCGCGGCGCTCGAGCGCGAGGCCGGGACGACGCTCGTGCAGCGCAGCGCGCGCGGCGTGAAGCTGACCGAGGCGGGCGAGGCGGTGGTCCGCCACACCGACGCGATCATGGCCCGCCTGGCCGAGGCGGAGGCCGAGCTCGAGGCGATCGCCGGCCTGCGCGGCGGCCGCCTGCGCACGGCCGCGTTCGAGTCGGCGGGCGCGACGCTGATGCCCCTCGCGATCGCCGCCTTCCGCCAACAGCATCCCGCCGTGGAGCTGTCGATGAGCATGTCCGAGCCCGAGGACTGCGTGCCGCTCCTGCGCAGCGGCGACCTCGATCTGGCGATCGTCTTCGAGTCGGCGGTCAAGCACGCCGACGACGGCATCCACCGCGTCCACCTGATCGAGGACCCGATGTACCTCGTCCTGCCGCGCGACCATCCGCTGGCCAACCGCCGGCGCCTGCGCCTGGCCGACCTCGCCGGCGAGGCGTGGATCGGCGGCCAGCCGGACTGCGAGTGCAACCGACTGATCTCGCGCGCGTGCGCGGTCGCGGGCTACGAGCCGCGGATCGCGTTCGAGACCGACGACTACACGGCCATGCAGGGCTTCGTGGCCGCCGGCGTCGGCGTCTCGCTGATCGCCGAGCTGGGGCTCACGACCGTGCGCGACGACATCGTCGTGCGCGATCTCGGGCGCGACACGCCGGTGCGGCAGATCTACGCCGCCACAGTCGCCGAGGGCTATCACTCGCCCGCGACCCAGGCGATGCTGGAGATCCTGCGGGAGATCGCGGCGGGCTACGAGTCGCGCCGCTCGCGGCTCCAGCTCGTGGGCTGACCCCACGATCCGTCCAGTGTCGACGACCCGGCGGGGGCCGCCGGAGGAAGGAACCTCATGCATCGCATGGCCGAGGGTGCGTTCCTGGCGCTCGCTCTCGCCGGCGCGGCCGGCAGGCGAGCTGCTGTCGGTCGGCCCGCTCGCGGTCCTGGACGCACTCCGCCGCGTGAGCGTCGCTCACGGCGGCGATCAGCAACGCTGGTCGCACGCCGCGCACGTCTGACGGACGATCCAGGCGCCGGAACGATTGGACCCTGGGAGGTCCCCCGCGTGCCGGCGTGGGGGACCGCCGGGGCGCCAGCTTGCGCATCCGTCGCGGCGGCTCGCGCGCAGTGGCCGGCATGAGACTCCCCATTCTTCTCGCGGCGGCTGCGCTGGCCTTCGGCGCGGCGGCCTGCGGCAGCGACGACGAGCCGTCATCGCCGACACGTCCGGACCCGGTCGCGCAGGTCGACCAGCTCTCCGGTCGCAGCACGGCGGTCACGCTCGACGCCGGCTTCGTCGAGGCGCTGACGTCGCTCAAGCTCACGCCCGGCCCGCTCGGCGACGCGTCGATCAGCAAGGCCGGCGTGGCCTCGTTCCCGATCACGGGCGGCAACGTCACCTACTACGAGCCCGGCTCGGTCAGCCCGTACGTGCAGGGCGAGATCGACCACGACGGTGCCGGCCTCAGCCTCGAGGGCGCCGGCAAGCGCGTCGAGCTCACCGACTTCGTCGTCGACCCCGGCGCCTCGGTGCTGACCGGCACCGTGACCGTGGATGGCGAGGTCGCGGCCGAGAGCGCGCCGCTCTTCTTCCTCGACGGCCGCACGCTCAACCCGCTCGAGGTCAACGACAACGGCACCGCCGTGCTCGAGGGCACGACGGTCAAGCTCAAGGCCGAGGCCGCCGAGCTGCTCAATCAGACGTTCGGCGTCGACGCCCTCACCGAGGGCCTGGTGATCGGCGTCGCCAAGATCACCATCAATACGTCGGCTTAGGTAGTCCCCGGACCCGCTCGGTGTGGCGGGCCTGCAGTTCGATCGCGCGGTTCATGAACTCCGTGAACCGCGCGATCTCGCTGTCTGAGAGGTCGTCGATGATGGCCTGCGACTCGGCCAGCATCGGGCCGAGCAGCGGCTCGCTGACCTCCCACAGCTTGGGCGTGGCCTCGATCCGAACACGCCGCCGGTCGCTCGGGTCGGCGACCCGCTGGGCGATGCCGGCGGCCTCCAGCCGGTCGACCACCGCGGTCACGGCGCCGGTCGTGAGCCCGGCCGCCTTGGCGAGCTCGCCGGCGGTCATGCCGCCGGCCTGATCGATCAGGTCGGCGCAGCGGGCGTCGGTGCGGTTGATGCCGATGTGGTCGGCCATCGCCTGATCGAAGTTGTCGACCCCGGTCTGGTAGGCGCGCACCGCGTTGCCGAACGCCGCCTCGAGTTCCTCGCGGGACGAGTTTCTTGACATCTAAGTCTTTTGGTCAATAAGATACTTGCCCATGAAGACAAGTGTACATGCGATCGAGGCGGACGGCCTGGTCAAGAGCTACGGCGACGTGCGGGCGCTCGACGGGCTGAGCCTCGCCGTGCCGCCGGGCACGATCTTCGGGCTGGTCGGTCCCAACGGGGCGGGGAAGTCGACGACCGTGCGCGTCCTCACCACGCTCTCACGGGCGGACTCGGGCTCGGCGCGGGTGGCCGGCCACGACGTGCTGGCCGATCCCGGAGCGGTCCGGCGCGCGATCGGCTGCGTCGGCCAGCGTTCGGGCGTCGACGTCGAGGCCACGGGCGTCGAGAACCTGCTGCTGCAGGGCCAGATCCACGGCCTGCGCGGCCGCGCGCTCGCCGCGCGTGTCGCCGAGCTCCTGGAGCAGTTCGGGCTCAGCGACGCCGGCGGGCGGTTCGTGAAGACGTACTCCGGCGGCATGCAGCGGCGGCTCGACATCGCGATGGCGCTGGTGCACCGGCCGCAGGTGCTGTTCCTCGACGAGCCGACCACCGGCCTCGATCCCGAGGTGCGCGCCGAGATGTGGCGCGAGATCCTGGAGATGGCTCGTGAGGGCCTCTCGATCCTGCTCACCACCCACTACCTCGAGGAGGCGGATCGGCTGGCCTCCGAGCTGGCGATCGTCGACCGCGGGCGCGTGGTCGCAGGCGGCGCGCCCGAGCAGCTCAAGGCGGAGCTGCGCGGCGACTCGATCCAAGTCGAGCTCGGCTTCGCGGCCAACGGCGCCGTCACGGCGGCGCTCGAGCCGCTGCCCGGCGTCCGCGAGCTGGTCATCGACGGCAGCTCGCTGCACGCGCGCGCCGACGACGGCGCCCGCGCGGTTCCGCTCGTGCTCGGCGCCCTCGAGGCTGGCGGCATCGACGTGGCGTCCGTGACCGTCTCGCGCCCTTCGCTCGACGACGTCTACCTCCGCCACGCGGGAAGGAGCTTCGAATGAGGCACACGCTCTATCTGGGGCTGCGCGACCTGCGGGCGCTGTGGCGCCAGCCGTGGTTCGTCGCGGTCACGCTCGTGCAGCCGCTGATCTGGCTGCTGCTGTTCGGCGAGCTGTTCAAGAGCATGGCCGACCTGCCCGGCTTCGGCGGCGAGTCCTACATCGCCTACCTCGCGCCGGGGATCGTCGTGATGTCGGCGCTGTTCTCCTCGGGCTGGAGCGGGATGGCCACGATCGAGGACATCAACCGCGGCGTCACCGACCGGCTGCTCGTGTCGCCCGTCCGGCGCAGCGCACTGATCGCCGGCCGCGTGGCGCAGGGCGCCGTGGTCATCGTCGTCCAGTCGGTGATCATGGTCCTCATCGCGCTGGCCGTGGGTGCGACCTTCCCCGGCGGAGTCGTCGGGGTCGTCGTGCTCATCCTGCTCGCGGCGCTGTTGGGCTCGGCGCTCGCGGCCCTGTCGAACGCGCTCGCGCTCGTCACCCGCCAGGAGGAGTCGCTGATCGGCGCGGTCACCTTCCTCGTGCTGCCGCTGACCTTCCTGTCGACGGCGCTCGTGAACGCGGACCTGATGCCGGGCTGGATGCAGACGGCGGCCGCCCTCAACCCCGTCGACTGGGCGATCGAGGCCGGCCGCAGCGCGACCGCGGCGAGCCCGGACTGGGGCCTGATCGCGACCGACGTCGCGCTGCTCGCCGCTCTGCTCGCGGTCTGCGGAGCGCTCGCCACGCGAGCCTTCCGCAGCTATCAGGCGAGCGTCTGACCAGGTAAGGGGGTCTGACCCCCTTACGCGCTCCTTGGCACGGCTAGCCGCACTAGGGGCTCAGCCGCACTAGGGGTCTGACCCCCTTACGCGCCCGGGGGCGAGACCTCCGGCGGGGGTCCTACCGTCCATGTGGTGATCGACGACCGGGCGCTCGAACTGCTTCGCGACCTCGCCGGACCCGACGCGCGCTTCCGCGAGCACCAGCTCGAGGCGGTGCGCGACCTGGTCGAGGACCACGCGCGCGTGCTGTGCGTGCAGCGGACGGGGTGGGGCAAGTCCGCGGTCTACTTCATCGCCGCCGCGCTCCTGCGGGAGCGCGGCGCCGGGCCGGCGCTGATCGTCTCGCCGCTGCTGGCGCTGATGCGCAACCAGATCGCGGCCGCCGCGCGGCTCGGGATCCGGGCGCACACGATCAACTCGACCAACCGCGACGCGTGGGAGGAGGTGCGCGGGCTGCTCGAGGCCGATGCCGTGGACCTGCTGCTGATCAGCCCCGAGCGGCTCGACAACCCGCAGTTCCGCGCCGGCTTCCTGCCGCTGTTCGCCGAGCGCGTCGGCCTGCTCGTGATCGACGAGGCGCACTGCATCAGCGACTGGGGGCACGACTTCCGGCCCGACTACCGGCGCCTCGAGGAGATGCTCGCGCGGCTGCCCGACGGTGTGGCCGTGCTGTGCACGACCGCTACGGCCAACGACCGCGTGGTCGCCGACATCGAGGAGCAGCTGCGTGGCAGCACGCGCACCTACCGAGGCCCGCTCGGGCGCTCGTCGCTGCGGCTCGAGGTCGTCGAGGAGCCCGGCCAGGCCGACCGGCTCGCATGGCTGGCGACGTGGCTGCCGCAGCTCCCGGGGTCGGGGATCGTCTACACGCTCACCAAGCGCGACGCCGAGCTGGTCGCCGACTGGCTGTCCGGCCGCGGGATCGCCGCCGAGGCGTACAGCGGCGAGATCGAGAGCGAGCGGCGGATCGAGGTCGAGGAGCGGCTGCTGCGCAACGACCTCAAGGCGGTGGTGGCCACGAGCGCGCTCGGCATGGGCTACGACAAGCCCGATCTCGGCTTCGTCGTCCACTACCAGGCGCCCGGCTCGGTGATCTCCTACTACCAGCAGGTCGGGCGCGCCGGCCGCGGGGTCGAGCGCGCCGAGGTCGTGCTCCTGCGCGGCGCCGAGGACCGCCGGATCCAGGACTTCTTCATCCAGCAGGCGTTCCCGCCTCGCGAGCTGGTCGAGCGCGTGCTGGCGCGTCTGGAGGACGGCGGCGCGACGGCGCGCGACGTCATGGCCGAGGTCAACCTCGGCCGCGGGAGGATCGACGCGCTGCTGAAGGTGCTCGACGTCGAGGGCGCGGTGGAGCGCGACGGCTCTCGCTGGACGCGCGTCGAGGGCAGCGGCTGGACCTACGACGCCGAGCGCTACGCCCGCGTCACCGCGCTGCGCCGCCGCGAGCAGGAGGCGATGGCGGCGTTCGGCGCCGACGGGCGCTGCCTGATGCGGGCGCTGCAGGAGGAGCTCGACGACCCCGATCCGCAGGACTGCGGCCGCTGCTCGGTCTGCGCGGGGCCGCGCTACGCCGGCCCGCTCGATCCGAAGCTGGTCCGCGAGGCGGCGCTGCTGCTGCGGTCGCGCCCGATCGTGCTGGAGACCAAGAAGATGGCGCCCGACGACAGCGGCGCGATGCGCAAGATCCCCGAGGACGTGCGGGCCGAGGAGGGTCGCGCGCTGGCGCGGCTCGGCGACGGCGGCTGGGACCCGGTCGTGGCGGCCGGGCGGCGGGCGGGCGCCTTCGACGGCGAGCTGGTGGACGCCGCGGCCGAGGTCGTGCGCGCCTGGCGCGTGCCGGTGGAGTGGGTGACCGCCGTGCCGTCGCCCGTCGTGCCGGACTTCGCCCGGCGGCTCGCCGAGGCGCTCGGGCTCCCGTTCGCGCCGGTCCTCGAGCGGATCGCCGACCGCCCGCCGCAGCGCGAGATGGCCAACTCCGCCCAGCAGGTCGCCAACGTCCGCGGCGCCTTCGCGGTCACCGGCGCGCTGCCGAACGGCCCGTGCTTGCTGGTCGACGACGTGCGCTTCAGCGGCTGGACGCTCGCCATGCTGGCCGGTCAGCTCCGCCGCCGCGGCGCGCCGGCGGTCTATCCGCTGGCGCTGACCAGCGCCTTCTAGGCCTCGACGCCCGTCGACTCGTGCGGCAGGCCGACCGGCTTGGACTCGGGCGAGCCGCGCTGGCGCAGGTAGATCGCGAGCACCGCCATCGAGCCGACGGCGAGGAACTCCGACTGCCAGTTCTGGAGCGTGGTCTCCCAGAAGTCGGCCGTGCCGAGGTACTGCACCCACCCCAGCGTCGCCTCGTCGTGGTCGAGCGCCTCCTCGTTGTAGACGCGCCAGCCGGTCAGCGAATGGGCGAACCAGGAGCCGAGCCAGATCGTCCCCATCACCAGCAGCAGGGAGTTCGAGTACAGCCACAGCCTGACGCCGCGGGCGCGCGCCCACTTCGGCGCGTCGGGCGGCGCGTGCTCGGCGACGAGCTGCTCGGCGTCCGACTGCGTGCCGACCTCGTCGACCTTCTTGGACTCCGGCGAGCCCTTCTGGACGAACCAGACCGTGGCGACGATGAAGAGCGTGAACTGGAGGTACTCGGACTGCCAGTTCTCCATCACCGCCTGCCCGAAGTCGGCCGACACGACGTAGCTCGCCAGCGACCTGGTCTCGCTCCCGTGCGCGATCGCCTCGTTGTTGAACTCGGCGCTGCCCGCGATCGCCTGACCGACCAGCGCGGCGACGAAGATCACGAGGAAGAACAGCGACAGGCTGTGGTCGCGCAGCGTCTTCACGGGTTCACGATCCCGATCGCCGTGTAGAAGGCGAGGCCCGTCGCGATCACGACCAGGTAGAGGACGAAGACGGCGCGCATGGGGCTCAGGCCGGCGAGGTCATCACCAGCGTCGCCGTCACTCGTTCCCCGAGTGCCTCGTAGACATGCGCGACAGATCCGTCGAAGGCCACGAAATCGCCGGGCCCGAGCTCGACCGCGTCGTGCTCGGGACCGACGCGCAGCCGCCCGTCGTGCACCAGCAGCTGCTCGACGACGCCGGCCTGGTGCGGGTCCGCGCGCCGCGGGCGGCCCGGCAGTACGTGAAGCTCATAGAGCTCCATTCGCGCGCGGTCGACGGTCCCCTGGCGCAGGAGCCGCGCCTGGAGAACGGGGCCCGACACGTGCGGACCCTCGCCGGCGCGCACGACCTGGACGGCCGGGGCCTCGGCCTCGACGAGCAGTTCCGAGAGCGTGACCCCCAGCACCGAGGCGAGCCCGTAGAGCGTTTCCACCGTGGGGTTCCCGCGCCCGGCCTCGAGCTCCGCGAGGGTGGCGCGAGCAACGCCGGAGGCGCGCGCGAGGCCCGCCGCCGACAAGCCGCGCTCTGCCCGCAGGCGGCGCACGTTGGCCGCGATCGTCTTGACCGAGTCCTCCATTGCTGTCTAATATAACGGCAGGTCTGACGGTAAAGCAGAGGAGCGAGACACGTGTTCAAGCGAGCGCAGCGGCTGAAGGACGTGCGGGGATTCGGGATCGATCGCACCGCCACCGCCGCGGACGCCCGCACCGCGGCGCGCGACGACTGGCCCGTGCTGCGGATGGAGAACCTCGACACCGACCTGCCGCTGCCGCCCGAGGCGATCCCGGAGACCGTCCGCGGCCTCGAGCGCCCCGAGGCCAACAGCTGGCTGCCGTTCACCGGCGACATGGACCTGCGCGCCGCGATCTCCGACTTCCTGGCCGAGCGCACCGGCCGCCGTTACGACCCCGAGCGCGAGATCCTCATCACCAGCGGCGGCACCGAGGCGATCCTCGACGTCATGCTCGCCACCGTGGACCCCGGCGACGAGGTGCTGCTCACCGACCCCACCTACGCCGGCATCGTCAACCGCGCGCGGCTGGCCGGCGGCGTCCCCCGCCTCGCGCCCTACCGGGTCGAGCAGGGCGAGTGGCGGCTCGACCTCGACGCCTTCGCCGCCGCGGCCGCGTCGAAGCCCGTCCTCGCGGTCCTGATGAGCCCTTCGATGCCGTCGGGCGCCGTCCTGACGCAGGACGAGTGGGCGGCCGTCGCGGACGTCCTCGGCTCCCGCGAGGTGCCGCTGCTGTACGACGCGGCGATGGAGCGGCTGCTGTTCGACGGCCGCCCGCTCGTCCATCCGCTGCACTTCGACGGCATGGCCGACCGCACCGTGATCGCCGGCTCGCTCTCCAAGGAGCACCGCATGATCGGCTGGCGCGTCGGCTGGGTGGCCGGCCCGGCGGAGCTCGTCGAGTCGGTCGGCTGGATGCACGTCTACAACACCACCACGCCGACCGGCATCGCCCGCGCCGCGGCGACCGCCGTGCTGCGCGGCGACCAGTCGCACGTCGCCGACGCGGTCGAGGAGCTCGAGCGCCGGCGCGACACCATCATGCAGGCGCTCGACGGCTGGCCGCTGATCCGCCCGGCCGGAGGCTGGTCGCTCTTGATCGACGCCGTCGAGCTCGGCACGACGGCGAGCCAGCTCTCGCGCGCCCTGCTCGAGGACGCCGCCATCGCCGCGACGCCGATGACCGGCTGGGGCGGCGAGGTCGCCGACCGGCACGTGCGGCTGGTGTTCAGCGCCGAGCCGGTCGAGCGGCTGAAGACGATCCCGGAGCGGATCGCCGGCACGCGGCTCGAGGCCTACGGGAGCTCGCCGCGCAGCGCTCGCGCGTAGCGCTCGGCCGAGCGCGCCACCACCGCGCTGCCGTCGCGCCGCACGATCCGGTCCCACCACGCGCCATAGATGGTCTCGAACGCGTACGGCTCCAGCGCGGCGGCGATCGCGCGGACCGACGACTCCGGTAACGGGATCAGGTTCGGGTAGCTGTACATGAAGCCCACCCACCCGCGGTCCGGGATCACCTGGACGATGTCGCCGGCCAGCAGCGCGTCGCCGACGTGCAGCACCGTGCCGCCGGCGAAGTGGCCGCCGCAGCGGATCAGCGTCAGCCCGTCGCCGAGCGAGAGCGTCTCGCCCTCCCACAGCTCGATGTGCGGGTCGTGGCGAGTGATCCACTCGCGGTCGTCGGCATGCAGGTGGACGGGGCAGTCGTACGCGCGCGCCCAGTCGACCATCCCCGTGTAGTAGTGCGGGTGCGAGATGGCGATGCCGGTCAGGTCGCCGAGGTCGACGTCGCCGACGTGGGGCAGGCAGTCCCACATCAGGCGAGCGCCGCGGTGCGGCACCAGCAGCGCGCGCTGGCCGATGGCGAAGCCCGGCTCGAGCCCGACGCCCTCGAACGCGCCGTCGGGCCGCACGACGGTGCGGCGGTCGAGCTCGTCCGCGGCCAGCCAGCGCTGCCCGTCCTCCGGCACCCACTGCCGCGCGTCCTCGCAGATCGGGCAGCGGTCGGGCCGGCCCTCGAACGGCGCTCCACAGGTCTCGCACAGAACGATCACGTGGGCGATGATGCCGGTCATGGACATCCTGCGCTACGTCGCCTTCTCCGATCGCCCCGACGGCGGCAACCCGGCGGGCGTGGTGCTCGACGCCGCCGGCCTGTCCGACGAGCGGATGCTCGCGATCGCCGCGGAGGTCGGCTACAGCGAGACCGCGTTCCTCGCCGGCGACGACATCCGCTACTTCAGCCCGCTCGCCGAGGTGCCGTTCTGCGGCCACGCCACGATCGCCACCGCGGTCGCGCTGGCCGAGCGCGACGGGCCTGGCGAGCGCGTGCTGCGCACGGTCAAGGGGCCGGTACCGGTGACCACCCGGCGCGACGACCAGGGCCGCCTGACCGCGACGCTGACCAGCGTGACGCCGCACCTCGAGGACGTGGACGACGGCGACGTCGACGAGGTGCTGGCCGCCCTCCGCTGGCGGCGCGAGGAGCTCGACCCGGCGCTGCCGCCGCGCGTGTCCTACGTCGGCGGCCACTACCCCGTCGTGGCCGTGCAGAGCCGCGAGCGGCTCGCCGACCTCAACTACGACTTCGACCGCCTCGGCGCGATCATGGCGGCGCGCGACTGGACCACGATCCAGCTCGTCTGGCGCGAGGAGCCGCTGCGCTTCCACGCGCGCAACCCCTTCCCGCCCGGCGGCGTCGTCGAGGATCCGGCCACCGGCGCCGCGGCGGCCGCGCTCGGCGCCTACCTGCGCGAGCTGGGAGCCGTCGAGCCGCCCGCGACGGTGACGGTCCTCCAGGGCGAGGACATGGGAAGGCCGGGCCGGCTGCTCGTCGACATCCACGCCGACCGGCCGGAGATCGATGTCACGGGCACGGCGGTCGCGATCGGCGCGTGAGGGCCTCATCTGAGCGCGGCGCGGACGTCGGCTGCGAACGCGTCGACCTCCTCCTCGGACGTGTCCCAGGCGCACATCCAGCGCACCTCGCCGGTGCCCTCGTCCCACGTGTAGAACGGCCAGCTGCGCTGCAGCCGCTCGGTCGCCTCCGGATCGAGGATCGCGAACACCGCGTTGGCCTCGACCGGCTGGGTGACGCGCACCCCGGGGAGGTCGCGCACGGCGGCGGCCAGCCGCCGCGCCATCGCGTTGGCGTGGGCGGCCGAGCGCTCCCATAGGTCGCCGTCCAGGAGCGCCTCGAGCTGGGCCGAAATGAAGCGCATCTTCGACGCCAGCTGCATCGCCTGCTTGCGGCGGTACTTGAAGCCGTCGCCGACGTCGTCGCGCAGCAGCACGACCGCCTCGGCGCCCATGAGGCCGTTCTTGGTGCCGCCAAAGGAGATCGCGTCGACGCCGGCATCCGTGGTCAGCGCGCGCAGCGTGACGCCCAGCGTGGCGGCGGCGTTGCACAGCCGGGCGCCGTCGACATGCAGGAGCATCCCGTGCGCGTGCGCCCAGTCGGCCAGCGCGGCGATCGCTTCCGGCGCGTAGACGGTGCCGAGCTCGGTGCTCTGCGTGATCGAGATCAGGCGCGGCTGGACGACGTGCTCGTCGCCGATCCGCACCAGCAGCGGCGCGACCAGCTCGGGCGTCAGCCGGCCGTCGGGAGCGTCGACCACCAGCAGCTTGCGGCCGGCGCGCTCCGGCGCGCCGCACTCGTCGACGTGCAGGTGTGCGGTGCGCGCGCAGACGACCGCCTGCCACGGGTGGGTCAGCGCCTCGAGGCAGAGCACGTTGGCCCCGGTCCCGTTGAAGACCGGGAACGCCCGCGCCGCGGGCCCGAAGTGCTCGCGGAAGCGCTGCTGCGCGCGCGCCGTCCACGGGTCGCCGCCGTAGGCCGCGGCATGGCCGCCCTCGTTGGCGGCCGCGATCGCCGCCATCACCTCGGGGTGGACGGCGGCTTGGTTGTCGCTGGCAAATCCGCGGCGCTCGGTCATGGCGGCAAAGTACCCGCCGAGGCGGCCTCAGCCGGTCGAGGCGACGGCGCTGCGGCGCGCCCGGGCGCGTTCGAGCACCCACTCGAACTCGGCCTCGAGGCCGGCCCGCAGGTCGGTGGCGGGCCGGAAGCCGAGGACGTCGCGGGCGCGGGTGATGTCGGCGCCCGTGTCCTGCACGTCGCCGGACTCGCGCTCGCGCCGGCGGACGTCGAGCGGCCGGCCGGCGATCGCGGCGAGCAGCTCGAGCGCGGCGGCCAGGCTCACGCGCGAGCCGCCGCCGATGTTGTAGACCTCGCCGCCCGCGCCGCCGCCGGCCGCGAGCACCGCGGAGCCCGAGGTCCAGGCCTCGCCCGGCGGGAGATGGAAGCGCAGGTCGTAACGGTGCTCGCGGTCGCCGGTCAGGGTGTCCTCGATCACCCAGTGGCGGTCCTCGACGAACGTGATCTTCCGGCGATGGACGGCTTCGTAGGCGGGGCTGTGGGCCTCGCCGACGAGCTCGTCCTTCGTGCGCCCGAGGAAGCGGGGCTGGGCGGTCGGGCCCTTCGGCGCCTTGCGCGCGTACGGCGTCTGGTCGAGGCCGTCGACGCAGACGGTGTTGTGCGCCGCCGTGCCCTTGAACCAGTGGCGCAGCTCGCCGTCGGCGTACGTGAAGCGCCCGGGGTCCACCACCAGCGGCCGGCCGCCCGCGCAGGCCTCGAAGCTGAGCAGGTCGTAGTGGCCGTGGCCGCCGTCGCCGAGCGGCCCGCAGTCGAAGATCAGGAACCGGTCGTCGCTGCGCTGCGTGAAGTAGCCGCCGTGCGGGAAGCTCGCACCCGTCTCGCCGGGTTCGAGGCCGAGCAGCTCGAGCAGCTGCGTGTAGTCGCCGGTGTCGGCGTCGGAGAGCGCCGGGATCGTGCCGTCGGGCCGGCAGCAGTGGCGGGCGAACTCGGCGGCGCGGTCCAGGCGCTCGTCGAACCCGTCGGGAAGGGACAGGTTGTGACGGCGGGCGTTCTCGCGCAGGCCCGCGAACGAGCGCAGGGCGATCATGTGGTAGTGGGTCGAGCACTCCCGGTGCACGCCGTCGGGCAGGAAGTCCTCGGCCAGGTTGCGGTCGAGCTCGGCGATCGCGAGGTCGCGCAGCTCGGGATCGTCGAAGGCGAACGCGACGATCGCGAGCGCGTACAGCTCGAGCGTGCGGTGGTTGCGCTCGGGTGTCAGCGTGTCGCGCACGTGTTGCGCCTCGACGGCGATCCGCTCGGCCAGCGCTGGCTCGAGACCGTTCGGGAGCGCGCCGAAGCCCTGCCAGGCATAGATCCAGTTGACGATCCGGCGGGCGGTGACCTCGCTCGGATCGCTGTCGGGCGGGACCTGGCGCAGATAGGAGCGGACGAGCCGCTCCCACGCGTCGCGGAAGCGCGCCTCGCCCGTGGTGCGGTAGGCGTGCGCGAGGTCGAGCCCGTAATAGAACTTCACCCAGTCGAGCCGCCACTCCTCGTCGGCGGGAAGGTCGGCGCCGAGCCAGTCCGGCTCGGTCCCCAGCTCGACCGTCTCGCCGGCGCAGGTGAAGCGCCCGGCGGCGGCGTCCTCGGCGACCGCGCGGTCGCGGTGCAGGTGCTCGATCACGCTGAACACCGGCTTCACGCCAGCGCCTCCTGGAACAGCTCGGCGAGCCGGCTTGCGAGGCGGTCGCCGTCGAAGCGCTGCCGCACGGTCTCCCGGCCGGCGGCGGCGACGCGCGCGGCCAGCTCGCGGTCCTCGTGCAGGCGCACGAGCGCGTCGGCCAGCGCGCGAGGGTCGTCCGGCTCGACCAGCAGGCCGTTGACCTCATGGTCGACGAGCTCGGGGATGCCGGAGACGCGGGTCGCCACGACCGGCGCGCCCGCCGCCATCGCCTCGACGAGCACGTTGGGGATGCCGTCGCGATCGTTCGCGAGCACGCGGCACGGCATGCACAACGCGCCGGCGCGGCGGTACTCGCTCAGCAGCTCCGCCTGGCCCATCGGGCCCGGCAGCGCGATCCTGTCGCTGAGATCGAGCGCGGCGATCCGCTCGCGTACGACGGCGCCGTGCTTGTCGTCCTGGCCGACGATCAGCGCCTCGAACGGAACCTCGCGGCGGCGCAGCTCGGCGCACGCCTCGACGAACACGTCGAAGCCCTTCTTGGCGACGAGACGCCCGACGCCGAGCACGCGCAGCGTGCCGTTGCGGGTGATCTGCGGAGCCGGCTCGCCGACGAGCCGCGCGAAGTCGGCGTTGAGGCCGTGGTAGACGAGGTGCACGTCGGCCTCCGGCGCGATCCGCTTCAGGTGCCTCACGTTCGCCTCGGTGCAGGTGACCGCGAACCGCGCGGCGAGCAGCTTGCGGCGCAGCCAGCCGTGCGGGTTCAGCTCGGGCGCGTAGATGTCGCGCGCGTGGCCGGTGAACGAGAACGGCAGGCCGGCGATCGTGGCCGCGTGCCACGTGATCGTCGTGGTGCCGTGCGCGAAGTGCGCGTGCAGGTGGCGGACGTCGGGCGCGGCGAGCAGGAGGTCGGCGAGCGCGATCGCCTGGATCAGCTCCTTGACGTAGATCTTGCGCGGGCCGGACAGCGGCGTCCGCCGGTCCCTGAGCGCCTGACGGGCGGCGCGCGCGACGGCGCGGGCGAGACCGCGCGGGCGCCGGCGCAGCGTGCGGCGGATGGCGGGCAGGAACGGTCGCAGGTGTTCGAGGCGCCAGCGGTGCAGCGGCGCGGTGAGCGACGCCGTGTCCGGCAGGTACCGCGGCTTCGCGGCGATCGCGTCGACCACGGGATGGCGCAGGCCCTGCTCGCGCTCCTCGACGGGCTTGAGCACGAACAGACGAACGCTGACGCCGGCCCGCTCGACCCGATGGAGCTCGCTCGCGATGAACGTCTCCGAGACGCGCGGGAACCCCATCAGCACGTAGCCGATCGACACCTGCCCCCCTCCGTGAACATTCTCTTCACGACTTACGTTTCTCCTGACGAATGGTTCGATGGCTCGATCCCGTGGCCGAGGCGCTCGACTCCGCGGACGTACAGGTGTTCTTCCGCGATGACGACGCGGGCTGGAGCGACGACCGGCTGCTGGCGCTGCTGGACCGGTTCGGCCGACCACGGTCTGCCGCTCGACCTCGCCGTGATCCCGCGGGCGTTGCGGGGGCCGCTCGCGCGCGAGCTACGCGCCCGCGCGGGCGAGCGGCTGGGGCTGCATCAGCACGGGCTCGCGCATGCCAACCACGAGCCCGACGGGCGCAAGTACGAGTTCGGGCCCACCCGGTCGCGGGAGGCGCAGCGGGCCGACATCGCCGCGGGCCGGGACCTGCTCGCCGAGCGGCTCGGAGGGGTGGTGCAGCCGATCTTCACGCCGCCCTGGAACCGCTGCACGGCGGAGACGGGGGAGTGCCTGGCCGAGCTCGGGTTCACGGTGCTGTCGCGCGAGTCGCGCGCCGAGCCGCTCGGGGTGCCGGGGCTGCGCGAGCTGCCGGTGCACATCGACTGGTCGCGGCTGGCGCCCGGGGAGCTGGCACGCCGGCTCGCGGCCGCCGTCGTGTCGGGCGAGCCGGTCGGCGTCATGTTCCACCACGCGGAGATGGACGAGGCCGAGATGGCGCGGGCCGATGAGCTGCTGGCGCTGCTGGCGCGGCATCCGCGCGTGGTGGCGCGGCCGATGATGGCGTTGGTGTAGGGGCCGGCGAACGTCAACTGCGGCTGGTAAGGGGGCGGCGAGGTCGGCCGCACCGGCGGTCCCTGGCGCGTTTGCGTCGATATCCGCGCGGTCAAAGCGCCACTCGCGGGGCCGATGGCGCCTTGACCGGACATATTCCGTTCAAGGCGCCATCCGCTTGGAGACAAGCCGCGCGACCGGCTCCCCAGCCGCCCTACCCAGCCGCAGTTGACGTTCGCCGGCGCTGCCGCGCGCCACGAGCCGACGTCAGGGGATCTCGCGAACCATGATCAGGTTCGTCCCGCCCGGCGTGCCGGTCTGCCGCCCGGCGGTCACGATCACCCGCGCTCCGCTCGGCAGGCCCGCGTGGTCGCGCGCCGCGACCAGAGCCGCGTCGATCATCTCGTCGACCGTGTCGGCGACCTCGACGGCGGCGGGCTGGATCCCCCATTCGAGCGTGAGCTGGTTGGCCGCGCGCGGCTCGTAGGCGAGCGCGATGATCGGGCGCCGGCGGCGGTACTTCGCACACGCGCGGGCGGCGCCGCCGGTCGAGGTGGGGACGACGAGCGCCGCGGCGTCGACCTCGTCCGCGAGCATGACCGCGGCGTGCATGACGGCCGCGGCGGCGGTCTCGCCGACGCCGTCGCGCGCGCGGCCGTGGATCTCCGGCGCCTGCTCGGCGGCCGTGGCGATCTCGGCCATGGCCCGCACGGCCTCGACCGGGTAGTCGCCGACGCTGGTCTCGGCCGACAGCATCACCGCCGAGGTGCCGTCGATGACCGCGTTCGCCACATCGGCCGCCTCGGCGCGCGTCGGCTCGGAGGCGTGGATCATCGACTCGAGCATCTGCGTCGCCGTGATCACCAGCTTGCCCGCCTGCGTGGCGCGGAAGATCGTGTCCTTCTGCATCAACGGCACGTGCGCGACGCCGGCCTCGACGCCGTAGTCGCCCCGCGCGACCATGACTCCGTCGGTCACCGCGATGATGCCGTCGAGCTGCTCGTAGGCCTCGACCTTCTCGATCTTGGCCACGATCCGTGCCTCCGAGCCGTGGGCCTCCAGCCGCGCGCGGAGCTGCTCGAGATCGGAGGCCGAGCGAACGAACGAGAGGGCGACGAAGTCGGCGTCGAGCTCGGCCGCCAGCGCGAGGTCGTCGACGTCCTTGTCGGTGATCGCCGGGAGCTCGGGTCGTGCCCAGGTGACGTTGATGCCCTTGCGCGCGGAGAGCGGGCCGGCCGAGCGGACGCGGGCGACGACCTCGCCCTCGTGCACGCGGTCGACGGCGAGGCGCGGGACGCCGTCGCCGATGACGATCTCGGAGCGCTCGGTCACGAGCCCGGCGAAGTCGGAGAAGTCGACGACCACGCGGTCGTCGGGTGCAGCGCGGTCGCCGCAGAACACGACGGTCTCGTCGACCTCGAGCGCACGCGCCTCGGTGTCGGCGGACAGGCGCAGCTTGGGGCCCTGGAGGTCGAACAGCAGACCGATCGGCCGCCGCGCGCGGTCGGCGGCCTCGCGCACCTCGCGCGCCCTCCTGCGCAGGTCGTCGTGCGTGCCGTGCGAGCAGTTCAGGCGGGCGCAGTCGAGCCCCGCCGCGATCAGCTGGTCGAGCGTCCCCGGCGGGTCCGTGGCCGGCCCCAGCGTGGCCACGATCTTGGTGTGCCGGCCGTGCATGTCAGGAGTCTCGCAGGGCTTGCTCGCGCCGAGTGATGGGTTTGTACGCCTGAGGCTGACAAGGTCGGCGCGCGAGCTGCGGAGCGGTCGATCTCGCCTCCCTCAATGCCGGGGTTGACCTGCGCCGGGGCAACAAGGCGTACTACGCTGCGCGCGTGCTGTTCCCGGCACTGACGGACCCCACCGATCAGGTCGCGCTCCGCTTCGGCGACCGCACGCTGACCTACCGGCAGCTGCGCGACGCGGCCACGGCCGTGGCGCAACGGCTCGAAGGCAAGCAGCGTGTTGCCGCGTGGGCGGTCAACGAGCCCGAGATCGCGGTCGGCGTCATCGGCGCGCTGCTGGCCGGGGTCCCGATCACGCCGATCAACCCGAAGGCGGGCACCAGCGAGCTCAAGCACATCCTGGCCGACTCGGACCCCGAGCTGGTGCTCTGCCCGCCTGGCATCGACGTGCCGGAGGCGATCACCGAGCGGGTCGACGTCGACCTCGAGGCCAGGGGCGGCGACATCCCCGACGAGCCGGACGACGAGGCGCCGGCGATCGTGGTCTACACCTCCGGCACGACCGGACCGCCGAAGGGCGCCGTGCTGCCACGGCGGGCGATCGCGTCGAACCTCGACGCGCTCGCCGAGGCGTGGGAGTGGACGGGCGACGACATCGTCGCCCACGGCCTGCCGCTGTTCCACGTGCACGGCCTGATCCTCGGCACGCTGGGGCCGGTGCGGCGCGGCGGCGGCGTGCACCACCTCGGGCGCTTCAGCGCCGAGGGCGCCGCGGCGGCGCTCGAAGGCGAGGCGACGATGCTGTTCGCCGTCCCCACCATGTACCACCGGCTGGTCGCCGAGGCGGAGGGGGACGAGAGGATCTGCCGCGCGCTGGGCGGCGCGCGCCTGCTCGTCTCCGGCAGCGCCGCGCTGCCCGCGATCGAGCACGAGCGGATCGAGCGCCTGACCGGCCAGCGGATCGCCGAGCGCTACGGCATGACCGAGACGCTCATGAACACCGGCGTGCGGGCGGCCGGCGAGCGCCGGCCCGGCTACGTCGGCCCGCCGCTGAAGGACGTCGAGCTGCGGCTCGTCGACGACGACGGCAACCCGATCGACAACGCCGACGACGAGACGATCGGCGAGATCCACGTCAAAGGACCGAACCTGTTCCTCGAGTACCTCAACCGGCCCGACGCCACCGCCGAGGCGATGGCCGGCGGCTGGTTCCGCACCGGCGACCTCGCCACCCGCGCCCCTGACGGCTACATCCGCATCGTCGGCCGGCGCGCGACCGATCTGATCAAGAGCGGCGGCTTCAAGATCGGCGCCGGCGAGATCGAGGGCGCGCTGCTCGAGCACCCGGCGGTCAAGGAGGCGGCGGTCACGGGCGAGCCGGATCCGGACCTCGGCGAGCGGATCGTCGCCTGGATCGTCGCCCGCGAGGGGAAGCAGCCGTCCGAGGACGAGCTGGCCGGCCACGTGGCCGACCTGCTGACCCCGCACAAGCGCCCGCGCGTTGTGCACTTCCTCGACGAGCTGCCGCGCAACGAGATGGGCAAGGTCCAGAAGAAGCGGCTGAACGCATGAAAGTCAGCGGCGAGCACAAGTTCACGCACACGCGCGACGAGGTCTGGAAGGCGCTGCTCGATCCGGCGGCGCTCACGGCCACGCTGCCGGGCGCTCGCCGGCTCGAGCCCACCGGGCAGGACGAGTACACGATCACCGTCGACGTCGGCGTGGGAGCCGTGAAGGGCACCTACGACGGCACCTTCGCGCTCAGCGACAAGGTCGAGCGCGAGGCCTGCACGGTGCGGGCGAGCGCGAGCGGGCGACCGGGCTCCGTGACCACGGTCGCGCAGATGCGCCTCACGGAGGGCGACAACGGTCACGCGGTCATGACCTACGAGGCCGATGCCAACGTCACCGGCCCGCTGGCCGGCGTCGGCCAGCGGCTGATGGGCGCCGCGGCGCGTCGTACGACCGAGCAATTCCTCGATGCCCTCGACCGGTACATCGAGGCGCCGGAGGCCGCGGCGGCGGCCGCCGAGCCGGGAGCCGCGATCGTGCCCGCCGCTCCGGCGGCGCCGGCCGGCGCCAAGGTGATCGTCGCCAGCGCGCTCGGCGGCTTCACGCTCGCGCTGATCGGCGTCGCGGTCGGCCGCTGGACCGCGCGCCGCTGAAGGGTCCCGGCGCGGCAGGAAGAATCACCAGACGGGCTCCGCTACGAGGAGGGACCATGGGCTCGGGCATCGACAAGGCGTGGAAGGTCCACGGCGACGGCCGGACGGTCGCGCCGGGCGAGGTGGTGCGGCCCGACGAGCGGCGGCACATGACGGGGCCGGGCACTACCCCGTGAAGCCCGCACCCTTCGCCTACCACCGGCCCGGCACCCGCGAGGACGTCGACGGCCTGCTCGCGGAGCTCGGCCCGGAGGCGAAGCTGCTGGCCGGCGGCCAGAGCCTGATCCCGATCCTCAACATGCGCCTGGCCGCGCCGGCGCACCTGGTCGACCTCAACTTCCTGCGCGACGAGCCGGCCGAGCCGGTGCTCGACGACGGCGCGCTCGTGTTCGGGCCGCTCGTGCGGCAGGCGGCCGCGGAGCGCTCGCCGCTCGTGGCCGAGCGGCTGCCGCTGATGAGGGAGGTGCTCGCGCATGTCGCGCATCCCGCGATCCGCTCGCGCGGGACCGTGGTGGGGAGCGTGGCGCACGCCGATCCGGCCGCCGAGCTGCCCGTGCTGTTCGTGCTGATGGAGGGCGAGGCGTGCGTGCGCGGGGCGAACGGGCAGCGCAGCGTGCCGGCGGGCGAGCTGTTCGCCGGCCACCTCGAGACCACGATGGGGCCCGGCGAGTGGATCGAGGAGGTCCGCCTGCCCGTGCAGGACGGACGCGGTGGCGCCTTCGAGGAGTTCGCCCGCCGCCACGGCGACTACGCGCTGTGCGGCGTCGCCGCGCTCACCACGGACGACGGGGTCGCGCTCTCGTTCGTCGGCATGGGCCCGGTGCCCCTGCGGCTCGAAGGCGACGTGGCGACGGCGCTCTCCCGGCTCGAGCCCGAGGACGACATCCACGCCAGCGCGCGCTACCGGCTCCATCTGGCCGAGCGTCTCGGGGAGCGCGTGGCTCGGCGCGCGCGGGAGAGCGTCTGATGGAGGTCACGCTGCGCGTCAACGGCGTCGAGCACACGGTGGAGGTCGAGCCGCGCTGGCTGCTGTCGGACGTCCTGCGGCACCAGCTCGGGCTCACCGGCACGCACGTCGGCTGCGAGCACGGCGTCTGCGGCTGCTGCACGGTGCTCGTGGACGGCGAGCCCGCGCGCTCGTGCCTGATGCTGGCCGCCACCGCCGACGGCGCCGAGATCCGGACGATCGAGGGGCTCGCCGGGCCCGACGGGAAGCTGCACCCGCTCCAGGAGGCGTTCCATCGCCACCACGGGCTCCAGTGCGGCTTCTGCACGCCCGGCTTCCTCATGACGGCGCTGCCGATCTACCGCGAGGCGGCGTCGATGAGCGACGAGCAGGTGCGCGAGGCGATCGGCGGGCAGCTGTGCCGCTGCACCGGCTACGTCGGCATCGTCGAGGCGGTGCGGGCGGCGGCCGAGATCGAAGACCGCGGATGACCGTTCGCCTGATCGCCACCGGCGGCACGATCGCGTCGCTCGCCGATCCCGAGACCGGCGCCGTCCGGCCGGCCGTCAGCGCCGAGGACCTCGTGGCGACCGTGCCCGGGCTCGGGCCGGTCGAGGTCGAGAGCGTCGCCCACGTCAACGGCTGGAACGTCACGCCGGAGACGATGCTGGAGGTCGCGCGGCGGGCCTCGGGCGGCGGCGTGGTCGTCACCCATGGAACCGACACCATCGAGGAGACGGCGTTCTTCTGCGACCTGACGGTCGAGTCCGACGTGGTGTTCGCGGGGGCGATGCGCAACGGCTCGGAGGTCTCGGCGGACGGGCCGCGCAACCTGCTGTGCGCCTCGCAGGTGGCGGCCGAGCCGCGCGGGCTCGGCACCGTGCTTGTGCTCAACGACGAGATCCACGCCGCGCGCTGGGCGCGCAAGCAGGACTCCTCCCGCGTCCATGCGTTGACCTCGCCGGGCCACGGGCCGGTCGGCATCGCGGTCCCCGGGTCGGTGACGATCACGATGCCGCCGCCGCACCGGGTCCTCCTGCCGCTCCCGGACGCGCTCCCCCCGGTGCCGATCGTGCAGACCTACACGGGGATCGAGGAGCACCTGATCGAGACCGTGCTCGACGCCACCGGCGCCGCCGGGCTCGTGCTCGAGGGCACCGGCCTGGGCAACGTGCCGGGCAGCGCCGAGCGCGGGATCGCCGCCGCGGTCGAGCGCGGCCTGCCGGTGGTGAACGCGACGCGCGTGCCGGCGGGCGGCGTGCACGCGATCTACGGCGGTCCCGGCGGCGTCGTGACGCAGCGCGAGCTCGGCGTGATCGGCGCCGGCGGGCTGAGCGCCGCCAAGGCGCGGCTGCTGCTGATGCTGCTGCTGGCCGAGGGTGGCGATGTGCGCGGGCGGCTCGAGGCCGCCGTCGAGACGCTCGCGGGCTGGTGAGCCACGACCTCGTCATCCACGACGCCCGCGTCGAGGGCGCGCGGGTCGACATCGAGTTCTGCCTCGACCTCGCGCGGCGGCACGACGCCGACGTCGACATGCAGGTCGACGAGAGCGAACAGCGGCTCGTGCGATGACCGACACCCCGACGCGGATCCTGGAGGCGGCATGGGCGATCGTCATCGAGCGCGAGACGGTCGACGTCACGGTGGCCGAGATCGCCGCCGCGGCCGGTGTCTCGCGCCAGCTCGTCTACTTCCACTTCGACAACCGCGCCGGGCTGTTGACGGCGATGGCGCGCCACCGGGACGAGTCGAGCGGCTTCGTCGACGAGGTGGCGGTTTCGCGGGAGATGCCGCCTGTCGAGGGGCTCGAGCATCTGCTGCGTGCGTGGTGCGACTACATGCCGACGATCCTGCCGGTCGCGCGAGCGCTCGAGGCGGCGCTGGTCACCGGCGACGACGGCGGCAGTGCCTGGCGCCGGCGCATGGGGGAGCTGCGTGCGGCGCTGCGGATGGCGGTCGACCGCGTCGAGCTGGCACCCGGGTGGACGGTCGACGAGGCAGCCGACTGGGCCTGGTCGCGGATCCAGCCGACGACCTGGCAGCACCTGGTCGGCGAGCGCGGCTGGAGCGCGGAGCAGTACACCGAGCGCACCGTGGGCTCGCTGCTCGGCGAGCTGATAGGTCCCAGGACCTAGGACCAATTGCCCGTGGAAAGCGCCCGCTCCGGTGACGACCATGGTGCCATGACCGAGACGCGAAGCACGGGCCAGCAGATCGTCGACGAGGTCACGTCGTGGCCGGGCGTGACCGCTCAGCAGGGCAGCCGCGGCGAGCTGTCGCTGCGGTTCGGCCGGAAGGAGATCGGCCATCTGCACGGTGACCGCATCGCCCACTTCGGGTTTCCGAAGGCCGTCGGCGCCGAGCTCAAGGCGCAGGGCCGGATCGGGCCCCATCCCGCCTTCCCGGACAAGGTCGCCTGGGGCGCGCGGCGGATCGCGAGCGAGGACGACATGCGCGACGTGATCGAGCTGATGCGCCTCAACTACGACCGCGCGGCGTCGTAGCTGATCTACCCTCGGGCGCATGAGCGGCGTCCGAGGGGTCCTGCGCACACCGCCGGACGACGCCTGGTCGCTGCACCGGTTCGATCCGGGCCCGCGCCTGGCGCCGTACGCGGTCTGGCACTGGATCGTGGTCTGGGACCTGCGCGGCCGCGAGCCGCACCACCAGATGACGCTGCCCAACCCCTCGGCGCATCTCGTCGTCGAGCAGGGTGGTGCCTGGCTCTACGGCCCGCTCCGGGAGCGTTTCGAACGCACGCTCGCCGGCCAGGGCCGCGCCGTCGGACTGCGGTTCCGGCCCGGCGGCCTGCGGCCGCTGCTGGGCGCTCCGGTCTCGTCCATCCGCGACCGCCGGCTGCCGGCTTCGACGCTGCCCGGGCTCGACGGCGGCGCGCTCGCCCGGGCCGTCGAGCAGGCCGGCGCGCTGGAGCAGGCGGTCGCCGCCATGGAGGCTGCGCTCGAGCCGCTGCTGCCGGCCGAGCCGGACCCCGAGATCGAGCTGGCGGACCGCGCCGTCGCGCTGCTGGAGGAGGACCGCGCGCTGACGCGCGTCTCCGAGCTCGCGGACCGGCTGTCGCTCAGCGTCCGCTCGGTCCAGCGCCTGTTCGCCGACCACGTCGGCCTCAGCCCGTCGTGGGTGATCCGGCGCTACCGGCTGCACGAGGCCGCCGCGCACGCGACCGATGGCGGCGATGTCGACTGGGCGCGCCTGGCCATCACGCTCGGTTACTACGACCAGGCGCACCTCGTGCGCGACTTCACGGCCACGGTCGGTACCGCGCCGGCCCGCTACGCCGCACAGGACCAGGATGTTAGCCTGCGCACGTGCGCGGAGAACGAGTGGTCGTGGCCCTCGGCGGCAACGCCATCGCCGGTGAGCGCGGCGCGGACCCGCTGTCGCAGCAGCAGGCCGTCGAGGGGGCGTGCGAGCAGATCGCCGCCCTGGTCGATCACGGCCACGAGGTCGTGATCACGCACGGCAACGGCCCGCAGGTCGGCAACCTGCTGCTCAAGAACGACCTCGCCCGCCACGTCGTCCCGCCCGTCCCGCTCGACTGGTGCGTCGCGCAGACGCAGGCGACGCTCGGCTTCCTGATCGTCACCGCGCTCGAGGCCAGGCTCCCCGACCGCTTCGTCAGCACGGTCGTGACGCGCGTGCTGGTCGCTGTGAACGATCCCGCGTGGCAGCGGCCGACGAAGCCGATCGGGCGCTACGTCAGCGAGCCCGAGGCGGCCGAGCGGATCGCAGCCGGCGAGGCGTGGGAGGAGCGCGGCGAGAAGGGCTGGCGGCGCGTGGTCCCGTCGCCGCAGCCGCTGGAGATCCTCGACCGCGCCACGATCGAGGCGTTGATCGGCGACGGCGCGATCGTGGTCGCCGCCGGCGGCGGCGGGATCCCGATGGTGCGCGAGGACGGAGTGCTGCGCGGGGTGGAGGCGGTGCTCGACAAGGACCTCACCGGGGCGCTGCTGGCGCGCACGGTGGGCGCCGACGTGTTGCTGGTCGCCACCGACGTCGAGGCCGCGGCGATCGGCTTCGGGACCGAGCGGCAGGAGTGGCTCGGCGAGGTCGAGGCGGACCGGCTGCAGGCGCTGCTCGACGCGGGCGAGTTCGCCGGCGGCAGCATGGGCCCGAAGGTCCAGGCGGCGCTGCAGTTCGCCCGCGACGGTGGCCGGTCCGTGATCACGAGCCTCGAGCGCCTGCGCGAGGGCGTCGAGGGGTCGGCCGGGACGCGCGTATGACCGAGCGCGTGATCGTGCGCGGCGGCGCGTACTACGACTCGGTGACGCTGATGCTCGTCTCGCGGGCGGCCGGCGCCACGGACGGCGCAGAGGCGGTCGCGGTCGGCATGGCGACGCCGCTCAACCTCGAGCTGCTGCGCGACCAGGGCTTCACGGTCGGCGACGCCGGCCCGAACGACCTGGTGATCGCCGTGCGCGCGCGCGACGACGAGGCGATCGAGGCCGCGGTGGACGGCGGTCGAGCGCGAGCTGGCCGCCAAGGCGACGCCCACGGTCGCGTCGGAGCGCGCTGCGGCGCGCTCGCTCGCCGCGGCCGCGCGCCGGGACGAGGCGCTCAACCTGGCCTTCCTCTCGATCCCCGGCGAGCACGTCGCGTACGAGGCGTCGGCGGCTCTGGAGGCCGGCCTGCACGTGTTCTGCTTCTCCGACGGCGTGAGCCTCTCCGAAGAGGTCTCGCTGAAGCGGCGGGCGGCCGAGCGCGGCCTGCTCTTCATGGGGGCCGACTGCGGCACGGCGATCATCGACGGCGTCGCGCTCGGGTTCGCCAACGCGGTCCGGCGCGGGCCGGTGGGGATCGTCGGCGCCTCCGGGACGGGCATCCAGGAGGTGAGCTGCCTGCTCGACGCCGCGGGTGTCGGCGTCTCGCATGCGATCGGCGTCGGCGGCCGCGACCTGTCGGCCGAGGTCGGCGGGCTGATGACGCGCGCGGGCCTGAAGTTGCTGGCGGCGGACGCCGGCACCAGCGTGATCGTGGTCATCTCCAAGCCGCCCGACCCGGTCGTCGCGGACGCGATCGAGGCGGCGGCCGTCGCCACCGGCAAGGCGGTGATCCTCGCGTTGCTCGGCGCGCGCCGCGAGGGCGCCGGCGATGTCGCGCGGATCGAGCGCGCGAGCACGCTCACGGATGCCGCTCTGCTGGCTGCCGAGACGGCCGACGGGACGCTGACGGCGCTCGGAGCTTCGCTTCGCCGCCGACCGGCTCCCGGGAACGTGCGCGGCCTGTACAGCGGCGGCACGCTGTGCACGGAGGCGGCCGCGATCGTGGGCGGCGGCGAGTTCACCGACTTCGGCGACGACGAATTCACCCAGGGCCGCGCGCACCCGATGATCGATCCGTCGCTGCGGATCGAGCAGCTCGCCGTCGCCGCGCGCAATCCGTCGATCACGGTGCTGCTGCTCGACGTCGTCCTCGGCTACGGCGCCCATCCGGACCCGGCGGCCGACCTCGCGCCGGCCATCGAGTCGGCCGTGGGCGCGCGCGACGATCTCCACGTGATCGTGGCGCTCGTGGGCGCCGCCGGCGATCCGCAGGGGCTCGACGACCAGCGAGCGCGGCTCGAGGCGGCGGGCGCGGTGGTGGTGCGCGGCAACGCCCGGGCCGCGGCGCTGGCGCGCGAGGCCGCCGGGCTCGATCTGGAGGGGCGCGATGGCTGACCTGCTCGGCCGGCCGCTCGCCGTCGCCAACGCGGGCGTGGACCTGTTCGCCGACGAGCTCGAGCGCCAGGACGTGCGCGTCGAGCGCGTCGAGTGGCGGCCGCCCGAGCCGGGCACCGAGGAGGCGCTCGCGCGGCTCGCGCCCGAGGCCGAGGCGATCGCGCGCGCCAACGGCGAGGCGGTCGCCCGGCTCGAGGACGCGCAGCCGCTGCTCGTCGGGGTCGGTGTCGCGCGTGACCTGCTTCCGGGCATGGGGGACCGCACGATCCTGCACGCGGGCCCGCCGATCGAATGGCCCGACATGTCGGGGCCGCTGCGCGGGGCGGTGATCGGCGCCGCGGTCTACGAGGGCCTGGCCGGGGACCTCGAGCAGGCGGAGCGCCTGGCCGCGTCCGGCGCGTTCGAGTTCGGCCCCTGCCACGAGCGCGGCGCGGTCGGGCCGATGGCCGGGGTGGTCAGCGCCTCGATGCCGATGTGCGTGATCGAGAACGCCGCCCACGGCAACCGCGCGTTCTGCACGTTCAACGAAGGCCTCGGCAAGGTCCTGCGCTACGGCGCCAACGACGGCTCGGTCCTCGACCGCCTGGCCTGGATCCGCGACGTGCTGGCGCGCGTGTTCGTCCGCGCGCTGGAGCGGCTGGGCGAGCCGATCGACCTGCGCGCGATGACCGCGCAGGCGCTCCAGATGGGCGACGAGGGCCACAACCGCAACCGCGCCGGCACGTCGCTGCTGCTGCGCGAGCTGCTGCCGGCGCTGATCGAGCTCGACGAGCCGTCCGCGGACACCGCCGCCGTCGCGCGCTTCATCGCCGGCAACGACCACTTCTATCTCAACCTCACGATGCCGGCCTCGAAGGCGATGGCGGATGCGGCTGCCGGCATCGAGCGCTCGTCGATCGTCGTCGCCATGGCCCGCAACGGCACCGAGTTCGGGGTGCGGCTGAGCGGCACCGGCGACCGCTGGTTCACCGGGCCGAGCGGGATGATCGACGGGCTGTACCTGCCCGGCTTCGGCCCCGAGCACGCGAACCCCGACATCGGCGACAGCACGATCACCGAGACGGTCGGGCTGGGAGGCTTCGCGATGGCCGCCGCGCCCGCGATCGTCCGCGTGGTCGGCGGCGGCCCGGACGACGCGCTGGAGGCCACGCGCGCGATGTACGACATCTGCTGGGGCGAGAGCCGCAGCTACCAGATCCCGCCGCTCGCCTTCCGCGGCACCCCGACCGGAATCGACTGCCGCGAGGTGGTGCACACGCGGCTGCTGCCCTTCGTGAACACCGGCATCGCGCATCGCGAGCCGGGCGTCGGCCAGATCGGGGCAGGGCTCGTGAAGCCACCGATGGAGGCGTTCGCGAAGGCGGTGCGGGCGCTGGCCGGGCTGTGATCGTCGCCGCGCCGGTGGCCGGGCGGCGCTTCACGATCGTGGGCGCCGGGCGGGCGGCCGCGTATGGGGAAGATCGCGGCTTCGTCGCGGTGTTCACCGTCGAGCCGCCGGTGTTGCCGAACGGCGTGCAGGTGGGGAGGCTGCCGTTGGTGGGCGACGAGGTCGTGGTGGCGGGCGAGGTCTGGGACCCGACGATTCGTGGCTCCGCGGACCTCGTCGCCGATGGCCCTGATGATCTCGTGGCGGCGGTCGTGTCGCGCGACCCGTCGCTGGCCGCGGCGGCGGGCGCGCGGTTGATCGGGCGCGGTGGGGGTCTGACCCCTGAGGGCGATGACCTGGTTGCGGGCGTGGCTGCCGTGGTCGCCTCATCGCCCTGGCCGGGGGCATTGAGGGAGGCGTGGCTGGCGGCGCTGGTCGGCGACGATCTCCGCTCGCGCACGACGGCGCTGTCCGCGACGCTGCTGGAGCTCGCCGTCGCCGGGATGGGGCCCGAGCCGCTGCAGGCGCTGCTGGCCGGCGACGGCCACGCGCTGGCGCGGCTCGAGGCGCTCGGCCACTCGACCGGGCGCGCGATCGCGCGCGGCGCGGCCGTGGGGTTGCTGGGACACGCTATGCGTGCATGAACAACCCCAGCGCGTGCCGCGGTACTAGTCTGCGGCCCCCATGAACGTCCTTGACCTCTCGCAGGACTTCTCCGTCCACACCCCGGCCTTCGCCAGCTACGACGGCCCGTCGGTCAAGTGGGTCAAGCGACTGGCCTTCGACAAGGCCGGCGGCCAGGAGCTGACCTCCACGCTCCACGTCGGCACCCACCTCGACGCCCCCGCCCACTTCTTCTCGGGCGGGAAGTTCATCGGGGACCTGCCGCTCGACTGGCTGATCGGCCCGGCCTGCGTGGTCGACCTCGAGAAGATGGGGCTCGGCGACTACGACCTTTACGGGCCCGAGCACTTCGAGCGTTGGGAGCGCGACACGGGCCTGAGGATCGAGCCGGGCGACATCCTGATCATCCACACCGGCTACCACCGCCACTACCCGGAGAACTGGACCGACCTCAGCCAGGTCGACGAGACGAAGTACTTCATCCGCCATCCCGGACCCACGCGCGCGTTCGCGGAGTGGCTGCTCGAGCGCAAGGTGCGCTGGCTGGCCGTCGACGCCGGCAGCGCCGACCACCCGATGAACACCGTGATCCGCAGGATGCGCGCGGACGAGGCCGAGGACGCCGAGGCCAAGCTCGGCCGCTCGCTCGACGAGATCTTCCCCAAGGCCGACTACCAGATCATGCACACGCTGCTGTTCCCGCACGACGTGATCCACATCGAGAACCTCGGCGGCGAGATCGACCGGGTGCTCGACCGCAAGATCACGTTCGGCTGCTTCCCCTGGCGCTTCCAGGGCGGCGAGGCGGCCTTCTGCCGTGCCGTGGCGTTCCTGGACGCCTGATCAGCCGGGGCCCGTGCCGTACTCGACCGAGCGCATCGCCTCGGTCGCGAGATCGGCGAACTCCTCCTCGCTCTCGCTGAGCCTGACCGGCCCCGTGATCTCTCGCCGCAGGCTGACCAGCAGCGCTCCGCGCGACTCGTCCTCGGCCGGGATCAGCATCAGGTCGCGGCCGAAGGTGCGCCGCCCCGGCGAGCCTGCGCTGAACCGCACCTCGTAACCGGGCGCATCGTTGATCCGCGCGCGGTGCTCGCCGCGCAGCTCGAACCCCTCGATCTCGCCGGCCAGCGCCTCGATGTGGCCCGAGGCGTAGATCGGAAGCTGCGCGTGGGCGACGTCGCCCCCGTGCGCGGGCAGGTCGAGCGGGCGGACCGTGATCGTGACCGCCTGGCGGCCGCGCCGCCCCTCGATCCGCGCGAGCTCGCCCGCCTGGGGCTCGACCGAGTCGAACAGGTCGTTCCGGTACTGCATCGTGAACGCGGGCTCGCCGCCGTGGACGACCTCGCTGATGCGATCCACGCGCGGGCGCACGAGCAGCACCGCCGCAACGAGGGCGGCGAACGCGAGCACGAGCAGCACGACCGTGGTGCGTTCGCGCAGCCCGAGACGCCGGCGCACCAGCGCCGGCAAGGTCGGCTCGAACTCCGGCCGGACGAGCATCACGACCCCGGCGCGGTGGCCGTCGTGCGGGTCGGTGCCGCGGCCAGGGCGGTCTCACTCGTGCCGGTCGTAGCGGCGGCCTCGGCGGCGGCGTCGTCGGCGAGCGGCCGCGCGCGCAGGCCGGCCACGATCGCCAGCAGCGCCCACGACAGCGGATCCTCGAGATACGCCGCGTACACGAGGGTGTGCAGGACGAGCGCGCAGTAGGCGGCGGCGAGGCCCGCGCGCGCGACCGCGTCGGCGCGCGGCGCGCGCGCAACCGTCCGGCGCAGCCGGTCGAACAGCAGCGCGAGCGAGAGCGCGACGAGCGCGAGGTACGCGGCCAGGCCGATCACGCCCTGCTCCGCCGTCACGGTCAGCGGGATCGTGTGCGAGGCGGCGGCCACCTTCTCCGAGCTGACGCGCTCGCGCTCGCGGTAGCGCTCGGCGTAGGACCCCGAGCCGAAGCCGAGCACGGGCCGGTCGCGGACCATCCGCAGGCCCCCGCCGATCAGGTTCGCGCGCCCGCTCGTGGCCCGGTCGAGCTCGCGCACGCTGCCGGTCTCGAGGTTCAGCGCCGCCGGCGCGAGCAGCACCAGCCCGAGCGCAACCAGCCCGGCCAGCGCGGTCCCCGCGAGCACCGGCCACGGCTTCCAGCGCAGCGCCGCCAGCACGCCGAGGCCGAGCAGCAGTGCCGCGAAGCTCGACTGCGAGAGCGAGAACACGAGCCCGGCCCACAGCAGCCCGAGCGCGAGGGCGATCAGGATCGCGTCGCGCGGGCGGCGCGTCCACAGCAGGACGGCCGCCAGCAGGATCATCGTCAGCGCCAGGTAGCGGCCGTAGATGTTGGGATCGAAGAACAGGGAGTTGACCCGGAAGTAGGGCAGCAGGTCGTTGGCTTCGATCACCTTGGCGTTCGTGATCAGCAGGTGCCCGGTGGCGAACTCGACGCAGCCGATCGCCGCGAACGCGAGCGCGAGGCCGACGGTGACCGCCATGCACCAGCGCAGCAGCCGGGCGCTCCAGGCGACCTCGAGCAGCAGCAGGAACATCAGCGCGAACGGCACGTAGAAGAGGCAGACGTTCTTGATCGCCTGCTCGACGTCGCTCGAGTACGACGCCTGCAGCCCGTAGAGCATCAGCACCCCGGCGAACGCCCATGCGAGCCATCGCAGGAGCCGCTCGCGCTCGGCGTCCGGATCGTCCCGGCGCAGCGCGCGCCACGCGTACGCGAGCGTGCCGGCTGCGATGACCGCGTACAGCGGCAGCAGCAGGTTGGCGGCCGAGTCGCCGATCGACACCGGCACCCGGAACGGCAGTGCCGCCACGACGAGCACCGGCAGCGTGAGCGGGCGCCGGTGGACGAGCCACGCCAGGGCGAGCACCGCGACGCCGCCCACGACCGCGCCCGCCGCGACGATCGGATCGAGCAGCGGGTCCAGCCGGTTGGCCAGCGTGCCGACCGTCAGCACGGCCAGAGCCGAGGCCGCGAGCATCGCCTGCGCGCGTCGCCGGTGGCCTCGGGCCACGAGCGCGACGCCCACCGCGGCCGCCGTGACGAGCACGGCTGCGACCTGGATCGGCGTGGCGACGGCGAGCGATGGCAAAGTTGGCGAGCACCCTAGCGTCGCGTCCGGAGCACGCGGCCTTCGCGTTGCCCAAACGTGACGAACCTCGCGGGCACGGCCGACATGACCGCTATCGTGGCGCGGTCGATGGCCATCGTTTCGCCCCCGAGGCCTGCACCCGCAGCTCCGCCGCCTCCGTCCGAGCCGCTGCGCACCGAGCGGCCACGGGTTCCGCTCAGCGGATGGGTCGCGGGCATCGTCACCAGCGTCGTCGTCGCCGGCCTGCTCTTCGCCGTCTACTCGCCGTCGTTCGTCAACTACGACGCGCAGTGGGCGCTGCTGTGGGCGCGCGACGCGTGGCACGGCTTCATGCCCGAGTACACGGCCGACTTCGCGCCCACGCCGCACCCGCTGGCGACGGCGGTCAGCTCGCTCGCGCTGCCGTTCGGCGCGGGGGCCGACATCGCGATCCTGTGGCTGACGCTGCTCTCGTTCGGCGCGCTGGTCTATCTCGCCTACCGTCTCGGCGCCGAGCTGTTCACGCCGTGGGTCGGCGCCGTCGCCGCGCTGGTCGTGCTCTCGCGGCCGGTGATCATCCGTGACGCGCTGATCGGCTATCAGGACCTGCCGTTCGCCGCGCTCGTCGTCGGCGCCGTGCTGCTCGAGGCGCGCCGCGAGCGCCGCGGCGTCGCCGTGCTGGCGCTGCTCGCGCTCGCCGGACTGCTGCGGCCCGAGGCGTGGGTCCTCGCCGGCCTCTACTGGCTGTACCTGTGGCCCGCGGCAACCTCGCGCGAGCGCGTACGCACCGCGGCGCTGGTCGTGGCCGCGCCGCTGATCTGGGCGGGCACCGACTGGATCGTCACCGGCGACCCGCTGCACTCGCTCCACGGCACCGCGGCGCTCGCCGAGGAGGCCGGACGGCGGCGGAGCCCCGAGGACGTCCCGTACTGGACCGTCGCGTACTTCGGCTTCCTGCTGCGGGAGCCGTTGCTGATCGGCATCCCGATCGGGCTCGTGTTCGCGTGGCGGCACGCGCGCCGCCGCGCGGCGCTGCCGTTGGCCGCGGCGCTCGCCATGATCGCCGTGTTCGCCATCGGCCCGCTGTTCGGGCTGCCGCTCATCCGCCGCTACCTCGACACACCCGCGGTCCTGCTCACGCTCTTCTCAGGTCTCGCCGTGTGCGGCTGGACGCTGCTCCCGCGCGGTCGCTCGCGGACGCGCTGGATCGTCGTCGGCGCGTTCGTGGCCGCGCTTTCGGTCGCCTACATGCCATGGCACCTGAGCCAGCTCGAGACGGTCGAGCGCCGTGTGCGCCTCGACGGCGTGCTCTACCGGCACCTCGAGCGGGTCGCGGAGGCGCCGCGCGTGCGGGCCGCCTTCGAGCGCTGCGCGCCGCTGTCGACCGGCGACCACCGCCCGATCCCGTTCCTCCGCTTCTGGCTCGGCGGCGAGCCGGGCTCGGTCGGCACCGTGGCCAGCGGCGCGAGCCCGATGGGCCGGATGCTGGTGCTCCCGCGCCGCGGCCGGACGACGCGGCGGATCTACGACCGGCAGACGTTCCCCAAGGTCGAGCCGCCCGCGAGCATGGTGCGCATCTACCGCAACCGGTCGTGGCGCGTGTTCGCCGAGCCCGGCTGCGCACCGCCGCGCGCCTGAGCCAGCGCCGCGCCGCCCTGCCGCGACCGTGCCAGGTGCTCGTGGCCGCCGAGGGCCGCGAGCGGGATGCGTCGCGCGCCGATGCGCGCCCACAGCTCCCACACCGCGCCTTCCTCGTCGAGCGGTATCCGCGCCGTCCACGTCCGGCCGTCGACGTCCAACGGATGGGCGACCGTGTGCGAGTCGGCCTCGCGCCGGAGCTCGAGCGCCGGCGGCCCGCCGCCGGGCAGCCGCAGGTCGCCCTCGAGCTCCACGACTCCGCCGTCGAGCCGCAGGCGGCGGACAGCCAGCCACTCGCGCCGCAGCCGCACGACGATCTTGCCCGACTCGACGGCCGCCACGGTCAGCAGCGCGTCGCCGGCCTGGAGGTCGGCCGCGAGGAGCTCGCGCGGCGCGCCGAGCGCGAACCGTGAGCGCCGGCGGCTGAGGCCGCCCGCCCGGACATGGACCATCAGCTCCCAGGCGCCCTCGGACCGGCTGAGCGCGCGAGGGTCGAGCGTCGCCTCGAATCCCTCCGCGTCCGTCGCGGTCGTCGCCAGGCGGACCGCCCCGACGCGGCCGCGCAGGCGCTGCCAGCGTCCGGGCCGGACCGCAACCACGCGCACGCGCCGCGCCGGCTGCGGGCCGAGGGCGTCGATCGTGGCGCGGCCCTGGAGGCGGACGCGCCCGTCGCCGGCCTCCACTCGATCCACCGACGCGGTCAGCGCGAGGTCGAGGTCCCCCCGCCCGAGGCGGTAGACCCGGCGCGGGATCCGGAGCTCGGGGTCGTCCCGGAACGGATAGTCGCCGTACCAGCGGCCGCGGATCCGGACGGGCGGCGTGCCGGGGAGGTCGTGCTTCTGGAAGCGCAGGACCTCGAGCAGCTCGGGCAGCCTGCGCTCGAGCACGAGGTGCCACTTGAGCCGGTCGATGGCGGGCAGCGTGCGCTGAGCCGAGCGGCCGGCGCGCCGGGCGAACGCGCCGGCACGCTCCAGGAAGAGGGCGCGGTAGTCGTCGTCGGCCTCGTCGAGCAGGTCGAGGTACAGGCGCAGGTCGTCGGCCACCGCGCTCTGCTCGTACCAGCGCAGCCCGCGGCGCGGGCCGTGGCGCGCGAGGTGGTCGCGGACCTCCTCGATCGCCGCCAGCCGGTCCAGCAGCGCGCGCCGCTCCAGCCGCCGCTGGGTGATCGACTGCGCACGGACGCGCCAGTAGTAGACGGGGTCGGCGATGACGTCGACGCTGCGTGCCTGGAAGTGCAGGGGCAGCATCACCGGGATGTCCTCGTAGAGCCGGCCCTCGGGGAAGCGGTGGCCGTGCCGGTCCCAGAACGAGCGCCGGTACAGCTTGTTCCACGCGGTGCGGTCGGCCAGCAGCGGCCGGAAGCGCGTGACATGGGTGCGGAGCCGCGTGCGGGCGAACGTCCGCGCGAGGAACGGCGCCTGCATCGTCGCGGCGCCTTCGAGCCGGTGCACGTTGCCCGTGGCGAAGTCCGACCCGGTGTCGTCGAGCGCCCCGAGCAGCCGCTCGTACGCGTCGGCCGGCAGCACGTCGTCGCTGTCGGCGAAGGCGAGGAACTCGCCGCCGGCCTCCTCGATGCCGGTGTTGCGGGCCGCGCTCAGCCCACCGTTGGCCTGCCGCACGAGCCGGAAGCGCTCATCGCCGCTCGCGAACTCCTCCGCGATCCGGCCGCTCCCGTCGGTCGACCCGTCGTCGACCATGATCACCTCCAGGTCGCCGAACGTCTGCGCGGCGATCGACCGCAGGCACGGCTCCAGATAGGTCTCGACGTTGTAGATGGGGACGACGACGCTGATCCGCGTCACACGTCCTCCATCGTGACGGGGTCCTCCTCTTGCACCCCGAGGAACTCCGCGTACGCCTCGACGACCGCGTGCGGCTCGTCCCACATCTGGATCTTGCCCTTGTCCATCCAGATCGCCTCGTCGCACAGCTTCTCGATGCTGCCGAGCGCATGGCTGACGAGCAGGATCGTGCGGTCCTCGCCGCACAGCTCGTGCATGCGCTCGAACGACTTCTTGCGGAAGCGGGCGTCGCCGACCGACAGCGCCTCGTCGATGATGAGGATGTCGGGGTGCATGGTGACCGCGACGGCGAACGCGAGCCGCCCGTACATGCCGGACGAGTAGGTCCGCATCGGCATGTCCATGAAGTCCTCGAGCTCGGCGAAGTCGACGATCTCGTCGTACTTCTCCGCCAGCTCGGCGCGCGTCAGGCCGGCCGCGAGCCCGCCCAGCACGACGTTCTGGCGGCCCGTCAGCTTGCGGTTGAAGCCGACCCCGAGCGAGAGGAGGGTCGACACGCGGCCGTGAACCTCGACGCGGCCGCTGGTGGGCGGGAGGATGCCGGCGACCGTCCGCATGAGCGTCGACTTGCCGGCGCCGTTGGCGCCGACGACGCCCATCACCTTTCCGTGCGGGACGGTGAAGCTGACCTCCTTGAGCGCGCGGATCTCGCGGATGACACGCTCGCGGCGGCCCAGACGCAGCAGCGTGCTCTTCAGCGTCGGCGCCTTCTCGAGCGACGTGCGGTAGGTGACCGAGACGTCCTCGACGCGGATGCGCTTGCGGTCAGAGCCGGACAGCGAACTCACGCTCCCGGGAGATGAAGAACAACGCCCCGCCGACGAGGAAGGCGAGCGCCCACGCCGCGCCGACCACGAGGTCGACGGGGTCGGGCGCGACGCCGAGGTCGAGCACGTCGCTCCACGCCGTCAGCAGCGGGGCGAGCGGGTTGAGGACGAGCAGGAACTGGTAGCGGTCCGGCACCTCGGCGGCGAAGTAGAGGATCGGCGACCCGTACAGCCACAGCCGCAGCGCGTACGTGAGGAAGTTCTTGAGGTCGCGGAAGTAGACCTGGCCGGCGGCGACGAGCATCGCCAAGCCCGTCGCCAGCAGCGTGAACAGGCCGAACACGGGGAGCAGCCACAGCAGCTCGGGGCCGACCGGCAGCCCGACCGCGAGGTGGACCGGGATGTAGATGGCGATCGTGGGCAGGAAGCGCCAGAAGGCGGTGATGACCGAGGCACCGGGCAGCAGCACGCGCGGGAAGGCGGTGTTGAGGATCAGCCGGCCGCCGCCGACCACCGAGCGCACCGCCTGGCGGATCGCGTCGGAGACGTAGTAGAAGACGAACAGGCACGCCATCAGGTGGGCGAAGAAGACCATCCCGCCGGTGCGGGCGCGCAGGATGTCGACGAGCACGAAGTACACGCACGCCAGCAGCAGCGGGCTGAGCACCAGCCACAGCAGGCCGAGCGCCGTGTTGTAGTGCTGGGCGCGCAGCGTCGTGCGCGACATCTCGAAGGCGAATTCGCGCCGCCGCCACAGCTCGCGGAAGTAGGGCCGCAGCGGCGGCAGGCCGACGCGATGCGGCTCGTAGACGTGCCGCTCGGATGTGAAGTCGTCCTCACGGTCCGGTCGCGCGGGCGTTGGCTCGGTGACGGGGGCGGTACTCAAGGGCAGGGAGAGGCTAGTGCACGCGTCCGAAGGCTCGGCCGGTTCTGGCGGGCCCCGCCCGAGCCTCCGGACACGTGCACTGCCGCTAGATGAGCGGAGGCCGCCCGGCTCGGGTCATTCGCCACAGGGTGTTCACGCGCAGGCGACGGCGCGGGCCGCACTGCCCGCGCATCCCGTCGCGGTAGCCGCGCAGCGCGGCGCGCGCCCGGCCGGGCGCGCGCAGCAACGGCAGCGTGCGCAGCGCGAAGCCGGCGACGTAGATCACGCCGAGCGGCCACGGAAGGTTCCGGCGCGCCAGATAGACGCGGTTGCGCGCGCCGTAGTACGCCGAGTAGTCGTGCGGCGCCGTGCGGTACGCCGGGTGCAGGACGGCGATGTCGCCCGCGTATGCGACCCGCCGGCCGGCGTCCATCACGCGCCAGGCGAGGTCGATCCCCTCGTGCGCGTGGCGGAACGGCTCCGGCCAGCCGCCGAGGCGCTCGAACAGCTCGCGGCGGATGGCGACGGCCCCCTCCCAGACCGCGGTGACGTCGCTCGAGCGCCCGGGGTCGCCGACGCGCAGGCGCGGAACCCAGTCGCGCGGCGGCCGCCCGCCGTCCGAGGCGATCACGCGCAGCTGCAGCAGGCCGAGCGAGGCGTCCTCGAACCGTCGCTCCACCTGCGCCAGCGCGTCCGGCGCCGCGAGGCGCGCGTCGTCGTCGAGGAAGAAGAGCAGCTCGCCGCGGACGGCCGGCACGCCCGCGTTGCGGCCGGCCGGGATGCCGCGGTCCTCGGCCAGCGCCACGGCGCGCACTCCGTCCGGCAGGCCGGCCGGCTCCCAGCCGTTGGCCACGACGACGACGTCGAGGTCCGACGCCCTGCTGGCTCGCCAACGAGTCCAGCGCCGCCGCCAGTTCCTGCGGGCGACGACCCTGGGTGAGCACGATGCAGCCGATGCCGGCCTTCATCGCAGCCGGCCCGAGGCCAGGATCGCCACGAGGTGGCCGAGTACGGTGATCGCGGCCACGGGGATCAGCGCGATCAGCAGCCAGCGCGAGCCGTCCTCGAAGAACGACGCCACGAGGGCCAGGAGCGTGAACTCCATCGCCACGAAGGCGCGGTAGAACGGCAGCCGCCCCGCGAGCCGCCGCAGCGCCCGCAACCCGCCCGTCCGCGGCGCGGCCACCTCGCGGCTGTCGGCTGCCGGCGGCAGGCCGGACTCGGCGCGCGCGACCGTCACCAGCGCCGACTCGCCCTTGATCCACAGCACGAGCACGGCGACCACCAGCCCCAGCACCGGCTCGTCGGCGCGGACGCCGAGCGCGATCGGCAGCAGCGACTCGGTGACCCAGTGGGCGACGCGGTCGAGGTAGACGCCGGCGGGCGAGCGCACGTCCTTCCAGCGCGCCAGCTCGCCGTCGCTGCAGTCGAGCAGGATCTGCAGCTGGATCAGCACCACCGCCCCGATCGCCGGGAGCACGCCGGGCAGGGCGAGCACGCCGGCGGCGGCCACCCCGGCCAGCAACATCAGCACCGTCACGCCGTTGGGCGTGATCGGCGTGCGCAGCAGCAGCCGGGTGAGGTAGGGCGAGAGGCGGCGGATGTAGAGCCGGCCCGCCCAGTGCTCGCCGCTGTCGCGGGCGAAGATCGATGCCGGCTGCGTGACCGCCCGCAGCTCAGCGATCGTAGGCATCGAGGAACCCCGCGACCGCACGTCGCACGCCCGCCTCGTCCAGCGCCAGGTGCTCGAGGATCGTGAAGCGGTCCGGGCGCGTGCTGGGGGCGCGCACCACGGCCTCCACGAACTGCTCCCCCGTCAGCCCGAGGTCGGCCGGCGTGCGCGGCAGGTCGTGCCGCCTCAGGCAGGCGTCGATACCGCGGGCGAGGCCGTCGTCCTCGCGCAGGAACGAGGTGAACAGGCTCGCCGCGCCGGCCAGCTCGCCGTGGTGGGCGGTGCCGGGGAAGAGGACGTCGATGGCGTGCAGGATCTCGTGGTCGCCGCCGCTGCACGGGCGGCTCGACCCGGCCGTGGCCATCGCCAGGCCCGACAGGACGAGCGCCTCGGCGAGCGCGATCAGGAACGCGTCGTCGTCGATCCCGTCCTCGCGGTGCACGATCGACGTGGCGGCGATGCGGGCGAACGTGACGGCGACGCCGTCGACCGCCTCTCCGCGCTCGCGCTCGGCCAGCCGCCAGTCGGCGATCGCCGACAGGTTGCTGATCGCGTCGCCGATCCCCGAACGCCGCATGGCCTCCTCGCTGCGGCGCACGTAGTCGAGGTCGACGACCACGGCGATCGGCATCTGGACGCCGTAGGACGCCTTGCGCCCCGCCTCGTCGTCCTCGAGCGAGGCGACCGGCGAGGCGATGCCGTCGTGGGCCAGGCTGGTGGCGACCGCCACCACGGGCAGGCCGGAGAGGCTGGCGGCGTACTTGGCGACGTCGAGCGTCCTGCCGCCGCCGATGCCGACCACCGCGTCGTAGAAGCCGCGCCGCAGGCGCGCCGCGAGCGCCGCGCCGGCCTGGACGGATCCGCCCTCGACGTCCCAGATCTCGGCGTTGGCCAGCTTCGGGCGCAGCGTTGCCGCGATCTCCTTGCCCAGGCCGGGCCCGACCACCACCGCCACGTGCCCGCCGCTCGAGATCCGGCGGTCGGCGAGCAGCGGCGCGAGGCCCTCGACGGCGCCGGGGCCGATGTCGATCGCGAGCGGCGTGCCGACCATGCGGGTCAGCAGCGGCACGCGACCTCCCGCGCCCGCTCGAGGTCGCGGCCGTCGTCGACCTCGACCCACTCGACGGCGCCGATCGGGGCGATCCCGACGCGGCCGCCGCGGTCGGCGAACTCCTGGAAGCCGTCCTCGTAGTAGAGCTGGGGATCGCGCTCGAACGTGGCCTCGAGCGCCTCGGCGAGCCCGGTGGCCGCCGCCGGCTCGATCAGCGTCACGCCGATGTACTCGCCCTGCGCCGTCGCCGGGTCGAGCGCCTTGTTGATGCGGTCCAGGTAGCCCTCGGCGCTGACGTGGACCTTCATCTCCTCCTCGCCGAGCGGCTTCTCGTCGTCGACGGCGATCAGCAGCTCCGGCCCGCGGGCGGCGAGCAGCGACTCCTCGACCGACGCGGGGTGCACGGTGTCGCCGTTGGCGAGCAGGACGCCGTCGGCGAACGCGTCCCGCGCGCACCAGAGCGAGTAGGCGTTGTTCCACTCGAGCGCCTTCGGGTTGTAGACCAGCTCGAGCCTCAGCCCGTGACGGCGTTCGAGCGCGCCCGCCCGCTCGGCGACCCGGTCGTGCGCGTAGCCGGTCACGACCACCGCCTCCTCGAGCCCGACGTGGGCGAAGTTGGCGAGCGCGATGTCGAGGATCGTGCGGTCGCCGTCCACCGGCAGCAGCGTCTTCGGCAGCTCCGCGGTCTCCGCGCCGAGTCGCTTCCCGGCGCCGGCGGCGAGCACCATCCCGATCACTGGACCGTCGTCCTCCTCGTCGTCGAGCGGAGCCCCGTCGCGCGCGCCGCGCCGCCACGCCGCGGACGCCTCGGCGACGAAGGCGGCGCCGAGCACGGCGGCCGCCGCGAAGTACGCCGGCCGGCAGCAGCCCGGCGACCAGCAGCGCGAACGCGACGATCAGCCGGCCGTCCCAGCCGCCGGCCAGCGTCGCCACCCACGGCGCCGGCGATCGCGCCGACGCTGGCGCAGCCGGTACGCTGAGGTCGTAGTGCCGGAAGGCGAGCACGCCGAGCAGCGCGTAGACCGCGGGATACGCCGACTCGCCGTGCAGCGAGCGCGATCCAGATCAGGCCCACGAACTCGATCGCGCGCAGCAGCGCCGGCTCGGCCCAGCGCGTCTTGGGCCGGCCCGGCCGGGCCCGCGACGCGCCGCCGAGGACGATCGCCCAGGCCAGCACGGCCGCGGCCAGGCCGCGCGACGCGCCGCTGCCTTCGAGCGCGACGGCGGCCAGCAGCGGCGCGGCGGCGGCCAGCAGCAGCAGCGGAGCCGGAGCGGCGAGCGGGGCGAGCACGCGGGCGATCGCGCGCGCGAGCGGCCCGTCGTCGCGGTAGACGCCGATCGGATCGGCGAGCGCCGCGGCGGCGGGCAGCGGGGTCGACGCGACGCGGCTCATCGGACCGATCGCAGGACGCGGCCGCCATGCATGTAGACGAACGCGATCGCGCCCCAGGTGAGGAGCGCGACGAACGTCGTGCGCGGGCTCCAGAGCGCGGCGGTGAGCGAGATCACCGCGAACCGCTCGCCGATCGGGAACGCGATCATCCGCTTGAGCCAGCGCGCCGTCTTGGAGCGGTCCGTGCGCCGCCACGCGGCGAGCACGCGCGTGGCGGCCGAGCGCTCGGCCGGCGGCGCGTGCGCTCCCTCACGCCGCGCCTCGGCCGCCAGGCCCGCGGCATCGAGCGGCTGCTCGAGCGGCGGGCCGGAGACCGACTGCGTAGTCTGCGAGCGGCACCGCCATGTACGCGAAGTCCGACATGTGGCGCACGGTCTGGAGCGTGATGGCGGCGCACGCCAGCAGCCACACCGGGTCGCCGGCGCGGCTCGCGCCGATCGCCAGTCCGGCGAACGCGAGGTACTCCTTGCCGCGGTCGAACATCGAGTCGAGCCAGGCGCCGAGCGCGGAGAAGTTGCGCGTGTAGCGGGCGAGCTGGCCGTCGACGCAGTCGGCGGTGAACGAGAGCTGGAGCAGGATGGCGCCGGCGACCAGGCCCCAGCGCTCGCCGGTCGCGAAGGCCGCCGCCGCGGCGACGCCGATGACCATCGAGGCGACGGTGACCTGGTTCGGCGTGAGGCCGCGCCGCGCCGCCCAGCGGGCGATGAACTTCGAGTAGGGGCTGACGAAGAACGTCGTGAAGAACCCGTCCGCGCCCTTGACGGCCGAGTCGAGCAGCAGCCGGTCCTCGTCGTAGCCGGCGACGTCGGTCGCCGCCGCTGCGCGGCGGCCTCGAGCGACAGCGGCCGCGCCCAGAACATGCGCCGCAGGTAGACCGTGCCGACCGGGACCCCGCTGCGCACGAGGGCGACGAGCAGCAGCGACACCACGTCGTCCGGCGCCGCCTGGAGCCGGTTGCGCACCCGCGCCACGGCGGCCTCCGAGAGGCGCCGCCCGCGCGCCGGCCGGGTCGACCGGATCCTCGAAGCTCTCCTCCTCCTCGGGCGCGGCGAAGTCGTCGCCGCCGGCCTGCCGGTCGTCCGGCGCGCCGCGCCAGCGCTCGGCCTTGCGCTCGAGCTCGGCCTGCCAGGCCGGCGGCAGGTCGGCGGTCAGCGGTGCGAGGGCGCCGACGGCTGCGGCGACCGCGTCGAGCTGGGCCGGGCCGACGCGCAGGACGCCGAGAAAGCTCGCGTTCGGGCGGCGGACGCTGTGGTACGGCGAGCCGGCGCTGAGCAGGCGGCCGCGGCGGCTCTGGACCCGGAAGGCCAGCGGCCGGTGCCTGCCGCCCGCGAGGACGCCGGTGCGCACCCGCGGATCGGCGACCAGCCCGGCGAGCGCCTCGCGGTGTACGACGACATCGCCGTAGCTCACGAGCAGCGCGCCTCGCGCACCCTCCGCGATCGCGGCCAGCACGCGCAGGTCGCCGGCCGGCGAGCTCGCGGTCCGGACCTCGACGGCGGCGCCGTGCGACGCGACGGCGCCCTGCACCGCGGCCTCCCACTCGGGGCGGGTCAGCACGACCGTCGACCGCGCGCCGAGCGACCGCAGCTGGGCGATGAGCCGGCCGAGCACGGTGCCGTCCTCCCACGGCAGCAGCGCGGCGGGTCCGCCCTCCTGGGCCGGCGAGGTGGCGAGCAGGACGGCGACGGCGAGCGAGCGGTCGTCGTGGGCGACCGGGACGGTCGCCGGCCGGCCGGCGGCGCTGCGCTGCTCGCGAATCGGTCACCCCGCTGGTCAAAGCCGTCGGAGCGTAGCGGCGGGGGTGCGCAGATCCTGCAGGAGCGCATCCCAGCGCGGGCCGATCGCGGCGACGTCGTAGCGCCGCGCGGTGACCCGCGCGGCGGCCGCATAACGGCGGCGGCGGTCGGGGTCGTCGATCAGCTCGAGCAGCGCCGCGGCCAGCGCGTCGACGTCCTCGGCGGGCACCAGCGTGCCGTCGCGGCCGTCGTCGACGATGTCGCTCGGCCCGTACGGGCAGTCGAAGCTCACCACCGCGAGCCCTGCGGCCATCGCCTCGACGAGCACCATCCCGAAGCCCTCGAAGCGCGAGCTGAGCGCGAACACGGACGCCTTCGCCATGTCGGCTCGGAGCCGCCGGCTGCGGCCCATGAGCGCCACCTGCTCGCCGAGCCCGAGGGCGTCGATCTGCGCCTGCAGGCGGTCGCGCTCGGGGCCGCTGCCATAGATCAGCAGCCGCCAGCCGGTCGCGCGCCCGGAGATCCGCGCGAAGGCGGGGACGAGCAGGTCGAAGCCCTTCTGCGTCGCGAGCCGGCCGGCGGCCACCACGACCGGCTCGGCCTGGGCCGGAGACCGGCCCGCCGGCGTCCGGCAGCGGATTCGGGATCCGCTCGACACGGGTCGGGGCGGCGGCGAGCAGCCCACGGTAGGCGTCCTCGTCGTGCGTGGTGAGCACGGTCAGCGCGTCGAGCCGGCCGTAGTGGCGCCCGATCTCGGCCGCCAGCCGCGGCCGGTGCGAGCCGAGGTGCAGGTGCTCCTGGCCGACCGTGACGACGCCGGCCGGCGCCAGCCGCGCCGCCAGCAGGTTGAAGGCCGGGCGCGTGGTCACCAGGACGCCGCCGTCGAGCGACCGCAGCCAGCGCGCGAGCGCGGCGTCCGTCCGCAGGCTGCACCACGGATAGGCGTAGTCCTCGGGATGGACGAGCAGGCTCGGCAGCCGGTCCAGCAGGCCGCGGCGACCGCGCCGGCGGTCCGTCGAGCGCCGTGACCCGGAGGCCGGGCGCGAAGGCGAAGAACGGCCGCTCGCGGCGGCGGAGCAGGCTCACCACCTCGACGTCCTCGTGCCCGGCGAGGTGCGCGGCGACGGTCAGCGTCGTCCGGATCGTGCCGCCCATGCCCCAGGCGTGGGCGAGCAGGAAGCGCACGCGGGCCGCCGGCCGCCGCAGCCCGCCGCCGGCGCGGCCAGCGCGCCACGACCTCGACGGCCGCGCGGTGCGCCGCGACCGCCGCCGGGCCGAGCAGGCGCCGGCGGCGCGACTCACGGCCCCTAGGCTGCCGTCCCGTCACCGCGCCGGAGGGACTCGGCGCGACGGCGCCAGCCGTCGCGCTCGGCGGTCAGGAGCGCGCCCGCCGGCTTGACGCGGTCGACCCAGTACATGAGGCCCGGGCCGCGCTCGGGCGTCCAGGTCGGCACGACCGCCCAGCGGGCCGGGATCGTCGCGCGGTCGGGACCCATGACGAAGTGCAGGACCTCGAGGTCGGTGAGGCCGTACGCCTGGACGAGCCGCAGCGCCTCGTCGGCGAACCGATCGCGGCGCAGCCGCTCGAGGTCGAGGACCAGGACGTCGTCCATGAACGCGTCGAAGTCGAACGCATGGCGCGCGTGCGCGGTGCGCCGCAGGTCGGACGCCGCCTCCGCGCGGCGTCCGAGCCGCAGGGCGGCGGCGTGGATCACGCCGAAGCCGCTGATGGCGGTCCCCGGCCGCCGGGCCGCGGCGACGGCGTGCCCGCCGAGGTCGAGGCCGCGCCAGCTCGGCGACGTCGGCGCTCGCCACGGACGGCAGCGGGAGCAGGACCACGCGCGCGACGTCGCGGCAGCAGCTCGGCGAGCACGAGCCGGACGATGGTCCGCGGGCGGCGCCTGCTCGCCGGCCGGCGTCCACAGGCCCGCGCCGAGCCCGCGCAGCGGCACGCGGCTGAAGCGCGACCTGCGGGAAGCGCGCCGACAGCTCGTCGAGCCCGGCGGCGTCGCCGGTCCCGGGCAGTGCGAGCACCCACACGTGCAGCGGTCGCCGTGGCGTGCTCGAGCAGCGATGCCGACGAGCACCGAGAGGCTCCGGACGCCGCCCTTTCCCACGATCGCGGCGACGTGCACCGGCTCCCCGGGCGCGGTCGCCGCCGGCTCGCGCGTGACCGTCTCGGCCGCGATTCGCGCGACCTGCGCGCTCGAGGTCGGAGGCCGGGGCCGGCAGCCGCACCGGCTGCGCGTGCGCGCTCGCGCGCCGCGGCCACGTCGGCGGCGGTGAGCTCGCGCCAGCAGGGCATAGACGTCGGCCTCCGGGCGGCCGCCGAGGATCGCGCCCGATGACCGCCTCGAGCTTCTCCGTCAGAGCCCTCGCGGATCCGCGTCGAACGCGCGGTCGTCGATCCCGGCCAGCCCGTCGAAGCGGATGTCGGAGGGGTTGACCGGGCGGAACTCGACGTCGACGCCGAGGGCGCGCACGGGGAGGTAGCAGTGCAGGCGCGAGGTGACCACCTTGCGGTGGCGGGTGCGATACGTCTCCAGCGCGTCGAGCGCCGACCCGCATGTTGGCCACGAACGACCGCCGGCGGACCTGGATCGAGCTGTGGCGGTAGTGGACGCCGCCCTCCGCCGCCGGGACGTCGACGTACGCGACCGGGGCGTCGGCCGGCGGCGAGGCTGGGTTCGGGGAACACCGTGTCGATCGTCGTCGTCACGCAGCCCGAGAAGAAGGCCGGCACGTCGAGCGAGAGCAGCAGGTTGACCGTCGTCCAGTCGCGGCAGCCCACCGGCCCGTAGCGCCTGAGGTACTCGACCGCCGCCGGCGGTCAGCAGGCTGCGCTTGTTGCAGTGGAACGAGACGAAGATCGGGCGCAGGTTGTCGTGCAGCGGGAACCCGTGCCGCATCCCGAAGATCGCGTGCATGTACCAGCCGAAGCACAGCGTCCACGTGTCCGCGGGGATCGCTTCGTACATCGAGGCGTCGCGGTGCACGGTGAGGACCTCGAGGTCGGCGTCGACGTCGTCGCGCCGCCGCTCCGGACGGACGCGCTCGCCGAGCTCGTCCAGCAGCGCGACCAGCTCCGGCAGCGCCGTGGAGGCGCACGCTGCGGTGGCGGACGAGGTGGCCGAGCGCGGCCACGGTCTGGATGTGGTCGCCGATGTTGGCCGACGCGCGGTTCGCGCCCGGGTGCCCGTAGTCCATGACCGCGAACGACCGGCGCCCGCCCTCCGGCGGCGGCGCCGTGGGCGAGCTCCCGTCGGCGGCGATCCACGGGCGCAGCCAGTCGGCATGGCGTGCGCCCTCGCGCCAGGAGCCGGGGTCGGCGCGAAGGCCGGCGCTCGAACGCCTCGAAGGAGCTCGCGCGCGAGCGCCTCGTCGCCGTAGCCGAAGGCGGCGACGGCGATGTCGTACCACGTCCGCACGGGAACGCCGAGCGGCTCGTCGGCGACCAGCGCGCGCAGCTCGCGCGAGCGTCTCCTCGGGCGCGGCCGCCAGGCCGCCACGCGCAGTAGGCCGGCGCCGCGTGGACGGTCCACAGCTCGCGCGGGACCGTCGCGCAGCTGCTCGTGGGCGAGCTCGGCGAAGCCGCGCCGGTACGCGGTGATGCCCGCCGCGACATGGCCCGAGCATGCGCGTCTCGTCCTGGGCCTGCAGCGACTCGGCGAGCGCCCACGCCCCGTCCGTGTCGCCGGCGGCGAGCAGCGACCGCAGCTGGCGCATGAGCGCGTCGTCGAGCGTCCGGCCGCGCTGCGAGCGCCCGCAGCAGGGTCTCGCGCGGCGCGGGCTCGGATCCGGGCGGCTCGGGCGCGGGCTCCAGCGCGGGCGGTGCGCTCCCGGGCGGGCGCAGCTCGGCCGCCGCGCGGCGGACGCGGTCGGGCCACAGGATCCGCGCGCGGCGGTAGCGGCGGCGCGAGCCGGCGGGCGCTGCCGGGGATCGGCGGCCGGATCAAGATGCTCTGCGGACGCGCCGGACGACGCGGCGGCGAGCGGGTGCAGCCGCCTGCGGGCGCCGCGCGGGAGGACTCGCCACGCGCGTACGAGGACGCCCGGCTCCGTCTCCCGCGCCTGGGCGGGCGGCGTCTTCGGCTCGAGCACGGAGTGCAGCTGCATCCTGCCGGGGTGGTAGAAGCGCTCGGCGAGCGGCGGCTCGGGCTCGGCGCGCAGGTCGAGGTCCGGGAACTCGTCGATCCGCGCCTCGATGTCGCTGCCGCGGATCAGCAGCGTCCGCCGGCGCTCAGCGGCCGAGCACGGCCGGATCGTCCATCGAGTAGCCGTAGAACTCGGCGAGCCGCCCCAGCCGCCGTGCGAGCGCCGGCCGCTCGCGCCTCGGGCAGGGTCCGGAACCACTTGTCGATCGCGCGACACGTCGATCGGGTCGTCGATCCGGTTCTTGCCCTCGACGGTCACCCGCCCGCCGCGGCCGATCTGCACCGTGTGGTGCTGCGAGCACGCGGTCGGACCACGGCTCGCCGAGCCAGTCGAGCAGCTCGCGCAGCAGCGGCTCGGGGCGCAGGACGAGCTCCTCGTAGCGCACGAGCACGAACCGGTCGCGGTGCCTGGCCGCCTGCCGGGCGATCTCGCGGTCGTAGCGGTCGACGTGCACGACGGCGCGGCCGAACGAGTGCCCGAAGCGGTTCATGTTCGAGCTCGACGCTGCCGCCCGGATGGCGGACGATCCCGATGAACGCGGCGTCCGGGAACAGCCGCGCCATGCCGTCGACATGCCAGGTGTGCAGCGGCGTCTTGTCTCCCCAGCGCTGCTTGCCGTGGCTCTGCACGTAGCGCTGGAAGATCCGGTCGTAGAACGCGGCGAGCTCGGCGTCGAGCTCCTCGCGGCTCCAGCCCATGCGCCGCGCCCAGTTGCGCCCCGACCACTTGAGCGGCACGAACTGGTGGGCGTTGTACGCGCGCATGAATCCCGTCTCCTGCGGGATCGCGATGTTGTCGTGGCTGTCGAGGATGAGCCGAAGCAGCGTCGAGCCCGAGCCCATCGCGCTGATGACGAAGATCGGGCCACGCCCGCCGGACGGCCGCTGCGGACCGGTGTCCGGCACGGCATCTCCTGTACGTCGGGGGTCGATTGCGAGGCGAGTCTAGACAGGTGCTCGCTAGGGTGATGTGCCGCCGACGCGACCCGGGAGCCCCGCTGACGATCCGCTTCCTCATCATGAATGCCTTCGGCGTCGGCGGCACGATCCGGACGACGCTCACCACCGCCGGCGAGCTCGCCAAGCGGCACGACGTCGAGGTCGTCGAGCGTGTTCCGGCGGCGCGCCGAGCCGGCGCTGCCGGTGCCCGCCGGGGTTCGGCTGAAGGCGCTGACCGACCTGCGCGAGGAGTCGCTCGAGCGGCCCAGCCGGCGCTGCGCCGCGCGCTGGCGCGCAAGCCCACGCCGCCTGATGTCCAAGCGCGACTTCCGGCACCCGAACTTCAATCTGCTGACCGACGCGAACCTGTTCCGCTACCTCGCCTCGGTGCACGACGGCGTGCTGATCGGGACCCGGCCCGTCGATCAACCTCGCGATCGCCCATCTCGCCGCGCCCGCCGTGGTCCGCGTCGGGCAGGACCACATGAACCTCGCGACGTACACCGACGAGCTGCGCGCGCAGATCCGCGCCGTCTACCCGCGGCTCGACCTCGTGTCGACGCTCACCGAGGGTGACGCGCGCGCGTATCGCAGGGCGCTGCGCGGCGGACGCGCGTGGAGTGCATGCCCAACGGCGTGCCCGACGTCGGACGGCCGGCGCGCCGCGCTCGACGCCAAGGTGGTCGTCGCCGCCGGCCGGCTGACGCCGCAGAAGGGGTTCGATCGCCTGCTGCGCGTGTGGGCCGAGGTCGCGCCCGCGCACCCGGACTGGGAGCTGCGGATCTTCGGCGACGGCTCGTCGGCCAAGAAGCTGCGCAAGCAGATCGCCGAGCTCGGGATCGGCGACAGCGCCAAGCTGATGGGCTTCACGCCGCGGCTGCACGAGGAGCTCGCGCGCGCGTCGCTGTACGTGATGAGCTCGCGCCGCGAGGGCTTCCCGATGGTGCTGCTGGAGGCGATGGCCGTCGGGCTGCCGGTCGTGAGCTTCGACTGCCCGACGGGACCGCGCGACATCGTGCGCGAGGGCGTCGACGGGCATGTGGTGCGCAACGGCGACCGGCATGCGCTCGCGGAGGCGATGAAGGGCCTGATGGCGGACGCCGACCGCCGGCGCGCGTTCGGGGCGGCCGCGATCGAGGGCGCGCGGCGCTACGAGCTCGGGAACATCGTCGCGCGCTGGGAGGACCTGCTGGCGGAGGTGGGCGCCGCCAAGCGGCCGGGAGAGCCGACGACCGTCGTGCGGCCGGCGCTCTCCCTGGCCAGGCGGGTGGCCGCGAACCGCGCGCGGCAGCTCGTCAGGCGCGGGTGACGGATGGACAGGCTGAGCGTGATCCTGGTCGGCCATGACGACGCGAGCCTGCTCGACGCGTCGCGCGCCTCCGTCCTCAGCCAGGGGCACGGCGGCGTCGAGCTGCTGACGACCGCCGACGCGAGCGCGGAGTCGCGCAACCAGGCGCTCGAAGAGGCGAGCGGCGACTACGTGTGGTTCGTCGAGCCGCGCGACGTGCTGCTGCCCGGCTCGCTCGCGCACGTCGCGGCGCGCCTGGACGCGACCGAGCCGGACGTGCTCGTCGTGCACCACTCGACGATCGACGCCGCCGGCCGCACGCACGAGGGGCCGCACCGCCGGCTGCTGCGGAGGGTCGCCGACGCGACTGCCACCACTGGTCTGCGCGCCCCGGCCTCGCCGACGCCGCGCCGCGGACCTGGAACAAGGTGCTGCGCCGCGAGCACGTCCGCGCGACCGGCGGGCGCTTCAGCCCCGGCGGGCACGGCGAGCTCACGCTGACCTGGCCCGCCCTGCTCGGCGCCGAGCGGATCGCGGCCGAGACCGCGACCTGCTACGTGCGCACGCTGCCCGTCGGCCCGGGCCCCGCGCCCCTCGACGTCTTCGACCGCTACGACGCGGTGCTGGCCTCGGCGCCCGACGCCGCACTCGTGGTGCCCGCCATGGTGCGCCATCAGCTCGAACTGCTCCGGCGGCTGCCCGACGAGCAGCGGCGCGAGTTCTTCCACCGCATGGCCGAGAGCCTGCGGCGGCACGCGACCGGCCGCGAGGCGCGTCCGCGCGGGCGCGTCGGCCGGTTGCGATGGCGGCTCGTCGAGCGGGACGCCTACGCGGCGTTCCGGCTGCTCGAGGAGGCGCGGGCCCGGCGTACCTCGCCGCGCCGCCTGCGCCGCCGGATGAAGGCGCGCGCACGCGAGCGCGGCCTCGAGCGCCACTACCGTGCGCGGCTGCGCGAGCCGATCGACCCGCAGCTCGCCGTCTACGCCGCGTACTGGTTCCGCGGCTACGCATGCAACCCGCGCGCGATCTACGAGAAGGCGCGCGAGCTCGTGCCGGAGGTGCGCGGCGTCTGGGTCGTCAAGCGGCAGGAGGCCGCCTCGATGCCGGCCGGTGTCGACTTCGTGATCGCCGGCACGCGCGAGTACTTCGACCTGATCGCGCGCGCGAAGTACTTCGTCAACAACGTCAACTTCCCGGACCACCTCGTCAAGCGCGAGGGCACCGTGCACGTCGAGACCCACCACGGCACGCCGCTCAAGTACATGGGGCTCGACCAACGCGACACGCCGGTCGCCGGCCGCCGGATGAACTTCGACGCGCTGCTGCGCCGCGTCGGCCGCTGGGACCTCAGCGTGTCCGCGAACCCGTACACGACGCCGATCTGGGAGCGCGTCTACCCGGGCTCCTACGAGACGCTCGAGGTCGGCTACCCGCGCAACGACGTGCTGGCCACCGCGTCGGACGAGGTCGTGCGGCGCGTCCGGGGCGAGCTCGAGATCGAGCCGCACCAGACCGCCGTGCTGTACGCGCCGACCCACCGCGAGTACCAGCCGGGGTACGTGCCGACGCTGGACATCGCGCGCCTCGCCGACGCGCTCGGGAGCGACCACGTCGTGCTCGCCCGGGTGCACTACTTCTATGATCCCGGCCCGCTCGTGCGCGAGCTGCACGACACCGGAAGGATCCGCGACGTCGCCTCCCACCCGTCCATCGAGGAGCTGTGCCTGGCGGCGGACGTGCTGGTCACCGACTACTCCTCGATCATGTTCGACTACGCCGTGCTCGACCGCCCGATCGTCATCCACGCACCCGACTGGGAGGTCTACCGCGCATTGCGGGGCGTCTACTTCGACCTGCCCGTCGGAGCCGCCGGGCACGGTCGCGCGGACGGAGGAGGAGCTGATCGACGCGCTGGCGTCGCGCGCCGCCTGGGGCGCCGAGGCGGCGCGCGGCGGGCCGCCTTCCGCGCCCGGTTCTGCTCGCTCGAGGACGGCCGCGCCGCCGAGCGGGTCGTCCGGCGGGTCTGGCTCTCGGAGCGCGAGGCCCCGGCGCGCGCCGTCGCCTCGCGGGCGCGATGAGCGAGCGTCGGCTGCTGCTCGTCGTCGGCGTCGGGCGCAGCGGGACGAGCCTGATGGCCGGCATCCTCGGGCAGCTCGGCTTCCATATCCCGCAGCCCGAGGTCAAGGCGGACGAGACGAACCCGCGCGGCTTCGGCGAGCCGCGCTGGGTGGTCGACTTCCACACACGGCTGCTGCAGCGGCGCTCGGTGACCGTGAATGACGCGCGCCCGGAGGCGATCGAGATCGCGGGCCGCGACGCGCCGGCGGCGCAGCGGCAGCTGACCGCGTGGCTCGGCGAGCAGTTCGCCGTCGCGGAGGGCCTGGTGGTCAAGGACCCCCGCACCGTCTGGTTCCTGCCGCTGTGGATGCGCAGTGCGGCCGAGCTCGGGGCCACCACGTCCTTCGTGACGATGCTGCGCCATCCGGCCGAGATCGTCACCAGCGCGCGCAAGTACTACGGCCCCGCCCAGTCCGCCGCCAGCCGCGCCGGCGCGTGGGTCAGCCTGATCCTGCAGACCGAGCAGGCCACGCGCGGGGCCCCGCGGTCGTTCGTCCGCTACGAGGACCTGCTGCGCGACTGGGAGTCCGAGATCCGCCGGACCGGGCGCATGATCGGCGCGGGCGACCTGGCGGCCGTCGAGCGGTCGTCCCACCCCGAGGTCGACCGCTTCGTCGACCCGGCGCTGCACCGCGAGCGGGTCGGCTGGGAGTCGCTCGAGGTGCCGCCGCGCGTGCGCGAGCTGGCCGACGAGGTGTGGGAGCGGATCCAGGGCCTGGCGGGGCCGGACGGCGACGCCGCCGCACCGGTGCCGGAGCTCGACGCCGCTCGCGAGCGGTACGGCGCGATCTACGCGGAGGCGGAGGCGATCGCCCATTCGTCCGTGTCCGCCGCGCGACGCCGCGGCCTCGCCCAGGCGTCGCAGGGGTCGTCGCCGCCGGTGCCGCTGCGCGTGCGCATCGCGCGCCGGATCCCGAAGCGGTACCGGCGCCGCCTGCGCAGTGCGCTGAGCGCCGTGCGAACCCGCTCGTAAGATGGCCGCGGTGCCCCAGATCAGCGTCGTCGTGCCGATCTACAACGTCGAGGCGTTCCTGGAGGAGTGCCTGGCGTCGGTCGAGCGCCAGACGGTGCGGGAGCTCGAGGTCATCATGGTCGACGACGGCTCGACCGACGACAGCGCCGCGATCGCCGAGTCGTTCGCGCGCCGCGACGAGCGGTTCCGGCTCGTCACGCAGCCGAACGGCGGCCTGAGCCGCGCGCGCAACACGGGAACCGATGCCGCCGGCGGGCGCTACCTCGCGTTCCTGGACAGCGACGACGTGCTGCCGCCGAACTCGTACGAGCTGCTGCTGGGCGCGCTCGAGAAGACGGGGTCCGACTTCGCGACCGGCAACGTGCACCGGCTGACGCGGTTCGGCACCGCGCAGTCGCCGTTCCTGGCGCGCGCGTTCGCCGAGACCCGGCTGCGCACGCACGTGACGAAGTACCGGCCCCTGATCGCCGACCGGACCGCCTGGAACAAGCTCTGGCGGCGCTCGTTCTGGGACCGCCACGGCTTCCGCTTCCCCGAGGGACGGCTCAACGAGGACATCCCGGTCACCGTGCCGGCGCACTTCCTCGCCTCGTCGGTCGACGTGATCGCCGACCCCGTCTACTTCTGGCGCATCCGCGAGGGCGGCGACCTGTCGATCACCCAGCGGCGGCTCGAACAGCGTGCGCTGCTCGACCGCCTGCAGGCGATCCAGGACGTCAGCGACCACCTCGAGCGGCAGGGGCCGCGGCGGGCCAAGCGCTGGTACGACGAGAGCGTCGTCGCCGACGACCTGCGCTACTACGTGAACGTCCTCGAGGGCGCCGACGACGCCTACGTCGAGCTGTTCATGGACCGCGTCAACGCGTACCTGGACGGGGCGGACAAGCGCGATCTACGACCCGCTGCCGGCGATCGAGCGGCTCAAATGGCACCTCGTCCGGCGACGGCTGGTGCCGGAACTGATCGAGGTGCTGCGATTCGAGAAGCAGGAGATGGCGGGCACGCCGCCCGTCCGCGAGCGCGGCCGCTGGTACGGCGACTACCCGTTCCGGACCGACGAGCGCCTGAAGATCCCCGCGTCCGTGTACCGGCTCGAAGGCGAGCTGAGCCTGCGCGCGGCGCTCGAGACGCTCGAGCGCGACGGCGACGGGATCCGCATCGCCGGCCATGCGTACGTGACCGGCGTCGGGGCTCCCGAGCCGGGGTCACAGAAGGTCGAGGTATCCGCGCTGCGTCCGGGCCGCCTGCGCCGCGTGCGGCTGATCACCTCCGCGGTCCGGCTGCCCACACGCGCGACGGAGCGCCCGGACGCGACGGCCAACGCTCCGCAGGGCCTGGGCAGCGACGTCTCGTGGTCGGGCTTCGAGGCGACGCTCGACCCGCGCCGGCTGCGGCGCCGCAAGGGGAGCTGGGACCTGTACCTGACCGTCCGCGTGGCGGGCGTCAAGCGCCGCCGCTCGCGCTTCCTGGTGCCGGGCGGCCGGCCGCTGCGCGCGCTGCGGATCGAGGCGGGCGAGCACGACGTGACCGCCGCCGTCTCGGCCGAGGGCGAGGCCACCGTGGCCGTCTCGCGCCAGTCCGCGACGCTGACCGGGCAGCGGCTCGCCGAGGAGGGCGTGGTCGAGCTGAGCGGGACGCTGCGGCTCCCGCCGGAGGGCGAGAAGCCCGCGGTCGAGGCGAGGCGCGAGAGCGACGGTCGCAGGCTGCGCTTCCGGCTGCAGGCCACGGGCCCGGGCTTCACCGCACGGGTGCCCCTGGCCCGATTGCACGAGGCGAAGCTGCCGCCCGGGGAGGACGAGCAGAGCGTGTGGGCGCTGCACGTCGCCGAGCAGGGCCGCCGCACCCCCCTGACGCTCGGCGACGAAGTGGACGAGGCCCGCTGGCGCGCGGACGCCCGCGAGGTCGCGCTGGCTGCCGGCCGAAGCGGGGCCACGCTGCTCGAGGGCGAGCCGCGGCCCCGGCTGACCGACGCCCGACTCCGCGAGGACGGCACGCTGGAGCTGACCCTCGACGACGCGCTCGGCGACGCGCTCGAGCTCCGACAGGCCGAGCGCGGCACCCGCCACACGTTCCCGCTCGACCGCGGGAGCGCGACGGTGGCGGCCGCCGCGGTGCCCACGCTCTCCGGTCCGCTCCCGCTCGCCGAGGGCGCGTGGGAGCTGCGCGCGCCGAGGCCGGTCACGGTCGCCCGCGAGCTGTGGGGCCGGCTGCCGCTGCGCACAGTCGTCGGCCACAAGGCGTTCGCGCTCACGATCGGCGCCGACCACCGCGCCGTGCTCGCCGTCGCGCGCGACCTCGACGACGACGAGCGAGGACCGTTCAACCAGCGCCGGCTGCGGGCCACGGCCTACGCGCCGAGCCGAGCCGAGCCCCTGCGCGACGCGGTGGTCTACACCAGCTTCCTCGGCCGGCAGTACTCCGACAGCCCGCGCGCGATCCACGAGGAGCTCGTGCGCCGCGGCGCGCCGCTGGAGCACCTGTGGGTCGTGCGCGACGGCCAGGCCGCGGTCCCGGACAGCGCGCACGTGCTGCGCGAGGGCAGCCGCGAGTACCACGAGGCGCTCGCGCGCGCCCGCTACGTGGTCACCAACGACCACTTCCCGGACTGGTTCGTCCGCCGCGAGGACCAGGTGTGCCTGCAGACCTGGCACGGCACGCCGCTCAAGCGCCTCGGCTTCGACGTGTCGGACATGCGTCGCACCGTCCGCCGCTTCCAGCGCCGCTGGGAGCAGCAGGTGGCCAACTGGCAGTACGTGCTCTCGCCCAACCGCTTCTCGACCCCGATCCTGCGCCGCGCGTACGCGATCGAGGGGGAGATGCTGGAGACCGGCTATCCGCGCGTGGACGTGCTCGCGGGCGCCGACCGCGAGGCGGCGGGCCGCGCGCTGCGCGCCCGGCTCGGCATCCCCGACGGCGTCCGCACCGTGCTCTACGCGCCGACCTACCGCGACCAGGTCACCGACCGGCGCGGCCGCTACCGGCTCGACCTGCGGCTGGACCTCGAGCGCCTGCGGCAGGCCGTCGGGCCGGACACGGTGATCCTGTTCCGCAAGCACCACTACGTCGTCGACGCGGCGCCCGCGACCGCCGACGGCTTCGTGCGCGACGTGTCCGACTACGGCGACGGGACCGAGCTGCTGCTGGCCGCCGACGTGCTGGTGACGGACTACTCGTCGATGATGGTCGACTTCGCCAACACCGGGCGCCCGATGCTGTTCTACACCTACGACCTCGACGCCTACGCCGAGGAGATCCGCGGCTTCTACCTCGATTTCGTCGACGCCGTGCCGGGCCCGCTGCTGCGCACGACCGACGAGGTCGCCGACGCGCTGCGCGACCTCGACGGCGTACAGGCCGCGCACGCGGAGCGCTACCGCGCGTTCCGCGAGCGGTTCTGCGAGCTCGACGACGGCGGCGCGTCCGCGCGGGTGGTCGACCGCCTGTTCGCCTGGTGACCATGCGACGAGAGCAGCTGCCCGGATACCCGCTCGCCACCTACGTGATGCCACGCTGGCAGGCGCTGTACGTCTCCGTCAACAAGGCCGCCTGCACGAGCCTGAAGTGGCTCGTCGCCGACCTCCAGGACGAGCGGCCCGACGCGGTTCCACCGCGCGCTGTGGGGCGAGGTGACGCGCCCCATGACGATCCACCAGCGGCGCCTGTGGCAGCACACGCCGACGGCCGCGTCGCTGCCGGACGAGGCGCTCGCCGAGATCGCGCCCGACGGTGGCTGGTTCGTGTTCGCCGTCGTCCGGCACCCGGTCGCGCGCCTGTTCTCGGCCTGGCAGTCCAAGCTGCTGCTGCGCGAGCCGGCCTGGGTCGACGACTACGGCGACGCGGACTGGTTCCCGCGGATCCCGCGCAGCGGTGACGACGTCGTCGAGGACTTCGAGCGCTTCGCCGTGGCGCTGGCCGACGGTCGTGCGCCGCTCATGCGCAACCGCCACTTCGCCCCGCAGCGCCGGCTGCTCGCGCCGAAGCGGATGGACTACACGCGGATCTACCGCACGAGCGAGCTCGCGCAGCTCCTCGAGGACTTCGAGCGGCACCTGCGGGCGCGCGGGTACGAAGGCGAGCCGTTGACGCTCCGGCGCGCGAACGAGACGCCGCTGCCGCCGATCGCGTCGCTGTTCGGCCCGGCCGTCCAGGAGGCCTGCCGGAAGTTGTACAAGAGCGACTTCGAGGCCTTCGGCTATGCCGACGCGGTCCCCGGCGGGCTCGACGCGTCGGATCGGTACGGCGACGAGGCCGTCGCGGAGGTGGGGCGGCTGATCGAGCGGTCCGAGCGGATCGGCGACCTCGCCGGCCGTGCCCGGGAGCTCCGCCGGCAGCTCGCCGCCCTGCGTGCCGCGCCCCCGGCGCCGAAGCCGAGCGCGGCACGCCGATGGGCGTGGCGGGCGAAACGCAGGCTCGTGCGCCGGTGACCGTCGACGAGCAGCGGCTGCGCGAGTGGAGCGGCTCATCGCGCGTCGACCTGTGGACGCGCTTCCTGCGCGAGACGGAGGCGGCCACCGTGGCCGAGATCGGCGTCTACCGCGGGCAGTTCGCCGCCCGCATGCTGGACGGCTGCCCCGCCATCTCGACCTACTACCTGATCGATCCGTGGCGCAACCTGGCGGACTGGAACAAGCCCGCCAACAAGTCCGACGAGGTGTTCGAGGGCTTCTTCGACGAGTCGATGGAGCGCACCGCCGCGCACGAGAGCAAGCGCGTCGTGCTGCGCGGCACGACCGCCGAGGTGATCGACCGCATACCCGACGGATCGCTCGACTTCGCCTACGTCGACGGCGACCACACGCTGCGCGGGATCACCGTCGACCTGATCAAGGTGTTCCCGAAGCTCCGCGAGGGCGGCTGGCTCGGCGGCGACGATTTCAGCCCCTCGATCTGGCAGCACAGCGAGCAGTACGAGCCGACGCTCGTGTTCCCGCTCGCCGTTCACTTCGCCGAGGCCGTCGGTGCGCGGATCTACGGGCTCCCGCACAAGCAGTTCCTGATCGAGAAGGCCGCTGACAGCGGTCATGCGTTCGTGGACCTGACCGGGCGCTACGGTGATCTCGAGCTCAAGCGCCAGCTCGACCGGCGCCCGCCGGCGCGCAGCCTCTGGGCGCGCCTCCGCTCCCGCTGAGGCCGCAACGACGGCGCGCGGGCCGTGTTCTTGCAGATCGTGTCCCGACTTCTCGCCTGTCTGACCGCTCTCGCTCTCGGCGCCGCCCTCGCGGCCGCGCCGGACGCCGACGCGCGCGTCGGCTCGTGCCTGGCGCCGGACTTCGAGGCCCTGTGCACGATCTGGACCGGCAAGGTCACGTACATCAGCGACGGCGACACGATCTATGTCGACGTCAAGGGCGACCGCTCGCCGAAGCGGCTCCACGTCCGGATGACGGGCATCAACGCGACCGAGCAGACCGTCTACAGCAGCATCGCCAGCCGCCGCCGCGGCGAATGCCACGCGCTCGAGGCGACGGGCCGGCTCGAGCAGCTGATCCGGCGCAGCCGCTGGCAGGTGCGGCTCGCGGCCCTGGACCCCGCGAGCCACTCGGGCCTGCGCCCGCGGCGTGCGGTCGCCGTCCGCATCAATGGCCGCTGGCGCGACGTCGGGCGCATCCTCATCTCCGAGGGCCACGCCCTCTGGCTCCCGAACCGCCGCGAGTCGGCGTGGAACGCCGGCTACAGCCGGCTCGCCGAGGAGGCCGCGGCGAAGCAGGTCGGACTCTGGAGCCCGACCTACTGCGGCCTCGGCCCCCACGACGAGTCGCCGCTGCGCGTGCTCGTCAACTCGGACGCCGACGGCGCCGACGAGGTCTTCCTCAACGGCGAGTGGATCCGGATCCGCAACCTCGACCCGGTCAACACGGTCTATCTCGGCGGCTGGTCGGTGCGCGACTCGGTCCACCGCTACCTCTTCCCGGACTGGGCCACCCTGCCGCCCGGCGAGACGCTGACCGTCTACTCCGGCGAGGGGGTCGACACCTGGACCGAGTTCTTCTGGAACCGCAGGTGGCCGCTGTTCGAGAACACGACCCGGGACGAGCGGGCGCTCGGCGACGGCGCCTATCTGTTCGACCCCCAGGGCGACCTGCGCGCGTACATGACCTACCCGTGCCGCACCAACTGCACCGACCCCTACCAGGGAGCGGTCGACGTGAGCGCGAAGCCGACCGGGCGCGAGCACGTGACCGTGCGCAACACGGCCGCGTTCGCGATCGATCTCGACGGCTACCGGCTCGAGAGCCCGCCCTACGGCTACGCCTTCCCGCGCGACTCGGTGCTCGCTCCGGGCGAGGAGATGACGATCGACGTGGTCGGCGACCCCGCCGAGGACACGCGGCTCGAGAAGGGCTGGGGCGAGGTCGGCCCGATCCTCAACAACGGCGGCGACAAGGTCCGCGTGACCAGCTTCCGCGGCGTCGTGCTCGACTGCTTCGCCTACGGCACCGGCGCCTGCTGAAACGCGACGCGTCGTTGGTTGCCCGTAGGGTTCGACTCCCTGTCAGGCACCGGGGATCGCTTCCATCCGCGGCGTGCGTTCGTCACGAGCATCCTGCACGTCGTCGGCGGCGTGCTGCCCGGCTTCCTGGCCGCCAGCCTGGCGCCGCGGATCGACGCCGACTTCGCGTTCAGCGAGGCCGCGCTCGGCGTGGCGGTGGCGATCGTCTACGTCGTCTGCGCGTTCGCGTCACCGCCGTCGGGGCACCTCGTCGAGCGCCTCGGTGCGCGGCAGGCGATGCTCGCCGGCGGGGCGACGACCGTGGTGTGCTGTCTCGGCATCGCGGCCCTCGCCGAGTCCGCGGCGGCGCTGGTCGCGCTGCTGGTGATCGGCGCGTTCGGCAACGCGCTCGCCGCGCCGGCCGCCAGCGCGGTGATCGACCACCACGTGCCGGAGTCGCGCCACGGCGTGGCCTTCGGCGCGATGCAGGCCGGCGCACCGGTCGGGGCGCTGTTCGCCGGGCTCGCGCTGCCCGCCGTGGCGATCCCGTTCGGCTGGCGCTGGGCGTTCGTGGCGACCGCGGCGCTGGCGCTGGTCGCCGCCCTGGCGGCGCCCGCGACCGCCGCCCGCCGCCCCGCCTCTGAGCGAGCGGATGGGCGCAGGCGCGGGCTGAGCTCGGTCCACGCGCTCGCCGTCACGGCGATGTTCGCCAGCGCGGCCGGCACCGGCCTGATCTCGTTCATCGTGCTCTACGCGGTCGACACCGGCATCGGCGAGGGCGTGGCCGGCCTGCTGCTCGCCGGGCTGAGTCTCGCCGCCGCCGCCAGCCGCGTCGTGCTCGGGCTGGCGCTCGACCGCGCGGGCGGCGACCCGCTGCGGCCGGTCTCCTGGATGCTGCTGGCCGGCGCCGGCGGCCTCGTGCTGCTCATCGCCGACGCGCCCGCCGCGGTCGTTGTCGGCGCGCTGGTCGCCGGCGGCGTCGGCTGGGCGTGGCCCGGGGCGCTGACCTCGGCGGTCGTGGCCCGCGCGCCCGGCGCGCCCGCCTGGGCGGTCGGCGTGATGATGGCCGGTCTGTTCGCCGGCGCGGTCATCGGCCCGCTCGCCACCGGACTGCTCGCGCACGGCGAGCAGTTCACGGCGGCGTGGGCCATCCTGGCCGCCTCGATGCTGGCGGCGGCCGCGATGGTGGCGGGCGTCAGTCGGCGATCAGCTCGTTGAGATCGGGCTCCGATTCGATCAGGCCGTACTCGAGGCTGAGCTGCGAGAGCAGCTCGACCGTGTCGAGCGTGATGTCCTGGCGCCACTGCGGCAACTTGATGCTGGCCGCCGCCTCGGGCGGGATCTGCGTGTACTCGGTGAGGATGTCGCGCACCGCGTCCGGATTCTGTTGCGCGTAGTCGAGCGACTCCTCCATCGCGGTCACGAAGGACTCGACCACCTCCGGGTTCTCCTCCGCGTACTGCTTGGACGTGAAGTAGGTCGCCACCGTCAGGTCGGGCGCGGTGTTGACGTAGAACGGGTCGATCCCCATGGCCTTGCCGGCCGTGCCCTGGCTGACGAACGGCTCCACCACGCAGGCGCCGTCGACGCGCTCGGCCTCGAGCGCCGCGTTCATGTCGGGGAACGGCACCTCGGTCCACTTCAGCGTGCTGTCGTCGACGCCCATGTCCGAGAGCGACTTCCGGATGGTCACCTCGCAGATGTTCTTGAGCGTGTTGACCGCGATCGTCTTGCCCTCGAGGTCCTTCGGCTCCTTGATCGGCCCGTCCTTGAGCACGAGCAGGTCGGCCCACGCCTCCTCCTCGGTCTTGCCGCCCAGCACGCCCTGGCTGATGATCGTCACCGGCAGGTCCTTGGACGCCGCGATCAGCAGCGAGACGGTGTTCGAGAAGCCGATCTGGAAGTCGCCGCTGAGCACGGCCGGCGTGATCGCCGCGCCGCCCTCGGCGAGCTGCGGCTCGATCTTGAGGTTCTGCTTCTCGAAGAAGCCCTGTTTGATGCCGAGGTACAGCGGCGCCACGTCGGCGATCGGGATGACGCCGACGGTCAGCGTGGTCTGCTCGGCCGCCCCCTCGCCTCCGCCTCCGCCTTCCTCCTCGTCGTCGCCGCAGCCTCCGGCGACCAGCGCGGCGGCGATGCCGAGCGCTACGAACCAGCCCCGTCGAACCATGTCTCCTCCTGACGCGAGTCCCGTACCCGCGCCTGACAATACACCAGACTATTTGGCTTCTTCGTCGCCATGCACGCATCTCCGCTGCGCGATCGCGAAGGCGGAGTTTGCGGCCGGCACGCCGCAGTAGATCGCGGTCTGGAGCAGGATCTCCTTGATCTCGTCCGGCGTGAGCCCGTTGCGGAGGGCCGCGCGAGTGTGCATCGCCAGCTCGTTCTCGTGCCCGCCGGCGACCAGCGCCGTCAGGGTGATCGCGCTGCGCATGCGCCGGTCGAGCCCCGGCCGCGTCCAGATCTCGCCCCACGCGTAGCGCGTGATCAGGTCCTGGAAGTCGGCCGTGAACGGCGTCGTGCGCTCGATCGAGGCGTCGACGTGCGCGTCGCCGAGCACCTCGCGGCGCGTGCGCATGCCCGCGCCCTCGCGCAGGAAGGCGGTCAGCACGCGATTGAAGTGGTCGGCGAACTCGAGGTTGAGCAGATGCCGCGCGCCCTCGAGGCGATGGAGGCGGGAGCTCGGGACCTCGTCGGCGATCGCCTCGAGCAGCTCCGGCGGGGTCGACGGGTCGTCGGAGCCGGCGACCAGCAGCACCGGCATCCTCAGGGCACCGAGCCGCCCGCGGACGTCGTGCCCGGCCAGCGCCTCGCAGCACGCCGCGTACCCCTCGGGCGGGGTGGCGAGCAGCATCGCCTCGAGCCGCGCGCGCAGGGCGTCCGGGCGCGTCCGGCGTGAGCCAGCGCTCGAGCACCGCATCGGCGACCGCCGGCATGCCCTCCGCGCGCACGGCGGCCGCGCGCTCGTGCCACGTCTCGGGCTCGCCGAACCTCATCGCCGTGCAGCAGAGCGCCACCCGCTCGAAGCGCTCGGGCGCCTGCAGCGCCGCCGTCATGGCCACGGCGCCGCCGAGCGAGAGCCCGACAAGGCTCGCGCGGTCGATGCCGAGGTCGTCGAGCAGCGCGAGCAGGTCGCCCGCGAGCTCGTCCATCGCGTAGGGGCCGGGCGGCACCGGCGAGCGGCCGTGGCCGCGGTGGTCGTAGCGCAGCGACGCGGTACCCGGCGGCCAGCGCCGTCCGCCTGCGGGTCCCACATCTCGTGCGTCGTGCCGAGCGAGGTCGAGAACACGACGACCGGCGCGTCGTCGGGGCCGTCGACGCGGTGGTGGATGCCCACGGTCACGGCGCGCGGTCGCCGCGCGACGAAGTCGTGGGGTCGCCGGCGGTCGCCAGCGCACGGTCGATCAGTGCGTCGACCGCGCTCTGGTCGAGGTCGTCGGAGACGGCTTCGAGGTTCTGCGCCATGCGCTCGGGGTGGATGGTGAGGCCTTCGAGCGCCTCGCGCAGCGACCAGGCGGCGCCGCCGGTGCCGGCGAGCGCGGCCGACAGCGCGCCCCACTCGCTCTGCCACGCCCCGGCCGCGCGCTCGTGCTCGCCGGCCATCGCCTCGAGCAGCACGCTGACGGCTCCGCGAACCGATCGCGCCGCCGCCCGCGCGCGGATGGCGCCGACCGGGTTGCGCTTGTGCGCCATCGCCGACGAGCCGCCACGACCGCCCTCGCTCGCCTCGCTGACCTCGCCGACCTCGTTCTGGGCGAGCAGCACGATGTCGAGCGCGACCTTCTCGCACGCGCCGGCGACGATCGCGAGCGCCGCGCCGAGCCCGGCGACGCGCGTGCGGTCGCCGTGCCACGGCAGCGGCGGCGCGGCGAGGCCGAGCCGCTCGGCGAGCCGAGCGGCGAGCTGCGGCGAGACGCGTGCCGACAGGCCCGCCGAGCTGCGCCGCGAGCTCGACGTCGCGCAGCTCGTCGCGCGCCGATGCCACTCCGGCCAGCCAGCCGGCGGCCTTGAGACCGAAGGTGATCGGCTGCGCCTGCTGCATCAGCGTCCGCCCGGCCATCGTCGTCGCGCGGTGCTCGCGCGCGAGGCGGGCGCAGGCGGCGACGACGCCGTCGAGCTCCTCGAGGATCAGCGCGCGCGCCCGCCGGGCGACGAGCATCGCCGCCGTGTCGAGGATGTCCTGGCTCGTCGCGCCCTTGTGCGCCTCGGGCGCGGCCGCCTTCAAGGCGCGCGCGAGTGGGACGACCGGGTTCGCCGCCTCGCGCCCCCAGCGCGCCTCCTCGAGCGCCGGCGCCACGATGTCGGGGCGGCACGCCGCGGCGACGGTCGCCGCCGCCTCGGCCGAGATCAGCCCCTGGTCCGCCTGCGCGGCCGCCAGCGCGGTCTCCGCCTCGAGCATCGCGGCGACCCACGAGTCGTCGGCGACCGCCGCCTGCGAGGGCGTCGGGGACGAAGATCGAGGTGAAGCTAGACGTCAAGGAATGCGGTCTGGCGCTCGCCCTGCAGGTGGATGTCGAAGCTCAGCACACCGTCGTGCGGACGTGCGATCAGGGTCTGCCGCAGCGCGTCGTCCTCGATCGAGGACAGCAGCGGGTCGGCCGCGTTCGCCTCCGGCTCGTCGGGGAAGTAGAGCCGCGTGTAGAGGTGCCGCAGCAACCCGCGGGCGAAGCACGCAGACGGCGATGTGCGGCGCCTGGCCGTCGGCCGCGCCGGGCTTGACGGTGACGAACTCGAACCGCCCCTCGGCGTCGGTCGGGCAGCGGCCGAAGCCGGTGAAGCCGTCCTCCAGCGGCAGCTCCTCGCGCGTGTCCTCCGGATGCCGGTAGCGCCCGTGCCGGTTGGCCTGCCAGATCTCCACCAGCGCGTCGTCGACCGGCTCGCCGTCGCCGTCGATCACCGCCCCGACGATGCGGATCGCGTCCGGGTCGCCGGGCGAGACGAGCCGCTCGCCGCCCTCGTACGGCAGCGCGTACTCGAAGAACGGGCCGACGGTCTGCGACGGGCGTCGAGTCCATCAGTCTCCGTCGGCGTCGCCTCGCGCCCGCGCAGCACGATGTCGAACTGGTAGCCGAGCGCCCACTCGGACTCGGTCGTGCCGAGGTCGAAGCGCGCGATCATCCGCTCGCGCGCCTGCGGGTCGCGGACCGACTGGAAGATCGGGTCCTGCCCGAACAGCGGGTCGCCGGGGAAGTACATCTGCGTCACCAGCCGCGTCGCGAACGCGGTGCCGAACAGCGAGAAGTGGATGTGCGCGGGCCGCCAGGCGTTGTCGTGGTTGCCCCACGGGTAGGCGCCGGGCTTGATCGTGATGAAGCGGTAGCGGCCCTCGTCGTCGGTCATGGCGCGGCCGGCGCCGGTGAAGTTGGGGTCGAGCGGCGCCGGGTGGCGGTCGGCGCGGTGGATGTAGCGGCCCGCCGCGTTGCACTGCCAGATCTCGACCAGCGAGTTGCGCACCGGGCGGCCGTCGCCGTCGAGCACGCGGCCGGTGACGATGATCCGCTCGCCCAGCGGCTCGCCGGCGTGCTGGCGCGTGAGGTCGTGGTCGAGCGGTCCGACGCGCTCGTGCCCGTACACGGGCCCGGTGATCTCCGAGAGCGTGTGGGGGAGGACGATCAGCGGCCTGTCGGGCGCCCGCCGCACGGTCGAGCGGTACTCGGGCGCTGAGGTACGCCGGGTGCGTCCCCTCCGGGTCGCGCCGGTACCCCCGATGTTCGCGAAGCGAACTCGCAAGGCCGCGCTTGCGCGGCCCGTTCATGCCTCGATCACCATCGCGATCCCCTGTCCGACGCCGATGCACATGGTCGCCAGGCCCCAGCCGCCGCCGCGCCGGCGCAGCTCCCAGGCCAGCGTGGTCAGCAGCCGCGTGCCGGAGTTGCCGAGCGCGTGCCCGAGCGCGATCGCGCCGCCGTTGACGTTGACGATCGCGGGGTCGAGCTCCTTCCACTCGGCCAGGCAGGCGAGCGACTGGGCGGCGAACGCCTCGTTGAGCTCGACCAGCGTGAGGTCGCCCCAGCCGATGCCGGCGCGCTTCGAGCGCCTTGTCCGGCCGCCTCGACCGGGCCGATGCCGTAGAGCTGCGGCTCGACCGCGCTCGACGCCCGGCCCGCGATCCGCGCCAGCGCGCCGTCCTCGTCGGCCGACAGCAGCAGCACCGAGGCGGCGTCGTTCATCGGCGACGAGTTGCCGGCGGTCACCGTGCCGTCCTTGCGGAACACGGGCTTGAGCTGCCCGAGCTTCTCGAGCGTCGTGTCGGCGCGGATGTTCTCGTCCCGCTCGAGCTCGGCGTCCGCGACCGGGACGACCTCGTCGAGGAACGCGCCGCGCTCCCAGGCGGCGGCCGCCTTGCGGTGGCTGTTGAGCGCGAACTCGTCCTGCTGCTCGCGCGTGATGCCGTACCTGTCGGCGAGGATCTCGGCGCCCTCGCCGAGGCTGACCGTCCACTCGTCCGGCATCTCCGGGTTGACCATGCGCCAGCCGAGCGTGGTCGAGTGCATCGTCTCGCTGCGTGCGAGGGAACGGCTTCTCCGGCTTCTGCACGACCCACGGCGCGCGGCTCATCGACTCCACGCCGCCGGCGAGGCACACCTCCTCGTCGCCGGCCGCGATCGCGCGGCTGGCGCTGAACGCCGCCTCCATGCCCGGAGCCGCACAGGCGGTTGACCGTCGCGCCGGGGATCGAGGTCGGCAGGCCGGCGAGCAGCACGGCCATGCGCGCGACGTTGCGGTTGTCCTCGCCGGCCTGGTTGGCGTCGCCGAAGTAGACCTCGTCGACGCGCTCGAGGTCGTTGCGCTCGGCCAGCGCCCGCACGACGGTCGCCGCAAGGTCGTCGGGCCGGGTGCCGGCCAGCGAGCCGCCGAGCTTGCCGACCGGCGTGCGCACGGCGTCGCGGATGTACACCTCGCTCATGCCGCCTGCAGCTCCCGCAGCAGCGCCAGCTCGGCCTCGCGTCGGCGGGTCGGTCGTCTCGAGGTCGCCGGCGACCTGCAGGTCCCAGCCGGTCGCCTCGCGCGCCTGCTCGAGGGTCACCCCCGGGTGCAGCGCCTCGAGCACGAGCTCGTCGTCGCGCCGGCGCACGCAGCACGCCGAGGTCGGTGATCACGACCTGGTCGTGCCGCGCCGACCGACGTCTTGAAGTCGAGCTCGCCGACGAAGGTGCGCGGCGACTGGCGGATGATCGTGATCACCCGCCGTGCGTGCGCCGCGATCTCCGGTGCGCCGCCGGCCCCGGGCAGGCGCACCTTCGGCTCGTCGTAGGAGCCGATGACCGTCGAGTTCAGGTTGCCGTGGCGGTCGATCTGGGCCGCGCCGAGGAAGCCGACGTCGATCCGGCCGCCCTGCAGCCAGTAGTTGAAGATCTCGGGGACGGAGACCACCGAGTCGGCCGTCTCGGCCAGGTCGCCGTCGCCGATCGACAGCGGCAGCCGCGTCGGCTTGGAGCCGATCGTGCCCGACTCGTAGATCAGCACCACGTCCGGCGCGTGGCGGCCGCGGGCGAGGTTCGCGGCGGTCGAGGGCAGGCCGATGCCGACGAAGCAGACCTCGCCGTCGCGCAGCTCGCGGGCCGCGGCCACGGTCATCATCTCGTCGGCGCTGTGCTCCACAGGACGTGCTCCTCCATCCACGCCGTGAACGTGTCGCGGTCGCGCGCGATCGGATCCCAGGCCTTGTAGAAGTCGTTGTCGCGGTCGTAGTAGGAGTGGGCGTAGGACGGGTGCGCGCCGCGCGGCGCCTCGGCCACGGCGGTGACCGCCCAGGTGGGGATGACGATCGCGCCCGGGCGCGGCTCGAGCTCGTCGACGACCTCCTCGACCGTCACCAGTGAGCGCTCGGAGGCCAGCACGACCTCCTTCTGGATGCCGACGATCCCCCACAGCTGGACGTTGCCGGCGCGGTCGGCGCGCTGGGCGTGCACGATGCCGACGTCGGGCCGCAGCGCCGGCACGGCGGTCAGCTCCTCGCCGGTGAACGGGCACGTGATCGTGGCGACATTCGTGCGCGGCTCGAGGTCGGTGCCCGCGTAGCCGCGCAGCACGCCGAACGGCAGCCGCGCGGCACCCGCCGCGTAGCGGTTGGCCATGCCCGCGTGCGTGTGCTCCTCCAGCTCGAGCGGCACCGGCCAGCCCTTCTCGACCGCGTCGCGCAGCCGGTGCAGCGAGCCGACGCCCGGGTTGCCGCCCCACGAGAACACGAGCCGGCGCGCGCAGCCCATGCCGATCATCTGGTCATAGATCAGGTCCGGCGTCATCCGGATCAGCTCGAGCCCGCGCCGCTCCTGGCGGATGATCTCGTGGCCCGCCGCGAACGGGATCAGGTGCGTGAAGCCCTCGAGCGCGACGCTGTCGCCGTCATGGACGAGCGACCGGATCGCGTCGGACAGGCTGGTCACCTCGGCCATCGCGCCTAGTGTGTCAAATCCTTTGACAGATACCGGACGACCATGTCGCCGAGCATCGTGCGGTAGTGGTCGCGCCGCTTCGGGTCGGCGAGGTCGCGGTCGAACAGCGTGCCGAAGGTGTGGCGGTTGGCCACGCGGAAGACGCAGAAGGCGCTGATCATCATGTGCACGTCGATCGCGTCGACGTCGCGCCGGAAGGCGCCGTCGGCCCGGCCGCGCTCGAGGATCCGCTCGAGCAGGTCGATCGCCGGAGTGCCGAGCTCGGCGATCGCCCGCGAGCGCGCCATGTGCTCGGCGTGGTGGATGTTCTCGATGCTGACGAGCCGGATGAACTCCGGATGCGACTCATGGTGGTCGAAGGTCAGCTCGGCGATGCGGCGGACGGCGGCGGCGGGCTCGAGGCCGTCGACGTCGACCTGCCGCTCGGCCTTCCGGACCGCGGTGTAGGCGCGCTCCAGCACCGCGATGTAGAGCTGCTCCTTGCCGCCGAAGTAGTAGTAGATCATGCGCTTGGTGGTGCGCATGCGCTCGGCCATGTCGTCGACCCGCGCGCCGGCGTAGCCGTTGGCGGCGAACTCGCGCGTCGCCACCTCGAGGATCTCGTTCCGCGTCCGCTCGGCGTCGCGCTGGCGTTCCGGGGCGGCCGCCATCGCGCTCGATTGTAAGGCGTTTGACATCGTCGGCGATCGGTGAGTAACGTACCAGTTCGTACATTACGCGAGGGAGGATCGTGGAGCGGTACGAGGTCGGACTGATCGGCGCGGGCATCGGCACGTCGCTGAGCCCGGCGCTGCACGAGCGCGAGGCCGCCGAGCTCGACCTCGACTACACCTACCGGCTGATCGAGATCGGCGGGCAGGACGTCGGTGAGCTGCTCGATCGCGCCCGGCGGGCCGGCTTCCGCGGCCTCAACGTCACCCGTCCCTGCAAGCAGGCGGTCGTCGGCCACCTCGACGCCCTCTCCGACGACGCGGCGGCGCTGCAGGCGGTCAACACCGTCGTCTTCGAGGACGGGCGCATGACCGGCCACAACACCGACACGACCGGGTTCGCCGAGCACTTCGCGCGGCACCTGCCCGGCGCCGAGCTGCGACCACGTCGTGCTGCTCGGGGCGGGCGGCGCCGGCACCGCCGTGGCGCTCGCCGCGCTCCGGCTCGGCGCCGAGCGGCTGACGATCGTCGACGTCGACCGCGAACGGGCCGAGGGCTGCGCCGGCCGGCTGGGTGCCGAAGTCGGCACGCTCGAGAGCGTCGCGGGCGCCGACGGGCTCATCCACGCCACACCGACCGGCATGGACGGCCACCCCGGCCTGCCGCTCGACGAGGACCTGCTGCACCCGGGCCTGTGGGTCGCCGAGGTCGTCTACCGCCCGCTCGAGACCGAGCTGCTGCAGCGCGCGCGCGAGCTCGGCTGCCGCACGCTCGACGGCGGCGGCATGGCCGTCTTCCAGGCGGCCGACTCGTTCGAGCTGTTCACCGGCCTGGAACCCGACCGCGACCGCATGCTGCGGCACTTCGCCGAGCTCGTCGCCGAGCCCGTCTCGTGATGCGCCGCTCGATCGCCACCGTCTGCCTCAGCGGCACGCTCGACGAGAAGCTCGCCGCCGCCGCGCGGGCCGGCTTCGACGGCGTCGAGCTGTTCGAGGCCGACCTGCTCAACTCACCGCTCGCGCCCGGCGAGGTCCGGCGCCTCGCCGAGGAGCTCGGCCTGACGATCGACCTCTACCAGCCGTTCCGCGACTTCGAGGCCGTCCCCGCGCCGGCCTTCGCGCGCAACCTCCGCCGCGCCGACGCCAAGTTCGACGTGATGGAGGAGCTCGGCGCCGCCGACCATGCTCGTCTGCTCGAACGTGTCGCCCGAGGCGATCGACGACGACGCGCTGGCCGCCGAGCAGCTGCACGACGCTGGCCGCCCGCGCGGCCGATCGCGGCCTGCGGATCGCGTACGAGGCGCTCGCCTGGGGCCGGCACGTCAACGAGTACGACCACGCCTGGCGGATCGTCGAGGCCGGCGACCACCCGGCGCTCGGCACCTGCCTGGACTCGTTCCACATCCTCTCGCGCGGCACCGGCCTCGGCGCGATCGCGGGCATCGACAAGCTCTTCTACCTCCAGCTGGCCGACGCGCCGCACCTGAGCATGGACGTGCTCCAGTGGAGCCGCCACCACCGCTGCTTCCCGGGCCAGGGCGCGTTCGACCTCGCGGACTTCCTGCGCGCGCGTGCTGGCCGCCGGCTACGACGGGCCGCTCTCGCTCGAGGTCTTCAACGACGTCTTCCGCCAGGCCGACCCGGACCGCACGGCCGTCGACGCCATGCGCTCGCTGCTCGTGCTGGAGGACGATCTGCCGGCCGGGCCGCGCGCTGGGCGGCTTCGCGTTCGTCGAGATCGGCGTCGACGGCGACTCGGCGCCCGAGACCGAGGAGCTGCTGCGGACGCTGGGCTTCGCGCACGTCGGCCCGCACCGCAGCAAGCCGGTGCAGCTGTGGCAGCACGGCGACATCCGCATCGTGGTCAACCACGGCGTCGGCGACGACGACCCCGAGGTGGTGGCGGTCGCGGTCGAGAGCGCCGACCCGCAGCGCGTCCGCGGAGCGCGCGCGAGGCGCTGCTCGCCCCGGTGCTCGAGCGCCGGCGCGGCCCCGGCGAGGCCGACCTGCCGCGGTCGCGCGCCCCGGACGGCACGTCGGTGTTCTTCTGCGGCGCCGACGCGGGCTGGCTCGACGACTTCGTCGCGCTCGAGCCCGAGCCCGCGAACGGCGGGGTGGCCGGGGTCCGATATCCCGGATCGACCACATCACGCTCGCGCAGCCGTTCGACGCGTTCGACGAGGCCGGCCTCTTCTACCGCTCGGTGCTCGACCTGCGCCCCGCGCGCGAGCGCGGAGCTGGCCGCGCCCGGCGGCCTCGTCCGCAGCCGCGCGCTGGCGAGCGCGGACGGACGCGTGCGGATCGTGCTCAACGTGCCGGCCCTGGCCGGCACCCAGCGCGGGCAGGCCGAGCTCCAGCACGTCGCCTTCGCGTGCGACGACGCGCTCGCCGCGGCGCGCGCGATGCACGAGCGCGGCGCGCCGATCCTGCCCGATCCCCGACAACTACTACGACGACCTCGCCGCGCGCTACGAGCTCTCGTTCCTCGACGAGCTGCGCGAGCTCGACGTCCTCTACGACCGCAGCGAGGAGCGGCGAGCTCCTGCACTTCTACAGCGCGCTCGAGGGCCGCGTGTTCTTCGAGGTGCTCGAGCGGCGGGGGGCGTACGACGGCTACGGCGCCGTGAACTCACCCGTGCGGATGGCAGCGCAACGAACCACCACGAGGAGGAGACATGCAGGACACGCAGGTCGTCGAAGCTGAGCCGGTCAAGGGCCGGTTCACGCGCGCGGCGTCGGAGGAGCGCGAGCTGCCCGGAGGCGCCGCCGCTGCGCCGGCTGATCGGGCCGAGCGTGATCCTGATCGGCGTCGGCATCGCCAGCGGCGAGTACATCCTCTACCCGTTCATCGCCTCGCAGGCCGGGCTCGTGTTCCTGTGGGCCGCCGTCGTCGGCGTCCTCGTGCAGTTCTTCATCAACATGGAGATCGAGCGCTACACGCTGGCCACCGGCGAGACCGCGATCGGCGGCTTCATGCGCATGTGGAAGCCGTGGGGCGGCATCCTCGCGGCCGGCGCGATCCTCGCCACCATGTGGCCGGGCTGGGCCACGTCGGCCGCCACCATCGCGACGTTCGCCTTCGGCGGCGGCGACCCGAACGTGATCGCCATCGCCGGGCTGCTCGCCATCGGCATCACGCTGACGGCGTCACCGGTCGTCTACCAGACCGTCGAGAAGCTCCAGTTCATCAAGGTCGGCGCCGTGCTCGTGCTGCTCGTGGTCGGCCTCTTCGCCGTGATCAGCGCGGACGGCCTATCGCGACACGAGCGAGATCGTCACGCAGCTTCGGCACGTTCCCGAGCGAGATCCCGATCGCCATCCTCGTCGGCGCGCTCGCGGCCGCCGGCGCCGGCGGCGCCAACAACCTCGTCCAGAGCAACTGGATCCGCGACAAGGGCTTCGGCATGGGCCACTACGTGCCGCGCATCGTCTCCCCGATCACCGGCCAGGAGGAGGCGGCGCCGGACAGCGAGCGCCTCAGCTTCCCGCAGGACGAGGCCAACCTCGGCCGCTGGCGGACCTGGTGGAAGCGCGCGAACACCGAGCAGCTCGTGTCGTTCGCGCTGATCGGCGGGATCGCGATCATCGTCTTCTCGCTGATCGCCTACTCGACGGTCTTCGAGCATCCGGACCTGCCCGGACTCGAGCGGCTTCGACTTCATCGCGCTCGAGGCCGACGTGCTCGACGACACGGTCGGCCACGTGGTTCGGCACGCTGTTCCTGGCCGTCGGCGCCGTCAGCCTGTTCGCCGCCGCGCTGGGGATCGTCGACTACGTGTCGCGCCTGGTCGCCGACGTCGTCCACGTCGGCTACACGCGCGACCGCGGCACCATCACCGAGAGCCGGCTGTACTTCACGGTCGTCTGGAGCATGGTCATGTTCGGCAGCGCGATCCTGCTGCTCGGCTTCGACCAGCCGCTCGTGCTGATCACGATCTCGACCGTGCTGGGCGGCGCGATCATGTTCGTCTACACGTCCTGCTGCTGGTCACGAACCGGCGCTACCTGCCGGAGGCCATCCAGCTGCGCGGCTACCGCATCGGCATCCTGCTGTTCGCCGTGGCGATGCTCGGCACGACGACCGCGATCGTGGGGGTCGACCAGATCGGGAACCTGCTGTGACGTTCGCCGCCCGCCTGATCGTCGGGTTTGCCCTCGGCGGCGCTCGTTGGCGACTTCACGGCGCATGTCGCCGTGAACTCGCCAAGGACCGCCGACCAGGCTGGCTCCCTGACCGCCCTACCCAGCCGCAGTTGACGTTCGCCGGGCTGCCTAACGCTCGCGCGTCATGGCGAGCACGTCGCGCAGGTAGAGCAGGTGCTCGCGCATGGCGCGCTCGGCGCGCGGCCGGTCGCCCTTCTCGATCGCCTTGAGCAGCGCCGTGTGCTGATCGAGGACCGCCTGCGGGACGACGGCGTCGCGCAGCTCGGCCATCAGGCGCGGCTGGAGGACCTCGATCACCCAGCCGGTGAGCGCCTGGGCGATCCGGTTGCCGGCCGCCGCCGCGATCTCGCGGTGGAACTCGGTGTCGGCCGCGTGGACGGCGTCCATGTCCGCTCCCGCCTCGGTCTCGGCCGCCAGCGCCGCGCGCAGGCGGTCGACGGTCTCCTCGCCGGCCTGGAGCGCCGCCAGGCCGGCGACCGGGACCTCGAGCAGGATGCGCGCATCGAGCAGCTCCTCGAGCGAGACGGCGCCGGTCTCGACCATCATGTCGACCGAGTCGCTGAGGCTGCGGCGAACGCCCTGGTCGGCGGTGTGGGCGACGAAGATGCCGCCGCCCGGGCCCTTGTTGGCGCGGATCAGGTTGCCGCTGGCCAGCAGCTTGAGCGCCTCGCGCAGCGTCGGCCGGCTGACGCCGAACTCGGCGGCCAGGTCCTCCTCGCGGCCGAGGAAGTCGCCCGGCCCGAGGCCCGCCTCCTGGATGCGGTGCTGGAGCGCCGCCGCCACCTGCTCGCTGGCGCCGCGGATCTTCACGACCAGCCCCGCTCCCGCAGGTCGACGACGCGGCGCGACTTGTTCTCGCTGCGCGGCAGGGCGCCGGGCGACACCGGCACGATGCGGACCCGCAGGCCGAGCTGGTGGCGCATCACGTCCTGCAGCCGGCGGGCGGACGAGCCGTCGTCGAGCTCGACCTCGAGCTTGACCTCGTCCATGCCGCCGGTCTCGGTGTAGAAGGTGATCCGGAACTCGCCCGAGCCGGTCACCGACCGCACGGCCTCCTCGATCGCCGACGGGTACACGTTCATGCCGCGGATGACGACCATGTCGTCGGTGCGGCCGACGATCCCGCCCGGCAGCCAGCGGTCGTCGTGGCCGCCGGGGCAGCGCTCGTCGGTGTTGAGCACGACGTCGCCGGTGCGGTAGCGCAGCACCGGGAAGCCGGTGCGGCCGAGCGGGGTGACGAGCAGCTCGCCGCGCTCGCCGGCCGGCGCGACGATCTCGCAGGCGAACTGCGACTCGTCGATGTGCAGGCCGCCGCCCTCGGCGCACGGGTAGCCGAACGGGCCCGCCTCGGTCGAGCCCGCGTGCTCGTACACGCGCGCGCCGAACGCCTCCTCGATCGCCGCCTTCACGGCCGGCAGCGAGCCGCCGGGCTCGCCCGTGCACACCACGGCCTCGATGCTCTCGAGCGCCGATTCCATCCGCTGCTCGACCGCCACCTCGTGCAGCCGGAGCGCGTAGGTGGGCGTGCAGGCGAGCGCCGTGGCCTCCGTCTCGGCGATCGTCTGCAGCCGCTGCGCGGAGGTCATGCCGCCGGTGACGATCGCCATCGCCCCGACCTCCTGCAGGCCCTCCTTGGTCGCCCAGAAATGCACGTGCGGGCCGAAGGAGAAGGCGAGCGCGACCCGGTCGTCTGCGCCGATGCCGACCCGCTCGAAGCTGCGGGCCAGGCAGGCGCGCCACCACGCCCAGTCCTCGGCCGTGTCGAGCACGCGCAGCGGCGGCCCGGTGGTGCCGCTCGTCTGGTGCATGGCCACGTAGCGGTCGAGCTCGTAGGTGAGGTTGGTGCCGAACGGCGGGTGCGCGGCCTGGTCGGCGACGAGCTCCTGCTTGGTCAGCGGGGGCAGCTCGCTGCTCCGGTCCCAGCCGGCCAGGCGGGCCTGCTGGAACGGGTTGCGGGCAAGGACCAGCTCGAGCAGCTCGTCGTAGGCGATCACTTCGCGACCGTAGCCTCGTCGCGCTTGATCAGGCGGTAGACGTGCGCGCGCAGGTGGGCGAACTCCGGCAGCTCCTTGGTCTCGACCTGGTCGCGCGGCTTGGGAAGGTCGACCTGGAGGATCTCCTTGACGGTGGTCGGCGACGGGGTGAGGACGACGATCCGGTCGCTGAGGTAGACCGACTCGTCGATGTCGTGGGTGACGAAGACGATCGTCACGTCGTAGCGCTCGCGCACCTCGAGGATCAGGTCCTCCAGGTCGGCGCGGGTCTGCGCGTCGACGGACGCGAACGGCTCGTCCATCAGCAGGATCTGCGGCTGATAGGCGAGCGCGCGGGCGATCGCCACGCGCTGCTGCATGCCGCCGGAGAGCTGCCACGGGTAGCGGTCGATGAACCCGGTGAGCCCGACGGCCTCGACGGCCTCGTCGACGAGCTTCGAGCGCTCGGCCTTGCTGCGGTGGCGGAGCGGCAGCGCGACGTTCTTGCGAACCGACAGCCACGGCATCAGCGAGCGGCTGTACTCCTGGAAGACGAGCGCCATCTCCTCGGGCGGGCGGGTGACCGCGCTGCCGTTCAGCACGACCTCGCCGGACGTGGGCGCCAGCAGCCCCGACATGCACTTGAGCAGCGTGGTCTTGCCGCAGCCGGACGGGCCGACCACGCACACGAACTCGCGCTCGCCGATGGTGAACTCGAGGTCGCCGATGGCGTGCGTGTCGCCGTACGACTTCGACAGGTGGCGGATCTCGAGCATCAGCTGTGCGCCCCCCGGTGCCATGCCAGCACCCGGCGTTCGACGAGGATGAAGATGACGTTGAGGACGTAGCCGAGGATGCCGAGCAGCAGGATGCCGGACCACATCTCGGGGATCGCGAACGAGCGCTGCGACTGCAGGACGAAGAACCCGATCCCGTTCGTGCTCGCCACCATCTCGCTGATGACCATCAGGATGACGGCCAGCGAGAGGCTCGTGCGCATGCCGGCGAAGATCTGCGGCCCGGCCGCGGGCAGCACGACGAGCCGCAGCCGCGTGAGCCCGCGGACGCCGTAGACGCGCGCGGTGTCGTTGAGCGTCGGGTCGATGCCGGTGATGCCGTCGATCGTGTTCAGCAGCACCGGCCACAGGCAGACGAAGGCGATGATCAGCACCTTCATCGAGTTGCCGACGCCGATCACCACGATCGCCAGCGGCAGCAGCGCGGGCGGCGGGATCGCGCGCAGGAACTCGATGATCGGCGCCGCAGCGCGGCGGGCGGTGCGGTTGAGGCCGAGCGGGATGCCGACCAGGACCGCGAGCCACGACGGCGATGAAGTAGCCGGCGGTCAGGCGCAGCAGGCTCGGCACGACGTCGCTGCCGACGCGCTCGAACACCCACGTGTCCATGAACGTCTCGAGGATCTCGGTCAGCGGCGGGTAGTAGAAGGTGTCCGAGCCCGCCGACCAGATCGCCCACAGGGCGAGCAGCGCCAGCGGGACGAGCACCTCGAGGACCGGCGCGACCCGCTTCATGCCGCGACCTGCCGGTGCGAGGGATGCCAGTGCAGCACGCGCCGCTCGGCCTGCGTGGTGAGGATGTTCAGCGCGTAGCCGAGCAGGCCGGTGGTGATGATCAGCGCGTACATCAGCTCGATCGCGCCGCTCGAGCGCGCGACGTTGATCTCGCGCCCGAGGCCGGCGCTGCCGATCACGATCTCCGCCGTGACGGCCAGGATCAGCGCGACCGCGCTCGATATGCGCAGGCCGGTGGCGATGTAGGGGACCGCGCTCGGCAGCTTGATCCGCCACAGCCGCTCGAAGCGGCCGAGGCCGAACGAGCGGGCCGTGTCGGTGGCCACGGGGTCGACGTCCTGGACGCCGTAGAGCGTCTGCACGAACAGCGGCCAGAAGCTCGCGAAGGCGGCGAGGAAGACCTTGCTCTCGAGCCCGACGCCGTAGATCAGCACGGCCAGCGGCACGAGCGCGACCGACGGGATCGGCCGCAGGAACTCGACCACGAAGCGCACGGAGCGGTAGGCGGTGGGGCTCGAGCCGATGAGGATCCCGAGCGGGATCGCGAGCACTGCCGCGATGCCGAGCCCGAGCGCCCAGCCCTGCAGCGTGCTGCCGAGCGCGCTCCAGAAGTCGGGATCGCCGAACAGCTCGGCGAGCTCGGCGACGGTGGCCGTCATCGACGGGACGTGGTCCTCGTTCAGCAGCCCGATCCCGACGACGAGCTGCCACAGCGCGAGCGCGCCGACGATCGCCAGGGACGGAGCCATCATGCGTACGGCATCCCGGTGTAGTTCTCGGCCAGCATGGTCGAGGCGGCGCGGGAGCTGGTGACGTAGTCGAGCTCGGCGCGCTGGAGGCGGGCCTGGATGTCGTCCTCGTCCGGGAAGCGGTGCAGCATCGAGGTCATCCACCACGAGAAGTGCTGCACGCGCCAGACGCGCCGCAGGCAGGTGTCCGAGTAGGCGTCGAGCCCTGACTCGTCGTTGCTCCGGAGCCAGTCGGTGAGGGCTTGCGCGAGGACGCGCACGTCGGCGACGGCGAGGTTGAGGCCCTTGGCCCCGGTGGGCGGCACGATGTGGGCGGCGTCGCCGGCCAGGTAGAGGCGCTCGTGCTGCATCGGCTCGACCAGGAACGAGCGCATCGGCGTGATCGCCTTCTCGACGATCGGGCCTTCCTCGAGGGTCCAGCCGGGCCTGTGGAGGCGGGCGTGGAGCTCCTCCCAGATCCGCTCGTCGGGCCAGTTCTCGATGTCGTCGTGCGGGTCGACCTGGATGTAGAGCCGGCTCAGCTCGGGCGATCTGAGGCTGTGGAGCGCGAAGCCGCGCTCGTGGGTGGCGTAGATGAGCTCGTGCGTCGACGGGGCGACCTCGGCCAGGATGCCGAGCCAGCCGAACGGGTACTCGCGCGTGCGCTCGGTGAGGACGCCTTGCGGGATCGCGTCGCGGCAGACGCCGTGGAAGCCGTCGCAGCCGGCGATGGCCCTGCAGTGGAGCTCGTGCTCGGCGTCTTGATGGCGGTAGCGGATCGTCGCGGTCCCGGGGTCGACGCGCACGTCCTCGACCTCGAAGTGCAGCGGCCCGCCCGTCTCACGCCGGGCGGCGATCAGGTCCTTCACGACCTCCTGCTGGCCGTAGACCATGATCGCCCGGCCGCACAGCGCCTTGAAGTCGATCCTGTGGCCCTGCCCGTCGTAGCGCAGCTCGATCCCCTCGTGCAGCGCGCCCTGGCGGTCCATCCGCTCGCCCACGCCGGACTCTCGCAGCGTGTCCATCGTTCCCTGCTCGAGCACGCCGGCGCGCACGCGATGGACCACGTACTCCTCGTCGCGGTTCTCGAGCACGACCGACTCGATCCCGTTCAGGTGCAGCAGGTGGGCGAGCAGCAGGCCGGCGGGGCCGGCGCCGACGATGCCGATCTGTGTGTCTATCCCCACACCTCCTGCGCGGTCTCGACGATCAGGCGCAGCTTGGCGACCTCCTGCTCGTAGCTGAGCAGGTTGCCCTCGACGGTGGAGGAGAACCCGCACTGCGGTGACAGGCAGAGCTGGTCCACGTCGACGTACTGCGACGCCTCCTCGATCCGGCGCTTGAGCAGGTCCTTGTCCTCGAGGTCGCCCTTCTTGGTGGTGACGAGGCCGAGCACGACGATCTTGCCGGGCGGAACGAAGCGCAGCGGCTCGAAGCCGCCGGAGCGGGCGTCGTCCCACTCCATGAAGAAGCCGTCGACCTCGCAGCTCGTTGAACAGCGCCTCGGCGACGAAGTCGTAGCCGCCCTCGGCGACCCAGGAGGAGCGGAAGTTGCCGCGGCACATGTGCGTGGTGACCGCCATGCCTTCCGGGCGGCCTTCGAGCGCCTCGTTGATGTGGCGGATGTAGCGCTCGTGCAGGTGCTCGGTGTCGGCCTCCTGCTGGGCCATCATCTCGCGCTGCTTGGGGTCGTTGAGGTAGGCGAGGCTGGTGTCGTCGAACTGCAGGTAGGTGCAGCCGAGCTCGCCGAGCGCGCCTCACCTGCTCGGCGTAGGCGCTGGTGAGGTCGTCCCAGAAGCCGTCCATGTCGGGGTAGACCGACTCCTCGATCGCCGCCCGGCCGCCGCGGTAGTGGACCATGCTCGGGCTCGGGATCGTGAGCTTCGGCGTGGTCGTCGTGGTGAGCGACTTCAGGTACTCGAAGTGCTCCCCGAAGATGGTCTCGGAGATCCCGAGCCTGCCGTCGATGTGCAGCGCGGCGGGCGTGAACTCGATCGTGCCCTCCTCGTTGCGGAACTCGACCTTGAGGTTGCCGGGCGCGGTGGAGACGCCGTCGAGCTGGTAGATGAAGTCCATGTGCCACGAGGCGCGGCGGAACTCGCCGTCGGTCGCCGACTGGAGGCCGACCTCCTCCTGCATGCGGACCACGTCGCGGATCGCCTCGTCCTCGACGCGCTTCAGCTCGCCGTCGTCGATCTTGCCGTCCTTGTGGTCCTCGCGCGCCTGCATCAGCCGCTGCGGCCGGAGCAGGCTGCCCACATGGTCCGCCCGGAACGGCGGGGCTGTCCTCTGCGACACGTCATCCTCCCTATGGTTCAGTCCGCGTCAAATAGTCTGACGTGTTGACCCGGGAGGAGGCGCCAGGGTCAGCAGATCGCCGCCACGTCGAAGCTCACGTCGGTCAGGAACGGCGTGATCTTGTTCTCGCCGAACGGAAGCGGCCGCGTCGACATGACGAAGATTCGCGCGCCGCCCAGGCGCTGCACCTCGACGCTAGATGCAACAGCGAGATTCGGGTACGCGGTGCATGTGGGTGAGGTTCTCGTCTCTCGACACCCGCCATGTGGATCTATTCGCAGCCTGGGGTGCCCGCACCGGAGCCGTGATTCCCCGACGTCGCGGTGTCAATCTTGGAGGACCCTCACGCTGGAAACCGCACAGAAGGAGCTCAGCATGTCCGAAACGTCGACAACCTCCGTGCCGCGCCGCCGTGGCGACGAGCTGCTGTCGGTGCTCGCCGAGCGGATCGGCGCTCGACTCGGTGCCGCCACCGTGTTCGGAGCGCCAGTCGAGCGCGACGGCGTGACCGTCGTCCCGGTCGCCGTCGCACGCTTCGGGATCGGCGCCGGTAGCGGCTCGGATCCGACCAAGGGCCAGGAGGGCGAAGGCGGTGGAGGCGGCGGCACTGTCACGCCGGTCGGCTATATCGAGGTCAAGGACGGCCGCAGCCGGTTCGTGCCGGTCGTCCACCCGGCCCGAATGCTCGCGCTCGTTGTCAGCGTGGTCATCGCCGCGCTCCTCATCATGCGACCGACGCGGCCAGAGCCACGCGCGCGCAAGCTCCCCTGGAGCTGACGAGACTCTCCCGGCATCCGGGCGGCCGCTCGCCGACCCCGAGGCGGTCGGCGAGCCCGTGATCCTTCCAGCTCGACTTCGCGTGACGCAGGAGATACGGCCGCTGTCCGGTCATCGCACGACCAGTGGCCCGCACGTGGCCGCCGCGCTGGGAGTAGGGTCGTCGTATCGCACCGCCTCCAGCGAGACCGCCAATGTCGTCCCCGGCCAAGGTACTCGTGGTCGCGAACCGCACCGCTGACTCCGACGAGGTACACGCCGTGCTGGTGGCGCGCGCGCATGACGGGCCGATCGACGTCACGCTGGTCGCGCCGGCCGCCTGGGAGGTGGTCGACCCGCACGGCGGCAGGCAGTCGGCGTTGCGGCGCCTGAACGCCGCTCTGACACGCCTAGCCGCTGCTGGGATCACGGCCAGGGGCGTCGTCGGCGACGCCGATCCGGTCGCCGCCGTTCAACAAATCTGGAATGCGGAGCGCTTCGACGAGGTGATCGTCGCGACGCTGCCGCATCACCTGTCGCGGTGGCTCGGCCTCGACCTTCCGCATCGCGTCGAACGGCTGACCGGCCTTCCCACGCGCCACGTGATCGCGAGCGAGCGGTCCGCGGTCACGCGCTGAGGCGCGGCGGAGCGTCGAAACGTCGGGGAAGCGGGCGGGTGACGAGTCCCGCGGCCACCGCCCACTCGATGGTGCTGCGAAACGTCTCGGCGACCGGTGACTTGCCCCAGGTTTGGACGCTCTAGGACTGCCCTATGCGGGGCCCAGCAGGTCCCAGCGGTTGCCGGCGATATCGAGGAACACTGCGACGCGGCCGAACGGTGCGGCACGTGACTCGCTGACGAACTGCACTCCGGCGGCTCTCATTCGCTCGTAGGCCGCCTCGAAGTCCGGCACGCGCAGGAACAGGCCGACGCGCCCAGCGAACTGTCTTCCGACCGCGCGCGTCTGTTCCTCGCCGTCGGCACGTGCAAGCAGGACGCTGGTCTGAGCACCCGGCGGCCGGACCACCACCCAGCGCTTCGGGCGTCCGTCATTCGTCATCGACGGCGAGTCCTCGACGAGCTCGAATCCAAGGACACGGACGAAGAAGTCGATCGCCGGGTCATATTCGTCAACGATCACGGCGATCTGCTCGACGTACATCCCTGCCGAAGCCACAACACGTACCCTGACGGACGGCGCGCGTCAGCGCGATCGTCAACCCCGACAAGCCGACCCACCTTGGGTCAGTCGCCGACGTCACATCGCTACTGACGGCGAGAAGCGAGTCCTTCGGGACTAGAGTTGATGAGCCGTGGAGAGGACTATTGACGGAGGATGATGGACGAAGACGCCTTCAACATGTCGGTGCGCCGGTTCCTCAAGACGCTCGGCGTGACAGCCCAGCGCGAGATCGAGCAAGCCGTGCGCGAACAGCTCGAGGCGGGTCGGCTCCAGGGCGACGAGCAGCTGACGGCGACCGCGACCGTTTCGGTGCGCGGCTTGCCGGAGGACGTCGTCGTGACCGGGACGATCGCGCTCTCCTGACCGCGGCGGCGATCGTCAGCCTGCCGGGCGCCTAGCGGGAGCGTTCGACCACTGTGTATTCGTCGACTTGGACGTCCAGAAGCGCTGCGAGCTGTGCGCTGTCGGGACCCGATCCGCGGAAGCGGCGAAGAGCTTCGCTGGTGTCCCAGCGCTCGAACACATTGATGCGACCGGGTTCGACGAGATCCGGGGAAAGCGCGAAGTCGACCATCGAGCTGGACGGGCGCCGCTGATGCAGGACGGTGAACTCGAACCGCGGCGCGGCGGCCAGGATGGTTAGATCCGGCAGGCAATCGCCGCTCTGCGAAGGGAGGCCGTCGTGCCGTCGCTGCGTGTCGCCTGGTGGAACCTCGAGAACCTGTTCGACACGGCCGACGATCCGATCTCGCGCGACTTCGAGTTCACGCCGGCCGAGGGGTGGACGGAGGAGGCCTACGCGGCCAAGCGGGCGAACCTCGCGGCGGCGCTCGACGAGTTGCACGGCGGCGAGGGCCCCGAGCTGCTCGGCGTCGCCGAGATCGAGGGCGACGAGGTCTTCGCCGACCTGCTCGCCGAGATGGCGAACCCACACCTGAGGGTCGTGGAAGATCCGGCGGGGACGAGCGATCTGCGCGGCATCGACGTGTCGCTCGCCTTCGACGAGCGCAAGCTCACGGTGGTCGAGCGGCACTCGCACGTCGTGCACCTGCGGTTCCGGACGCGCGACATCTTCGAGGTCGTGTTCGAGCTCGTGGAGACCGGCGAGCGGCTCGTCGTCATGGCCAGCCACTGGCCGTCGCGGCGGCTCGGGCGGCGCGAGTCGGAGCCGCTTCGGATCGCCGTCGCCGAGAACATCGCCTACCTCGTGCGCGACCATCTGCTCGTGGACTCGGTCACCTACGAGCAGCTCCGCGCCGACGACGACCTCGCGCCCGTGCAGGCCAGGTGGGAGACGCCGGTCCTGCTGATGGGCGACTTCAACGACGAGCCGCCCGACGGCGCCGTCGTCGACCACCTGCAGGCCTCGAGCGAGCTCGACCGCGTGACGGGCGCGACCAACGACATCGACGGCTTCCGCGCGCAGACGGCCGACTACCGCGAGACCGACGCCTTCCTCTTCAACCCGTGCTGGCGCTTTCTGGCCCCCGAGAACCTCGGCAGCTTCTTCATCAGCTCGACTCCGGCGGGCGAGGTGTTCGCCAACCGCTACCAGGTCCTCGACCAGCTCATCGTCTCGCGCGGCCTGCTCCACCAGCAGGGGCTGCGACTCGACCTCGACAGCGTCGACATCCACCGCACCGCGACGGTGGCGACGCCGAGCGGCCGCCCGCGTCCGTTCAACCGCAGCACGAAGACCGGTACGTCCGACCATCTCCCGCTGGTCGCGACGCTCCTCTACGAGGCGCCGTGAAGCGCGACCTCGAGAGCCGCGCCGACTGCGAGCGGCTCGTGCGCGTCTTCTACGGCCGGGCGCTTCAGGATCCGATCATCGGCTTCCTGTTCGTCGACGTTGCGAAGCTCGACCTCGAGGCCCACGTGCCCAGGATCACGTCGTTCTGGGAGACGATCCTGCTCGGGGCGCAGTCCTACGGCGGCGGCGCGTTCCGCCCGCACGCCGCGCTCCACATGAAGGCGCCGCTGCGCAGAGCCCACTTCGAGCAGTGGCTGAACCTCTGGTCCGGCACGGTCGACGAGCTGTTCGCCGGCGAGCGCGCGGAGCTGGCGAAGGCCCACGCCGTCCGGGTGGCGAGGGCGTTCCACCAGCGCCTGGAGAGCCTTCCGTCGCCGGCCGGGCCGGCGGCCGGTGGTGACCCGGCACCGCCCGCCGTAGCGGAGAGGCCCCGCTCGCGCGCGGCCCTGCCGTTCTGAGCCGGGCTACCAACCGAGCGCGCGCGGCGGCGGCGCGGACTGCGGCGAGCAGCGCCTGGACGGAGGGTCGCCTGGCGTCGGCGGCGCGGGTCGCGGCGAAGATCGTGCGGTGCACCGAGCCCTCGGCGATGGCTCGCGCGACCACGCCCGGATGGGCCTCGGGGCGCACGAACCGGGGCAGGAGCGTGACGGCCTGACCGCCGGCCACGAGCGCCAGGCTGAGGACGCTGTCGTTCGTCCGATGGCGGATGTCGGGATCGAAGGCGCCGAGCTGTCGGCAGGTGCGGTGGGTGATGTCCTCCCACGCCGTCCCGCGGTGTCCGGTCGTCCAGACCTCGCCGGCGAGCTCGGCCAGCGGCACGGCAGCGGGGTGGCGGCGCGCCGCCGGATGGTCCTCGGGGAGCACGACGTGGACGGGGTCGCCGTGCAGGTCCTCGCGGTCGATGCCGGCCGGCCGGGCGAGCGGCTGGTGCTGCCACTCGTCGGCCAGGACGAGATCGAGGTCCCCGAGCGCGAGCGCCGGGAGCGACTGCTCGGGCTCGGCCTCGATCAGCTCGCACCGCAGCTCGGGCGCCTCGCGCGCGAGCGCCCGGATCGCGGGCACGGCCAGCCCGAGCCCGACCGACTGGAAGGACGCGATCCGGCCGCGCCCCGCCACCCTGCCGCCGGCGGCGGCGAGATCCGCCTGCGCGAGCTCCGCGCGCTCGAGCAGCGCGTCGGCGTGGCGGACCAGGACGAGCGCGGCGTCGGTCAGCCGCACGCTGCGGCCGGCCGGCTCCAGCAGCGACACCCCCGCCTCCCGCTCGAGCACCGCGAGCTGCTGCGAGACGGCCGACGGCGTGAACTGCAGCGCGTCGGCGACCGCGGCGATAGTGCCGCGCGCGTGCAGCTCATGCAGGAGACGCAGCCGCCGCAGGTCGAGCATTGACAAGAAATCCTACTGGGTTCTCGTTACGAATCTGAGTCGCTTCTAATGAGTTGCTCCCGCAGGATCCCGGCCATGGCCGGTCCGCTCCTCTGCCTCGCCTCCGCCGCCGCCTTCGGCGCGATGGGGATCTTCGGCAAGCTCGCCTACGACGAGGGCGCGACCGTGGGGACGCTGCTGGCGACCCGCTTCGTGCTCGCCGCCGGGCTCCTGTGGCTGTTCGTGGCCTTCACGCGGGCCCGCCACCTGCGCTCGCTGGCCTGGTACGACATCGGCATCGCGCTCGCGCTCGGCGCCGTCGGCTACGGCGCGCAGGCGGGCGGCTACTTCGCGGCGCTCGAGCGGCTCGACGCGTCGCTGCTGTCGCTGCTCGTCTACACCTTCCCGGTCATGGTCACGGTGGCTGCCGTCGTCCTCGGGCGCGAGCGCGCCAGCCGCCGCACGGCCGTCGCGCTCGCCTTCGCCTCGGGCGGCCTCGTGCTCGTGCTCGCGGGCGCCGCGGGCTCGCTCGACGCGGTCGGGACGGCGCTCGGCCTGAGCGCCGCCGTCGTCTACACCGCCTACATCCTGATCTCCGAGGGCATCGCCGCCCGGGTCGGGCCGCTCGCCCTGAGCACGCTCGTGTGCACCGGTGCCGCGCTGACCCTCACGCTCGCGGGACTGGCCGCGGGCGACCTCGACCCGGGCGGCGTGACCGCGAACGGCTTCGTGTGGCTCGGCGGCCTCGCGGTCGTGTCGACGGTCGCGGCCATCGGCCTGTTCTTCGCCGGGCTGCGGCGCGTCGGCCCGACCGCCGCGTCGATCCTCTCGACGCTCGAGCCCGTGGTGACCGTCGCGCTGGCGTTCGTCGCCTTCGGCGAGTCGCTCGGGCCCGCCCAGCTCGCGGGCGGAGCGCTGGTCCTCGCGGCCGTGCTCGCCGTGCGTACCGTCCCCCCGACACTCCAGGAGGAGATCGCATGACGCTCGAAGGCAAGGTCGCGCTCGTGGCGGGCGCGACGCGCGGGGCCGGCCGCGGCACCGCCGTGGCGCTCGGCGAGGCCGGCGCGACCGTCTACTGCACCGGCCGCAGCACCCGCGGGCAGCGCTCGGAGTACGACCGCCCGGAGACGATCGAGGAGACCGCCGAGCTCGTCACCGCCGCCGGCGGCACCGGGATCGCCGTCGCGGTCGACCATCTCGAGCCAGATCAGGTCGAGGCGCTCGTGCGGCGGATCGACGCGGAGTCCGGTCGGCTCGACGTGCTCGTCAACGACATCTGGGGCGGCGAGCTGCTGTTCCAGTGGGACACGCCGCTGTGGGAACACGACCTCGGCAAGGGCCTGCGGATCCTGCGGCTGGCGATCGACACCCACCTCATCACGAGCCACTTCGCGCTGCCGCTGCTGATCCGCCGCCGCGGCGGCCTGGTGGTCGAGATGACCGACGGCACGCGCGAGTACAACGCCGCCAACTACCGCGTCTCGGCCTTCTACGACCTCGCCAAGACCGCGGCGCTGCGGCTCGCGTTCGCCCAGAGCGCCGAGCTCGCGCCGCACGGCTGCGCCGCTGTCGCGCTCACGCCGGGCTGGATGCGCTCGGAGATGATGCTCGAGCACTACCGCGTCAGCGAGGAGAACTGGCGCGACGGGGCCGCGATCAACCCGCACTTCGCCGCCATCGCCGAGAGCCCGCGCTTCGTCGGCCGCGCGGTCGCCGCGCTCGCCGCCGACCCGGAGCTGATGCGCCGCACCGGCGGCTCGTTCTCGTCGGGCGGCCTCGCGCGCGAGTACGGGTTCACCGACGTCGACGGCTCGCAGCCCGACTGCTGGCGCTACATGGTCGAGGTGCAGGACCCCGGCCTGCCCGCCGACCCGACGGGCTACCGCTAGCGTCCGCTCGTCACCGCTCCTCGATGCTCCGCAGGACCGGCTTGACGTCGACGATCGGCGTGCCGTCGAGCGCCTCCAGGTCGCTGACCCGCAGGCGGACGCCGTCGATCGCCAGCACCGTCACGCGGTGCAGCCCGATCGGGTTCGGCCGGTCCGGGGAGCGGGTGCTGAACACGCCCTGCTCCGGCCTCGACAGGTCGCTTCGAGGATGCACGCGCAGCACGTCCCGCTCGGCGCGGTCGAACCAGGTCAGCAGGAGCAGCTCGTCGCCGACCGCGATCCCGTCGAGCGCGTCGGCCACCGCGTCGTCGAACACCAGCCACGCGTCGGGCGCGCCCTCGTCGCCCTGCTTGGGCGCCGACGCGCGATCCGTCAGCGGAGACTCCACCCTTCCGATCGCCACGAGCTCCATGCGGGTTTCATAGCTGATGATCGGAGGGCTGTGGCGGCCGCTCGTCGAAGTCGCGAGTGTCGGGACCCTAGGAGTGGGCCTCGCAGTAGGCGTTGCGCTGGGCGTTGCGCACCGGATCGGTCAGCGTTGCCGCGAGGATCGCGTCCGCGCCCACCTTCGCCGTCAGCTCGATCTGCGCGAGCTTGGCTTGATAGAGCATCCCGTGGACCCCGCCCGCCGCCCGCGCGTGGCGCAGTTGCTCGGCGTTCCGCCAGGATTCCTCGCGCCAGGCGGCGATGATCGAGTACAGCGCCCGAGGATCGATGTCGGCGCCGTCGTCGAGCGTGGGGTCATAGCGCCGTGCGAGCCGCGTGAGCATGGTCGTCATCGCGTTGACGAGCACCACGTTCACGCGTTCGTGGTCGGGCTTCCCGGACGCGGCGGGCATCGCGCCCGGCACCCGCAGGACGCCTTCGGTCTGCTCGACGGCCCGGATGGGATTGTCGCGGCGGATGTGAGCGTTGAGCGCAAGCATCAGGTCCCCGAGCGCGGTCACGGACTGCAGCCGCGCCGCGCGGAACGCGACCTCCCACGCCGGGCTGGCCACCGCGAAGGGCGCGCCGGCGTGCCAGCGGTCGAACTGGTCGAAGTACTCCTGCGCGTAGGTCCTGGCTTCGTGGTTGACCCGGTCGGGCCGGTCGAAGAACCCGGTCGTACCGGTTGCGTCCTGGAGCGCCTGGGTGATCGCCAGGTAGGCGTCGCTGAACACGGCCGCGTGATCGCAGCCGAGCGCCTCGGTGCGTGCGCTGAGCTCCGTCGCGAGCGCCGCGAGGCACGCCTGCTCGCCGCCCGGGCAGATCAGCGGCGGAACCGCGGGCAGGTAAGGCACGGTCTGATCGGCCGCCATCGGCTCGGTCCCCGTGCCCGGCCAGTAGGACTGTGCATGCGCGCTGCCCGCGCCCAGGCTCACGATCGCGGCTACCAGGCACACCAGTCGTTTGATGCTCATCCCGTCCTCCAATCCGTGGCGCACGACCCGGTCGTCTGCCTCCGAAGGTGCGCTTCCCGATACCCCCGCGATGCGGCAGGAAACCCCGGTCACGCGCGTGCGGTCCGGCGTCGGACACTCGCGCGCGTCGAGTCGCGCCGTGAGCCGTGGCATCGGCGGTCGCCCGTCTGAGCTCAGCCGCTTGAGCCGCAACTCGAGGGGGAAGGAGGCGTTCACAGTTGCAATGCGACGCCTTCTGCCACTGCTCCTGCTCCTCGTCTTCGCCGCCCCGGCGCAGGCGTCGACCCCCGAGATCGGGATCGCCGACGACCGGATCCTGATGCCGGGTGGACCGGCGGCCGACCGGGCGGTGGCGGAGTGGAGCGCGATGGGCGTCGACACGGTCCGGGTCTTCGCCCTCTGGTCGCGAATCGCTCCCGCGCGCAAGCCCAGGGGCTTCCGGCCGGCGGATCCGAACGACCCCAACTACCAGTGGGGCTTCCTCGACGGCGCGGTCGACCGCGTGCGGGCGGCGGGCATGCGGGTGACGCTGACGGTCACCGGGCCCGGGCCGGCGTGGACGAGCGCGAATCCCGGGCGGCGGCAGGGGCAGTGGAAGCCGCGGCCGTCGGCCTACGCCGCCTTCGCCGGGGCCGTGGCGGCCAGGTACGCCACGCGCGTCGACCGCTACATCGTGTGGAACGAGCCGAACATCTCGGCCTGGCTCTCACCCCAGGCACGCTGCCGGCGCGGGCGCTGCACGCCGGTCTCGCCGCACCTCTACCGCTCGCTGGTCAGAGCCGCCTATCCGGCGATCGCCGCGCGCGACTCCGTGGCGCAGATCGTGATCGGATCGCTGTCGCCGCGCGGCCAGCGGCTCAAGAACTCGAGGACCGTGATGCGCCCGCTGGTCTTTCTGCGCCGGCTCGGCTGCCGGACGGACTCCTTCCGGCGGATGAGGGCGGGCGAGTGCCGCCGCTTCAAGCCGGCGACCGGCGACGGCTTCGCGATCCATCCCTACAGCGGCCTGACCGCGCCCGAGAAGCCGCACCAGAACGGCGATGACGTCGGCCTGGCGCAGATCCGCAACCTCACGGCCACGCTCGACCGGCTGCAGCGCGCCCGAGCGCTGCGCGCCACGACGCGCCGCTTCGACATCTTCATCGACGAGTACGGCTACCAGACGCGCCCGCCCGACCGGATCTCCGGCATCAAGCCGAAGACCCAGGACGCCTGGCTGCAGCGGGCGGCGTACCTCGCCTGGCGCACGCCGCGGATCAAGCTCTTCACGCAGTACCTGTGGCGCGACGAGCCCCGCAGCCCGGCCGGCTGGCAGTCGGGCCTCAGGTTCAGCGGCGGTCGCGCCAAGCCGAGCCTCGCGCACTTCGACACCCCGTTCGTGCTGGACACGCCACGCCGCCGGCTGTGGGGCCAGGTGCGGCCCGGCGGCTCACACACGGTCACCGTCGAGAAGAAGCTGCGCAACGGCGCGTGGGCGAGGCTGGCGGTGACGAGGACGAACAGCCGCGGCTACTGGACGCTCAGGCGGCCGCTGACCCGAGGAGCCGCCTACCGCTACCGGGCCGACGGCCGGGTGAGCGCGACTCTGCGTCCCCTGCTTAGAGCGCGCTCGCGTCGTCGAAGCCCCAGCGCGCCGGCCCGTCGGCCCGCGCGAAGGCGACGGCGCGCATCATGTTGCCGCGGTTCCCGTCGGCCACCGTGCGCCGCAGCCGTCGCTCCTGACGCTCGCTGAGCGGGGACTCGCCGGCCTCCACGAGGTCGTTGGCCATCGGCCGCGTGACGACCGCCTCGAACCCGGCCCGCCGCAGCAGCAGCGGCAGCGTCGAGGGCGAGTAGAACTTCAGGTGGTTGGGGGTGAAGCCGCCCCAGCGGTCCCAGCTCGCCTTCAGCAGCAGCGAGTTCGCGTTGACGGTCAGCACCAGCAGCGCGCCGTCGTCGTTCAGCAGGGAGCGCAGCATGGTCAGGTCCTCGACCGGCGTCGCCAGATGGGCGAGCACCGACCACATGGTCACCACGTCGAACCCGCCGGCGGCGATCTCCGGCACGTCGCCCGGCGCGCCGAAATGCGCGTGCGCTCCGCTCGGGCGCTCGCGCGCCTTCTCGATCGAGTCCTCCGACAGGTCGACGCCGTAGCCCTCGAACCCGCGCTCGTACGCCAGCTCCAGGAACAGACCCGCGCCGCACCCGAAGTCGAGCAGCCGCCGGCCCGAGCCGTCCTCGAACAGCGGCGCGAAGGCGTCCATCACGAGCCGGTAGCGCCGCTGCCGGTTCTCCGCGTAGCCGCCGGTCAGGAAGCGGCTGTACTTCTTCGCGTACAGGTCGCCCAGCCGCGCCGGCTGGATCCCGGGATTGCGGTACAGCAGCCCACAGCCCACGCAGCGCACGACGTGGTAGCCCTGCGGGGCGCGCAGCAGCGGCCGCACGCGCTCGCCGCCGCACAGGCTGCACGGGATCGGCTCCTCGATCTCGCCGACCCCGACGGAGGCGGCGTGCTCCGAGAACGAGACCACCGGCGCCCTCGCCAACCGGCGGCGCCAGCGCAGCTCGTGCACGGCCGCGGCGCCCGGCAGCGCGTACGGCCGCATCGTCCCCGGCGGGATGCCGAGATGGCGGAAGACGAGCCGGTAGGCGTGGTAACGGCGCGAACGGGCCATCGACCGCGGCATGGTGGCAGGGCGTATCGTGCCCGGGCATGCTGGTGGCGATCGCAGGAGGGCACGGGCAGATCGCGCTGCGTCTGACGCGCCTGCTCAGCGAGCGCGGCGACGACGTGCGCTCGCTCATCCGCAACCCCGACCACGCGGATGACATCCGTGAGGCCGGCGGCGACCCGGTCGTGTGCGACCTCGAGGCCGCCGACGACCAGACCATCGCCAACGCCGTCGAAGGCGCGCACGCCGTCGTCTTCGCGGCCGGCGCCGGACCGGGCAGCGGCCCGCAGCGCAAGGGCACGATGGATCTCGGCGGCGCGGTGAAGCTGATCGCGGCGGCCAAGGCCGCGGGAATCCGCCGCTACGTGATGGTGAGCAGCATCCGCGCGAATCCCGACCACCCGGGCGACGACACGTTCAGCATCTACCTGCGCGCCAAGGGTGAGGCCGACGCCGAGCTGGCGGCCAGCGGGCTCGAGTACACGATCGTGCGGCCGGGCGGGCTGACCGACGAACCGGGGACCGGCCGCGTCAAGCTGGGCGACGACGTCGGCAGCGGCGAGATCCCGCGCGATGACGTCGCCGCCGTACTCGCAGCCGTCCTGCACGAGCCCGACACCATCGGCAGGACCTTCGAGCTGATCTCCGGCGAAGTGCCGATCGACCAGGCGCTCTAGATGGGCGCCGTCCTCCGCCGGCGGCCTGACGGCTCGTGGGAGGGCGTCGCTCCGCGCGACTACCGCGACTTCCCGGGCGTCCTCAAGCACGAGCTGATCGACGCGCCGTTCTACCGCGTGCGCTACTTCGAGGTGCCCGCGGGGCAGCACACGGCGCTCGAGCAGCACCCGCACGACCACGGCGTCGTCATCGAGCGCGGCCGCGCCAAGGTCACGCTCGGCGCCGAGGACCACGAGCTCGGGCCGGGCGACGTCGTGTACGTCGCCCCCGACGAGCTGCACTGCTTCGAGGCGCTCGGCGACGAGCCGCTCGGCTTCATCTGCGTCGCCCCGCCGGCCGGGCGCGGCGCCTGAGCGGCGCCGCGCCCGAAGCGGCGTCACCTGCGGATGCGGCGTACCCGGATGCTGCGGCTGGCGCTCGACGAGTAGACGTCGTTCATGAACACCAGCACGCGGTAGCGGCCCCCGCGGCGCTGGCGGATCCGCTTGCTGTAGCGCGAGAAGGTGTCGCCGCCGTGGTTGGCGACCGTCTCGCCGACCGTGCGCCAGAAGCCGTCGCGCAGGCGCAGCTTCTGGATCAGGATCTGCCGGCCGTCGACCGCCGGGCTGATGCGCCCGCGGAAGCGCAGCCGGCCGCGGCGCTCGCCGCGCCGCACGCGCACGTGCCGGGTGACCTTGACGGTGGCGCCGACCAGCAGCGGCGCGCTCGCGACGTCCGGCCGGGCCACCATCTGCACCATGAACTGCGTGTTCACCGCAACCGCCGGGATCGCCATCGAGAAGCTGCCGTCCGGCAGCGTGATCAGCGGGTTCCCGACCGGCAGGAACCCCTGCGTGTAGGGCCACGGGTTGCTCTTGACCACGATCCTCCGGTCGGCGCCGAACGTGCCGGAGAGCACGCCGGTCAGCGTCGCGGTCCCGCCCACCCGCGACCGGATTGGGCGTGGCGGCGAGCGAGAAGCCGAGCGGCTGCGGCTTCGTCTTGAAGGTGCGGCGCTTGCCGCGCGCGACGCCCTTCTCGTTCTGGGCCACGAGCCGGTAGTGGTACCTCGTCGCGGGCGCGAGGCCGCCGACCGGGACGGCGACGCGGACGCCCTTGGTGCCGGCACCGGCCGCGGTCGCCGGCGTGACCGCGCCGTACAGGGCCGACGTGCCGTACTGGAAGTAGTACGTCGTCTCCGCGCCCTTCGGGTTGACGACGCCGTTCAACACCACGGTCGTCGGCTCGATGTTGGCCGCGGCGCCGCTGGTGACCACCGGCCTCTCCGCGGCCGACGCCGCCGCAGGCGCGCCCAGCAGCAGCGCTCCCACGATCGCCACGACCTTCCACGGTGTGCTCCTCATCCGCTCCCCCACGTCGATTTGGACGGTCAATCGTGCCAACACGCATTTGGGCGCACGGGTTGCGGTGTGCCGCGGCGGGTACGACCGGCGCGTGGACGTGGCCGCCACCTTCCACTCGCTCGTCGGGGGCCTCGAGTACCCGATGTTCATCGTCACGGCGCGCGCCGCGGACGAGCCGCTGGGATGCCTCGTCGGCTTCGCCACGCAGACGAGCATCGACCCGCCGCGCTTCGCGGTCTGCCTCTCGCATGCCAACCGCACCTACCGCCGCGGCCGCGACGCCGAGCTGCTCGGCGTCCACTGCGTCCCCGAGCACGCGGTCGAGCTGGCCGAGCTCTTCGGCGGCGAGACGGTAGACGAGGTCGACAAGTTCGCCCGCTGCGCCTGGCACGAGGGGCCGGGCGGCGTGCCGCTGCTCGACGACTGCCCGAACCGTTTCGTCGGGCGCGTGCTGTGGCGCGCCGAGGCCGGCGACCACGATGCGTTCCTGCTCGAGCCGGTGGCCGCCGAGCTCGGCACGGCGGAGGACGAGTTCAGCTTCCACCGCGCCAAGCGCATCGAGGCGGGGCACGAGGCCTGAATGGAGCGCTTCCGGCGCCTGCTGCCCGAGCCGGCCGGGGACCTGGCCGCGGACGACCTCGCCGCTGCGGTGCCCGGCCGACCGCGGCCCGGCCGCCCGTTCCTGCTCGTGAACTTCGTCGCCACCGCCGACGGCCGCGCCACGATCGCGGGCCGCACGGGGCCGATCGCCAACCGCGCCGACTACGAGCTCTTCCACGCCCTGCGCACGCGGGTCGACGCGGTCATGGTGGGCGCCGAGACCGTGCGCGTCGAGGGCTACGGCCGGATGGAGCCGCTCGCGGTGCTCGTCACGCGCGGCGCGCGCGTGCCCGCCGATGTCGGGCTGCTCGCCGCGCCCGAGAATCGCGTGCTCGTGCTCACCCCGTCGCAGGACGCCACGCTGCCGCCGTGCGCGGCCGAGGTCGACTATCTGCGCGCGCCGCTGCCCGAGGCCGTGCCGCGACTGCTGACCGAGCACGGCGTGCGGTCGGTCCTGTGCGAGGGCGGCCCGCAGCTGTTCGGCGACCTGCTCCGGGCGGCGCTCGTCGACGAGCTGCACCTGGTCATCGCCGCCAAGCTCGTGGCGGGCGACGATCCGACCACGATCGTCTCCGGGCCGGAGCTGGACCGGCCGGCCGAGCTCGAGCTGCTCTCGCTGCACGAGTCGGGCGGCTACCTGTTCCTGCGCTACGCCATCGGATTCACGGGGTAGGAAGGGTGACGTGGCAGCGACGGAGGACCGCCGCCGGGCGGCGAGGGTCCGGCTCGCACTGCCGTGCGTCCTGACGCCCCCCGCGAGCTCGCCGATCTGGGCCGAGACGATCGACCTCGGCGAAGGCGGGATGTCCGTTCGCGCCGCCCGGCCGCTGCCGCCGCACGCCATGGTCGGCTTCGACCTCGCGCGCGACGACACGCATGCGCACGTCGAGGGCCGGGCCACGGTCCTCAGGCTCCGCGCTCCGCGCGTCTACGGGCTCGAGTTCGAGCCGCTCGACGCGCCGATGCGCGAGCGCCTCCTCGAGCTCGTCCGGATCTAGCGTCACTAGGCGACCGCCGACCGCAGCGCGGCCTCGAGCGCCCCCAGGCCCTCGGAGAGCTCGTCGTCGGAGATCGTGATCGGCGGGAGCAGGCGGATGACCTCTCCGCGCAGGCCGCACGAGAGCAGGAGCAGGCCGCGCTCGCGCGCCGCCGCCACCGTGACCGCGACGAGCTCGGGCGCCAGCTCGATGGCCAGCATCGGCCCGAGGCCGCGCACCTCGACGATCTCCCCGACATCGGCGGCCAGGGCCTCCAGCCGCGTCCTCATCTTCCAGGCGAGCGTGTCGGCCTGGCGGCGGAACTCCGGCGTGGCGACCGTGTCGAGCACGACCGCGGCGGCCGCGCAGGCGACCGGGTTGCCGCCGAACGTGCCGCCCAGCCCGCCCACGTGCACGGCGTCCATCAGCTCGGCGTGCCCCGTCACGGCGGCCAGCGGCAGCCCGCCGCCGAGCGACTTTCCGGAGACCAGGAGGTCCGGCGTGACGCCGTAGTGCTCGATCGCCCACACCGGCCCGGTCCGGCCCACGCCGGCCTGCACCTCGTCGTCGACGTACAGGATCCCGTGCGCCTCGCACAGCTCCTTCAGCCGGCGCGGGAAGTCGAGCGGCATCGGCACGAAGCCGCCCTCGCCCTGCACGGGCTCGAGCACGACGCAGGCGACGCCCTGCGGGTCGACGTCGGCCTTGAAGAGATGCTCCAGCGCCTCGATCGACACCGGCGAGCGGTAGACCTCGGGCGCGAAGGGCCCGAAGCCGCGCTTGTACGGGACGACCTTGGAGGTCAGCGACATCGTGAGCAGCGTCCGCCCGTGGAACGCGCCGTCGAAGGCGACGACCGCCGGCCGGCCGGTCGCGGCACGAGCGATCTTGACCGCGTTCTCGACCGCCTCGGCGCCCGAGTTGACGAGCACGCTCTTGTACGCCGAGCCCGGCCCGGGGTAGAGCTCGGCGAGCCGCCTGCAGACCTCCACGTACGGCTCGTACATGCCCACCATGAAGCACTGGTGCAGGTAGCGGTCGACCTGCTCGTGGATCGCTCGCACGACCTCGGCCGGCCCGTGGCCGAGGTTCTGGCAGCCGATGCCGCCCGCGAAGTCGATGTACGAGCGGCCGTCGTCGGCTGTGATCCGGGCGCCCTCGGCGCCCACGACCACCACGGGCGGGGTGCTCACCGCCCGCGACACATATCGCTCGCGGGCCTCGCGCACGTCCAGTCCGGCATCCATGGAGATCGTCATGCTGTCAAGGCTCGCGGCCGGCGAGCGCGGGTCCAACTGTCAGCGCACCGAATCGGCGGGCGGTTCTTCGTGCGACAGACCGCACCACCCGGCGATGAACAACGCGATCGCCTGGGCGGTGCGCAGCATCGACGCAAGGCTCACGCGCTCGTCGACCCCGTGCTCGTTCTCGGCGTGCGGGCCGAAGCAGACGGCCGGCGTATCGCCGTAGAGGTGGAAGCTGCGCGCGTCGGTCGTCGCGGTCGACGCGTACAGCGGCGGCGCGCCGCCGGTGACGCGCGCGGCCGCCTCCGTCAGCGCGCCCACGAGCGGCGCGTCGCGATCGAGCTCGTAGCCCTCGCACTGGAAGCCGTCGTAGACCACGTCGAAGTGCAGCGGACTGCCCGCCGCCACCGAGGCGACGGCGCCCTCGACGCGCGCCTTCAGCGCGGCGACCGGCTCGCCGGGATAGAGCGCGAGCCGGAAGTGGGTCACGCACTCGCCGGCCACCGTCGACGGCCAGTCGCCGCCACGGATCATCCCCACGTTGAGGTTGATCGGACGCGGATAGGCCGCGTAGAGCGGAGGCTTGACCTCGTTGAGCTCGGCCTCCAGCGCGCGCAGCGCGTCGATCACCGCGTACGACGCCTCGATCGCGTTGGCGCCTTCAGCCGCGTCACCGGCATGCGCGGGTGTCCCGAGCACGCGGACCTGGAACCACAGGACGCCGACCTGGGCGTTCCAGATCGCCTCGCTCGTCGGCTCGGTGAGGATCGCGGCGTCTGCCGTGTGGCCCGCCAGCACGCAGGCGAGCGCGCCGTTACCGGTGCACTCCTCCTCGACCACCGACTGCAGCTGGACGCGACCACGTGGCCGCACACCGAGCCGCTGGAGGCCGCGCACGGCGCCGACCATCGCGGCTAGACCCGACTTCATGTCGCCCGCGCCGCGGCCGTACATCCAGTCGCCGTCGACGCGCGGCGTGAAGGGGTCGCCGTTCCACAGGCTGGACGGTTCGGGGCTGACGACGTCGATGTGGCCGTTGAGGATCAGCGAGCGGCCGCGCCCGTCACCCCAGTCGGCGAGCACGTTCGCCTTGCCGGCCAGCGGCCAGCTGAACGGCGCGCCCCCCGGGTGCGACTCGAGCGCGGCGGCATCGAGCGGGACGTCGAACGGCTCCAGGCCGAGGTCGGAGAACGCGCGCCGCATCACCGCCTGTCCCGGCGCCTCGCGGCCGAGCAGCGTCGGCGCCTCCACCAAGGCCCTCAGGAGCTCGACCATCGCGGGTTGCTCGGCCGCGACGGCGGCCAGGATCTCGGCGTCCACCCCGCGCAGGCTACGACGTAGACTGGCCGCGCCGTGCTCCGTCTCGCCGATCTGCTCGCCGAGGAGTCGTTCGGACTCGACCTGCTCAGCGGGGACCCCGAGGCGGAGATCCACGGCGCGCACGCGGTCGAGGTCTCCGAGCCCGCGCGCTGGCTCGGCCCGAACTGGATCATGCTCACCACCGGCGTGCGGCTGCGCCGTCACACGGACGTCCAGCGGGCGCTGGTGCCGCAGCTCCAGGAAGGCGGGGCGGCCGCGCTCGGCTTCGGCACCGGGCTGTCGTTCAAGCGCGTGCCGCCGGCGCTCGTCGAGGTCGCGCGCGAGCGCGACTTCCCGGTCTTCGCGGTCCCGTACGAGACGCCGTTCCGCGAGATCATCCACTTCGTCGACAGCGCGCTGACGAGCGGCGAGGAGCAGGTCTTCCGCCGGCTCACCGCGCTCCAGCGCTACCTGGTCGACGCGCTGCGCACGCCGCAGCCGGAGCGCGCGATGGTCGACCGGCTGGCGCGCTTCCTCGACGCCAGCGTGCTGCTGCTGGGCGCCGAGGGCCGGCCGGAGATCGTGGCCGGCAAGCCGCCCGTCGACGAGCTGCTGAGCGCGGTCCGCGAGCAGCCGCCGGGGCTGGTCGAGCTCGAGGTCGACGGCTGGCACGCGGTGGCCACGACCGTCGTCACGACCGCCGACCAGGTGGCGCGCCGGCTCGTGCTGGCCAGTCCGCGGCGCGGGTTCATCGGCAAGCTCGCGAAGCCGGCCGCCGAGGCCACGGCGCCGCTGCTGGCCGCCATGGCGCGGCTGACCGACGTGGTGCGCGACCAGGAGCTGGCGGTCAAGGCGGCCCTGCTCGAGGAGGCGCTCGAGCCGGTCGCCGCGCGTGACCCGTTGCCGCTGGCCGCCCGCGCGGCCGCCTTCGGGCTCGACTTCTCGCAGCCGGCCCGCATGGTCGTGATCCGGTCGGCGCTCGACCTCACGGGCGTGCGCCGCGAGCTGGTCGCCGCGCTCGAGCAGTCGCGGCTCCCGCACCTCGTGCACCGCCGCGAAGGCGAGCTCACGGTGCTCGTGCAGGGCGACGTCCACGAGCTGCTGGCGACGCTCGCCGAGGGCCTGCCGGACGTGGCTATCGGGATCGGCCGCCCGGTGGCCGCGATCGTCGATGCCCACCATTCGCTGCGCGACGCCGAGCTGGCGGTCGAGCGCGGCGGCCTCGTGCGGTTCGAGGACTTCGACCTCGCGACCTTCATGGTCAGCGAGATCCCGCCCGAGCGGCTCGACCCGAAGGTCGACGAGATCCTCGCCGTCCTGCGCGCCAACCCGCCGCTGCACGAGGCGGTCAGCGCCTACTTCGCGCACGACCTCGACGTCGCGGCGACCGCCGCCTCGCTGCACATGCACCGCAATTCGCTGCGCTACCGGCTCGCGCGCGCGGAGCAGCTACTGGGATGCTCGCTCAAGCAGCCTGCGACGATCGCCGCCGTCCACATCGCGCTCGTCGCGCAGGCGGGATCGTCCGCGCGGACATAGGATCAACCTCGCGATGGAGGTCAACGAGCAACCGACCGCGCCGTACCTCGACGCCGTCGTCGCGTATGCCTTCCGCGGCAGCGGCCGCTACCACGTGCCCGGCCACAAGGGCGGGCCGGGAGCCGACCCCGGCCTGCGCAAGGCGATCGGCGTCGATGCACTCGCCGCCGACGTGCCGCAGGACATCCACGGCATCGACCTCGGGCCGTCGCCGACGGCGTACGAGCGGGCGGAGCGGCTCGCCGCGCAGGCGTTCGGCGCGGAGCGGACTTTCTTCCTGACCAACGGCGCGACGCAGGGCAACCACGCGCTGTGCCTGGCGCTCGCGCCGCTCGGCACGCGGATCGTCGCCCAGCGCAACTCGCACGCCTCGATCGTCGACGGCCTCGTGCTCAGCGGCGGGCTGCCGAGCTTCGTGGCGCCCGAGTACGACGCCGAGCTGGGCATCACGCATTGCGTCACGCCCGCGTCGCTGGAGCGGGCGCTCGCGGACGCGCCCGACGCCAACGCGGCGTTCATCGTCTCGCCCACGTACTACGGCATGGCCGCCGACATCGCCGGGATGGCCGAGGTCGCGCACGCGGCCGGCGTGCCGCTCGTCGTCGACCAGTCGTGGGGCCCGCACTTCGGCTTCAACGAGGAGCTGCCGCCGACCGCGCTGTCGCAGGGCGCCGACGCGATGCTCACGAGCACGCACAAGATCGCCGGCTCGCTGACCCAGAGCGCGATGCTGCACCTTTCGGGCAGCGGCCGGGTCGACATCGGCGCCGTCGGCCGCACGCTGCGGCTGCTGCGCTCGACCAGCCCGTCGTCGCTGCTGATGGCGTCGCTCGACTCGGCGCGCCGGCAGCTCTCGCTCCACGGCGAGCAACTCCTCTGGGAGACGCTGCGGGCGATCGAGGTGGCGCGCGAGAAGCTCGAGACGATCGACGGCATCGCGCTCGTCGACTCGTCGCTGATCGGGCAGATGGGCGTCGCCGGTTACGACCCGCTGCGGATCGTGCTCGACGTGCGCGGGACCGGCAGCACCGGCTACGAGATCGCCGACGCGCTGCGGCGCTCCTACGACGTCCACGTGGAGCTCCCGATGCAGGCGACCGTGGTGTTCGTCGTCGGGCTCGGCGAGTCGGCCGCCAGCCTGCGCCGCCTGGCCGGCGACGTCGACGAGGTCGTCAAGCGCCTGAGCGAGCCGGGTGCGACGGCGCCGATCGTGCCGCCGGCCGCCTCGCTCGGCTACGAGGTGGCGATCCCACCGCGCGAGGCGTTCCTGGGCGAGGCCGAGCAGGTTCCGGTGGACAGCGCCGTCGGGCGGATCTCGTGCGAGTCGATCGCCAGCTATCCGCCCGGCGTGCCCGCCCTGCTGCCGGGCGAGCGGATCTCGGCCGAGACGGTCGCCTACCTGCGCGAGCTGGCCGCCAGCGGCGCACGACTGCACGGGGCCAGCGACCCGGAGTTCCAGACCATCAACGTGCTCGTCTCGGACGGCCGGATGCCGGCCGACGCCATCAGAACGCGGGGCCGGACGCCCCGCGGAGGTGACCATGTTGGATCCGCTTGAACGCTGGGCGCAGTACGGCGAGAAGCCCGACTACGCGGGGCTGCTGACGTTCGGCGGCGCGCCGTGCACGCAGGACCCGGCGGAGCTCGAAGGGTTCGACGTGGCGATCGTCGGCGCGCCGATGGACGACCTCGTCTCCGACCGCCCGGGCGCGCGGCTGGCCCCGCGCGCGATCCGCGGCGCGAGCTCGCCGCCGGGCCCGCATCTGGAGGTCAAGCTCGACGCCTTCTCCGAGCTGCGCGTGGTCGACTTCGGTGACGCGCCCGTCATCCCCGCCGACGTGGACGTCTCGCACGGCGCGATCGAGGCGACGGTCGGCCAGGTGCTCGCGGCCGGCGTGCTCCCGGTGGTGCTCGGCGGCGACCACGCGATCACCGAGCCGTCGGTGCGCGCCGTGGCGGGCACGCACGGGCCGGTCGGGATGATCCACTTCGACACCCACACCGACACCGGCGCCGAGGTCTTCGGCGTCGCCCGCTCGCACGGCACCTTCATCCGCCGCCTGATCGACGGCGGGCAGCTCGACAGCCGCCGCTACGCCCAGATCGGGCTGCGCGGCTACTGGCCAGGCGAGGCCGAGTTCGCCTGGCAGGCCGAGCACGGGATCACCAGCTACTTCATGCACGACGTGCGCGATCTCGGCATCCGCGAGGTGGTGCGGCGGGCGATCGAGGCGGTCGGCTCGGGTCCCGTCTACCTGACGGTCGACGTCGACGTGCTCGATCCCGCCTTCATCCCCGGCACCGGCACCCCGGAGCCCGGGGGCATGACCGCCGTCGACCTGCTGTTGGCCGTCCGCACCGTGGCCGCCGAGCTCGAGCTGGTCGGGGCCGACGTGGTCGAGGTGATCCCGACCACGGTCGGCACCAACGACTACTCGGCGCTGGTCGCCGAGCGCGTCGTGCGCGAGACCCTCACCGGGGTCGCCCTGCGCCGCCGAGGCTGACGCCCAGCTCCTCGATCTGCGACCGCTGGTCCGCGGTCAGCTCGCCCGCTCCGTGACGCCGCCGCATCTCGGCGACCCACGGGCCGAGCGGGAAGCCCTTCCCGAAGATGAAGCCCTCGTCCACGTCCGCATCGCCACCTTGGGCGATGTGGTCCCGCATGTAGGCGACGCCGGCCTCGTAGAACAGGTCCACCTGCACCCAGCCGCCGTCGACCCGGCGCACGGTCACCTCGTCGACGTAGCACCAGACCCAGTCCTGGCCGGGTTGGAGCGTCTCGATCATCGGATGCCCGGTCTGTTGGTGGTGCGCCGTGGCGTGCGTACCGGGGCTCGAGTCGCAGCAGCCGACGTGCCCGCACGTCATGCACCGCCGCAGGCTCACCCAGCTCGCGTCGGCGCAGTCCTCACACACAGGATCGGACACCGGCGGCCAATCGGCCCGGATCTCCTCGACGTGCTCGCACCCCGCCATGTGCCGAGGATACGCGGCCTCCCGGCAACCGAGCCGCGCTCTCGCAATCATGGCGTTGCTCGATCTCGCGATGACCAGCAAAAGGAGACCGACCGATGGCAGGACGGATTGTGGTGACGGAGTTCGTGTCGATCGACGGCGTGATGGAGGCGCCGGGAGGCGAACCGGGGTTCAAGTACCCCGGCTGGACGTTCGAGTTCGACCGCGGTGACGACGGAAACCAGTTCAAGCTCGACGAGACGAAGCGTGCCGACGCCCTGCTGATCGGCCGGCGGACCTACGAGAGCTTCGCCGGCGCCTGGCCGCAGCGCGAAGGCGAGTTCGCCGAGAAGTTCAACTCGATGCCGAAGTTCGTCGTCTCGACGACGCTGAAGGATCCTGAGTGGCACAACACGACGGTCCTCGACGGCGGCGACGCGACGGCCGAGGTGCGCAGGCTCAAGGAGCAGTTCGACGGCGAGCTGCAGGTGCCGGGGAGCCACCGGCTGGTCCAGGAGCTGATCGCGAGCGACCTCGTCGACCAGATCAACCTCATGGTCTTCCCGGTGATCCTCGGGACGGGAAAGAAGGCCCTTGAGGAGACGCCCGAGCGACGCAGCCTGCGACTCAGAGAATCGAAGGTCGTCGGCGACGGCGTCCTCGTACTGGTCTACGAGCGAGCCGTCTGAACGGGCGAATCCTCAGGGGGCAGGCTCACGGCTGCGGAGGGCGCCGCCTCGTGCTCGAGCTTGGGCAGCCAGCTCAGGCGCTTGGGCAGGTACCAGTTGCGGCTGCCGAGCAGCTTCATGGTGGCCGGCAGCAGGACGGCGCGGATGATCGTCGCGTCGATCAGGATCGCGGCGGCGAGGCCGAGGCCGATCTGCTTGGCCAGCTGGTCGCTGCCGAGCGCGAAGGAGCCGAAGACCGCGACCATCACGAGCGCCGCGCTGGTCACGACGCCGGCCGTGCTCTTGATGCCGTGGGCGACGGCGTCGTCGTTGCTCATGCCGCGGTCCACGGCTTCGCGGATGCGGCTCAGGATGAACACGTGGTAGTCCATCGAGAGTCCGAACAGGATCACGAACAGGAAGAGCGGGATCACGGGGGCGATGCCGCCGACCGACTGGAAGTCGAGCAGCTTCTCGCCGTGGCCGTCCTGGAAGACGAGCTTCAGGATGCCGTAGGCGGCGCCGACCGACAGCAGGTTGAGGACGATCGCCTTGATCGGCACGACGATCGAGCGGAACGTGACCAGCAGCAGGATGAACGCGAGGCTGAGCACGAACACGAACACGAGCGGAACGTGTGACGTCATGGCGTCGAGGAAGTCCTTCGAGCCGGCAGTCGGGCCCGTCACGGCGACTTCGGCGCCGGCCAGCTTGCCGACCGTGGCCGGGACGACCTGGGAGCGCAGGACCTCGAGCGAGCGCTGGGAGGCCTCGTCGGTGCCGCTGCCCTCGACCGACAGCGCGACGACGGCGACGGTCTTGTCGGGGCTGACGTCGACGGCGGAGGGCTCGGACAGCCGGCCGGTGGCCAGCGCTTGGTCGTGCAGCTGCTGGATCGCGGCCTGGACCGGCGCGGCCGTGACGTCCTTGGCCCTGATCACGGTCGTGGCCGGAACCGCGCCGCCGGGGAAGGCGGCCTGGACGCGATCGTAGGTCTGGATGACCGGCTGGCTGCGCGAGTAGCCGTCGTAGCCCGGGTCCTTGAACTGGATGCCGAGCACGGGGACGCTGAGGGCGACGAGCAGGCCGCCGGCGATCAGCGCCGACACGAGCGGGCGCTTGAGGACGCGGTCGAGGACGGCGCCCCAGACGCGCGACTCGCCCTTCGCCTGATGGCGGCGCTTGGTGATGTAGGGCACGCGGCCCTTCTCCAGCCAGTTCTTCTCGCCGAGGAACGAGAGCATCGCGGGGAGGAAGGTCATCGACCCGAGCACGGCGACGGCGACGACGAGCATCGTGCCGATGCCGAAGCCGACGAAGATGGGGTTGCCGGCGAACAGGAGGCCGGCCATCGCGGTCATCACGGTCAGGCCCGAGATGAGCACCGCGCGGCCCGACGTGGCGGCGGCGATCTCGACCGCGGCCTCGGCCGAGTGACCGCGGTCGCGCTCCTCCATCATGCGGCGCGAGTAGAACATGGCGTAGTCCACGCCGACGGCGAGGCCGATGATGACCACGAGCTCGGCCACGTCGGACGGAAGCGCGTAGATCTGGCTGACCGGCCCGAGCAGGCCGACGGTGCCCGCGACGGCGGTGGCGCCGAGCACGAGCGGGAGGCCGGCGGCGACGAGCGCGCCGAACGCCACCAGCAGGATGATCAGCATCAGGCCGAAGGAGATGAGCTCCGCCTGCTTGCCGTCCTTCGCGTCCTGGGCGGCGATCGCCTTGGCGGCCGAGACGTCGCCGAACTGCTCGACCCGCACGCCTGGGTGAGCGGCCTGGATCGCGGCGACGGCGGCGAGCGGCTTGTCGACGAGCTTCTCGACGTGCTCGTCCGTGCCGGGCATCGTGAAGTTCACGACGACCGAGCGGCCGTCCTCGGAGACCGTGTTGACGCGCGTGGCGGGATCGAGCGGGCTCTCGATCTCGGTGATGCCCTCGATCCGCTCGAGGCGACTCACGACGTCCCTCACGGCGGCCGTCACCTGAGGATCGCCGGCCGTGAGCGAGCCCTCGCCCTGCACGAGCACCTGCTCGCCGGCCTGGTCGGGGAAGCCCGCGGCCTCGACGATCATGTCGCCGCGCTTGGACTCGCCGCTGCCACGAGCCGCCTCGTCGAGGTCGTTCTGGCCGACCTTGCCGCCGAGCACGGTGGCGAGGACGACGAACAGGAGCCAGCCGAGGATGGCCGTCTTGCGGTGCTCGGCACTCCATCGACCTGCGCGCGCTGCCGGATTACGAGACTGCATCGAAGCCCTCCTCGGTAGGTTCGTCGTACGCTGTACGAAGGACCCTACTCGTACACTGTACGATCCCGATAGGGGGGCAAACCGAACCGTCGATGAACAGACCCGAACCAGCCACCGAGCCGCGAGCGCGGCTGAGCAGGGAGCGCGTGCTGCAGGCCGCGATAGCGCTCGCCGCGCGCGAGGGGATCGAGTCGCTGACGATGCGCAAGCTCGCGGACGAGCTCGGCGCCGGCGCGATGTCCCTCTACTACTACGTCCCCAACAAGGAACAGCTCCTCGACGGGATGGTCGACATCGTCTTCAGCGAGATCGAGCCGCCGTCGACCGGCGGCGACTGGAAGGCGGCCATGCGGAAGCGGGCGCTCTCGACGCGCGAAGCGCTCGCGCGGCACCGCTGGGCGATCGGCCTGATGGAGGGGCGCACGAACCACGGAACCGCCAACCTCCGTCTGCATGACGCGGTCCTCGGATGTCTGCGCGCGGCCGGCTTCTCATTGGAGATGACCGTCCATGCGTACTCCGTGCTGGACGCCTACATCTACGGGTTCGCCCTTCAGGAGAGCGACATGTCGTCCGAGACGGCGGACGACTTCGCGGCGGAGGCGCAGCGACAGATGCGCGAGTACCAGGACGTACTGGCGGACTTTCCCCACCTCGTCGAGGTGGTCGGTGGGCACGTCGCGAAGTCGGGCTATGACTACGCCACCGAGTTCCTGTTCGGGCTCGACCTGATCCTCGACGGCCTCGACAAGCTGCGGGACGCCTGACTCAGCCCGGCAACATGCCGGCGGAAGCCGCCTCGCCGGCGAGCTCCTCGGCTCTGCCGCGCGGCACCACGATGACCGGCACGGGCGAGTGCTGGACGATCTTCGACGACCGCGAGCCGAGGAACACGCGCGCGAGCGGACCGATCGAGCTCGACCCGACCACCAGCACGTCCCCGTCGTGCCACTCGATGTCGTCCAGCGCGTCCTCCCAGCTCTCTCCGCGGCCTGTGACCGCCTCGCAGTCGGGCGGCACCGACGCCAGCCCCTGCACGCGCTCGAGCGCGGCACGCTGGGCCGCCTCGATCGCGGCGACCCACTCTCGGGCCGCCGACTCGTCGGCCTCCCGGCCGACGGCGACCGTGTAGGGCGCCCGCGGCTGGACCGCGAACGAGGCGAGGCGCAGCGCGGCGCCCACGCGGGCGGCGACGCCCGCCGCAGCGACGACGAGGTCGTCGCCCGAGCCGCCGAACGCGGCGGTCGCACGCGTCACGCGCGCGCCCGGCCGGGCGCGGAAGCCGCGCGGAGCGAGCGCGACCGGCACCGGCGAGCTGTGCAGCAGCCGGCTCGTAGCGCTCCCGAGCGTCACCGTGCCGGCGCCGCCGGCCGTCGCCGACCCGGCGACGATCACGGAGGCATCGCGCTCCTCGGCCACCTCGAGCAGGCCGGCCGGGACCGAGCGGGCTTCATGGACGAGCGTCGAGACGCTGACGTCGTCGCCGAGGCGCGCGCGTGCGCGCTCGAGCACCGCGCCGGCCTCACGCTCGACGTGCGCGCGGTACTCGGCGTCGACGCGTGCCGGGCTCGGCGGCCACGAGGTGGGCACGACCGCGCACAGCACGAGATCGTCGTCCGCCGAGCGCGCGAGCATGCCCGCCAGGTGCAGGACCGCCCGGCCGCGCCCGTCGGGCGCGTAGGCGACGAGCATCGTCATGACGCCTTCCCGAGCGTCGAGTGGCGGCGGCCGTAGAAGAAGTACCAGAGCAGCGCCACGGCCGACCAGCCGAAGAACACGTAGATGGTCACGGCGCGCAGGTCCTTGATGATCCAGAGGCAGCCGAGGATCGAGAGGATCGGGATCACCGGGAAGAGGGGGACCCTGAAGCCGCGCGGCAGATCAGGCGACCGGTAGCGCAGCACCATGACGCCGATCGACACGATCAGGAACGCGACCAGCGTGCCGATGCTGGTCATCTCGGCGAGGAAGTTGATCGGCAGCAGCCCGGCGAGCAGCGAGACGATGACCGCGACGATGATCGTTGCGGGCACCGGGGTCAGCGTGCGCGGGTTCAGCTTGTGGAACAGCGGCGGCACCATGCCGTCGCGCCCCATCGCGAACAGGATGCGCGTCTGGCCGTAGATGACGACGAGCGTGACGCTGAAGATCGAGATCACCGCGCCCGGCCGCGAGCACCGTCGCCGGCCAGGTGGAGCCGGTGACCGTCTCGAGGATCGCCGACAGGCCGGCCTCCTGACCCTCGAAGTCGGCCAGCGGCTGGGCGGCGACCGCGACGAGCGCGACGAGCACGTAGAGCGACGTGACGACGATCAGCGCGATCATGATCGCCAGGGGCAGGTTGCGTCTCGGGTTCTTGACCTCCTCGCCCGCGGTCGAGACGGCGTCGAGGCCGATGTAGGAGAAGAAGATGATCCCGGCCGCCGCCTCGATGCCGTCGAAGCCGAACGGCGTGAAGTCGGACAGGTTGTCGGACTCCCAGCCGGTGACGCCGACGGCGATGAACAGGACGAGCACGCCGAGCTTGATCAGCACCATCGCCGCGTTGACCTTCGCGGACTCGCTCGCGCCGCGGATCAGCAGCAGCGTGCAGAGGCCGATGAGGATGATCGCCGGGAGGTTGATGATGCCGTCGGCCTCCGGCGCGTTCGAGATGTCGTCGGGGATCGTGAAGCCGAAGAGGTTGTCGAGGAACTCGTTGAGGTACTGCGACCAGCCGACGGCGACCGCCGCCGCGGAGACGCCGTACTCGAGCAGCAGGCACGCGGCAACCACCATCGCGATGCCCTCGCCGAGCGTCGCGTAGGCATACGAGTACGAGGAGCCCGAGACCGGCACCGCGCTCGCGAGCTCGGCGTAGCAGATGGCGGTCAGGCCGGCGACGACGCCGGCGAACACGAACGACCAGATGACCGCCGGCCCCGCGATCGGCGCCGCCTCGGTGAGGACGATGAAGATGCCCGTGCCGACCGTGGCGCCGATGCCGAACAGCGAGAGCTGGAACAGCCCGATCGTGCGCTTCAGCTCACCGCCGTCGGTGTCGGCGCCGGTCTCGTCCGCCATCACAGAGACGGGCTTCCGTCGCCAGATCTGCTCCCACAGTGTCATGGTCGGACCCTCCCTCACGCGCGCGCGCACGACAATCGTTCGCCGCACCAAGTCGCGCGGCTCCGTTTGGAGTCTGCACGGTTGGACACGCGCGTGCGTGCGCGGGAGGATCACCGCATGCTCCGGGGCATCTCCGAGATCCGCGCGTTCTTCCGCACCAACCAGACGCCGGTCTACTTCGTCTCGCCGACCGCGTTCAACCTGCTCGGCATCGACCGCTGGCTGCGCAACTTCTTCTACGTCAACTACTTCGACTCGTTCGAGGGCAACCACCCGCGCGTGTTCGTCCCCAAGGAGCTGCCGTACCGCGAGTTCGAGTCGATGGAGGACGTCTGCAACTACCTGCTCGAGCACAAGGAGGTGCTCGACCGGATCCAGAGCCGGGCGGCGGCGGCAAGGCGATCTTCGTCATGTTCGACGACGAGACCGAGCAGGCCGCGGCGGCCGCCGGGCTCGAGGTCGCGCACCCGTCGGCCGAGCTCCGCCACCGGCTCGACTCCAAGATCGTCACGACGCAGCTGGGCAACGAGGCGGGCGTGCCGAGCGCACCGAACACGCTCGGTCGCGCCACCAGCTACGAGGAGCTGACCGCGCTCGCCGAGTCGGCCGGCCTCGGCGACGACCTCGTCGTCCAGACGCCGTACGGCGACTCCGGCAAGACGACGTTCTTCATCAAGGGCCAGTCCGACTGGGACCGCTACGCGGGCGACATGGTCGACCAGGAGCTCAAGGTCATGAAGCGGATCAACAACCGCGCGGCGGCGGTCGAGGCGGTGCTGACCCGCCACGGCACTGTCGTCGGCCCGCTCATGACCGACCTCACGGGCCACCCCGAGCTGACCCCGCACAAGGGCGGCTGGTGCGGCAACGACATCTTCCCGGAGGCGCTGTCACCCGAGCACCGCGAGCGCGCGCGGGTGCTGACGCAGAAGCTCGGCGACCGGCTCGCCGGCGAGGGCTACCGCGGCTTCCTGGAGATCGACTACCTGGCCGACGTCGACAGCGGCGAGCTGTACCTGGGGGAGATCAACCCGCGGATCAGCGGCGTGACCTCGATGACCAACGTGACGGCCGGCGCCTACGCCGACATGCCGCTGTTCCTCTTCCACCTGCTCGAGTACATGGACGTCGACTACGAGATCGACGTCGACGACATCAACCAGCGCTGGGCGGCCGCCTCGAGCGTCGACGTCTGGAGCCAGATCATCCTCAAGGACACCGGCGACGAGGTCGAGCAGCTCGCGCGGGCGCCGCGGACGGGGATCTGGCGGCTCGAGGACGACGGCATCGGGTTCGCGCGCTGGGGGCACGACTGGCACTCGCTCCACGACGACAGCGAGGCGTTCTTCCTGCGCGTGCTGGGCGCCGGCGACTACACCTATCCCGGCGCCGACCTGGGCGTCCTGGTGGCACGCTCGCGCATGCAGACCGAGGACAACGAGCTCACCGAGCGCGCGCACGAGTGGATCGCGGGGGTCCACGCGCAGTTCGTCGGCAGCTCGGTGCCGGCCGCCGAGCCGGTGCCGGCCGGCGCGCTGGCCTTCAAGACAGCCTGACCGTGCGCGACCCGGGCTCGAAGCGCTCGAACGACTGCTCCCAGGTGAGGTCCGGCCAGCGGTAGGCGACGCGGCCGCGCCCGGGCTCGTAGGCGGCGGTGTAGATGGTGCCGAACCCGCGCTCGAGCGCCGTGCTGTGCAGCGGCGGCTCGAGGAACGCGTCCTCGAAGCCCTGCCGGTCCTCGTCGTCGAGCAGCGCCAGCACGCAGCGCTCGCGCTCCTCGCTGTGGATCGCCTCGGCGTACTCGGGCCACTCGACCTCGCCCTGGTGGTTGGTGGTGGCCGGCGTGGCGACGAACCGCGGCTCGCGGCCGGGGCCGACGTAGGCGGTGAGGTAGGCGCCGGTGCGGTCGAGCAGGGTGAGGTTCTGCGGCGCGTGGACGGGGATCCGCGCCAGCGCGGCCCGCGCCTGTTCCACGTCGTCGCACGTCTCGAGCACGTAGCGGACGACGAGCGGGATCGCGAAGCCGTCCCCGACGTCGGGCCGCCCGCCGAAGGTGAGCGAGATCGCCAGGCCGCGGTCGTTCATGCCGTCGAGCAGCCCCCACAGGCAGTCGCTCATGCCGATCACCCGCCGCTCGCCCCACTCCGTCAGACAGACGATCCCCTCGAGCCGGTCGGCGGGGTAGTCGTAGTTGCGCACGAGCAGCGGCTCGCCGCGCGTCCAGGCGCCCTGCGAGCAGCCGACGATGAATCCCGGCGGCCGGTAGAGGCTGAGCAGCCGCGCGGCGAGGTCGCCGCCGCCGGCCAGCTCGACCAGCCGCTCGTAGGTCGGCAGCAGCTCCGGCATGTGCTCGGCCAGCGCGCGCCGGCAGGCGGGGAAGCTGGGACGCGCGCCGTCGCCCTCCTGCAGGTACCAGGAGCGGTAGGTCTCCCACATCGCCTCGAACCGCTCGCGCCAGGCCTCGCCGGGCTGAAGCTCCTCGACGGCCTCGAGCTCGAGCGCGCCGGGGTGCGGCTGCGTCTCGGGAAGCAGCCCGAGCTGCTCCCACAATGGCTTCCAGTAGCGCTCGATGGCGGCTGCCGCCTCGGACGGCAGCCACTTCGCCCAGTCCGGCCTACTCACTGCGCTCGTTGCACGCCGGACCGTTCGCCGGCGGCCAGTCGGCGCGTGAACGCCAGCTTCAGCCGCGGATGGCGCCAGTCGTCGTCGGCGATCGCCTCGATCGCGAGCGTGGCCTGCTCGCCGTCGAGGGTCAGCGTCGCGATCTGGTTGGCGTACGCCGGCCGCTCGACGACGCGCCAGCCGAGCGGCAGCGGTGCCACGCCGGCGCCACGCGCGAGCCGGCGCGCGAGGCGTTCGGCGAGGACCGAGTGCCCGAATGCGATGGCGCGCTGCTCGTGCGGCGCGAGTTCCTTGCGAAAGGCCGAGCAGACGGCCTGCCACACGCTGCTGCGCGCACGCGTGCCGGGGCGGAACCCGACCTCGGCCAGGTAGCAGTGGTGCACATCGCCCGACAGCATCACGATTGACGACGGCGGCTCACCGGCGCGCCCGTGCGCGACATCGTCGATGAGTACGGCCAGCTTGTGGAACGTGCGCTGGAACGATGCCCAGTGGTCCAGGACGGCGATCCGCCGCAGCTTCTCTCCGAGCACGGCGCCGAGCCGACCCCACACAGCGTCGGCCAGCGCCTCGTCGAAGGCCTCGACGTGGTGCAGGCCGGGCGCGAGCAGGAACGGCACCGAGCTGGCGAGCAGCAGGTGACGGGCCGGCTTGCGGGCCTGCTCGCGGATCCAGTCCCATTCCTCGTCCTGGACGAGCTCGCGCCGGCCCGGCGTGACCTGGCGCCCAGCGCGCGAGTCGATCACCACCAGTCGCGCGTCGCCGAGCTCGCGCGCGAAGCTCCAGCGGCTGTGGCCGACCTGCCGGCCCTCGGTGTCCATCCGCGACGCGAGCACCTCGGCGGCGTCGACGGCCGAGCGTACCGCGTCGTACAGCCCGCCCGCCGCGAGCTGGGGGGTGACAGGTTGCCGAGGTGCTGGAACACCCAGTAGGCCATCAGCCCGGCGCGGATGTGATCGTCGAACCACGGCTCGGCGTTCATCTCGTCCAGCCACCCCTGCGAGATACGCCACTCGGCGTGGATCTCGTGGTCGTCGAAGACCATCGTCACCGGCACCGTCGAGAACAGCCAGCGGAGCGCCGGCTCCGACCACGCCTCGCGGTAGGCCAGCGCGTATTCGCAGAAGTCGGCCAGCTCGTCGCCCGGGACGTCGGCCCGGCGCTCCCGCGCCGCCAGGACCTCCTGCAACGCCGGCGAGGGCTGGTCGGCATAGATCTGGTCGCCGAGCATCAGCAGCATGTCCGGGCAGGCGCCGCCGCCGCCGGCGCGGGCGACCCGGAGCGCGTACGCGCGCAGCGCGTCGATGCCCTGGCCCGCTTCGTGCTCGCCTGCGCGCAGCACGTACGGCGGCTCATGCGGCCGCGTAGTCCGGCACGAGCCGAACACGATGCACGGCGCCCGCGCGCGTCCAGAAGGCGGATCGTGCTGGCGGGAAACGCCGATCCCGGCTCCGGCCATACGAGCTCCCCGTCCAGGCGCACCTCGTACGGGTGATCCTCGCCGGCGGCAAGCCCCTCGACCGCGACCAGCGCGAAGTGCAGCCCGTCGACGCACCACGTGCGCTCACGGACGCCAAGGACATCGACCTCGCACGCGGCGTCGGCCTGCAGCCAGATCGTGGCCACCCGGTCATCGACATACCGCACAATCGGACCGAGGACGAGGCTGGGCACGCCGCGACTCTAGATCACCGGCGTCAGAGCTTCCGGCAGCCGGCAGAAGGACATCCTCGGAGCGCTCGACGACGAATGCACCGAATCCCACTATCGCGGATCTTTGCGCGATCTTCTCTTGATTCTCGACGAAAGATCGGTAGGTTCGCACGTGACGCATCCGCCGCAGGGGGAGCGGTGATGCGGTCGGGGTCGAGCGATCGTCTGCTCACGTCGCCACGCCACCGTCTTCCGGGACAAGAGGGGAGGAGGTGTAGAGCACAAGCGCCGAGCGGCGCGACGGCGGCATGCGTCCGGACGCGATCGGCCGGGTCTGAGCAGACCCGTTATCGACTGACATCGGAGGGAATATGCGATTTGCGACCCGTGCGCTGTGCTTGGCGCTCGCGGGGGCAGCGCTGGTACTCCCGGCGGGGGCGAGCGCAGCGCAGGGCAATGGGACGAGCTTCCACGTGCTTGTGCTGACCGAGGGGAACGCCGCAGACGCTCAGTACGCGGCGCTCAGCAAGGCGGCGAACAGGGCGACGCCGAAGTTCGAGACCGACCAGGCCAAGCGGTCGGAGAACTTCATCAAGCCGAACGTGCTCAAGCGCTACAACGCGGTCGTCTTCCTGAACACGGGCCCCGACGTGCTCAACGCCGAGGAGCAGGCGACCTTCGATACGTACTTCCGCGGCGGCGGCGGCTTCGTCGGCGTCGGGAAGGCGATTGAGACGAACCCAGGCTGGGCGTTCCTGACCGAGATCCTCGGCGCTCGCGCTGCCGGCAAGCTCGACGCGCAGACGGTCACGAACAAGGTCGCCGACCGCGTGCATGACGCGTCGAAGAACCTGCCCGAGTACTGGGACCTCAGCGACACCTACTACAACTGGACCTCCAACGTCCGCGGGCTGAGCCACGTGCTCACGACCGTCAGCGACGCCCCGTTCGACCGGACCGGCGACGGGCCGCAGATCAAGGCGCTGACCGGCGGCACGATGGGCGCCGATCATCCGGTTACGTGGTGCAAGGATTGGAAGGGCGGCCGGTCGTACTACACGAACCACGGCGCCTCCGGCGCGGCCTTCAACGACGCGAACTTCGCGGACGAGCTCACCGGCGCGATCACCTGGGCCGCGGGTCAGTCCGACCCCGTCTACAGCGACTGCGGCGCGACCGTGACCGCGAACTACCAGCAGTCGTTCGTGGCCGCGCCGCCGAACCTGAGCGAGCCGATCGGCTTCGACGTGCTGCCCGACGGCACCGGCCGCGTGATCCAGACCGACCGCCGCGGCGGCGTCCGGCTCCACGACCCGGTCAGCAACTCGACGACGCTGCTCGCGCAGCTCCCCGTCTACATCGCGAACGAGGATGGCGGGTACGGGCCCGAGGTCGACAACAACTTCAACACCAACAAGTGGGTCTACCTGTTCTACTCGCCGCCGACCGTGGAGGACGTCAAGTTCGCCGACGGCACGCTCCACACGGTGACGACCCCGCTCAACGATCCGGCGACGCCGCAGAACGAGCAGAACGCGCCGAACTTCGCAGCGTCGCTGAGCGCGTGGGATCAGTACGTCGGCTACTTCCAGCTCTCGCGCTTCAAGTTCGTCGACGCGACCGCGACCACGCAGGCGCACCTCGACCTCGCGTCGGAACAGCAGATCCTGCGCGTGCCCAACAACCGCGGCGCGTGCTGCCACGTCGCCGGTGACATCGACTTCGACTCGAAGAACAACCTGTGGATGGTCACGGGTGACGACACGCCCGCCGGCGGCGGCAACTCCGGCGGCTTCGGGCCGTTCAACGCCCAGCTCACGAACGAGAACCAGACGGTCGCGATCGCCGGTGCGACCGGCGGCACGTTCACGCTCACGTTCGACGGGCAGACGACAGCGCCGATCGCCTTCCCGCTCGACAACGCCGCGATCGAGTCGGCGCTCGAGGCGCTCCCCAACCTCGATGACGTGGCAGTGACCGGGGACGGGGACGCGGACGGTCAACTTCCGCGGCAACCAGGCGGAGCAGAACGTGCCGCAGATGACCGGGGACCCCTCGGGGCTCACCGGCAGGCGCCGTACTCACGGTCGCGATGGCGCTCGGCAACAACGGTCAGGGCCTCCAGGTCCCGCTCGAGGGCGGGATGTTCAACGCGCCGCACGTCGACGCCCGGCGGACCTCGCAGAACACCAACGACCTCCGCGGCAAGCTGCTGCGGATCACCGTCAAGGGCGGCGACATCGCGCCTGCCGAGGAGAACGAGTTCGGCGGCGCGTACAACGTGCCCGCCGGCAACCTCTTCCCGGTCGGCACGGCCAGGACCGCGCCGGAGGTCTACGCGATGGGCTTCCGGAACCCGTTCCGGCTCACGCTCGACAAGTTCGACGTCGCGTACGTCAGCGACTACTCGCCCGACTCGCAGTTCCCCGTGCAGTTCCGCGGGCCCGCGGGCACCGGCCGCTTCGAGATCGTGCGCAAGCCGGCGAACTACGGCTGGCCGCTCTGCTACCGGAAGGACCTCGCGCTACTACAAGTGGGACTTCAACACGTCCACTCCGCTGCCGAGCGCGGCCGCACCCGAGCTGAACGAGTGCGACAACGCGACGCGGGGCCCGCAGAACACCTCGCGCTGGGTCGCGAGCGGCGGCCCGACGGTCGAGCCGGGCCTCGAGTTCGGACCTCCGATCACCAACCCGGAGATCTGGTACTCGTACCGCGACAACAACCAGCAGTTCCTGTACGGCACGCCGTGCTTCGACTCGTACGGCCCGAACGCACCGCCCGCCCCGATCGCCGGGATGTGCCCGCGCGTGTTCCCGGAGCTGTTCACCGGCGGCGTCGGCCCGCACGGGACGGCGCCGTACAACTACGACGCGTCCAACCCGAGCGCGACGAAGTTCCCGCCCTACTGGGACGGGGCGTGGATCGCCGGCGAGTTCACGCAGGACACGATGCGCGAGATCCGCATGGACTCGAACGGGAAGATCCTCAAGATCAACAACACGCTCCCGTGCGGTCCGGCCCCGGCCACGCCGACGAGGCCGTGGCTGTGCGACAACCCGATGGACATGGAGTTCGGGCCCGACGGCGCGTTCTACCTGCTGACCTACGGCGACGGCTTCTTCGCCATCAACCCGGACGCCGGGATGATGCGGTGGGACTACGTCAAGGGGCAGCGGACGCCGGTGGCGGTCCTGACCGCCGACAAGACGGACGGGCCCTCGCCGCTGACCGTCAACTTCTCGAGCGCGGGCTCGAACGATCCCGATCCGGCTGACTCGATCCGCTTCGAGTGGGACTTCGACGGCAACGGCACGGTCGACTCGGTCGAGCCGAACCCGACGTTCACCTACACGACGCGCGGGCAGTACACGGCGAAGCTCTCCGTGATCGACTCGAGCGGCAAGGTCGGCTCGGCGAATACCACGATCACGGTCGGCAACACCGCCCCGACGGTCACGGTCACCGTGCCGGTCGAGGACGGGACGTTCGCGTTCGGCGATGACATCCCGTTCGCGGTCACGGTCACCGACCCCGACGACGGGCCGATCAACTGCTCGAGGGTCGAGGTGACGTTCGTGCTCGGCCACGACACGCACGGCCACGCCGAGGCGTCGACGACCGGTTGCACCGGCGTCCTGCCGACGGATGCCGGCGGACGTCTCGCACGGCGGCAACGTCTACGGCGTGATCAGCGCGTCGTACACCGACCTGGGCGGCGCCGGCGGCGTTCCCGCGCTGACGACCGTCGACCAGAGCCAGATCCGCCAGAAGCGGCAGGAGGTCGAGAACGCGCTCAACCAGAGCGGCACGAACGTCGCCGCCTCGACCGACGTCGGCGATGTCTTCCCAGGCGGCCAGCGCGGCGGCCTCAGCGCGGGTGACTGGATCGAGCTCAACGGCCCGTTCAACCTGCTGAACATCGACTCGATCACGTTCCGGGTGACCGGCGGCACCGCCGACGCGCCGTCCGGAACGGTTGAGGTCTGGCGCGATGCGATCAATGCCGCAGGCGGCGGCACGCTCGTGTCGAGCCACATGATCAACGGGACGGCGGCCGGGACGTACGCGAGCCGGACGTTCCCGATCGTGAACCCGGGCGGCTCACACAGGCTGTTCCTCGTGTTCTCGAGCGCGAACACGTACAGCCTCAACTGGGTCGAGTTCGGCGGCGCAGGCGTCGGCACCTAGAGCCAGGGGGCGCCGCCGCAGCCGCGGCGGCGCCCCCACGCGACTTCGCTTGATCGCCATGAAGAGAAGAACTACGCTCGATCCCGCCGGATTCAGCGCTCCTGAGCGTCAAGGGAGAGGGATAGATCGAGGGGTCGAACGGACTGATCCAACGCGTCGTACGTCTGGCTCACCGAGCGCCGGCTGCCAGCCGGTGCCCGTGAGCCGCCCGTCCGATCTGGACACCTGCGCGCGCGCCGCGGCCACGAGGTCGCAGCGGTCGCGATTCCACGAGGCCGCCCCACGGGGCGGGAGGAGGGGGAGCAAGGTATGAGCAGGAAACTCAGCCGGCGGGAGTTCATCGGCGCGAGCGCCGGGGTCGCCGCCGCGGCGTCCCTCGGCGGCGCCAGCGTCACGCTCGGCGGCGGCAGGCCCACGATCGCACCCGGCCTGCTCGGGGTCCAGCAGTTCTCGGTGCGCGATGCCACGGCACGGCTCAGCATCGCATCCAGCAACCGGCTCGGCCTGACGCCGGCCATGGGCTTCCTCGGCGGCCCTGGCTATCCGGACGACCCGACCGACCTCGGCCCGCTCGTGCCTCTCCCGGGCGGGTTTGCGGAGGTCTTCGAGTACCTCGCCTCGGTCGACGTCAGGGGCTTCGAGTTCTTCCAGTCGACGCAGAACGTCAACGAGCTCGGCCGGCAGCCGACCGCCGCCGAGATCCGGCAGTACCTCGACGATGCGGGATTGAACGCGGTGGGGACGCATCAGTTCGGGCTCGGCAATTTCGACCCCGCGACCGGCAATCTCACGGCGGCCGGTGAGGCGAACTTCGAGTTCTTCAGCACGCTCGGAATGGAGGCGATGGGCTTCTCCGGCAATCTGTCGCAGCTTCCGAACAACAGCCCGGACCCGGCGAACCCGGCGGTGAATCTCCCGAACGCCTCGGGCTGGCTCGAGGACTACGTGAACCCGAACACGGGCGCCCGTACGTTCGGGTTCAGGAGCCGGGCGGAGCACGCCAACCGGATCGGCGAGATCCTGCAGTCGCGCGGGGTCAAGTACTTCTACCACCCGGAGCAGGACAACTACCGCTTCTTCAACGATCCGGCGCATCCGGAGCTCAACACCGTGCACCGGATCCAGTATGTGATGGGGAACACCGCCCGTGCCCTCTTCGGATGGGAGATCGACATCCTGCACAACTGGTCGGGCCGCGTCCGTTTCCTGAGCGCGACCACGCAACAGCCCGACATCAGCGTGTGGGAACTCGCGCAGGCCGAGCAGCGCCGGGTGATGGGCTGGCACATCAAGGACGGCTTCCGGAACACCGCGCAGACCGGGACCTGGGTGGGCGGCCCGCCGGAGAGCGGCGGCGCCCCGTACTTCCAGACGTTCGCGCGCACGCCGACGTTCACCGACACGATCGTGTCGGGCGAGGGCGATCTGGGCGCAGGGCCCGGCCCCGACCACCCGAACGCAGATCCGGACTGCCCCGGCTTCGAGCACATGTTCGAGAACCTGGGCGGGCAGCGCCTCTACCTGATCGAGAGCGACAGCGGACCCGGGCCGGCGACCGGCGCGAACGCCGACCCCGGCCGCTCGCTGCGCCACGCGAAGGCCTCCGCTGCCGCGCTGCTCAGCTTGAGGCGGTAGGACGATCGCAACCGTCCGCCGGAACGGCAGGAGGGGCGCTCGCAAAGCGCCCCTCCTTCGCGCGGGTGGATCGCTCGCCGTTGCGCTCGCGGTCGCGCTGGCCGCGGTGGTCGGCCCTACCCGCGCTCTGGCGCACGGCGACCCGACGGCCCACTACCTCGAGACGGACTCACTGCTCACGTCGTACTCCGCGCCGCCGGACCTCGCGGTCGAGCTCCAGCTGCGCGGTGTGATCGAAGCGGCCGCGGAGCGGGGGTACCCGATCAAGGTCGTCCTCTTCGCGAGCGAGGAGGACACGGGCGGCGAGCCGGAGCCGATCGAGGACACGCAGACCTACGTCACGACCGTGAGCGACGAGCTGGAGGCCTACGGCGGCCTCCGGGCGCCGGTGCTCATCGTGACGCCGCACCGGTTCGGGCTGGGCGGGACGCAGCCGCGCGGCGGCACGCTCATGCCGATCACGCGGCCGCTCGCGGCCGAGCTCGCGCGCGGCCTCCCGCTCGCGAAGGAGGCCGAAGGCAACGCCCTCGCCCGCACGGCCATAGTCGCCGTCCGGCGCCTCGCGGCGGCCGGCGGCCACCCCCTGCCAAAGCGGATCCCGCCGGCCGAGAACAACCCCAGGGGCATCCTCGGCGCCGCGAGGGCGAGCGACTCCGACACCGCGGGCGGGCCGTGGCTGTTCGCCGCCGTCTTCGGGGCGAGCGTGCTCCTGCTCGGCGCACTGCTCGTCGTCGTGCACCGGCGCACAGTGCGCGACCTCGAGCCCGACACCTGAGCTGCGTCGTCGCTGACGTTGTGGGTCGGGGGTCATTGGTGTTTCGTGCTCGAACGGCAAAAGGCTTTGACAGCCGTGTAGGTGGGGCGTAGGCTTACGCCGCCCGTCAGCCAATCTCAGGGTCTGACTGGCCTCAGTGCCACCGAGGGGAGAGGTCGATGTTGAGGGGTAACGTGGGGCGCGCGACCTCGTTCGCGGCGTTGATGCTTACGACCCTGGCGCTTGCGGTGCCGTCGACCGCTGCGGCCGCGGATTACAAGGTCCTGGTGGTGACGAGCGCCGACAACGCGCTCTCGAAGGCGGGCGTCAGCGCGATCCGGTCTGCGGGCAGGTCGGCCGGGTTCTCGGTGACGGCCCCGTCGCCGGCCGACGTCGGGGACCAGTTCACGGCCAAGCGGCTCGAGCAGTACCGCACAGTGGTGTTTCTCAACACGGGAATGGCCAGCCCGCTCACCGACGCCCACCGGGCGAGCTTCGAGGAGTACTTCGCGCTCGGCGGCGGCTTCGTCGGCGTCGGCTCGGCGATCGAGACCGATCCGAGCTGGCAGTTCCTGACCGACGTCCTCGGCACGCGCGCCTCCGGCCGCACCGTGTCGCAGTCGGGCACGGTCAAGGTCTATGACCGCGTGCACGACGCGACCAAGACGCTGCCGGAGTACTGGAGCCGCACTGATCACTGGTACAACTTCACGCCGAACGTGCGCGGCGTCTCGCACGTGCTCAGCACGGTCGTCGCCGATCCGTTCGGCCCGCAGCCGCAGGGCCAGGTCCTCGACGGGATCGAGGGCGGCACGATGGGCGCCGACCATCCGGTGTCGTGGTGCAAGGACTATCAGGGCGGCCGCTCGTTCTACACCGCGCTGGGCAATACCACTGCGAGCTTCGACGCCACCTTCACGACGCACCTGAAGGGCGCGATCAGCTGGGCCGCCGGCCAGGCCGACCCGGTCTACAGCGACTGCGGCGCGACCGTCCTGCGCAACTACCAGCAGACCAAGGTCTCGGCGCCGCCGAACCTCAACGAGCCGATCGGCTTCGACCAGTTCCCGGACGGGCGGATCATCCAGACCGCTCGCACGGGCACGGTGCGCCTGCACAACCCGGCGACGGGCACGACGCAGATCATCGCCAACTTCGCGGACCCGGCCGTCCCGCTGACGCAGCGCATCTACACGAACTCCGAGGATGGCCTGTACGGCCCGGCGATCGACCGCAACTTCGCCCAGAACAAGTGGGTGTACCTGTTCTACTCGCCCCAGACGGTCACGGACGTGAAGCTGTCGACCGGCGAGATCGTCACGCAGACGACACCGACCACCAACACGCCGGCCACGTCGCCGACGAAGACAGCCTGGGACCCGTACGTCGGGTATTTCCAGCTCTCACGCTTCAAGTTCATCGAGGACGCGAGCGGCGCGCGCTTGGACCTGAACTCCGAGCAGCAGATCATTCGGATGCCGGTCAACCGTCAGGAGTGCTGCCACGTCGCGGGTGACATCGACTTCGACAAGCACAACAACCTGTGGCTGGTCACCGGCGACGACACGCCCGCGGGCGGCATCATCGGCCGCGGGATGGGCCCGCACAACGACCAGCTCACCGACGAGCAGCAGACGGTGCGTGCCCAGGGCGCGACCGCGGGCACGTTCACGCTGACGTTCAAGGGCCAGACGACGGCGCCGCTGGCGTTCGACGCCACCGCGGCGCAGATCGACTCGGCGCTCGAGGCGCTCAGCACCGTCGGCGCCAACGGCGTCCAGGTGACCGGCGGACCGGTCAACTCCACGGCCGTGACGACGACCGTGCACTTCCGGCGCGCGCTGCAGCAGTCCGAGCAACCGCAGATCACCGGCGACGGCGCCGGTCTGACGGGCGCGACGCTGGCGCTCGCCACCACCGTGGAGGGCGGCTGGTTCCAGCGGCCAAGCGGTGACGCGCGGCGCAGCGCGCTGAACACCAACGACCTGCGCGGCAAGCTGCTGCGGATCAAGGTCAAGGACTCAGACATCGCCGCCGCCGACGCCAATAAGGCCGACTTCGGCTCCGGCACCGGCGCGTACACGATCCCGGCCGGGAACCTGTTCCCGCTTGTGGGCGGCGCGCCGCGCGAGAAGACCCGTCCCGAGGTCTACGCGATGGGCTTCCGCAACCCGTTCCGCGTCCAGGTCGACGAAAACGACGTCGCGTACGTCAGCGACTACTCGCCGGACGCCAAGCCAGCCGCTCCGCGGCCGCGGCCCAGCCGGCACCGGTCGCTACGAGATCGTCCGCAAGCCGTCCAACTACGGCTGGCCGGCCTGCTATTCGACGAAGCTCGGCTACAACGCCTGGAACCACACCGAATGGGCGCCGAAGGTGCCGCTCACCCCGGCCCCGAACGCGAACAACACCGCCGGCGTGCCGCTGCACGACCCGCCGCAGCTCCTGACCGACTGCGCCGGCTCGACGCCGACCAACGACTCGCGCTGGAACCTCGACGGCGGGCCGACGGTCGAGCCCGGCCTAAGGGAACTGCCGCCGATCACCGATCCTGACATCTGGTACTCCTACAACGACAACGCCAACACCCCGATCGGCACGCCGTGCCAGGCGTACACGCAGGGTTACAACCCCAACGGTCCGGACACGCCGGGTCCGGCCGCCCCGGGATCCACCACCGAGTGCCCGCGGCTCTTCCCGGAGCTCTACACGGACGGCGTCGGCCCGCACGGCATCGCGAAGTACAACTACGACCCGAACAACCCCAACCCGAAGAAGTTCCCGCCGTACTACGACGAGTCGGTGATCCTCGGCGAGTTCACCGAGGCACAATGCGCGAGGCGAAGCTCGACTCGCAGAACCGCATCCAGAAGATCAACAACTTCCTGGACTGCGGCGCGGTTGTCGCGAACCCGACGTTCCTGTTCGAGTGCGACACCCCGATGGACATGCAGTTCGGTGACGACGGCGCGTTCTACCTGCTGACCTACGGCGACGGGTTCTTCAACATCAACCCGGACGCCGGCATGTACAAGTGGGAGTACGTGAAGGGCCAGCGGGCGCCGCGAGCGGTGATCAACGCCAACCGCACCGACGGCCCGGCACCGCTGACGGTGAACTTCTCGAGCGAGGGCTCGATGGATCCCGACCCGGGTGATTCGATCCGTTTCGAGTGGGACTTCGGCGACGGCTCGCCGATCTCGATCGACCCCAACCCGACGCACACCTACACCCCATGGGTCGTTACACCGCCACGCTGACGGTGTTCGACTCCTCGGGTCAGCAGACCTCGACGAGCACGGTGATCACGGTCGGCAACACGAGCCCGACGATCACGATCAGCCAGCCCGTGGAGGGCGGGACGTTCGCCTTCGGCGACAGCATCCCGTACTCCGTCACGGTCACCGATCCCGAGGACGGCACCGTCAACTGCACCGACGTGCAGGTGACGTTCGTGCTCGGCCATGACACTCACGGCCACGCCCAGGAGTCCACGACCGGCTGCAGCGGCTCGCTGCAGACCGACCCGAACGACATCTCCCACGGCGGCAACGTATTCGGCGTCGTCAACGTCCGCTACACGGACAAGGGCGGCGCGGGCGGCGTCCCGTCGCTGACGACGATCGCCGAGGCCAACGTCCGCCAACGCAAGCAGCAGGTCGAGCATGCGCTCAGCCAGTCCGGCACCAACACGGCGGCCAACGCCGACGAGGGCGGCGGCGAGCATCGCGGCGGCTTGTCCAACGGCGACTGGATCCGCCTCAACGGGCCGTTCAACCTGGTCAACATCAGCGCGATCACGTTCCGGACCTCGGGCGGCTCGGGGGCCGGCGGCACGGGGCTGGTCGAGCTGCACCGGGACGCGGTCGACGGTCCGATCGTGGGCTCGTACACGATCCAGCCGACCGCGAACGCCACCACGTTCGCGAGCCAAACCTTCCCGATCACCGACCCGGGCGGAACGAACGAGCTGTTCCTGGTCTTCCGGCCGGTGGCGGGGGGGCCCGGCAACAACTTCTTCAATCTCAACTGGGTCGAGTTCGTCGGCGGGGGTGTCGGGACGCCGTAGCGTCAACTACCGAGCCGGGTGCCCGCGAGGCTGGCCGGTTGCCCCGTCCGGGGCGGAGAGGAGAGCTCATGAGGAGAGGCAAGCGCCAGATACTGAGTCGGCAGGAGGCCCTGCAGAGGACGATCAGCCGGCGGCAGCTTCTGGCCGGTGCGGGTGCGGCGGCGGCCACGGCGTGCGCGGCCGGCCCGGGAAACGTGTTCGCCGCTACGAAGGCGAAGGCCACGAAGGCCCCCAGTGGGCGGCTCATCCCCGACGGGAAGCTGGGCACGATCACCTTCACCCAACGTGACGTTCCGGGAAGGGTCGGGATCGCGGCCAGCGCGGCGTTGGGAGTGGCCCCGACGATGGGCTTCATCGGCGGGCCGGACTTCCCGGAGGACCCGAACGATCTCGGGCCGCTCGTGCCGCTTCCCGGCGGCTGGCTGGAGCTGCTCGAGTTCTTGCGGGAGGCCGGCTTCAAGCAGATCGAGTTCGCCGGCTACGGGCAGAACGCCAACAACCCCGGCGGGGTCAGCCGAACCCGGCGCCCGGCGGCGTCACCACCCCGGCGTCGCGCGCGGCGTACCTGGCCTACGGGCGCACGCTGCGGGGCTTCCTTGACGAGTTCGGGCTCGAGGCGATCGGCAACCACGGCTTCATCCCGAACACCTGGCCGGGCCCGAACAGCGCGGGTGGTGGCATGTCGGTGAACGACTACGAGCGCTACC
>CAWHNO010000001.1:0-76260 GCA_963830725.1 uncultured Solirubrobacteraceae bacterium | reverse complement strand
CAGGTGCGCGAGATCCATGAGGCCGTCACCGCGGCCAACGCCGCGTAGGCGCGCACGGGGGTCGCGGGCGAACCGGTCTCGCCGGCCGGCTATCCCTGCCCGTCGAGGCGGGCGCGGCGGATGATGCTCGTGTCGCCGGTGCCGGTCCCTGCACCAGGTAATGCCAGCCGCCGACCTCGAGGCAGCGGTACCAGCGCTCGTCGAGCATGCGCTCGTGGCCGAGCTCGTGCACCCGGCGCACGAACGCGTCGAAGTCCTCGTCCGGCGCCAGGCCACGGACCGTGTACTCGTGCGGGATCTGGGCATCGTCTCCGAGAACCGCCAGAGCGCGGCCGCGATGAAGCGGCGGGGTCGTATTCCGAGTCCTGGCCCGAGTCGCCCTCCAGGCGTCGAGCACGTCGAGGCGGATGGAGATCGACCACACCATCCCCTCATGCCGAGGGCGGACCCTCCGGCATCGGGAACTACGGCCCCATGACGCGGCGACATCACCGCATCAAGACCCACGACCACTGGGACGTCCGACAACCCTGGCCGGGGATCTACCTCTGGCGCGACCCCGACGGCACCCACTACCTCGTCGACGACACCGGCACCCGCCGACTCAACGCCGCCTGACCGGACCCTCACCGGGTGAAGGTGAGATGGGTGACCCCGCTGGGCGTCGACACCGCCTCCACCTCGTACTGCTGCTCCAACGCCTCCAACCCGTCCCACAACCGCACACCGCGACCGAGGAGGATCGGGACCTGCACGACGTGCAGGTGGTCGACGAGCCCGGCGGCGAGGAACTCGCGGAGCATCGTCGGGCCACCCCCGATACGGACGTCCTGGCCGGCGGCGGCCTCCCGAGCGGCGTCGAGTGCGTCTGCCGGCGCGGCGTCGAGGAAGTGGAACGTCGTACCGCCCTGCATCTCCAGCGGCGGCCGCGGGCGATGGGTCAGGACGTACGTCGGGGTGTGGAACGGCGGATTGTCTCCCCACCATCCGCGCCACTCCGGGTCGTCCTGCCAACCCGGGGGGCCGAACTTGCCGGCGCCCATGATCTCCGCGCCGATGCCGTGCTCGTGACGCTCGGCGAAGGCGTTGTCGACGCCGACAGTGCCGGCGGCGTCCGTCGCGAGGACACCGAGCAGCTCCCAGAATCGGGTCGCGACCATCCACTCGTGGAGCCGATGACCGGCGTGACCGAACGGGGCGTCGGCGGCCTGGCCTTCACCGGTGGCGAAGCCGTCGAGCGAGATCGAGAAGTTGTGGACTCTGGCGCGCGACATGGCGGCTCCTTCGGTTGTCGATGGAGGCGTCAGACTGGTGGACCTGTCCCGCGGCGCCATCTTATGAAAATGAACGGCCCACGCTACGAGGCCTCGCGGTGCTCCCGCAACGCGGGCCAGTGATCACCCGCATCAATGAACACGGCGTGGCGGGTCGCGACCGCCTGCCTCTCGCACGAGAGGACACGAAAGCTCGTCATCGCAGCTCCCTTCAGGCCGTGAGCAGCAGTGGCGGGCGCTGTGCGCTGCGTCCCCGGCTGCAGCTGAGATGCACGCCGAGCCAGGGCCCACGATGCACCACGAGACGGACGTCCCGGCGCATTCGGTGCTCGCTCCACGTTGGCCCGAGCAGCGCAACGGCGACCGCCCCGATCGTCCCCATGGCGGCAAGCACGGCGACGGCGACCAGAACCCAATCCATGGTGTCGCGGACGAGTTCGACATCGATGGCGATCACCGCCTTCAACGCTGCTCCTTGCCCGGAGGCATCGCTGACGACCGGCGTCCCGGAAACTTCTCTGAAGAAATCCGGGAGGGGGTGTCGGATCGGGGCGGTGCTGTTCGTAGTGGGGGTGAGGCCGCCCACAAGGGGCGGCGCCAAGGTAAAGGAGTCGCGATCATGAAGCTGACGACCATGACTCAGGTCACCATCGATGGAGTGATGCAGGGAAACGGCGCCGCGTCGGATGACCGCAGGAACGGATTCGAGCGCGGCGGATGGGCCCGGGGGAAGGGCGACAAGGACACCGCGACGTTCATCAACCAGACCTACCAGCGCGCCGACGCGTTCCTGCTCGGCCGGCGGACCTACGAGCTGTTCGCCGGCTCGTGGGGGTCCTTGACGATCGAGGATGTCCCTGGCTGGGAGCCCGTCTGGCAGGCGTTGGACACCCGGCCCAAGTACGTGGCATCGACCACCCTCGCCGATCCGGCGTGGTCGGGCACCACCGTCCTGTCCGACGACCTTGCGACCGCCATCGCGGACCTGAAGGCCAGGCCGGGGGGTGAGCTGCAGGTGCACGGCAGTGGCGCCCTGACCCGGTGGCTGCTGGAGAACGATCTGGTCGACGAGATGACTCTGGTTGTCGTTCCCGTGGTTCTCGGCCAGGGCGCGCGGTTGTTCCCGGACGCCGGCCCGGATCTTGCGCTCGACATGGTCGAGTCGCGAGTCGACTCGAAGGGCGTGACGATCCAGGTCTTCCGGCCGGCCGGGCGCCCGCAATACGCAACGGCTTGAAGTCCCTGACCGGTCTACCAAGCTGTCTCGACACCACAGGAGACGATCTTCAGATGCAGTACCTGGTTTCCGTGATCCACGACCAGGCCGGCCTCGCCACCCCGGAAGAGGACGCTGCGATCGACGTGTTCAATGACCGGCTCCAGGCCGAGGGCCACTGGGTCTTCGCCGGCGGCCTCGCCTCGCCCAACACGGCCACCGTCATCGACAACCGGGGTGGGGAGGCGCTGGTCACCGACGGGCCCTTTCTGGAGTCCAAGGAGTATCTCGGCGGCTTCTGGGTCATCGAGGCCCCCGACCTCGACGTGGCGCTCAAGCTCGCCGCCGAGGGGTCGAAGGCCTGCAATCGCAGGGTCGAGGTGCGCCCGTTCCTGTGAACGTGGCCGACGTCGAGCAGGCGGTCATCCGGGCCCACCACGAGGAGTGGGCCCGGGTGGTCGCCGCCCTGACCAGGCGCTTCGGTGACCTCGACATCGCCGAGGAGGCGGCCGCCGAGGCGTTCGCGACCGCCGTCGAGCGGTGGCCGGCCGACGGCGTGCCCCCCAATCCCGGCGCCTGGCTGACCACCACCGCCAACCACAAGGCCATCGACCGGATCCGGCGCGAGAACAAGCGCGACGACAAGCACAAGGAGGCTCGGACGGTGTACGACGACGACCCGCCCGAGCCTCTCGGCGCCATCGACGACGACCGGCTCCGGCTGATCTTCACCTGCTGTCACCCGGCGCTGGCGATGGAAGCCCGCCTGGCGCTGACGCTGCGCATGGTCGGCGGTCTGACCATGCCCGAGATCGCCCGCGCCTTCCTGGTGACCGAGAGTGCCATGGGGCAGCGGATCACCCGCGCGAAGGCCAAGATCAAGGCGGCTCGCATCCCCTATCGCGTGCCGTCCGCCGAGGATCTCCCGGCACGCGTCTCCGGCGTACTCGCCGTCCTCTTTCTCGTCTTCAACGAGGGCTACCTGGCGACCGGCCCCGACACCGATCCCCTACGTCACGACCTGACCGCCGAGGCGATCCGCCTCACGCGCCTGATCCGTGCCCTCCTGCCGGACGACGGTGAGGCAGCCGGGCTGCTGGCGCTGATGCTCCTCATCGAGGCCCGCCGCCCCGCCCGGGTCTCGGCCAGCGGCGAACTGGTCGCCCTCGACGAGCAGGACCGTGAGGCCTGGGACGCGGCGCTGATCGCCGAGGGCCACCGGCTGGTGCGCGAGCGCCTCGCCGCTGCCGCCGCCGGGGTGGCTCCGGGTCGCTACCAGATCCTCGCCGCGATCAACGCCGTGCACGCCTCCGCCCGCGACATGCGCGACACCGACTGGTCGCAGGTCCTCGCCCTCTACGACCAGCTCGTCCGCCTCGACCCCTCGCCGATCATCGCCCTCAACCGGGCCATCGCGGTCGCCGAGCTCGACGGCCCGCAGGTGGCACTGGCGGTCGTCGACAGTCTTGAGCACAGGTTGGCCGGCTATCACGCCTACCACGCCACCCGCGCCGACCTGCTGCGCCGGCTGGGCCGCGGCCAGGAGTCGCGCGCGGCCTACGATAAAGCCATCGAGCTGGCGGGCAACACCGCCGAGACCGCCTACCTGACTCGCCGCCGCGACCAACTGCGGTAGCGCCCACGGATCCCGATCGAAACCCCCCGGGCAGCGGCGGCCGACCCCGGGGCGCCCTGCCGATGCATCCCGCAACCTGTCGCGCCAGCGACGGGTCTCGCTTCGTGCGAACTTCGAATGCCAGGTCGCGAGTACGCATTTCGCGACGCCGAGCGCGCAGACGATGCCGGGTAATGGCGACGCTCGCGCCGCTTATCGACCGACGGCTGCTGGCGGTCCGGGCCCGGGGCCCAGCTTCGTCAGATTCCTGCATTTCCTGAGATTCGTGTAAGATCAGGAATCCAATGGCCACTGGAGCCGAGCTCGCCTTCGCCGACCAGGTCGGACGGTTCTACGCCCGCCAGTACGCGTTGCCCCCGGTCACGGGCCGCGTGTTCGGTTGGCTGTTGATCTGCGACCCGCCGGAACAGACGGCCGCCGAGATCGCTGAGGCGCTGCATACGAGCCGCAGCGCGGTCGGCAGCGCGATCGCCATGGCCGAGACCATGGGCCAGATCCAGCGCAGGCGCGCGGCCGGCGAGCGCGCGGATCGCATCTCCTTCCATCCCGAGGCGGCGCTGCGGGCCATCGAGTCGGCCGACGAGTACGGCGCCATGCTGGCGCTGGCGCGCCGTGGCCTCGAGGTGCTGCGCGGCTCGCCGGCGGCTCGCCGGGCGCGCCTGCTGGAGGCCGTCGCCTTCTACGAATTCCTGCTCGAGCGGATGCCGGCGCTCGCGGACGAGTGGCTGGCCCGCCGCGACGCGCTGCGCGCCTCCGGCGACCTCCCCGGCCCGACGCAGGGAGAGTCATGACTACGACCCCCGCGATCCTCGCCGAGGGCGTCAGACAGACATTCGGCGACGTCGTCGCGCTCGCCGGCCTCGACCTCGAAGTCGAGGCCGGCTCGGTATTCGGGCTGCTCGGGCCCAACGGCGCCGGCAAGACCACGCTCGTGCGTGTCCTCGCCACGCTTCTGCGCCCGACGGCCGGCCGTGCCCGCGTGCTCGGGCATGACGTCGTCGCCGAGCCGCTCGCCGTCCGTCGCCGGATCGGGCTCGCCGGCCAGTTCGCGGCGGTCGACGCGGAGCTCACGGGACGTGAGAACGTCGAGATGATCGCTCGCTTGTACCGCCTGCCGGGCGCCGAGGCGCGCCGTCGGACGAGCGAGGTGCTCGAGCGCTTCGAGCTGGTCGAGGCCGCCGACCGTCGCGTCTCGACGTACTCGGGCGGCATGCGCCGCCGGCTGGACCTCGCCGCGGGATTGATCGGACGACCGCCGGTCGTACTGCTCGACGAGCCGACCACCGGGCTGGATCCTCGCTCCCGACAGGAGCTGTGGCGGATCGTCGACGAGCTTCACCGGGACGGCACGACCGTGCTCCTGACCACCCAGAACCTCGAGGAGGCCGATCGCCTCGCCCAGCGGATCGCCCTGGTCGACCACGGACGGATCGCCGCGCAGGGCACCCCCGCCCGGCTGAAGGCGACCGTCGGCGGAACCGTACTCAGCATCCGCGTCGTCGATCCTGCAGATGCGCCCGCTGCCTCGGCCGTGCTGGCCGGCATGCGCGCGGAGGAGCAGCCGCGGGTGGACACGGCCGACGGCGAGATCCGCGTCGCCGTGGCCGACCCGGCCGCCTCGGCCGAGGCGATCCGGCGCCTCGACGCTCGCCGGCTTCCGATCGCCGCCGTGGAGCTGCAGCGCCCGAGCCTGGAGGACGTCTTCCTCGCCCTCACCGGACGCCCCGCCGGCGACGAGCAGACCGAGCAATCAGTGGCCCAGGAGGCAGCACGATGAGCACCATCGACGCCGCGATCCCGGACCGCAGTCGGCTCACGCCGGCCGAGACGATCGCCGACAGCCTCGTGATGGCCGCGCGCCAGTTGCGCAAGATCCTGCGCCGACCGACGTACGTCGTCTACCTGTTCGTCCAGCCGGTGATCTTCGTGCTGCTCTTCCGCTACGTGTTCGGCGGCGCGATCGACACCGGTGATGTCAGCTATGTCGACTACCTGATGCCCGGCATCATCACGATGACCGCCATCTTCGGCGCATTGACGACGGGTCTCGGCCTCACCGAGGACATGGCGGGCGGGGCCGTCGACCGCTTTCGCTCGCTGCCGATCGCTCGCTCGGCGGTCCTGATCGGCCGCACCGCCGCCGACCTGGCGACGAACGCTGTCAGCCTGACCGTGATGCTGCTGATCGGTATCGCGGTGGGGTTCAGGCCCAGCGAGCCGGTCTACGACGTGGTGCTCGCGTTCGCGCTGGTGCTCGCGTTCGCCTACGTCTTCTCGTGGATCAGCGCATTCATCGGCCTCACGGTCCGCGATCCCGAAACCGCTCAATCCGTGGGATTCGTCTGGGTCTTCCCGCTCGTGTTCGCCTCCTCGGCGTTCGTCCCGACCGCCGGCATGCCCGCAGCGGTGCAGACCTTCTCCGACATCAATCCGGTCACCCTGGTCGTCGACGCCGCCCGCGCGCTGACGATCGGGCACGGGGGCGCGCTCGGCCCGACGCTCGGAACTCTCGCCTGGCAGATCGGCCTGCTACTGATCTTCGTCCCCCTCTCGGTTCGCGCGTACCGGCGCGCCTGACAAATCACGCGGGGCTCAGCAGTCCGGGTCGCCGTACAGGATCTTGTTGATCAGGTCCCAGCCGCCGAACACCGTGTCATCGAGATTGCCGTTCGGGAGCTGCCGCTGGTAGGCCTCGACGACGGTCTCGAACGCGAACGTGACGTTCTCGGTGAGCCGGTCCTCGCCGCCGCTGCCGCCGGTCGACACGCTGGTCAGCCGCACCCCGGTGAAGCACAGCCGGAGATACGGCAGGGGCTTCTCGCCCCTCTTGACGACGGTCAACTTCGCCTTCGGGATCACCTTTGCGGTCACCAGATTGGTCAAGATCACCGGGCTGCTGCGATCGATGTACTTCGTGAGGCTGAGGTCCCGGAGGGTCGCCTTTATGGGCGCGCGAGCGACGCGTGCCATCGCACATCCGTCCGTAAGGCAGAGGTCGGTGGGTCGAGTCCACCATCGCCCATGTGGACCAGCCCGCTCTGGCGGGCCTTCGTCGCTCCGAGGCGCGCCGGTTAACGGCTGCGACACCCCGATTTCCGCCCGTCCGGGCGGCGACGAGGAGGGCCGTCGGAGAGGGGTGGTGACCGCTAGACTGCCGCCACGGCCCCTATCGAGGAGCGCCCCGCTTGCAGGAGATGGTCATCTACGGCGTGAGCTTCGACATGGTCGGCAAGCAGCCGATCGTGCTGCTCAAGGCTGTCGACACGAACAAGTTCCTGCCGATCTGGATCGGCCATCCGGAGGCGGCCGCGATCCTGATGAAGCTCCAGGGCGCGTCCACGCCGCGGCCGATGACCCACGACCTGCTGTTCGACATGCTCGGCGAGCTCGAGGTCGCCTGCACGCGCGTCTCGGTGACCGAGCTGCGCGAGAACACCTTCTACGCCTCGATCACGCTGTCGGTGAACGGCCGCGAGGTCGACATCGACTCCCGGCCCTCCGATGCGCTCGCCCTCGCGGTGCGCTCGGGCGCCCCGATCTTCGCCGCCGAGGACGTGATCGCCGAGTCGGCGATCGAGTTCGAGCACGAGGTCGAGGACACGGAGGAGGTCGTGGACAAGTTCAAGGAGTTCCTCGACCAGGTCACGCCGGAGGACTTCAAGGGGGATCAGTGAGTGCCCGGGCCTTCATCCGGCCGGTCCTCTGATCTCGGCCGACGACATCCATGTCGTCGGTCGCCGGGCTTCGCCCTCCAGGGGCGAGCGCGAGCTCGACGATCCGGGCGATCAGGTCGTCGAAGGGGATGCCCGCCGCCTCGGCCGCCAGCGGCAGCAGTGAGGTGTCGGTCAGTCCCGGGATCGCGTTGATCTCCAGCAGCGTGAGCTCGCCCGCCTGGTCGATCATGAGATCGACCCGCGCGAAGCCCTCGCACCCGAGCGTGCGGTAGGCCGCCAGCGCCAGCTCCTGCGCCCGCGCGGTCGCCTCGTCGCCGATCAGCGCCGGGCAGATGAAGCTGGTACGGCCGATCTCGTAGCGCGCCTCGAAGTCGTAGAAGTCCTCCTCGTGCGGCACGGCCTCGACCACCGGCAGGGCCCCGCCGTCGAGCACGGACACCGCGAGGTCGCGGCCCTCCACGTGCCGCTCGAGCAGCACCTTCGTGTCGTACGAGAAGGCGGCCACGATGGCGCCGGGCACGTCCTGCGCCGTGCGCGCGAACTTGACCCCCAGCGCCGAGCCCTGGGCCGCGGGCTTGACCACGATCGGGAAGTCGAGCCGCTCCTCGAGCGCCGGCAGCGCCCGCGCGGCTCCGAGCTCCTCGAAGGCGGCCTGGCTGAAGGCGTAGAAGTCGGGCGTCGGCAGCCCGGCGGCGCGCAGCTCGTGCTTGGCCACCACCTTGTCCATGCAGCGGATGCAGGCCGACGGGCCCGAGGCGGTATAGGGGATCCCGACCAGCTCGAGCAGCTCCTGGACGGTCCCGTCCTCGCCGCCCCGGCCGTGCAGCGCGACGAAGGCCACGTCGGGCCGTACTTCCCCAAGCCGGTCGACGAGGTCGGCCCCGACGTCGATCGGCACCACCTCGTGCCCGAGCCGGTGCAGCGCGTCCTCCACGCGCGCACCCGAGCGCAGCGAGACGTTGCGCTCCAGCGACCGCCCGCCCTTGAGCACGGCGACCCTCATCCGGCCCGCCTCCGCAGCTCGACGACGTTCTCCGGCTCCGCTCGCGGCTCGGCCGGCTTCACGCCGGTCAGCGTCGAGTAGAGGTCGACCTGCTCGCGGACGACCTTGCCGATCCGCCGGACGCCCTCGCGGATGTCGTCGTCGCCGACGCCGGAGAAGTTCAGCCGCATCTCCGAACCGCCGCGACCGTCGAGGTAGGCGGCACGGCCCGGCACGAAGGCGACGTTCTCGCGCAGCGCCCGTGCCAGCAGGTCGGTCGTATCGATGTAGTCCGGCATCCGCGCCCAGATGAACAGCCCGCCGCCCGGCTGCGTCCACGTCGCCTCGCGCGGGAAATGCTGCGAGAGCGCCTCGAGCATGACGTCGCGCCGCCGTCGGTACAGCTCGACCAGCGTTCCCAGGTAGGCGCGCCAGTCGCGCTCGGCGAAGTAGGTGGCGACGAACTGCTGCGACAGCGTGGCCGAGCAGAGGTCGACGCCGCCCTTGCCGAGGTTGAGCTTCTCCAGCACCGGCCGCGGGGCGGCGGTCCAGCCAAGCCGCAGGCCGGGAGAGAGGATCTTGGAGAACGTGCCGAGGTAGATCACGTACTCCCCGCGGTCGAGCGAGTACAGCGTCGGCAGCGGCGCGCCCTCGTAGCGGAGCAGGCCATACGGGTTGTCCTCGAGCACCAGCAGCTCACGCTCGTGCGCGAGCCGCACCAGCTCGCCCCGCCGCTCGAGCGACAGCGTCACCCCCGCCGGGTTCTGGAACGAGGGCACGGTGTAGATGAACTTCGGCACGCGTCCCTCGCGGTCGAGCCGCTCCAGCTCGGTGCGCAGCACGTCGATCCGCATGCCGTCGTCGTCCATCTCGATCTGGACCACGTCGGCCTGGTAGGAGACGAAGACGGGCACGGCGCCGGGGTAGGTCGGCGCCTCGGCGATCACCACGTCGCCGGGGTCCAGCAGCGTCTTGCAGACGAGGTCGATCACCTGCTGGCCGCCCGTTGTGATCAGCAGGTCCTCGGTCTCGACCTCCATCCCCTCGGCCGCCATCACCTGCACGATGCAGTCCTTGACCTCCTCGAGGCCCTCGGTCGGCCCGTACTGGAGCGCGCGCGCCGAGGCGTCGACCGCCACGCGTGCCATCAGCGCCGCGAAGTCCTCGGCCGGGAAGGTCGAGGTGTCGGGCAGGCCGCCGGCGAGCGAGATGATCTCGGGCTGCGCGGTCACGGCCATCAGGTCGCGCATGGCCGAGGACTTCATCGCCTGCGTGCGCTGCGCGAACAGCCCGGCATAGCGCTCGAGGTCCCGCGCACCCGAGCGCTTCGGTGTCTCCTCTCGCCCCATGCCTCGCTATCGTCGCACGCCGCAAGTGGAATTCGTGTTCGACCTCCTGCAGGGCGCCGGGATCGCCGCCGCGATCGGCATCCGGCCGTTCCTGCCGGTGCTGCTGGTCGGCGCGCTGGCCTCCGCCGATCTCGGGATCGACTTCGACGGCACCGACTTCGCGTTCCTGGAGGAGTGGCAGTTCATGCTCGGGGTGCTGGTCCTCGTCGCCGTCAGCGACTTCGCGACGCGCCGGCGGGCCGACATGGACAGCGGCCCGGTCGTCTGGCTGCTGCTGGCGATCGCCGTGGTGCTGGGCGCGCTGATGGGAGCGGGGTCGCTCGCCGACAACGGCTATGTGGTGCTGCCCGGGATCGTGGTCGGCGCGGCGGCGGCGACGCTCGGCTTCTACGCCGCGCGATCGCTGTTCGGCCGCGTGCGGAAGCGGCTCGATCCCGAGGCGCAGGGCGTGCTCCCGCTCTACGGCGAGGGAGCGGCGCTCGGCGCCGCCGGCGCCTCCGTCCTCTTCCCGCCGCTCGCGATCCTCGTCCTGGCCGGCCTCGCCTGGCTGCTTGTCGGAGCGCGCCGGCGGGCCGGCGAGAAGTACGCCGGGCTGCGGATCCTGCGGTGAAGAAGCTCGTCCTCGTCGTCATCGACGCGATGAAGCCCGCGATGCTCGAGCGGGCGGTTGCGGGCGGCCGCGCGCCGACGCTCAAGCTGCTGCTCGAGGAGGGTCAGCACGTCGACGACTGCGTCGCCGCCTTCCCGTCGGTCACGCCCGTGTGCGCGGCGTCGATCGCCACCGGCACCGGCCCCGACGAGCACGAGATCCCGGGGATGAACTGGTACCACCGCGGCGAGGGTCGCTACGTCGAGTACGGCACGAGCTTCCGCGCCTCGCAGTCGTTCGGGCTCCGCCAGTCGCTCACCGACACGATCTACAACATGAACCTCGAGCACCTCTCGCGCGAGGTGGAGACGGTGTTCGAGCGGCTCGACGACGCCGACGTCCGCACCGCCGGCACCACGTACCTGATGTACCGCGGCCGGCACCGCCACGAGGTCTCGGGCGACACCGCGCTCACCCGCATCGCCTCGACGGTGTTCCGCCACGCGGTCTACGGCCCGAGGGAGCTCTTCTACGCGGACATGTTCGCCTCGCGCCGCACGCCGTGCCGGTCGCAGCTCGGCCTGCCGGGCATCCGCGACCAGCATTCGGGCTGCGTCGGCGAGTTCCTCGTCGAGAACGACCTGTTCGACTTCCTGCTGCTCTCGCTGCCCGACAACGACACCCACTCGCACAAGAACGGACCGTTCGCGCAGGTCGAGTCGCTGGCCGCCGCCGACCGCCAGATCGAGCGCCTGATGACGGCCGCCGGCGGGCCGCAGCCGTTCCTCGAGGACCACGCCGTGATCGTCTGCTCGGACCACTCGCAGTCACGCGTGGACGGCGAGACCGATCTGTTCCGCGCGTTCGACGGCTTCGGAGTGCTGCCGGCGGCACGGGCGCGCTCCGGCGACGCCGAGATCGCGCTGTGCCCGAACTCGCGCGCCGCCCAGGTCTACGTGCTCGACCGCGACAAGCGCGCCCAGCTCGTCCCGCGGATCGAGCGCACCCTGCTCGCGCTCGAGGGCGTCGACCTGATCCTGCGCATGACCGACCACCCGGACGGCGAGGCGGCGATCCGCGGCGCGCGCGGCGGCGAGCACCGGGAGATCCGGTTCGCGCCCGGCGGCGATCTCGAGGACGCGCGCGGCGAGCGCTGGCACGTCGAGGGCGACCTCGACCTGATCGGGCTCCGCGTGCGCGAGGGCCGCGTCGGCTCCGTCGCCTACCCGGACGCGCTGCAGCGCGCCTGGTCGGCGCTGCGTGCGCGCACCTCGGGCCAGGTGCTCGCCTCCGCGAAGCCGGGCTACGAGTTCCTCGACTGGGGCGGCGCGCACCACGTCGGCGGCGGCTCGCACGGCTCGCTGCACGCCAACGACTCGCTCGGCTCGCTCATGTGGTGCGGCACCGGCCCCGACTCGGCAGACGAGCGCGAGCAGTGGGCGCTGCGGGACATCGTCCCGATGATCATGGACCACTTCCAGGCCTGAGCACCTGCTCGATGGCGTCGGCGCGCCGGCCGTCCGCGCGGATCAGGACCGCGTTCAGCCACGGGTCCTCGTCGGCGGCGTCGTAGCGCTGCGGCATGTGGCTGCGCATCACCGCGATCGACTGCTCGCGGCGCACGCCGATCACGCCCCCGCGCGCGCCGGTCATTCCGACGTCCGTGATGTAGGCGGTGCCTCCTGGGAGCACGCGGGCGTCTGCGGTCGGCACGTGCGTGTGGGTGCCGACCACGGCGGTCACGCGCCCGTCGAGGTGCCAGCCGAGCGCGACCTTCTCGCTCGTCGCCTCGGCGTGCATGTCGACCAGCACGTGGTCGGCGTCGGCCACCTCGCGCAGCGCCTCGTCGATCGTCACCAGGGCCGGGCTGCCGGCCTGCATGAAGAGGTTGCCGCTGAGGTTGACCACGCCGAGCGAGGTCCCGTCGCGCTCGATCACCGTGGTCCCGTGGCCGGGCTGCGTGGGCAGGAAGTTCGCCGGCCGCAGGATGTTGGGCTGCTGATCGAGGTACGGCCACACCTCGCGGTGGCGGTAGGTGTGGTTGCCGAGCGTGATGACGTCGACGCCGGCGCCGAACAGATCCTCGGCCTCCTTCGGCGTGATGCCGATGCCGCCGGCGGCGTTCTCGCCGTTGGCGACGACGAAGTCGAGCTCCGAGCTCGTCGCGCAGGCCCGGCAGCAGGTCGCGCACGACCCGCCGCCCCGCCTTCGCCACCACGTCGCCGATGAACAGGATCGAAGCCAAGACCGCGGATGCTAAGGCCATACTTGAGGCATGCGACCAGCGGATCCTCGTCCCCCGGTGGGTGCAGCTCGTCATGCTGCCGCTGGCGGTCCTCGGCCTGTGGGCCGTGCTGAACGCGGCAGGGCCGGTCCTGCTGCTGTTCATCATCGGCGCGATCGTCGCGCTGCTGCTGAACCCCTTCGTGGGCATCCTGCGCCGCCGCGCGCACGTCCCGCGCGGGGTCGCCGTGCTGATCGTGATGCTCTGCCTGGTCACCGCGGTGACCGCGGTCGGGTTCCTGCTCGCCAACCCCGTCGCCGACCAGGTGCAGGCGTTCCGCAACAACGTCCCGGAGATCGTCGACGACGCCAACGCGTCGCTCGGCCGACGTCCAGGAGTGGCTCGACGACAACGGCGTCAACCTCCAGATCGCCGACGAGGGCCAGACGGCGCTCGGAACGCTCGGCCAGAACCTCACCGAGGGCTCGGGCGAGCTCGTCTCGTTCACCCAGGACGCGCTGCGCACGCTCGTGGAGGCCCTGCTGGCGCTGATCCTGATCGTCGTGATCAGCGTCTACATGCTGCTCTACGGGGAGCGGATCGGCGCCTGGATCCGGTCGATCGTCCCGAGCACGCCGGGCGACGACTACCCGACCCGGATCCAGCGCGCGGTGTTCGGCTACGTCCGCGGCCAGCTTCTCTTCTCGCTGATCATGGGCACGAGCGCCGGCCTGCTGCTGTGGGTGCTCGGCTCGCTCGGGATCTTCCCCGACGGCAAGACGTACGCGCTCATCTTCGGCGCCTGGTACGGGCTCGCCGAGCTGATCCCGTACATCGGGCCCCGCCATCGGCGCCGGACCGCCGGTCCTGATCGCGCTGTTCAGCGGCGAGCCGCTCGACGCGCTGTGGCTGACGATCGCCTTCACGGCGCTGCAGCAGATCGAGGGCCACATCGTCGCGCCGACCGTGTTCTCGCAGGCGCTGCGCATCAACCCGCTGCTGGTGATCTTCGCGCTGCTGCTGGGCGGCCAGCTCTATGGCGTCATCGGGGCCTTCATCTCGTTGCCGATCGCGGCGACGCTGCGCGAGAGCGTCGACTACTTCCGCCGCCACTACCGCTTCGACCGCTGGGACCTGCCGTCGGCCGCCGAGCCGGTACCCGACGTGCCTCCTCGCCAGTGCCCGGAGTGCGGCGCGGCCTGTCCTGAGCGTGCGACCGAGTGCCCGGCCTGCGGCACCGAGCTGGGCGGACCCGACGCCGAGGCCGCCGCCGCCTCGAGCGCTCCCCGGTAGTGCGCGCGGACGCCATCTCCAAGCGCTACGGCGCGCGCGACGCCCTGCGCGCCGTCTCGTTCGAGGTCGCGGACGGCGAGCGCGTCGCGGTCATCGGTCCCAACGGGGCCGGCAAGACGACGCTGCTGCAGATCCTCGCCGGCGCGCTGCGCCCGAGCTCGGGCAGCGTGACGGCCGAGCGGGTCGGCTGGGTGCCGCAGCAGCCGGCGCTGTACTCGAAGCTGTCGGTGGCGGAGAACCTGCGGCTGTTCGCGCGGCTGGAAAGGGCGAAGCCCGGTAACCGACGCCATGGATGGCGTTGGCCGCGGTCACGGGGCCGGCCGGACGAAGGCCCGGGGAACCTTCCCGACGTGGGCCGCAGCGTGACGCGCATGCTCGAGCAGACCGCGCTCGCCGACCGCGCGGGCGACGAGGTCGGCAAGCTCTCGGGCGGCAACCGCCAGCGCGTCAACATCGCCATCGGCCTGCTCGGCGAGCCCGCGGTGCTGCTGCTCGACGAGCCGTCGGCGGCGCTCGACCCGCGCCAGCGCGAGCGCCTGTGGGAGTTCATCGGCGCGCTGGGGACGACCGTCGTGTTCTCGACGCACGACGTCGGCGAGGCGGAGCGCTTCGCCGACCGCGTCCTCGTGCTGGCCGACGGCGACCTGCTGTTCACCGGCACGCCGGACGAGCTGGTCGGCGACGAGCACGACCTCGAGGCCGCGTTCGTCCGCTTCCTGCACGAGCGCGGCCACTGATTTGATGCGCTGGCTGCTGCTCAAGGACCTCCAGATCCTGCGCCGCTCACCACTCCTGGTCGCGCTGCTCGTGATCTACCCGGTGGTCATCGCCGTCCTGTTCGGGTTCGCGCTCTCCGGCGGGCCGGAGAAGCCGCGCGTGGCGTTCGCGAACCTCGTGCCGCCGGGCGAGAGCGAGTTCCAGGTCGGCGGGCGCACGCTCGACGCCGCCGACTACGCCGACCGGCTGTTCGAGTCGATCGACCCGATCGAGGTCGACTCGCGCGAGGAGGCGATCGCCAAGGTCGAGTCGGGCGAGGTGCTGGGCGCGCTCGTCCTTCCCGAGGACGCGACCGAACGGCTGCGGGCGACGCTCGGCCTCGGCGGCGGCGACCCGCCCACGGTCGAGGTCTATTACAACGCCGAGGACCCGGTGAAGCGGCGCTTCGTCGAGTCCACGATCGAGGCACGGCTGGCCGAGGCGAATGCGGCGTTGTCCGAGGTCGTGTTGCGCGAGGCGGCCGGCTACATCGACGTCATCGTGCGCGGCGGCGAGATCCCGCTGCCGCTGGTCGGCGCCGTCCAGATCCTCGGGCTCGAGCGGTCGCGCCAGATCATCGACAGCGTCGCCGAGCAGCTGCCGGAGGGCTCCCCGGACCGCGCGGCGCTCGACCAGGTGTCGCGCTTCGCAGGGCTGGCGGGCGAGAACCTCGACGTCTCGCAGCCGATCCTGGCCACGATCGGCTCGCCGGTGCGGGTGGACCAGACGATCGTGGAGGGCGAGCGCACGCCGCTCGACGCCTTCGCCGTCGCCCTCGCCGTGACCGTGTCGCTGATGTTCGTCACGCTGCTGCTCGCCGCCGGCCTGCTGGCGCTCGAGCGCGAGGAGCAGGCGTTCGGGCGGCTCGTGCGCGGGCTGGTCTCGCGCACGGCGCTGCTGGGCGAGAAGGTCGTCCTGAGCGCCCTCTGCGCGTTCGCGGTGACGCTCCTGATGCTGGTCGGGCTCGCCGCCTTCGTCGGGCTGGACTGGAGCCGCGCGCCGGCCTGGCTGGCCGCGCTCGCCGGCGGGGCGCTCGGCTTCGCGGCGATGGGCGTGGCGATCGGCGGGGTCGCGCGCGAGGTCCGCGTCGCGACGCTGCTCGCGATCCTGCTGGCGCTCCCGATCGTGTTCCTGGCGCTCGTGCCGTCGGGCAGCGTGGCGCCCGCGCTCTACGACGCGGTCAACTTCGTGTCCGCCCTGTTTCCCTTCAAGCCGGCGCTGCGCGCGCTCGACGGCGCGATCAACGGCGGCGAGCTGCTGGTGCCGCTCGTGCACCTGCTCGCGCTGGCGCTGGCGTACGGCGTGGCAGCGAGGATCGCGCTGCAACGGTTCGCACGTAACGTCGCACGACGATCGCCGGGTGGGGTTTCCGGCGAGCGGCGGGCGAAACCCTATAGTCGGGGTTTGTGTTCCCCGCCACCCGTCTCCGGCGGCTCCGCCGCACCGGCCTGCTGCGCGGCCTCGTGCGCGAGACCGAGCTGTCGGTCGACCATCTGATCTATCCCATGTTCGTGGTGGCGGGCGGGGAGCGGCGGACACCGATCCCGTCGCTGCCGGGGATCGACCACCTCTCGATCGACGGCGCCGTCGAGGAGGCGGGCGCCGCCGCGGCGCTCGGCATCCCCGGCGTGCTGCTGTTCGGGCTGCCGGCCGACAAGGACGAACAGGGCTCCGGCGCATGGGACGACGAGGGCGTGATCCAGCTCGCCACGCGCGCGATCAAGGCCGCCCATCCCGACCTGCTCGTCATCACCGACCTCTGCCTCTGCGAGTACACGAGCCATGGCCACTGCGGGGTCCTGCGCCCGGACGGGGTGGTCGACAACGATGCCACGCTCGACCTGCTGGCCCGCACCGCGGTGTCCCAGGCCGAGGCGGGGGCCGACGCCGTGGCGCCGAGCGACATGATGGACGGCCGCGTCGGCGCTCTGCGGGCCGCGCTGGACGAGCACGGACTGTCGGAGACGCCGATCATCGCCTACAGCGCCAAGTTCGCCTCCGCGTTCTACGGCCCGTTCCGCGAGGCGGCCGGGTCGGCGCCCCAGAAGGGCGACCGGCGCGGCTACCAGATGGATCCCGCGAACGCGCGCGAGGCGCTGCGCGAGGTCGCGCTCGACGCCGCCGAGGGCGCCGACGTCGTGATGGTCAAGCCCGCGCTCCCGTACCTCGACGTGATCCGCCGCGTGCGCGAGAGCACCGACCTGCCGGTGGCGGCTTACAACGTAAGTGGCGAGTACGCGATGGTCAAGGCGGCCGTCGGCCAGGGACTGCTCGACGAGCGCTCCGCCGTGCTCGAGGCGCTGACCGGGATCCGCCGCGCGGGCGCCGACATCGTGATCACCTACCACGCCAAGGACGTCGCCCGATGGCTTCAGTGAAGGTCCGCTCGCGCAAGGACGGCGCCGCGATACCGCTCGACGAGGCGGACAAGAAGCTGCTCAACCTGATGCAGGGCAGCTTCGCGCTCACCGCGCGGCCGTTCGCGCACGTCGCCGGGCTCGCCGGGCTCACCGAGGACGAGGTGATGACGCGCGTCCAGCGGCTGCTCGACAAGCGCATCATCCGCGAGATCACCCCGATCTTCGACACGCGGGCGCTCGGCTACCAGTCGATGCTCGTGGCGGCCAAGGTCGATGGCGAGCATCCCCACCGGGCGGCCAAGATCATCAACTCCCACCCCGGCGTCACGCACAACTACCTGCGCAATCACGACTTCAACCTCTGGTTCACCATCGCCGTCGAGCCACACTCCAAACTGGGGCTCGACGGCACGCTCGACGTGCTGGCGGCCGAGACCGGCGCGCAGTCGATCCGGCAACTGCCGACGCTGAAGCTGTTCAAGATCCGCATGGACCTCGAGATGGAGCAGGGCACCGATGCGCTCGCCGCCGCCGGCGAGGCGGTCGAGCCGCACGAGCTCGACCCGATCGACCTGTCGGGCGACGACATCGCCACGATCCGCGCCACCCAGGGCCCGATGCCGGTCGTCCCCGAGCCCTTCCGCCCCGCCGCCGAGCGGCTCGGCGTCGACCAGGACGAGGTCCTGGCGCGGCTGGAGTCGCTGCGCGAGCGGCACGGCCTGCGGCGCGTGGCGGCAATCCTCTACCACCGCCGCGCCGGCTTCTCCGCCAACGGCATGGGCGTCTGGAAGGTGCCGGACGACGAGGTGCTGGAGACCGGCAAGCGGATGGCCGCGTTCCGCGGCGTCTCGCACTGCTACCAGCGCCCGACCTACGCCGACTGGCCGTATTCGGTCTTCACGATGGCCCACGGGCGCTCGAAGCAGGAGTGCGACGCGGTCCTCGACGCGATCGCCGACGCGACCGGCATCAGCGAGCGCGCAACGCTCTACTCGTCGACCGAGTTCAAGAAGGTCCGGATGCTCTACTTCACCGACGCCTTCCGGCGGTGGGAGGAGGAGCGGGCCTGACCACCTCCCTGTCGGACATCCGCTCGGCCGAGCTCTACCGACGGGCGTGCCACGTGCTGCCCGGCGGCGTCAACTCGCCCGTGCGGGCGATGCGCTCGATCGGCCGCGAGCCGCTGTTCATCGAGCGCGCCGAGGGCGCGGAGATCTTCGATGTCGACGGCAACACGTACGTCGACTACGTCTGCTCGTGGGGCCCGCTGATCCTCGGCCATGCCCATCCCGATGTGGTCGAGGCGGTCGCCGACGCCGCCGCGCGCGGCACCACGTTCGGCGCGCCGACCGCCGGCGAGGTCGAGCTCGCCGAGCAGGTCTGCGCGCGCATGCCGGCGGTCGACATGCTGCGGATGACCTCTTCGGGCACCGAGGCGACCATGAGCGCGCTGCGGCTCGCGCGCGCGGCGACAGGGCGCGACAAGGTGCTCAAGTTCGCCGGCGCCTACCACGGCCACGTCGACGGCCTGCTCGCCGACGCCGGCTCCGGGCTGGCGACCCAGGGCATCCCCGCCTCGCCGGGCGTGCCGGAGACCGCCGCCGCCCAGACCGTCGTGGTGCCGTGGAACGACGAAGATGCGCTGCGCAGGGCCTTCGCGGAACACGAGTTCGCGGCGGCGATCTGCGAGCCCTACGCCGCGAACATGGGCCTCGTGCCGCCGCGCTGCGGCTTCCTCGAGCTGTTGCGCGAGCTGTGCGCGGAGACCCTGCTCGTCTTCGACGAGGTCATCACCGGCTTCCGCATCGCCCCCGGCGGCGCCCAGGAGCTGACCGGGGTCTCGCCCGACCTGACCGTGCTCGGCAAGGTGCTCGGCGGCGGCCTGCCGGCGGCCGCCTACGGCGGCTCGGAGGCGCTCATGAGCCGGATCGCCCCGGCCGGCGACGTCTACCAGGCCGGCACGCTGAGCGGCAACCCGCTCGCGGTGGCCGCCGGGCGCGTCGTGCTCGAGCAGCTCGACGAGGAGGCGTATCTCACGCTGTCCGCCACAACCGCCGCGCTCGCCGACGGGCTGCGCGAGGCGGCCGGCGATCGCCCGGTCTCGGTCGTCCACACGACCGGCCTGCTGACCGTGTTCTTCGCGGAGGAGCCGCCGCGCGACTACGCCGGCGCCGCGGCCTGCGACACCGAGGCCTACGGCGCCTGGTGCCGGGCGCTGCTGGCGCGCGGTGTCTATCCGCCGCCGTCGCAGTTCGAGGCCTGGTTCCCATCCCTCGCGCACACGCCCGAGCACGTGAGCCGCACCGTCGAGGCCGCGGCCGCGGCGTTCGCCGAGGTCGGGGAATCGCCTGGCGGCGATTCCCTTGCGAGTTCGCTTCGCGAACATCGCAGGGAGGCGGTCGATGACTCTCGACCGCCTTGCGAGCGAGGTTCGCGAGCGCGGCGGGCTGCTCGCCGCCGCCGTCTCGCCGGCGTCGTCCGACGGCGCCTACGGCGCGCTCGCGGCGGCCGGCCGCCGAGCCGCCGGCCACGAGGACGACTACGCGCTGCTGATCGAGGCGATCCACGAGGGCTACCTGCTGCATTACGCCATGGGCCGGATCGTCAGGCCCGAGGACCCAGACCTCTCGCTGCTGGCCGGCGACCGGCTGTACGCGCTCGGCCTGGCGCGGCTGGCCGAGCTGGGCGACCTCGACGCCGTCGCCGAGCTGGCAGACGTGATCTCGCTGGCGGCCCAGGCACACGCGGAGGGCGACGCCGAGCGGGCCGCCGCGGCCTGGGACGCGGGTGTGCGCGTCGTCGGGCACGGCGCCCCGCCGGGCCACGAGGCCGCCAAGGCAGCCTGGCGCGCCGCGCGTTGATCTAGCGTCGATAATCTTCGGGACTCTCGTGGCCCGACGTACCCCACCGAAGTCGAAGTACACGGCGGATCGGCTGATCCCCGGGTCCTTCGAGGGCGAGACCGTGACCCGCCGGCGGTTCATCGGGCTGGCCGTCCACGGGGGCGGTGCCGTGGCGGTGATGGGCTTCACGCTGCCCGCGCTCGGGTTCGCCCTCGGCACCGCGCTGTTCGAGCGCCCGCCGGTGGCCTGGGAGGCGGTCGGCGAACCGGGCGACTTCCCGGACGACACCTATGTGCCGAAGGTCATCACCACCGTCCAGGGCATCGGCGAGGTCGGCAAGACCACGGTCTACGTCCGCGCCTACAACCCGGAGATCGACGGCGAGAAGGACCCCGAGATCCCCGGCGGCGGCGACTTCGTCGCGCTGTCCACGCGCTGCATGCACCTCGGCTGCCCGGTCCGCTTCGTCGAGGCGTCCGAGCGCTTCATCTGCCCCTGTCACGGCGGCGTCTACGACTTCACCGGCAGCGTCTCGGGCGGGCCCCCGGTGCGGCCGCTCGACCGCTTCTACACGCGCGTCGAGCAGGGCCGGGTGGAGATCGGACCGCGCTACTCGGTCAACTCCGAGTTCACCCGCTTCCCGAGCTACCGCGACCCGGCGCAGGATCTCGACGGCATCGGCCCGTACGTGTACCCCGGCCGCTTCTCGACACCGAAACTGCCCTGATGAAGCTCCCGCTGCCATCCGCGCTCCAGCCGCCGCCGCAACGCCCGGGCGAGACCGAGACGACCTCCAAGGGCGACCTGGCCAAGGAGGCCGGCACCCATGCCGTCGACTGGGTCGACGAGCGGACGTCGCTCTCGGCCGGCCTGCGCTGGGTGATGTTCCGCAAGGTGCCCAAGGGCACCAACTGGTTCTACACGCTGGGGTCGGCGACGATGTTCGCCTTCCTCTCGCAGGCCGTGACCGGCGTGTTCCTGGCCATGTACTACACGCCGTCGGTGACCGAGGCGTACGAGTCCACGCGCCGGATCACGAACGAGATCTTCCTCGGCGAGTTCGTGCGCGGGATGCACAAGTGGGGCTCGACCATGATGGTCATCCTCATCTTCCTGCACATGGGGCGCGTGTTCTTCTTCGGCGCCTACAAGTATCCGCGCGAGCTGAACTGGCTCATCGGGTTCGTCCTGCTGGTCCTGACCTTCGTGATGTCGCTCACCGGCTACCTGCTGCCGTTCGACCAGCGCTCCTACTGGGCCACGATCGTGGCGGCCAACATCACGGCCTCGGGGCCGATCGTGGGGCCCTTCCTCGGCGACTTCCTGCGCGGGGGAGCGGAGTTCGGCGCGACGACGCTGTCGCGCTTCTACTCCATCCACATGCTGCTCGTGCCCGGATTGATCGCGGCGCTGATCGGCGCCCACATCTACCTCGTCACCCGGCTCGGCACCACGGCGCCGCCGTGGCTGAAGGCCGAGCCCGACGAGAACCTGCGGCGGGACGAGGTCTGAGATGAACCAGGCCGAGAAGGAGCAGTACCTCCGCGACTACTCGATCCTGAAGTCCAAGGGGAAGCCGTTCTACCCCTACGCGATGGCCAAGGACAGCATCATGGCGGCGATCACCGTCCTGATCATCATCTTCCTGTCGATCCTGTTCGGCGCGGAGCTGGGGCCGAAGGCCGACCCGACGACGACGACCTACGTCCCGCGGCCGGAGTGGTACTTCTTCTTCCTCTTCGAGCTGCTGCGGATCATCAAGCCGCCGGACCTGACGCCGCTGGCCACGATCGGCATCCCGACGATCTGCATGATCCTGATCATCCTGCTGCCGTTCGTCGACCGCTCGCCGGAGCGGCGCCCCGAGCGCCGGCCCGTCGCGACCGCCGCGGGCATCTTCACGATCGCCGCGATGGCCTACCTGACCTACCTCGGCGCGGCCGCCGGCTCGCCGAACGAGATCGAGTACGAGGTGGCGCCGGAGTACGAGGCGGGCAAGCTCGTGGCCGCGCAGTCCGGCTGCCTGGCCTGCCACAAGATCGGCCACAACGGCAACGACGGCCCCGGGCCGGAGCTGACCGAGATCGGCAACGTCCTGCCCATGGCGGCGATCGAGCGCACGCTCGAGAACCCGACGCCCCCGATGCCGTCCTACGCGGAGCTCGACCCGCAGAAGAAGGCGGACCTGGTGGCATTCCTCGCCCAGCTCAAGGGTGAGCCTGAAGGCTCTGAGTAGCGGGACCCTCGAAGAGGGGCAGGTCCGCGCGATGTTCGATCGCATCGCGGGGGTCTACGACGTCATGAACTCGGTCATGACGGCGGGCCTGCACCACCGCTGGCGCGAGCGAGCGGTCGACCTCGCGCGCGTCGGCCCCGGCTCGCGCGCGCTCGACGTGGCGACCGGCACCGGCGACCTGGCGATCGCGCTGGCCCGGCGCGGCGCCGACGTCGTCGGCTCCGACTTCTCGGACGGCATGCTCGAGCGCGCCCGGGCCAAGAGCAGCGCGGTGCGGTGGGAGCACGGCAACGCGCTCGCGCTGTCGTATGAGGACTCGTCGTTCGACGCCGCGACCGTCGGGTTCGGCGCGCGCAACTTCTCCGACCTGGCGCAGGGGCTGCGGGAGATGACGCGCGTGGTGCGGCCCGGCGGCCGTGTGGTGGTGCTCGAGATCACCACGCCGACGCGACCGCCCTTGTCGACCTTCTTCTCGCTCTGGTTCGATCGCATCGTGCCATTGCTCGGACGCGTCACCGGCGAGGACCAGGCGTACTCGTACCTGCCGAGCTCGGTGAAGCGCTTCCCGGGCCCGCGCGAGCTCGGCGCCGTCATGGTGGAGGCGGGCATGAGCGACGTGCGCTGGATCCTCACCGCCGGCGGCATCATCGCCCTGCACTCGGGGACGGTCGATGGCCAGCGCTGAGGCCGTCGCAGCGGTGATCGCGGCCGGTGGGGCGCACGTGCCCGGGCTGATGGACGAGCTCGAGGACCGTCTGCAGGAGCTGGCGCACTCGCACGGGCCGGTGCTGGCCGAGCACGCTTCGGCGACGATCGCGGCGGGCGGCAAGCGGCTGCGGCCGCTGCTCGTGCTGCTGGCCGCGGGCCCGTCGCCGGCGCACCCCGAGCGGGTCCTGCGGGCGATGGTGGCGGTCGAGCTCATCCACTCCGCGACGCTGGTCCACGACGACGTGCTCGATGCCGCCGAGCTGCGGCGCGGCCGCCCGACCGTGGTGGCCGCCGCCGGCCGCGCGATCGCGACCGCCACCGGCGACCTGCTGTTCTCGCGCGCGTTCGCCGAGCTGGCGCGCAACGGCATCCCGGAGTCGGTCCGCGTGCTGTCGGTCGCCTCGTCGGCGCTGGCCGAGGGCGAGCTGCTGCAACGCGAGGATGCGTGGAACGTCGGCGTGTCGCGCGAGCGCTACGAGCACCGCTGCGATCTGAAGACCGCGCGGCTCTTCCAGGCCGCCTGCGAGCTGGGGGCGATGGAGGGCACGGCGCCGGTCGACGTGCTGGGTCGCTTCGGCCGCCGGATCGGGCTCGCCTTCCAGCTGCTCGACGACGTGCTCGACGTCTCGGGCCCGGCCGAGCGGACCGGCAAGCACCGTGGCACCGACCTGCTCGACGGCACCGTCACGCTGCCGCTGATCCTCGCGCGCGAGCGCGATCCTGCGCTGCGGTCACTGGACCTGCGGGCGGTGCGCACGCCGGCCCAGGCCGAGGCGCTCTGCGACGCGATCGCGGCGACGGGTGTGCTCGACGACGCGCGTGACTCGGCGCTCGCGATCGTCGCCGCGGCGAAGGCGGACCTGCCCGTCCTGCCCGACGCCCAGCAGGGAGCGCTGGAGCTTGTGGCCGACGGCGTGGTGGACCGGTACGCCTAGAAGTCTTCCGGGAGGATCGCGTCGGCGTTGACCGCGCGGACGAAGCGGTCGATCTCGTCCTCCATGTTCGCCTGCTGGAGGCGCTTGAGGTCACGCAGGAGGATCTCGGTGCCGATGTCGAGCCGCTCGTCGAAGTGGTCGACGGTCGGCTGATCGAACGTGTCGACCTCGCTCCACTCGCAGTTGGGGCAGCGCAGCAGCACTTCCCAGTGCGTCGGGGAGACCTCTTCCCACTCGACCGGGTACACGAGGTCGCGGTCGCAGCAAGGGCAGAGGTGGAGATCGCGGAGGGCGCCGGTCGACGGAATCGCCGCGGCGTCCTCGTCGGCCGGCGTCTCGAAGTACACGACCTCGATGGCCCGGCCGGAGGGCAGCACCACGCGGCGGACGTACTGGCCGTTGTTGGCGTGCTGGCTCATGATGGCCCTAAGATCGGCGTCCCGGTGACGAACTTGACCCCTATCGACCCGATTGGCCAGGACTGGACGAATGATCGTCCCGCTACCCTTCGCAGCAAGCCTCGAAAGGGATCGACACCGTGAGCCTCGCCGTCTTCCAGAGCATCGGCCCGACTGAGCTGATCATCGTCCTGGTCATCGTCCTGGTGATCTTCGGGCCCAAGCGCCTTCCCGGCCTGGGGCGGTCGCTCGGATCGGGGATGAAGGAGTTCCGCGACTCGGTCACGGGCAAGAGCTCCGGCGGCGATCTCGACGAGGACGACGACGACGACGGCGGCAGGCCGACGCTGCGCTGGGCCGCGCCGATGACGCCCCGCCGGTCGACGGCGAGGTCGTCTCCGAGCGCGAGCGCACGCGCAGCTAGCTCCGCAGGCCGCAACGGGCCATGGCCACCGCACTGCGGCCGATCGCGCACGAGGATCGCCTCAGCCTCGTCGAGCATCTCGACGAGCTCCGCACGCGGATCATCATCTGCCTGGCCGGGTTCCTGGTCGCGTTCGCCTTCTGCTTCTGGCAGAACGACGCGATCCTCGAGATCCTCGACCGGCCGCTGGAGAAGTCGGCGTTCACGCAGGGCAGCGAGGATCCGCTCGAGCGGGCGGCGGCGTTCCAGCAGGCAGAGAAGCAGCTGTTCCTGCAGTGGGAGGTCCTCGCGCGCGAGATGTCCCGCGACGACGAGCTCAGTCCTGCCCTGAAGGAGCGCTGGGCTCAGATGAGCGAGCTGTCGCGGGCGACCGCCGACGCGGCGCCCGCGGCCACGGGCAGGCGTCCGGTCACGCTCGGCGTCGGGGAGCCGTTCACGGTCACCTTCCGCGTCGTCGCCTACGCGGCGATGCTGCTCGCGCTGCCGCTCCTGCTCTACCAGGCCTACGCCTTCATCCTGCCCGCCTTCTCGCCACGTGAGCGGGAGGTCGCGATGCCGCTGATGGCGATGGTCCCGTTCCTGTTCGCGGCCGGCGTGGTGTTCGCCTACTTCTTCGTGCTGCCGAACGCCATCAACTTCCTGCAGAACTTCAACGACGACAACTACGACATCCTGCTGCAGGCGCGGGACTACTACAAGTTCTCGATCATGGTCCTGATGGTGATGGGGATCCTGTTCCAGGTCCCCATCGGCATCCTGGCCGTCACGCGCGTCGGCATCGTCACGCCCGCGCAGCTGCGCAAGCACCGCCGCTACGCGATCCTCGTCATCGCGATCGCGGCGATGCTGCTGCCCGGCCAGGACCCCGTGACGATGCTGCTGATGATGGCCCCGCTGATCGTTCTCTTCGAGGGCTCTATCCTCTTAGCTGCCCTGCTCGACCGTCGCGCCGAGCGCGCCGCCGCCCGCGAAGAGGCGGAGCTGGCGGCCACCGACGACGGCGAGCTCCCGCACGACCCCGACTCCGAAGACTGATCCCATGCTGTTCGACCTCAGAGGCTCCGGCCGCCGCACGACCGTCAAGGCGGTCTATCTCACCCTCGCGCTGCTCATGGGCGGCGGTCTCGTCCTGTTCGGCATCGGAGGCGACGTCTCCGGCGGGCTGGTCGACGCGCTGACCGAGGACGACGGGTCGATCTCCAGCGACGACAGCCGGTTCGCCGACCGCGCCGAGGAGGCGCAGCGCGCGGCGACGGCCGACCCGCAGAACGCCGCGGCATGGGGCGCCCTCGCCCGCGCGCGCTTCCAGTACGCAAGCGCCGGCGAGTTCTTCGACCGCAGCACCGGCACCTTCACCGACGAGGGCAAGCAGCAGCTCACCGCCGCCGCCGCGGCCTGGGAACGCCATCTTGCCCTGGCCAAGAACAAGCCCGACGACCGCGTGGCGACCGTGATGGTCCAGGTCTACGGCCCGTCGGGCCTCAACGACCTGCCCAAGGCCGTCCAGGCGCAGGAGATCATCACCGAGACCCGCCCGAAGGACTCCACGTTCGCCACCCTCGCCGTGCTCGCCTACCAGGCCGGCCAGACCCGCAAGGGCGACCTCGCGACCAAGGAGGCGCTCGCGCTGTCCGACGAGGACGACCGCGAGACGCTGAAGTCCGAGCTCGAGCAGGCCAAGCAGCAGGGCCTCGCCTCCCAGATCGAAGGCGCCACCGAGGCGCCGACAGCCACGCCGACGGCCGAGGGCGGCAAGAAGAAGCAGAAGCAGTCCGGCGAGAATTAGCTCGCTAGAGTGATGCGTCGCTCGACGCGCCCCTGTAGCTCAACTGGCAGAGCAGCGGACTCTTAATCCGAAGGTTCCAGGTTCGATTCCTGGCGGGGGCATCCCCGGACGCGGAGCCTGCTCATGACAGTCGTGCGGATCGACGACCTGCGCCGCTGCCTCGCCGGCGTGTTCGAGCGGCTCGAGCTCACGCCCGAGGACGCGGATGGGCTGGCCGGGCTGCTGGTCGACTCCGAGCTGCGCGGCCATCGCGACCACGGGGTCGCGGCGCTCGGGCTCCTGACGAAGCTCTACCGCGAGGGTGACCTGAACCCGCGGCCGCAGGTGACCGTGCTCCGAGAGACCGAGGGCGCGCTGCTGCTCGACGGCGATCGCGGCTGCGGGCCGGGCGCGCCGGCGCGGGCGATGGAGTGGTGCATCGAGCGCGCGCGTGAGCGCAAGGGGATGGCGGTCGCTGCCGTGCGGGACTGGCAGCTGCTCGTCGCCGCGCCCTATGCGCGGCTGGCGGCGGAGGCCGGCCTGATCGGCTTCGCGTGCACCAACTTCATCCCGCTGGTCGCCCCGCCCGGCGGCCGGACGCCGGTCTTCGGCACCAATCCGTTCGCGTACGGGCTTCCCGCCGGGCGCCATCCGCCCGTGGTCCTGGACGTCGCGACGAGCGCCGTGGCGATGCAGAAGGTCCGCGTCGCGGCCGCCGAGGGCGCGCCGATGCCCGAGGGGCTGATCCTCGACGGCGACGGGCGGCCCACCACCGACCCGGCGGCGTTCTTCGACGGCGGCTCGCTGGCGCCGCTCGGGAGCCCGCACGCGCCGCACAAGGGCTTCGGCCTGGCGCTGTTCATCGATGCGCTGAGCGGGGTGCTGACCGGCGCGGGGTTCGCGCAGGGGGTGGCCGCGGGCGCGCCGGGCAGCCTCCTCTGGGCCCTCGACGTCGAGGCGTTCCAGCCGCGCGACGAGTTCCTGGCGCGCATGGACGCGCAGATCGACCAGGTCAAGCAGGGCGAGAGGGCACCCGGCGTCGACGAGCTGCTCGTCCCGGGAGAGCGCGGCGAGCGCCGCCTTCAGGAGCTCATCGCCCGCGGCGTGCTGCCGCTCGCGCCGGCCGGCTGGCAGCTGCTGGCGGCGAGCTGCGAGGCGGTCGGCGTCGCGCTGCCCGCCGCGGGCGAGGAACCTGCGTCCTAGCATCAGGGATTGCCTAGTGTGGTTGCCTGCGCAATCACTCGTAGGCGGGCGCGAACTGGCACACTGGGCGCGTGGGAGGCGACGAGGGGTACTTCGGCGAGCGCGTCGCGGCCGCGTATGACAAGGCCTCGGGCGGCGTGTTCGATCCCGCCGTGGTCGCGCCGGCGGTGGAGATGCTCGCGGAGCTCGCCGGTGACGGGGCGGCGCTGGAGTTCGCGATCGGGACCGGACGGATCGCGCTGCCGCTCGCCGAGCGCGGGGTGCGCGTCGTCGGCATCGACAACTCCGAGCACATGCTGGCCCGCCTGCGCGACAAGCCCGGCGCCGAACAGGTCGAGGCGCTGGTCGGCGACATGGCGGTGACGCGCGTGGACGGCGAGTTCTCGCTGGTCTACCTCGTCTTCAACACGATCTTCAACCTGACGACGCAGGACGGCCAGGTCGCGTGCTTCCAGAACGCCGCCGCGCATCTGCGCAGCGGCGGGCGGTTCGTGATCGAGGCGCGTGTGCCGGAGCTGCAGCGGCTTCCGCTCGGGCAGACCGTGCTGCCGTGGCGGGCCGATCCCGACGGGATGTCCTACTACGTCTACGACGTCGTCACGCAGGGGCTGAGCGGCCGCCACTACGAGTTCGCCGACGGCATGGTCGAGTCGAACCCGATCGAGATGCGGTACGCGTGGCCGGCCGAGCTGGACCTGATGGCGCGCCTCGCGGGGATGCGGCTCGAGGACCGGTGGGCGGGCTGGGGCCGTGAGCGGTTCACCGCCCTCAGCCCGTCCCACGTGTCGGTCTACGTCAAGCCCTGAGGGTCGGCAGCAGCTCGTCCAGGATCTCCATCTGCTCCTGCAGCCCGCCCTCCATCCCGGAGTTCACGATCGCGTCGCGCACCTCCCGGGACGGCGCCTGCACCAGCAGCTCGAGCAGCGTGCGGCCGCCGTCGAGCTCGGTGAACGTGATGACGTTGAGCACGTCCTCGGCAGCGGGCGGCGCGTCCGCGCCCTCGTAGACCTCCGTGGTCACGATCCGCTCGTTCGGCACGATCTCGCGGTACTCGCCGTGGAAGGCGACCTCGAAGCTGCCGTGGGCGAGCATGACGTAGCGCCAGGTGCCGCCGACCCGCAGGTCGATGTCGGCGATCTTCATCTCGCCGCGCCGGCCGGCCCACCACCGCTGCACCAGCTCGGGCGTGGTCCACGCGCGGTACACGAGGTGGCGCGGCGCGTCGAACTCTCGGGTGATCAGGATCTGGTCGTCGGCCGGGAGGGTCACCTTCGCCGCCCGGCTACTCGTCGTCTCCGGCATCTTCGCCGTCCTTTCGCTTGAGATCTTCCAACACGACATCGAACTGCTCGAACCGCTCGGTCCACGAGCGCTCGTAGTCCTTGACCCAGTCGTGGATGGGCTTGAGCGCGTGGCCGTTGAGGCGGTAGAGCCGCTGTCGTCCTTCGTCGCGCACGTCGACCGCTCCCACTTCGCGGAGCACCCGCAGGTGCTTGGACACCTGCGGCTGGGCGAGCCCGAGCACGCGGACCAGGTCATTGACGGGGCGCTCCCCGCCGGCGAGGACGTCCAGGATCTGCCGCCGCCGGGGCTCGGCCACCGCGTTGAACGCGTCTGCTGTGGTCGCTGCTCGTGCCACGCCGACCATCATATTCCGATATAGGAATATGTCAAGCACAGGCCGTACCGACGCGCGGCCGGATGCTGCGTCTCGTACGATCAGGGCATGGCACTCGTGCGGGTACGGGGTCCCCTGAAGCGCCTCGCCGGCGATCAGGGTGAGCACGCGATCGAGGGCGGATCGGTCGGTGAGCTGCTGGTCGAGCTCGAGCGCTCGCACCCGGCGGCGAAGGGCTGGATCCTCGACGAGCGCGGCGTCCTGCGGCGCCACATCAACGTGTTCGTGAACGGTGAGCTCGGCACCCAGGACATGCCGGTCGGGGGCGACGACGAGGTCGACATCCTGCCCGCGATCTCGGGCGGTAGCCTGCGGGCCATGCTCGCAAGCGTCGACGGCTCGATCGGCCCCGCCGAGGAGGCCCGGATCCCGGTCACCGATGAAGGGCTCACGCGCGGCGACGGCGGCTTCGAGGTCCTGCGGCTGTACGGCGGCCGCCCGTTCGCGCTCGAGGACCATCTCGCGCGGCTGGGCCGCACGTGCGCCGGGCTGCGGCTGCCCTACGACGAGGACGCGCTGCGGGCCGAGATCGTGGCGCTGCTCGACGCCGCGGGCTCGGTCGACGCGCTGCTGCGCGTGGTCCTCACGCGCGGCGAGCGGCGGATCCTGACCGTCGAGCCGATGCCGTCGCGGCCGACCGTCTCCCGGGTGGCGACGGTGACCTACTCGCCGACGCGCGTGCTCGACGGCCTGAAGACGCTCTCCTACGCCGGCAACATGCTGGCGGGCCGGATCGCGCGTGAGCGCGGCTTCGACGAGGCGCTGCTCGTGACACCGCACGGCCGCGTGCTGGAGGGCCCGACGTGGACGTTCTTCTGGGTCTCCGGCGGCCGGCTGCTCACTCCGCCGCTCGAGGACCACATCCTCTCCTCCATCACGCGCGCGTACCTGCTCGAGGAGTGCGACGCACAGGAGCAGCCGTGCACGCTCGACGACATCGCGGCGGCCGAGGAGGCGTTCATCGCCTCGACCGTGCGCGAGGTCATGCCGATCGCAGCGGTCGACGACATCGCCCTCCCCGCGGCCCCCGGCCCGGTGAGCCTGGACGCGGGCGAGCGGCTGGCGCGGCGGATCGAGCGCGAGCTGGCGAGCGCTACGGCCTGACCCGGCGCGCCGGGCTCGTACCCGATTCCGTGCGCGTACTCACCGTCATAGGGAACCGCCCGCAGTTCGTGAAGGCGGCGGCCGTGTCGGACCGGCTGCGGGCGGGTGCGCGCGAGGTGCTGGTCCACACGGGCCAGCACTACGACGAGGAGCTGTCGCGCGTCTTCTTCGACGAGCTGAGGCTGCCGCGCCCGGACCACCAGCTCGAGGTCGGCGGCGGGAGCAACACGTCGCAGACCGCGCGCATGCTGGCCGCCCTCGAGCCGCTGCTGGCCGCCGAGGAGCCCGACGTGCTGCTCGTCTACGGCGACACGAACTCGACGCTGGCGGGCGCGCTGGCCGGCGCTCAGGCCGGCGTGCCGGTCGCTCACGTCGAGGCCGGCATGCGGTCGTACGACCGCACGATGCCGGAGGAGCTCAACCGCGTGGTCGCCGACCATGCGGCGGCGCTGCTGCTGTGCTCGTCCGAGCACTCGGCCGCGACGCTGCGCGGTGAGAGGGTTGCGGGGGATGTCGTCGTGGTCGGCGACGTGATGGTCGACGTCGCGCTGATGCTGGCGCCGCGGGCGCGCTCGCGCACCGCTGCTCTCGACGCGTGCGGCGTGCGGCCGGGCGAGTACCTGCTCGCGACCGCGCACCGGGCGGGCAATGTCGACGACCCGGCTCGCCTGCAGCGGCTCGTGGAGGTGCTGCTGGCAGTGCCCGGGCCGGTGGTGCTCCCGCTGCACCCGCGCACGCGCGCGCGCCTCGACGCGGCCGGGATGTACGAACGGCTCGAGCGCGGCGTGCGGCTGGTGCCGTCGCTCGGCTATCTCGACTTCACGGCGCTGCTGCTCCACGCGCGGGCCGTGCTGACCGACTCCGGCGGCGTGCAGAAGGAGGCCTACCTGGCCGGCGTGCCGTGCGTGACGCTGCGCTCGACGACCGAGTGGACGGAGACCGTCGACGTCGGCTGGAACACGCTCGTCGATCTGGACGCGGCCGCCGCGGTGGCCGCGCTCGAAGGGCGCCCGCCGAGCGACCGCCCGGCGCTGTACGGCGACGGCCGCGCCGGCGAGCGGGTGGTGGAGGCGCTGCGGGCGGCGGTAGAGTCGCGGCCATGAGCGAGCGCCCACCGAGCGAGTCCGGCGACCCCCTTCGCGGCGGAGGACCGCCGCCGGCCGAGGCTCCCGAGGCGCCGGGCTACGTCACGACGCCGCCGCCCGGAGCGGGCGGGCCGCCGGTGGCGGCCGCGCCGGGGGCGCTCGCCGGCCGGCAGGTGCTCGCCGGCTGGTGGTCGCGCGTCGGCGCGCTGCTGATCGACGGCCTGATCATCGGCATCGGCAGCATCATCCTGCTGATCGCGATCACCGCCCCGTTCTCGGTCGGGTTCTTCGCCGACGAGAACGTCGGCATCGTGTCGATCGTCGTCGGACTGCTGTTCGCGACGCTGTGCGTGACGATCGTCGCCTTCCTCTATGCCCCCGCGATGATGGCGCGCACCAACGGGCAGACGCTCGGGCGCATGGCTCTGGGCATCCGCGTGGTGCGGGCGAAGGGGCAGCCGATGACGTTCGGCTTCGCGATGCTGCGCGAGGTTGCCGTGAAGGCGCTGCTGTTCGGGATTGCGGCCAGCCTCACCTTCGGGCTGTCCAGTCTCGCCGATGCGCTGTGGCCGCTGTGGGACGAGGAGAACCGGGCGCTCCACGACTTCATCGTGGACACGCGCGTGATCCGAGCCTAAGTGGCCGCGGCCGAAAGTTCCGACCGTCCGCGACACGCCCGGCCCGCGTTGCGCGGAACTTCCAGCCACGACCACTAAGCCGGTGAACGCCCGCGCGGCGGCGCTGTCGCGGCCCGCCTCGGTGAAGAACGTCTGCTCGCGGCCTGGGCCGACGCTCACGAGCCCGACCGGCGCGCCGACGAACTCGGCGATGTAGGCGAGGTAGTCGCGTGCCGCCTGCGGGAGGTCGCGCTCGTCACGGACGTCCCCGATGTCCTCGTCCCAACCCGGCAGCTGCTCGTAGTCGCCGCCCGCGTGGTGCATCACGGTCTGGTGGTAGGGATAGGCCTCGAAGCTCGCCTCCTCGACGCCGCGATAGCGCGTGCAGACGTTGAGGGTGCCGAGGCCGGTGAGGACGTCGAGCTTGGTGATGGCGAGGTGGTCGAGCCCGTTGATGCGGGTCGCGTAGCGGAGCGCGACGAGGTCGATCCAGCCGACGCGCCGCGCGCGGCCGGTGGTCGTGCCGTACTCGCCGCCGGACTCGCGGATGGCGTGGCCGAGGTCGTCGTCGAGCTCGGTCGGGAACGGCCCGGACCCGACGCGGGTGGCATACGCCTTGGCCACGCCCCAGACCTCGTCGAGGTCCTTGGGGCCGACGCCGGCACCCGCGCAGGCGCTGCCGGCGACCACGTTGGATGAGGTGACGAAGGGGTACGTGCCGTGGTCGATGTCCAGCAGCGTGCCCTGAGCGCCCTCGAACACGACGGTTCCGCCGCCGTCGAGCACGTCCCACGTCAGGCGCGCGGTGTCGGCGATGTACTGCTCGATCCGGTGCCCGTAGGTCAGGTAGTCCTCGGTCATCGACTGCAGGTCGAGCTCGGGGGACTTGGCGTAGGGGCGGAGCTGGAGCCGCTTGGGCTCCATCGCGGCGGCGATCTTCTTGCGCAGGATCTTCTCGTCCAGCAGGTCCTGGACGCGGATGCCCAGACGGGCGGCCTTGTCGGCGTAGCAGGGCCCGATGCCGCGGCGCGTCGTGCCGATCTGGAGCTTGCCCAGCTTCGCCTCACCCGCGTGGTCGAGCAGCGTGTGGTAGGGCATGATCAGGTGGGCATTGGCGCTGATGCGCAGGCCCGAGAGGTCGACGCCCTTGGCCCGCAGGTCGTCGAGTTCGCCCGTCAGCACCTTCGGGTCGATCACCACGCCGTTGCCGATCGCGCACAGCCGGCCGGCGTAGAGGATCCCGGACGGGATCAGGTGGAACTTCCACGTGGCGCCGCCCTCGCGGACGATCGTGTGGCCGGCGTTGTTGCCGCCCTGGAAGCGGATCACCATGTCCGCGTGCTCGGCGAAGAGGTCGGTGATCTTCCCCTTGCCTTCGTCGCCCCACTGGGCGCCCACGATCACGATTCCGGCCATTGCGGGGTCAGTCTAGGGGGCTGCGCCCGTAGCGCGGCCGGGTGCCGCCTTCCCAGAACGCGTCCTCGTCGGCGCTCGGCGCGGCGGGCATCACGAACGCGCGCTCGCGCCGCTTGTCGTCGCCCCACATAGGCAGCGGGTCGCCGCAGATCTCGAAGATGCGGGACACCGTGCGGGCGCCGATCTGCTCCGTGAGCGCCTCGTGGCCGAGGTTCGTGGTCAGGAGCAGCGCCCTGCCGTCCTCGTAGCGCGTGTTGACGATCGTGTAGAGCTGCTCGAGCACCCATGCCGAGCTCTGCTCGGCGCCGACGTCGTCGATGTGCAGGAGATCCACGGAGCACAACCGGTCGATCAGCTCGGTCAGCGAGTAGGGCGAGTCGTCGCCGTATGAGTCGCGCAGCAGGCCGAGCAGGCGGGGCAGCGAGTAGATCGCGACCGTCCGGTCGGCCTCCATCGCAGCCTTCGAGACGAGCATGGCAAGCGTCGTCTTGCCCGTCCCGACATCGCCGATGAACCACAGCCCGCGGCCCTCGTCGAGCCGTTCGCCCACCGAGCGCGTGTACGCGCGGACGTCGCGGATGAGGGCGGCGTTCATCGAGGCCACGGGCTCGCGGTCGAAGGAGACCTCACGGAACCGCTTCGGCAGCCGACCCGCGACCGCCGCCGACCGCTTGCGCGCCATCCGCGCCGGCCGGCACGAGCACGGCCGCGCCCGGCGCCCGTCGTCGTCGAACAGGAAGCCGGATCCGTCGCAGCGGTTGTCTGGGCAGGCGCTCAATAGCCGTCATCCCCGGCGTACGACATGAACCGGGGGAACTCCTTCTGGAACGCGAGCTCGACGGTCCCGAGCCCGCCGTTGCGGTGCTTGGAGATGATCAGATCCGCGATCCCCTCCCGTTCCGAGTCGTCGTGGTAGTACTCGTCGCGGTAGATGAACATCACGAGGTCGGCGTCTTGCTCGATTGAGCCGGTTTCGCGGAAATCGGAAAGCACGGGGCGCTTGTCGGTCCGCTGTTCGACACCGCGGTTGAGCTGCGAGAGCGCGATCACTGGGACGTCGAGCTCGCGGGCGAGCGTCTTGAGGCCGCGCGAGATCTGCCCGATCTGCTCGACACGGTTCTCGACAGCGCCGCTGGCCCGCATGAGCTGCAGGTAGTCGATCAGGATCAGTCCGAGCCCGTCGGCGTTCTGCTGCGCGAGCCGGCGCGCCTTCGCGCGCACGTCCAGCACCGACAGGTCGGACGAGTCGTCGATGTAGAGCGGCGACTCCGCGAGACGGTTCGAAGCCTGCAGGATCTTCGGCCAGCGCGACGGCGGGACCTTGCCCTTGCGCAGGTCGTCGCCGCGGATCGAGGCCTGCGAGGCGATGAACCGCTGCGCCAGCTCGGACTCGGACATCTCGAGCGAGAACAGCGCCACGGCCTTCCTCGACTCGAGCGCCGCGTTCTCGGCGAAGTTCGCCATCAGTGCGCTCTTTCCCATCGATGGCCTCGCGGCGAGGATGATCAGGTTTCCGCCCTGAAAGCCGCCCGTGATGGTGTCGAGGTCCTCGAAACCGGAGGCGGTGCCGGTGATGGCCTTGCCCTCGCGCGACAGGCGCTCGAGCTTGTTGAGCTCGGACTCGAGCAGGTCGTGGATCGGGCGGAAGTCCTTGCGGCTGTCCTCGTGGGCGACCTCGAGGATGGCTCGCTCGGCCATGTCGACCAGGTCGCGCGGGAGCGCCTCGTGCGAGTGCACGCGCGACTGGATCTCGTAGGAGGCGCGCAAGAGGCGGCGGAGCATCGCGTTGTCGCGCACGATGCGGGCGTACTGGCGGACGTTGCCGACGGCCGGGACCGAGCCGGCGAGCAGGTCGATCGCCGCTCGGCCGCCGACGCTCTCGAGGTCGCCGGCCTGCTTGAGGTGCTCGACGAGGGTCAGCGCGTCGACCGGCTCGCCTAGCGTGTGCAGGTCGAGCATCGCCTGGTAGATCCGGGCGTGGCCGTCGCGATAGAAGTCGTCCGGGTGGAGGCGCTCGTCGATGATGAGCGCCGGGAGCGCGGTATCCGAGAGCAGGACGGCGCCGAGGACCGACTGCTCGGCCTCGAGGTTCTGCGGCGGCGCGATCGGGCCGTCGAAGGCGGCGGAGCCGTGGCCGTTGGTCCGATCGGTGGCACTCATCGGACGGTCGAGTCTAGGTCCGCCGTCGGTCGCTCCGGGCCGGGTCAGCGGCCCTGCCCCGCTCCCTCCGGAGAATTGTCACGGAGGCGTGACGAAGTTGGAACGAAGCGCTACTTCTGCTCTGTGACCATCGTCTTGATGGTCGCGATGACACCCGGCGTGACCTCGATCTCGACCATCCGCGTGCCGACGGTCTTGATCGGCTCGTCGAGCCGGATGTCGCGCCGGTCGATCGTGATGCCGCGGGCTTCCTTGATCGCGTCGGCGATGTCCTGCGAGGTGACCGAACCGAACAGCCGCCCGTCCTCGCCCGCCTGGTGCGGGATCGTGAGCACCGTCCTGTTGAGGAGCTCGGCACTCTCGCGGGCCTTCGTCTCGGCGTCCGCGACGGCGCGGTCGGCGGCCTCGCGGCGGCGCTCGGCGGCCGCGATCGAGCCCTTGGTCGCGGGCTCGGCGAGCTTGCGCGGGATCAGGAAGTTGCGCAGATAGCCCTTCGAGACGTCGATGACCTGGCCGCGCTCGCCGAGCTGCTCCACGTCCTGGAGGAGGATGGCCTGGGGCATGACGGCCTAGCGGTCGCGGTCGCGATCGCGGTCGGTCGCGCGACGCGGGCGGTCGTCGCGCGACTCACGCGTGTCGCCGACGTAGGGGAGCAGCGCGAGCTCGCGCGCCCGCTTGACCGCTGTGGCGATCTGATTCTGATGCCTGCGGCACGCCCCCGTGATCCGTCGCGAGCGGATCTTGCCGCGGTCGGAGATGAACTTCCGCAGGGTGACGATGTCCTTGTAGTCGACGAACTCGACCTTGTCGCGGCAGGACGGGCAGGACTTGCGGCGCCCGCCGCCGGGCCCGCCCTTGCGATCTCGCCGGCGCGTCGGCCGGCTGCGCTGCTTCGCCACGTTCGAATACCTCTCTTGACTGCCTTCAGAAGCTCGGCGGCCGCGCCGCGCAGGGGCGACGGCCGCCGAACAGGGTAGCGGAGAGGCTGCTGCGGCTTGCTCTAGAAGGGAATGTCGTCTTCGCCGGCGTTGCTGCTCGCGCCGGCGGCAGGCGCGCCGGCGGGCGCGAAGTCGCTCGTGTCGGCCGGGACGTCGGACCGCGGCGTGAAGCCGTTGCCACCGCCGCCGGCGTCATCGCGGCTGCCGAGGAACTGCACGGCGTCGGCGATGATGTCGATCGACTGGCGGGTGTTGCCCTCCTTGTCCTGCCACTCCCGCCACTCGAGGCGGCCGTCGATCGCAACCGGCCGGCCCTTGGCGAGGAAGCGGGCGCAGTTCTCGCCCTGGGCGCCCCAGACGGTCACGTCGAAAAAGTTCGGCTTGTCGGTCCAGTCGCCCGTCGTCTGGTCCTTGCGGCGGGTGTTGCAGGCGACGCGCAGCGAGCACACCGACATGCCGCTCGACGTGGAGCGCAGCTCGGGATCACGCGTGAGGTTGCCGGTGAGGACGACGCGGTTGATGTTGGTGGCGGCCACGGGAGGCTCCTTTCAACTGCCCAGACTTCTCATGAAAGCTCGGTGGCCGAGTCTAGGGGTGGTTCCGGCGACAACCGGTAAGCAGCGCGCAGCTTGCGACGAAATCTTGACAAAGCCGGCACAAAGCCCAGCAGCGACTGCTCGATCTCGTCGAGCGACGAAATCTTGACGAAGCCGGCACGAAGTCCGGCAGCGATTACTCGGTCTCGTCGATCTCCGGCGCCACAGGCGCGGCCACGGCCATGGCGGCGGGCCGGAGGTCCGGCGGGGCCGGGGTCCCTGGGCGGAGCTTGATGATCCGGAAGCGGAGGATGCCGTCCGTGATCTTCAGGTTGTGGTCCAGCTGCTCGAGCAGTGAGGACGGGCCGCGGAACTGGAGCAGGTGGTAGTCGGCCTCGGTGTGCTTGCGCACCTCGTACACCGTGTGGCGGTTGCCCCAGTCGTGCCGGCCGACGATCTCGCCCGCGCGGTCGATCGCGTCCTCGACGTTGGCGAGGATCGTGTCGCGCCGCTCCTGCTCGATCGTGGTGTCGAGGAGCAGGATCAGGTCGTAGACGGGCGCTTCGGTGGCCATGCGGCGGCGCATGCTAGCAGCGCGGGGCGAACCGGCAGGGCCCTCCGCCTACCCATTTCATGCGCCGTCGCGTGCGGTGGGAGAACGTCATCCGGGTGGCCGTCGTGGCCTTGCTCGTCGCCATGGTGGTGGCGTGGCCGCTGCTGGCGCCGCCGGAGCCGCGGCTTCCGGGCACCGTGCCGACACCGCTGGTCGAGCGCGACGGTGAGCCGCAGGTGCAGGGCGGCGACGACACGCGCGGCGGCGAGGATCGACCGCGGATCGGGCGGCGCGGAAGCGATGGGCGGGCGGAGCCGGGCGAGGGCGACCCGCCCCGGGTCAAGCGGCGCCACGAGGCGCAGGGACGCAGGCGGTGGGCTGATCGGCGTGACGAGGCGGAGCGGCGCGAGTACGGCAGGCCGCGGGCGGAGCGGCGCGGTGAGGCGGAGCGGCCGTCGCGCCCTGTGGCGCCGCTCCCGCCGCCGTCTGCCGACCCGCCTGAGCCCGTCGGCACGGCGGCGCCAAGCCCACCGGACGATCCGGCCGCGGCCGAGTTCGGCTTCGAAGGGCACGCTAGGCCGAAGCCGCGGCCCCGCGCGCCTTGGCGCGGATGTCGGCGATCTGCTCGTCGATCCAGTCGCCCGGATCGCGCGAGGTGACGATCTCCTTCAGCCCCGCCGCCCGCCGCGCCCGCCCCTCGGGCGACATCGTCAGCGCCGCGAAGATCGCGTCGGCCAGCTCCTGAACGTCGAACGGGTTGACCGACAGCGCGAACTCGCCGAGCTCCTCGTGCGCGCCCGTGTTCTCGCTCAGGATCGAGACGCCGTCGCGCTCGTTGACCAGCGGCCCCTCCTTGGCCACCAGGTTCATCCCGTCGAACATCGCGTTGACCATCATCACGTCGTAGTGCTTGTAGGAGGCGACGGCCTCCTCGAGATCGTCGCGCAGCTTCAGATCGATGGGCATCCAGTCCGTCGTCCCGTGACGGTGGTTCACCACCGCCACCAGCGCCTCGATCTTCTCCAGGTACTCGGCGTACTCCGGCACGTCCGTCCGCGACGGCATCAGCTGCGCCGTGAAGGTGATGCGCTCGGCGAACTCGGGGTGCTGCTCGAGGAAGATGTCGAACGCCGTGAAGCCGCGCAGGACGTTCTTCGACAGGTCCGCGCGGTCGACGCGCAGGATCTGGAACTCGCGCCGGCGCCGCAGCACCTCCTCCTCGAACCTGGCCACACCCTCGCGACGAGCGACCGCGCGCGTCGCCGAGTAGTCGATCGGCAGCGGATACGCCCGCACCCACACGTCACGGCCATCGCACGAGACCACTCCGCGCTCCATGTCGACCTCCAGATCCAGGAGGTCGCGACAGCACTGCAGGAAGTTGCGCCGGTACGACCGCGTGTGGAAGCCGATGATGTCGTTGGCCAGCAGCCCGTAGTAGATCCCGTCGCGGATCGAGGCCGGCAGCACCCGCCACGCGTCCGACTGCGTCCACGGGATGTGCACGAAGTGGTGCAGGAAGACGTCGGGCCGCTCTTCGCGGACCATGGCCGGCAGCGTGTAGAGCTGGTAGTCGTGGACCATCACGACCGGCTCGTCCTGGCCGTCGATCTCCTCCAGGACCGCTGACGCGAGGTCCCGGTTCACCACCTGGTAGCCGTTCTCGTACGCCTCCACCTCGTGGCGGCGGATGTCCGGCGCGTTGCTCTGGTCCCACAGGTAGTGCTGGATGAACCAGAGCATCGGGTTGGCGAAGATGTTGTAGAAGCGGTCGTAGGCCTCCGGGTCGGACGCGACGAACCGCACGTGGTAGGTGCCGCCCTCCGGCGCCTCGATCTCGAGCGGCCGCCCGCCGTGCTCCTCCGACTGCCGCACGTCGCCGTCGGTCATCGCCGAGGCGATCCAGATCGCGTCGCGGTGCGAGGCGAGACCGGTCAGCGCGGTCACGAGGCCGCCGGTGCCGCGCTTGATCGAGCCGTCGTCGTCGTAGGTCACCGGTCCGCGGTTGGAGACGAGAACCAGGGGCTGAGCCATCACAGCACCTCGTGGAAGATCTTCAGGTAGTCGCGCAGGTAGCGGGGCGTGAGGAAATGCTCGCGCACGTGCTCCTTCCCGCGCAGCCCGAGTGACCGGCCCAGCTCCGGATCGTCGAGCACGTCGCCGATCCGCGCCGCGCACTCCTCGACGCTGTCGACCAGGTAGCCGGTCTCCCCGTTCTGCACCTGCAGCGGAATGCCGCCGACGTTGCCGCCGATGAACGGCCGGGCCTTCCACAGCGCCTCGCTCACGGTCAGGCCGAAGCCCTCCCGGGTGCTCTTCTGGATCACGACCTGGGCGAGCGACTGGAAGGCGTTGACCTCGATCGAGCCGACGTTGTTGAAGTTGTTGAGGATGTGGATATCGGGGTCGCCGTCGGCATGCGCCAGGGTCGAGTTGTAGAAGTCCCAGCCCTCCGGGTCGTCGGAGGCCATCGAGCCGACCAGCGCGAGCTGCACCTCCGCCCGCTCCTCCTTCACGATCCGGTACGCGTCGATCACCCCGAGGGGGTCCTTCCAGGGATCGAAGCGCGACACCTGGCAGATCATCGGGCGCTCGGTGTCGATCCCGAACTGCTTGCAGACGTACACCGCATCCTCGAGCGACAGCGCCATGTTCTTCGGGGCCAGAGGATCGATCGCGGGCGGCACGATGTTGACGTTCCCGTTCATGCCGGCCGGCACGTACGAGTCGACGTGGAAGAGCGTCTGCGGGTAGCTCTCCAGATACGGCAGCAGACGCTCCATCGTCGACGGGTTGGGCGTCGAGACGTCGATGTGGCAGCGCCACACCCAGCCGCCGGCCTTCTCCGGCGCGAGCTTGAACAACGCGGCCGGCTGGGGATCGTGGACGACGCACACGTCCCACCCGCGTGCGAGCTCGCGGGCGTTCATCTCGTTGTACTGCGCCCAGGTCCCCCACTGCTCCTCGGTGAGGTCCTGCGGGTTGCCCTGGAGCGCGTTGTGCATGATCTTCGTGGCGTTGAAGAACTCCTCGCGCCCGTAGATGACCTGCCACTCGGCGTCGAGCCCGACATCGCGCATCAGCGGCACCAGCGTGTAGAGGATCTCCGACACGCCACCTCCGAACGCCGTTGCGCTCAGGTGGACGACGCGGCGACCCCGGAGCGGCTCCGCCAGCTCACGGATCTCCTCGACGAGCGGTCGGCCGACGAGATGCGTGTAGTCGGCCAGGGTCTTGCCGGACAGCGCGACGGGCTGCAGCACGCGCCAAACCTACCCGCCGACGTCGCTGAGCGGGCGCTCGCCGAGCTCGACGTCGATCTCCTTCGTCTCGCCCCCTCGGTGGATCTCCAGTGGCACCTCCTCGCCGGGCTCGTAGGTCGCGATCAGCTCGGCCAGCTGAGCCGAGTCCTCGACCGGCTTGCCGTCGACCTTGGTGATGATGTCCCCGCCGGGGCGGTAGGCCACCGCCTGGAAGGTCACCTCGCTGTCCCCGCCCTGCAGGCCGGCCTTCTCGGCGGGCCCGCCCGGGTTGACGCCCTGGACCCAGGCGCCCTTCTCGACGTCGAGCTTGAAGCGGTCCACGAGCTGCGGGTAGAGCTCGACCGACGACACGCCGAGATAGGCGTAACGCGCCTCGCCGCCGTCGCGCAGCTTGTCGATCGAGCGCTTGACCGCGTCGACCGGGACCGCGAAGCCGACGCCCTCGCCGCCGCCGGAGGTCGACTTGATCTGCTGGTTGACGCCGATCACGCGACCCTCGCCATCCACGAGCGGGCCGCCGGAGTTGCCTGGGTTGATCGCGGCGTCGGTCTGGATCGCGCCCGAGATGTTGAAGCTGGTCAGCGACTCGATCGAGCGGTCGATCGCCGAGATCACGCCGACCGAGAGCGACTGCTTCTCGCCGAACGGCGAGCCGATCGCCGCGACCGGCTCACCGACCTCCACGCTCGCGCTCTCGCCGAGCGGCAGCGGCCGCAGCTTGAGGCCTTCGGGGTCGATCTTGAGCAGCGCGATGTCCGCGTTCGGGTCGGCGCCGACGATCTCGGCCTCGACCTGGTTGCCGTCGGCGAACTCGACGTAGACCTCGCGCGCGCGCTGGACGGCCTCGCCCTGGCCGGTGGTGACCACGTGAGCGTTGGTGGCGATCTCGCCCTCGCCGTTGAGCACGAACCCGGAGCCGACCCCGCCGCCGCCGTCCTGGCCGAGCGACTCGACGCTGCCCGCCTCGAACAGGGAGACGACGGTCACCACGCCGGGCGCCTCGCTCTCGTAGATCGCCTTCGGGTCGAAGCCGCCCTCCTGGCCGAGGTTCTCGATGACCTCGACGCGCGTGGTCTCCGACTTGCCCGCGCCGCTGGGCGGATCGTCGTCGCCGCCACCGCAGCCGGCCAGCGCGAGGAGCGCGATCAGGATGACGGCGCGCTTCATCCCGGCAGCACCAGCGAGAAGGTCGTGGAGCCGGGCACCGACCGCACGGTCAGGTGTCCCTGCATGCGCTCCGCCAGCTCGCGCGCGATCGCCAGGCCGAGCCCGGCCCCCTGGGCCTCCTCGTTGGAGGTGAAGAACGGTTCGAAGATGTGGGGCATGTTCTGGCGCTTGATCCCGAGGCCGAGGTCGGAAACTTCCAGTCGAACGTGCCCGTTGCGGCGGGCGGCCGAAACCCGCACTCCCGTTCCCGCCGGGGTGTGCACGAGCGCGTTGTCGAGCAGGATACGAAGCACCTGTGCGAGCCGCTCGGGGTCACAATCGAGCTCGATCGGCTCGTCGGGCAGGTCGAGCCGCACGCGCGACTCGTGGCGCTGCGCGGCGGGCGTGAACTCGCCGGCCACCTCGCGCGCGAGCTGGCCCACGTCGGTCTGTTCCGGACGAAGCTCGAGCGCGCCGGCCTCGAGCCGCGAGAGGTCGAGCAGCTCGGTGGCGAGCTTGCGCATGCGGTCGACCTGCCCGCGCAGCTGGTCGAGGAACTGGCGCCGCGTCTCCTCGTCGAGGTCCTCGTCGGCGAGCAGCTCGAGGAACCCGCCGAGCGAGAAGATCGGCGTCCGCAGCTCGTGCGAGGCCGAGGCGATGAACTGCTTGCGCGCCCGGTCGAGCCGCGCGAGCTGGTTCTGCATGTCGTCGAATGCCGCCGCCAGCTGGCCCAGCTCGTCGTCGGAGTCGGCCCGGATCGGGTTCGAGAAGTCGCCGGCCGCGACCTTGCGCGCGGCCTGTTCGAGCCGGCCGACGCGCAGCGACAGCGCGCGCGCCACGAGATAGCCGGCCAGCAGCGCGACCGCCAGCGCGATCCCGCCGGACAGCAGGATCTGGCGGCGGATCAGGTCGACGCTGCCCTCGACCTCGTCGAGCGTGTCGGCGAAAATGGCGACGCCCTCGACCTTCTCGTCCTGGATCAGGGGGTAGGCGACGACCGCCTGACTTCCCGCGCCCGTCGAGAGCGTGGACGCCACGGGCCGCCCGGCCGAGACAGCCTCGAGCGCGAGGCTCGTCACGTCGTTCTCGTTGATGCCGCCGTCGGGCGCCGAGTCGGCGCTGGCGATCACCGACGAAGGGCCGCTGCTGAGCAGGTCGAGGACCAGCACCTCCGCGCTGAGCGCCGCCGCCACGCCGTTCACGCGCGACTCGGGCAGCACGATCTCGTCCTCGCCGTCGTAGCTCGCGGCCCAGCCGCGCTCGCCGTCCACGTACCGCCGCGCGTCGGCCTGCAGGCGATTGAGCTTCTGGTCGCGCAGTCGCTCCTCCAGCCGCGGCGTGACGGTCAGGTAGATCGTGCCGATGGCGCCGAGCACGATCAGCCCGAACGCGACCGCCAGCCGGTTGCGCAGCGACCGCAAGCCGATCATGTTCGGTCAGTCCTCGTCGTCCCTGAACCGGTAGCCGACCCCGCGCACCGTGAACAGGTACTCGGGCTCCTTGGGGTCTGCCTCGATCTTCTCCCGCAGGTGCCGGATGTGGACGTCGATCGTGCGCGGGTCGCGGTAGGCCGAGTCGCCCCACACGCGCGCGAGCAGCATGTCGCGCGTGAAGACGCGGCCGGGCGACCGCGCCAGCGCCGTGAGGATCTCGAACTCCACGAACGTTGTCGCCACGTTGTCGCCGCTGCGGGTCACGGTGCGCTTCGTGGAGTCGATGCGCAGGCCGCGGACGTCGATCGGCTGCTCTTCGTCGGTCTCGTGATGGGCCATGCCGGCCCGGCGCAGGGCGGCCTTCACGCGCGAGCGGAACTCGCGCATCGAGAAGGGCTTGGTGATGTAGTCGTCCGCCCCCAGCTCGAGCCCGAGCACCTTGTCGATCTCCTCCGACTTGGCGGTGAGCATGATGATCGGGACGGTGGAGCCCTTGGCGCGCAGTCGCTTGCAGACCTCGAGCCCGTCCATGCGCGGGAGCATGAGGTCGAGCACCACCAGATCGAACTGCTGCTCGGAGAAGCGCGCGAGCGCCTCGCGGCCGTCGGAGGCCTGCACGACCTCGTACCCGTCGCGCTGCAACGGGAAGGAGAGCAGGGTCTGGATCGGCTGCTCGTCGTCGACGAGCAGGATGCGAGGTGCACGATCGGCCATGGCGCTTCATCGTCGAGGATAGTGAGCAGTACCCTCGGGACGTGCTCGACGTTCGGGTATACCGGGCTGCCTTCCTCCCGGCGCTCGTCGCGCTGTTCATCGCCGCGTTCTCGCTCGCCGACCGTCCGGACCCGGCCACCACGCAGTTCGCCGCCGACGCCTTCGACGGCGAGCGCGCCTTCGGGACCCGCGCGCCGCTGCGCAACTCGCTCGCCGAGCTCGCGCGCTCGTTCCCCGACCGGCGCCCGGGCACGGCCGACGACGCCGGCCTCGCCGATCGCGTCGCCGACACGCTCGGGCGTCCCTCCCGAAACCAGGGGCCGGCCTTCCGCGTGACGCGGGAACGCGTCGGCGACGTGCAGACCGTCGTCGGCGTGCGCCCCGGCCTCTCGAGCCGCCGGATCGTCGTGCTGTCCCACCGCGACGCGGTCACCAGGCCCGGCCTGGCCGAGCTGTCGGGGACCGCGGCGCTGCTCGAGCTGGCGCGAGTGTTCCGCGGCGCGCGAGCTGCGCAAGACGCTCGTGCTGGTGTCCACCAGCGGCGCGACCGACGGGTTCACGGGGACGCGCGCGTGGGCCGAGGGGTTCGCCGAGGGTGGCGCCGAGGCCGTCATCGTGCTCGGCGACATGGCCTCCGCGAAGGTGTCCAAGCCCTGGGTCGTGCCGTGGTCGCTCGGGCCGGGAGCCGCGCCGCTGGCGCTCCAGCGCACAGTCGAGAACGCGCTGCGGGCGGAGGCCGGACGCCCCGGCGGCAGCCGCGCCACCGCGCAGTGGATCCGCCGCGCACTGCCGTTCACGGTCAGCGAGCAGGGGGTGATCGCCGACGCGTCCCTGCCGGTCGTGATGATGGGCGCCTCCGGGGAGCGCGGACCGGGGGCCGGCGCCGTGGTAGAGCGCAAGCGGCTCGAGGAGTTCGGCCGCGGCGCGTTGCGAGCAGTGATCGCGATCGACGCCACGGGGCCGGCGCAGGACGACCGCGCGGCGGCAGCGCCGGCGTTCGGGGAGGGCCCGAAGGGCATCGTCACGATGCGCAACGTGCTGCCCGACTGGGCGGTCCGCCTGCTCGTGGGCACGCTGCTGCTGCCCGCCTTGCTCACCGCCCTCGACGGCTTCTTCCGCGTGCGCCGGCGCCACCTCGCCGTCGGGCCGTGGCTGGTCTGGCTCGGCGCGTCTGCGCTGCCCGTGCTGCTGGCCTGGATCTGGGCGCGGGCGCTCGGGCTGACGGGCGCTCTCGAGCCGCCGGAGGCTCCGGTGCTGCCGCTGCCGCCCCTCGAGCGCGGTGGCGCGGTGGCGCTCGGCTCGATCGTGTTCGTGCTCCTGCTCGGCTGGTTCGGCATCCGGCCGCTGGTGATCGCGCGCACGAGCGCGCGCGTGAGCCCGGCCGCGGGCAGCCTCGCCGCGGTCTCCGGCGCACTGCTGTGCACGCTCGCGGCGCTCGTGTGGGTCGCCAATCCCTACACCGCCGCGCTGCTGCTGCCCGCGGCCCACCTGTGGCTGTTCGCGGCCGCGCCGCAGACACGTCTGGTCGGCTGGTGGGGCGTCGCGGCGATCGTGGCCGGGCTGCTGCCGTTCGCCGTCGTCGCGTTCTACTACATGCGAGCGCTGGCGCTCGACCCGCTGGAGCTGGCCTGGATGATGCTGCTGAGCGCCGCCTCCGGCCAGCTGTCGGTGGTCGTCGCCGTCGTCGCGGGCACGCTGCTGGCCTGCCTCGCGGCGCTGCTGGCCGTCATGCGGACGCGGCGCCGCGTGGAGGCGAACGTCGGGCCCGAGCCGCTGCGTACGCGCGGCCCCGCCACCTACGCCGGACCGGGCTCGCTCGGCGGCACCGAGTCCGCCCTGCGGCGATGACCGCGACCGAGCCGCGCTCGTCCCGCCGCGCGCTGCGCGCGCTCTCGACCGCGATGATCGTCGCGGGCGTGATCCTGCTGGCCGACGCGGGGCTCACGCTGCTCTGGCAGGAGCCGCTCTCGGCCGTCTACTCGCACTTCGAGCAGGGCAGGCTGGCCGACGAGCTCGAGGAGCTCGGGTCGGCGCCGCTGGCCCCGGCGGAGCAGCGCGCGCTGGAGCGGATCCCCGACCCGCGCCGCCGCGTGACCTTCCGTGCCCGCGCCTTCGGCAGCCGGCTCGACCCCGGCGATCCGATGGGCCGCATCGTGATGCCCTCGATCGACGTGTCGGAGGTGTTCGTCGAAGGCACCGACGCGGCCGACCTGCGTCGAGGGCCGGGGCACTATCCCGCGACGCCGCTACCGGGCGAGCGCGGCACGGTGGCGATCGCCGGCCACCGCACGACCTACGGCGCCCCGTTCCGGCGCGTCGACCAGCTCGAGCGCGGCGCCCCGATCGAGCTGCGGATGCCCTACGGCCGCTTCGTCTACCGCGTCGAGCGGACGCGCATCGTGCCGCCCACGGAGATCTCGGTCACCGATCGCGTGGCCTACGACCGCCTGGTCCTCTCCGCCTGCCATCCGCTGTACTCGGCGGCCCAGCGGATCGTCGTGTTCGCGCGCCTGGAGCGGTCGTGAGCGGGGAATCGGCTGGCGCCGATTCGCCGTGCGAGTTCGCGGCGCGAATGGTCAAGATGCAGCAGCTCCGAGAGCGCATCGAGCGCGACGAGTACGTCGTGGACGCCGAGAAGGTGGCGGACGCGATGGTGCGCCTAATGCTCGAAGCCGCGCCACGTCGCGGCTGACGGATCCCCCCGCCACTCGACGCCGGGCACACCGGCCGTGACGCGGCCGATCCACGTGACCTCGGCGGCCGCCTCGACGGTCGTCCGCGCCGTCTCCGGCGCGCAGAAGCACAGCTCGTAGTCCTCCCCGCCGGTGGCGGCCAGCTCGGCCGCCGGGACGCCCAGGGCGCGCGCCGCCTCCGCCGTGGACGGGGCGACCGGGAGCGCCGCGGTGTCCAGCTCCAGCCGCACGCCGCTCGCCTCGGCCAGCCGGCGAGCGTCGAGCGCCAGCCCGTCCGAGAGGTCGAGCATCGCGTGTACGCCCGCGGCCGCCAGCGCGCGGCCCTCGGCAAGCCGTGGGCGCGGGCGCAGGTGGCGCTCGACCGGGCCCTGCGCGCGGCCCTCGAGCGCGGCGAGACCCGCCGCGGCGGCGCCGAGATCGCCGGTGACGCCGACCAGATCACCGGCCCGCGCGCCGTCGCGCCCGACGAGCTCGGACTCGTCCTCGGCCCAGCCTACGACTGTGACCGCGACGGTCAGGGCGGGCCCGGCCGCCAGGTCGCCGCCGGCGATCGTGACACCGCAGTCGCGCGCGAGCGCCTCGGCGCTCGCATGGAGCGCAACGACGCCGGTCTCATCGACCGCCCCCGGCACCACCACGGACAGGTAGGCCTCGCCCGGCTCGGCTCCCATCGCAGCGAGGTCGGACAGCGCGCCCGCGAGCGCACGGTGGCCGGCGTCCGCCGGCGTCCAGCCCTCGCCGAGGCGGAAGTGCGTGCCGTCGACCATCACGTCGACCGACACCGCCGCCACGCCGCCTGCCCGCACCACGGCGCAGTCGTCGCCGAGCCAGCGCAGGACCCGGGATCCCGGCCGACGCTCGAGGACGCCCGCGATCGCCGCGATCAGGCGAAGCTCTCTGGGGGTGCCCAACGGGGCATCGCTCGACACGGAATAGCCCGTTGGGCGGGGCCCCCACCCTTACCGATGGCGGTAGACGATGCGCGCGCGGTTCAGGTCGTACGGCGAGACCTCGACGCGGACGCGGTCGCCGGGCAGGATGCGGATCCGGAAGCGGCGCATCTTGCCGGCCACGTGGCCGAGCACCTCATGCCCGTTGTCGAGCTGCACCCGGAACATGGCGTTGGGGAGCGCCTCGACGACCTCGCCTTCGAACTCGACCTTCTCTTCCTTCGCCAAGAGCTCAGATCACCCGCACGTTGGTTGCCTGTGGCCCCTTCTGGCCCTCGCCGAGGTCGTACTCGACCTTTGCGCCTTCCCCGAGCGTACGGAATCCGTCGCCCTGGATGGCGGAGAAGTGCACGAACGCGTCAGGGCCACCTTCATCGGGCGTGATGAAACCGAAGCCCTTCTCGTCGCTGAACCACTTCACAACCCCGGTTGCCATTTGCTGCAGCACCCCCCGGCATGCTCACGCCGCCTCTCGTCGAAGCGGCCCTGACGGCCGGTTTATACCAGTCGCCGCGGCTTCCTAGGGGATCGTGCCGTCGGCCGGCGGGGGCTCGGTCGCGGGCGGCTCCTGCGGCGCCGACTCGTACTGCTCGGGGTCGAACTCGGTGCCGCCGCTCGGCGCGTCGTCCTCCGTCGGCGCCGGCTCGTCCACCTCGGGCACCTCGGGCGCCTCGGTCACGGGCTCATCGGGCTCCTCGCTGACGCCGAGCTTGTTGCCACCGCCGCTCGAGTAGTCGCCGAAGAACGGCTGCGTGACGAACGCCTCCTTGGGCGGCGGGAAGGACCCGCAGAAGCCGCCGATGATCGACTTCGTGTAGGCGCCCCAGATGGCGGCCGGGAACGTGCCGCCGTCGACCGGCCCGCCGAAGAACAGCGTGTGCATCTCGGTGCGGTCGTTGGGATAGCCGACCCAGACGGCCGTCGCGTAGCGCGGCGTGAACCCCGCGAACCAGGCGTCGGTGTTGCGGTCGGTGGTGCCCGTCTTGCCGGCCGCCGGGCAGCCGGTGGCGGCCCGCCCGCCGGTGCCGCCCTGGATGTTGGCCTCGAGGATCTTGGTCGCCTCGTAGGCCTGACCGTCGGTGAACACCTTCGTGCGCCTGACGCGCCAGCGCCGCGGCAGCTCGGACTTGCCGTTCGGGAACTCGACCTTGGTGATCGCGGTCGGCCGGTTGCGGTAACCGCCGGAGGCGATCGTGCCGTACGCGGTCGCCATCTCGAGCGGCGAGACGCCCTCCTCGAGGCCGCCGAGCGACTCGGCCGGATAGCCCTTGACGTGCTCGCGCTTGATGCCCATGTCGACGGCCGTGTCGGCGACGTTCTCGGGCCCGAGGTCGAGCGCGAGCTGGATGAAGACCGAGTTGTCGGACCGCAGCGTGGCCTGGAAGAGGTTCATGTTGCCGCCGCTCGTGCCGCCGTAGGTCTTGATCTCGAACGGCGGCCCGAAGCGCGGGTCGTTGATGCGGGTCGGCGAGACCGACGTGTAGCGCGTGCTGTTCGGGTTGACGCCGTTGCGCAGCGCCGTCATCAGCGCCATCGTCTTGAACGACGAGCCGGGCTGGCGCTCGCCCTGCGCGGCGAGGTTGAACTTGGAGTCGGCGTAGTCGCCCGAGGACGCCATCGCGAGGATGTAGCCGTTGCGCGGACTGATCGTCACCAGCGCCGAGGACGGGCCGGCGTCGCCGAGCTGCGTGGCGATCGCCTCGCGCGCCTTGCGCTGCTTGTCGAGGTCGATCGTCGTGTGCACGACGAGCCCGCCCAGCTTCACGGTCCGGGCGCCGTACTCCTTGATCAGCTCGTCCTTGACGTAGTCGAAGAAGTAGCTCTCGCGCCGGCGGCTGAAGTAGTCGGACGGGTTGAGGTCGAGCCCTCGCCTCATGGCCGCCTGCGCCTGCTGCTCGGTGACCATGCCGAGCTCGGCCATCTTGCCCAGCACCGCGTTGCGGCGGCGCTTGGCGGCCTTCCCGTGCTGGATCGGCGAGTAGGCCGACGGCGCCTGCGGCAGGCCGGCCAGCAGCGCCGCCTCGTGCAGGTCGAGCCGCTTGGCGCGCTTGTCGAAGTAGATCCGGGCGGCCGCCTCGGCGCCGATCGCCGTCTGGCCGCCGACGGTCCCGTACGGCGTGGTGTTCAGGTACTTCTCGAGGATCCACTCCTTGGAGTGCTCGTTCTCGAGCTCCTCCGCCAGCTTGGCCTCGCGGATCTTGCGCTGGTAGCCCGCCAGCCCCTCGCGCGTGCGGTCGGCGGTGTAGAGGTTCTTGACCAGCTGCATCGTCAGCGTCGAGCCGCCCTCGACCGTCTCGCGGCTCATGAAGTTCTTGACCGCGGCGCGCACGATGCCCTCGTAGTCGACGCCCTGGTGCTTGTAGAAGCGCTCGTCCTCGATCGCCACGGTGGCGTCCTTGAGCAACTGCGGCAGCCGGTCGCCCGAGACCGGGCGGCTCAGCTCGTCGGCCGAGATGAAGCCCAGGCGCGTCCCGTCGGCGGCCAGCACCTCGGTGTTGGAGCCGGGGTCGCGCTCCTTGAGCGTGGTGATCGCCGGCGCCGAGGCGGCGGTCGAGACCACCCAGCCGACGACGGAGAGGCCGGCGATGCCGACGGCGACCAGCACCACCATGACGGCGAGCAGGGCCTGGGAGCGATGGCGACCGCGGTACCGGCGGCGTCGCCTATAACGTTGCGAGCGGCTCATGACGGGCGTTCGCGAGGGCGGCGCGAACCACCCAGTGTAGTCGCCCGCTACGTTCGGTCCTGGAGCCGGAAACCCTCCAGCAACCCCTCCTCGCGCAGGCGCGCGTGGCAGCGCGCGCGCAAGGCGGCCTCGCCCGGCCCGCGCTCGGACGGCGCGACCGTCCCGCCGCTGACGGCCAGCCGGACACCCCAGGGCACCGTCTCCGCGACCGCGACGTCGCCCTCGCCGCTGAGGACCTCGACGGCGCGGGCGGCGTCCGCGCCGGGCGGGATCCAGACGTCCACCTCGAGCCCGACCGCGTCGAACCTCAGCGTGTCGTTCTTCATCACGCCGGCGGCGAGCCTCTCGTTCGGGATCAGGATCCGCTGCTCGCCGGCCGCGCGCAGGATCGTGTAGTTGAGCCGGACGTCCTCGACGACGCCGTAGTTGTCGTCGAACTCGACCCAGTCGCCGACGCGGATCGGCTGCGTGATCGCCAGCATCACGCCCGCCACGAAGTTGGCGAGCGTCTGGCGGGCGGCGAAGCCGATGATCGCGGCAGCGACCACGCCGGAGGCGAGGATGCTCGCGGCGACGCGGTTGATGCCCGAGAACTGCGACAGCGCGAGCGCGAGGCCGATCAGCAGGATCACGGCGTAGATGAAGCGGCGCACGAAGCGCAGCCGCGTCGCGGTCTCAGGTGACAGGTCGCCGCGGACGAGCGCTCTGGCCAGCCGGTCCGCGCGGCGCTGGAACGCGCGATCGACGAGGTAGGCGAGCAGGATCGCCAGCGCCATCGTGATGACGGCGGCGATCCACTCGTCGTTGGAGCGCCAGAACTCCTCGATGGTGCCTAGAGTCATGAGCGTGCCGGAGCGTACCCGCGCCGTGCTTCTGGATGCCCTCGGAACGCTCCTGTACTTCGAGCGGCCGGCGCCGCACCTGCGCGCCGCGCTGCGCGAGCGGCTCGGGATCGAGGTCACCGCGAACGCGGCGGAGGCCGCGATGAAGGCCGAGATCGCCTACTACCGCGCGCATCTGCACGAGGGCCGCGACGCCGACTCCCTAGCCGACCTGCGGCGCCGCAGCGCGGAGGCGATGCGCCCGGCGCTCGGCGTCGACGCCGACCTGACCGATTCGCTGCTCGCCGCGCTGCGCTTCCGTGCCTACCCGGACGCGGCGCCTGCCCTGCGGATGCTGCGGTCGCTCGGCGTGCGGGTCGTCGTCGTCTCCAACTGGGACCACTCGCTGCACGAGCGACTGGCCGAGACCGGCCTCGCGCCGCTCGTCGACGCATCCGTGGCATCGGCGGAGCTCGGGCACGCCAAGCCCGAGCGCGCCATCTTCGAGCACGCACTCGAGCTCGCGGGGGCCGAGCCGGCAGGCGCGCTGCACGCCGGCGATTCGCCGCGCGAGGACGTGGAGGGCGCGCTCGCGGCCGGGCTGCGAGCGGTGCTCGTCGCGCGCGGGGAGCGTCCGCCGGCATCCGCGGTGCCGGTCATCGGCTCGCTCGTCGAGCTGCCCCGTACGCTTGAGGCAGGCCGATGACGAGCGTCCCGCCCTCCTACCAGCATCCCGGGTCGCCGCCGTCGCGGCCCGAGCTGCCGGACGGCGTGGCGCCGCCGCCGGAGCCGCAGCGCGCCCTGCCGAGCCTCGGCGTGCCCGCCTGGTCGCCGCTCGTGGTCGTCCTCGCGGCGTTCGTCACCGTCCTGATCGCCCAGATCCTCGTGTCTATCGTGGCCGAGCTGGCGGGCGGGGATCCGGAGCAGGTCGCCACCTCCGACCCGGCCACGATCGGCCTCACGGTGGTGCTCGACATCGCGCTGGTGGCCTTCACGCTGGCGATCGTCACGTGGCTGGCGGACCACCGCCCGACGCCGGCCTCGTTCGGATTGCGCGTCGCGCCGTGGCGGTCCGCCCTCGGCTGGACAGTCGCCGCCTACGCGACGTTCTGGTTCGCCGCCGCGCTCGTGGCCCTGGCCTTCGGGCAGCCCGACGAGCAGGACATCGTCGTCGACCTCAAGGCCGAGGACTCGGTGCTGATCCTCGGCGGCTTCGCGGTCATGGTCTGCCTGTTCGCTCCGCTCGCCGAGGAGTTCTTCTTCCGCGGGTTCCTGTTCCGCGTCCTGCACGAGCGGAGCAACGTCCCGGTGGCCGTCCTGGTCTCCGGGATCGCCTTCGGACTCGTCCATCTCCCGACCGGCGACTGGATCGGCACGATCGTGCTGAGCCTGTTCGGAATGGCCCTCGCGGGGCTCTTCCTGCTGACGTCGTCGCTGCTTCCGTGCATCATGTTGCATGCGTTCCACAACTCGATCTCATTCGGCTTCACGAAGGAGCTGCCCTGGTGGGGAATCCTGCTGCTGTGCGTTGGAAGCGTCACGACGACGTTCGTCATCGCCCGTTCCGCCTCGCGCATCCAGCCCGCACGGGCCTAGTCGCGGCCGTCATCGGCCTCCTGCTGCTGCCGGCCGCGGCGCTCGCGCAGGACCCGGTGCCGACGCCCACTCCGACACCAACCCCCGCCCCGGTGCCGCTGCAGGGCACGTTGAAGCTGAAGGCGCAGAGGGTGCACCGCGACGGCGAGCGCCGGATCGCGATGACGCGCGAATCGTGGCGCGTCCGCGGCGAGCTGCGCCCGTACGTGGCCGGGCAGCAGGTCGTCGTGCGCTTCTTCCGCGACGGCCGCAAGCTGCACGAGCAGGTCGAGCAGCTGCAGCCGATCCGCGGCGGCCGTGCCGGGATGTTCCGCACGCCGTTCAGCAGCCGGCGCGCCGGCCGCGTGGCCGTGGAAGCCGTCCATCTCGCCACGCCCGAGCTCGACACGGTGCGCAGCGAGAGGGTGCGTGTCAACGTGATGACACCCAGCGTGAGCTCGCGGCCGGTCGTGCGGCTGTTCCAGCGCGGGCTCGCGAAGATGGGCTACGCGGTGTCGCGCAGCGGCGTCTACGACGACTCGACGGCGCGCGCCGTGATGGCCTGGCGCAAGGTCAACGGACAGGCGCGCGTGTACTCGGCGTCCGAAGGGCTAGTGCGCCGCGTCTTGAACGGCAAGGGCGCCTTCAGGCCCAGGTACCCGCGGGACGGCCGCCACGTCGAGGCCGATCTCTCGCGCCAGGTGCTGGCGCTGATCAACCGCGGCGGCAAGGTGCACCGCGTCTACCACACGTCGACGGGCGCGCCCGCCACGCCGACGGTGCTCGGGCGCTTCCAGCGTCTACCGCAAGTCGCCGGGGACGAACGCCAAGGGCATGGTGCACTCGAGCTACTTCATCGGCGGCTACGCGATGCACGGCTACGCGTCGGTGCCGCCCTACAACGCCAGCCACGGCTGCCTGCGCGTGCCGATCCCGAACGCGTGGTCGATCTACAACTGGGTGCGCATGGGCACCGTCGTGCGCGTGTACCCGTAGAGCGGCTCGGCGGCCTCGCGCACGAGCCGCTCGAGGACCGCGGGCATCCCGCCGGCCGCGTGCGCGTGGCGCATGCGGTCGGCGCCGTTGCCCTCGCGCAGGACGCGCTCGATCCCCTCGAGCGCGCCGCCTCCGGCGTACGGCCGCGCCAGCGCGAGCGCCTCGTGCGCGACCTCGCGCACCGGCCGCAGGCCGCCACGCCACCAGATCGTCGCGGCGAGTCCGTCGCGGCCGGCGCGGAACGATGACTCGGTGAGCAGCTCGGCCGGCTCGACGCTCCCATGTCCGTCGGCGCAGGCGCCGGCCAGCCCGTGCACCAGTGCGGCGAGCCCGGCGACGGTCTCCAGCCGCGACTGGGCGTCCATCGCCCGCACCTCGACGGTCCCGAGTCGCGGGTGCGGCCGGATGTCCCACCACAGGTACGTGTAGTCGGGCAGGGCGCCGGCCTCGACCCAGGCGGCGGCAGCCGCCGCGTAGTCGTCGTAGTTCGCGAACGCGCGCGGGATGACGGCGCGCGGAAAGCCGCGGAAGAGCTGCGCGCGGGCGGTCGCGAAGCCGGAGTCGCGTCCGTGCCAGAACGGCGAGTGGGCGGCGAGTGCCTGCAGCAGGGGGAGATGGGCGCGCAGGCGGTTGAACGTGAAGATCGCCGTCTCGGCGTCGGGCATGCCGACGTGCACGTGCAGCGCGCACGTCGGCGTGCGCTCCAGCAGCCCGCGCATCGTCGCGTGGATGCGGTCGTAGCGCGGGTCCCGCACGTGCACGACCTCGCCGTGCACCGCGGTCGGATGCAGGCCCGCGCCGGCCGGCGTGGCGCCGGCGTCGCGCAGGGTGTCGCGCAGCAGCTCGAGCTCGGCGCCGGCCTCGGCCGCGTCGGCGCACACCGACGAGGCGCACTCCACCATCGCCTCGTAGACGTCGGGCTTGACCGACGGCGAGCCGATGCAGGCGATGAGCTCGCTCGCGTGATGCTCGAGCGGATGCGGCGAGTCGGCCGCCACCAGCAGCAGCTCTTCCTCCACCCCGAGGGCGAAGGGCGCTGAGCCGAAGGCATGATCCACCGGGCCGGAGTCTACGGACCGTCGGCGGTGGGTCCTAGGATCGGCGGTCGATGGGAGCCCGCGAGACCCTGATCGAGGAGCTGCGCCGCCACGCGCTGGTGATCGGCGAGGTGACGCTGACCTCCGGCGCCGTCGCGCAGTACTACGTCGACGCCAAGCGCGCGATCCTGCGGCCCGCCGGCTTCGGTGCGCTCGCCGAGCTCATCGCGGCATCCGCGCGCCGCTGCGAGGCGACCGCCGTCGGCGGCCTCACGATGGGAGCCGACGCGCCGGCCTGTGCGGCGCTCGCCGGGGGCGCCGACGTCAAGGCGTTCTTCGTGCGCAAGGAGACCAAGCAGCACGGCCTGCAGCGGCGCATCGAGGGCCCGCCGCTCGCGGCGGGCGAGCGCTGCCTGATCGTGGAGGACGTGGTGACGACCGGCGGCTCGACCGTGCAGGCGATCGAGGCCGTGCGCGGAGCGGGCCACGAGGTGTGCGGCGTGGTCGCGATCCTCGACCGCCTGGCGGGGGGCGCCGACGCGATCGTGCGGGCGTGCGGCGGCGCGCCCTACGAGTCGCTGGCCACGATCGACGACGTCTACCCGGAGCGCCCGGATCGCTAGGCCCGAGCCTCGGCCGCGATCGCCTGGTCGACGGCGTCGGGGGACAGGACCGCCTCGGTGACCATCACGGCCGCGCCGAGGATGCCGGCGCGGTCGTCGAGGGTGGAGCGGGCGATCCGGATCGAGCGGGTGGCGAGCGCGGTCGAGCGGCGGTAGACGACTTCGCGGACGCCGGCGAGCAGGTGTTCGTCGGCGTGGGCGATGTCGCCGCCGATGACGATCACGCCGGGGTTGAAGAAGTTCACGGCGCTGGCCAGCACGCCGCCGAGCTCGCGGCCGGCCTGGCGCACGAGCCGCATGGCTTCCGGGCGCCCGTCGCGGACGTGGCGGACGACGTCGCGGCTGTTCTCGGCGGGGATGCCCAGGCCGGCGAGGCGGGCGGCCATGGCGCCGCCGCCGGCGATGGCTTCCAGACAGCCGAGGTTGCCGCAGCGGCAGATGACGTCGTCGTGGTCGGGGACGTGGATGTGGCCGATGTCGCCGGCGGCGCCCTGGGCGCCGCGGTGGATGCGTCCGTCGGTGATCACGCCGCAGCCGATGCCGGTGCCGACCTTGACGAACAGCAGATGCGCGGTGTCGCGCCAGCGCGCCCAGAACTCGCCGAGGGCCATGATGTTCACGTCGTTGTCCACCAGCACGGGGGCGCCGTAGCGCTCGCGCAGGTGGGCGGCGACGCCGTAGCCGTCCCAGCCGGGCATGATCGGCGGCGCCACCGGCGTGCCCGTGACGAACTCGACCGGCCCGGGCACGCCGACCCCGACTCCCGCGCACGTCACCGCGCTCGCGGGCCGCCTCCTTCAGCAGGCCGTCCAGGGCCTCCTCGAGCCACGCGAGCACGATCTCCGGGCCCTGGGCGATCGGGATGTCCTCGCGCGTCTCGGCCATCACGTCGCCGGCCAGGTCGGTCACGGCCACGCGCGAGTGCGTGGCGCCGAGGTCGGCCGCCAGCACCACGCCCGCGTCGCGGTTGAAGGCGAACGTCCGCGGTGGGCGCCCGCCGCGCGAGGCGCCCGGCTCGGCGGGCACCACCAGCCGGCGGGAGAGCAGCGCGTCGACGCGCTGGGCGACCGTCGAGCGCGAGAGCCCCGTCAACTCGACGAGCTCGGCGTGCGTGCGCGCGCGGCCGTCACGGATGAGACGCAGCATCGCCCCCGCGCCGTTGGGAGACGTTCCTGCAAAGCCTGCCATTTGCTCAGTCTGCCAGAGGGGACCGACGCTCCGGATTTTCCGCTCAGCGCGTCTTGACCGCCACCAGCGAGATGCTCTGAACCTCGTAGGTGCTGCACGCGTCGAGCGCCCGCTCCGAGATGAACCGGTAGTCGTTCGTCCGCACCTCGCGGACCTCGAGGCCCTGGGCCTCGATCGCCTCGATGTAGCTCGCGCGCGGGATCGCGCCGGCGATGCAGGCCGCCCAGAGCTCGACGTTTCGGCGCGTGCGCTCCTTCAACGCGCTGCCGCTGACGATGTCGGCGATCGCCAGCCGACCGCCGCGGCGCAGCACGCGCGCCGCCTCGGCGAAGACCTTGCCCTTGAAGAGCGAGAGGTTGATGACGCCGTTGGAGATCACCGCGTCGAAGCTTGCGTCCTCGAACGGGAGCTGCTCGATGTGCGCCTCGACGAGCTCGATCTGCGAGAACCCCGCGGCATCGCGAAGCCGCGCCGCCTTGCCGACCTGCTCGTCGGTCATGTCGACGCCGACGACCCGCCCCGACCCGCCGACCAGCATGGCGGCGCAGAAGATGTCGGTCCCCGATCCCGAGCCGAGGTCGACGACCGCCTCGCCGGGCCGCAGTGCTGCAAGGTCGAGGTGATGCCCGACGCCGGCGAACGACGCCAGCGCCTCGGCGGGAATTGCGTCGAGCAGCTCGCTCGGGTAGCCGAGGTGCTCGGCCAGGCCGCGCCCGACCTCGAAGTGCAGCTCGTCGTCCTCTCCGCGCGCGACATGCCGGTACATGTCCTTGACCGCTGCCTCCAACCTCTCGCCGTCCACGAGCGAGCTCGCGTCGAGCTGGGGCAGGGTCTGGGCGCGGGCCATCTCATCCGTGCTCATGGCGTCGACGGTACTCGGCACCGCCGCACCGGGGAAGGGCTCACCGCAAACCCTCGGGTCGCGGCCCGGACATCCTCATGTCGATCGGCCCGTGGACGCGCAGGGGTCAGGCGGGCTCGATGTTCTGGTTGAGGTGGAAGACGTTGTCGGGGTCGTAGGCGCTCTTGAGCGCCCTGAGGCGATCGAGCTTGGCGGGCGAGTACGCGCGCGCCACGCCGGCCGCCCCCTCGTCGCTCATCGCGTTGACGTACATGCCGGTGGCGAAGGGCTCGAGCGACGCGGCATACCGTCGGGCGGCGGACATCCGCTCCTGGTCCTCGGCGGCGTCGGACCAGCGCGCGGCAGCGACGAACTCGAACATCGCGTCGCGCTGGCTGAACGCGCTGTCGGCGTCCGGCACCTCGGCGATCGCGCCGCCGTAGGCCTGCAGCGACGCCGCGGGCAGCCGCTCGCCATGCCCGTCGGGCGTGCCGCGCAGCAGGAACGCGTCGATCGCCTCGTCCGGCAGCGACCGGAAGTACTGGCCCTTCCAGTAGCGGCGCAGCGCGTGGCCCTCGAGCGTGTCCTCCATCCGCTGCAACGCCAGGTAGGAGAGCTCTTCGACCCGTTCGGCGACCGGCCGGCCGAGCGCGCGCAGCGCCGGCAGCAGCTGCCGCTCGAGCTCCGGCTCACCGGCCCACACGAACCCGACGCTGGCCACCGGCCGGTCGCGCCACTCCGAGCGGGAGAACCGGGGACTGCGATTCTCCGACCCACGCGGTGAACGTGGCCGCGCGGGGCGCGATCGCGTTCAGGTCCCGCCAGCCGCGCAGGACCGGGGCCGCGCTCTCGATGCCGAAGAAGAGCTCGACGACATGGGCCCGGCGGGCGACCGGGTGGAGCCGGAACTCGAACTCGGACACGACGCCGAAGTTGCCGCCGCCGCCGCGCAGGCCCCAGAACAGCTCCGGGTGGGCGGACTCATCGACATGGAGCCGCTCGCCCTCGGCGGTGATCAGCTCGTACGACGCCACGTTGTCGCACGACAGCCCGAGCCGGCGCGCGAGCCAGCCCATCCCGCCGCCGAGCGTCAGCCCACCGACGCCGGTGTGGGACACGTTGCCCGCGGTCGTGGTCAGTCCATGCTCCATCGCGGCGCGATCGAGCGCGCCGAGCAGCGCCCCGCCCTGCACCCGCGCGCGCCGGCGCTCCGGATCCACGCGCACGCCGCCCATCGGCGTCAGGTCGATCATCAGGCCACCGTCGGGGACGCAGAGGCCGAGCACGCTGTGCCCGCCGCAGCGCACCCCGATCTCGAGGTCGCGGTCGCGCCCGTAACGGATCGCTTCTGCGACGTCGTCCGCGCTCGCGCAGCGCACGATCGCGTGCGGCCGGCGGTCGACCATCGCGTTCCACACCGTTCGGGCCGCGTCGTATCCGGGGGTGCCGTCCGTGAGGAGCCGGCCGTCCGTCGCAGCACGCATCATCGCGCGAATTGTCCGGACCGCCAGGGACGGGTTCTACGGGGACTCCACCCGGGCGGAGGTACGGAGGCCCGTACCGGATGCCCGGGTGGAACTGTCGCCGTCTCGAATCGCAGCGGGATCACCTCGTGGTCAGGCGGCGGGACCGAGTGCGGCGAGCGCGTCGTCGACGCGGAGGCTCCATGTCGGACCGTCCTCGGCCGATACGCCCGGCCCGCCGCCGGAGTACATGGCGGCGGCGACGCGGACCAGGTTCTCGCAGGCCCGGTCGAGCGCCTCGGGAACGCCTGCGGGGAGCAGCGCCCGCACGGCTGCCATGGTGTCGGCGTCCGGGGCCGCGAGCCATCCGGCGAGCTGAGCCCTGGGAAGAACGCGCGACAGGCCGCCAGGCACGAGTGGATCAGGTATGCATCGTCGAGCAGCCCGAGCGCTACCGAACTCCGCGTCGCGAAAGAGGTCGTCCTCGTCGACGAGATCACGGCGCTGATCGGCGCCGCGCTCGGGCTCCCGCTCGGCATCTTCCTCGCGGCCCTGGTGACCCAGGCGCTCTCGCAGTACGACATCGGCTTCTCGATCCCGATCCCGGAGCTCGTGGGCTTCACGGTGGTTGCCATGCTCGCCGGGCTCGGGGCCGCCATCCTCCCGGCCCGCCGGGCCTCGCGGCTCAACGTGCTCGACGCCCTGCACTACGAGTGACCGCGGGCACGAACCCCAGGCGAGCCCCCGCTCGGGCCCAGCGTGACGCCAGGTCGCTCTGATGAATGAGCGCCTCGCTGCCGCTGCCAGGGGCAAGCAGGAAAGCGTGTGGGCAGACGATACGCGTACGGTGCGACGCGGCCACCGAGTACCGGGATCCGCGATGCACGAGGCTGAGATCGAGACGACGCCCGAGGGCCAGGTTCCCGTCGGCGGCGGCTGGTTCGTCCTCAATCTCGGCGAGATGGCCTGGGAGACGGTCCCGGGGTTCGGCGTCTGGCGCGGGTTCGACGCCCCGGACGCCGATCCGGCAGCGCCGGGCATCGGCGATACACGTCCACGTGCTCCAGCCCGGCGAGTCGCACGGCTACTACCACGCCGAGGCCGCGCAAGAAGGCTTTCTCGTCCTGAGCGGCGAGTGCGTCGCCGTCATCGAGAACGAGGAACGACGGATGCGCCAGTGGGACTACTTCCACTCCCCTCCCGGCACAGCACATCACGGTCGGCGCCGGCGACGCGCCGTGCGTGATCCTGATGTTCGGCAGCCCCGACCCCAGCCGCAACATCGACTGGATCGCCAACGAGACCGCGGCCAAGCACGGTGCGAGCGTCGCGCAGACGACCGGCTACGACACCGAGGCCTACGGCGAGCTACCCGAGCCCGTACGCGTACGAGCACCGGGCCCATTCGGTGGCCCGCCCCCGCCGTGAAGACGACGTCGACTGCCCCCTTGGCGCTCGCTTGTTGTGCTTGCCCGGTGCGCCCCGAGCGATTGACGAGCAGGGCGCAAACGGCTCTACCTCAAGGCGCCCCGAGCTGGATTCGAACCAGCGGCCTACTCCTTAGGAGGGAGTCGCTCTATCCGGCTGAGCTATCGGGGCACGTACTGAGTACGCCGCATCCATCTTAATCCGCTGCCAACGGACTTCCGCGGTCTGGTGGCTATCCTGGGCCGCCGAATTCACCCAAGTACCGGCGGCGCAGGGAACGTCGATGTGACCTGCGCACTGCTCGGTGTGCGGGTGCGGGATGAGATCTGCCGATGACCTTGTAGGTTGCCGGTCTTAAGGGGAATTAAGTGCCGGCCGTGCGCCTGGGCGCATGCCCGGAGGAGGGTTTCAACTGAACATCGCAGCACCCAGCCGAGGGGCGCTCGCATGAGCACGGGCGCCGGCGCGAGCGACCTCCTGCACGCGGAGGACACCGGCCTCGACCAGATGGTCCGGGGCGAGCAGGCGGTCGCCGCCCGCTCGCCGCTCCAGCTGTTCTGGCGGCGCTTCCGGCGCGACAAGGTCGCGATGACGGCGCTCGGTCTTCATCGTCGCTCCTGATCTTCGTCGCGATCTTCGCCGGCCCGATCACCAAGCTGCTCGGGGCGCCGCCCCCGAACGAGCAGCAGACGTCGGCGCTCGACGACTTCGGGCTTCCCGAGGGCCCGAGCAGCGAGCACCTCGTTCGGCGTCGACCCGATCGGGCGCGACGTCTTCTCGCGCGTGCTCTACGGCGCGCAGGTCTCGCTGACGGTCGCCTTCATCGGCACCGGCCTGTCGGTGATCTTCGGCGTCATCCTCGGCACCGTGGCCGGCGTTCTACCGCCGCTGGGTCGACACCGCGATCGCGCGCATCGCTCGACGTGATGCTCGCGTTCCCGGTGCTGCTGCTCGGCCTCGGCCTCGCCACCGCCTGCTCGGGCGAGAACGGCTGCCTGGGCGGGCTGATCCAGCCCGGCCTCTCGGTCGTGATCTTCATCATCGTCCTCGCGAACACCCCGTACGTGGCCCGGATCATCCGCGGCCAGGTGCTCTCGCTGCGCGAGAAGGAGTTCGTCGAGGCGTCCCGCTCTCTCGGGGCCTCCAACTCGCGGATCATGTTCCGCGACATCCTCCCCAACCTCGTGGCGCCGATCATCGTCTACGCCACGCTCTTCATCCCGGCGAACATCCTGCTCGAGGCCGCGCTGTCGTTCCTCGGCGTCGGCGTCCAGCCTCCCCGTGCCTCGTGGGGGGAGATGCTTTCCGACGCCGTCTCGATCTTCGACGTGGCCTGGTGGTTCATGTTGTTCCCGGGCCTCGCGCTGCTCCTCACCGTCCTGGCCTTCAACCTGGTCGGCGACGGGCTCCAGGACGCGCTCAATCCCAAGGGGCACCAAGTCCCGATCGACCAACAGGAACACATGAAAGGACGCTTCATGCGACGGTCCGTTCACTGGACCCTCATCCTCGGCGCCCTGCTCGCCCTGACCCTCGGCGTTGCCGCTTGCGGCGGCGACGACGACGGCGAGCGAGCAGGGCACGACCGCAGGGTACGCCCGCCGAGGGCAAGAAGGGCGGCAAGCTGATCGCCCTCTGGGCCGGCGACGTCGACTACATCGACCCCGGCATCACGTACTCCCAGTGTGGGCAACCGATCATCCGCGGCGACCCAGACGACGCTCTACCGGCCCAAGATCGACGACGCGGTCAGCGATCGAGCCGATCTCGCCGAGGCCGATCCCGAGATCGCCGAGGACGGCTGCACGGTCACGGTCAAGATCAAGACGGGCGTGAAGTTCTCGCCGCCGGTCGACCGCGAGGTCACGTCGAAGGACGTCAAGTACGCGATCGAGCGCGGCTTCTTCAACAGCGTCAACAACGGCTACGCGGCAGCCTACTTCGGCGACTCAAGGGCGCCAAGGTCGGCGCCAAGCCGGGCACCAAGATCCCCGGCATCGAGACGCCGGACGACACGACGGTCGTGTTCAACGCTCACGCCGGCCGAGGGAGCCGACAAGTGCGCCGGCGGCATCCTTGCCAGGCCGCTCGTCATGCCGCTCACGGCACCGGTGCCGGAGGAGTACGCGAAGGAGTTCGACGCCAAGAACCCGTCAGCACCTACGGCCAGAACCAGGTCGCGACCGGCCCGTACATGATCGAGAACGACGCCTCCGGCAAGGCGATCGGCTACGAGGCCGGCCGGCGCATCCACCTCGTGCGCAACCCGAACTGGGACGAGAGCCTCGACAACCGCCCGGCCTACCTCGACGAGATCGAGATCCAGCAGGGCAACGACGACGCGACCGTCATGTCGCGCAAGATCCTCGACGGCGAGAGCATGATCAACGGCGACCAGCCGCCGCCGCCGGCCGTCCTGCGTGACGCGATCACGCAGCAGAAGGACCAGCTCGAGCTCGCCGCCGGCGGCGGCGGCCGCTGGATCTCGCTGAACACGACAGATCCCGCCGTTCGACGACATCAACGTGCGCAAGGCGGTCGTCGCCGGCTTCGACCGGGAGGCGCTGCGGCTGACGCGCGGCGGCGAGGTGATCGGCGACATCGCGACGCACTACCTCCCGCCGGGCCTGTCCGGCTTCGACGAGGCCGGCGGCCTGGAGGGCCCCGGCCTCGACTTCATGTCCAACCCGAAGGGCGACCAGGCGCTCGCCGGCCGAGTACTTCAAGAAGGCGGGCTTCGCCTCCGGCAAGTACGAGGGCGACCGAGGAGTTCCTGATGGTCGGCGACAACGAGGGCGTCGGCGGCAAGACGGCCGAGGTCGCCGAGGAGCAGTTCGAGAAGCTCGGCTTCAAGGTCCGCCTGCGCCAGGTCACGCACGACGCGATGTACACGAAGTTCTGCAACGTGCCGAAGGCCGAAGGTCGCGATCTGCCCGAACGTCGGCTGGCTGCAAGGACTTCGCCGACCCGCAGACGTACCTCGACCCGACGTTCAACGGCGACAACATCCTCCCGACGAACAACGTCAACTGGCCGCAGCTCGACGTGCCCGAGATCAACGAGGCGATGGACGACGCCGCGCTGCTGACCGACCCGGCCGAGCGCGCCGAGGCGTGGGCCGAGATCGACCAGGAGATCACGCGAGCACGCGCCCGCCGTCAACTGGCTCTGGGACAAGACCCCGAACATCCGCTCCGAGCAACGTCAACGGCGTGGTCGACGAGGACAACGCCCTCTGGGCGCTGGCGTACACCTCGCTCAAGTAGTGATCCACCGGAGGGCCCCGCCGCTCGCGGCGGGGCCCCGCCGGCCCTCAAGCTGCACCGACGAGCCATGGCCGCCTACATCGTCCGCCGCCTGTTCTGGGTGATCTTCCTGCTGTTCGTGGTCACCCTGCTCACGTTCATCGTCTTCACGGTGCTGCCCGCCGCCGACCCGGCGGTGCTGCGCGCCGGCCGGCAGCCGTCACCCGAGCTGTCGAGTCGATCCGCGCAGCAGTTCGGGCTCGACGACCCGATGCACGTCCAGTTCTTCCGCTACATCGGCGACATCCTGCCGTTCGTCGGCGGCGACGGCGTCGAACTTCGGCTACTCGTACCAGTCGAACCCGAGGTCCTGCCGCAGATCCTCGACCGGCTGCCGGCCACGATCTTCCTCACCGCCGGCGCCGTGGTGCTCTGGCTCTCGATCGGCGATCCCGATCGGCGTGATCTCGGCCGATCAAGACCGGCTCGTGGCTCGACCGCCTGGCGATGGGCGTCGCGCTGATCGCGATCTCGGCCCCGGTCTACTTCCTCGGCCTCGTCGCGCTGTTCCTGTTCGACGACAGCATCGGCCGCTTCCCGCTGCTGCCCGGGCAGCGGCGCGTACCAGGAGGCCGACAGCCTCCTCGGCAAGGCGCGAGGCGCTGATCATGCCGTGGTGCGTGCTCGCCGCCGCCTTCGCGGCGATCTACGCCCGCTTCCTGCGCGGCAACCTGATCGACACGATGCAGGAGGACTACATCCGCACCGCCCGGGCCAAGGGCCTCTCCGAGCGGCGGGTGATCTTCCGCCACGGCGTGCGCTCCGCGATCACGCCGATCGTGACGCTGCTCGGCCTCGACATCGGCATCCTGCTCGGCGGGGCGATCCTCACCGAGACGGTGTTCAACATCCCGGGGATCGGCCGCTTCGCCTACGACGCGATCGTGCGGTTCGACCTCCCCGTCATCCAGGGCACCGTCCTGTTCGGAGCGTTCTTCATCGTCATCATGAGCCTCATCGTGGACATCCTCTACGCCTTCATCGATCCCCGGGTGCGGTACTGATGGCGGCCCCGCTGCTGGAGGTCGAGGACCTCCGCGTCCACTTCGAGACCGAGGACGGCCTCGTCAAGGCCGTCGACGGCATCTCCTACACCGTCGACCGCGGCGAGACGCTCGGGATCGTGGGCGAGTCCGGCTCCGGGCAAGTCGGTCTCCTCGCTCACCGTGATGGGCCTCACGCGCGCGCGCAACGCGCGCATCTCCGGCGCGGTGCGGTTCGACGGCAAGGACCTGCTCGGCGCCTCCGACGAGGACCTGCGCGAGGTCCGCGGCAACGACATCGCGATGATCTTCCAGGACCCGCTGTCGTCGCTGCATCCCTTCTACAAGGTCGGCAACCAGATCGTCGAGGCGATCCAGTCGCACCAGGACGTCTCCAAGGCCCAGGCCTACGACCGCGCGGTCGAGATGCTCAGCCTGGTCGGCATCCCCGAGCCGCGCCGGCGCGCCGACTCCTATCCGCACGAGTTCTCCGGCGGCATGCGCCAGCGCGCGATGATCGCGATGGCGCTGGCCAACGACCCCAAGCTGCTGATCGCCGACGAGCCGACCACGGCGCTCGACGTCACCGTCCAGGCGCAGATCCTCGAGCTGATCGAGCGCCTGCAGAGCGAGTTCGACACCGCGGTCGTGGTCATCACGCACGACCTCGGGCGTGGTCGCCGAGATGGCCGACGAGATCGCGGTCATGTACGCCGGCCGGATCGTCGAGAAGGGCACGGCGGACACGATCTTCAACGCGCCCGAGCACCCCTACACGTGGGGCCTGCTGAGCTCGATCCCGCGCATGGACGCGCCGCGCGGCGAGGAGCTGGTGCCGATCCCGGGCCGCCCGCCGTCGCTCATCCACCTGCCCGGCGGCTGCTCGTTCCACCCGCGCTGCCCCTACGTCCGCGACGCGCACCGGCGCGTCGAGCCGACGCTCGAGCCGGTCGCCGGCGACCCGGCCACAAGGTCGCGTGCCTGCTCGACACCGGCGCGCGCACGAAGCTGTGGGACGAGCTGCAGGCGGGCATCAAGCCCGAGGAGGCGCGCAAGGACGTGATCGAGGAGGGGGCGGCGTGACGAGGCCGGCCACCGGCGCCGGACCCGGCGCCGTGGCCCGGCGGAGGCGACAGAGCGCGGTGCTCGTCGAGGTCCGCGACCTCGTCAAGCACTTCCCGATCCGCCAGGGCCTGCTCCAGCGCCAGGTCGGCGCCGTGCGCGCCGTCGACGGCGTCTCGTTCGACGTGCATGCGCGGCGAGACGCTCGGCCTCGTCGGCGAGTCGGGCTGCGGCAAGTCGACCACCGCGCGGCTGCTGCTGCGCCTGATGGAGCCCACGAGCGGCTCGATCAAGTTCGACGGCGAGGAGATCGCCGACATCAAGGGCGAGCGCGCTCAAGGCCCTGCGGCGCGAGCATGCAGATGATCTTCCAGGACCCGTACTCGTCGCTGAACCCGCGCAAGACGGTCGGCACGATCATCGGCGAGCCGTTCGTGATCCACGGCCTGGCGAAGGGCGAGGGCGAGCGCAAGCGGACGGTCCAGGAGCTGATGGACCGCGTCGGCCTCAACCCCGAGCACTACAACCGCTACCCGCACGAGTTCTCGGGCGGCCAGCGCCAGCGCATCGGCGTCGCGCGCGCGCTCGCGCTCAAGCCGAAGGTGATCGTGGCCGACGAGCCGGTCTCCGCGCTCGACGTCTCGATCCAGGCGCAGATCCTCAACCTGCTGCGCGAGCTGCAGCGCGAGATGGGCATCACGCTGATCTTCATCGCCCACGACCTGTCCGTGGTGCGCCACATGTGCGACCGGATCGCGGTCATGTACCTGGGCAAGATCGTCGAGCTGGCCGTCCAACGAGCAGCTCTACGCGCATCCGCGGATGCCGTACACGGGCGCGCTGATGTCGGCCGTGCCGGTGCCGCAGCCGCGGCTCGCGGCGTCCAAGAAGCGCCAGGTGCTCGCGGGCGACGTGCCCTCGCCGGCCAACCCGCCGCCCGCCTGCCGCTTCCACACGCGCTGCTGGAAGGCGCAGGAGATCTGCCGCCAGGAGGAGCCGCTGCTCGAGCGCCAAGGACGGCGGCAACCTGGCCGCCTGCCACTTCCCGCTCACGGACGCCGAGGTCCTCGAGCGGGTGCCTACAGCGCGGACCGCTTAGCCAGCCGGCCCAGGCGCTCGTCCCATTGGGCGCCGACGGCGGCCATCCACTCCATCGCGTCCGCCAGCGGCGCGGGCGTGAGCGTGTAGCGCGTCTCGCGGCCCTCGCGGCGCGCCTGGACCAGGCCGGCGCCGGAGAGGGCGTGGAGGTGCTTGGCGACGGCCTGGCGCGTCATCGGCAGCTCGCCCGCGAGCGACGACGCGGTCAGCCCGGGCTGCGCGGCCAGCGAGCGCACGACCTCGCGCCGCGTGGGGTCGGCGAGCGCAGCGAAGACGGCGCCGACGTCTACGCCGGGCACAACATCGGACGCTGGATGCCAGCGCGGAGAGCTTCGGGCCCCCACACGACGAGTCGTCCGCGTACCGGTGCTCGGTGACGGTGAAGCGCGTGCCGCCAGGGTGGTCGTCGAGCCGCCACTCGACGCGCGAGTCGCCCCACGTGAAGACGATCCGCTCCTCGGCGTCCACGACCTCGACGACGCCGTCGCGGTCGTCCGCGTGCAGCGGCGCGCCCTCCTCGGCCTCGAACTCGACGTCGTCGGCGAGCCACTCGCGCAGCTCGTCCTCCTCGGTGACCAGCTCCCACGCCCGCTCGCGCGGCACGGGGAGGACGATCTCACGGGTTACGCAACTCATAGGTTGCGCATAGTACCATGGGCGAAAACGTGCAACCAATCGGTTGCGGATCGGAGACAGCCCAGCATGCCCCTCGTACCCGTCGTCATCCAGCAGGACGCTCGCGGAGAGCGTTCGTTCGACATCTACTCGCGGCTGCTGCGCGAGCGCGTGGTCTTCGTCGGCACGCCCGATCGACGACGCCGATCGCCAACGTGGTCGTCGCCCAGCTGCTGCACCTCGAGGCGGAGGACCCCGACAAGGACATCTCGATGTACATCAACTCGCCGGGCGGGGTCGTGTACGCGGGGCTGGCGATCTACGACACGATGCAGTTCATCAAGCCCGACGTCGCCACCGTGTGCTGCGGGGTCGCGATGTCGATGGGCTCGCTGCTGCTGGCAGGCGGCACGCCGGGCAAGCGCTCGGCGCTGCCGAACTCGCGCATCCTCGTCCACCAGCCCAGCGGCGGCTTCCAGGGCCAGGCGTCCGACATCCAGATCCACGCCAAGGAGGCGCTCGAGCTCCGCCGGCGGGTCGAGGAGATCTACGCCCACCACACCGGCAAGCCCGTCGAGGAGATCTCAGAGGCGCTCGAGCGCGACCGCTTCTTCACGCCCGAGCAGGCGACCGACTTCGGCCTCGTCGACCGCGTGATGTCACTACCGCAACGGCTACTCGCTCCCGTCGTCCTCGTAGAGCGACTCGCGTGCCAGCTCGTTGCCGGACATCCCCCAGAGCGCGATCTCCAGGTAGTCGCCGCGGTAGGCGTCGGGCGCGATCAGCGTGTAGCGGTCGCTCGCCAGGAGGCACTGGTCGACCGTCAGGCCGGCCAGCTCGGCGGTCGCGATGGCGCCTCCGCGGACGATCGGGACGCCCCACACGAGCGTCATCGCCGCCACCTCGCCGTTCTCGCCGCGCCAGCCGCCGACCACCTCCTCGCAGAGGTCCATCTTCCAGTCCGGGTTGCGCTCGGACGTCTCGTCGGTGAAGTCGGCCCACGAGTAGAAGTCGCCCGGCTCCTCGCCGTCCTCGCCGGGCACGAAGGAGACGTAGCCGAAGAGGTCGAGCCCGTTGGCGGTGCGCGAGGTCACCGGCACGAACGTGCGGCCGGCCCAGGTGCGGTCGGGGAACCAGTTCAGCTCGCCCGGGTCGCCGAGCTCGGTGCCCTCGGTGTCGATCCGCAGGGCGGCGGACAGGAACTCCGCCTGCAGCGTCTCGGCCCAGCGCCCGGAGGCGATGGGCTCCTGCGGCGGCTCGGCGGCGAAGCGGCAGATGAAGCGGTCCTCGGGCGGCATCGGCGCCGCAGCCTACGGCACTTCGAGCAGCAGCGTCACCGGGCCGTCGTTGACCAGCTAGACGTCCATGTGCGCGCCGAAGACCCCGCGCCGGGCGCCGAGCCGGTCGCAGAAGCGCTCGTACAGCGGCTCGGCGTGCTCGGGCCGGGCGGCGGCGACGTAGGCCGGACGGTTGCCCTTGCGCGCGTCGCCGTAGAGCGTGAACTGCGACACGCACAGGACCTCGCGATCGCCGAGCGGCTCGTTCATCCGCCCTTCGGCGTCCGGGAAGATCCGCAGCGCGCGCACCTTGTCGGCCAGCCGGTCGGCGTCGGCCTCCGTGTCGTCGTGCGTGACGCCGAGCAGCACGAGCAGGCCGGGGCCGATCTCGGCCACCCGCTCGCCGGTCGCGTCGACCGACGCCCGGCTCACCCGCTGCACCAGCGCGCGCACGTCCGTCACACGATGACGGACGCGACGAGCAGGAGCGGGCACGGCCACCATCGTCGTCCACACGATCGCGCTCGCCGCGAACGGCACGTCGAGCCCGTAGACGTGGGCGAGTACGACGATGTGCAGCCCGGCGGGCATCGCCGCCATCAGCAGGAACGCGGCGGGCAGGTCGATGAGGGGCGCCGCGAGCAGGAAGAGCAGCGCCGGCGCGATCAGCAGGCGCAGGACGATCGCGGCGCCGATCGGGGCGGTGAGCGGCGGCGGGAACGCCAGCGCGCCCTCCTCGGCCTCCTCCGCCAGCGTCACGCCGACGGCGAAGAAGCCGAGCACGGGCACGGCGAGGATCAGCAGCCGCGCGGCGTCGACCAGCACGTCGGGCGCCAGCGCGTCCGGGGCGAAGGCGCCGAGCACGACGGCGACCAGCGGCGGGTTGCGGACGAAGAACGCGCGGATCCGCTGCCGGACCGTCTCGCCCGCCTTCGTGCCCGTGGCCGCCGCGATCGCGAACGAGCCGATGAAGAACACCGGCTGCTGCACGAGCGAGTCGTAGACCACGCCCTCGGACAGGTGGTCGAAGCCGAGCACGGCGCCGACCACGGCCAGGCCCATCAGCCCGGTGTTGGCCTGCAGGCCGACGATCGCCAGCACGCCCGCCGACGGGGCGGGCAGGCGCAGCAGTCGCCGCCCGATCTGCCACCCGACCGCCGCGCTGAGCGCGAGGGCGATCCAGCCGAGCACGAGGCCGACGCCCACGTCGGCGCTCACCTCCAGCCGCGCCATGTTGAAGAAGGCGACGACCGGCATCACCACGTAGAGCAGGAAGGTGAGGATCCGCCGCGCCCACACGCCGGCCCGCGCCCCGGCCCGCCGCTCCGCCCCCACCCCCGCCGCGATCGACGCGGCGATGGCGAGGGCGATGAAGATCACCGCGGCAGGGTATTGAGCAAGCCCGCTCGGGCGCGAGGTCGAGCCGCTCGCGGCCGTGGCTCAGATGTCGCGCAGTTCCGCCGCCGCCTGCTCCGGCGCGGTGGTGCAGAGGTTCACGCCGGCGCCGAGCTCGAGTCCGGCGAGATGGGTCAGCCGCGGCAGGATGTCGATCCGCCAGCAGAAGTGGTCGGCGCCCGACGGCGCCGTGCGCACCCACAGGTTCAGCGGCGGGCTCGCCCCGAGCCGGCGCGCCAGGCGGCCGAGCACGTCGTGCAGGAGCCGCGCGCCGAGCGGCCCGTCGTCCTCGAAGCGCGGGCGCGGGGTGCGCGGGGCGATCATGAGCTGGAACGGCACGCGCGAGGCATAGGGCGCCATCGCGACGGCCTCGTCGTCGATCGCGACGATGCGCTCGCGCCGGCGTACCTCCTCCTGCACGAGGTCGCCGAGCAGGTTGCCACCCATCGTGCGCGTGGCGTACGCGGTGAAGCGCTCGCGCTCGCGCGCGATCGCGGCGGGGACGAAGCCCAGCGCGTAGAGCTGGGCGTGCGTGTGCGGGAGCGAGGCGCCGCCCTCGCGGCGCTCGTTGACGATCACGTGACGGCACGCGCAGCCCGCGTGCGCGCGCATGCGCTCGCGCCACGCCTCCATCGCCGTGGCCACCTGGCCGGGGTCCAGTTCGACGAGCGAGCTGACCGCGTCGGGCGCGTTGACGATCACCTCATGGTCGCCGGCCGCCGCCTGGGCGGTGAAGAGGTCCGGGTTGGCCTCGGGCTCGGGCTCGTGCGCGTCCTGCGTCAGCGCCGGGTAGAGGTTCGGCACCACGCGCACGGTCCAGCCCGGGGTGTCCGGGCCGCCGCCGTCGGGCCGCACCGCGTAGACCTCGGGCGGCGTCGGTCCTCGTGGCCGGGCGCGAACGGGTCCTTGGCGACGTCGATCGGCGGCGGCGGGTCGAGGTCGAAGTGGCCGCCGGGGCGGTCGGCCCGGGCCGAGGCGATCACGCTCTTGAGGCCCGTGAGCGGGTCGACGCGCAGCTCGTTCACGTGCCGCCGAGGTACTTGTCGATGTCGGCCTCGAGCTCGGCTGTGGAGGTGTACTCGCCGGCCTTCACGAAGGCGGTGTCCCCCTTGGCGTCGACGAAGATCGTCATCGGGAAGAACTTGGCCGCGTCGAGCTCCTTGGCGATCTCCTCGTCGGGGTCCTCGTAGGAGGGATAGGGGAGCGGGCGCTCGCTGAGGAACTCCTCGGCCGCCGGCCGCTTGTCCTCGGCGTTGACGCCGAGGAAGCCGTACTCCTTGCCGCGGGCGGTCGCGACCTGCTGGAAGATCGGGAACTCGGCGCGGCACGGCCCGCACCACGAGGCCCACTTGTTGATGACGGCGGGGTGGCCCTCGAGCCCGGCGATGCGCTCGTCGAAGGCCTCGGTCCCGCCGGGCAGGATCGTGTTCGCCTGTCCGTAGAGGGCGGCGAGCGGCGCCGGGGCGCCTGCGAGCTGCTGCTGGGCCGCCTCGAGGTCGAACTCCTGCGCCGGCGTCTCGGGCGCGCTCTCGCCCCCGGCCTGGCCGAGTCCGATCACGACGACGGCGACGAGCGCGACGGCTCCGAGCAGCACGAGGACACGGCGCATTTGAGCCATCAGACTGGCAGATCGCGCCGGACCTGCTGTAATAGGTGCCGCCTCGCAGGGACGACCCCGCCATCCGAGGGCCGGCGGGCAGCGCAGGTCCCTGGAGCCCAGATATCCCCGCAGCGCGCGAGACCGCGCGGAGTAGACCGCGGTCTTTTACGAATCAACGCCTTTCATGGCTGAGACCACGCCAGTGGCCACGACGGCCACGCTTCCATCATCCAAAGACATCGAGCGGGCTTCGCAGTTCACCCGCGAGCCATTCGTCTTCGAGGGCGAGGATGCCGCGACCCTGCTCGCGCCCGGCACCCCGCACCGGCGCGCGTTCGACGCGGCGATGGCGGAGATCGAGGCCGGCGCCACCGTGCCGTCGGTGGCGTGGCGCCGGACGTTCTCGCTGCTGCTCGGGCTCGAGCGCCTTCTGAGCCAGGACGAGCCGGCGCTCGCCGACGGGGCCATCTTGTCCGCCCACCAGGTTGACGCGCTGTCGGGCACGCTCACCGCGCTGTACGCCGAGGCCCAGCGCAACGGCAACGGCAGCACCAACGGAGCGGTCGCCGAGGGCGATGTCGTCCTCGCCCCGGCCGGCATCCCGGGCGAGGAGGAGCTCGACGAGGACGACGAGCCGGAGGAGCCCCGGGACTGGTCCGAATCGTCCGCCGATGACGAAGAGCAGCTCGGCGAGGCGCCGGAAGACGCGCACGCCGGCAAGCGCTTCTGGTTCGAGCACGCCACCGGCGCCGGCAAGACCGTGGCCGCGCTCGGCTTCGTCGAGGCCTCGCGCACCGGCGGCATCCTCATCCTGACCCACCGCCGCAACCTCGTCGACCAGTTCCACGGCGAGCTGCGCGACCGCGGCTACCGCAACCGGATCGCGCCCGCTCTGCTCAAGGGCCACGACCGCGCCGACGGCCCGGTGACGGTCGAGACCTACCAGTGGTTCGTCCGCAACGCGGGCAAGATCTCCGACGCCTACACGATCGTCATCTGCGACGAGGCGCACACCGCTCTCGGCGAGAAGACCTCCGCTTCGATCCGCCAGTGGGCGGGCCCGATCTTCATCGGCATGACGGCGACGGGCGCGCTGATCGCCCGTCACGTCACCGACCTGTTCCCGACGCAGACCTCGCGCTTCGACCTCGCGCAGGCCGCGCGGCGCGGCGTGATCGCGCCGCTGCGCTGCGTGCGGATCCCGCCCGGCCCCGGCGTCCGCACGATCGCCAAGGTGCCGCTGCGCCGCGGCGAGGTGGACACCGAATTCGACCAGGAGCTGCTGGCCGAGCTGCTGGATCAGCTGCCGTTCAACCTGGCCATCGCGGATCTCTACAAGACGCGCTTCAACGGCGTGCCCGGCGTCGTGTACTCGGCCGGCGTGCGGCACGCCTACAACGTCGCGCAGGCGTTCCGGGATGTGGGCATGAAGGCGCAGGCGGTGTCGGGTGAGACGCCCAAGCGCGAGCTGGCCAGCATCCTGGCCCGCTACGAGAGCGGCGCGATCGACGTGCTGATCAACGCGCAGCTGCTGGCCGAGGGCTGGAACTCGCCGCGCGCGACCGTCTGCATGCACCTCGCGCCGACTGCCTCGCGACGCATCTATCAGCAGCGGGTCGGCCGCGTCACCCGTCGCCAGCCGGGCAAGGAGGCGGGCATCATCGTCGACTTCGTGCATCCGGCGACCAAGCACGACGACCCGGTCGTGACTCTGCATTCTCTTTTGGACCGCGACGTCTATCGAGGCGGCGCGATCGTGGTCGGCCCGGTCCGTCGCGGGCGGGGGCGCCGGCTGCGGGTGGAGCGGCGCGTGCTGCCGGTCACTGCCGACGAGAACCGGCGGATCGAGGTCTTCGAGCGCGAGCTGTGGCGGATCGCCGTCGAGCACCTCGACTACGGCGAGCAGGTGCAGTGGGCCGCGCTGGCCGGTGCGCGCGTGGCGCCGAACGGCTGGCGGCGCGCGCGGGCGATGCTGCACTTCGACCAGGGCGGTGAGCTCAAGCGGACCTTCCTGACCACCGCGGTCGAGCGCAACAAGAACCCGCAGCTGCGTCTGAAGGCGCTGCAGGAGATCTCCGCCGGGCGCGACGCCGAGGCGTTCGACCGCGCGCTGGACTTCGTCGAGACGTGGCCGCGCGACGACAAGCGCGAGGGCGTCAAGGTCGTGCTGCAGGCGCTGGCCGAGAAGAAGATCGGCCGTCGCGATCAGGCCAACAACTGGATCTGGCGCTGCGCGAACATGACGCGCGACGTGCACGAGGAGTACGCCGTGCAGCGGTGGCCGGAGACGAAGCGGCTCTTGGGGTTGCTGGTGAACTCGTCGGGCGGCGCGCACGCGCGCAACGCGCGGCGCCTCGTGCATGCAGCGCGTCAGCAGGATCGCCGCCTGGCGGCGGCGCTGCTCGCCGCGGCGCTCCCGCACACCGCGGAGGCGGGCGAGGTCGTAAACGGCGCGCGCACGCGGATGTCGCGTAAGCCGGCGGCGCTGGCGCGCGAGCTGCTGCGCAACTTCCCGAAGGGCCGTGGCAAGTCCAAGCGGCGGCGGCGTAGGAAGCATGCCGGCGAGGCCGCTGCGCCGGAGGTCGTGGCGGCGGCGGAGGGCGCTGGGGCCGTCGTCGAGGACGGCGCCGGTGTCGCCGAGCCCGAGGCCGGCGCGGCGCCGAAGAGGCCGGCGCGCGCGCGGCGGGCGAAGCGGCGGCCCGAGGTGCCCGAGGGTGTCGACGGCGCGAAGGCCCCCGAGGGCGAGCCGGCCCCTGAAGGCGCGAAGGCCTTCGAGGGCGAGAAGGCCCCTGACGTTTCCGACGGCCTCGGAGGCGAGAGGGCGCCCGAGGTTCCCGAGGGCGTCGAGGCTCCCGCGAAGCGCGTTCGCGCCAAGCGCGCGAAGGCTCCCGCCAAGCCGCGGGCCAAGCGCGCGAAGGCCGCGCCCGCGGTTCCCGGGCGCGAGCGCGCGCCGCAGGCTCTCGAGGGCGAGGCCGCTCCTGTTAAGCCCGCTCGCGCCAAGCGCGCCAAGGCGGCGCCGCCGGCTCTCGAGGGCGAGGCCGCTCCTGTCAAGCCCGCTCGCGCCAAGCGCGCAAAGGCGGCGCCGCCGGCTCTCGAGGGCGAGGCCGTTCCTGTCAAGCCCGCTCGCGCCAAGCGCGCGAAGGCTCCCGCCAAGCCGCGCGCGAAGCGCGCCAAGAAGGCGCCGGAGCCGAACGTGCTCGAGGCCGCCAGCGAGCGCGTCCGGGCCGCCGTCCGCGAGGCGTCCGAGCGCTCCGCCGGCGACGAAGCCGCCTGACCGTCCTGCCCAGGGGTCGTCTAGTCCAGGACGCCGAGGTGGATTTCGCCCGCGTCGAGCACCTCGACGCCGTCACCCGCGCGTACGAGCAGGTTCCCCCGCTCGTCGATCCCGGCGCCGACGCCTTCGCCGCCGGCCCATGACAGCGGACGGTCGAGCAGTGCGTCGCGGATGCGGAGCGCCGGGAGCACCTCGGCCGCGGGCCGGGCAAGGAGATCGTCGAGGTGACCGAGCAGCTCGTCGAGCGTCGCCTCCAGCTCGGCCGGCCGGCGCCCGAGCGTGCCCGCGTTGAGCTCCGGCGGCAGCTCCGCTGGATCGATCGCCGCGTTCACGCCGATCCCGACCACGCCCCAGCCCTCCTGCGGCCGCGCCTCGACGAGCACACCGGCGACCTTGCGGCCGTCGAGCAGCACGTCGTTCGGCCACTTGACCAGCGCGGCCGGCCCGGCTAGGTCGGCGACCGCGAGGCCTGCGCGCAGCGGCAACAGCGGATCGATCTCGCGCACGATCAGGGACAGAAGCAGCGCGCGGCCGGGCGGCGCCGTCCAGATCCGGCCCTGGCGTCCGCGGCCGGCGGTCTGGAAGCCGGCGGTGACCAGCGTGCCGTGCGGCGCGCCCGCCGTAGCCAGCACCCGTGCGACTTCGTTGGTCGAGCTCGTCTCGCGCAGGTGCCGGCGCGGCCGCCCGATCGTCACCCGGCCTCCAGCCGCACCTCGTCGCCGGCGCGCAGCCCGAGCAGCGCCGCGGCGTCGCCGCCGTTGACAGCGAGCGCGAGCGCGCCGCCGGCGTCCTCGTAGAGCAGAAGGGCCCCGGGCGCGACGTCGGAGAACGTGCGGGCGACG